>CAWIKX010000020.1:0-73090 GCA_963836695.1 uncultured Alphaproteobacteria bacterium
CACCGTCGCTCCCGAGACGATCACACTATTGAGGAAGTAGCGGCGCAACTCCGGCCGGAAGGCCGCGACGTAGTTGTCGAGCGTGATGTGCTCCGGCCACAGGCGCGCTGGATTTGCGAACGGGCCGGTTGCCGGCTTCAGCGAGACGCTGAACATCCAGAAGAACGGAAACAGGACCAGCAGCGCGATCGCGACCTGACAAGCGATGAGCGGCGCCTTGCTGCGAGAGTTGAACGTCTTCGCAGATCATGCCGCTCGAACGGAGCGCCGCTGGAGGAGAAGGAGAAGCCCGACGAAGAGGACCAGCACCAGCACCGAGAGCGAACCGTAGGCCGCGGCCTCGCCGAAGCGGAATTGACCGAAGCCGACCTCGTAGATGCGAGTGGGAAATATGGCAGTTGCATTGAGAGGACCGCCGCGGGTCAGCACGTAGATGATGTCGAAATAGTTGAAGGTCAGGATCGTCGTCAGGAGCAGGTTCACCATCGCCACCGGGAAGATCGCCGGGAGCGTGACGTCGATCAGGCGGCGGAGCTTGCCAGCGCCATCGATCTCCGCCGCTTCGACCTGCTCCTGATCGACATTCTGGAGAGCTGCGAGGAACACCACGGCTGAGAACGGAAACCCCTTCCAGAAGGCGGCGAAGACGACCGCGGCCATAGCGGTCGACGGATTGGCCAGCCAACCGACGCCTTGGCCGATGATACCCAGGCGGATGAGGAACGAATTTACGAGGCCAAGCTGCGGATCGTACATGAAGCGCCACAGAATTGCGGCCACCACTCCCGGCAGCACCCAGGGAAGTAGCACCAGCGAGCGCAGTGCCCCCTGAAACGGCAGACGCTGGTTGAGCAGGAGCGCGATCAGGAAACCCCCGACGTTTTGCAGGAACACGACCCCGGCCGTCCATACGATCGAGTTGCGCACGACTTGCCAGAAGGTCTCGTCGCCGAAGAGCTGGCGGTAGGCTTGCAGTCCGATGAAGTTCGGCTTGGGGTTGATGAACGTCGTCGTGTAGAGGCTCTCGCGAAAAGTATCGATCATCGGCCAGTACATGAGCGCGGCGACGAGGATCGCGGCCGGCGCCATGAAGCCATAGGCCATCCAGCGGTCGACCTTACGCCGCCAACGGCGGGTCACGGGCGCGGGAGCGCCGCGCGGAAGCGACGGAGAAGCCGCTGCTGCTGTCATGGATTTAAGGCCCAGAGGCGAGCGGCGCGGTTGGCCGCCCGCCTCTCTGTTCTAGTGGAGCGCATCGATGGCGGCGCAGGCTTCCTTCGCGGCTTCGGCAGTCGGCGTGCCGGAAAGAATTTTCTGCACCATGTTCTGCTGAATTTCGGAGACCTCGAGATAGCGCGGCGAAAGAGGTCGCGGCTTGGCGTCGTCGAGGTGATCGAGGATCACGTCAGGGTGGCGCCGGCTCTTCTCCAGGAACGCCTTGGCCGCGGCCACGTTGGCCGGAATGAGGTCCACCACCGCGCCGTTGACGTCTTCCCGGGTCATGAACTGGATGAACTTCCAGGCTGCCTCCTGGTTCTTGGCGCCTTTGTAGAGGACGAGGTTCCAGCCGCCGTAGGTTCCGACCGGCTTCTTGCCCTTCGGCGCGAAACCCGCGAGCAGATCCCAGTCGAGCTTGGACTTGTCGAGAGTCGGTTGCTCGAGGGCCGGCCACAGCTCGATTGCGAGCGTGCCGTTGAGGAAGAGCTCGCGCATCTGCTCGTCGGCGGCGTTGAGAATGCCGGCGGGCGCGTAGGCGGCCAGTTTCTTGTAGAAGTCGAGCGCTTCAATCGCCGGCGGGCCCGTCAGCGCGCACTTGGCCTTGTCGTCGAGCACCGAACCGCCGTTCGAGTAGATGAACGAGTTGGTCATGACGACTGGGTACTCGCTCTTGTTGCCGGTGAGGCCGATCGCGTACTGTCCCTTCGACTTGTCGGTCAGTTTCTCTGCAGCGGCTTCGAGGCCGTCCCACGTAACGATCGAAGCGGGATCGACGCCGGCGTCGCTGAACAGCTTCTTGTTGACGAAGGCGAAGAACCACACATCGACATTGAATGGGACGCCCCAAAGATTGCCTTTGTAATTAGCCGACTCCCATGCGCCAGGAAAAAAGGTCTCGGCTTTCACGCCCGATTTTTTGGCGAGGTCATCGAGCGGCACAATGGCGCCAGCTTCGGCGAAGGCCGAGTTCCAGATCTGGTCGACGGTGGAGACGTCGGGGCCATTGTCAGCCTGCACGGCCGTCAGGAGCCGCTGCTGGTACTCGGGGTAGGGAATTGTCGTGACCTCGACCTTGACGTCGGGGTTCTCCGCCTCAAAGCGCTTGACCGCCTCCTGCTGATAGCGCGACAGGCCGGATTCGGTCTGCTGATTGTCCCAGAATCTGAGCACGGTCTGGTCGGCGTGCGCGGCGCTCGCCATGATCCACAAGCCCATCGCCGCGAGCGCGGCGGAATGCATCATTCGACTGGACATTTTCATTTCCTCCCTTGGTTGGTCACGAGACCGTCCGCTTTCCGTCTGCGAGCGTGAAAGGCGGTTCCTCCTCGTCCGCGACGATCACTCTGAGGCCTGCAGCGAACAGGTCAAAACGGTGAGACGATAGCGCGCCGGCGTCGGTGAGGACCGTGTGAAATTGCTTTGGCCGAACGGCTTGGACGTTCGATTCGAGGCCAACCACGCTATGAT
This sequence comes from uncultured Alphaproteobacteria bacterium, assembly GCA_963836695.1. Taxonomy (GTDB): domain Bacteria; phylum Pseudomonadota; class Alphaproteobacteria; order Rhizobiales; family Beijerinckiaceae; genus Roseiarcus. The sequence continues at coordinate 2,686 of CAWIKX010000020.1, forward strand.
CGGCAAGAGCGATGACTTCGCGCGCCACCTCGCAGAAGCGGCGACAAACGAGTGCGGCTCGCTCGTCCTCGAACGAAAGGCCGAAGCTCGGCGAAACCCCGTCTGGCGAGACGAAGGCCTTGTCGACGCGGATCGTGTCGAGGAGCGCGCCAACGCTCGGCCCAACAAGGCTGCGCGTCGCCGGTTGATACTCGCCTGCGGTCAAGAGCACCTTTACGCCCGGCACGCTTACGAGCGCATCGAGCACGGCAAGAGAGTTGGTGACGACCGTCGCCTCGCGACCGGCGCTCTTGAGCTCCTCGGCGAAGTAGCGAGAGCATTCTCCGCCGTCGATGAGGAGCGTATCGCGTGGCCGCACTTGAGCGGCCGCCGCCGCAGCGATCACGCGCCGGATGCCGCGCAACTGCTCGGCGACCTCGTCCTCCGCGTTGCGGACGAGGAAACGGACGCCGAACTCAGCGCAACGCTGCCGCATTGCCGAGGCGAGGTTTCGGTACCATTCATGCGAAGGGTAGTGAAGCATGAAACCAATGGAGCGTCCGGCCACGGAAGGGCCGGAATAGAGCCGCCCTTCGCACATTCGGTCGAGCACTTCCGGCCGGATGCGCCACTGGTCCCCCTCGCGCCGATAGAAATCAGCGAGCGTATCGGGCGCGAGGATCTCGCCTGGCGTGATGATCGCATCGCCGCACTCTTCCCCAGCGAAGCGCCTGCAAATGGTGTCCACCGCTAGCCGGCCGACGACTTCGGGAAATAGCGCAAGCGTTGCCTTCAGCAGTCCGCCCCGGGCGAGCTCGTCGAACAGAACGCCGCCTTCGCCGCCGACCGAGTATCCGGCGACTGGTGCACCTAGCTGGCGCGCCACCTCGAGGGCGCCGAGAATCGTATGATCGTTGACGCCGAAAACGACGTCAACGGTCGGTCGCGTGCGGAACGCCTCCCTGGTCTGCCGCATGGCTTCCTTGAAGATGCCGCGGCCATCGACGCGATGCGAGATGAGCCGGCCGGGAAACGTTTCCGTGAAACCGGCCAGGAACCCTTCGACCCGCTCGCGAGTGTTGGGAAGCGCTTCCAGGGCGATGAGCAACAGTTCAGCGGTCGGCGACCAGTCGCCATGCTCTCTGCCGGCGTGCTTTCCGAGCTCGCGTGAGGCGGCGTAATTCCTCGGGCCAAGATACAAGCCGCCGACCTGCGGCGCAGACTCGGCGAGAAAAGGGATGCCGCGACGCATCGCCTGCTGGCGCAGCGTATGAGCCCATCGCCCGCTGATCGGCGGCAAGACGAGGCCATCGAATAAGCGCTGCATCTCGTCAGGCTCGGACATAACGATCGCATCCGGCGACTTGACATTGATGGCGCCGCCGTGAGTGCGCTGAAGCCTCCCTCGGCTCTCGAGCCGCGATAGGTCCCGTCGCAGCGTGACGGCAGAAACCCCGCGGCAGCGCTCCACGAGCGACTGCAGAGACACGACACCCCGTTCCTGCAGCAGCGCTAAAATGGCTGCCTCGCGCTCCTCAGCGATCATTTTTGATCATCATCCGCCGCTTTTGAACGAGCGTGCGCTTTAACCAAAAGAAGGGCGTTCGGTCAATTCCGGTCCTGAAATCTCCTCATGGAGAAAAAATGATCGTTAAAACGATCTATCGTGATCGCTCGAGTCGTACCACGTACAATAATTGCGTATAGCAGCCCGCGTTCAAGAGACAGTGAAGGCAGCCTCGACCGGACAGGCATGCTGCTTAGACGCATCTTAGCGAGCCGCCTTCGACGCTACAATCCGAGAGCCATTGTCACCATCGAATTGCAGGCGCATCGGAGCTTGGCATTCCGGCTTGCGCGTTCTCGCTCTCAGAATCAATCGCACGAATTCCATATCACTTCCGCAGGCGGTTATTCTTGAAGTCCTTTACCCAATTTAGATTCCTATCCGCGGCACTCATGGCGAACACAAACCACCTAATTTGAGAACCAAAAGTGATTCGGCTTAAAGTCATCCCGCTTTTAGCCCGACCGCTTTTTGAGGTAGGACGCGCGGAGATAGTCGCTCCATCGGCTATCGAGGCCGTCGATCTGGTTGAGAAGCTTTGCGCCGTCGTTCCACCAATGCTCCTTGCCGCGGCCCATCGCGGCGCCGCGGCTCGTATGCATGTCGATGTGATAGTCCTCGATCTTGACGGATCGCTCGCCGCCTGCGGTCGTCTCTTCGGCCCAGCCGGCGAGTTCCATTGACGTGCGATCCTTTTTCGCCGTTGTGAGCAGGCGCACCGCATGCGCGCTGAACATCCAGCGCTCCGAATTGTACGGCCAGCGCAGCCTCTGCGCGTTCATCGCCTCGATCAGCAGCGGCGCATGAACGAGACCGAAGCCGACATCCTCGACGGCGAGATTTCGAGACGGCGTCCCGCATCTCAAATGTGCTTACTGGAGGCCATCCGACTGCCCAGGAGCCGCCTTCCCTTTGGGCGGCTGGACGCTCTCCAGTCCCGGCGTCGCCTTGCGCAGGGCGTTGATCAATGCCTCTTCTTTGCCGACGATGCCGCGCCCAGATCGCTCGGCCCCGTTCTTGAGCAGGGCTTTTTCCAACTCTGCGTACTGCTCCGGGTTGAAGTACATGAGCACGCAATGAGCGTTTTTGAGCGAGTTGTCGCCCTGCATTTTTCGTTCAAGCTGCTTGGTCTTCAAGCTCGGCGAGGTTGACGAGTTCCTCGACGTTGTCCTTCGTCACGTGCTGGCCGATGACTTGAAGCTTCGTCCAGCCGATTTTCTTAAGCCTCGCTCGGCTGATCGGCAGGGGCTCGAACTTCCGGCTGACCTCGACCAGATAGTACGCTTTTCGACGTCCGAGGCGCTTCTTCACGACCTGCTGAAATAAGGCTGGGTCTCGGTCCAACAGCTGGCGCAACGATCGCCCAAGTTCTAGGAACTTTGTCTTCCACGTCTGAGGACAGGGCCAACGCTCTGTCGTAAAGCTCCTCAATGCTCATCGTCATTATCCCCTCCTTCGGATGATCGATCATGCCGGGCGTCGCACCTCATGTGCCAGTTGCCAGTATCTAGAATATGTTGTGAAATCAGCTAGTTAGCAAAATAATTGCGAGCTCCACGATCGTAATTTTTGGTTGTCGCGGTATGCGACGCAGCCAAGACGTTCCGCTTACATCGTTTCGTCAGGGCGACTAGACGCTTCGCGCTTCCCCACTATAGGCATCGGCCGTCCAAACCTGGCTAAGGACAGTTAAGGACGACGTCGTCCGCACCTTCGTCGTCGCTGCCCGGCCATTGTTCGTCCCACTAACCTCAAGCGGATCGGTAGATATAGCTCGCGGGTCCTCGAACATGGCTAACTCGCTTAAACTAAACTTAACAGACGCAACGCTCGAGCGTTGGCAGGCGGCGCCCGAGCCGCTGCAGACCGCTAGGCAGGCGCTGCGGAGGCTGTCCACGTGGGCGCTGCTGCTCAGCGGATCGCCTGTTCCAAGCCGGCCGCAGCGTCACTTCAGCTCGCTCGCCGACATCGTCGCCCCGCTCGCCAAGGCTGAACGCGACAGCTCTCTTCGCGAGAGGATCCGCTACTACCGCCGCCACTTCACGCCGCGACCATTGCGTTCTGTTTGTTAGGTTGGTACTCCAAAAAGGTCCTATACGGGGAGGAAACACAATGACAAATCGAGTGATAACGTTGTCATAATCCCCGCGGAGCAGTGGGCCGATCCGGAAAGGGAGGGGCGTTATGAATTTCTCCAGCTACTTCATCAAGCGTAGTGCCGTCGCTGGGATCCTGATCGCCTCCGGCGCGGTCACATCTTCCGCTCAAACAACAACCACGACAATCACGATGGAGAGTTGGCGCTCAGAAGACGCGGAAATCTGGAACCAGAAGATCCTTCCCGTCTTCGAGAAGGAGCATCCCGACATTAAGGTTGAGTTCAAACCTACCGAGCCCACTCAGTACGACGCGTCATTGCGCGTTCGCTTGGAAGGCGGCACTGCGGGAGATCTCATTTCCTGTCGGTCATTTGACAATGCTTTGGCGCTTTACAAAGATAAATATTTGGTCTCGATCAAAGATCTTGCAGCTATAAAGAATTTCCCTCAGTCTCGATTGGTCGCCTGGCAGACTGACGACGGATCAGACACGTTTTGTGTTCCGGTGATCGGCTCGTTGCACGGATTTATCTACAATAAGAAGATCTTTGCAGAACTGGGCGCAAAGGAGCCCGCGACTGTCGATGATTTCTTCGCACTGCTCGATTCAATCAAGAAGGACGGTCGCTACGTGCCTCTTGCCATCGGCACCAAAGACACTTGGGCAGTCGGCACGATGGGTTACATGAATATTGGCCCACAATATTGGCATGGCGCGGAAGGTCAGCACGCTTTGATTGCTGGGACTAAGAAGTTGACCGATCCGGAATTCCTCGGGCCTATGCAAGCGATGGGCCGCTGGAGTAATTACCTCGCTCCGGGCTACCAGGCACAAGGTTATTCAGACAGCCAATCGCAGTTCACTCTCGGTCGTGCCGCGATCTATCCCTCGGGATCCTGGGAGATTCCGGGTTTCCGAAAGGACGCGGACTTTGACATGGGCGCGTTTCTTCCGCCGCTCGTTCACGAGGGAGATAAGTGCTACATGACCGATCACACCGATCTTGGCCTAGGGATGAACGCAGCGACCAAACATCCAGCACAAGTCAAGACATTCCTCGAATGGACGGGCACTGAGGAATTCAGTCAGTTGCTGGCGGATGCGCTTCCAGGACTCTTCCCTCTCTCCAATTGGAAGGTGACGTACAAGGACTCGCTTGCCGCCGAATTCGCCAGTTGGCGTGACAAATGCGCCGGCTCAGTGCGCATCACCTATCAGGTACTCGCACGAGGAAAACCAAGTATGGACGACGATCTAAATGAGCAAACCGCCAATGTCGTAAATGGGACAATGAGTCCCGAAGCGGCGGTGGCGGCCATTCAGCACCATCTCGACGCATGGTACAAGCCTGCCAAATAGCGGAGTGATCGGAAAGTACCCGGCGCCGACCCGGTATCAATTCTTGACGCGCCGGGCGGAGCCGGATGTGAAGCTTTCGCAGTACCGCCGAGCTTGGTTAGTTGCGAGTCTGCTGTTTCCGGCCCTGACGATCTATTCGCTATTCATGATCTACCCTTTGGTCGGGAGCTTTCGTCTCAGCCTGCTCGGCGCCACTGATAGCGGAGTGATCTCATTTGTTGGAGCGGAAAATTACATCAAGCTCCTTTCCGACCCTGTCTACTCGGACCGGTTTTTCAACGCACTTCGAAATAATTTGCTTTTCTTCTTGATCCATATGTTGGTGCAGAATCCGATCGGTGTTCTGCTCGCCGCCGTTTTGAGTTCGCCGAGGCTACGCTTCAAGAGCTTCTACAGGACTATTTTTTTCCTGCCGACGATGCTTTCGGTCACCGTCGTCGGTTTTATCTGGCAACTCATTTTAAGCCCTCTCTGGGGGGTGGCCGCGGGTCTACTCGGTCATCTCGGGATTGGTTTCTTGTTCCGGCCCTGGCTCGGGCTTGACGCCACCGCGTTGCCCACCCTCGCGCTGATCTCGGTGTGGCAGAACGTTGGCATCCCGATGATGCTCATCTATGCCGCGCTCCTCGGTATACCCGATGAGTTGCTGGACGCTGGACGCTGCGACGGCGCCGCAGCTTGGCGGCTATTTTGGGACATCAAGCTCCCGCTCATTATGCCGACCATCGCGTTGGCCTCGATCCTGACATACATTGGGAATTTCAATGCATTCGACCTTATTTTCGTAACGCAGGGCGCTCTCGGCAACCCGAACTTTTCGACCGACCTTCTCGGCACATTCCTCTTCCGAACCTTTTTTGGCAACACGCTCCAACTTGGCGACATTCATATGGGCGCGGCAGTCGCAATGGCGATGTTCCTTGTGATTCTTGCTGGCGTCTCGATCTACCTGTTTGCTGTTCAGCGACGCATCGTGAGCTATCAGCTCTGAAAAAGGATGCCAACGATGCGCGTGCGAAGAATGCTGCTGCTCGAATCGAGAATATTGTTCGTCCACGCGGCCCTCCTCTCCTATGCGGCGGTCGCGATCTTCCCCGTCATTCTTGTGGCGATGAATTCGATCAAGAACCGCAAGGCGATTTTTGCTCAGCCGCTAGCGCTGCCAACGGGCGACACATTTTCCTTGCGGGGCTATCAGACGGTGTGGTCGGAAGCGCACTTCCCGCGATATTTTCTGAATAGCGCCGTGGTAACAATCGTTAGTCTAACACTCATTATGCTCTTTGGCGCGATGGCGGCGTATGCATTAACAGAATTCAAGTTTCGAGGTTCGAGATGGTTGGCCCTCTACCTTACGCTTGGCTTAATGATACCGATTAGACTTGGAACCGTAGCAATTCTAAGACTTATCCAGCAGCTCGGGCTACTCAATACGTTATGGGCCCTAATTCTCGTTTACGTCGCTATGAATTTGCCGATCGCGATTCTTATCCTCAGCGTCTTCATGCGGCAGGTGTCCGCTGATCTTAAAAATGCCGCACGCATCGATGGAGCCGGCGAATACAGGATTCTGTTCGAGCACGTAATTCCAATCATACGGCCGGCCATCGCAACCGTCGCGGTCTTCACGATGATTCCGGTATGGAACGACCTTTGGTTTCCGCTGATCTTGGCGCCTTCCGATGAAACAAAGACGGTGATTCTCGGCGCCCAGCAGTTCGTTGGGCAGTACTTCAAGGATTGGAACGCGATGCTCGCGGCGCTTACGCTGTCGATCGTCCCGACTGTGATCCTCTATCTCCTTTTCGCGCGGCAGCTGATCGCCGGATTGACCACAGGGGCCATCAAGTGACGGCACGGGACCGCCCATGGCCGACCTCACACTGAGGAACGTTTGCAAGTCATTCGGACGCACTGAGGTGCTTTCCGATATCGACCTCGCCTTTGCCCGCGGTGAATTCATCGTGTTTGTTGGCCCATCGGGGTGCGGAAAGTCGACGCTTCTTCGAATCGTGGCCGGCCTGGAAGAGCCCACAAGCGGCGCCGTGCTAATCGGTGGCCGCGACGTATCCGGCCTGCCGCCAGCAAAACGTGGCATTGCAATGGTCTTTCAGACCTACGCTCTATACCCCCATATGACGGTTTTCGCGAACATGGCATACGGCCTGAAACTCGCTGGTGTCCCAAAGGCGGTGATCCGGGAGCATGTCCAAAGGGCGGCGAAGATTTTAGATATTGAATCGCTAGTCGATCGCCGTCCGGCCGAACTTTCAGGTGGCCAACGTCAGCGCGTGGCGATCGGCCGGGCGATCGTACGTGATCCGCAGGTCTTTCTCTTTGACGAACCGCTTTCGAACCTTGATGCGGCACTACGGACGCAAATGCGCATCGAAATCTCCGACCTCCACCAACGTCTGAATGCAACTATGGTTTACGTGACCCATGATCAGGTCGAAGCAATGACAATGGCCGACCGGATCGTCGTCCTCAACAAGGGGCGTGTCGAGCAGGTTGGCCAGCCTTTGGACTTGTATCATCGCCCCAGGAATCTTTTTGTCGCGGGCTTCCTCGGTGCTCCGCAGATGAATTTTCTGAAGGGAAGGTGCACCGCGATATCAGAGTCCGAGGTGGTGGTTGCCATCGACGGTGTCGGCGATGTCGCCATCCCGGTTGATAGTGACAAAAGCATAATCGGTCAGACGGTAACCGTTGGGATTCGTCCACACGACATCAGCGAGACCGTCGGCGAGATCGTCTTCGACCTGACGATCAGAATCGTAGAGCCGCACGGCGGTGAGACCATCGTACATGGAACTCTTGGCGCGGAGGGACCGCAGATGACCGTGGTGCTCGATGGTAACAGCGTTGTTGGTGCCCGAGCCGTTCGAACGTTCAGGGCGAGCGCCGCGAACATCAATCTGTTCAAGGCTGACGGCACGGCGTGTTCGCGTCGAGTGGTCCCCAATGTACTGCGCCAGCGCCGCCAGTTGTGAAAGAGCCATGGGAATCATCATGCGATATGACGAGAGTCCATTCCCCGCGGGAAATCCCCCGATCCTCGCGCGACCTGGGAAATGATAGTACGGCGCGACGTCGACCCCTATCGTCGCAGTTCGAATCCCCTCAGCTCCCCCCAGAAGTTCGGACAAATCGATGTGATTTCCAGACGTCCGACTTCGCGCGAGATTTCGGTAACCTGCGCTCCGAACAATGGTCTCAACACCTCACAGCGAGCCGGCATTCCGGACCGCCGCGGTCAAGACTGCCTCAAGCTTCCGCGAGACCGTCAACGATCCTCACGATCTGACGTGTTGGCCAGACGGGGTCTACGATTGCCGACCCCCACAACAACCGCCAACGCCGCGCATCCAATGCCGCACGCACGTCCGTTGGGGTCGAATACCCTCGCTCGGCAATGACTGGCGCCGTTACCGATCGAATAAGGGCCGCCATCAGGCGGATGTCCGGCAGTTTCATCTTTTCGACCTCCGGCGTGTATCCTGAAGTCGACGAACTTACGAAAGTCACGCCCGCTTGAACCGCGACAACGCCGTCCTCCGGGCGGCCGACGCCTGCTTTTACCGGCACACCAAGGCGGATCATGTCGCCGATGAGCTTGGAAATATCCTGTCCGTTCCGCCGGCACTTCTCCACGTCGACTTCGAGCTCAATCACGTCGGTTCCAACCTCAACGAGAGCGCGGGCGTGCGCCACCATTGGCGTAATGCGGACGTCGCCGACGTGCATGTCGATATTGACGGCAAGCACTGTTAGTCCCGGTGAGAGAGCCTCGACCGCCCTCACCGCCTTCGGCCGTCGACCTTGACTGCGGCCGCGCCGCCCTCGGCCGCTGCGGCCGAGAGCCGGGCTACGTCATGCGGCGTACGCCATAGAGACTGCGGCGAAGGCGTTAAAGAAACGATCAAACCCCGCCTTGATCGCGCTCACGTCACGAATTCCTTCCCCCGGAAATAATACGTTCGACGCCGACTTCGTCGTTCGTCACAATGAAATCCGCCGGGCTCCCACTGAAAGCTCTCCGCACCCGGTCACCCGTAAAAGCGAGCGGGCGCGCGGGCGGCCAGATTAACTGGGGCGTCGACCGCCCAGCCGTCTCAACGAGCTTGCGTACCTGTTGTAAGAGAGTGACAGTGTTCCCGGCCAATGTACCGTCGGCAAGGCGCGGGACGCCTTTGATCACCGTGACTGTGACTATCCGCGGGTCCACGATCGCCGACAATCCCAGATCGGGTTTCTTCGACAAATCGACCCAGGACGCATGTCAAAAAGTAGCGGCGGATGTGTGCCGATGCGCCAGGAGCGGTCCTTCGAGCTGCAACGCGGGGGTTCGTGGGAGATAAAGGCCGCGAAAGGCCTGCGTGACAATCCGCGCGAATCCTATATCGTTGGTTCATGGGCGAAGAAGCCTACGACGTCTTCCTAGGCTGCTCGCGGGTCAATGCGGCCGCAGCGGAGATTTTGCGCGGGCGACTAAACGAGGCATGCCGGTCGGGCCGGTCAGCTTCGACGTGGTCTCAGCGATGGCGAAGGAGATCCGGATCGAGACGGGTGTTCCGTTACGCCAATGTCTATGACCGGGCGATCGCTGTGATCTCGCCCGGCAAAGTCGACCTGAAGCCACCTATCACCGAGCCCCTTCCTTTCGAGCAAAGCATTGCCGCCTTGAACGAGCCATCGGGGGCTGGCCGGACGATGCGAAGCTGCAGATTCTGGTCGGCAGGGGTGCGCCCTACCTTAGCTGTTCGGACAAGGCCACCTACAGCGTCGGCTCGACCTATTTCGTCGACGGCGGCATGCTGAAGACGCTGTGATCCGATGGCGGACATGGTCCCGTACCACCGCATGCCCTTTCCAACGCTTCCAATGATTTCGTGCTTGACGGCCGGCACAATTGCCGGCTGGCGAACCGTGCAAGCACCCGACAATGGGCGGAGTCGAAGCTGTGTCGTCGTCTAAGGTCTTGCCGGCCGGTCTAGAGCCACAGAGCGGCCAGCGGGGCGTGGTCGGCCCGACCCGCGACGCGCTTCTGGTCCGACTGGCAGCAAGGCCTGAGGCCGCCGCGGCGATTTTGCTGGGGGTGATGTCAGGTTTTCTGCTCGTCGCAACACCGACATTCGCAACGAATGAGAACCTAATCTGGGTTTGTTACAGCTTTTCCGTGATCGGGATCGCAACCATTGGTATGTTGCTCGTGTTCGCCGCCGGCGACATCGACTTCTCGATCGGCGCAGAGATAGGACTGGCGGCGGTGATAGCTGGGCGAATTGTCTTCTACCACCCCGGTACGCCTGATGTGGTTATCTTCGCCGCCACGATCGCCACTGGATTGCTATTCGGGTTCGTGAATGGCCTCATCGTCGCGAAGCTGAGGTTCAATCCCTTCATCGCAACGTTGGCCACCAGCTACATCGGCCGCGGGTCGATTATCATCATTTCCGAGAACCGAAACCTCAGCGGCTTCTCCGCCAACTTCATCGCGCTTGGTGAGGGGAAAGTCTTTGGCGTTCCCATCCTTGTTCTGATCTTCGCGGTCGTGGCGCTTGCCTGGAGCTGGGTTCTCACCAAGACGGTGTTCGGCCGGCAGCTATTTGCGATCGGTGGCAATGCCTCGGCTGCGCGCCTTTCGGGAGTTCCGGTCGACCGAACCCGGATCCTGGCCTTTGTCTCTTGCGGCGGCATGGGCGGCCTCGCGGGATTTCTCCTGGTCTGCCGGCTCGGCGTCGCCGAGCAAAGTATCGGCATAGGCTATGAGATGGACGCGATAGCCGCCGCCGTGATCGGTGGCGTCTCGATTTTTGGAGGTACTGGCAGCGTCATTGGCGTTGTCATCGGAACGGCGGCGATGGCGGTTATTCGCAACGGCCTAGTGCTTATGCAGATCGGGGCGATGTGGCAGCTGCTGGCGACCGGCACCGTGATCGTGATCGCAATCGCGATTGACGGCATCCGGCGGAAGGTCAGTCTGCTTGGCTAGACTAGAGGCACCCAAACAGGGGAGGAGTGAATAAGCAATCAGATTTTCTGGCAAAGCTCTCTAATAATCGTTTGCACAATGAAATAGTGACCGGGAGAGGAACGATGTTCAGCTCAAGACTAGTATCAATCTTTCGATTTACAGTAGGCGCTTTGCTTCTGGGAAGCGTCTCGACCGCGATCCTGACGCATGCGGCACAGGCTGAAGTCAAGAAACCAGTCGTCCGCTACGTTTTCAAGTTTTCCACGACATGGTGGCCTCCTGAAATCGATGCGAAGATCCGCGCCAAGGCCGACGAGCTTGGCGTCGACTATCAGGCCACCGGCCCGGAGGCCGGCGACATCGCCAAACAGGTCGCGATGATCGAGAACTTCGTCTCGCAAAAGGTCGACGTGCTGATCGTATCTAGTCTCGGTCCGGCCACGTGCCAGGCCGTAGACGACGCCGTCGACGCGGGCATCAAAGTATTTATGGCCGATGGCGACTGCTCCAAGAGCGAGCGCATTGCTTACTACGGCTCGAATAACCGATCGCTCGGCGCCGATGCGGCGGTTCTGTACGCGGAAGCCACAAAGGGAAAGGGGCCCCAGAAGATCCTTGTCGTGACCGGCACACCAGGTGCGGAGAATCTTCAGGAGCGTGAGCAGGGCTTCAAGGACAAGCTGAAGGAGCTCGGAGTGAAAGCGCAGTACCTCCCGACCATTCCATGCTACGAGGATACGCAGAAAGCTATCGACGCGATCGAATCCTCGTTGCGCGCCGATCCGTCGATCACTGGCGTCTATGTCACCGCGCTGTGGCCGTTCCAGGCCGAGCCGTCCGCACTGCCGGTAATGGTCTCGCGCGCGAAGGAAGGCAAACTTACGGTGGTCAACGTCGACGCGTTCCCGAACGGGCTGAAGCTCGTCGAGGACGGTTATCTTTATGGTCAGGTTTCCCAGAACCTCGGTCAGTTGACTGTTGGTCCACTTCAATTTGCCTATGAGGCTGGCGTCAAAGGCGTCAAGTTCCCCCCCGTCTGCGCCTTTGCCAACACGCTGATCACCAAGGACGGTGGGCCGGGTAGGGTGACCGCCGCCGACTTCACACAGAAGATCTGGAAGAACTTCGACTGGGACGTCCACACGGTGACGCCGGCGGACTGCAAATAGGACGGCTAGCCTGCGCCCGCGCTGGGCGCAGGTTACTCCCCGGTCATTGCACCAGTGCCGGTAGCGCCAGCCTCCGCTCCGCGGGAGCATCCAAGATGAGTGAGACGAACAAGGCCGTCATTCTCAGCGCCCGCGCCATCAGCAAGCGGTACGGCTCTCAGGTCGTGCTGGAGGATGAGGATCTCGACGTGCGCTCAGGGGAGATTCTGGCGCTGATCGGCGAGAACGGCGCTGGCAAGTCGACCTTGATGCGGATTCTGGCGGGCGCGACGCGCCCGGATTCGGGCACCGTCGATTTTCAAGGCAGGCCCGTCACCGTGGGCAGCGTTAGGCAAGCGCAGGCCCTCGGCATAGCGATGATCTTTCAGGAGCTCAACCTCGTGCCGAGTCGCACGGTCGCTCAGAATATCTATATCGGCCGCGAGCCGGTCGTGGCCGGACCGCGCGGTCGTTTCGGTGTTGTTGACCGGAATGCGCTTCGCCAACAGGCTGGGCGCGTCCTGAAGATCGTGGGATCGAAGGCTTCGCCAGATACGCTCTTGTCGGAGTTGAGTGTCGGCCAGCAGCAACTGGTCGAAATTGCCAAAGCCGTTTCCTTTGAGGCTAAGGTGCTCTTCATGGATGAGCCAACCTCCTCGCTCTCCGAAGAGGTCGCCAGCAACCTTCTCGCCTTGATGCGCGGACTGAGCCGGCGGGGGATGGCAGTCGTTTTCACCACGCACCGGCTGCCGGAGGCGTTTCAGGTCGCAGATCGCTTCGTCGTAGTCCGTGATGGCCGCGTCGTCGGCAGGGTTCCGGCGAGGGATGCGAATGAAGCCGCGATCGTGGAGATGATGGTCGGGCGTCCGATGAACCAGCACTATCCGAAATTCGCCGTGCCGATCGAGCGCAAGCCCCGGCTGGAGGTCTTGGGCCTCTCAGGCGGGATGGTGAGGGATGTGACTTTTTCGGTCAGGCCTGGCGAAATCTTCGGAGTTGCAGGGTTGGTCGGAGCCGGGCGAACCGATCTGGCGCGCCTTATCTTCGGCGCCGAGCGGCCGACTGCCGGTGAGATCCGCCTTGACGGAAAGTCAGCTCTCAACCGCTCGCCGGTGCAAGCGATCGCCCGAGGTATAGGTTTTGTGCCCGAAGATCGGAAGAAGGACTCGCTGATTCTCCAGCACTCGGTCCGCGAGAACATGATCCTTGCCGGGCTTGGTAAGTTGGCGGATCATGGAATCGTTCGATCGCGGCGCGTCGATAAGGTGACTCGACACTTCGCCGAAAAACTCGGGCTCCGCTTGCGTTCGTTCGACCAGCCCATCGGCGGGCTGAGCGGCGGTAATCAGCAGAAATGCGTGCTGAGCCGGTGGCTGATCCTTTCCAGCAAGGTCTTGATCCTCGACGAGCCGACGCGGGGCATCGATGTCGGAGCCAAGGCTACCATCTATCAATTGATCGGCGATCTGGCGAAAGAGGGTGTCGCGATCATGTTCATCTCGTCGGATTTGCCGGAGGTATTGGGGATGAGTGACAGGATCGCGGTGATGTCCGGGGGCCGCATCATGGCAATCCTTGATCGGACCGAGGCAACACCTGAACTCATCATGCGGCATGCCAGCAATGTCTCCTAACGACAGAGGTGGCGCTGACGCTACGGTGGCGGCCATGTCCCCCGCGGCGGTTATTGATGATCCCTCGTCTGACAGCTCCGCCGCGTCGATCGTTCGAGGCGTCTTCCAATACAAAGAAGTGACGGCGGCCATTATCCTGGTGGCGCTCTGCGTGCTGCTCGCGCTACGAAATGAAGACTTTCTGACCGTGCGCAGCCTGACCCTCGAAGCGAGATCGATGTCGTTCGTGGGTATAGCGAGCCTCGGCGCGATGCTGGTGCTGTCAACGGGGCAACTCGACCTATCGGTCGGCTCCTGCATGGGACTGGCGGGGGTTCTAGCGGCCTATTGCACGGTGAATCTCGGTCTGCCGGATGGAGCTGTCTTGCTCGTAGTCGTAGCGACCGGAGCGCTGTATGGCTTTGTCAACGGATCGCTGGTCGTCGGGCTCAATCTGAATTCCCTGATCGTGACCCTGGCGACCGGACTGGTCGGGCGCGGGATTGTCTACGCGCTCACCAATGGAATACCCGTCGGCGGGTTCTCCAAGGGTCTCCGTTATCTTGGCGCCGGCTTCTGGTTGGGACTGCCCCTGCCCGTGTGGATCCTGGCCGGTTTCTCAATTGTGCTTTCCTGGATCATGGCTCGGACGACCTTTGGATGGCGCATTTATGCGATTGGCGGGAACGAGGAGGCTGTGCGACTCTCCGGCGTGCCGGTGGATCGCATCAAGATAATCGCCTTTGTAGTCGCAGGGATCTTGGCGGCGTTCGGAGGCATGCTTCTGACCGCGCGACTCGGCAGCGGCGAAGTGAACATAGGCGCCGGTTACGAGCTCGATATCATCGCGGCTGCGGTGATCGGGGGCCTTCGCTTTGGCGCCGGCAGTAGCGGAGTCACGCCAATGGGCATCCTTCTCGGCGTCGCGGTCATGTCGGTATTGCGCAGCGCGCTTTCCTTCCTAAGCGTCCCCTCCGCATATCAGCCGATCGTGATCGGCTCCGCCATCCTCCTGGCGATGGGGTTGGAGCGCGTGCGGAGTATTCGTCGTACATGATCCGATCGGCTGGCCGTGCTTCGAGCGTCTCGTTCCGTTCAGCGATCCTTTTAGGCGGAGGGAGCGAACGGACCGACGGTCCGCGGATCGGTCCATGCGGGTGCATTGGACATAACAAAGTTCCTCCTCTGCATTCGTCTGTTTTGCTGTATTATGATTAGGCACCATCCCTTTTGGGTTGTGGAACACGAGCAGCACACTTGGCCGATGGCGGTATGCGTAGCTGCTCCGTCACGTCATGGGTCGCATCGATCAGTGTCGAGGGTCTGGCAATGGATGACTCACTGTACGGAAGGGAAGACGCCAGCGGCTACTGGGCACCTACAAAGCCTGTTAGTTATGGACCAGCATTTGACTGGCCGCCTAACCCGCCTGCTCTTTTTAAGTGGTTTTTTGGATTTCCCGGTTATTTGTTGCCGTGGAATGTCTTGTATGCCGTCGCGGCGATACTGATCTGGGCGTTTCTCACGCCCTCGCTCGCAACGATGAAGACGTTTTCATTCTACTGGGCAGGGCTGATTTTGCTTCGCAACATCGGTTTGGCCATCGCGGTCTACGGCGCATGGCATATGTGGCTTTATGTCTGGCGCAAGCAGGGCACGTCCTTCAAATACAATCGGCAGTGGCCTAAGAAGGATTCTTCGGCGTTTACGTTCAAAAATCAGACATATGATAATATGTTTCATACGCTTGCTAGCGGCGTACCTATATGGACAGCTTATGAAGTACTTCTATTATGGGCCTACGCGAACAATATTGCTCCATTGATTAGATTCTCAGAAAAACCGATCTGGTTCATCGCTGTATTCTTTCTTGTGCCATTCATCCATGAGGTAGGTTTTTATTTTGCTCACCGCTTGCTGCATTGGCCGCCGTTATATAGGAGCGCTCACAAACTACATCATCGTAACATTAATCCGGGCCCTTGGTCGGGGCTTTCGATGCACCCGATCGAGCACATCATATATTTTTCCAGTATCCTACTATTCTTTATCATTCCGTCTCATCCCATTCACATGATCAATCTTGCATCGCGTCTAGGCGTCGCACCCGCGCAAGGGCATACCGGTTTCGACAGAATGGTGGTTGGCGAGGAGGCTAGTATGGAAACCTCCTACTTTGCCCATTACCTGCATCACAAATATTTCGAGGTGAACTATTCTGATGGCATGGTTCCGCTCGACAAGTGGTTCGGGTCATTCCACGACGGAACGCCGGAGGCCCATGAGGCCATGAAGGCCAGACGCCTCAGGCGAGGCGTTTAAAACCAAGGCAGGTCTTTGGCGGGGGCCAAGAAGCAGAGAGTTAAGGGGTGCTCGCACCGAGGGGAAAACTGCGCCTACGCACCGTCGAGATCGAGCCCCGGCAGCCTCGTTTAGTGGTGAGGCCTCATGTACACGCTCATCCAAACCGCAAAGCTCAATAACGTCGACAATTTACAAGCCTGGCTCGCCGACGTTTTAGCCCGAATCGCCGACACGCCTCAAACTCAGCTCGCTGAACTCCTCCTTGGGAAATGGCGACCTGAACTCTTGCGCAACAAAGCCGCTTGACCGCGGCCTAGGCCGGAGGGTTACGGGAGAACTTCGCGTCGATTGGTTAATGCTGCTGGATCAATGTATCAGCGTTAGTTCGAGGTAGGTGCGCTAATGGCGTGTTCGGGTCGATCTCGTGACCCACCGGGTACATCTTTGCGAGACACCGCCGCAATGGGGCACGCTCGGCCTATGGCGAGAGGTCGGGTCCCGCGCAATTACGACACTGAGGTGTGGCAGGGCGCCTCGCGGATGTGGTGCTCGGCCACGCTAAGCCACTGGCGACAGTTGACGACGCGTGGAGCAATATGGCCGTTGCGTTAGCTTTCGACGACTCGGCCGGGTCGGGACGCCGGGCCCGTGTAAAAAGAGCGCCAGTTCGATGAGCCAACTAACGAGGCGCTATGAAGCTTCGTCCCCTCGGGCTGGGGCCGGCTCGTGATAGCATCAAATGAGACGCGCAGCTGAATCATCGAGTTCTTGATATCAATCCACCCGTTGTAGAGGGAGAGATCAATGAGTGAACCCCCGGCCCTGCTGATCATTGGAGCGCATCCGGATGATTGTGAGATTGATGCCGGCGGCATCGCCGCGCTGACCGCCGCGCGTGGCGGGCGGGTGCTTCTGGTATCATTAACGAACGGCGACAAGGGTCATCAGACCCTGGGCGGAGCGACGCTAGCAAAGAGGCGGCGTAATGAAGCACGCGCCGGAGCTGCGGCGTGCGGCGCCAATTCGATGGTGCTCGACAACCACGATGGCGAGCTGACGCCCAGCCTCGAGCATCGATACGAAGTCATACGCATCATTCGGGAATTCAAGCCTGATCTAATGCTATTCCCGCGACCGTGGGATTACCATCCCGACCACCGCTACACGAGCCAACTTGTGCAGGATGCCCTCTATATGGTGCGTGTCCCAAACGTCTGCCCGGACACTGCGCGCCTCGAGTTCGACCCGGTGGCGATGTACGTCAGCGATCAATTCCACAAGCCGTATCCGTTTCAGCCCGACGTAGTGATCGATATAACTTCGGTCCTCGAGCAGAAGCTCGATGCCATGGGTAGCCACGCGTCGCAAATGTACGAGTGGATCCCCTTCGTTAATTGGAACATGCGCGCGAATGACGTTCCGGACGACCCCGGTGGACGCCGTTCCTTCTTGCATAAACATTGGGAAGCGCGCCTACGCCGCGACGCGGACCGCTTTCGCAACCAGCTTACCGCCGGCTATGGCGCCGAGCGGGGAGCCAAGATTGCCTATGCCGAGGCCTTCGAGGTCTGCGAGCTAGGCGCGCCGCTGACTGCCGCGGCACGTGAACGATTCTTCCCCTCTAACGCTGGCGCCGTTAAGGACGCGGCGGCCTGTCGGGGGTCTTACCCTCGCGGCTGTGTAGCCTACAATCATTGATTAATTCATGAGCCCCGAGGCGATCCCAGATCCCACGACGGTAGTCGCCGATGTCGGCACTACATTTGTGTTCCGGCTTGCGCGTTCTCGCTCTCAGAATCAATCGGCAGTTGGCAGGTCTACGAAAAGAGCTCGCTTAGGCACCTGTGGCAGGCCTACTCTGAGGAGCCCAAGTTCAGCCTGGGTTAATTTCGCCGAGTGAGCTGACTGCAGTTGCTATTGCGTGCAGTTAACTGCAATTCTGTATCCGGGATGCGTCGCTCGTCAGGAACCCTGTCCCTGGCCAATCCCGCATTTCGCGCTGTCGACTTATTTTCGGGTCGTCTTGGGCATTATCGCCCTGTCCCCGAGAATGTCCCAAGAGGCTTGGAGACAGAGCGTGAAGACACGCCAGGGACAGCGTAGATCTAGAGACCGGCCCCTGCGGCTCGTCGCCCAGCCGTCGTTGGTCTTCCTGGCAGCGCGCTTCGGTACGCGGTCAATGTCTCCGCGTTAGGAGAACGAAAACCCGAGGCGATTTGAGCCTAGGCAAGTTGCTTTACCCGCACCCTCGGTTCCTGGCGCTCGCCGGGAGGGTGGCTGCCTATGCCGCCGAAGTATGGGGGAAAAGGTGGCGGAAAAGCTTGGATCGGCTGGGCGGACGTTTATGAGCTTTGAGGCTCTATCTCGGAGGGGAGGGGTGGCGCGCCAGACCTCGATCGGGGCGAAGATGAGATTTGCAGTTAACTTCAAACAACGAGGTGAGGCCACGCGACGTTCGAGGAGTCCCCGACGGTGCCAGGATGAGACTCCGATCGGAGCAAGAGAGAAGTCTGCTGACCGCGAACTACTCATCGTAATCGGGGACACAATCAGCAGGATCAAAATCGTGGCTGTCGATGCCGTCGTCATAGAGGTCCGCATGGTCGGAAACGGTCTTTGGTTTGGGAGGCGCGGGCTCGTTCGGCTTCCCGAAACTCGGCGGGAGTCGGAGATTCCAGTATCTGCCCGCAGGCGGTGCGGGGGAAACGGGCAAACCAACATTGTAGCGCTTGGTCCACTCGACGAGAGCGTCGTAACACTCGCGGTAAATTTGGTAACGCGACTTACACTTCATTCGCCGGTGGCGAGGTAATGGTCGCATTCCTCTTGGATCGGCTCAAGCTCATCAGGGAACGTCGGAGGCGTATACGTCGGAATTTTGAGCTGCCGAATTGGAGCCTTTTTTGCCCTTCGGAGGCAGCGAGGCAAGCAATTCGTCTAATGCAACGCTTATATCACGCAGTGGTTTCAACTTTTTACCTGTGATCATCTCCAAATCAGAGTAGTAGTTAGATTTCCATTTATAGATGGTCTTCACGTGGATCTTGTGCAGCTTAGCCAGCTTCTGCGCCGTAAACACTTCACCAGTTAAGGGAGCGTTGATCTTGATATTATCCTATTTGTTGTTGTTTTGCGCGATTTTATCCGCCCATTGGCAAAGGCCGGGGCCGTATGCGGGAAGCGCGCTGTCTATGCGATCGAGGGTGAGCGGGTGAAGGCTTTGGCCCTATGCTCGCTAGGAAGTCTTTGAAATTGTCCCACTCGCTCGCGAATACCCAATTTTTCTTCTTGCAGCGGGACTTACTGTCTTTCCAAGACTGATATTCCCCTGGGTAGACGGCGTGAAGCTGGCCGGGTGTCATAGTGGCGCAGTCGGTCTTGTAGCCCTCCGGGCCTGGGAAAGCGGCAATTGCAGGTTTGGCGGGGACGTGCGTTTTGGCGGGCTCTTTTTTGAGGACTTCGCCTTTTGCAACTTCGCTTTCGACTGCTTGCTGGCTCCTGTCGTTCCTCCGAGTTCCTCCGCAGGGGAGGCGGCAGGCATGGTCGAAACGCCTGCATTTTCAGGGGTTCCCGAGATTTTCGCACTGTCGCTCTGATAGGCGATTTTCGCGCCACATTGCGAGGGCTGCGAAAACTCGTGGGGTTTCCGGAACTCTGAGGACTAGACTACCTTTGATGGACTTCCCATGAGAATCTCCTTGCGATTCGCGCCGCTAACCTGACCGGCACCTATCTAGGGCACCCGTTGTGCATGAAAGCCACGGGCATTGCCGTCGCTCGCTAACCTCTTTTTTGCGGAGTGTTTGGTTGCCTATCGTTGGCACTCGGCTTAGGCGGCCGCCGGGCCGCCGGGAACGGATCGCAAACCACGTGGGACTTTCCGTGGGACTTTAGACGGCCTTTGCGGGATCTTGATGCTCTTTCGTTCCCTTGCGAACTCGCGGGCGAGTCAATCGGAAGGTATGAAAGCTCAGTGGTTTCAGTTGTTTGAGTGGCGCGCCCGGACGGGTTCGAACCGCCAACCCTCGGTTTCGAAGACCGATACTCTATCCAGTTGAGCTACGGGCGCTACGGGGGGCCCAATAGCATGAAGCGCGGGCGCGTTGGAAGCGGATCAGGCCGGGTGCTTTTTGCCGGGTCCGCGGAAATGCACCTTCTTCTTGCCCGCTTGGTCCATCTCCTCGGGCGTCAACAGCACGATCGCCTTGCTCGCGATCAGACCGCTTTCGTTGACGGCAAGAGAGAGGGCGGCCGCGCTCACATTGTCGGGCAAGTCGACAATGACGAAACAATCGACGTCGCCGAACGCAAAATACATCAATTCCAGTTTCCCGCCGAGCTCGTCGAGATGCTTCTTGACGGCGTCCCGTCGGCTCGCGCCGCCTTCCTTCGCAAGGCCAATAGCGCCTTCGGAGGTGTAGCGGGCTTCGAACAAATATTTGGGCATCGCGTCCTCGCTGGCTGCCCTCACGCTATCTTTTCCGAAGGAGAGGCGCAAATTGGGTTCAGCGCGCGGCGACGACAAACAGCCTGGGAAACGGCAGAAGAACAGTCCCGTCCGGCTCAGCGGGATAGGCTTCGGCGATTTTCCCCTCGTAGCGCGCAAGGAAAGCTTGCCGCTCGCTTTCCTCGAGCGGGTCCAGGTAGGGGCGAAGGCCAGTTCCCTTTAGCCATTCGACAATGGCTCGCGCGCCAGCGAGGGAATGAAAGTAGGTCGTGCGCCAGATGTCGATATGGGGCGCATGGGCGCGCAGGAGGCGGAAATACCAGTCCGGAAGATGCCGCTCGGTGCGTGCGAAACTCGCGTTCCTAAGCTTTGACGCCCAAGGCCCATCGCTAGCGACCGCGGCCATGAGTCGATGCGAGGGCTCGTCGAGATTGTCCGGCAATTGTGCGGCGAGCACGCCGCCCGGCTTGAGCTTGCCGATGAGCGCTGGCAAGAGCGTCTCGTGGTCCGGAATCCACTGCAGCACCGCATTGGCGAGAATGACGTCGAGCGGCTCTTTTGCACGCCACTCGCGAATGTCAGCGACCTCGAAGGCCACGCTGGGAAGACGCTTGCGCGCCGCTTGAATCATGTCGGGGGACAAGTCGAGGCCGACGATGTGCGCTTGCGGATAGCGCTCGCGCAGGACTTCCGTCGAATTGCCCGGACCGCAGCCGATGTCGGCGGCGGTCTCGACTTGAGTAAGCGGAATTCGCTGAACGAGGTCGAGCACCGGGCGGGTCCGCTCGTGTTCGAATTTAAGGTACTGGGCGGCGGACCACGTCATTTGCGCACATCCTGTCGGGCGCCGGCGTAATGCAACTCCGTCGGCAAAGGCGCAAGGGCGCGCCGGTCTTGCCTTCGTCGTCAATGGGCGCCTAACCTTCACGCCCGGCGAACAACTCCGGTCTCAAGGCGGACTGCCCATGACGATTTTGGTCCTCGGCCTCGTCATCTTTCTTGGCCTTCATTCGACCCGCATCGTCTCCGAGAGCGGCCGCGAAACAGCAATCGCGCGCTTTGGCGAGGGCCCGTGGAAAGGCGTGTATTCGTTGATTTCGGCGATCGGCTTCGTTCTCATTGTCTGGGGATTCGCGCGAGCGCGCTATGACGCGCCCCAGCTCTGGACGCCCTTTCCTGGCGCGCGGCACATAACCATGCTTTTGATGCTAATCGCGCTCATTCTGTTCGCGGGCTTTCTCTTCAAGCGAAGCCATATTGCGGTCATCACCCATCATCCGATGCTATGGTCTGTTTTGTTGTGGAGCTTGGGCCATCTCTTCGCCAACGGATCGGCGGCCGATCTGCTGTTGTTTGGCGCCTTCCTCGTCTGGTCGGCCGCGGATCTTGCAAGTGCATACGCCCGTGACCGGCGGAACGGCGTCGTCTATCCTGAGCCGCAGCTCGGCGCCACGGTCGGGGCTGTCGTCGCCGGGTTGGTCGTCTATGCGCTGCTAATCGGGGGCCTGCATCTCTGGCTATTTGGCGTGTCGCCGCTCGCGATGTGAGGCGCTTTCGGACGAGCGTCTGCAACGACAGGCAGCTGGCTCGGGAAAAGCCAAACATTGAATTCGCTGCGCGACCTGGTTCATACTGGCGGTGACAGCGTAGGCGCGATGAATGGTGACGCGCCCGGGAGGCAAGCGAGCAATGGCCGACAAGTCTAAGACCAAATCGAACGGCGGCGGCAAGCGCGCGTTGCGATCACGGCAGTGGTTCGACAATCCTGACAACCCGGGCATGACTGCGCTTTATATCGAGCGCTACCTTAATTTCGGCCTGACGCCAGGCGAATTGCGCTCCGGCAAGCCGATCATCGGCATTGCGCAGACCGGCTCCGATCTTTCGCCCTGCAATCGCCATCACCTTGAACTCGCGAAGCGCGTGCGCGACGGCATCACCGCGGCGGGAGGGTTGGCGTTCGAATTTCCGGTTCACCCGATTCAGGAGACGGGCAAGCGCCCTACGGCGGCGCTCGATCGCAACCTCGCCTATCTCGGCCTTGTCGAGATCCTGATGGGCTACTTCATCGACGGGGTCGTGCTGACCACGGGATGCGACAAGACGACGCCGGCCTGCATCATGGCGGCGGCGACGGTCAACATCCCCGCAATCGTCCTCTCGGGCGGACCTATGCTCAACGGCTGGCACCACGGTCAACGCAGCGGCTCGGGCACCGTCGTCTGGCAGGCGCGCGCCGACCTTGCCGAAGGCAAGATCGACTACGAGGAATTCATGGAGATCGTTACCTCCTCGGCGCCCTCGGTCGGCCATTGCAACACGATGGGCACGGCCTCGACCATGAACTCGCTCGCGGAAGCGCTCGGCATGAGCCTCCCCGGCTGCGCCGCGATCCCTGCGCCCCACCGCGAGCGGGGCCAGATCGCCTATCGGACCGGGCAACGAATCGTCGAAATGGTGTGGGAGGATCTGAAGCCGTCGGACATCCTGACGCGTGAGGCGTTTGAGAACACGATCGTCGTCAACAGCGCCATTGGCGGCTCGACTAACGCGCCGATTCACATCAACGCCATCGCCCGTCACATCGGCGTGCCTCTGTCGATTCAAGATTGGGAGACGATCGGGCACAAGGTGCCGCTGCTGGTGAACATGCAGCCGGCCGGGAAATATCTTGGCGAAGAATATCACCGCGCCGGCGGCGTTCCGGCGGTCGTCAATGAATTGATGAAGCGCAAGCTCATCCATGAGAACGCGCTGACCGTCAACGGCAAGACGATGGGCGAAAACTGCGCCAAAATCCATTCGGACGATCACGACGTCATCATGCCGATCGACAAGCCGTTGAAAGAGGACGCCGGCTTCGTTGTCCTGAGCGGCAATCTGTTCAACGACGCGATCATGAAAACGAGCGTGATCGATGCAGAGTTCCGCGCCCGCTTCCTGTCCAACCCGAAGGACCCGGACGCGTTCGAGGGTCGGGCGATCGTGTTCGAAGGACCTGAGGACTATCATCACCGCATCGACGACCCGAAGCTTAAGATCGACGAGCACAGCATCTTGTTCATTCGCGGGACGGGCCCGATCGGCTATCCGGGCGGCGCCGAAGTGGTCAACATGCAACCACCCGCGGCGCTCCTTAAGAAAGGCGTGCACGCGTTGCCCTGCGTCGGCGACGGACGGCAGTCGGGCACTTCCGGCTCGCCCTCCATCCTGAACGCTTCGCCTGAGGCGGCGGCCGGAGGGGGATTGGCGCTGATCAAAACCGGCGACCAGGTGCGCATCGATCTCAAGAAGGGCACCGCTAACATCTTGATCTCGGAGGCCGAACTGAACGAACGCCGCGCAACCCTTGCCCAAAATGGTGGCTTCCCCTTCCCCAAGAGCCAGACGCCATGGCAGCAGATCCAGCGTGAGATGGTGGCGCAGTTCGACGAAGGCATGGTTCTGAAGCCGGCGGTTCAGTACCAGCGTCTGGCCCAGACTATGGGTGTGCCTCGCGACAATCATTGAGGAACAGCACCAAGCCTGCTGCTGGCGAGTCTGACGGCAAACGCACGCGACCTCTCCGCAAACGGTTAGCAGACCTTTCGCGGAAGGCCGTTGCATCGGCTGGGCCGAACGCCCGCGAAGTGACGAAAGACGAAATTGACGCGCTCTGGGGTCATGACGACATGACGACCGTATCGGCAACCCTGCCCATCGGACCCCTGGTCGACCCGCATCCCGCGAAGCGGCCGGAGCGGGTCACGCTCGAAGGGCGGTGGATCACGCTCGTTCCCCTCGACCAGCAGGCGCACGCCGAGGCGCTCTACGAAGGTTCGAACGGCGACGCGGCGCGCGAAGCCGTTTGGACCTGGCTGTTCGACGGGCCATATCCGAGCCTCGATGAATTTCGAGCCAACATCGAGGCCAAGGCTCGCTCGACCGATCCGCTGTTCTTCGCGGTGATCGACAACGCCTCGGGGCGAGCGGTCGGCTACCAGACGTTGATGCGCGTTGACGCCGCCAATCGCGTGATCGAAGTCGGCAACGTCATGTACACGCCGGCGATGCAGCGCACGGCCGGCGCGACCGAGGCGCAATATCTATTCGCACGCTATGTCTTCGAGGAACTCGGCAATCGCCGTTACGAGTGGAAGTGCAATGCGTTCAACACGCCCTCGCGCCGCGCGGCGGAGCGCTTCGGCTTCACCTTCGAGGAAATCTTTCGCCAGCACATGATCGTGAAAGGCCGCAACCGCGACACTGCCTGGTTTGCAACGCTCGACGGCGAGTGGCCGGCGCGCAAAGCGGCGTACGAGCGATGGCTCACGCCAGAGAACTTCAATGATAAAGGCCATCAGAAGCTGAGGCTCTCCGAGCTCATGCCGAAAGGGAATGGATAATGCCGACGATCGCCGCAAAGCGCACCCGTTTCGCAGAGTTGCACGCGTCTCCGGGCTGCTTCGTAATCCCCAACCCGTTCGACATCGGCTCGGCCAAATATCTCGCCTCGCTTGGGTTCCCGGCGCTCGCCAGCACCAGCGCCGGCATGGCCTTCGTTGCAGGAAAGGGCGACGGCGCTGTTGATCGGGCTTTCGTGCTGAGCCATCTCCGCGATCTTGCCGAAGCGACGGATCTGCCGCTCAACGCCGATTTCGAGGCCGGTTTCGCCCCCGACGCGGACGGCGTTCACGAGAGCGCGCGGCTTTGCATCGGCGCCGGCGTCTCCGGGTTCTCGATCGAGGACTACACCGGCAATTCCGCCGCTCCCCTCTACAGCGTCAGCGAAGCCGTCGACCGATTGCGCGCCGCGCGCGCCGCGATCAACGAGAGCGGTGAGAAAGTGCTGCTCACCGCGCGCAGCGAGGCGATCCTGCGCCAGGCCGGAGGGCTCGACGAGGCGCTGCGCCGCCTTACCCTTTACGCGGAAGCTGGCGCCGACGTGCTTTACGCGCCGATGGTCAAGACGCCGGCTGAGGTCTCGGAGGTCGTGCGCGTCGCCGGAAAGCTGCCGGTCAACGTGCTCGCCGGGTGGCCGGGCTTCACTAAGCGCCAGCTCGAAGATCTCGGCGTCAAGCGCATCAGCGTCGGTGGAGCGCTCGCCCGCGCCGCCTGGGGCGGGTTCATCCGGGCAGCGAAGGATATCGCGGACAATGGCCGGTTCGACGCCTTCGCTAATCTACCGACAATGAACGACATCACCGCGGCTTTCGGAGATAAGGGCTGACCCCTCACCTACGGGTGGCGACGAATACCCCTACAACCCTTCGCCCTCAAATCCACACGCGGCCAGCACCTGCAGCATATGCGGCGGCGCCGGCGCTTCGACCTCGATCGGCGGCTTCGAATTCGACAGCGGCACGACGACCTTGCGCGCCAGCAACTGGAGGGAGACGTCGGCGCGGTCGCCATAGATCGGGTCGCCGAAAATCGGCCAGCCCTGCGAAGCGCTGTGGACGCGCAATTGATGCGTGCGCCCGGTCTTGGGCTCGAACTCGATCCAGGCGATCGGCGCGCCACGCCACGTCCCGCGCCCCCGGACGCGCCAATGCGTGACGGACTTCTGGCCTTTCGGATCGACCTTCATCCACCAACCGATCTTGTCGTCGAGGCGACCGAGCGGGAGATCGACAATTCCCTCCTCGCCCTCTGGCTCCCCGTTGACGATTGCCCAGTAGGTCTTGCCGATCCTGCCCTGCTTGAATAGCAGCCCCAACTTCTCTAAGGCCTTGTGATGCCGTCCGAGCACCAGGCAGCCCGCGGTGTCGCGGTCTAGGCGGTGGGCGAGCGACGGCTTGCGCGGCAAGCCGAAGCGCAGCGCGTCGAAATCGTCCTCTAGGCTGGACCCTCCTTTCGGACCGGCATGCACAGCGACGCCGGCGGGTTTATTGAGGACGAGCATCATCCCGTCTCGGTAGAGCAGGCGCGCTATCGTTTCTTCCGGGGTCATGGGGAGAAGTGGTATGCCAATATTGGCTGCGCGTGGATAGGGCGACGTCAAGAGGTTTTGAGCGTTGGTTGACGACGAGGAGAAGAAGGCGAAGTCCGGCCTGCTGCGTCGCTGGCTCGGCGGCGGCGAGGCTGCGACCACGCCCGTCGATGAGCTGCCGCTACCGGCCGCGACCGAAGCGGAGCTGCCGCCTGCCGCAAGCGAAACCCAACCACTGGCTGAAGCTCCGTCTCTCGAAACCGCCGTTCCGCCGCCGCCCGCGCCGAAGCAGAGCTGGCTTCAGCGCCTGCGGGCCGGCCTATCGCGCTCGTCGACCACGATCGCGCGGGGCGTGAGCGACATCTTCACCAAGCGCAAGCTCGACGCCGCCTCGCTCGACGACCTCGAGGACGTCCTCATCCAGGCCGATCTCGGGCTCGCCGCGGCGTCTCGCATTCGCGATGCGGTCGGTAGCGGACGATACGAGCGGGGCGTCAGTCCGGACGAAGTAAAACAGATCCTCGCCGACGAAGTCGAGCGCGCGCTCGATCCCGTGGCGCGGCCGCTCACGATCGATCCGGAGAAGCGCCCGTTTGTGATCCTCGTCGTCGGCGTCAACGGCTCGGGCAAGACGACGACCATCGGCAAGCTTGCCGCCAAGTTCAGGGCCGAGGGCAAGGCGGTTCTGCTCGCGGCTGGCGACACGTTCCGCGCCGCGGCGATCGAGCAATTGCGCATCTGGGCCAGGCGCACCTTTTCCGCCATTGTCGAGCGCGACCAGGGCGCCGACGCGGCCGGGCTCGCCTTCGAGGCGTTGACGAAGGCTCGCGAGCTCAATGTCGACGTGGTGCTTATGGACACCGCTGGGCGATTGCAGAACCGCACGGAACTCATGAGCGAACTCGAGAAGATCATCCGGGTCATGCGCAAGGTCGACGCCAACGCGCCCCATGCCGTGCTTCTCGTGCTCGACGCGACCGTCGGGCAGAACGCGCTGAGTCAGGTCGAGATTTTCGGCCGCATCGCGGGCGTCACCGGCCTTGTGATGACCAAGCTCGACGGCACCGCGCGCGGCGGAATTCTGGTTGCGATCGCCGACAAATTCGCGCTGCCGGTCCATTTCATTGGCGTCGGCGAGGGCGTCGACGACCTTGAACCGTTCGCCGCGCGGGACTTCGCCGATGCGATCGCTGGGATCGATAGAGAGGCCGCATGACGGCGCCAACGACTAGAGCACCCGCGACCGAAACCGCGGCCACCCCGCCGCGCAAGGCGCTCAACCCGATAGTCAAGTTCGCGCTCGAACTCGGGCCGCTCGCGCTGTTCTTCATCGTCTATGGGAGGCTCGGCATCTTCGCCGCGACGGGCGTCCTGATGGTGGGCGTGTTGGTGACGCTCGTCGTGTCCTACGTGATGCTGAGGCGCATTCCGATCATGCCGCTCGTGACCGCGGTGATCGTCCTCATCTTCGGTTCGCTGACCATCGTCCTTCATGACGAGACGCTGATCAAGATCAAGCCAACCGCGCTTTATATTCTGTTCGGCGCGGCGTTGTTCGTGGGCCTTTGGCTCAAGAAGCCGCTCTTGAAAATCCTGTTCGACGGCGCGCTGCATGTCACCGACGAGGGGTGGCGCAAGCTTACCTGGCGCTGGGCTTTCTTCTTCCTGGCCCTCGCCGTCCTGAACGAGATCGTCTGGCGCACGCAAACGACCGACCTCTGGGTCAAGTTCAAGACCTTCGGGTTTCTGCCGCTCACCCTCCTGTTCGCCCTCGCCCAGGCGCCCTTGATCATGAAATACGACACCAAGGACGAGGCCCCGGGCGACGAGCTCTGAGGGCCACAAATGCAACCAGTACGCGAAACGCTCGAAAATTGAGGAAAGAAAACGAAAGGAAAATGGAAGCCAAATTGCTTTCATTTCCTTTCATTTATTTTTCCGAATTCGGGACTTTTCAAAGGGTTACGACCCAGAAAAATAAAAAAATTCGCCTGGATCCAAACTCGCGTCTTAGGTTGTGTTCCATCGCCCCGAACGCCCACCCTTTTTCCGACCGAAGCTGGTCGGGCAGGCGGCGTGATTTATTTGTTTCTGTTCACCTGAATATCATAGCACGTTAATTCTGTTTTTGCAAATATATACGCCGGCCCTTATGGCGTTACCCCCTCGCGCCGCGGGTTTGGGCCCCAGGAGGGCGAAACGGGTCATGAAGCGTCATGGCCGTCCCCGGACTTGATCCGGGGATCGACCCGGCCACCCACGAGAACACCGCTCCCTCAGGATAAACCTCTGATACGAAACACGATCCCTTTGCGATCCAGAACATCGCGGCGGGCGTGGATAGCGCGACGAGCGCGGCCATGACGGCTCACGGCAGAATTCCCGAAACAACAGCTGACGCTATAAGAGCCTATACGCACGCCTTTCGATCGCCCGCCCCGCTCGATCCTATTTCCGCCGCCGCTCACCGAACCAGACCTCCGCACCGGGCCGCGGCTCCAACGTGAGCCCGCTCGTTGAACCATCGGGTCATCGATAACCTCGCGCGGCGGCGACCAGGACAAAAGCACCAAGCCCCAACAGCGCGCTAGCGGTTTCAACCCAGCTTTGACTTTCACCATCCGGCGGTCGAAACGAGGCCGCGAATGATTCCGGAATTGAGAGGCGCGGGCGAACCGGAAGAGGAGGGTGGGAGCCTCACGCTCCTGACCGCGCTGGCGCTTATCGTCGGCGTGATTTCCGGCGGCGGGGTCGCCCTCTTCATCCTCGTGCTTGATGAGGCGGATCGATTGCGCGAGGCGCTGATCGTTCGGGCGCACATGCAAGGGACCGAGGGCCTGTGGCTGGTGGTCCTCGGCTGCGCGGCGGCGGCGGGAGCTGCCGCTTCGCTGGTTCGCCGCATCGCGCCCCAGGCGGTCGGAAGCGGCATCCCGCATGTCGAAGCCGTGCTCAATGGGCAATTGCCGCAGGCGCGGTTTCGCATCATTCCGGTGAAGTTTATCGGCGGGATGCTTGCGATCGGCGCCGGACTTGCGCTTGGCCGCGAGGGGCCGAGCGTGCATATGGCCGCGACCTTGGGCCATCTCGTGGGCAAAACCTTTCGTCGCACCTGGCCCGATTGCCGGGTGTTGCTCGCGGCCGGCGCTGGCGCCGGACTCGCCACCGCATTCAACGCGCCGATCGCCGGCGGAATCTTCGTGCTCGAGGAATTGGTGCGGCGGTTCGAATTGCGGGTGGCGATCGCGGCGCTCGGCGCGTCGGCGAGCGCAATCTCCGTCTCCCGGGCGATTCTGGGCGACGCCCCGGACTTCCGTCTGCCGGCGCTGGTCATGCCGCATTTGGCGATCCGGCCGCTGTTCTTCGTTCTCGGGGCGCTCGCCGGCGTTATGGCGGTCATTTATAACCGCGTATTGTTGCAGACGATGGCGACGCTCGACCGCCTTGACGTCTGGCCGGTCGAACTGCGCGCAGCGCTCATAGGTGCCCTGGTCGGAGCGCTCGCCTGGTTCCTTCCCGACCTCGTTGGCGGCGGCGATCCGATCACGCAGCGGACGCTTCTGGGCGCGGGAACGCTTGGCCTGCTTCCTCTCGTTTTTCTCATAAGGCTTGTGCTTGGCGCGCTATCCTATTCGGCCGGAACGCCCGGCGGATTGTTTGCTCCTCTGCTGGTGCTCGGCGCGCAATTCGGATTGTTCTTCGGATTGGCCTGTGAGCTCGCATTTCCGGATCTCAATGTTCAGCCGGAAGGATTTGCAGTGGTGGGAATGGCCGCTCTCTTCACCGGAATCGTGCGCGCGCCGCTGACCGGCATCGTGCTCGCGACCGAAATGACGGCGGATGTCACCATGCTCTTGCCCATGCTGGGCGCCTGCGCGATGGCCATGCTGACACCCACTCTGCTCAAGGATCCGCCGATCTACGATTCGTTGCGCGAGCGGACGGTGAACCGCGAAAGAGCGCGGCGCGCGCGCGGCGAATAAGGGAGAGAAGCGAGCCCATGTTCGATACAAAAATTGCGGTCGTCGTGCGCGAGGATCTCGCGACGTGGCAGAAGCTGAATGTAGTAGCCTTTCTGACGAGCGGCGTAGTCGGCGCGAACCCTGGCCTTCTCGGCGAGCCTTACGAGGACGCCGCCGGCAACATCTACAATCCGCTTCTGATCCAGCCGACGATCGTCCTCAGCGCCGACCGGGAGACGCTGAAAACGATCTATGCGCGCGCCATGGAGCGCCGTCTCCGCTTCTCGCTCTATATCGAGGACATGTTCTCAACCGGCCACGACGCAGCCAATCGCGCGACCGTCAAGCAATATGCGCCGGACGCTATGAACGTCGTCGGCCTCGCGTTGCGCGACGACAAGAAGATCGTCGACAAGATCACCAAAGGTGCGCGGATGCACGCGTGAAGATCCGCGACGGCTCTCAAGCCGTCATGGCCGGGCTTGTCCCGGCCATCTTTGTGTTCCGCGCATCGAAAGGCGACGAGCGAGCGCATCGATGGAAAGGTTCGTTCCTTTAAGCCTTTGCCATCGACAAGATATCGACTGTCTCTGGGGCGGCGTGGCGTGGATGGCCGGGACAAGCCCGGCCATGACGATGGGGCTCAGCGGCGCGCTACAAAAAGGCTGACGAAGCTACCCCTCACCGGGCGCAAATCTTCACCACGCCCGGCGCGCCCCACATCGCGCAAGGCGAGAAGCTGAAGCGATAGGTTCCGGTCGCCGGCGCGACGAAGGTCATGACCCCCGGCGCGTCCGGGACCCCATAGAAATATCCGCCAGGCCCCTCGACATTGGGATCGCGCGGCCGCGCAACGGTCGCGGCGCTGCCGCTGCGTGGATCGTAGTCGGTCTCCTCCCCGGTCATGCGCGCCGAAATGGTCTGCCCGTTCGAGAACTTGCCGATGAACAAGGTCGCGGGGCCGTGATAGGTCCAGCAGACCTGCTTTCCAGTGAATCGGATTTGCGCCGCGATCTCCTTATCGCAGGAACTGGCGCGCGAGGACTGAGCGGCTGCGCAACTCAGCGCGCCGACGAGCGCCATGAAAGAGATCGCGCCGGCCGGTCGCATGCCTGACCTTTCCAACGATGAAACCGCGGGGCAGGGTAACGCGAAGCTCCCGCCTGCGCGAGGGACGCTAGCGGCTGTCCTCGGTAGTCAGCGCGGCGAGCCGCGCTTCCTCCTCGGGACTTAGACCTGGCGTCGCGCTCGGCGCGCGGCGATAGGCGAAGAGCGCGGCGCCCACGCCGAGGCCGAGAACCAGCACCGGGCTCAGCCACAAGATGAGCGTCTCCGGCTTGAACGGAGGTTTTAAGAGGATGAAATCGCCGTAGCGCGACACCAGATAGGCCCGCACCGCGTCGTTGCTCTCGCCTTTGCCGATCCGCTCACGAATGAGAAGCCGAATGTCGCGGGCGAGCGGCGCCTCGGAATCGTCGATCAACTCGTTCTGACAGACCATGCAGCGCAGCTCTTCCGAAAGCGCGCGAGCGCGCGCCTCCAGAGCCGGGTCCTTCATCATTTCGTCCGGCTGCACGGCGAGCGCGGGGCCCGCGAGGCACGCGAGCCCGAGGCCCAAACAGGCGAGTCTTTGCCTCCACGACCTCGTCCTGAGGAGCGGCGCCCAAGGCGACGCGTCTCGAAGGACAGTCGAGTGGTCGCCGAGTATTCTGGAGCGTCCTTCGAGACGCCCGCGTCGCGGGCTCCTCAGGACGAGGGGTAGCAGGCGAAGCTGACGCATCGTCTACTCCGCCGGCTGCGCGAGCGGCTGCGCATTCGCCTTCGCCCTGACGGCTGCGCCGAAGCGAAGTCGCCGATCAGCCAGCGACAGCGCGCCGCCGAACGCCATGGCGGCGGCGCCAAGCCAGATCAGCGTGACCAGCGGCTTCCAGTAGAGCCGCGCAGGCACGCCGCCGTCCGGCGCCGGATCGGCGATCGAGACATAGACCTGGCCGAAATTGAGCGTCTTGAGACCCGCTTGGGTCGTCGTCATCTCGCGCGAGGCGAATTGGCGGCGCGCCGGGGCGATCTCAGCGACGACCGCGTCGCCCGAGCGCACCGTCACTGACGCGACCGTCGCCTTGTAGTTCGGCCCGACGCGCTCGCCGACCGAATCGAGACTGACCGAATAGGGACCGACTTGCGCGGGGACGCCCTTGTGCAGCGTCGTGATCGTCTCGGCGCCGAATCCGAGGCCCGAGAGGCCGAGCAGCGTCACGCCCAAGCCCAGATGGGCGAGCGCAGCCCCGAAGAAGGACAATGGCAGGCCAAAGGAACGCTTCAGCGCCACGCCAGCCGTAAGTCCCGGCCGCCACGCGCGCATGACGACTTCGATCAGCGTGCCGAGGATGACGAAGATCGCTAGCCCCATGGCGAGCGGCGCGAAGATCGGCGCGTTATGGAGCCATGCGGCGCCAACGATCGCCGCCACGGCCCCGACGATGATGGCGAACGCGAGCCTCTGGACGACCCCTAACAGGTCGCCGCGTTTCCAGGCGAGCGAGAAGCCGAACGGCGCGACGAAACACGCGGTGAGCAGGAGCGCGCCGCAAGTAAGGTTGAAGAAGGGCGCGCCGACGGTGATCTTCTCGCCCGTCAGTTGCTCGAGCGCGAGCGGGTAGAGGGTGCCGAACAGCACGGTCGCGCAGGCCGTCGTCAATAAGAGATTGTTGACGACAAGGGCTCCCTCGCGGGAGATCGGCGCGAACAGTCCGCCCTGCTTCAGCATCGGGGCGCGCCATGCGAAGAGCGCGAACGAACCGCAAATGAACATCGCCAGAATCGCCAGGATGAAAACGCCGCGACGCGGATCGTTGGCGAAGGCGTGCACCGAGGTAAGCACGCCCGATCGCACGAGAAAAGTGCCGAGCAGCGAAAAGGAGAAGGCGAGGATGGCGAGAAAGATCGTCCAGATCTTCAAGGCGTCGCGCTTCTCCATCACCGCGACCGAATGAAGAAAGGCGGTGCCCGCGAGCCACGGCATGAGAGAGGCGTTCTCGACCGGGTCCCAGAACCAGAAGCCGCCCCAGCCGAGCGTATAATAGGCCCAGAAGGATCCGGCGGCGATGCCGAGCGTGAGGAAGCTCCAGGCGACGAGCGTGAACGGACGGACGAAGCGCGCCCAGGCCGCATCGATGCGGCCCTCGATCAACGCGGCCGCGGCGAACGAATAGACAATCGAGAAGCCGACATAGCCGAGATAGAGCATCGGCGGATGGATCGCGAGGCCGGGGTCCTGCAGGATCGGGTTGAGGTCGCGCCCCTCGAACGGCGCGGGGCTAAGGCGCTCGAACGGGTTCGAGGTCAGGAGAATGAAGGCGAGGAAGGCGAGGCTGATGAGGCCCTGAACGGCGAGCGCGTCGGCGCGAAGCGTCACCGGCAGCGCGCGGCCGAACAGGGCGACGAGCGCGCCGAAGATCGCGAGGATAAGAACCCACAAGAGCATCGAGCCTTCGTGGTTTCCCCAGACGCCGGAGATCTTGTAGATCGCTGGCATCGCGACATTAGAGTTCTCGGCGACGTTGAGAACGGAAAAGTCCGAGGTGAGATGCGCGTTGACGAGCGCGGCGAAAGCGATCGCGATCAGCGCGAGCTGGATCACCGCCGCGTTGCGCCCAACCGTCATGAGCCCGACGTCGCCGACACGCGCGCCCCAGAAGGGAACGACGGTCTGAATGACCGCGGCCGCGAGCGCGATCACAAGGGCGAAATGTCCGATCTCGACAATCATTGCGTCGCCGCCGTCGTTCCTTCCTGCCAGCGTCCCTGTTTCTTCAGCGCGTCGACCACCTCGCGCGGCATGTAGCGCTCGTCGTGCTTGGCGAGGATCGTCTCGGCCCGCATCTGGCCGGGCAACTCCAGCACGCCTTCGGCGACGACGCCCTGACCCTCGCGGAAGAGGTCCGGCAAGAGGCCCTGATAGGCGACTTTCAGATCATGCGCGCCGTCAGTGAGGACGAAAGCGACATTCTGGTCGGCGGACTTGACGAGCGAGCCCGTCTTGACGAGGCCGCCGATGCGCAGCCGCGCGCCAGGCGCGACGGCCTTTTGCGCGACTTCGGAGGGGCTGTAAAAGAACACGATGCTGTCGCTCAGCGCATAAAGCGAAAGGCCAGCCGCTGCGCCGACGACGGCGAGGGCTGCACCGATCAACGCAAGGCGGCGGCCGCGGCGGGTCAATTGGCGTCTCCGAGGCCGAGGTCGCGCGCCAGCGCGTCGAGGCTCGCGACCGCGTTGGCGTCCGGCGCGAGCGCCTTGCGGGCGCTCATGAGCGCCGCCTTGGCCTTGTCGGCCTCATGCAGCACGGTATAGGCGCGAATAAGGCGGCTCCATTCGTCGACGCCGCCGCCGTTGCTGGCGAGCCGCGTGGCCAGTTTGGACACCATGCCCTCGATCATTGGCCGCTCAGCCTCGGGAATGGCGGCGGCGTCTGTCGCGGGCGCGGGCTCGCCCTTGAGCGCCGCGAGCCGCGTCTTCACCATGCTTACCCAAGGGGCATCAGGCGGCGAATCCGCGAGGAGCGACTCGTAATCGCGAATGGCGTCGGCCTTCTTGCCGTCCTGCTCGGCGGCGAGCGCGACATAGTAGCGCGCCTGCGGTTGTCCGTGCTGCTCGGCGAGCGCCCGGTCGAACGCCTGCCTCGCTTCATCGGTGACGACGCCGCCCGCCGCGGCGGTGAGGGCCTCGCCATAAGCAGAACGCCGCAAGGGGTCCTCGCCGAGAAGGCGCAGCGCCTCCGCATAGGCGTGCGCGGCGTCGGAATAGCGCTCAAGCCGCATGTAAACCGGCGCGATAACCGCCCAGCCCTTGCCGTCGTCGGGCTTGGCGGTGAGACGCGCCTCGACCGCGGCCACCGCCGCCTCGATCTCGCCATTCGACTGCGGCGCGACTTTGCGGCTCGCCAACGGCTCATCGGGCATCATCGGTTGGCCGAGCCGCGCATAGAGCGGAAACGCGATCGCCGGCAGCCCGACCGCGATCAGCGCCGCCGCTGCGAGGCGCGTGCGCCGGGCCGGCAAGGGCGTCTCGGAAGTGTCGGACGCCGCGATCAGGCGGCGTGCGGCTTCGGCGCGAGCGCTGTCGGCCTCCCCTTGCGGCAGGAGCCCGCGCTCGACGTCGCGCCGGATTTCCTCGAGTTGCGCCTTATAGAACGCCGCTTCGTTCGCCGCTCCGTCCGCTGTGGCGGCAGGCGACGGGCGAAGCAGTGGCCATAAAGCGGCGAGAACGGCCAGAGCCGCCATCCCCGCCAGGACGAACCACACCATTCATGAGCCTCAACGCGACGCCTGGAGGGGCCGCGGGAAGAAGTCGGAGCCCTGTTATCGCAAAGCGAAGTTTAGGTCTTGTCAAAATGGAACGAACCGCGACCGACCCCGGGTTTTGGGCAGGCCGAGGGCTTTGTCGGGGGAGCCGAATGGATCAGGCCAGGGGCCTTCCCCCGTCCACGGACAAAATCGCCCCGGTGGTGAAGGTCAAGCTTGTTGCCGCCGCCAGCACGGCGCGAGCCACCTCCTCTGGGTCGGCCAGTCTGCGCAGCGGCGTCCGGCCGGCTTGCTCATCGCGCCAGCTTTGGTCCAAGCCCCGCACGAACTCGGTATCGACCAGGCCGGGGGAAACGGAAACGACGCGGATGTCTGGCGCCAGCGCTCGCGCGAGCGACTTTGGTCAGATTGTCGACCGCGGCCTTCGAGGCGCAATAGGCGATGTTGCTGCCCATCGCCGTGACCGCGGCGATCGAGGAAATGTTGACGATCGCCCCGCCTCCGCTTCGCCGCATGAGCGGCAAAGCCGCCTTGACGCTTGCGATCACGCCTCGGACATTGACGTCGAGGATGCGGCTGATGAGCGCATCGTCCAGCGCATCGAGATCGCCATGCGGCACGAAGCGCGTCGTTCCGTGTGAGTTAACAAGAAGGTCGAGTCGGCCGTGCCGCTCGTCGACCGCCGCGATCGCGTCCTTGAGCGCTGCGGTGTCGGTCACCGGCATGCGCAACGCCATGTGCCCATTACCGGGCAACGCGCCAAGCACGGCTTCCGCCTTCGCAGCCGATGAATTGTACCCAATGGCGACAGCGGCGCCGGCTTCCGCCAGCGCCTTACAGATCGCCGCGCCAATCCCCCCCGCCCCGCCGGTTACGACAGCCACGCGGCTCGCCAAAGGCTGAGAGGACATGGCGCGGCGCTCTTCCCACTATTCCGAGGGTTGCGAGCGGCGATGCGCGACGAGGGCCATGAGCCGCCTATCTCGCCACGCCGACCGTTCGGGAAGTTTGTCATGCGCCAGCGCCGCGCGGCGCTCCGATCTCGCGCGCTCGATCAGTTCCGGCGACCAAGGGCGGGGATTGGAGCGTGATTGCGCGATCGAGTGGTAAAGCGGCCCAAGCCGGCGAGCGTAGTCGTCCACGCCGCCCGGCGCGTTCAAATCGATCGTCTCGAACGGCCCCATGAACGACCAGCGCAAGCCGAGCCCCTGCGAGACACAGAGGTCGATGTCGGCGGCGCTAGCATAGCCCTCCTCGAACAAAGCCCAGGCTTCTTTGAGAAGGACGCCTTGGAGGCGGTTGAGGATAAACCCTTCGATCTCCCGATTGACGACGATCGGCGCCTGGCCGACCCCCTCCATCACGGCGCGAAGCCAAGGCAGGATCGCCGGATCGGTCCACGGCGCCGGAACGAGTTCGACCAGCGGCACGAGATGCGGAGGGTTGACGGGATGGGCGATGAGAAACCGCTCTCGCCGCGGCGCATGCTCAGTGAAGGCGGAAGCCGGAATGCCGGAGCTCGAACTTCCGACGACCGCGTCATCCCGGATCAAGGCGCCGATGGCCTCCGAGACCTCGCGTTTCTCGGGAATGCGCTCGAACACTGAATTCTTGAACGTAGTCGACGTCGGCGACCGCGGCGCGCAAGTCGTCGACGACGGTCACGCGCGAGCAAATGGCGTCCACGCCATCCACGAGGCCGGCTTTCGCCATGTCTTCGAGACTTGCACGAATCCGCGCAGCCGTTGTCCGCCGAATGTCTTCGCTTGCGTCGAACGCGCGGACGGTGACGCCTGCGCGCGCGAAGACAATGGCCCAAGCTGAGCCAACAAGGCCCGCGCCGACGATACCGACCGTTTTTACAGAGGAGCTGGCCATCAACGCACCCGCGAGTTTTCGCCGTCCGCGAGGCAAATCTCGCTGATCCGCAGCCCGTCCGCGGTGATCCGGGACGGGAAGCGGTCTTTCAGGCGCTCTTCGTGGACCGCAATGACGCGGCGCGCCTCATAGCCCACGGATTTCATCATCGCTTCGGTCGCCATCACGAGATTCTCCTGACTTCCGACGGCGAGGCCGACCGGCACATACATCTGATCGACGTCGACGACCGCTCCGGGTCCCTCGACATTCTCGAACACGTACACAAGATCGCCAGCGAGCGCCCAGGCGTCGCTCGATTGAGCCTTCCCGTCGTTGCGCACGTGCACCCACATCGAGCCGTAAGTGTGGCTGTCATAGGCGACGTGCAGGTCGATGTTCGGAAGGACATTCTCGAGCGAACCGTCGATGCAGACGAGTCGCTTCTGGCGGGCGAGATCCACCCCGCGGATGATATCGCCGGGATCGACGGCGACCATCATCCAGCGCAGCCGGTCGGGCAGCGACATGGCCCAGACCCATTTCGTGATCTCGCGTTCCTGGATGTAGAAGGTCGCCTTCGGGAAGTCCTCGACATTGCCGAAATGATCGAAATGCGCGTGGCTGATGAACACCGTGTCGACGTCGGCTGGCGTCAGCCCCACGCCCGCCAGCACTTCCTTCGGCGTGCGCCAGTTCTCGACCCCGAACCTGTCGCCAAGGACCTTGCCGTATTCCTTGTTGTTGAAGCCCACATCGACCATTGCGACGTGGTTCTTGCCCTTGATTAGCGCGTAGCAATAGGGGAGCTTGACGTAGCCCTGATTGTGCGCGCCGTAGAGAACGCCGCTCTTGTGGTACTTGGTGACGTACGAGTACTCCAGAACCCAAATCGAGTAGTCGGCCATGCGTTCCCTCCTTCACTATTCATGAGCCGCGCGCCATGAGAGGCGCGCAATTGCAGCAGGACTGGCGGAAGTCGACCATCGTCATGCCGAGCTTGTCGCTGGAAGAACGCTGAACAAGCCGATAGGCGGCCGTGACGCGATCGAGAGCGAGCGACACGTCGACAGTTCCATGATTCGCGGAAGCTTCCAGCGCGTCGAGGCATGCGCCGACGAGGCGAGCGGCGCGAATGAGGTTTTCCACCTGACGCTCGCAGCCGCGCGGCGCGCTTAGGTCACCGAGCGTCGCGGTCACTTCGCGCCATTGCTCGCGCGCTACGGCGACGGCTGGGAGATCGACGATCTCGCGCCTCTGGCTAGCTTGCGCCAAAACCAAAAGGCCAGCCGCCTGTCCGATAAGCCGGCGCAGCGCGTCATAGGGCCGTCGTAAAGCCGCCGCCGCGGCGGCGTCGGCTTCCGCGACGTCAGGCTCAGGAAGCGCCGGCTCGGCGGCGACGGCGGGACAATCCCAGCGATGTACCAAGGCCGCGCGATCGAGCATCTCTCTGCCGCTACTCGGCATGATGGACCTCATGGGTGGAGGCGCGTTCGATAAGCTCGCCGGGTAAGCGTTCGATCCGAGGCTTCAGCTGCGCGGAGTCGAACAGCATTTCAATGAGCTGCATCGTCACGTCGATCATCTTGCCCACCGGCTGGCGCACGGTGGTCAGCGCATGGGAGGGCCAGCGCGCCATGGCGATGTCGTCGAAGCCGACGACGGAGAGATCGCCCGGAATGTCGAGCCCAAACTCCCGGCGCGCAGCATCCATAAAGCCGATGGCGAGAATATCATTGGCGCAGAACACCGCGTCCGGACGGACGATCCCGGCGCCAAGCAGGCGGAAGGCGGCCTTATATCCCAGCTCATAGGCGAAGGCGCCAGCCTCGACGCAGATCGGTTCCTTGAGACCCCGGTCGAGGCATCCGCGCCGAAAGCCGTCCCAGCGGTCGACGTTGGTGGAGGCGTCCGGTCGGCCGGCAACGAATGCGAGCCGCCGATGACCAAGCTTGATCAAATGGTCGGCGACAAGCAGCCCGCCGCCGACATTGTCGCAGGTCACGCCGAATGCGTCGACATTCAGCGGGCGCCGGTTGAAGAAGAGAACCGGCGTGCCCGCCCGCCCGCACGCTTCGGCGGCCTCGGACGACAGGGTCGCCGCGAGAACAATGACCACATCGGGCTGATAAGACAGGAGAAGCTTCACCGCGTCGTCGAGCGTATCGCTTGAGCCGGCCGCCGACAGCATCACATTGAGGTCGATCT
This sequence comes from uncultured Alphaproteobacteria bacterium, assembly GCA_963836695.1. Classification (GTDB taxonomy): domain Bacteria; phylum Pseudomonadota; class Alphaproteobacteria; order Rhizobiales; family Beijerinckiaceae; genus Roseiarcus. The sequence continues at coordinate 42,415 of CAWIKX010000020.1, forward strand.
CGCGCAGCTTTTCCGTGAGGCGCGTGAGCACCTCCGGATAGAAAGGGTTCGTGATGTCGGAGGTCACCACGCCCGCAATCCGGGTGCGCTTGGTGATCAGGCTTCGCGCCAGCGGATTGGGGGCGTAGCCGATTTCGGCCGCTCGTGTGAGGACAGCTTTCCTGGTGCTCGGCGCGATCACCGCGTCGGTATAGAACGCGCGCGATATGGTCGAGGTCGACAGGCTCAGGTCGCGTGCGAGGTCCTTCACCGTCACGCGAGCCTTGCGAACGCGAGTCCTGTCGCCCCCACTCATCGACGCGCGCCCCTTAAGGCGCCCGCTCAGGCATTGCGTCCGCCATATCGGCGAACGCGGATGTTGGCCTGCTCGGCGTGAGCGTAGAAGCCTTCGAGCATGCAGAGCCGCGAACAATATTCGCCGACCATCGCGCTCGCTTCATCGGTGAGCACTTTTTGATAGGTGCAGGTCTTCAGGAACTTGCCGACCCATAAGCCGCCTGTGTATCGCGCCGCCTTCTTGGTGGGCAGCGTATGGTTGGTGCCGATCACCTTGTCGCCGTAGGCGACGTTCGTGCGGGGTCCGAGGAACAGCGCGCCATAGTTGGTCATGCCGTTCAGGAAGACGTCGGGATCGCGCGTCATCACCTGGACGTGCTCGGAAGCGATCCGGTCGGCCTCGCGGATCATTTCGGCCTCGTCATCGCAGACGATGACTTCGCCGTAAGCTTCCCACGCCTGACCCGCGGTCTCGCCGGTCGGCAGGATCGCGAGTTGACGCTGGACCTCTTTCATCGTGTCCCGCGCGAGCTTCTCCGAAGTGGTCAGAAGAATCGCGGGGGAGGTGGGCCCATGCTCCGCCTGACCGAGGAGATCGGTCGCGCAAATCTCGCCATCCACCGTGTCATCGGCGATGATGAGCGTTTCGGTGGGGCCTGCGAAAAGGTCGATGCCGACGCGGCCGTAGAGCTGACGCTTCGCTTCGGCCACGAAGGCGTTGCCGGGCCCGACCAGCATGTCGACAGGCGCGATCGTTTCTGTTCCGAGCGCCATGGCGGCGACGGCCTGCACGCCGCCTAGGACATAGATCTCGTCGGCGCCTCCCATATGCATCGCGGCGACGATGGCGGGATGGGGTCCGCCCTGGAATGGCGGGGCGCAGGCCATCACGCGCTCAACGCCCGCGACCTTCGCGGTCACCACGCTCATGTGCGCCGACCCGACCATCGGATATTTGCCGCCGGGCACGTAGCAGCCGATCGAGTTCACGGGAATGTTCTTGTGACCCAGAATGACGCCGGGCAAGGTCTCGACTTCGAGGTCCTTGATGCATTCGCGCTGCTTCTGCGCGAAATTCCGGATCTGCGTCTGCGCGAACCGGATGTCCTCGATGTCCCGGGCTGAGACTTTCGCGATCGCCGCTTCAATCTCGGTGGCAGACAGGCGAAACGCTGCGGGCGACCATTTGTCGAATTTCTCCGACAATTCGCGAACGGCCGCGTCGCCGCGCGCCTCGACATCGTTCAAAATTCCTTCGACCGTGGCGCGCACTTTCGCGTCGTTCGCAGCCACTTCACTCGCGTCGCGGCCCCGCTTCAGGTGTCTTGCCATTGTCTCGTCCCTATTTGAAAAGAACGCCCCGAGCGGCGTGTCCGCCCGGGACGCCAAAGGTTATGGCTTCACTGTCGGCTGAACTTTGGTCAGCTTGTACAGGTCGGCCGGCGGCTCGCACTTCTGACAGTTGATGCCGGGCTCGTTAGGGGCCTTCACGACCTCCGCCGGCAGCGGCTGGATCGTCTTGCCTGGCGTCGGCGCGCCATCGAGAGCGGATTTGAGGCTGAGCTCCGGCAGGAACTCAGGACTGAACACCTCGGTCACAAAGGAGCTCGGCACTTTCCCGTCAGGGAAGGTGTTGCATCCGTCTTCGAACGTGTCGCCCTTGCAGAGCTTGACCTGATCGGCCGGAACCCAAGGCAGCGGATACTGGATGTTCATCGGCTTCAGCTCCCGCTTCTTCGTCAGGATCTCCATCATCAACTTGAACGCGTAGCCGGCCGTGGCCGGCGGAGATCCGGCGGAGACACCCTTGAGGCCGTTCTTCTGGGCCTCGGGATCGGCAAGCGCCAGGCGGAAGCCGTTCGAGTTTTCGCCTGTCATCGGCACGAGGCGGGTGCCCTTGTCGCGCAGAGCCTGGATGGCGCCGAATTCGCCGGCCTGCGCCCAGATGCCGTCGACATCGGGATGCGCCGCGAGCGCCTTGGCGGTTTCCTGCTGCGTCGTCCGGTCGTCCCAGAAGGAATAGTATTCGGCGACCACCTGGATACCGGGATATTCCTTGAAGATGTGCATGGCGCCGTCGGTGTGGCGCTTATCGACGGAGTTTCCGGGAACGCCGCGGCTCAGGAAGATCTTGCCCTTGCCGTTCAGCGCGTTCACCAGCGCCTGCGCTGTGTTCTCTCCGAAGCCTGCCGTGATGTAGCTCACGTTATACGCGCAGGGCTCGGTTACGGTCGCATCGTACATGAAGAACAGGACGCCCTTCTCGCAGCCGCGTTTGATCGTCCGGTTGAGCGCGGTCGACGAGATGGGGAAGCTGATGACGCCATTGGCTCCCGCGTCGATCATGCTTTCGTAAGCGGCGATCTGGGCTTGCGGATCTGTGCCGGAGATCACCTCCTTGAGTTCAACCTCCTTATCGTAGGGAGGCGTCTGCGCGAGCGCCTTCACGATATTGGCGGCCTCGGATTGCCAGGAATTGCCGCTATAGCTCAGGCTCAGGAATATCTTGAACTTTTTCGCTTCGTCTGCCGACGCCGAACTCGTCGCCATCCCGAACGCGGAAGCGAGCGCGCCAGCGGCGACGCACGTCGTCGTGAGCAGCTTTCTAAAAGTCGTCATGCTTGAAACCTCCCTTAGTCGCGCCACGATTGCCCGTGAGAACGTTCCCACATCCAATTGCAGGAACGCCTTCGGCCGTCTCGCTCGTGGCCTAACGAGCCGGCCTGTTTCTCAATCTCGTGATCAGATCCTCTCGAAGCAGGAGCAGCGCTCCAACAATGATCGCCCCCTCGATAACCGTGCGCCAACCTTGATCCATGCCGAGCGCGGAAATGACCGTGCCAAGCGTGGTGAGAAGGATCGCGCCGCCAACTGTGCCGGCGAAGCTGCCGCGGCCGCCGAGAATCGACGATCCGCCGATGACGACCGAGGCGATGCTCGGCAAAAGGTAGGAATCGCCCATCCGCAACGTCGCGCCATTCGCATAGCCGACCAGCATCATGCCGGCGAAGCCTGCGCAAGCGGCGCTGATCGCGTAGGCGGCCATGATCGGCCGCCAGGTGGCGACGCCCGCGATGCGGGCGGCTTCGCGGTTGGCGCCGACCGCATAGAGCCGCCGCCCGAAGGCGGTCCCGCCCTGCAGCGCCCAGGCGAGGAGAACGAAGATGACAACGAAGATGAGGACCGCCGATATCGGGCCGACCGAGCCCTTCATGAGCGCGAGGAAGGCGTCAGGCGAAGCGCCGCGCGGCGTCCCGCTCGTGTAACCGAGCGCGGCGGAAGCGACGATGATGCCGCTCGCCATCGTCATGATGAAGGGCGGAATGCTGAGCCAGATCACCCCGACCGCATTGAGCGCGCCAACGCAGGCGCAGATGAGGAGCACCGCGGGGATCAGCACCCATTCCGATCCGAACGACCCGTTCCAGGTGGTCGCGAGGACCCCGCCCAGTGTGATCATCGAGGCGATCGAAAGGTCGAGGCCGCCAACCAGGATGACGAGGCCCTGACCGAAAGCCACAACGATAAGGAACGAGGCCAGAGTGATGATCGTATCGACCTGATCCCACGATCCGAGCGCGGGGCTCACGAACCGAGAGGCGAGGATGAGGATGATCGCGAGGGCGAAAATCGCGGCGGTGCTGATCGTCTCGGAGCGAATGCGTCCTGCTCGCCGCGTATCGGCTGGCGGCTGCACGGCGGCGGACGGTCGTGCGCTCGTCATGCGCGCGCTCCAGTCGAAGCGAGGCGCGAGATGAGGGCCCCGAACACGATGGCGAGCACCATCACGACGCCCTGGAAAATCCCGGTGTAGAACGACGACACGCCGCCTGAGAACAGCACCTTCTGCAAGAGCATCAGCGTCGCCGCGCCGATGATCGCGCCGACAAGGCTCCCTCTGCCGCCCGTCAGCGAAACGCCGCCGAGCGCCACAGCGGCGAATGTCAACATGAGGAACGGCGTTCCGGCGGTGGGATTGCCGGTCGCGGTCTGCACGCTCAGCATGAATCCCGCGAGTCCATAAAGCAGGCCTGCGCCGACAAAAGCCGTGAAGCGCGCGCTCACCACCGAGATGCCTGACAAAGAAGCTGCGGTTTCATCCGCGCCGACCGCAAAAAGGCCGGTGCAGGCGTCGGTACGCCGGAAAAGCAGCCACAAGCCGACGACCGCGAGGACGATGAGTCCGGAGATCGGTATGACGCCGAACAGCACATCAGTAAGCGTGTAGCTGACCCAATCGGCGACCGTGCCGCCCGGCGCATCCATGATGACGAGGGCGAGGCCCTGACCCATGATCATGGTGCCGAGGGTCGCGGCGATCGACTGCAACCGCAGGATCGCGACGAGGACGCCGTTCACTACGCCGATCGCGCCGCCGACGCCAAGGCAGATCAGGAGGCTGACCAGAGCTCCCCCCGGTCCCTCGACCGGATAACTCGCCATGAGAACATTCGAGAGCGACACGACCCCGGCGACGGAAAGGTCGAAGCCCTTCGAGATGACAACAAGGCTTTCGCCGGCTGCGGCGATGGCGAGAGGCGCGGCATTGTTGGAAAGATTGGTCACGCTCGAGGCGGTGAGGGCGCTGGGATCCCAGAGCGCGTAGAGCGCGAAGAGGATGACATAGAGAATGGCGACGATGCCGGCGCCGTCGGTCAGACCACGTCGGATTGCAAGGCCAAAGTTCGAGCCCGGCGCGCTCGCCGCCGCGTCAAGACTTGCGCTCATGCCGCGGTTTCTTGGATCGAATGACCGGTGAGCGCGGCGACAAGCGTGCGCTCGTTGATGTCGGCGCCGGACATTTCCGCGAAAATCCGTCCGCCATAGACGACCAGGCAGCGGTCCGCGAGGTGAACCAGTTCGGGCAGTTCCGAGGAATAGAGCAGGACCGCGCCGCCGGCCTCGGCGAAACTGCGGATGGCCGCATAGATCGACTGCTTCGTTCCGACGTCGACGCCGCGGGTCGGATCATAGAGCAGCAGGATCTTTGCCCCGGTCTGCATCGCCCGAGCCAACAGGGCCTTCTGCTGGTTGCCGCCGGAAAGGTCGCCGATCCGGAAATCGAGATAGCGCGAATTGAGGTCGACCTGGGAAGAGGATCCGGCCGCCGCTTCACGCTCCAGCCGCTCCGAGACGAAACCCGCCCGCCCAATCCGCCCAATGACGGGAAGAACGATATTGGACGCCGTCGCGAGAGCCGGAAAGATCCCCTCGGTCTTGCGCTCCTCGGGCACGAAGGCGATTCCCCGCCCGGTCTTCAACGCGACGTCAGGACCCGAGAGTCGAACCGACGCGCCGTCGACTTTAACCGAGCCGGAAGCCAGCGGGGCGAGCCCGACGAGGGCGCGGAAGAGCGCACGCTGTCCCTGTCCCTCGAGTCCCGCGACCCCTAGAATTTCGCCTTCGCGCAGCGTGAGCGAAATATTCTTGAGGCTCCCTCCCGCCAATCCCTCGGCTTCGAGGACAGCGGGAAGCGTTGACTGTGCAGAGGCCGCGCGATGCTGCATCTCCGCCGCCTGGCTTCGCCCCACCATCATCTCGAAAATGGTGTGATCGGTGGCGTCCTCGAGTCCGACCGTGCCGATGCTGCGGCCGTTGCGCAGGACCGTCGCGCGCTGACAGAGTTCGCGCACTTCATGAAGCCGATGTGAGATGTAAAGGACAGCCGCGCCGGCGGCGGTCACCTCCCGAACGAGACCGAAAAGCCAGTCGGTCTCGGCCAAGGCGGCGGTCGGCTCGTCGAGGATGAGCACCTTTGGGTCGCAGGCGAAGGCGCGGGTGATTTCGAGCCGCTGGCGCTCGGCGAGCGTCAGGCCCGCGACCATGGCGCTTGGCGAAAGTCGCAGGCGGAAGCGCTCAAGAACGGCTGCGCCATGTTTCTGCGTCGCTGCGCCCGACACCAGCCCCAGGCTTCCCTTCGGCTGTCGCGGCAAAGATAAGTTCTGCGCCACCGTGAGGTTGGGGACGAGGCTGAGTTCCTGAAACGCCGTCGCCACGCCGCGGCGGCGCGCATCGACGATCGAATGCGGCCCGTAGGGCTCGCCGCCCATCCGCATGGCCCCGACATCCGGTTTAACGACGCCGCTCAGGATCTTGACGAGCGTCGACTTGCCCGCGCCGTTCTCGCCTAAGAGCGCGTGCACTTCGCCGGGCTGCAGCTCGATCGATACGTCCTGAAGCGCGACGGTCGCGCCATAGGACTTCGATACGGAACGCACATCAAGCGCGCTGACCGCTCCTGACACGTCTCACTCCGAATTCGGCCATCTTTGGGCCGATGGGAACGTTTGCATCGGCTGACTTTTCAGTCAATCGTCAATTTTAGGAAACCCGTTATCACTCATCTTTGCAGCTTGCGAGTTTGCAGCTTGCGAGCCTATCCGGGGCGGGACGCTGGCCCTGAGCGATGACCCCACCCTCGTATGATGAGACCGCGCCAAGGATGGCGCGAGGATCGCCATTGCGTTGAAGCCTCAGCTCGTCATCTTCCAGCTTCCGTCCGGTTGCCGGCAGCCGACGCCTTTGCCGCGGGTCGGACGGCCGGCGACATAGATAGTTTGCGAATAGGCGCGGCAGCCGTCGCCTGCCGTGGTCCCCGGCTCGACAAAGCCGAATACGCCGCGGTCCCCGCGCCACGAGCGTTTCTGACCTGAATCGAGCGCTCCCACCTGCGCCTGCCACGCCGCCTGGCGGTCGTCATCCGTCAACGATGCGCCGACCGGGCCGCCGAGAACGCCGCCGAGCGCCGCGCCGGTCGGGATTGCCGAAGCGGGCATCCCGGTTGAGGCAGCGGCGACCGTCGATGTCGCGGCGCCGGCTGGCGTCGTCGAGCCAGTGACGGGCGGCGCGCCATTCGAGCCGACGCTTTGACAGCCGGCTAGGCCAATCGACGCCAGCGCGCTGATGAGAACGGTCGCCCGCATGATCGAATTCTCCCAGTTCGTCGCCTGAAGTTCGCTCACGACACTTCAAGCCTCATACGCATGGCAGCCTGAGGATCGCTCGCAAGCCCCCGAGCGGGCTTTCGTCGAGCTCAAGCGAGCCGCCGTAGATCGAAGCGAGTTCGACGACAATCGACAGGCCGAGGCCGGAGCCGGGCCTCAACTCATCAAGCCGCTTGCCCCGCTCAATCGCAGCCGCGCGCGCGCTTTTATCGAGGCCGGGACCGTCGTCATCGATCTCGGCCACCAGAAAACGGCCGGAGTCCTTGTCTTCCATGATGGCGGCCGCGCGCGTTGCGTGAATGGAAACCTTTTCGCGCGCCCATTTTCCGGCATTGTCGAGCAGGTTGCCAATGAGGTCTGTGAGATCCTGAGCCTCGCCTCGGAACTTGAGGCCCGGCTGCATCTCGACGTTGAAAGCCAAGGCCCGGTCGCCATGCAGTTTTTCATACGTCCGGACGAGGCCCTCGACCACCGGCTTCACCTCGGTCGCCGCGCCGAAGGTCCTGGCGCGGGCGGCGGCGCGGGCGCGGTCGAGGTAGAACGTCACCTGCCGGCGCATGATTTCGGTCTGTTCGCGCACCTTTTCGGGCAGACTCGCGCTCTCTGAATCGGCCTCGTTCATCAGCACGCTGAGCGGCGTCTTGAGCGCGTGCGCCAGATTGCCGACCTGGGTGCGCGCGCGTTCAACGATCTCGCGGTTGGCGTCGATCAGTTGATTGACCTCGGCCGCCAGCGGCGCGACGTCCTGCGGAAATTCGCCTGCGATATGTTCCGCTTCGCCGCGGCGGATCCCAGCCACGCCTTCCCGGAGGACTCTCAGCGGGCGCAGGCCGAATCGAACCGCAAGCGCGGTTGAGCCGATCAGCGCCAGCGCCAGCGCCAAGAACGTCGTAGCCAGCCCCAATTCGAAGCTGTGCTCCTGACCCTGGATCGCATCGGCCGGAGCGGCGACCTGCACCAGAAAGCGCCCATCATCGCCGGCGTCGATCTGGCGCTGGATCATCCTCACCTGATGGCCGCCCGGACCGACGGCGTAGCCGCTGAGAATGGCGCCGTGATCGTTCCCCACGGCGACGAGTTGCGGCAATTGCGTCGCGAACAGCGACTTCGAGGCGCGGATCTCCGGCGGGTTCACATCGGTGCGGGTGATCTGCCAGTACCAGCCCGAGAACGCGAGCTCGAATTGCGGCGCGATCGCCGCCTGTGGAGCGCCCGCCTTTCCCTCCTCATTCGGAACCGCGACATTGGCGATGAGCGCTTTCAGATAGACGCCAAGCTGATCGTCGAAATTCGCCTCGGTCCATTGCTTGTTGAGCGCGCTCAAGCCCAGCCCGGCGAGCGCCAGGATGAGGATGCTCCAGAACGCCGCAGAGAGAAAAAGGCGCGAAGCGATCGAGCGCGCGCTGAGCGCCTTGAACATGAAAGCCTTACGGCACTTCCCGAACCGCCCCGCGCGCTGCGCTGGTTGCGAACGCCGCATAGGCGCGCAACGCTGTCGTCACCGCCCGCTTGCGCGGTTTGGCGGGCTTCCAGGCGCTCGCGCCCTTCGCCTCCATCTCCGTCCGACGCTTGGCGAACTCGGCGTCGTCAATGAGGACGTTCATGGTGCGGCCGGGAATGTCGATTGCGATCATGTCGCCTTCTTCAATGAGGCCAATCGCGCCGCCCTCTTCTGCTTCCGGCGAGACGTGCCCAATGCAGAGCCCGGAGGTGCCGCCGGAGAAGCGTCCGTCGGTGACAAGAGCGCACGTCTTCCCAAGTCCGCGCGACTTGAGATAGCTGGTCGGATAGAGCATTTCCTGCATGCCCGGGCCGCCACGCGGCCCCTCGTAGCGGATGACGACGACGTCGCCCGCCGCCACCTTGCCGCCGAGGATTCCCTGGACCGCGTCGTCTTGGCTCTCGAAGATGCGCGCCGGGCCCTTGAACTTGAGAATGCTCGCGTCGACCCCCGCCGTCTTCACGATCGAGCCATCGAGCGCGATGTTGCCGTACAGCACCGCAAGCCCGCCGTCCTTGGAGAAGGCATGCTCGGCGTCGCGGATGACGCCCTTCTGGCGATCCTCATCGAGCGAGGGATAGCGCGCCGACTGGCTGAACGCGACCTGGGTCGGAACGCCGCCGGGCCCGGCCATGAAGAATTCGCGCGTCGCGTTGACTCTTCGCCCGTATGATGTCGTTGCGCGACAGCGCATGCTCGAGCGACTCCGCGTGCACCATCCGGACGTCGCGATTGAGGAGGCCCGCGCGGTCGAGTTCGCCCAGAATTCCCATGACCCCGCCGGCTCGGTGAACGTCCTCGACATGCACATCCGCCACCGAAGGGGCGACCTTGCAGAGACATGGCACGCGTCGCGATAGCCGGTCGATGTCGGCCATGGTGAAGTCGATCTCGGCCTCATGCGCTGCGGCGAGCAGATGCAGAACAGTGTTGGTCGAGCCGCCCATCGCGATGTCGAGCGTCATAGCGTTCTCGAACGCCTGGAACGTTGCGACCCCGCGCGGCAGTACGCCTTCGTCGCCTTCTTCATAATAACGCCGCGCTAGATCAACGACGAGATGACCGGCCTCGACGAACAGGCGCCGCCGGTCGGCGTGGGTCGCCACCACCGTGCCGTTGCCGGGCAGTGACAGGCCCAAAGCTTCGGTGAGGCAGTTCATCGAATTGGCGGTGAACATGCCCGAGCACGAGCCGCAGGTCGGGCAGGCGGAACGCTCGAGCACCGCGACGTCGGCGTCGGAGACCTTCGAGTCGGCCGCGGCCACCATGGCGTCGACAAGATCGACGCTGCGAGCTCCTGTGGAGAGCTTGACCTTGCCCGCTTCCATCGGGCCGCCGGAGACGAACACCGCCGGGATGTTGAGGCGCATCGCCGCCATCAGCATGCCGGGCGTGATCTTGTCGCAATTCGAGATGCACACCAGGGCGTCGGCGCAATGGGCGTTGGCCATGTATTCGACGCTGTCGGCGATGAGTTCGCGCGAGGGCAGCGAATAGAGCATGCCGTCGTGGCCCATCGCGATGCCGTCGTCCACAGCGATGGTGTTGAATTCCTTGGCGACCCCGCCTGCGGCCTCGACCTCGCGCGCGACCAGTTGGCCGAGATCCTTCAAGTGCACGTGGCCGGGCACGAACTGGGTAAAGGAATTGGCTATAGCGATGATCGGCTTGCCGAAATCGCCGTCCTTCATGCCGGTGGCGCGCCAGAGGCCGCGGGCGCCGGCCATGTTGCGGCCGTGGGTCGAAGTTCGTGAACGATAGGAAGGCATGTCTCGCCTATGGAGTGGGAAAAGGGCGGGTAGCGCCAATTGACCGTCATATTCGCATTTTTCCGCTGCCCTCAGCAAGGGTGGCCGCCTCCGCGCCTTCACGAGACGAAAGAAATTCATGACGCTCCAATGAACTTCGGCTCGAATTCGGTTCAGGTGATGCGGCGAATGAGGTCGGCGCTTGTCGGCCTCGCCGATGCGCTGCCGAGTCAAGAACGGGTGGAGACGGTGCGGAATTATCTCGAGCACCTCGACCGCGTCATCGCAGGCTCGCCGTTCGACATCGAGGACAAGAGGATGGCGCGCCAGGAAGACCGGCAGGGCATTGGTCTCTCTCGGCGGCAATCGGACGCGACCTGAACCGTTTGGGTGGTCGAAGGCTCAGTCCTCGGACGCAACCTCGATTCGACCTTCTCGGATCGCTTTGGCAAAGCTGCGATAGTCGCGAAGGTTCTGGTCGGCATATTCAACCGCGAACTCGCACACCGCGTCGTCGAACGTCGTATTGGAGCCCATGTAGCCAGCAATCCTCGCGGGGTCGCCGGATCGCGCATGGGCGCGTGCAAGCGCCCAGGCGCACAGCTTGCCGAATTCCTTCAATGTCGTGAGGTCCCAGTCTTCCGGGATCGCTGAGATTTTCGCATCGCGAAGCTGGCGGAAGTAGTAATCGCGGCCCATCCCTCCGTGCGTCCAGCCAAGGAAAATGTCGCTCGCCGACTGCATGAGACGCTGACCCGCCACCACCCGCTCGCCATGGTTCTTGTGCAGGGACCTGCCGGCGTAAGGTTCGAGCACCGACTTTCGCGCTTCCTTGACCTGCAGGAAAATTGGATCGTCATCGGCGGCCATAAACAGTCCGAGCGCGCAATAGGTGCCGACGCTGCCTACGCCTACGACCTTGATCGCGAGGTCGAATAGGCGAAACCGGTCAAACAACACCCGAATATGCTCAGGCAACGACTTCCGATAGCCTTCGAGCGCCTCGACGTATCCTGTCCTTAGGCCCGGGGCCTGTTCGGCGGTGGGGTGGAAGATCAGCGGCGGCGCGTCCTTGATCCTCGGCGTAGAGCCGGAATGCTCCACCAGTTTCGGGAAGAGGCTTTCAGGCAAGCTTTTCCGGCGCGCCTGTTCGACTCTTTGCCTCACCCGTTCTACCTCGGCTCCCGACGGCAGGACCTTGAGAACGCGGTCGAGATCGATGCGGTCGTACCAGACGTCCAGCGCGCGCATCGAGGCATAATCCGCCATTCGCTCCCGGTAGGAGCATACGGACTCCGTCGCCGCCTTCGCCCCCGCGCTGTCGGGCAGGCCGATATGACGAGCCGCGATGACAATGCTGGCCGCGAGCCGCTTGACGTCCCACTCCCAGGGGGCCGGCAGAGTTTCGTCGAAATCGTTGATGTCGAAGAAGATGTTGCGTTCGGGCGTTGCGAAACCGCCGAAATTCATCAGGTGAGCGTCGCCGCAGGCCTGCACGCGAAGCCCGGACGTCGGCGTCGAGGCCAGATCGGCCGCCATGATTGCGGCCGCGCCGCGATAGAAGGCGAAAGGCGATTGGACCATACGGGAGAAGCGCAACGGGATCAGTTCGGCGATGCGGCCTTCGTTAGCCTCGCGCAGAAGCTCGACCGGATCGCGCCGACCCTCGGGCGATCTCCAACCGCCATGCGCGGCGCGCGGCGTCGCGTCGCGCAGCGCCTTGCCCGCGGCGCGCCGCTCGTCGGCCGACAGATATGAGCCCGGGGCGCTGGACGTGTGTTCAACCGATTCGTGCTTCGCGTTCCCCTTGCGCATCGTCCCCCCTTAGCTAAGATCAGCTCGGCGCTTACGCCGTATGGATAGTCCTGGCGCCCGGCCTGGCGGTGCAACGTCAACCCCGATGTCTACCGAATCGTGAGCCCCACGGCCACGGTTATCGCGGGGTCCTGGCCGGCCGCGGCGAGATTGATTGACTCCTTTTCCCTCGCTCGATCGTCGTAGCTGCACCTAGACACAGGAGCAGAACCTGATGAGCATCAAAGATAAGATTGCCGTCGTCACCGGCGGAAGCCGCGGCCTCGGCCTGGGACTGGTCGAAGCGCTGCTGGCGCATGGCGTCAGAGTGACGGTCGTTGCTCGCGGCGCAGAGGCGCTCGATTCCGTCCGCGCCCGGTTAGGCGCTGCGACGATCTCCGCCGATGTTACGGACGAGACCGCGGCCCACCGCATCCTTGCCGAGCTCCGCCCGGACATCCTGGCGCTGAACGCGGGCGTGACGCCGCCGATGGGATCGTTGGACCAGCTGAGCTGGGCGGATTTTACCGCGCCTTGGGAACACGACGTCAAGGCCGGTCTCTTTTGGCTGCAGGCGGCGCTCAATCAGCCGCTCAAGCCTGGAAGCCGGGTCCTCGTGATATCGAGCGGCGCGGCAGAAAATGGCTCGCCGATGTCGGGCGGCTATGGCGGCGCGAAGCGCATGCTCTGGTTCATGGCCAAATATGCCAACGGCGTCTCGGAGAAGAAGCGCCTCGGGATCCGCTTTCAGGCGATCGTGCCGCAGCAGATGGTCCTCGGCACCGGGGTCGGCGATGCGGGCGTCAACGCCTACGCGCACGCCATGGGCATCAAGCCCGAAGAGTTCGTAGCCCGCTTCGGCGCGCCGATGCCGCCGCGGGCATTCGGCGATAAGGTTGTTTCCGTGCTGGACGACCCGAAATATGCTGAGGGAGTCGCCTTCGGGTTGAAGGGCGACACGGGGGTCACGATGCTGGAGGCAGCAGCGGCTTGAGCCAAGGACGGCCCTCGCTGGACCAGGACCGCCGGGCGGAGCTCCTCGCCCTGGCCGGTGAGCTGCGGCCCGAGTTGCACCGCTACTGCGCACGCCTCATGGGATCGGTCATCGACGGTGAGGACGTCGTGCAAGACACGCTCGTCCGGGCTTTCGTGGCGTTGCAAGATCTGGAGGAGGAGCCGCCGCTTCGACCCTGGCTGTTCCGGATTGCCCATAACCGCGCGCTCGACCTGCTGCGCAGCCGCGAAGTGCGCATGACCGAACCGATCGACGCCGCCACGGATGTTGCCGACTTGGCCCAGTCCGACCCCTTGGAGATGTTGATGCGCAAGGAGGCGGTCAAAACCGCGGTGGCGCGCTTTCTTGAGCTCCCCACCCTCCAGCGCAGCGTCGTTATCTTGAAGGACGTGCTTGACGAGTCGCTGATAGAGATTGCCGCCCTTCTCGACCTCACGGTTGACGCGGTGAAAGGCCATCTGGCGCGGGCTCGCGCCCATCTTCGAGAGATAAACGCGCGTGGCCGCCCGCTTCCGGACCCGCGCCCGGCGTCCGCTGCGGTGGCGCGCTACGTCGCGCTGTTCAACCAGCGGGACTGGGACGGCCTGCGGGCGCTGCTGGCCGACGACGTCAAGCTCCATCAGTCCTTGCATCCGCTTCGTGTCGGCCGGGCCGACGTCGGTTTATTCTTCACACTGTACGCCAAGATCGATGGCGTATCGCTCGCCCCGGCCTGGCTCGAAGATCGGGAAGTGATCGCGGTCTTCGAGGACCGCGCCGATTCGAAGCCGAGCTACATAATGTGGCTCGAGTGGCGGGACGGCCGGATCAGTTTCATCCGCGACTACCGCTATGTCCCATATGTCACCGCTGACGCAGACCTGACGCTCGCGCGGGAGACCAAGCGCGCGGACGATGGCGCCGATCAGTGATGGCCGCGCGGTTCATCCAGACCAACGCACGCGACAACGCCCGCGGGCGGGGGCTGCGGACGAATCGGCGCAACGAACGCGTTGCGACACGCGACCCAACTGGAAACACCAACATGCAAGAGCTTGCGGGTCCGCGGCCCGTCCTATCGACGCAGCGGGTGAGCGCCGGGTCAGCGGCCTTGGGCCGCTTCGCGCGAGCGTTGGCCCAGCCTTTCGCGGTGGCGGGACGGGCTCAGCGCAATCTCGAGCAATCCGACGGCAATCCCGAAAAAAGGAAAGCCACGGACGAGCGGTTATGAAAACAATCCTCTACTGCCGAGTCAGCACTAGCGACCAGACCCTAGAGCATCAATTCACCCAGGCGCGCGCCGCGAAATTCGCGATCGACGAGGTCGTCTCCGACAATCGCGTGTCAGGCGTGTCGACCCGCCTCGTTGAACGCGATCAAGGCAGACGGTTGTTCGATCTGCTCCGCCGTGGCGATGTGCTCGTCGTCCGCTGGATCGACCGGCTCGGGCGAAACTACGCAGACGTGACCGATGTCATCCGGGAGTTCATGAAGCGCGGTATCGTCATTCGGACCCTGATCAACGGCCTCGTCTTCGACGGCGCGACCAAAGAACCGATGCAGATGGCGGTCCGCGATGCGCTGATCTCGTTCATGGCGGCCCTCTCGCAGGCGCAAGCCGAGGTGACCAAAGAAGCGCAGCGCGCCGGTATCGAGCATGCCAAGGCCCGAGACGACGCCTACCGTGGCAGGAAGCCGTCCTTCACGCGCAAGCAACTGGATCATGTCCGCGACATGCTGACAACCGGGGCGTCAATCAGCAGGATCGCCAAGACGACTGGCCTTTCTCGCCAGGCAATCTACCGGCTCAAGGACAATCCAGCATGGGCCGAGGGCGCACTCGCCACATGGGCGGCCTAGCGGTCATGTGCTCAACCTCGTCGGTCAGACGGTCTACACCAAGAGTGCTGCGGGCAAGCTCATCCTCACCATCTTTGCCGGCTTCGCGCGGTTCGAACGCGAAATGATGAGCGTCAGCGCGAGGGCATCGCGAAGGCGAAGGCTGAGAATCGCTACATGGGCGGAGGCCGTCAGCGCGGTCAAAGCCTGATGGGGCAGTGAAACTCTTCAAGGCCGGTCGGACGTTGACCGACATCGCGATGGCGCTGAACATCGATCGTGGCAGTGTATACAGGGCTCTTGAAGCGGCCAGAATGAAGCCGGCGTCGGTTTGGACCTGACCAGGTATCTGGCGAACACCATTGCGACCGACCCTCCAAGAAGACCCGCGGCGTAGCTGAGGTCGAAGTATCTCCGTCCGATTATGATCGGAATCGAGGGACGCAAGAGCCATGCCGAGGCGCGCCCTGATGTCGTCAGGCTAGCGGAGGCGCTCGCTCGCAAAAGGCCCAAGGGGGAAAACGAGCCTGCGTGCTGTGGCGGCGAACCTAGCTGATCGCGGCCATCTCAACGAGCGTGGGAAACCTGTTCAACCCGAAGAGCATCTCAGTCTTATCGGCTCGCTGAGGGGACATTTTAGGTCGGATTGCATCGGCTGCGGGCAAAGCGGCCGGCCACGAATGCTGGGAAATGTTTTCGCCGACCACTCCCAGGCGGTCTCCGTCCCGGCCTCCTTGGCCTGAGCCAGCCGCCGATATTCTTGTCGAAAGAAGAACATCGAGTGACGAAGCGCGATACATACCTTCCAAAAACTTACGAGCGCGAATGTATTATTGACAGCGCGGTTGCGGCTGGACATCTTGGATCCACGGTTCGCTCGAAATCGCGAATTGATCCTGATCGGATTCCATCGTCAGCTTATCCTGAGAGATTGCGCGCATGGTGCAGGTTGTTCGTACGTCGAAGTCGAGCCGGACCGGTCGGATCGCGACGCTGGTCCTGGGCCTGCTCGCAGGCGCGACGGTCCCGCTTGCTGCCTCGGGCGCGCGAGCTGCGGACGGCGTGTTGGTCTGGGCCCGCGACGGGGATAGCGATTCGCTTGATCCCCAGCGCACGACGACCACGCTGTCCTGGGAAGTCTTTGCCCAGATATACGACTCGCTGCTCGCCTTCGATGATAGTGGAAAGATAGGGCCGCACCTTGCCAAGAGCTGGACGGTCGGCTCCGACGGAAAGGAGGTCAGTCTGACGCTCAATGAAGGCATTAAATGTCATGATGGCGCAGCTTTCACGGCCGAAGATGTGAAATACACGATCGACCGGGCCCTCGACGCCAAGCACCCCAGCATCACCAAGGCGAGCTGGGGCCCGATTACCAGTGTCGACGTTGTCAATCCCGAAACGGTCAGCGTGAAGTTCTCGTCGCCGTTCGGCGCCTTCCTGGCCTTTATGACGGACCCTATGGCGAGTATGCTGTGCCGGGGGAATGCTACACTCGGCGACAAGTTCGGCGTGAGTGCTGCGATCGGCACGGGTCCGTTCAAGCTGATGAGTTGGACCAAGGGCGACCAGATCGTTCTCGAGCGCAACACCGACTACAAGAACTTTGGGCTGCCGGCCCAGAACAAGGGCGCCCCCCACATCGCCAAGCTCGTGGTCAAGAACATCACCGAGGCGCAGTCCCGACTCGCGGGCCTGAAAACCGGCGAACTGCAGGTGGCCGAGCCGCCGCTCGCCGAAGTGACAACAATCAAAGACGACAAGACGCTGTCCTTGGTGACGGCAAAGAATACCGGGCAGGACAACTTCCTCGAATTTGCCGTGCACCGCCCCCCCTTCAACGACTCGCGAGCCCGAAAGGCGATTGCCTATGCGCTCGACATCGACGCCGCGCTCGACATCGTCTACGGCGGCCTTGTCGACCGTGAGCGTTGCGCCGTGGCGCATCCTGTGATGGGCAGCGAGCAGGACTTCTGCAAGAGCGTCGGCTACGACTACGACCCGGAAAAGGCAAAGGCCCTGCTGGCCGAACTTGGCTACGGGCCGGACAAGCCACTCGACGTGGTCATGATGACCTGGACCGGCGGCGATCGGGACAAGCTCGTGCAGGTTTTTCAGAACCAGCTGCAGCAGGTCGGCATCCGCGCTAAGATCGAGATGATGGACATCGGCACGCTGAACGCTCGCGTGACGCAGGAGAATGAAAAGACGACCGGCCCCGGCACCTTCGACCTAATGAGCTGGGCCTGGTTCGACCCCGACATTCTGTACGCCCTGTGGCATTCGCCGGGGGCGTACAAGGGCTATTCCACCCCGGAACTCGATGCGCTGCTGGAAAAGAGCCGCAGCTCGGCCGATCCCGCCGCGCGGCTCGGACTCGTCCATGATATCGAGAGGATCCTGCTGCAGGAAGCCGTCATGATCCCGGTCTACACGCCCGGCTGGAATTGGATCTACGCGGTCCGCGCCGAAGTGAAGGGCTTCAAGGTCGGACCCTTCAAGCGCCCGATGTTTAACGACGTGACGTTCTGAAATCGGCGCCCCGCGCCGCCGACAGCCCCGTTCAGGACGACTCGGAGCACGCCGTGGCCCGCTACCTCCTCAAGCGCCTCCTGTCGGCGGTGGTCACGATTTGGGTGACCACGATTGCAGTGGTTCTGCTGATTCACCTCGTACCGGGCGACCCGGTGAAAATCATGTTTGCCCAGTCGCAGTCGACCACGCCGGAGCAGCTCGAAACCGTGCGTCACAACCTCGGCCTCGACCGCCCGATCTACGAGCAGTACGCCATCTATATGAGCCGCGTACTGCACGGGGATTTCGGCCATACGATCCGAGGCGACCAGCCGATCCTGCCGCTCCTGCTGGGTCGGCTGCCCTACACGCTGGCCCTTGCGCTTTCTAGCCTTCTCGTGGCGACCGCGATCGGCTTGGGCCTCGGCTTCCTGGCCGCCTATAAGCGGGGCACCGCGCTCGACAGCCTGTGCATGGTGCTAGCGATCGGGGGCGTGTCGGTCCCGGTGTTCTGGCTCGGGCAGATCCTGATCCTCGTCTTCGCGGTCCGGCTGTCGTGGTTCCAGGTCGCGGGATCCGACTGGCGCAGCCTCATCTTGCCCGCCCTTACGCTGGGCGTCACCAATGCGGCCGTGGTCGCCCGGCTGACCCGCTCGACCATGATCGACATCTTCAACCAGGACTACATCCGCACCGCCTGGGCCAAGGGGCTGCCGGCCAGGACCGTGCTGTCCCGCCACGCGTTGCGGGCAGGCCTCGTGCCGATCGTCACCATCCTCGGCCTGCAGTTCACGTATACAATGGGGGGCGCGGTCATCGTCGAGAACGTGTTCAGCTGGAACGGCATCGGGCGGCTCGCCGTGCAGGCGATCTTTCAGCGCGACTACCCGCTCATCCAGGGCTTCCTTCTGACCTTCGCCTGCCTCGTGGCCCTGGTGTCGCTCGCGATGGACCTGCTCTACGCAGTCCTCGATCCGCGGATCGTCCATGTCTGAGTCCTTCCCGGTCGAAGAACTGCCGGCGGCGCTCGCCCCGCTGCCCCCTCCCGCGTCCTTGCGGGCGGGGCCAGTGCGGCGGATCGGGAGCTTCCTGCTGCGCAACCCTGGCGGCGTGATCGGCGCAACTATCGTCCTGTGCCTAGTCCTCAGCGCCGTGCTGGCGCCCATCATCGCTCCTTACGACCCGCTCCATATGGGGGCCGGGCGCCGGCTCACCCCCCCTAGCGCGGCCCACCCCTTCGGCACCGACGAGTTCGGTCGCGATCTCCTGAGCCGGGTAATCTACGGCGTCCCGGCTGACGCTGCAGATCGGGCTCATTGCGGTCGGCATCTCGCTCGGCACCGGCCTGCTCGTCGGGTTGGTGGGCGGCTATGCCGGCGGCTGGGTCGAGCGCATCCTGATGCGCGGCACGGACGTGCTGTTCTCCTTCACCGATACGCTGATCGCACTTGCGGCGGTCGCGGTGCTCGGTCCAAGCCTGACCAACGCCATGATCGCGGTCGGCATCGCAGCAATCCCCTACTATGCGCGGGTGACCTACGGCGTCGTGCTGGTGGAAAAGAGCCAGCCTTACTTCGATGCCGCGGTCGCGGCGGGCGCCGGCCATCTCCGGATCATTTTCGTGCACCTGCTGCCGAATGTCATCCCGCCGCTTATCGTGGTCGCCTCGCTTGGTGTCTCGGCGGCCGTCCTAGCCGCTGCCGGACTGAGCTTCCTCGGCTTGGGCGCCCAACCGCCCAGCCCCGAATGGGGGGCCATGCTGGCCTCGGGGCGCGACTACTTCACGCGTGCGTCCTGGATCATGACCTTCCCTGGCCTCGCCATCGCGCTGTCGGTGCTCGGCTTCAATCTCCTAGGTGATGCGCTGCGCGAAGCGCTCGACCCGCGGCAGCGTCGGCGATGACCGGCGCGACGCGATCCTCCGCAAGGCCGGTTCTCGCGGTCGAGCGCCTGAGGACCGAGTTTTCGACAAAGGCCGGCCTCGCGGTTGCGGTCGACGACGTCTCGTTCGAGCTGCGCGAGGCCGAGACCCTGGCCATCGTCGGGGAGTCCGGCTCGGGCAAAAGCGTGACCGCCTTGTCGATCCTCGGCCTCCTTCCCCCCGTCACAGCACGCGTGGCGAGCGGCGCCGTCAGGTTCGGCGGCCGCGACCTCCTCAGTCTCGACCGCTCGCAGCTACAGGACGTGCGCGGGGCCCAGATCGCCATGATATTCCAGGACCCGATGACGTCCTTGAATCCCGTGCTGACCATCGGCCGCCAGCTAACGGAAGCCGTCGTACGGCACGAGCATCTCGATCCCCGCGCGGCGACCGCGCGTGCGGTCGAGATGCTCACGCGGGTGCAGATCCCTGAGCCTGCGTGGCAGATCGGGCGGTACCCTCACCAGCTGTCGGGCGGCATGCGCCAGCGCATCATGATCGCTATGGCGTTGTCGTGCCGCCCCAAGGTGCTCATCGCGGACGAGCCGACCACCGCCCTCGACGTCACAGTCCAGGCGCAGATCCTCGATCTCATGTCCACCCTGCAGGAGGAGTTCGGCACGGCGATCATCCTGATCACCCACGACATGGGCGTGGTGGCCGAGATGGCCGACCGGGTGATCGTCATGTATGCCGGCCGGAAGGTGGAGGAAGGGGATACCGTCACCCTGTTCGACAACCCCTGCCACCCCTATACGCGGGGCCTCCTCATGGCGCGGCCACGCATCACCGCCGCCTTCGGAGCAGGCCGGACCCGCTTGCAGGAGATTCCGGGCGTCGTGCCGCCGTTGACGCGCCTACCGCCCGGATGCCGTTTCGCGCCCCGCTGCGCCCTGCGGGTTGAGCATTGCCGCGAACAGCCGTGCCTCGACGAAAAGGCGCCGGGCCAACGGGCGGAATGCTGGGAATCGCACCGCATGCAGGCGGAGTTCACAGCCTGACGACGCCCGCAAGCATGGCGCTGCCCGCGTCGCTCTTGGAAGCGCGGGATCTGCAAAAGTCGTTCACCTCCGGCACGGGCCTGTTCCGGTCGGCCCCGCCGGTCCAGGCGGTTGTCGGAGTGTCGTTCGACATCGCGCGCGGCGAAACGCTCGGTCTGGTCGGCGAGAGCGGTTCGGGCAAGTCGACCATCGGTCGGCTGATCACCCGCCTCCTCACGCCCACGGCCGGGACGATTCGGCTGGAGGGGCGCGACATCACGGGGCTCAACGCCCGGGCGATGCGGCCGCTGCGCCGGGTTGTGCAGACGGTGTTCCAAGACCCCTTCTCGTCCCTGAATCCGCGCCTGACGGCCGCCCATCTCGTCGGCGAACCGCTCGTCATCCACAATATGGCGCGCGGCAAGGATCTGCGGACGCGGGTCGCCGGGCTGTTCGAAAGCGTCGGCCTCCATCCCGAGCAGATGGATCGCTATCCCCATGAATTCTCGGGCGGCCAGCGCCAGCGCTTGGCTATCGCGCGGGCCCTAAGCGTGCAGCCACGCCTGATCGTCGCCGACGAGCCGGTCTCCGCGCTCGACGTGTCAATCCAGGCCTCGGTGATCAATCTCCTTGTCGGCCTGCAGGAGCGGCACGGCCTCGCCTACCTCTTCATCAGCCACGACATGGCTGTCGTCGAGCATATCAGCCATCGCGTGGCGGTGCTCTACCTCGGAAAAATCGTCGAGATCGCGAACCGAGACATGCTGTTCGCCTCCCCCCAGCACCCGTACACGGAGGCGCTGCTATCTGCCGTCCCGATCGCCGACCCGCGCGCGCCGCGGCGCAAGCGGATCGTACTGAAGGGCGACTTGCCGAGTCCCAGCAGGCCTCCCTCTGGATGCCGCTTCCACACCCGCTGTCCATATGTGTTCGAGCGCTGCCGGGTCGAGGAGCCCGCCATGCGCGAGATCAAGCCCGGCCAGTGGGCTGCCTGTCATCTGCGCTTGTCGAGCCCGACTTCGAAAGGAAAGCCATGGAACGGCAACGGGTGAAAGTGGGCGACCACGAAGTTACGACCTACAGCGCGGGGACGGGCGACCGCGTCCTGCTGGTCGTGCATGGCGGCCCGGGATTTCCTTGCCCCTACGTTAGAGATGCGCACCTCGCTTATGCCGACCAGGGGTACAGGGTTGTCTCCTGGGATCAACTCGGCTGCGGCGAGTTGGACAGACCGGACGACCGCTCGCTGTGGACGGTCTCCCGCTACGTCGAGGAGGTCGAGACGGTGCGCCGGGCGCTCGGGCTCGGCAAGGTGTTCCTGCTTGGCCATTCTTGGGGCGGCACCCTGGGCGTTGAGTATTGCCTCGCTTACCCGGGCAACGTTCGGGCCTTCATCGCGGTCACCATTGCCTTCGATCAGCCGAAGCTGCAGCAGGGTTACATCCGCAAGAAGCAGGAGCTCGGTGCCGAGATGGTCCGCATGATCGCACTGCGCGAAGCGGAAGGCTCGGCCGACCACCCCGAATATCAGGCCGCGATGACGATCCTGAAATACCGGCACATGTGTCGGACGGAGACTTGGCCCGAGCCGGTGCTCGAATCCATGGCTACCGTCGGCCTGGGCCCCTCGTGTACCATGTTCGGGCCGTTCCTCTTCAACTGCACCGGGGTCCTGCGCGACCACAACCGAAACGACGATCTGCACCGGCTGCCGATGCCGGTGCTCATGCTGACGGCCGAGCACGACTACATCCTGCCCGAATTCGTGTTCGCCTCTGCGCAGCTCATTCCCAACGCTCGCTGCGAGATTTTCCGCAACTGCGCCCACATGCCCTTCTGGGAGGACCCGCCCGCTTATCATCGAGTGCTGTCTTCGTTCCTCTCGGAGCATGCGTAATACCAAGTCTCTGAAGGCATGGCTCGGATGGGGATTCCCGAATCGGTTGAGTTCTGATTCAAGGTGGTGAACGAAGGAGGTTCGCCATGCCCATTCCGCTCCGGGCTGATTTTGATGCGCAGATGGTGAGGTCGTCGGCGAAGCGATCGAAGGACGGGCCGCAGGCGCGCCGGCTTTTGGCGCTGGCGGCGATTTACGAAGGGGCGACGCGCACGCAAGCGGCCAGGATCGGCGGGGTGACGCTCCAGATCGTTCGCGACTGGGTGATGAAGTTCAACGCCCAGGGGCCGGACGGCCTGATCGACCGCAAGCCGCCTGGACAGCCATCCCGGCTTAACGACACGCATCGGGCGGGGCTCGCCGCGATCATCGAGAGCGGCCCGATTCCGGCGGTTCATGGGGTCGTGCGCTGGCGGATCGTGGATCTCTGCCAATGGGTTTTCGAAGAATTCCGCGTCGTCGTCGCCAAGCAGACGTTGAGCCGCCAATTGCGCGCCATGGGTTATCGCAAGCTATCGGCCCGGCCTCGCCATTACGCTCAGGCCGCAGGCGCGATCGAGGATTTTAAAAAAGCTTTTCCGCGCGCCTGGAAGCGATCGGGCGCGAGAAGGACGTCGAGCCCAGCGCCATAGAGGTCTGGTTCGCCGACCAGGCGCGCGTCGGCCAGAAGAACAAGATCACCCGCCGTTGGGCCAAGCGCGGCGCGCGTCCAAGCGCTCCCAAAGATCAGCGAACCGCCTCAGCTTATATCTTCGGCGCGATCTGTCCCAAGGACGGCAAAGGCGCGGCCCTGGTCATGCCACGCTGCAACACGGAGGCGATGAACCTCCATCTCGCCGAAATCGCCACCCAGATCGCGCCGGGAGCGCACGCCGTGCTGCTGGTCGATCAGGCCGGCTGGCATCTGTCGGACAGGCTCATCGCGCCATCCAACATCACGCTGATCCCGTTCCCGGCAAAGTGCCCGGAGCTGAACCCGCAGGAAAACATCTGGCAATTCTTGCGCGACAACTGGCTCTCAAATCGGATCTTCAAATCCTTCGACGACATCGTCGATCACTGCTGCGATGCATGGAACAAGCTCATCAACCAGCCCCGGCGGATCATGTCGATCGGCCTTCGGGATTGGGCCTATCGGTCATGATCTCCAGAGTCTCGGTATGAGCGATTGCATCGCGCGCCGCGAGCGCGAGCTTCTCGTCGGTCCTTGCGCCGACCCAGCGCGCGCCCAGGACGAGCGCCTCGATCTCCTCCCCGCTCAGCATCAGCGGGGGAAGCCAGAAACCGGGCTTGAGGATATAGCCCAGCCCCGCCTCGCCCTCGATCTCGGCCCCTTGGCCTTGCAGGCTGGCGATGTCGCGATAGAGCGTTCTCAAGGAGACGCCGAGTTCCTCAGCGAGAAGTCGTCCGCTAACCGGCCGGCGCCGGCGCCTCAGCGCCTGCAGGAGCGCGAGAAGCCGCTCCGAGCGCGACAACGGCCGTTTCCGTCAGCGCGTAGGCACCGGTTGCTCGCCACGGTAGTCGTAGAAGCCGCGCTGGGTCTTCCGGCCGAGCCACCCGGCCTCGACATATTTCACCAAGAGCGGACACGGGCGATACTTGGAATCCGCCAGCCGCTCGAGCGATGTCGCGTGTCGACGTGAAGCGGATATCTCAGACTGCGCCCGTGGACGTCTCAGAAAGGCAGAGAGCGCCCCTACGAGCACCGCCGCTTGAAGGACCGGAGTCCACGCCCAAGGCGATCCGCGCCGTAGGAAGCGATTAGGTTTGACGTCAGAGCCTGCCCGTCCAGCCTCACCTGACCGGAGTCAGCGAGGTTCCGGACAACTCGCTCGCGGGGGCGCGAGCTTCGCAGCGGCACGGGCGAAGATGTTTTCCGCGAACGGACAAACGGGACATGCAGGACAGGCGGGAGGAATTGCCCACCAGGTCCATGTCCCATCTTCGTTGAGAAAAGCGGGACGGACAGGACACACCGCTATAAGGGGTGTCCGGTCGGTCCGCCTCGACGGCGGGTTGGTTTGTTTCACGGGAGCCATAACACGCGGTCCCCTTGGTGGTCGGCCGCGATCAAACGCCTTGCCTTAATGGCAGCTTCAGCAGCGCGGTTGAATGCCTTCCTGCGCCGCTCTGCGAACTTCTTGGGATCGTCACCGAGCTCTACCTTCTCCGCGATGCGCGAGAAGTACCGCTGCCGCACCGTCTTGTCTGACACGGCCCGGACCGTGGGCATGTCCGCGAGCGGTTGCATGTCCTGCCCGACATCGGCCAGGGCCTCGCGAATGACCTCAAAGAGGAGCAGCTCGCCGGCGGGGATAGTCTTGGCCTTAGGAACTTTCGTGACCTTGTGGGCTCGTTGACGGCCATGACCGCCATAGTCGACACTTCGTCGCCGTCATGGTCATTCCCAAGGAGGACGCGCGCGAGGCTCGCTACGAAGGCGATGTCGTCCGCTTCATCCTTGACTTTTTGGATTGTGAGGGTCGCCGTTAGTTCTTCTCCCGCGCGGCGCTCGCAAAGGATTTGAGCGTCGACCGCACCGCCGAAGGCTGAGGACCCGCGCATTCGCTTCTGCGCTTCTTCGGATACCTTCAAGAGACCTAATGTCTTCGCGGAAGGAAACACTTTACCATCGCCCAAATAGTTGCCATTTTTGACAATCTGGAAGATCCCCCTTTCGAATGGATTTGGGAATTCCACGATCTCTGCATCCGCGAGCGGGATATCTTCCCCCAGCGCGCGGTTGAATTATTCACGAAGTCGACGGAGAGCTTCAAATGCCGGTCCAGTGCAACCGCAGAATGTCAGCTCCGTGACTTCCTAGCCGAAGCGTATCGACAAGTAGCGCGCGGCGTCCGGGACTATCAGCATTTCAAGAGCTTTTTCAAACGGGCACCTATGGCGACCCGCCGAGGGTGACCGCTTAAGCCGAGTTTAAGACAGAGCATGCTGCTAACGGATATATCCGGGCATTGTCGAGCGGTGCCTCGCGCTTGGCAAAAGCGGCCCCCTAAGCCATACTCGGTGCTCCAACGCCAGCTCCCAATCGTCACTGAACTTGTGCCGCTAGCCGGACTTCGTTAGAAACACCTATGGATTTCTGTGCCAAAAACGTGCCATCAGCAAACCGAAAAGCGGCATAAGGCGTTGAAATTGCGGGTGTAGCTCAATGGTAGAGCAGCAGCCTTCCAAGCTGAATACGAGGGTTCGATTCCCTTCACCCGCTCCAATCCTTGCATTTGCTATCTATGAATCATTTGGTGCCCAACGGTTCGATGCAAGGCGCTCGCCGCAACGCAACAATGGGTGTGATTGCTCGCGAGCCTAATTTAATCATTGCGCGCCACAGCCACGGCTTCGACTTCAGAAACGACATCAATGGCCTGCGCGCACTCGCGGTGCTGGGAGTCGTTATCTTTCACATCGACCGGCGTTGGGCGCCAGGAGGATACACCGGCGTCGACATATTCTTTGTCATTTCCGGATTTCTGATTTCACGCATCATCCTGAGCGAATGCGCGACCGGCGCTTTTTCGCTGCCAGGGTTTTACGCAAGGCGGGCCAAACGCATCTTGCCCGCGCTTCTCGTCGTCGTCTGCTTCGCCGCAGCGTGGGGATGGTGGTGGAGCGACCCTGCGCAATACCGCCAGACCGGTGGCGATCTGCTGGGTAACTCCTACTTCACGGTCAATTTCTGGCTGCTAAGGCAGGCGGACGGCGGGTATTTTGCGCCCGATACGGCTTCCAATTCGTTGATGCACTTGTGGTCACTCAGCATTGAAGAGCAGTTCTACTTAATATGGCCCGCTCTTATGCTGGTCCTGATCAAGTTGAGAAAAGAACTGGTTCCCGCCGCTATCCTCATCATTTTCTCTGCTTCGCTTGCATATTGCCTATACATCACGCCGCGAAATCCGATCGAAGGCTTTTATCTGCCTTGGGCGCGGGCCTGGGAACTGGCGCTTGGCGCCTTGCTCGCGTGCCGCGAGGTATTCCTGTTGTCAGTCTTGCCCTTTCCGTCCCGCAGGGTCGCAGACATTGGCGCCGGTATTGGCATGGCTCTAATGCTGGGAGGTTTCTGGCTTTTGAAGGAGACCCAGGGCTTTCCTGGCTGGCGCGCACTGATCCCAACATTGGGCTGTGCTCTGGTTATCGCCCATCCTGGCTCGGTTTGGGGAAAACTCGTTCTTGGCAATTTCGTAGCCGCATTCTTCGGTCTTATTTCGTATCCTTTGTACCTCTGGCACTGGCCTTTGCTCGCGTTCTCGCGGTTGAGGCCCGGGGCAATCGCCACGCCCAGTGTGACCGTGGCGCTGGCCGCTCTCGCGGTGGCGCTAGCCGCGGTCACCTACAGGCTGGTTGAGAGACCGCTCGACGCTCCCTTTCGCGCCCACCGCTATGCGGTTGGACTCGGTCTCGTGGCGGCGCTTCTGGTCACTGGCCTTGTCGGGCGTCAGATATATGACGGGCGCGGATTGCCTGATCGGTTTCCTCCTCTCGTCGCAAGGATCTTCACGTACGCCAAAGCGGGAGGACCTGTTGGGCCTCTCAGTCAGTGTTTTTATGACAGCGCCGCAAGGCGCTACTCAATTGAGGAAGAGCGCGGAAGGGTCGAGCGCTACTTCGACCAGCACCAGTGCACAGTCATCAAGGACAAAAGCAAACCGACGATTATGGTTGTCGGCAACTCCCATGCCGCTGATCTTCTGACCGGCGTGAAGGAGGTCTTCGGCGGCAAAACCAATATCATTGCTCTTTTGGCGACTTTTTGCGCTCCACTCATCGAGAAGGTTGATCCGAGGTCAGGCGAAACCGCGACACCGCGTTGCCAGGCGATCAGCGATTACATTTTTCGGCAGATCCGCCTCGTCAAACCGGACGTATTGTTGGTCGGCAGCTATTTCTCTCATTATACGAACGATCAGGACTGGGTATATCCGAACTATCTCGACGCTTTCGTCAAGAACATGCGCCAACTCCATCAAGACGGCGTCCATTCGATTGTTGTCGCCGGACAGGTTCCAACCTGGGCGCCTTGGATGCCCATTCTTGTCGGAAACGATATCTTGGATTCGGGTTCGACTCCTGAGTTCTCGAACGTCGGTGTGCGAGCGGAATCGCTGGCCACCGACAAGGCCCTGAGCGCCAAGGATTGGGGAGAGGGCGTTACTTATGTCTCACAGGCAGCGAAGCTCTGTAGCGCCCAAGGGTGTCGACGGCTTGTCGGTCCAACGCCGCCGGAAGACATGCTCGTTGCCGACTACGGTCACTACAGCGTGAATGGCTCGATTTTCGCTGTTAAGACTATTCTGGGGCCGGTCATCGAGACTGAACTCGCAAAGGCCCGAGCGTCAAAGGCGTCTCCGCTCCCGCAATGACCAGAGAGACGGGTGTCGTCTCCATATCGTGTCGAAGGGTTCGAGGCGCGGTTCGATCTGCGCTCGTTTGCCTCTCTAAGCGGTGATCTTGGCGAGGCCGAAGTTCAGCGCTCGGGACGTCGCGGCGGCGACGTCATCCTTATGCGCAAGCGCCGGCTTCTCGATCATGAACCAGGAGAGCGCCGCCACGGTCACGCTTAGGAAAGATGAAGCTCCAGCCATCGCCAAGAACGATATCTTGGGAAAAAGAAACACCAGACTCTGCTGGATTGGAAACGCATAGATATAGACGCCGTAGGAAAAGTCTCCCCAATTGTTGAAGGAGCGGAGGGCTCCCCTTGGGATGTAGGCGAGATGCATGACGATCGGGGCGAGACAAAGCAAATACGCTAGGAAAAAGGTGGACTTGTCGAAGGCGGCGACCGTGAGACAGGCGAAAGCCGCTACAAGCGTCTCAAGACGTAGAGGGACTTTGTCGCGCCACATATAGATCGCGCTTCCATAGAGGAACATGAACACCCGGATGTCGCCCACTGCAAACGGCGCGCCAAACACACGACCACGTATGATGATGACGAGGAACAGCGCCGCTGCGAGCGGCGCCAGGAACGCGAGCGCGCTCGATCGAATCCGGGGCGCCGCAGCGAACAGGAGCCATCCGGCGGCGAGATAGAGGTAGAGCCTGAGTTCAACCGGCAGCGTCCACAATGACATATTGAATTGGTCTTTCAACGGCGCGCTCTCAAACACACCTGGTAAGGACCATCGCACGCCCGCGATGAGCGTCGCGCATCTAACGAAATATTCGTATGTCGTGGGCGAGGCGAAATAGCTGGGTAGGCTTAGCGAGGTCATAGTCGGCGCCAAGACAAAGCTGGTCAACACCAGCATGACCCCGAGCGCGGGATAGATGCGCAATGCGCGCGCCCAGAGGAAGGCGACGAGGCTCCCGCGGTTGAAAAGGCTGCCGGTGACGAGATAGCCGCTGGTGATGAAGAACACATCAAGTGCGATGTCTCCAAGCGACAGGCCGAGATGGTCGATGAGGAACCCCAGGCACGGCCGCAGCCCCAAAATCGGGCCGCTGTGGTACAAAACCACCGCCAACGCCGCCAGGAAACGGATAAGATTGAAATTATTATTCCGGCTGATAGCGTAGTCGGATAGTCGCAAAGTTGGGCCCTGGATCAATATTGATGAGGCCAACAGACAGAACTCTAAACGGCTCGTGTCAAGCGTTTCTGGCAAGCGCCAGCGCATCAGTCGTGGTCGGGACCAACAATCATATCGTCGGGACAGGCGTCGCCGAGCCGAATACTGAAACTGGCGCTCAATATGCGGAGGTGTCAATATCCGCCGAGCCCACACTAGCGGGAGGCCGGCGGACTTCGCCGCATCGAAACGTTACTCGGGCTGGTCCGCGGGAATGACTTTCTCGATCGCCCGCACGGCGCTCGTTCTCGGCGGCGCGCGGTCCGGAAAGAGCGCCTATGCGCAGGGCCTTGCCGAGGCCCACGGCCCTGCTAGGCTCTATCTGGCGACGGGGTCGGCAGGCGACAAAGAAATGGCGGCGCGCATCGCTCGCCACCAGCGCGATCGCGGCCAGGGCTGGACGACGCTCGAGGAGCCGCTCGAAGTCGCCGCGGCCCTTACGGCGCATGCCCGATCAAGCACGATCGTGGTTGTCGATTGCCTGACCCTTTGGGTCAGCAATCTCATGCTTGCGGGCTGGGACCCGGGCCTTGCGATCGCGGCTCTCGCCGAAGCCGTTGGCGAGCTCGCCGGCCCGGCGATCCTCGTATCCAACGAGGTTGGCATGGGGATAGTGCCGGACCACAAACTAGGCCGCGAGTTTCGCGACTGGCAGGGTCGGGTGAACCGAGAAATCGGCGCTGCGTGTGACGCGGTCATCTTTGTCGCCGCGGGACTGCCGCTTCAGTTGAAGCCCGCTACAACCCCAAACGTGCAATTCGCCTGAAGCCCCGCATTTTCCTCATAAAACCTCTGGCGACTCAGGGCTGGCCTGGACTAAATTCATGACCCGGAAGGGGATTGCCGGCCGCGCGGGCGCCGGTTTTCACTTCAAGACGTTCGCTGAGGACTTGGCGGGATGTTGCGTCTCTTCCAACGCCGGGCGCCGGAGCAGGCTGCCCATTTCGACATTGCTCATGACGGCGAGACCTATCGTGTCGCGCTGAAACGCGTCACGACGTCGCGCCGTTTCACCTTGCGGGTCCGCAACGCGACGCGCGACGTGGTGCTGACGATGCCCGCGCGTTCATCGCTCAAAGCGGCGCGCGAATTCGCAGAGCGTCACGCAGCATGGATCGGCACGCGGCTCGCGCGTCTGCCTGAACCGGTTGCATTCGAGCCACGCGCGGTCATGCCGTTGCGTGGGCTCGACCATCGCATTGTGCATCGGCCGGGCGAACGCGGCGCGGTCTGGCTCGAGTTCGAGCGAGCGTGGGCCGCTGATCTGCGTCGCCGGCGAACGGCCGCACGTAGCGCGTCGCGTCACCGACTTCCTGAAGCGCGAGGCGCGTAAGGATCTAGAGGCTGCGGTCGCCAGACATTCCAAGCAGCTCGGGGTCAAGCCGCGCCGCATCGTGCTGCGCGACACAGTGAGCCGCTGGGGTTCGTGCTCGTCGACTGGCGGGCTCAATTTCTCGTGGCGCCTGATTCTCGCCCCGCCATTCGTGCTCGATTACCTCGCCGCGCACGAAGTGGCGCACATTGTCCACATGAATCATTCGCCCTTGTTCTGGAAGCTTGCGCGCCGCCTGCACCCCGGAACCGACCGCGCCGAAATCTGGCTCAAGGTTCACGGCGCGAGCCTGCATCGCTTCGGCGCAACATGGGAATGACCCGCGAGGAGATCACACCATCCGCT
>CAWIKX010000021.1:0-28096 GCA_963836695.1 uncultured Alphaproteobacteria bacterium
GGTAAACGGTCCCGTCGCTGACCCCGGCCAGGACGATCCGCCCGACCGTCGCCTGAACCGAAGCTTGACGAACTGCTTGAGCCTGGAGAACCCGCTGCTCGAGCTGGACGGGCTGCTGCTGGAGCTCGATGGCCCGCTGAAGGAACTGCTGGAGCTCGACGGGCCGCTCGACGAACTGCTCGAGCTGGCGGTGCTGCTGCTCGAACTGGACAACCCACTGCTAGACGAACCGCTCGAACTCGAAGGCCCGCTCGACGAGCTACTCGAGCTCAACGCCCCGCTGGACGAACTGCTCGAACTCGAAGGCCCGCTCGACGAACTGCTGGAGCTCGACGGCGCGCTGCTCGAACTGGATGAAATCCGGCCGGAGTCCACCAGCTGCTCGACGTCCGCGAACTCGAGCTCGAGGAGGCCCCGCGCGAACTCGACGAGCTGCTGCTCGAACAGGGCTGCCGCCCCGGCGGCTGTCCACAGGGAGGCTTCGGCGTCTCGCACGGCGGTGCCGGCGGACGAGGCGGGTAAGGCGGAAGGGCGGGAACGGCGGGAAGGGTGGATACTGCGGATACGGAGGAAGGGGGGCGGGTACGGCGGGCAGGGTGGGCTGGGGTCGCAACGCCCACAGTCCTCCTCGTCGCGGTGACGGCGCTCACGCGGCTGCCGGAATTGTCCTCGAGACGCCGGACTTCGCTTCTCAGGCGCGTGAGGTCCTCCCAGAGCGCCCGCGAATTCCGGGCGCGCGCCGCCCTCCGATCACGCAAGGCGTCGAGCTCCTCCCTGAGCCGCGCGAGGTCGCGTTCGAGCACGCCAAGCGTGCTGACGAGCTCCCGCGCGTCGCGGTCTTCGTGACGAACTCTTCGTCCGCGCTCCGACGCGTCGTCCTGCGACGAGCGCAGCCGCTCGAGACCACGCCTGAGGGTCCTGGAGCTCGCGCCACCAGCCCTCCCGCCTCCACGATGCGCTTCTCTCCGAGCACGGGATATCTCCCTCAAATGGCGGGCGCGTTGTGCGCGGCTAATTGTGACCTTGGTTCCCGGCGGTCATCAGGCGATCCTCTGGTACGGGGCTCGACGAACTGCTGCTTGAGCCGGACGGGGCGGGCGGACTGGGGCAGGGGAGGAACGGGCGAGGGTTCGCATGGCGGCTGCGCAGCAGCACACGGAGGCGCCGGCGTACAAGGCGGGCCCGCCGCGCGAAGGCGGAAACGGCGGGTAGGGCTGGGGGAAACGGCGGGTAGGGCGGAAACGGGGGGAAAGGCGGATACGGGGGGAAAGGCGGATACGGAGGCGGGCACGGACAATGACCGCATGCGCATCGACAACAGTCGCAGGGCGCGCGGTTTTCGCAACCATCGTCCCGGTCGCGCCGCAGGCGTTCGATCCTCTCGAGCCGCAGCCGCTCGATTTCAAGCCGAAGGATGTCTTCGTCCTCGTCGGGCGGGGCTCTGGTCGCGGCATCGTCAAGGGTCTCGTTTCAGCTCCTCGAATTCGTCGCGAAACTCTTTCAGGGCTTCCATGACCTCGCGCGTGAACGCTTCCTCGCGGCTGTCGTCTTCGCCGCCGTCCGGCCTTCGCAGACCCTGAACCGACAATGTCTCCTTCCAGTCCTCCACTTCGCACCTGAGTTTCCGGATCTCGTCGATCACCTCCCGGTCGCTCGGATCGTTCCGATCGCGGCGCCCTCGGAGGTGTTCGAGATCGAGTTCAAGAGCTCAAGTTCACGCCGAAGGCCGTCTCGAAGTCCAGGTTCGCTTCTTTCCCACATCGAAGCATCCTTCGCGATAGACGACGGTGCCCTGTAGCTTTGAACCGCGCAATTGTATGCTATTTCTTCGACCGAGCTGACATTGACGGAAACGATGAACGCAAGGAGGGTCGATTTCTTCGACTAACGTCTAGCGGTTCGCAACGCTGAATTCTTGAACTTGCGGACGAGGGGTGGAGGGTTCCGTAACTTTCAACCAAAGTCGGGTTATGCTCTCGGCATAAGTACGCCTCTTTTGCCCGGCGGACCAGCAATTTCAATAAATCGACGATCCATCCGAAAGCGAGGGCCCTTGTGGGGCCAACGTCCTCGATCTTGACGTCTGCCAAGCGCCGCTCATCCCATCTCGCCCCGCGATTCCGATGGGCCGACGCATGTCGACGCGCCCCAGTCGTTTGACCTTGCCCTTATAGCGGGTCAGCATGACGTTGGCGGCCTCGTACAGGAGCGTTCGCACGCGCCGATCGCCGCATTTGGAGAGGCCGCCGGTTTAGTCCACCTCCTCCGACTGATACCGCCTGGGGACCAAGCCCAGATATGCGCCGATGTCTCGGGATCTGCGGATGCGCGAGGGGTCGTCGATTGCGGCCACAAAGGCGAGGGCGGTCAACTGTCCTACGCCTGGGATTGTCATCACCTCTTCCTCAGTGGATACCGCCCCAGCTCACCCAGGTTGTTGAAACAGCTCCTTCCGGGCCGCAGTGGCTGCACGAAATCAAGCTGGACGGTTTCCGCATGGCGGCGCGGATGGAGCGCGGCCGGGCAAAGCTTCTGACCCGGACCGGCCTCGACTGGAGCGCTAAATATCCGAGCATGCTTACTGCGCTCACAGCCGTGCGAGCGAAAACCGCCTACATCGACGGCGAACGTTGCGGCGTTGACGACGCCGGGTTACCGAGCTTCGCGCAGATTTTTGCCGCCAAACCCGTGATCTCTAAAGCGCATTTGTCTGAGCTTCATTGGGCGATAGCAGGCAGTGAACGATGGTGGGCTGGCAGATAGCGATGTGCTGTGAGCCCTAAGAGATCTTTTCGCCAGATTTTCAGATGAGACACTATCTGTCGGCCGGATCTATTGAAATCCATTCGGAACCGACGGGCGAAATGACAAATGAATTTTCTCATTCCCCTCCCCGCGCAAACCTCGTCACGGTGCCGCAGAGAGCCCCTCCAAGGCGAGCAATTTGCGAACCTTCACTGATGTTAAAGACCACGGGTCACGCGTAGGTCATGCTGCTCTTGAGCGGCCTGGGCAAATTACAAAGCGGTGAGAGAGGGCGCGATCAATTTACGGGCTAAGGCCAGCACGCCAGTTGGGCGGCCCTATCGCGCCCAAAAATTACGGCCGCTATTGGGGCGCTTCGACTGTTAAAAAGGTGGTTTATCATTATGAAACAACCTCTTATGCCCTGCACTTGGCGGAAGGAGTGGGATTCGAACTCACGGTGGACTTGCGCCCACGGCGGTTTTCAAGACCGCTGCCTTAAACCACTCGGCCATCCTTCCAATCCTGCCGATCGCAGACGCCACCGTCCTTACTCCATTGCGCGGCGCGCCCGCAACGTTTGCCGCGCGGTCGTCCTTGCGCCTCGCTTCACACCAGCCGGCTCTGCGCCTTGGCCGCGGCGATGAAGCTCGCGAACAGCGGATGCGGCTCGAATGGTCGCGACTTAAGTTCTGGATGGAACTGGACGCCGATGAACCAGGGATGGTCGGCAAGTTCGATCGTCTCGGGCAAGAGGCCGTCCGGCGACATGCCGGCGAATAGTAGGCCCTTCTCCTCCAGGCGGTCGCGGTAAGCGGTGTTGACTTCGTAGCGGTGGCGGTGGCGCTCGGAAATCTCGGTGTCGCCGTATATCTCGGCGATGCGCGAGCCAGGCTTGAGATCAGCCTTATAGGCGCCGAGTCGCATGGTGCCGCCGAGATCGCCGGCCGCCTGCCGTCGCTCGAGCTCGTTGCCCTTTAGCCACTCTGTCATGAGTCCAACCACGGGCTCTGGCGTCGGGCCAAATTCGGTCGAGTTCGCCTCTGCGAGTCCGGCGAGCGACCGCGTCGCCTCGATGACCGCCATCTGCATTCCAAAGCAAATGCCGAAATAGGGCACCTTGCGCTCGCGGGCGAACCGCGCCGCCAGCATCTTGCCCTCGGCGCCGCGCGAGCCGAAACCGCCGGGCACGAGGATGCCGTTCACCCCTTCGAGCCGCGGCGCGGGGTCGGCGCTCTCGAAGATCTCGCTCTCGATCCAGTCGAGCTTGACGCGAACATGATTGGCCATGCCGCCGTAAGTCAGCGCCTCGATCAGCGACTTGTAGGCGTCCTTGAGCCCCGTGTACTTGCCGACCACGGCGATCGACACTTCGCCTTCCGGACTGTGATAGGCGTTGGAGACGCTGTCCCACCGGCGCATGTTGGGCTTAGGCGCGGGTTCGATGCCGAAGGCGGCGAGCACTTCGCGGTCGAGGCCAGCGGCGTGATAGAGCGCCGGTACGTCGTAGATCGAGCGGGCGTCGCGGGCCTCGATCACTGCGCTTTCACGCACGTTGCAGAAGAGGGCGAGCTTGCGCCGCTCGTCGCGTGGGATCTCCCGATCGCAGCGGCAGAGCAGGATGTGCGGCTGGACGCCGATCGAGCGCAACTCCTTGACCGAGTGCTGAGTGGGCTTGGTCTTGAGCTCGCCCGCGGTCGGGATGAAAGGGAGCAGCGTCAGGTGGATGAAGACCACGTGGCCGCGCGGCAAGTCATTGCCAAGCTGCCGGATCGCCTCGAAGAACGGCAGCCCCTCGATATCGCCGACCGTGCCGCCGATCTCGACCAGCACGAAATCGACGCCGTCGTTGCCCTCGAGGATGAAGTCCTTGATCGCGTTGGTGACATGGGGAATCACCTGCACTGTTGCGCCGAGATAGTCGCCGCGCCGTTCCTTGGCGATCAGCTCCTGATAGATGCGCCCGGTGGTGATGTTGTCCTGCTTGTTGGCGCTGCGCCCGGTGAAACGCTCGTAATGGCCGAGGTCGAGGTCGGTCTCGGCGCCGTCGTCGGTGACGAACACTTCGCCGTGCTGAGTCGGGCTCATCGTGCCCGGATCGACGTTGAGATAGGGGTCGAGCTTGCGCAGGCGGACGGTATAGCCGCGCGCCTGCAGAAGCGCGCCCAAAGCCGCCGAAGCCAGACCCTTGCCAAGCGAGGAAACCACGCCGCCGGTGATGAAGAGATACCGCGCCATGGGACTCTGCTCCTAACCGATCCCAATCGATTCTGCGAGGAGAATCTCCCCCGCGCCGACCAGCTTGACGCCGCCAGCGCAGACGCGCGAGATTCCAAGGCCTTCCCATGGGGAAGGGAACGACAGATTCAGCGGGACGGAATGCCGGGAAGCGAATTCACGCTTCGCGCCGACGATGGCCAGAACCTCCTGGCGCGTCGCTGGCTGCCAGACGCGCCTCCGCGCGCGGTGGTCCAGGTCGCCCATGGCCTCACCGAGCATAGCGGGCGTTACGCGCGTCTCGCCGCAGCGCTCAACGCCGCAGGCTACGCCGTTTACGCCAATGATCATCGGGGACACGGGCCAAGCACGCCCGGCGCCGACCTTGGCCATTTCGCCGACGAGGGCGGGTGGGACAAGGTCGTCGGCGACCTCTGGACCATGAACCGCCTGATCGCCGCCGAGCAGCCGGGCGCGCCAATCATCTTCCTCGGCCATTCGCTGGGCTCGTTCCTCGGGCGCTCCTTCATCGCCAAGCGCTCCGACGCGTTGGCGGGGGTCGCGCTATCGGGCTCGAGCGGCAAGCCGCCTGCGATCGCCATGCTCGGGCGCCTGATCGCCCGCGAGGAGCGCCTGCGGCTCGGCAAGCGCGGCAAGAGCGACCCCATCCTTCAGATGTGGTTTGGCGAGTTCAACAAGCCGTTCAAGCCCGCGCGAACCGCCTACGACTGGCTTTCGCGCGACGAGAAGGAGGTCGACGCGTTCGCCGCCGACCCCTACTGTGGCTTCCCGTTCACGACCCAGCTTGCGATCGACGTGCTCGACGCGCTCCCGCACGCCACGAGTCGGGCGAGCCTCGCCCCGATCCGCAAGGACATGCCCATCTACGTCTTCTCCGGCGGGCGCGACCCCGTCGGGGCCAACATCAAGGGTCTCATCCAGGACCTGAAGGCGGCGGGCTTCACCCGGCTTACGACCCGCATCTATCCCGACGCCCGGCACGAGGCGCTGAACGAGACGAACCGCGACGAGGTGACGCGCGACCTCGTCGCGTGGCTTGACGGGATTGGCTGAACGCAATAAACGCGCGTAAACGCTAATAAATGAGGCGTAAACGTTAGTAAACGCTAGTAAAAGAGCTAGCGTTTACTAGCGTTTATTTTTTCGAATCGAGCCTTTTCAATGGGTTACAGGGGACAAGCGCAAAAAATCGCCAACCCATCCCTTTCATTATTACAATTCTGGTCCGCACATTTTTTTCTCATATTCCAGCCCGAGGCCCTGTTTGACATCAGATTGGAATCCGACGAAGGAGAATTATATAACATAGAATTCTGAATTTGGAAATAGATGGGCGCATAGATTTTTGTTGGGCCGGCGAGCCCCATTCCGTTCAGCTGGCGATGAAAGCGCCATGGCCTCCGACGACAAGGCCATTGGCGAATCTGGGGACTTCTACTCGGTCGACGCCCTCCTGATTTTGAAAGGCGATCGCAATCACCTTGACGCCGCGATGCACGGCCGGTCACTCGAAATCGCAAGGCCGGGTTTTTTTCCAGGGCCGCAAAGCCAATAGCGGCGTAGCGCATCCTTGCCTCGAACAACCCCATCCCGCGCAAAGCCGACCCGTTGCGCGACCGGTGAGGTAAAGACCGCGTCTTCATCGAATGCGTCAGCACCGTCTCGGCATCGCGACAATTCCATGCCGCCTCCCAAATCCTGCCGAACTCGCCGGCGTCGACGGTCGGCGCCATTGGGCGCCTCCCTTCCTAAAGGGCGACACCATTCCTCCTCTTTCAGTGTCAGACAAGGTCGTTCGCGCGTACCCAATTCCTTCGCCAGTTGCACAATGGGCTCCGTCGATGGTGAGGCGCAGAAATGGTCGAGCGCTGCGCTCAAATACAACGCGCACTGTGATTTAGATCACAGTCAGGGGGAGCCTAGTCGTATAGGGCAACCCTTGCGGTTGTATCGTTTGGCCGTGTCTGAGGGAAGGTTCTCTCAGGAAGGAAAGCACATGTTCTCCAAAACGCCATTCTCCCTATCGGCATTCGCCATCGCCGTCGCGATGAATTTCTGGTCTTCCGCTCCAGCCGTTTCGGGCGAATCAAATCCGCACGCCGACAGCGCTCGCTATCGTCCCATTGAGAACATCAGCTACGACTTCGGTTCGAAGTCGATGAGCGGCTATTTCGTTCGGCAAGGCCCTGTCTGCCGCGTTTCCCTCATGGTCATCGAAAGAGAGGATCCCGATCAACCGTCGCATGTCACGGCAACTCGCGTCCGTTTGACGATGGACCCCGGCCAGGTCGCAGGCCTCGATAGTGAAGAGGGCGACTCGCTCAACTTCACCTGCGGCAAGGACGCAGCGGAGGTGATCGTTGACCGCGGCGAGAGGTCTGAGCTTATCGCCCAACAGGGCCTTGCGGCCTCAAAGACGGTTGTCAAGGTTCAGGCGGAACAATAGTCGGCGCGCGGCGCCCTACTGGTCGAGATAAGACGCGATCTCGATCAGGCTGCCGTCCGGATCGCGGCAATAGACGGACATGAGCGTTCCTTGCGCGCCCTGCCTTGGTCCGGGGCCTGTGACGATGGCGATCCCTTGCGCCCTCAAATGCTCGACGACCTCATCCGGCGTCGAGTTGGTGAGAAAGCACAAGTCCTCGCTACCTCCGGCTTCATGGTCGGCGGTGAGCCAATCCTCCTTGCTGGCCCCGATCGGCCGCAGGTTGATCTTCTGACGGCCGAATCTCATCGCCGTCCGGGGCGGCTTGCCGGGTTCAGGCTGGACGTCCTCGCGGGTCATGCCAAGCACCCGCGCATACCATTGGGCGGAGGCTTGAAGGTCGGAAACCTGGACGACCAGATGGTCCAGCGCCCGCACTGTCAACGGCATGGCGGATTCTCCTTGTCTTTAGGCGCGAGCGCCTGCGGAATGGGGCGGCGGTAACCTATTGTTAACCATGTTCCGCGAACTTTTGGCCAGAACTCGGACGGCCAGACCTAAGGGAAGGCGCGTCGAGACTGAAACGCAACGAGAGGGTTCCTCATGGCCAAGACTCCAGCCAGCAGCGCGAAGAACGCGGGCGGGAAGCTGAAATTGGTGAAGAACAAAGCGCCAGCCGCATCAACCGACGCCGCTCCCGCGATCGAAGTGGCGCTGCGGGTGGACGACGACCTGATCCGTGAGCGGGCCTATGGCATCTGGATCGCGGAAGGCCGACCGCACGGCCGCGACCTCGCCCACTGGCAGCGCGCGCGACACGAGCTTCAGCGCAGGCCCGGTAGCCGCACGAATCTACAGCATCACGCGCCGAACGCCTTTGGGCGGCGGCGTCAACCGGACGTCGGGTTGTCGTCGACCAGGGCGTGGCGTCGACAATGAAGCGTCCTCGATCGATCGATTGGACTATGCCAATGGTGCATCGCCTCGAGGCAATGCTCCTCGTCCTGTTCGATCTCAGTCAAGCAATGCGGCCGCATCTTGGCGACCGCTGCGTCAAGCTTTCTCCAAGAGGACCGGGTGCGCAGCTTGTCGGAAAGGCTCGCGAACATCGGCATTGCCTCCGTCCCCGCCGCTCATGATCAATGCTCCCCAACCCGCTCTGTTCCTCTCATGGGGAAAGAAAAGGGGTCAGTTCCTCCCAGGCCACACGATAGCAATATCATGCGCCTAAATTAGGGTCACGACGGGCGGATCTTGGCGGTCCCGCCTGTCGGGAGCGACAAAACCGACGGCTCTCGACCGGGGCCCGACCCAGTCGCTTTAAGGCCAGCGCTTCGAGGCGCGCTCGCGCACCGGTGTTTCGATTTCCGGCGGGGCGTTGCGAATGTAGGCGAGCGCCGCGTCGAACGTGGCGGAATCGTCCTTTTCCAGCGTTTCGAGATACTGGATCGCCGCGGAGACGGAGAACGGCTCGCCGCCCTTGCCCCAGTCGCCGAAATTGCTCGCGACAGCCATCCAGATAGCGGCGTCATAGCCGTTCGCGGCCGCCCAGGCGCTGATCGTCGCCACGGCTTGGGGATGGCGTTCCATCGCGACCTCGCTTTGCTTGCCGGAGGCGGGCTCGACGAAGCCGATCGAGCCAGAGGTCGACATCCCTTCCCTGGCTCGCAGATTGTCGATCGCCGCATCGAGCGTCGGAAGCGCGCTCGGCGCCGAATAGGTCTTGCAGAGCGCGCCGAAGGTTTCGTCGATCGCAAGCGTGAGGCGCCCGTCGGCCGCAACGCTGCAGAACTCGATGGGCAAGAGGGGACCGTTCGCCGCGAATGAGGCCGCGGTTTCAAGGCCCTTGGGATTCGACACCAACGAGCCCCAGGCCAAAAGCACGCTCTTCACCATCTGTCTCCTCAACGTTTCTCGGCAAAAAATTTCGGCGCAAGAAAAGTATATGCACTATATACATACGATCACGTGCGTTAATGACCAACTATTACCTATCTTGTAAGAGTAAATCTTCTACCTTTCCTTAGTTCAGGAAATTGTTTATTGAATTTTCTCGCAAAAGTGAAGTCCCCACGCATGCCTATAACATAGCGTCTTGCCCACTGCATTTGCAAAGAGTTATAAAAATCCATATTTCCCTCATCTAAGATAAAAGGTACGCCCGCCGCCGCACATTTTGGCATGGAAGCCGCTGCCTCCACTTCTTCCTCGAAGCGACGCATTCTACGAGTTCATCTCATTGAAAGTGATAATTCCACGGACCGCCAAATTCTGAGTGTTTGCTTGCATGAGCTTCCAGCTAGCGGCTAGTCTCCCAGAAATGTCCATAAATATCGAGGGACAGAATGCTCCTAAAGTTAGCTCTGCAGATAAGGGAAAGTATATTTCAATTCCTTTGACAGATAAACCTAAATTGCCGTAAGGACGAGTATCTAAGCTGTTATTCAGTGTGATGGGATTATCGCTAATATAAAGCTTCTATTTTTTGGCGACTGAGCAAGGAACATTATCTTATGTGATATAATTTGAGCTAATTCGCCAATTTCTTCTTGAATATTGCCCAAATGCATCAATTTGAGCGTATCCTCAGTCAAAGGCTCCCATCCTTTAACTTAACTCATCGTATAGCCTGCGTCTTTGACTATCTCACTTAATTGCTCCTCAAGATCCGTGAATTGGTCTCTTATCGCTTTTACGCGCAGCAGTTGAAAGGCAATCAAAAAGGATAAATCCGCCTTTTCTTCAACGCTCCCGTCAAGCCTTCGATGTTGAATAATTGAGCGATATCTCGGCAAAATCAAGTCCTCAATCTTGCTCGCGACAGGCTCAAAGGAAGCAACAAACTCTTCGTATTCGAGCTCGTTAAAACGCCGCTCCGACATTATATTCTTTATCGACGTCACAAATACCTTATCGGTATGCTTATCGTAGACCGACACCTGCTCTTTCTGCACGTCGGTTAGGAAATTCCTCAAAATAAATTTCGGCACGTAATGATGATTTTCTGCGCCCATACGAGGGTTCCTAAACCCGAAATCACAAAATTAACATCCAACTCAGGCGTAGAACACCTTGCCCGGATTGAACAGGTTCTGCGGATCGAACGAGGCTTTGACGCGGCGCATGAGGTCGATCGCGACGGCGCCATGCTCCTCCTCCATATATTCCCGCTTTTTCTGCCCGACGCCGTGCTCGCCAGTGCAGGTGCCGCCCATGGCGATGGCGCGACGGGCGAGGCGGGAGGCGAAACCGTCCGCGGCCTCAATCTCCCCCCTGTTCTCAAGATCAATGAGCGGGGTCACGTGGAAATTGCCGTCGCCGACATGGCCGACGATCGGCGCGATAAGGCCGCTCGTCTTGATGTCCTCAAGCGTCTCCTCGACGCATTCGGCGAGCCGTGAGATCGGCACGCAGGCGTCGGTGGCGAACGGCCGGGCGCCGGGCCTCAGCGTCATTTGCGACCAATAGGTGTCGTGGCGCGCCTGCCAGAGCTTGGTGCGCTCCTCGGGCTTGGTGGCGGAGGCCAAAGGTCCGCCGCCATGTCCGGCGGCGATCTCGCCGAAGCGGAGCGTCTGTTCGGCGACGCTTTGCTCCGTGCCGTGAAACTCGACGAGGAGCAGCGGCTGCTCGGGAAGTTCGGTGTGCGAATAGTTGTTGAAAGCGCGCACCGAGAGCGTGTCG
Organism: uncultured Alphaproteobacteria bacterium; assembly: GCA_963836695.1. Classification (GTDB taxonomy): domain Bacteria; phylum Pseudomonadota; class Alphaproteobacteria; order Rhizobiales; family Beijerinckiaceae; genus Roseiarcus. The sequence goes on from CAWIKX010000021.1 coordinate 11,090, forward strand.
ATGAGCTCGATGCGGGCGATCGGCAGACCCGACTGGATCGTTTCGATCGTCGTCTCGCAGGCGGCGCGTATCGAGGGAAACGAGCAATGGCCGGCGGCGATCGCTTCGGGGATGCCGGACAGCCTGAGCGCGACTTCGACGATCACGCCGAGCGTCCCTTCGGCGCCGATGAACATATGGGTGAGGTCATAGCCGGCGGAAGACTTCTTCGCCCGCGTGCCGGTGCGCAGGAAGGATCCGTCGGCGACGACCACGCCAAGCGATAACACGAGGTCTTTCATCGTGCCGTAGCGCACGGCGTTGGTGCCCGAGGCGCGGGTCGCGGCCATGCCCCCGAGGGAAGCATCGGCGCCTGGATCGATGGGGAAGAAAAGGCCGCTGTCGCGCAGGTGCTCGTTGAGCTGCTTGCGGGTGACGCCGGGTTCGACCACGCAATCGAGATCGTCGGCGTCGACGGCGAGAACATTGTTCATGCGGGAGAGATCGAGCGAGACGCCGCCGTGGGGCGCATTGACATGGCCTTCGAGCGACGAGCCGATCCCGAACGGAATGATCGGCGCGTCATGGCGAGCGCAGAGCTTCACGAGGTCGATCACGTCCTCCTTGGCCTCGGCGAAGACCACCGCGTCCGGCGGCTCGTTCTTGAGCCACGTGAGGGTGTGACCGTGCGCCTGGCGGATCGCTTCCGAGGCGGTGAAGCGGTTGCCGAAACGGGCGGCGAGATCGGAATTGAGCGCCGCGACGGCGTCACTCGAGAGGCGGCCTTGGCGCTGGCGGACGGAGAGGGAGGTCACGGGAGCTTTCACGCTTTGCTTGAGGCGAGGGCGAAGATTAGGCCCAGTCGCTCCGATTCACAATTTTGGCGCAGTTTAGTCGAAACCTAGAGCGCCCGACGCGACGGGCAGGCCGTACGGACCGCGATAGCGGAGGCGATCATGGCGGAAGCATCTCCCAATCCAACCAAATGGAGCCTCGCCGGCGATTATTTCGAGGCCTGCAACTGCAGCGTGCTTTGTCCCTGTCTGGTTTCAACCGCGGCCCCGATGTCGGCACTGCCGACCGAGGGCGATTGTCACGTCGCGCTCTTCTTTCACATCAATCAGGGCGCATACGGCCAGGTAAAGCTCGATGGGATGAATTTGGTCGTTTGCGCCTCGTCCGACGGGCCAATGGGTCAGGGCAATTGGACGGGCGCGACTTACGTCGACCAGCGCGCCGACGATCGCCAGATGGAGGCGCTCGGCGTCATTTTCAGCGGAGCCGCGGGCGGTCCGATGGCCGCCTTCGCGCCGCTCTTTGGCACGAGCCTCGGCGTCAAGAAGGCTCCGATCACCTTCAAGATCGACGGCAAGGTTCGCTCCGGCGAGATTCCCGGGGTCCTGTCGATGTCGGTCGAGCCCTTGCCGACCATGGCCGAAGGCGGAGAGATCTGGGCTGAGACGGGGCATCCGGTCAATCCGAAAAAGCTGGCGCTCGCGACCGGCCGCCCCGGCAGCACCTATGCCGACTATGGGCTCAAGTGGGACAACTCGGGCCGAAACGGCCATTACGCAGCGATCACCTGGTCGAACTGAGCAAGCACCCTCCTTCCTTCCGCGTCGAGATGACCCACGGTCTCCGCGACACGATCAGCGGGCAAGCGTCGACCGGACTGATCGTCTGGGTTCCTGCGCTCTTGGGTTGGCTCCTGCTCTATTGGGGCGCGACCCACATGGGCAGCCCGGCGGCGCGGCTCACCATGCCGATGTCCGATTGGTCGTGGGCGAACTGGCTCGCCGTGTTCATCATGTGGGCGGTGATGATGGCGGCGATGATGCTTCCACCCGCCATGCCGATGGTGTCGGTCTTTGGGACCCTGAACAAGGGCCGCCGCGAAGCTGGCAGGACGATCGCCTTCGTCGCGGGCTATCTTGCTTTGTGGGCGGCGTTCGCCGCGGCGGCGACTGGCGCCCAGTGGGCGTTGCAGACAAGCGGCTTCCTCTCGCCGATGATCGTCAGCATGTCGCCCGCGCTCAGCGCGGCGCTGCTCCTGATCGCGGGCGCTTTTCAGTTCACGCCGCTCAAGCGGGCTTGTCTCCGGGCGTGCCGCTCGCCGCTCGGCTTTCTCCTGACCGATTGGCGCAACGGGCTTTGGGGCGCCGCGCGGATGGGCGTTCGCCATGGCATCTATTGCCTCGGCTGCTGCTGGGCGCTCATGGCCTTGCTGTTCGTCGGCGGCGTCATGAATCTCCTGTGGATCGCTGCGCTCACCGTTCTCGTGGCCGTGGAGAAGCTCGCGCCCAAGGGCGAGCTTCTGGCGAAGGCGCTTGGCGCCTTGATGATCGGCGCCGGCGCCGCGCAATTGATCTGGCGCGCGTCGTAGTCGGCGGTGGCCGCTATGCCACCGCGACGCAGGAGGGACCTTTGACCGAGATCGTCCACCGCACAGTCGAGGCGAACGGCGTCACCATTCATCTGGCCGAAGCCGGAAGCGGGCCCCTGGTGCTCCTCTGCCACGGCTTTCCGGAATCCGGGTATTCGTGGCGCCATCAGTTGAAGGCGCTTGCTCAAGCCGGCTACCACGCGGTCGCCCCCGACATGCGCGGCTATGGCGCGACGAGTCAGCCGCAGGACATCGATCAGTCCAGCCTCTTTCACCTTGTGGGCGATATGGTCGGCGTGCTTGACGCGCTCAATGCCCGCAAGCCGCCGTCGTCGGCCATGACTGGGGCGCGCCGGTCGCCTGGCATTGCGCGCTGCTGCGGCCCGACCGCTTTCGCGCCGTCGCGGGCTTGAGCGTGCCCTTCAGGCCGCGTGGCTCGACGCGACCAACGAGCGCGATGCCGCAGACCGAATCGTCGCTCTTCTACCAACTCTATTTCCAGACGCCGGGCTTGGCGGAGGCGGAGCTCGGGCGCAATCCGCGCGACACGATCCGGCGGCTTCTCTATTCCGGATCAGGCGATGCTTCGCGCCGCTCCGACAATACGCTCGGCGACCAGGCGCCGGGCATGGTTCCAAGAACGGGCGGCTTTCTCACCCGCACGATCGATCCGCCCGCGCTCCCCGGTTGGGTGACCGAGGCTGACATCGATGTCTTCGCGAAAGAATTCGCCCGTACCGGCTTCCGCGGCGGCCTCAACTGGTATCGCTCTGAGGCTTCCCTGCTGGCGAGCAGCCGATGGAAGATGACGAGGTGAATGAAAAAGAGGCTCGGAAGCAGAAAGCCGGGGATGATGAGCCAAGGTAGGGTGGTCATGATGGCGCTCGTCGGAGGGCCAGCAAATGCGTTCAGCGGACCCGGCGCCGACAACGCGCCAAGCGCGACCGCGTTCAGAAGGTCCGCGGCGCCGAAGGCATTCCACAATAGCGCCAGTATGCGAACGCGCGCGCCGAACTGCGCGATCGACCAGGCGAGCGGTGGGGCGCTGAAGCCGACGATCATATCGCCCCAGCCCGCGCTGGGAGCGAATGGCGCGGGAAGCCTGCCTGCTGCGTAGAGAGCGACGAAGATCACGCCGAGTATGCGGATCGTGTTGACCGCGACCAGCGCGGATAAGGGCATGGTCCGTATCGCCGCCCGAGTCGGCTGAAACGCGACGAAGACGCAAACGAGGGCGACGACCGGCAGCACAACCGTGAGGCCGAGGGCGGGCACCCCAAACCCACTGCCCGGATCAAGCGCGCCGCCCGCCCCGATCGCCAGCACAAGGACGAACCAGGCGACGAGAACGCCGGCGACCGTCAGGCGCCCGCGCGGCGTCTCCGCCATTGCATAAGCCAGAAATGCGATGACGAGCGAGGCGCCGGCGGTCACGGCGATCGTCGAGAGAGTTTCAAACATGACGCCCCTCTTTCAGTGTAGATACACCTATAAACCAAAAACTTATTGCGAGCCGGAGCGCGAATTCGCCGCCAAGGCCGCGTCCTGAGCCTTTTTCCAGAAGGGATAAGCGCGCCGCGCGGCCTCTTCTCCGGCCGGCGTGATCGCAACCTTGCGAACGCGACGGTCCTCGCCTTCATCGATTCGAACAAATCCACCTTGAACGAGAAGCGCCAGGTTGCGCGTAAGCGTCGTTCGCTCGAGGCCCTGGAAGTCCGCAAGGCGGGTGGTCGGAATGGGGCCGGTTTGGACCAGCGTCGCCAGCAGGGTGAACTGGGTGCCCCGAAGGCCTGATCCTCGCATCGCCTTTTCGAAGGCGCGAGTGAGCTCCCGGCTGCGCCGGCGCGCGGCGGTGCATACGCATTGCCGGGTGGGGGTGAAGTCAACTTTATCGGGTTTCACGTTGAGTGTAGATACACTATTCAAGGCAAACAGTCAATCTGCTTGGCGAACTGCCGCGCCAGGGCCCCCGTGTTCGCTCGGGTTCAATGCGCGGCAGGATCCAACTCGACGGTAAATCATTTGCAAAAGTCTTTTCGCTGTCGGAGAGTTTCAGCTCAAACATTGCCGTTACTCATTTGCAGCCGAACCACGCCAATCTGATTCCAAGCGGCGGCGCCCCGCCCGTGACACGTCGATATTTCAGCTATTTGGAGAGGAACCGCCATGCCGCGCTGTTTTGTGATCATGGGCTTTGGGCAAAAGACCGACTTGGCGACCGGCCGGGTGCTCGATCTCGACAAGAGCTACAGGAACATCATCAAACCCGCTGTCGCCGCCGCCGGCTATGAGTGCATCCGGGCCGACGAAATCCAGCATTCGGGCGTCATCGACGTGCCGATGTACGAGATGCTGTTCGCGGCTGACCTGGTCGTGGCCGACCTCTCAACGGCCAACTTGAACGCAGTCTTCGAGCTGGGAATCCGCCATGCCCTGAGGCCGCGCGCGACGATCATCATGGCGGAGAGCAAATTCACCATTCCCTTCGACGCCAATCATATTGTCGTCCGGCACTATGAACATCTTGGGCCCGACATAGGCTTCGACGAAACCATGCGCATGCGCGGCGAACTCACGAACTTGATAAACGCCCTCAAGGGCGGGGATGCTGTCGATAGTCCGGTTTACACGATGCTTCCCGATCTTGAGGGACCCACACGGCCCGTCACGACGCGGATGAGCGTGACCGCCGCCGCGGCTCAACCGCAATCCTCCGGAGACAGTTACGCGGCGAAATTGCAAACTGCGCGCGACGCGATGGATTCCGGGTCGTTCGATTTCGCCAAGAAGAAGCTGCAGGACATCTATAAGGACCAAACCGCGCCCGGAGCAGATGGCAAGCCCAAGGCTGCCCGGCCCTTCGTCATTCAACAGCTTGCGCTTGCGACGTACAAAGCGGGCGAAGCTAAGGCGAAGACTGAGGGCCCCGAGCAGGCGTTGGCGGGCTACGCCGAAGCCGAAACGTTGCTCCGGCAACTCGACGCCGAGACAACCACTGATCCTGAGACGATTGGCTTGTGGAGCGCGATCCACAAGCGAAGGGCCGAAATGGCGACAAGATCGCCCGACGAGCGAAAGCAGGACCTTAACGAGGCGATCCGCGCCGCCGAGCGCGGCTTCCTCATCAAGCGCGATTATTACAACGGAACGAACCTCGCCTATCTCTTGAACCTGAGGGCGTCGATGTCGTCCGGCGACGACCGAATCGCTGACAACGTCCTTGCCGGCCGCGTCCGCAGGGAAGTCGTGGACATCGTCAATCGCGGTCTGGAGACGCTCGCGGCGAACACATCCGCCGGCGCGGATACAACCACGCTCCGAGACGAGAAATACTGGCTTGCGGCCACTCGCGCGGAATCCCTCATGGCGCTCGGCGACAAATCCGGCGACCAGCAGATGAAGGACGCGCTCGCAAGCGCACCTGCCGCCTGGATGGCGGATTCCACCAAGAGCCAGCTCGATCGCCTGCTCAAGCTGATGGCGGCGGCGAGTTCTTAAGCGCTGCCTGGATGGGTGAGCGCCGCGTCGACATTTGCCGCCTTAACGTGTGTGTCTCTCAAGCTCGGAGCGGTTGCCTTTGGATTAGGCGGGCGGCGTGGGTGCCGGGCTTGTCCGGCACAAGGCCGGCCATGAAGAGTGGGCAGGTTTATCGGCAGCAATCGGTATAAAAGCGGTAATTATGTTGCAGAAAACGCAAATCAGGGTAAGCTTACGCCTATGAATAATTCTGCCTCTCCGCATGGCCGCGACCGCCGGTGCCCCGTCCCCGGCGTCCCGAACTCCGGGAAGAGCCGAGTGGAAAAACTTTTCAGCGAAAATCCAGTGTAACCCATTGATAAGTCACGTTTCGGACGAGAGAATCCAAGGAAATCCAAACTTTTCCAACCCCCATAAAAGGAGGTTTTCGCAGCCCAACGGCCAAGCGCCAAGAAAATCCAAACTTAGCGAGCCCGCTCCCAGCCGCCCTCGTCGCCCTCGCGCCAATAGCTGATCGTGCGGCCCTGGTCCTTGAGCCGCCGCCATTCGGCCCGCGCATGGGCGAGCGCCGCCTCGTCGCGCCCTCGAACATGATCGCGACCGACGCCGAAGTCCTGCGCTTCATCAATGGCCAAGCGCTGTTTGGACACGGGATCGGCTATGTTGATGTCCACTTGCTTGCGTCGGTGCGCCTGACAGCCGGCGCAGAGTTCTGGACCTGGGACACTCGGCTCCGTTCCGTCGCCGAGGAGCTTGGGCTCGCGATGGCTTCCTAAGCTTACGAGAGCACAGACACGAGCGCGAGGCGGCACCTTCGAGTGCGCAAAAATGTTAGAGTTGAGCGACGAGCGCTCCCATCCGCGCCCCGAGGCCGTTATGACCGAAATATCCCTGCGCTTCGAGCCGCCGTTCGCCCGCATCGTCTTGAGCCGACCGGGGCGCCGCAATGCGATCACCCGGGCAATGTGGCGCGCGCTGCCGGCGATTCGCGCCGCGATCGAGGCGCGCGAGGATCTTCTGGTCACCCTTGTCGAGGGCGAGGGCGCCCATTTCAGCGCCGGCGCGGACATAGTTGAACTCGGCGAGGTCTATCGCGACGCTGCCGCGACGCGCGATTTTGGCGACGCCATGCAAGACGGCCTCAAAGCGCTGATGGCCCTCGATCGCCCGACCATCGCGGTCATCCGGGGCGTCGCCATCGGGGCTGGGCTTGGCCTGGCGCTCGCCTGCGATCTCAGGTTCTGCGCGGCCGACGCGCATCTCGCGATCACCCCTGCCAGGCTCGGCCTTATTTACGGCTATGCCGAGACGCGCCGGCTGGTTGAACTGATCGGCCCGTCGCGGGCCAAGGACCTCCTGTTCACCGCGCGCAGGATCGAGACCGACGAGGCGCTGGCGATCGGGCTCATCGACCGGCGGATTGAGACGGCGCTGCAGGAGACCGTGCTTGGTTACGCCCGTGGGCTTGCGGAGATGAGCCAAATGTCAACTCGCGGTTGCAAGCGCGCGGTCGACGCCATCGCCGCCGGCATGAGCAAGGAGGCGCCGGCCTATCGCGGGTTGACTGAGGTTGCGGCCTTCGGACCGGATTTCGCGGAGGGGAGAGCGGCGTTCGCCGACTAAGCGAACGCCAAACTTCGTCTTTCGCGGGCCAACGCCGCCGCTGGGATAGAGCTAGCCCACGGCGTCTTCCGGCGCGGCGCTCGCCCCCTCGCCGTTTCCGAGATCCGTCTCCAAGGCGCCATGATCGCACCATGCACGAATGACGTGAAGTCCCTGGGCAATCCCCGGCCTATGTCGATCCCGCAAGCGGGCGGAAATATCCCATTTCCGAGCCCCGCTGGCGCTCCGATTCAGGCGCGCCGCTCATGATCACCGCCCTGCCCGGCATCGGGCGCAACATGATCGACGCGCGCGTGCGTTCGCTGTGGCGCTACGCAGCCGCGCTGCCCGTCGGGGTCGCCGATCCGATCACAATGGGAGAGGGCCTGACGCCGCTCGTCTCGCGCGACTGGCGCGGTGTTCCCGCGCGATTCAAGCTCGAGTTTTTGTCGCCGACCGGCAGCTTCAAGGATCGAGGCGCGTCCGTGATGGTCTCGATCCTCCGCGCCCAGGGCGTGACGAAAGTTCTGGAGGACAGTTCCGGCAACGGCGGAGCCGCCATTGCGGCCTATGCAGCAGCCGGCGGCCTTCAGGCGAAGATCCTCGTCCCTGCCTCCACCTCGCCAGACAAGACCGTGCAGATGCGCGCTTATGGCGCCGAGATCGAGTTCATTCCTGGAACGCGTCAGGACGTCAGCGACGCGGCGGCGCGGCAAGCCAAGACGATTTTCTACGCCGGCCACAACTGGCAGCCATTCTTCCTGCAGGGGACGAAGACGTTGGCCTATGAGCTTTGGGAGGATCTAAAGTTCGACGCCCCCGACAATGTCATCATCCCCACAGGGCGCGGGCAGCAACATCCTGGGCTGCGACATCGGCTTCAGCGAGCTCCTGCGCCGCGACGAGATCGTAAGGCTGCCCCGGCTATTCGCGGCGCAGCCGGAGAACTGCGCGCCGCTTCACGCAAGCTTCACGGCTGGATCCGATGACCTTACGCCGGTCGAGGTCCGCCCGACGATCGCGGAAGGCGCATCGATCGCTCGCCCCGTGCGTGCCCGCGAGGTCTTGGCCGCTCTCCGGCGCTCGCGCGGGGCGACCGTCGCCGTGTCGGAATCCGAGATCGAAAGGGCGCTGTTCGAACTCGGCCGGATCGGCCTTTATGCTGAGCCGACCGCGGCGCTTGCCGCCGGAGCGTTCACAAAACTCATCGAACTCGGCGTCGTTCAATCCGGCCAGACGACCGTGGTCGTGCTCACGGGCGCTGGCCTCAAAGCGACACGGCGCATCGGCGAACTCCTCGCCCAGCCGAGCCTTTGACTTCGCGCAGATGGTTGACGCCCCCGTCCGACCAGCCTATAAGCGCGCCCGAGCAAGGCTGGGCTTGAAACCCGGCCTGTTTATTTATTTGACTGGCGCCGAGGGCGCCGCAGGGAACGAAAGTCGATGGCCAACACCAAATCGGCCCAGAAGGCGGCGCGCCAGACCGTTCGCCGCACCGCGGTGAACAAGTCGCGCCGCACCGAGATGCGCACCTACGTCCGCAAGGTCGAGGAGGCGATCGCCTCCAAGGACCCGAAGGCGGCCGCGGAAGCGCTGAGCGCGGCAGAACCCAGGCTCGCCCGGGCGGCGCAAAAGGGCATCGTGCATAAGAACGCCGCATCGCGCAAAATCTCTCGCCTGACCAAGCGGGTCAAGGCGCTCGCCGGCTGACGACCGCCGGGACGCTCATCCGCCGATGACCGACGTTCCGCCGGACCGGCTCAGCGTCGACCCCTCAAGTTCGTACTATAACGAAACGGCGCTCGCGCGCGGCGTTGGCGTACGTTTTCGCGGCGTCGAGCGGCGCGATGTCGAAGAATATTGTGTGAGCGAAGGCTGGATCCGAGCGGCGGCAGGCAAGGCGCTCGACCGTCGAGGCCAGCCGCTGGTGATCAAGATGACCGGCGCTGTCGAGCCCTATTTTCTGGCGCCCTCGACGGATGAAGCCGCCAATCCAGGCTGACAGTCTGTTTGCTCCCCGCCATAGGAGAGGACCAGCGGGTGAGGATTTCGCCCGCTGGGCGCTCTGGCTGCGGGCCTCGTTCGGCATCCATTTGACTGCTTAAGTCAAGAATATGCGGTTGGCCTTATCCTTCACCAAATCGGACGCGGCGGCCACCTCTAGCCTAGCTGTCAGCAGCAACCGCGTCGTATTTGGGCGCCACCATTCCGGAAATGTAGCTGTCGGAAATGGAGGCTCGGCAATGTGACTCGAAGGCTCTCACCAGTTGGGTGCGAACCAACCCTTTCAGGGTCGCGGAGCCCACAACCATGGGGCGATGATCCCCAGCGAGACGCACACGCACCACTCTTCGTCCGTCGAGCGCATAGTCGGAGCGCGGTCGCACGTTGAACAGCGAGTAACCGTGGCCGTTCGCGACCATGGTGCGGATGACTTCCTGATGGGCCGAGCGGATCATAATATTTGGGCTGAGGCCTTCCTTCATGAACAAGCTCAGGAAGTACTCCCGAACTTAAAGGCAGGTCTAAAAGGATCAGTGGCTCGGACTCGAGCTCCTGCAGCGTCAAAGCCGAATGCTGCGCGAGCGGATGGGCCTCGCTGAGAACCACGTGCGGCGGCAGGCGCGCCAACGGGTCAAATTCGATGTCGTCGGGAATCTGGAGATCATAGGTCAGGGCTATGTCGACCTCCGAGCAGCGCAGTCCTTCAAGAAGTTCTTTCTGATTGCCCTCGACGAGCCTGACCCGCGTCGCTGGATACGCCATTGCGAACGAATGGGCGAGTTCGGGGGCTAGCATTGGCGCGAGCGTCACCATGCAGCCGAATGACAGGCCACCCCTGATCTGCCCCTGGGCCTCGGACGCGCAGGCATAAAGTCCCTCCGCCTGCGTGATGATTTTCTTCGCCTCGAACAGCACGTTGCGCCCGACAGGCGTCAGGGACAGGCCTTGGGCGTGATGGCGAATGAAGAGCTGGACGCCGAGCTCTCGTTCAAGATGCGAGATGGCGGTCGAAATCGAAGGCTGAGAGATGTGAACTCTCTCTGACGCCAAAGTGATGCTTCCAGTTTCCCCAGCCGCAATGAAATATTCAAGCTGACGTAGGGTGTACCGCACGCTCAGAACATTCCCGAATCAACCGTGACCGGATCGGCGCCACTGAGATTGCCTTGAAGGTCCCTCGATGAACGGTTCTATCACGGGTTTAACTCGCTGTCTCGACAGCGCGCGGCCGTCCGCGGACTGCGCTGCCGACGACTTCCGTCACGGCCGCTTCACAGGCAGCGCTCCAGCAATCTTTCCATCATGCGGTCACAAGCTTCCAATTGGCCGACCGCGATGAACTCGTCCGGCTTGTGTCCCTGCTCCATTGACCCAGGCCCGCATACGACGACTGGAACACCGAGGCGCTTCCGAAAGAGACCCCCTTCGGTTCCGAAATCAACCTTCGAGAGGTGTTGAGACATGACGAGGCCGCCGACGAAACGCACCACCTCTGCGTCCGCTGGCGTGGCCAAGCCCGGATACTCGTTGAAAACGTCGATTCCGATATCGGCCTGTGGGAAGGCGTCGCGATGACGCCCCGCGATCACGGCGGCCTCGTTCATCAGGCCGTCAAGGAGCGCGCCCGCGTCATCCCGTTCGATAACGCGGATCTCAAAGTCGACCGTGCAGCGATTCGGGACGATGTTGAGCGCTGTGCCGCCGTCGATGCGTCCTACGTGCAGCGTGGTGTAAGGCACATCGTAGTCATCGTCGCGAAGCCCCTCGCGCTCGATCAAGGTTTGGCGCTGTCGGACGGTGTCGATGAAGTCGCACGCGAGATGAATGGCGTTGAGCGCCCGCGGCGCGAGCGCCGAGTGTCCCGCCACGCCACAGCAGGTCGCACGCGCCCCGATCTTGCCCTTGTGGCCCGTCGCGATCCGCATTGACGTGGGCTCGCCGACGATCGCGAAGCGAGGCCGAAGGGCGCGGGCCGCCAGGCCGTCGATCATCGAGCGGACTCCAACGCAGCCGATTTCCTCGTCGTGGCTGAAGGCGAGATGGATCGGCGTCGTCAGACTTTGCCGCGCGGCGCGGTCAGCGAGCGCGAGGACGCAGGCCAGGAAGCCTTTCATGTCCGCCGCGCCGCGCCCATAGGCTTTTTCGTCGGCCAAAGTCATGCGGAACGGGTCTTTGGACCAGTTCTGGCCATCGACCGGCACAACGTCGGTGTGCCCCGACAACATGATTCCGGATTTGTCCGTTGGCCCGATCGTGGCGAAGAGATTGGCCTTCCGGCCGTCCTCGGCCGGGTACAGGTCCGACACGATTCCCCGCTCGGCCAGAAATTGGCGGACGAACTCGATGAGCTCGCGGTTGGGATCGCGGCTGACTGTCGGAAAGGCAATGAGCCTTTCCAAGAGCTCGAGCGAGTTCATAGGTAAAGATGCCTCACCGCATCGTTGTTAAGCAGTTCCGAGGCCTTGCCGGAGGCGACGACCCGGCCCTTGACCAATATGACGCCACGATGCGCGATCGAAAGGGCGGTCTCGGCATTCTGTTCGATAAGCAGCACCGTGGTTCCGCGTCGGTTGATCTCGGCCACTGTGTCGAAATATTCGTCGATCAGCTTCGGCGACAGGCCGAGCGACGGCTCGTCCATGATGACGAGCCGGGGCGCGCCAATCAAGGCGCGAGCCAGCGCCACCATGGTCTGTTCACCGCCCGAGAGCGTGCCCGCGCGCTGGTTGATGCGCTCGCGAACGCGCGGAAACAGGCTCAGCATCTGCTCCAGGCAATCGGCGAACGCGCCCTTCGCCTTCTGCGCCTCGAAGCCGAGACGGATGTTGTCCCGGACGGTAATCTCGGCGAAGAGCCGCCTGGCTTCGGGAACGAAGCCAACGCCGAGCGCGCTCAAGCTCTCGGTCCGCTGCCCCGCGAGATCGAGCCCCATGAGTTCGATGCGGCCACGGGCGAGGGGAAGCAGCCCCGACAAGGCCCGGAACGTCGTCGTCTTGCCTGCGCCGTTCGGCCCGAGGATGCAGACGAACTCGCCTTCAGCCACATCGAACGAAACATCCCGCAACATGGCGACGGCGCCATAATTGGTGTCGATCCCGTCAACCTTCAGCATGCGACGCAGCTCCCCTGCGACCGAGGTAGGCTTCCTGCACGCGAGGGATGCGACGCACTTCCTCGAACGCGCCTTCGGCGAGCTTCTCCCCATAGTCGAGAACCATGACCCGATGGGGCAGAGCGGCTACGAGACGCATGTCGTGCTCGATGATCATGAGCGAAAGGTCAGGCCTCTCGGCGCAAACGGCGCGGATGTCATCCATCAGGGCGTCGGTGTCGGCGTCGTCCATGCCGGAGGACGGCTCGTCGAGCAGCAGCACCTTCGGTTCGCTCGCCAGGGCGCGGGCAATCTCGAGGCGGCGACGATCCGCCTGGGGCAGTTCCGCTGCGGGGCGATGACGCTGCTCGAACAGGTCGCGTGAAACGGTCCTTAGAAGATGCTCGGCATAGGCCGCCGCTTGTTTCAGTTCCTGCTTGGCGTGACCGCGGCGGAAGATCGCGTCGAACACCCCGCAATGCGTATGGGTGTGGCGGCCGATGACGACGTTATCGAGCACCGACAAGTCGCCGAATAGCCGGCTCGACTGGAACGTGCGCGCGACGCCCCGCTTGACGATCGTGTGCACGGGGACACCATTGAGCCGCTGTCCTTCCAGGCGCACCTCGCCGGACGAGGGGACATAGAGGCCGCTGATGATGTTGAACAGCGTCGACTTGCCGGCCCCATTGGGGCCAATGACGCCGAGGATCTCCCCTTGCGTCAGTTTGAAACTGACCTCCGCCATGGCGACGAGACCGCCAAAGCGCATTGTTAGGCGTTCGCCTTCGAGGACGGGCGAGGCCATCGCTAACCTTCGTACCGACGCAGGCGCTTAGGGAAAATTCCCTGCGGCCGGATCATGAGGAAGCCGATGACGGTGACGCCAAAGAACAGGATTCGATAGTCCGAGAAGGCGCGGAGCTTCTCCGGAAGCAAAGTCAGGAGAACAGCGCCGACGAGGACGCCGAGGATGTTGTCCATGCCCCCCGCGATCACCATGGTCATGATGGTGACGGACACCAGGAAGGTAAAATTATCGGGAGAGATGAAGCCCACGTAGAAAGCATAGATCGTGCCTGCGAAGCCGGCCAGGAAGGCGTCCACCGCAAACGCCAGCACCTTATACCACGTCGTGTTGATCCCCTGGCATCGCGCCGCGAGTTCGTCCGCCCGCAACGCGTTCCACGCGAGGCCCACGCGGGAATTGTGCAGCCGCTCTGCGAAGAGGATAGCCACCAGCACCAGCATCGCCGACAGGTAGTAGAAGTTTGCTTGCGACGGCAGCTCGTAGCCGAGAACCAGGAGCGGGGAAGCGAAAGAGTGCCCGAAGATCTCCGGAGCCGGAATCCCGACGAGGCCGTTCGGGCCACCGGTGAAATCCAGGGTGTTCAGGAGCTGGTTAATCACCACCCCAAACGCGATGGTCACCAAGGCGAGGTAGCTGTCGCGCGTCCGCATCGATGGAACGCCCAAGAGGAAGCCAAAGACTGTGGCGACGATCGCGGCGGCAGGCAAAGCGATCCAGAAGCTGACGTCGAAATTCGGGCCAGGAGAGCCGAGGCATATGCGCCGATCCATAGGATGCGCCCGTCGCGAAATTGGGGATGTTGGCGCTGCCCAACTGGAAGTTCAGCGCCAGCGCGAGCACAGCGTAAAGTTGAGCGACAACGCAGAGGTGCAGCGCATAGGTGTTCTTTTCCAGGGCAAACGGGAACAGAGCGACAAGCGCGACGCCAAGCAGGATCGCGAAACGGCGGTGAGCTCTGAATGCTGACGCGATCGCTCCTCCAGGCTCGGCCGCCGCTCGAATGCGACCAATGCGGCCGCGAAGATCGCAAGCAGCATGACGACCAGGCGCCAGTCCTCGGCAAGAAGGAACTGCCGGAGGAAGCAGCGCCGGCGACCGGGTCGCGAAAACCAAAGCCACGCCAGGCAATGCCTGGTTCGCCGCGCAACTCGTAACGGAAGAGGCGCGCATCACGCTTTCTCGATGGCGGTTTTACCGAGGAGGCCGGAAGGCCTGAACACCAGCACGCCGATGACGAGCAGGAAGACGAACACAAGGCGGTAGAGGCGCCGTTGGCGACCACGGCCTGCACAAGGGTGTCGAGCCCTGCAATCAGCAGACTGCCGATGATCGCGCCCGGCATAGAGCCTAGACCGCCAACCACCGCCGCTGAGAATCCGATGAGACCGATCTCGATCGAAAAATCGAAACGCGCCATCCCCGGCGTAGGAGGAGAAGAACAAGCCGCCGACCGCGCCCACCACGGAGGCGATGAAGAATGTCATCCGGAAATCCGGCTTGGGCTAATGGCCATTAGCCGAGCCGCGTCCCGATCTTGCGACCGGCTTTGATGTGAAGGCCGAGCCGCGTGTTCCCGAGCAGGAAGAACAGTAAGGCGACGCACAGGACGGCCGTCAGCATCGCCGCGAGATCGAATGTCGGGATCGCGAAACCCCCAATGTCGAGGCTGCCGCTGACGATCCGCGGGAAGGGGTGCGGATTGCTGCCGTTGGGAAAGCCATTCCGGATGATCTCTCGAAGGACGATGCCGAGCGCGACGGTCGCAACCAGCGCCATCATGGCCGGCGCATTGCGAAACCGCTGAATGACCAGGACGTCCAGCGCCACGCCGAGCAAGCCGGTCAGGATGATCGCCAGCAGCGCGGCGAGGGCGAAACTCGGCCAAAGAAGTCGGCGCGCCGAGCGCGGCGCCAAACGCCTGGATGAGGCCTAGAGCGATGAACGGCGACATGAGAGACACATCGCCGTGCGAAAAGTGAATGATGTTCAGTACGCCGAACAGCAGGCTAAAGCCCACCGCTATGAGCGCATAGATGCTGCCCAATGTGAGCCAGTTAAGCACCTGCTGGACGATGAGTTCCGTCACCCCGCCCCTCTGTTTATTCGTTCGATTGGGGCTTCACCTGCTTCAGGGCGAAGCCGCATGAGATCGCTTTTTTTACAACCCTCGGGTTTGAGCTCCTTATTCGCTTTACGAGGCCGTGTGGTTCGAAAAATCTGAGGAGGCGCATTCGAAGAAGCAACTTGCTTTTGCGTTGCAACTCGGGGGCCATACGGTTGGCGTGGGTTCGAATTCAAGTTAAGACATGGAAGCCGACGCGTTCAAGAAGGCGCCTGGGAGGAACTCCGTATGGACTGTTCAAACGTTCTTCGGCTGGGACGCTTCCAGCGCATCGCCCTGCTTGCCGCCGGGCTCGCCCTCGCGAGCTGGCATACCCAGGCCCAAGACACGGTCAAGATCGGGTTTCTTGCCCCTCTGTCCGGCGGTGACGCTGAGCAAGGCCTTTCGGCGCGCAACGGCTTTCAGCTCGCAATCGATCAGGCCGATAGTCCGAAATCTGGCTTTCAAGATTGAACCCGTGATCCTGGATGACGGGGCCAGATCCGCAGACGGGCGTCGCAGCCGCCTTAAAACTGACCAATGACCCGCAGGTCGTGGCTGCGACCGGACACTGGAACAGCGGCGTCGCCTTGGCAACGATCCCAATATTCAGCCGTGCCAACATCCCGTTTATCGTCTGGGGCGCGATCAGTCCCAAAATCACGAGAAGAGCAATCCGATGGTGACGCGCGTGGCTCCCACGCTGACCAACACCAACGCGCCGCTCGCCAAGTGGGCTGCCGAACAGGTTGGCAAGAAAATCGCCATCATCTCGGACACGACCGATTACGGCATTGCGAACGTGAAGTCCTTCGACAAGTTTTTCCGCGAAAAGCCGGCGGCACGATCGTGGCGACCGAAACGGCGCCGGTCGGAACAACGGACTTTCGCACGGTGTTGACGAAGATCAAGGCTGGCGCTCCCGACGCCATCTACTTTGGCGGCGTGGTGACCAAGGCCGGCCTCGTCAGACAGCAGATGGTTGAGCTTGGCATGAAGCAGCCGATGATCGGCGTCGATGGCTTCTACGATCCGGAGTTCATCAAGATCGCAGGACCCGCGGCCGACGGGACCATCTCGGGCGTCGTCAAGGAGGAAGGCAACCCGAAACTCACGCAGCTCACTGCGGACTACAATGGGGCGAAGTTCTCCGAACCGATGGGTCCCTACACCAAGAACGCTTACGACGCCGCCAACATCATCATAACCGCGCTGAAGCAGGCAGGCGTTAAGGATCGCGCAGCGGTGGCCAAGGCGATCCGCGACATTCAGTACAACGGCGCCATGGGGCACACGAGCTTCGACAGCAACGGGCAAACTACGCTGCCGGTCGACCTCGAGCTGCGTGAGGTGAAGGGCGGCGCCTGGGCGGCGCATTAACTTCAGTCAGACGATTTGCTTGTTGCCGGAGATCCGGGGCGCGAAGAAGCGGACCCGGACCCACTCGTTGGTCCGGTCTCGTATGAGAACGGGGGGCTTGCCGCTCAAGTTGCGTTTTGCTTCCGCTTGGCACTTGCTTCGTAGGCGAGGTATTTCTGCTGCGCGGCGATCCGATCCGC
>CAWIKX010000022.1:0-105213 GCA_963836695.1 uncultured Alphaproteobacteria bacterium
ACGGCCGAAAGGATCAGCCCGGCATGCGCCTCGATCCGTTGCGAGTGGCGGTCGCCGCCCTGGCGCTTGGGCCTAACATCGCCCTCGCGCCGTTCCTGAGCACGCCATCGGATCGCGCTCGACGCGCTGACGCCAAATCGCTGCGCCGCCGCTCGACACGTCAACCTGCCCTCAATCGCGCCAACGACACGCCTGCGAAGGTCAACGGATAAGGATCTGACCATGCACGCCAGCCTCCTTCGCCGGCCAAAAGCATGAATCAGAACCAAGCCAATTCGGAAATCCCACCTCCCAATTCAATCGGACAGAAAAATGCCCTAGCGAAGCTCCTCGCGATGCTGGGCGTCGGCAAGGCTCGTCACCTTGTCGCGGTCGGCCTGACGGGTCTGCGCCAGCAAAATCAACGGCGCGGCATAGGCGGCCTGGGTCGAGAAGGCGAGATTGAGCAGAATGAACGGATAGACGTCGAACTGGGTCCAGCCGGCGGCGTTGACCCAGATCCATATCGCCACGATGACCGTCTGCGCAATAAGGAACCTCGGCGTGCCAAAGAAGCGGGCGAAGTCTTCCGCTTTCTTCCCGAACCAGTCGTTTCCGAACGCCGATTCGAGATGAGCGTGCGGCAGGTGAAATCTGCGCACGCGCTCTTCCGGTTCGTGGCGCATGCTCATTCGAGCCTCCCTTCGCCTTTCGCCGCACGATGCGGCCCGCATGTCCGAATCTCGCTCAAGACAATACAGAAGTCAGAGTGAATTTCGACGCCACGGGCGCCGCCGCCGTCGAAAGCGCGGGAAGGCGCCGGGCTCAGGAGTCCTCACTGGGCGCACCGGCGTCGCCTTGCGCCCTCGTCGGCGAAACGCTATGGTCAAGCTCATTTCACGAGATGATAAGCGAATAAATTCTGACTAACTAGCAAGCCAGTACTATAGTGAGACGCCCTCGTTCGCCGTCGACTTGAGGGCTTTGAAGAAACGATGCAACGCAGGGGAAAACCCATGGCTCACAAAGTCGAAACTCTGGCGCTTCATGCGGGCTGGCGCGCGGATCCGGCAACCGGCGCCGTCGCCGTGCCGATTTACCAGACGACCTCCTATCAGTTCCAGAGCGCCGAGCACGCAGCCAATCTGTTTGCGCTCAAGGAGCTCGGGAATATCTACACCCGCATCATGAACCCGACGACCGACGTGCTCGAGAAGCGCGTCGCTGCGCTGGAGGGCGGCGCAGCGGGGCTGGCGCTCGCTAGCGGTCAAGCGGCCTCGGCCTTCGCCATTCAGAACGTGGCTCGGGCGGGCGACAACTTCGTCTGCTCCACCGACCTTTACGGGGGCACCTGGAACCTGTTCGCCAACACGATGAAGGACCAGGGGATCGAGGCGCGCTTCGTCGATCCGAGCGATCCCGAGAATTTCCGCAAGGCGACTGACGCGCGCACCCGCGCATATTATGCCGAGACGCTGCCCAATCCGAAGCTGATCGTCTTCCCGATCGCGGAGGTGGCGGCGATCGGCCGTCCGCTCGGCATTCCGCTGATCATGGACAACACAGCCGCCCCGATTCTGACGCGGCCCTTCGACCATGGCGCGGCGATCGTCGTCTACTCGTCGACCAAATATCTGGGCGGCCACGGCAATTCGATCGGCGGCCTCATCGTCGATGGCGGGAATTTCCCCTGGGATGAGCACAAGGAGCGCCAACCCGCGCTCAACACGCCCGATCCAAGCTACCACGGCGCGGTGTGGAGCGAAGCGGCGAAGCCGCTCGGGCCAATCGCCTACATCCTCAAGGCGCGCACGACCCTCTTGCGCGATCTTGGCTCAGCCATGTCGCCGTTCAACGCGTTCCTCACTTTGCAGGGCGTGGAGACCGTTCCGTTGCGCATGGAGCGCCATTCCGCCAACACGTCCGCAGTCGCGGCCTGGCTCGCCAAGCAGCCCGCCGTCACGAATGTGATCCACCCTTCGGTTCAGAAAGGCGAAGCCAAGCGGCGGGCGGACAAATATCTCAAAGGCGGGCTTGGCGGCCTAGTCGGGTTCGAGATCAAGGGCGGCAAGAAGGCGGGGACCAAGTTCATCGATGCGCTCAAGCTTCTCTATCATGTCGCCAACATCGGCGACGCGCGTTCGCTCGCCATCCATCCGGCGACCACCACCCACTCGCAGCTCTCGCCTGAGGAACAGAAGGCGACCGGGGTGACGGACGATTATGTGCGGCTCTCGATCGGGATCGAGCACATCGACGACATCATCGCCGATCTCGACCAGGCGCTGAAGGCGGCGGCGTGACGAGAGCCGCGTGTAAGGAGCTCTTGATCCGGGGCTTACACAACCAGGGCGAGAGGCCGGGGCGCGGCAAATGCAAATAAACGCGCATAAACGTCAATAAAATGCGCTTAAACGCTAGTAAATTTGCTAGCGTTTACTAGCGTTTATTTTTCCGAATCGGGACTTTTCAATGGGTTGCGAGCGATTGAACTAAACAATTTTCACTTTCGACGAGATTCTCGCACCGGTTGTGGTTGGGCCAGGTTTTCAAACAGCCGAGGCCTCCTCACCTGACTTTGCGGACAGGCGAAGAGGATTCCGATAACATGAACATATAGCGATAATTTCTGACTTTGTCAAGAAAGGGCGGCCGACGCTCATGGCGGTCGCTGTTCGCATGGAATTTGACTATTCGGAAAACAGATCCAGGGCCCGTCATGACCGCGCGTCGCCCTGTCATCTACTTAGTATTAGTTATTTTAGGACTCTCGTAATTAGCAAGAGTAACAATATCTTAGCTGCATCAGTCAGTGTTCACGTGGGTGGCCAGGGTCAAGCCCGGCCAGACGAGCACAGAGAGACAGCGCCCCCGTAGCGCGCCTAATGCGGCATGTCAGCAGGCTCGGACTCGGCCGCCTTTCCCGCTTCGATCGAGGCTCTCTCTGCGGCTTCGGCCTTATCGCGCCAGGAGCCGTTCGACGGGTCCTTGGCGAGGTTCAGAATCGCGATCTTTTGCGCCACCCGATAGGCGCTCTGCGCGTCGACCCAATCGTTCTTGGCGTCGAGGAAACTCGCGAGGCCATGGAGGGACTCGAACTGGCCGACGGCCAGCTCCGCGGCCTCCGGATCGTCGATGAGCCGGCTCCAGATTTGGACCGCCCCGCGATAAGCGTAGATCTGCGGCAGCCCTTGGGAATGGTCGCCGACCAGTTTTGCGGCTTCAGCGTATTCCTTCCGCGCTTTCGCCGGTCCCGACCCGCGGAAGGCGAGCGTTCGCTTCGCTTCCTGGAACTGCTGGTAGGAGCCGAGCGCGTCCTTGGGCCGGTTCAACTGATCCAGTATCTCGGCGATATTGAGGTAGGCGGGCGCGACATAGCCTTCCCACAGGGGATTGGCCGGCTCGGCCTTGATCAGTTCCTCGTTGAGCGCGGCCCCTTGCTGAAACTTGGTCAGGGCGAGGGCGAGGTTTCCCGCCTTTCTTTCCAGCATGCCCCAATGCGTGTTGGTCCCGGCCAGGTTTGATTTGAGGCTTAGATCGGGCGCTTTTCCAGAGGCGACGGCCTCCTTCGCGTTGCGCGAAATGAGCGCCGCCTGGAGGTCGGCGGCCTTTTGATAGAAGGCTCTGCCGTCATCGAACGCGTCTTCCGCAAGGTCGAGCTCGGCGATGCGGAAGAACGCCTTTCCTCTGTTGCGCAGAAGATCGAAGCTGTCCGGGCGCTTGGCCAGCGCGGCCTCGCAAACAGCCAGTCCCGATTGATACTCCGCCAGCGCCTGGGGATGTTGCTTGGCGCCGCTGTTCTTGTAGATGTCGCCGAGTTTCATATGCGCGTCGATGACGTCGACATCGCCCTCATCGTCGCCCGTCGATGCGGCGATTTTCAGCGCGACCGCGACCGCCTCGTTATATTGCTGTAGCGCGTCCTGATAATGCGTCTTTCCCATGGCGGAGAGCGCATTGCCGACGCGGATGGACGCATCGTACAGCACCTGGAGCGGCTCTTTGGCGTTCGGCGCGGTTTGGTTGAGCGCCAACGCCGCATCTTTCGCCTTGCGCGCCAACGCCAGCGCCTCCGGCTGCTTGTCCAGGGTGGCCTGAAGGTCGGCCTCGACGTTGAGCGCTTGTCCCCACAGTAGGTCTGCCGCGGAGGTCTTCCTCGCTGCCCGCGCCTCATCGAGGAACTGCCCCGATATGGCCGCCAGGCTTGCCGCTCCGGCAAAATCGAGGCTCTGGTCATTATACGCGGTCAGGACATCCTCGAGCAGCGTCTTCGCCGACGTCATCGCGCTGCGATCCACGTCTTCCTGTCGTCGCTGCTCCTGTGCGATTTGCCGCTGCTGCGCTCTTTCGTGGGCAACCCACATCCCACCGGCCAGCAGGAGGGCGCCGATGACGCCGAGCGCGGCGGTCAGTAGCCGGTTGCGCTTCGACCGGACCTTCGCCTCGATGGCGTCATCGATCAGTTTCTCGACCTGCTCGAACTTGCCGCCGTAACGGTCCGCCCACGCTGCGGTCCGCGGCAGACGACCCCACCACTGTTTCGTGCGCTCAGGATCGTCCAGTGTCGCCCGTTCGCCGCCGGCTGTCCCGTCGAGCAGAGATACAAGCGTATGATAGCGCTGGCCGTCGATCTGCTCCTCAGCGAGCCAGCCTGGGGGCGGGCGGCCGGTTTTCGGGTCCACGGGCTCGGTCTTGCCCGCGATTGTCTTCCACCGGCGAAGCAGGGCCTCGTGCCCGATATCGACTCGCTCGTCTGGGCCGAGTGTTGGTGAAACGAATAGCGAGGGCAAAAGGAACGAACAATTCGGGGCGCGAAAGCGGTCGAGCACCGCAGCGCAAATCGGACTCGCTCACCCCGGTTTCGGCCAAAAGCCTGTCGAACCGAACCGCGCGGCGAGTGGCTCTCCCTTCCCGGTCGACTTCGGACAGCGCCCGGAACGCCTGCTCGACCGCCAGCTCCTTTCCGTCGCACTGTGCGAGAATCTCATCGGCGTGGCGCGACAGCGCCTCCATGCGCCCGATGGCGTCATAGGTCTGACGTGTCAGCCGCCGGGCGCCCCCGCCGGCGGTCTCCGTCCCGGCCCGGTCCCACAGCCGCATGAGGCAATGCTGCAACACCGGGAGCTGATCGAGCTCGTCGCCGCAATCGTTGAGCAGTCGTTCGACGAGCTCCGGCTCGATTGCCCCTCCCGCTTTTTCGATTGGCTTGCGGATCGCGTCCTCGAGTTGGCTGCGGGTCAGATTGGGGACCAGATATTGCGTCGCGCTCACCGCTTCCGACAGGCCATGGAAATAGGCGCAGTCGCCGATGAAGTCCGAGCGCATGGTGATGAGCACGCGCACATTCTCGAGGCGACGGCGGTCGGCGTCGAGCAGGATCTGCACGAACTGGGTTGCTTCGTCGCGCTGCCGCGCTTCCTCGACGCCGCCGCGGCGGTGGCCAAGGCCGAAGCGGAACAACTCCTCGAACTGGTCGACGACAAGGAGAAGCGAGCGGCCGCTGAGGCCCCCCGCCTCTTTCAGCGCGCTCTCGAAGCTGAAGCTCGATTGGCGCAGCTTCCATTCGATGCGGTCGCGCCGGCGCGCCGTCTCGTCCGTGAGTGTCCTTCGTCGACAGCTTAGCAAGAGCGCCTGCGAGACGCCGGAGCGGAGCGCCGCCGGGCCGCATGTCGAGAAAGGCCCAGCTCGGGCCGCCCGAGTCGGCTGTCTCGTCGGCGAGCAGGCTCTGAAGTCCCGCAAGAACGAGCGACGACTTGCCGCTGCCCGAACCGCCGATCACGGCGATAAAGCGGCCATTCTCCACGAGCCGATAAAGCGCAAAAGCCTGACGCTCGCGGCCGAAGAAGAAGCCGCGATCGGCGAAGCCGAAAGGACGCAGGCCAGGAAACGGGCGCTCGTTAGAGAGCTGCGTCCCGTCATCTGGCGGAGGCGGCGCGACGGTTCCCATCGTGGGCGGCATCTCATCAGACGCCTGGCCGTGAGCTGCAGCGTCGTTGGCTTCGACAGCGCTCATGGCTTCGAGCTTGACTCTGAGCCGAGATCCGCCAGCAATTGCGCCGTCGGCGCGCCCTGTTCAACGAGGTCGATCATCTTGTCGAACTCGCCATCCTGGAAGATGAGCGAAAGCGTGCTCTTCTTCTTGTGCGAGGCTGGCGGCGGCCCGGCGATGAGGCCCCGGAACGCGAACTGTCCCTTTCGTCCGAGCGCCTGCCAGTCAGACAGCCGGTCGGCTTCCGAGCGCACCCAGACTTCGGACGCGTTGCCCCAGCAGAGCGTCACCGCGTCGCACTTCGCGAGCAGGTCGCTGTTAAAGCGGCGCGAGTCCGCATCCGAGTCAGCCACCGGGATGCGTGGCTTCACGGAGCTTTCGCGCAGAGCCTGCGCGATCGCCCCAGCAAAATCCTCATCCGCCGTATGATAGGAAAGATAGAGGTCGAGCTTGGCGCCTGCCGCGGCCATCATGACCGGCTTCGGCGCCGTCTCCGTAAGATACTGAAACAGATACTCGATGAACTTGCTCAGGATGTCGCCATCGATCTTGTCGGTCGCGATCTGCTGATCGAAACGCTCCAGCGCCTTCAAGGGATCGCGCTCGGTCGCGGGACCCGCAGGAGCCGTCCCGCCCTCGTCGACGATTTTCGGCGCCCAAACAATGCGGCGGTTGAGCTTCTGCGCCGGGGGGCCTTCCGCCTGCGCGGCCTTGGCGCGGGCAAGCCCGAGTTGCAGCTTCACAATGTTTTCGAGCCCCTCAGGGGCGAATCCGCTGCTGTCGCCGACAAGATGAACGAACACCTCGGCCTTCGATAACGCGTCGGTTACAAAGGCTTCGGCGGCGTTGTCGCTAGGTATGTCCGCCGAAGGATCTGGCGCCACGGTGAAGCCTCGGCCCTGAAGCTCGGTGACGAGGCGAACGTAAGACGCCTTCATGTCGCTTGCGGGCTTCGCGAGAAAAATCGTGCGGTTATTGGGCGCGACGATTGGCGGGGATGATCGCGGCAATTCGGGCGCAGGGGAGCCTTTCAGGATCTGGGTCACGCGCTGCTGCAGTCCGGACGCAAGATCGTCGAGTTCGGCGTAGAATCGCTTGCTGCACCGGCCGCGATTGAAGAAAGGCGTGACGGCGGAGACGTCGTTCTCGTCATCACGCGAATAGAAAAGGAAACCTTCCTGCGCCTGCAACTCAGGCGGGCGGGCGCTGCGATCCACATAGCCTTTGCCTACGACAAGCATTCGAGTTGCGGGATTGGCGACGCCGGCCGCTTTGCGCAAGCTAAGAAAAGTCTCGAACTCCTTGCGGCAATATGGGCGCTGCATCCAGTTCGGCGACATCACGACAACGAAAAGTTCGGCCCGATTGAGACCATCGTCGATGATGTCGGCGAACTGATCGCCCTGGCCGATCCGACGGTGATCGCGCCACACATTCGCCTGCCGCGCCCCGAGGTCGCGCAGCTTCAGGCGCAGCTGCTGATCAAGAGAGCTGACAAAACCGAGTTCGTCCGGGCCGGGCGACAGGATAAGGTCGTCGTCGTGAGCATAGGACAGAAAGATGACAACCTCGTCGCTCATCGAAGCTCGCCCATCTCCCTGAAACGGCAGCGCTTTCCACTCGCCATTATCCGACTAAACCCTTGAGTTTGTTCTCGGTCAAGATCAGCCTCTGAGCCTAGGAAGGGCAAAATTGCTCCGCCAAGACGGTAGTTCTACGCATTCGCCTCAAAGCACGATGACCGCTGACTGGCTGTGACAGACATCACATGTCTCGCGCCTTGGACAAGAAGATCTAGAATATGGCGCAGCTCTTTGCGCGTCTAACCGCGCTCTCGCATCAATCTTGACTTGTCGCGGTTCCAGTCACGCGCTTTTTCGGTGTCGCGCTTGTCGTGCAGCTTCTTGCCGCGCCCGAGCGCGATGGCGATCTTGGCCCTCCCTTTGGCGTTGAAATAGATGCGCAGCGGCACGATGGTCATGCCTTCGCGCTCGACCCCCTTCGCCAGTTTGACGATCTCCTTGGCGTGCAAGAGGAGTTTGCGCGGGCGCTTCGGCTCATGGTTGAACCGGTTCGCCTGCAGGTATTCCGGGATGTTGGCGTTGTAGAGGATGATTGCGCCGCTGCGGTCGACGGCGGCGTAGCTCTCGGCCACTGTCGCCTTGCCGGTACGAAGCGACTTGACCTCCGTTCCGGTCAGCATCAAGCCGGCTTCGAACGTCTCGCCGATCTCATAGTCGTAGCGCGCCCGCCTGTTGTCGGCGACGACTTTATAGTTCGGTTTTTCCTTCTCGGCCGCCATGTCAGCTCTCAAGCATTCAAGAGGCCGGCGTGGACCACGGCGCGGCGGATCAGCGCCTCGGTCGCCTGGCGAACCGGAACGAGCGGCAAGCGGGTCTCAGGCTGAATCCGGCCGAGCACGCTCAGCGCGTATTTCGCCCCATTCACCCCTGGCTCGGCGAAGATTGCCGCGTGGAGCGGTGTCAGGCGGTCCTGGATTTTGAGCGCATGGCCCCAGTCGTCCTTGAAGGTCGCCTCCATCAGTTCCGCGCATAAGCCCGGCGCGACATTCGCGCTAACCGAAATGCAGCCATGCCCGCCGGCGGCCATCGCCGCCAGCGCCGTCATGTCTTCGCCAGAAAGTTGGATAAAGTCCGTCCCCATCGCGTGGCGCTGGCGAGACACGCGCCCTACGTCTCCGGTCGCATCCTTCACGCCGACGATGTTGGGCAACTCGAACAACCGCTTCATCGTGTCGACCGACATGTCGACGACGCTTCGCGGGGGAATGTTATAGATGAGGATCGGGATTCCAATGGCGTCGTTGACGGCCTTGAAATGCTGGTAGAGGCCCTCCTGCGTCGGCTTGTTATAGTAGGGCGTCACGACCAGAACGGCGTCCGCGCCGCTTCGCTCGGCGTGGCGTGCAAGCTCGACCGCCTCATTGGTGTTGTTGGAGCCAGCGCCGGCGATGACCGGTACCCGGCCACGCGTTTCGTCGACGCAGATGTCGACTGCGCGGCGATGCTCCTCGTGCGTGAGCGTCGGGCTCTCCCCGGTCGTTCCGACCGGCACCAGACCATGCGAGCCGGAGGTGATCTGCCAGTCGATCAGTGTCCGGTAAGCCGGCTCGTCGATCTCGCCGTTTTTGAACGGGGTGACCAGCGCTGTCATCGATCCGTGAAACTTCGCCCGCTTTTCCATGGCTCTCTCGCGCCCAGTCGATTGATCTGGACACATAGCCCTGACGCGGTGCGGGCGAAAGGGGCTCGAACTGTCGGCCATTCGCCGACAGCTCGACGCTTCTTTGATATCGCCCGCTTTTTCGCAGCGCGCTTTCGGCGCAGAGCGTCATGGTTTACATATTGGTCACCAGGATCGGTCCATGCTTCCTTAAGAGGACTGGACACATGACAATCTCGCGATTCGGCCCGCTTCTGGCCATTGCCGGCGTCGCTTGCCTGCTTGTGTGGACGCCTCAAGGGCGTGCGCCGCAGCGGGTCCCCACCGAAGCGGACCTGGGGTCCGGGTTTGCTTCTGCGGATCTCGCGAAGCGGGATCTTGCTCGCGCGGTCGACCTTCAGTCTCCTTCCACCGTTGGCGCGATACGCGCTATTGCCCCGCGCCTACCGGAGGCTTCCGGAAGCAACAAGGAGATCAAGGTCCAACTCGCCTACGCCGACCTTGAAGGCGCAGCACCGGCGCTTGGCGCGCTGTCGGCAGTCAGGCCGCCCGCAGAGACTGCGGCTTTTAAGCCATCCGTACCGCCTCCCGTAGCCTCGGAGCCCGCGCTTGACACCGTCGTGCCGCCGCCTGCGCGGACTCCTGAGGCGGTGACCCTTTACAAGGCGGGCGACGCCCCAGGCCTCATGGCGCTCGCCTCGGCGGCCACTGACGCGGACGAGCGATCGGCGCTCGAATGGGCGTCCTTGCGGGCTGACGCGCATCCGTCCTTCGATGCGCTCGCCGCGTACCTCAAGACTCACCCGGACTGGCCAAGTCGGGCCTGGCTTCGCGAGCGGCAGGAAGCCGAATTGTCGGCGCATCCGCAGGCGCCGGCTGATGTCGCTGCATTTTTCGCCGGCGACCCACCGCAGTCGAGCGCGGGCAAGATTGCCGCAGCGCGGGCGGCGCAAGCAATGGGCCGCCCCGGGGAGGCGTCGCAAATCGTCCGTAGCCTTTGGCGCGACGGCAATTTCGATGCCCTCACCGAAAGCGTGATCCTCCGCGATTTCGGCGTCTCGCTCACCAAGGCCGATCACACCTATCGCGCGGACCGCCTGCTCTATGCGGGTTATCTC
Source organism: uncultured Alphaproteobacteria bacterium (assembly GCA_963836695.1). Classification (GTDB taxonomy): domain Bacteria; phylum Pseudomonadota; class Alphaproteobacteria; order Rhizobiales; family Beijerinckiaceae; genus Roseiarcus. Next base: position 10,270 of record CAWIKX010000022.1, read on the forward strand.
GGGGCCGGCGCCCGCGCTGCGGCGCTTGCCGGCCCCGACGTCCTCGCGCTCGCCCAGGCTCGCATCGCGGCGGCTCGCGAGCCGATGAGCCCGGCTCTGGTCAAAGCCGTTCCGCTAGCGCTCCGCAACGATCCCGGTCTCCTGTTCTCAAGGATCCAATACGCGCGCCGCGCAGGGCGCGTTTACGAAGCGGCGGTCATGCTGAGTCTTGCGCCGCGAGACCGTGACGCGCTTGTCAATCGGGATCGATGGTGGAGCGAGCGGAAAATGGTCGCTCGTACGCTTCTCGATCTCGATGAGCCGCGCCTTGCATTTGAAGTCTGCGATGAGACCGTGCGGCCCGATTCCTCCGAGACTCAGGTCGACGCAGCCTTTCACGCCGGCTGGATCGCCTTGCGCTTCCTTGACGACGCTCCTTTGGCCGCGAAGCGCTTTGCGCTCGCGGCGGCCGCCGCCGAGAATCCGTTATCCGTCGCACGCGCGGCCTATTGGCAGGGGCGCGCCGCCGAGGCATTGGGCGAGTCCGAGACGGCCAAGAGTTTCTACACCCACGCCGCCGGCGTGCCGATCGCCTATTACGGGCAACTCGCTGCCCAACGTCTCGGCGAGACCCGTCTCGTCTTCCGCCCGCCGGCGGCACCGGCGGAGGGCGATAGGCGCGATGAAGCCGTGCGCGTCGTCCAGGCGCTCTACGCTGACGGGCTTGATGACCTTGCTGCCGCGCTAGCCTCCGACGCCGCCCGGCAATGGCGCGATGACTCGCAACTCGCCGCCATAGGCGCCGTAGTGAAGCAGCAGGACGACGTAGGGACGCAAGTTCGATTCGCCAAGCTCGCCGTCATGCAGGGCCATCCGCTCGAGGCGATGGCGTTTCCTGGCGCCGGTATGCCGGCCTTTGTGCCTCTGCCCCGTTCTGCAGACCTGCCAACTGTCTATGCAGTGGCGCGGCAGGAAAGCGAATTCATTTGGCATTCGGCGTCAGGGGCGGGCGCGAAGGGGCTCATGCAGATGCTGCCGGCGACCGCGGCTGCAACAGCGCGGCGCGCGGGTGTTGAGTTCGATCCCGCCCGCCTTATCGTCGATCCGGCTTTCAACACCCAGCTGGGCGCGGTGCTCTTGGGCCAATTGATCGAGGACGAACGTGGATCGCGCGAGCTTGCCTTCGCTGCGTACAACGCTGGTCCAGGTCGTGTCGCCCAATGGATCGCGGCGCATGGCGATCCGCGCGACGGAGCGGTCGATCTTGTCGACTGGGTAGAACGCATTCCCTTCGACGAGACCCGCGATTATGTCGAGCGGGTTAGCGAGAACCTTGGCGTCTATCGCCAGCGCTTCGCGGATGAGAAACTGACGCCGCCGCCCGTATCGGCCCGAGTCGCGCGCGAGTAGGCCAGATTCCGGCGACACACCCTGAGGCTTGACCCGCCGTCACGGATCGATCCGCTGAAACGAGAGGGCAGGGGGCGGAACCTTTATGGCGCCTCCTAGTTATTGATCCGCTCTCACAATTGGGGAGGACCCACGCTTGGACAAGACCCTTATCAGCCTACTGAGCGGCGCCTCAGCCTTGGCCCTCCTGGGCGGCGCGCAGGCCTCCGCCGCGCCCGCAGTCGAGGAATCTGGCCTGTTGCAACCGGCCCGCTCGTTTGCAGAGTTGTTAGACCCCATTCCGAACGCCGAGAAGGTCTTGCGGGCTGAGGACGAGCGCGACAGCAACGTCGCTGCCGGTAAAGAAGCGCCGATGGAAATGGCTCAGTATCACCATCACCATCATCATCATCACTATTACCACCACCATCACCACCATCATTACTATCACCATCACTACCATCATCACCACCACTACCACCATCATCACCACGATTACTACTGAGATCACAGGGGCATCCGCAGCAGGATCGCCGCTCATCAACCCAGGGTGGTGTTAAGAAGGCAGCTCCGGTCAGCGGCGCTGCTTCGCTTTTTCGCTCGCTGCGCCGAGAATATGTCGATAGGTGCCGTCGAAAACCGTGTTTGTCGCCGAGGTCCATTGGGTCTCGGCGGATAAAGTGGCGCGGCTCTGGTAAATGCGGCGGGACTGCAACTCGCGCTCGGCTGCTTCCTCGTCGGGCATGGGCACAAGCTCGAACGTCGCTTCCTCGGGAACGATCAGGATTTGCGCGAACGGCTCGCCGGGCCGAAAAATATGAGTCTTACCCTCGGGGGGCGATTTGAACACTAGGAAGAAGATCATCGGCCACCATCGGCGGATGAGCGCCGGCACCGCGATCGGCGTGGTATCGGTTGGGTCGGTATAAAACCGCGGGTGCGGCTCCGTCCGGACCGCCCAGCCTTCATCGACCTTGAGGTCAAGCGACAGCTGGTAGGTGTAATAGAGATCGCCGAACGGTCGGAAGGGCGGCCATTCTCCGCCCTGTTCTTCCGGCGGGGGCCCGAAATCGCCCTCAAGCGCAAGCTTGCCCTCGCTGACGCTCACGCGTAGCTCGTTTTCATAGGGGTAGAACAATTCGATTCCGTATCGGGCGCCTTCGCAGAACGGGAGGCAGTGCCATGCCTGTTCCATCGACCCGTCTTGTCGCGGCTGGCGTTCGCCGCCCCAGCCGGGGACTTCGAGTTTGGTGCGTCGCGGATTGAGGCCTGGAGTGAATGAGCGATACTTGACCTGCATCGGCGAACCCCCCTGGCGCAATTGCGTAGTTTCAATGCGGAGCCGAGGCCTTCGTTCCGGCGAACGAGGGCGAGTCTCAGATCAACGCCTTGACCGTCTCGACCAGCTTCGGCACGTCGACAGAGTAGGAGAAGGCCGAGTCCTTCACATGCCGAGGCATGCTGGCCAGGACCTCGTCGGATTGGCGCTGGAACAGGACGATGTGTTCGAGCCCGAGCATGGCGCAGAAATGCGAGGACCATGGATCATGCTGGCCTTCGGCGATGATCTCGACCACCTTTGTTTGCGGCGGGCAGAAATACGCGTTCGACAAAGCGGCGCCGAACTCGCACACGATGATGTCCGCCTGGGCGAAGAGCAAAGCCTGTTCGTCGAAACGGAGCTTGTCCGGCTGGATTGCAACAAAGTCGAGGGCTTTGAGCGCCTCGATCATCGCCACCCGATTGGTCAGGTTTCGGCTGTTCGACGGGCTGCGGCAAATGAGCACGCGCCGAGGCGTGCTCATCGGCGGCGCATGCTTTCGCACGTTGGCGAGGATGCGCGCGAATGCTTCCTGGCTCTGGGGATGCGCATTCTGACTGCTGAGACCGGTGAACCTGTTGGAAGTGATCGGATGTTCGAGAAAGACGGGCCTCGGCCTGATCTCTCGGATGAGGCCTTGAGGGATCTCAAGCCGGGCGATCAGAGCCCGCTGCCATGGCCGCAGAGTCCAGGTCAGCATTGGAGCGCCCATTCTCGCGCCGAGATCGATCAGCGGAACGATGTCGTGCAGATAGTGGCCGTAATTGTGTTTGTCCGACCCGGCGATCAGCAGATGCTCGCCGGCGATGCGAGGCGCGCGCTTAAGCCGTTCGAGATGGAGCCGGCGCTCGCACGTCCCGTCCGGCAGCGACCGGTCGGCGATCGCCTTGACCGAAGACAGGTACCCCTCCCGAAACGGACCCAGGAAGGAGTGGCGCCAAACTCGACCCTCTGGCGAAATGAGGAGACCGAATGCGGGAAACCAATATTGATTGACGAGATGCTCAAGCGTCATCGCCGGCGCATGGACGGTGTGGTCGAGATAGTGAACGTGCTCCGCGCCCGTCGAATTTACGCTGAGCGGATGCATCCGGGTCCGGTATTGGGCGGGAGCCACGACCTCGCATTGCGAGAGCGGTGGCGGAAGGCGTCCCTCGCAAGGGACGACTGTCAGATTTGTCGCATCGTCGAGAGTGACTGGCGCGCCTTCGCTGGACACAGGCAGCGCGTCGCGCAGGCGGCGCCGCAAGTTTCGCCAGGGCGTGCGGACGGCGTCCCGCCAGGCTGCGTGCAGCGATCGGTTAAGCCGAACGAGCGTTTCGTTTTCGATTCTGTCGCGCGCCACGCCGCTCCGCTGGCTGTCCAACAAGTCTGGGGTCCTGCTCCAAGAGCGCAAGCCACTGCTGCCTGCTTTGGCGCGGGTCTATGCCCGAACGCGCTGGCAGCGACAAGGGCGCCTTATCCACCGAGATCAGGGCCTCCCGCGTGACTTTGCCGATTTCGGAGTCTAGCTCCGATAAACTATGGCCTTCCGATTCGTTCTTATCGCCGACATTCACCTCGGTCCGCCCTTGGCGACGCTCGCGTTGCGCGAGCCAGAGCAGGCGGAGCTGATTGGCGGGGCGGCGCAGAAGGCCTTTGTCGTGGTTATCGAATGAACTTTCGCTTCCTGCATGCCGCCGATCTTCATCTAGGCAGCCCCTTCCTCGGCCTGGCGCAGAAAGATGACGCCGTCGCCGCTCGCTTCGCCAGTGCGAGCCGGAGCGCGTTCGAAGGTCTGATCACGCAGGCCATCGAAGAAGACGTTTCGTTCGTGGTGATCGCGGGCGACATTTTCGACGGCGAATGGAAGGACGCCTCGATCGGCCTCTTCTTCAATCGCCAATTGGCTCGGCTGTCGAATCGCAACATTCCGACATATCTGCTGCGGGGCAATCACGACGCGGAAAGCGTTGTCGCCAGATCCCTGACTTGGCCGGAAAGAGTCTTCGAATTCTCTCCCAGACGGCCGGAGACACATCGCATCAAGGATCTGCGCGTCGCCCTGCACGGACGCGGTTTCCCATATCGCGAGGTGCGTGAAAACTACGCTGTCGACTATCCGGAGCCCGTGGCCGGCTGGTTCAATATCGGCGTCCTGCATACCGCTTGCGGGCGCTCAGGCCACGAGAACTACGCGCCCTGCGGCGTCGCCGATCTCGCCGCGCGCGGCTACGATTATTGGGCGCTTGGCCACGTCCATGCGTATGAAATCGTTTCTGAGGACCCGTGGATGGTCTACCCTGGCAATTTGCAAGGCCGCAGCGTCAGGGAGTGCGGCGAAAGAGGCGCGGTGATTGTCGATGTCACGTATGGCGCCGTCGCCAATGTGCGGCGTGTTGTGACAGACTGCGCGCGGTGGGCGGAGGTTTACGTCGACGCCTCGCCCCACGAGGACCAGACCGCGCTTCTTCGCGCTGTGGAGACGGAACTCAGGCCGCATGCCGCCGCGGCCGCTGGGCGCCTTCTCGCGGTGCGGGTTGTGTTGACAGGAGCGACCAGTCTGCATTCGCGATTTGTCGCCGACCGGGAGCATCTGCGCGACGAAGTCGAGGCGGCGGCGCAGCGCTGCGCCGCGGACATTTGGCTCGAACGCCTGCGCATCGAGACAACGGAGCCGCGGCAGACAAAGCGCGACGCCGCGCTCACGGAAATTGATTTGGCCGCCGCGCTCAACGATTGCGAGGCGGACACCGCGCTGCGCGTGCGAGTGGCCGATCTCGTCAAGACCGTCCGGGACAAGCTCCCCGGCGGGATGGCGGAGGACGCGAGCGCAGCGCTCGACCTCGATTCCATCCTGACGGAAGCTCGCTCGCTGGCGCTGGGCCGCTCGGCGGAGGCCTGACGCGCCGTGCGGCTTCTCAGCCTCGAGCTGGAGAAGTTCGGCGCGTTCGCGGCCTTGCGGATTGCGTTCCGGCGTGACGCTCGACTGCATGTCGTCTACGGACCGAATGAAGCGGGCAAGTCGACCGCCCTCGCCGCCGTTGGCGCCCTTCTCTTCGGAGTGCCGGAGCGGACTCCATATGCGTCTCGGTTCCCCGCGCAGTTGCGCATCGGCGCGGAGATCGCCACGGCCAGCGGCCGAGCCCTCAAGTTCTGGAGACGCAAAGGGCGCAAAGCGACGCTTTTGGAGGCCTCTGGCAGTCCTCTGCCTGATGACGCGCTGGCCCCGTTTCTCGGCGGGCTAAGCCAGGAGGTGTTTGAGCGGTCGTTCGGACTGGACGCCGCCAGGTTGCGCGCCGGCGGCGACGAAATGTTGCGGGCGGATGGCGACGTCGGCTCGAGCCTGTTGGCGGCCGCCTCGGGCCTTCGTGGCCTCTCCGAACTTCGACGGTCTCTCGATGAGGAAGCCGACGGGGTTTTTGCGGCCCGCAAGGGACGGGAGCGCCGCTTCTACCAGGTGCTGGACCGCTTCGACGCCGCGCGTCAGGCGATCCGCGAAAAGGAAATCCGCAGCGACGCCTGGATGAAACTGAACGGCGATATCGCCGCGCTCGGCGACGAGCTCCGCCGCCTCGGGGGCGAGAGACGAGCGGGCGATGTCGAGCGGGCGCGGCTGAACCGGCTGAAGCGCGCGGCGCCGCTTCTCAATCCGATCCAGGCGCTGGAGGCGGAGGCCGCCTCCTTCGACGATCTGCCCGCGTTCGCCCCCGGCGTCGCGCAGGGCCTGCGGGAAGCGCTCGACGAATTGCGTTTCGCTGGCGAGGAAGCGGAGCGCGCCCGGCTTGAGGAGGAGCGCCTCGCCCAGGATCTTGAGGCCGTCACGGTCGACGAGGCGGCCCTTGCCGACGCCGTCGCCATCGCGGAGCTGTTCCAGGCGAGCGGCGGCTACGCGAAAGAAAAGACCGATCTTCCGGGCGTTCAGCGCGCGGCTGACAATTTTCTGGCGGCGCTCGAGCGCCACGCCCAATCCTTGGGCCTGCCGGACGTCGCCGCGCTCGAATCCGCGCGGCCGACAGAGGCCAGAAAGTCGGAAGCGCGCAAGCTCATCAAGGAGGGTCGGGCCATGGAAGCCGCCGCGGCCGCGAAAGCCGCGCAGCTCGCCCAGGCGCAAAAATCCCACGACGAGGCGCGCATTGCGCGAGAGTCCGAGGGGGCCGGAACTCGATCCCGGGCCGCTGCGCGAGAAATACGCGGCGCTGGGCAAGGTCGCCGAGGCGGCGCGAAGGGCCGCGGAAAGCCGCGTCGCGCTGACGAAAGAGGAGCGTGAGCTTGCGGATTCCGCGGCGAGGCTCGACCCGCCGGTCGAAGAACTCGAAGCGATCGCGAGGCGGCCGATCCCCAGCAATGAGGATCTCGGTCAATTCGCCGCGCGGATAGAGAGCGCCGTGCGCGCGGCGCGGGAAGCCGTGGGCGCGCGGGAGACGGCGGAAAGGGAGATGAGCGACACGCGCGCACGCCTTGCGCAGCTTTCGGCTGGCCGCCCGCTGGCGACCGCTGAGCGCATCATGGAGGCGCGGAGCCGCCGCGAAGCCGCCTGGCTTCCGTTGCGTGCGGCCGTCTTCGGAGCCCCGGAGACGCCGCCCGCGGCTTTGCTCGTCGCGCAAGCCGCCGACTTCGAACGTCTCGTCGGCGAAGCGGATCGTCTTGCCGACGATGCGATCGAGGACGCGAACCGCCTGGTCGAACACAAGCTGGAGACAGCCCGGCTTGATGACCAGGCGCGCCGACACGCTCTGGAGCAGGCCGCTGAAGACCGGGCCGCTGCGAAGCTTACCGAAACGGAGCAGAGCTGGCGCGACCTCTGGAAAGGCCTTTCCATCCGTCCGCACCCACCAGCCCGGATGCAGGACTGGCACAGCCGCCTCGACCAGCTCATGACGACGCGCGACCGGCTTGCCGCGCGGCGGGCTGAGCTCGAGGCGAAGGAAGCCGACATCGCCCGCCTGGAGCCCGCCTTGCGCGGCCTCGGCGTCGAGGCCGGATTGACCGCGATCGAAGGTCTCGACTGTGTCCGCCTCGCCGAGCGCTTCGAGCGCCGGCTGGACGAGATCGCGCGCGCCTGGGAGACCTCGCGCGCGCTCGAGACGCGGTTCATGGAAGCGCGCCGGCGTCTCGCGGAAGCGAAAGCGGAAAGCGCGGACGCCGCAGCCCAGCTCGAGGATTGGCGGCGGCGCTGGCGGCGCGCGGCTGCGGCTCTCGGCCTCGAAACGGACGCCTCGATCGAAGGCGCCGAGACCGGGCTCGGGGTTTGGGACTGGGCCTTGAGCGACGGCGACAACCACCGGGACCGGATGCGCCGCGTTGTCGGCATGCAAAGGGACATGCGCGAGTTCGAAGTCGGGGCCCAAGCGCTCCTGCAACGCTGCGCGCCCACCGCGGCCGGGGACATGGCCCCGGAGACGGCCGCGCGCCTTCTGCACGACCGTCTTGGCGCGGCGCGGGCGGCCCAGGCCAAGCGTCATGCCGCAGCCGAGCTCAAGGAGACGGCGCGACGAGCGCTCGTCGAGGCGCGGGCTCGCCTCGACCGGGCCAAGGAGACGATGGCGACGCGCGCCGCGTGGCTGCCGGCCGGCTCCGATCCAGCCGCCCTGCTGGCGCGCGAGGGCGAGCGTCTCCGCCTCGCCGAGACGCTTCGCCAGCAGCGGCTTCGTCTGGACGATCTCGGCGAGGGGGTCGGAGAGGCGCGTCTGATCGCGGAATTGCGCGCTTTCGATCCAGACGCCGCCTCCGCGAGTTTGGTCGAACTCGAGCGGCGGGACGCGGAGCTCGCCCAACAGGAGAAGGAGCGATACGCAGAGCGCGACCGGCTCGAGAGGAAGCGGGGGGAGTTCGAGAGCGGAATCGGCGCCGAGGCCGCCCTCCAGCAGCGCCGCAACGCGGAAGCCGAACTTGTCGAGGCCGCCCGGCGCTGGGCGGTGTTGAAGGCGGCTTCCGCACTCCTCGGCGGAGTGCTCGAGCGCCATCGCGCCACGCGGCGGGATCCCTTGATGACGCGGGCCGGAGAGGTGTTCGCCACGTTGACGGGCAGGGCGTTCGCGGGGCTCGACCAGAGTTTCGGCGACGACGACGAGGCGAGGCTTGAGGCCTGCCGGGCCAATGGGGAGAGGGCGCCGGTCGCGCATCTGAGCGAAGCGACGTGCGACCAGCTCTATCTGGCGCTGCGACTTGCCTATATCGAGGACTACGCCGCCCGCGCCGAGGCCCCGCCGTTCATCGGCGACGATCTTTTCGCCAGCTTCGATGATGCCCGCACCGGCAACGGTCTCGAAGCGCTCGCGGCGATCGGCGATCGAATTCAGCCGATCCTGTTCACGCACCACCTCCATGTCCTCGAAGATGCGCTCGCCCGTCTCGGGGATGTGGTCGATGTCATTCGAATCGGCTGAGTTCGCACCCAACAAGTGCTGCGGCGGTATTGATGTTCGTGCTCTCGGACAAGCGCAGACGGGAACCCTCTTGCGCCATTTGAGTTAGGGACCATCAGCGCCGCGACAACGGAGCGGACGAGTGCCACGAGGCCAGAAAAAAGGTCGATCGTCGGCGGATGTGACCGCGCATTCGGACGCGCTCGATCTCGAACCGAAAGTGTTTGAAAAGAAAACCGCCCAAGAGATCGGGAAGTCGCTCAAACGCTCGGCTGAGTTCGAGCGACCGGCGCAAATCGGGCGCTTTCCGCTCAGCCATGTCGATGCTGACCTTCTACATTAATCGCGCGGGACGAAACTTGCCTGCCAAACGGAAGCGTACGCTCGAGGCGGCAAAAGAAAAATTGCGAGAGCTCTTTGGACGCAGTCGTCGAGCGTAGTTGCGCGGATCGTGGAAAGAAGGACAGCATACCAAGCGCACACCCCCCACCTGATTCCGAGGAGCCGGAGGACTATGGGCGCGGCGTCGTTACGCCACCCGACGAGCAGGCCGGACGTGGTTCAAGTTCCAAAACCGCAAAAGCTCCGATACAGAAATGATTGGGCGCCAGACGGTCGGGGATCAGCTGGGCGGCACGATTCGTCCCTGGTCAGGCCCGCACAGGTCGTACGCCAAAACAGGCCCGACGCTTGTGCAGCATGACAGCCTGCCGCCACGCGAAAAGTGACTGTCGTAAAACTGTCGTCTCTCTGTCGCAATAGACATATCGAGCGGGCCTAGAAAGAGGGCTCGTCGCGGGTCATCGCTGCGGCCGGACTTAATCACTTCTAGCGCTTGAGAGGCGTTCAATGGGACTGACCAACTTCATTCGGATCGTTGCGTTCGCCGCAGGCGCCGCGACGATTACGGCCGCGCAAGCGGCCGATATTTCCGGCGCTGGAGCGACCTTTCCATTCCCGATCTACGCCAAATGGGCGGATTCTTATAAAAAAGATACCGGCAATGGATTGAACTATCAATCGATTGGATCGGGCGCCGGCATCAAGCAAATCAAGGCGAGGACCGTGACGTTCGGCGCGACCGATGCGCCATTGGAGCCAGCGGAACTCGACAAAGCCGGCCTTGCACAATGGCCGATGGTGATGGGTGGAATCGTCGCGGTCGTCAATATTCCCGGGGTCAAGTCGGGCGACATCGTGATCGACGGGCCGACCCTCGCCAATATTTACCTCGGCAAGATCACCCAATGGAACGACCCAGCGTTTAAGGCGCTCAACCCGAAGCTCGACTTGCCCAATCTGCCGATCGTGCCTATCCATCGCGCGGATGGCTCGGGCACGACCTTCAACTTCACCTATTATCTTGGCGACGTCTCGCCGGACTGGAAGTCGCAGGTCGGGGTGTCGACGACGGTTGACTGGCCAGGCGGTATTGGCGCCAAAGGCAATGACGGTGTGGCCAACAACGTCGCCACGACGCAAGGCGCGATCGGCTATGTCGAGTTTGCCTATGCCCAGCAGAACAAGTTGACTTACGCCAGCATGGCCAACAAGGCCGGCAAGATTGTCTCCCCGACCATGGACTCCTTCCAGGCCGCCGCAGCCAACGCCGACTGGAGCCATGCGCCGGGCTTTTATCTCATTCTGGCTAATCAACCCGGCGACAAATCCTGGCCGATGACAGCCGCCACATTCATTCTGTTGCCCAAGGATCCGCCGAACAAGGCCGCCGCGAAGGACGCAATCGACTTCTTCAAGTGGGCCTACGAGAAGGGCGACAAAATGGCCGAGGATCTCGACTATATTCCGATGCCCGACAACGTGGTGGCCCTGGTCGACAAGATGTGGGCTTCCGACATTAAGCTGAAATAGCGTCAAGTGCAGTAGCTGGGAATGCGTTCGCGCGAGCGCGTCTTCCCAGCGCTACGCCTCCGGAGCAAGGCTGAAGATCTGCGATGACCGCAACCGCACTGCAAGGCGCCAGCGCCGCCCACAGCGTCCCGATTGATCGTTCTCGTGCGCTTGGCCGGCTTAAGCTCTCGGACAACGGCTTCCGCTTGCTGACGTTCGGCGCGGCGATTTTGGTCCTGGTGCTTCTCCTCGGCGTCATGGTCTCGTTGTTCGTTGGCGCCTTGCCGGCGTTTCGCGAATTCGGCGTCGGCTTCCTGTTCTCGGACGCTTGGAGTTCCGCCAAAGGACAAATTCGGCGCCGCGACGGCGATCTACGGCACCCTCGTCACATCATTGATTGCAATGCTGATCGCCGTTCCGATCGGGCTCGGCATTGCGGTTTTCCTGACGGAGCTCTGCTGGTTGCCCCTGCGCCGACCGATCGGGGTCGCGATTGAGCTCCTCGCGGGAATTCCGTCCATTATCTACGGCATCTGGGGCGTCTACTATTTCCGGCCGGTGATGCAGAGCTACATCCAGCCGTTCCTGATCGATACGCTCGGCAACGTCCCCGGCATTGGCGTTCTTTTTCAGGGGCCGCCGTTTGGCTACGGTGTGCTCACTGCGGGGCTGATTCTCGCGCTGATGATCTTGCCCTTTATCACCGCGGTGTCGCGCGACGTCTTCGAGACGATTCCCCCCGTGCTCAAGGAGGCCGCATATGGCATCGGGTCGACCACCTTCGAGGTCGTTGGAAACATCGTCATTCCCTATACGCGGGTCGGAGTGATCGGCGGCGTGATGCTGGCCCTCGGCCGCGCGCTCGGCGAAACGATGGCTGTGACCTTCGTGGTCGGAAACGCCACCAAGATTTAGTCTTCGATTCTCGCCCAAGGGACGACCATCTCGGCGATGATCGCAAACCAATTCGCCGACGCCGATCCTGGGCTATTCACCTCGTCGTTGCTGGCGCTCGGCTTCATCCTCTTCGTCATCACCTTCCTGGTTCTCGCGGCCGCGCGCTTGATGTTGGCCCGCATGCAATTGAAGGCTTAAGGTCGATGACAGCGGCTTCCTATTCCAGGCGCAAGACGCGCAACGCCATCTGGACGGTTCTCGCTTATGCGGCGACGGCCTTGGGCCTCATCATGCTCGGGATCATTTTGGTCACGCTGGTGTGGAACGGTTTGGGTGGCCTGTCGCTCGACGTCTTCACCAAGAACACGGCGCCGCCGGGAGTTGTCGGCGGCTTGCTCAACTCGATCGTCGGCAGCGTGATCATGACTGGGATCGGCTTGGCGCTCGGCGCGCCGATCGGGATCCTTGCGGGCACTTATCTGGCTGAATATGGCGCAAATTCAAAGCTCGCCTCGGCCGTGCGCTTCATCAACGACATTTTGCTGAGCGCGCCCTCGATCATCATCGGCTTGTTCGTTTACGAATTGTTGGTGGCGCCGGTTGGGCATTTCTCCGCGCTCGCGGGCGCTGTGTCGCTCGCCGTGCTGGGCGCGCCGATAATGGTCCGCACAACCGAGGATATGCTGAACCTTGTGCCGAACACGCTGCGCGAGGCGGCCTCAGCGCTCGGTATGCCGCGTTCGCTTGTCATCCGCCACGTCGCCTACCGGACCGTCATCTCGGGCCTGATTACCGGTGTGCTCCTTGCAATTGCCCGCATGACTGGCGAGACCGCGCCGCTCATCTTTACCGCGCTCGGCAATTCGTTGTTCAGCGCCGATCCTCGCGGGCCGATGTCGGCGCTGCCGCTCATAATTTACGAATTCGCGCGCAGCCCCTACGCCGAGCAACAAAAGCTCGCGTGGACAGGCGCGCTGATCCTCACATTTGCGGTGCTGGCGCTGAGTATATTGGCGCGAGTTTTGTCAGCGTCGGCGCGCCGGACGTAGCGGGGAGAGCGTTGCGGATGAGCAGTCGCGTGCAGGTTGAGACGCCGTCCACGGTCCCCGTTGGGGAGACGGCGAAGGTCCAAGTTCGCGACCTCAATTTCTATTATGGACAGGCGCAGGCGCTGAGAGACGTTTCCTTCAATCTCTACAACGGCCAGGTGACGGCGTTCATCGGTCCTTCCGGCTGCGGCAAGTCGACGCTTCTGCGGGTTTTGAACCGCATGTACGATCTCTATCCCGGCCAGCGGGCCGAGGGCGAGGTGATGCTCGACGGGGAGAACGTTCTCTCGCCTGATCTCGATCTCAATCTCTTGCGTTCGCGGGTCGGCATGGTGTTCCAGAAGCCGACGCCGTTTCCGATGACGATCTACGACAACATCGCCTTTGGAATCCGCCTTTACGAGAAACTGCCGAAGTCGGAGATGGACGCGCGGGTCGAGTCGGCCTTGAGCCGCGCCGCGCTCTGGAACGAAGTGAAGGATAAGCTGAACGCGAGCGGCTTGAGCCTTTCGGGGGGCCAGCAGCAGCGCCTGTGCATCGCCCGCACCGTTGCGATCAGTCCGGAAGTGATCCTGTTCGACGAGCCGGCCTCGGCGCTTGACCCGATCTCGACCGCCAAGATCGAGGAATTGATCGACGAATTATCCGGCGACTACACGATCGCGATCGTCACTCACAACATGCAGCAGGCGGCGCGCGTCTCGCGCTATACGGCCTTCATGTATCTGGGCGAGATGGTCGAATTCGATGACACCACCAAGATCTTCACCGCGCCGCGCGACAAGCGCACGCAGGATTACGTCACTGGCCGCTTCGGCTGAGGGAGGAACAGGCCGTGGCGGATCAACACACTGTCAGAGGCTACGACAAGGACCTTGACCTGCTCGAGCGGCGGATCGCCGAGATGGGGGGCCTGGCCGAGAAAATGGTGATCGACGCGGTCGATGCGCTGGCCTCCGGGGACTTGGCGCTTGCGCAACAGGTGGTTGAGACCGATCCCAGGCTCGACACGCTGCAGCGGGAGATCGAAGAGCAGGCGACGCTGACAATCGCGCGCCGGCAGCCAGTGGCGAACGACTTGCGCGAGATCATCGGGGCCATTCGGGTTGCGGGCGATCTCGAGCGGGTTGGGGATCTCGCCAAGAACATCGCCAAGCGCTCGGTCAAGATTGGCGTCGAATCGCGGGTGCCGCGAGCGATCGTCGGCATCAAGCACATGAACGACTTTGCGACCGAGCTCATGAAGGACGTGCTCGACGCCTACGCGCAGCGCGACGTCGAGCGGGCGCGCGACGTGTGGGAGCGGGACGTCGATCTCGACGCGCTCGAGGATTCGGTGTTCCGCGATCTTCTGACGCACATGATGGAGGATCCGCGCAACATCACGTTCTGCGCCCATCTTCTCTTTTGCTCGAAGAACATCGAGCGGATCGGCGATCACGCGACCAACATCGCCGAGACCGTGGTCTATCTGGTGACGGGCTCGACGCTGCCGACCGAGCGGCCGCACGTGCGGCCGGGGACGGATATCGAGGTTGACGGTCAAGGGGCGATCAAATGAACCAGGCGCGCAGCGATATCGTCCGTTCCATCCCCAGGATCCTGATTGTCGAGGATGAATTGGATCTGTCTTTGCTGCTGAGCTACAACCTCGAGGCGGAAGGCTACGCGGTGGAGAACGTCGAGCGCGGCGACGAAGCGGAGTTAAGGCTCGCGGAGAATGCGCCCGACCTCGTGATCCTCGACTGGATGCTGCCCGGCGTGTCGGGTCTTGAGATCTGTCGCAGGCTCCGGGCGCGTGAGTTGACCCGCACGCTTCCGGTCATCATGGTGACGGCGCGGGGCGAGGAAGCCGAGCGGGTGCGTGGCTTGTCGGTCGGCGCGGACGATTATGTTGTGAAGCCTTTCTCGGTGCCCGAGCTCATGGCGCGGGTGAGGGCGCTCTTGCGGCGCAGCCGGCCCGAGCGGATCGCCGAGCGTCTCAATGCGGGCGATCTCGATCTCGACCGGGAGACGCGGCGGGTGCGGCGCGGCGCGCGCGACATTCATCTGGGTCCGACCGAGTTTAGGCTCCTCGAATATCTCCTGGAGAAGCCGGGCCGCGTGTTCTCGCGGGCGCAACTGCTCGATGGGGTGTGGGGCCAGGCCGCGGAGATCGACGAGCGCACGGTCGACGTCCATGTCGGGCGACTGCGTAAGGCGCTCTCGCGGGGCCGCGAGCGTGACCCTATCCGAACCGTCCGCGGAACGGGCTACGCCTTCGACGAAACCTTCGGAAAGACTTGAAGCGGCGCGTCCGGACACCCTGTCCCCTGGCCAGTGTTTCGTCGCCGCCGGTCAGCCCCCGGCGGCCAAATCCAGCGCGAAGATCTCCTTCGCGTCTTTGACGCCGCGCAACGCGTGGCGGCCAAGCGACTTGAGCCGGCTATCGGCGGCTTTCATTCCATCCACGAACTCGGCCGAAACGAGCGCCGCGCGGCCCAGCGGCCCGCATAACGCTTCGATGCGCGCGGCTTCGTTGATCGCGGGGCCAATGACGGTGAAATCGAGCCGGTCGGTCGCGCCGACGTTGCCGTACAGCACATTTCCAAGGTGGAGCGCGAGATCGACCGATGCGAGCGGCGCCCCAGCGGCCGCACGCGCCACGTTCAGCGCCTCCATGTTGCGCATCGCCTCGATCGCGGCGTCGAGCGCGCGCCGGCAGGTCTCTGCCCGATCCGCATCTTCGAACGGGAAGATGGCGAGCATAGCGTCGCCGATGAACTTGAGCACTTGGCCGCCGCGCTCGCGCAGCGAGGCGGTCAAGATCTCGAACACGTCGTTCAAGAGTTCGACGACGACGGACCCCGGCGCCGTGTCGCTGAGCGGCGTGAAGCCGCGGATGTCGGCGTACCAGATCACCGCGCGCAAATCGTCGACCGAACCGCGCATGATCGAGCCGGCATGAACCCGCCGTCCCGCGTCCTCGCCGAGATACGCGCCAAGCAGGCCCGAGGCGATGATGTGGCCGGCATGGGCCTTCATCGCGAGCGACAAAGCCGGCAACGTCGCCTCCACCAGAGTCGTATCGTCGTCGCTGAAGCCGCCCCTCCGGTCGGTGGTGAACGAATAAACGATCCCGGTTCCATGCGAGCGGTCGCCTTTTTCGCCGTAAATGAAAAGCTGCGCCATATAGTCTGTCGCGCCATCGGCGAAGAACTCTTCCAGGATAGGAAAGTCACGCTCTTCGGGACCTGCTTCAATGCGCCTGCGCAGGGTTGGGTTATCTTCGCCGGCGCGTGCGCGCTCCATGAGCGCGTAGAACGGGCTCGTCACCCACATCAGCTCCTCTTGGCCGCCGTGCGAGTACTGCTGGGGCGCAATGGCGTTGAGCTCGCGCTTCCAGGTGTAGCCATAGCCGGCCCATTGCGGATGCAGCGTCTCCATCGAGGTGTGCGCCCGCCACAATGGCGCTCCATCGATCACCAGACGTTGGCAATAGCCGTCAAATAGGCGGTAGGCGTCGGCGCCGCGCAATCCCTCGCGCACCGCCCAGATGTGCGTATCGACAATGCGACGGCCGAGCGCGTCATCGAACGTCCGACGCCGAAGCTCAGGGAGCGTCTCGTCGCGACCGTTAGGAGGCATCGCGCCGACTATGGTTTTGCATCCGACTTCGGGACGACGAATACTTGGCCGGGATAGATGACGTTGGGGTTGTGGATCTGGGCGCGATTGGCCTCGTAGATCACCGGGTAGTGGGTCGGATCGCCGTAATAGCTCTTGCTCAACGCCCACAAGGTATGGCCGGTGGCGACCCGCTTGGTTTGAACCGCTTGGACAACCGGATCAGCGGGCGACGACGCCGACGACTGCACGGCGCTGACTGTGGGCGCAGCCGCCTGCGCAGGTGTGGCGACTGGCATATCAGGATACTCGAATGGCGCGTTGGCGCTCGCGATGACGGTCGCGCCGCTGGGATTGATCTCGTCGGCCTGTATGACGTAGCCGCCAGGCGTCAAGCCGCCTTTGATGGTCAAAGACCATTTGCCGTCCGATTGCGTCTTGGCCTCGGCGATGTCGGCCTGATTGAGATAGAGGCGGAGGCTGGTGTTCGGCTCGGCCGATCCTTTGGCGATTAGACCGCCGGGTGCGTCAGCCTCGACCGATTGGATGGCGACGCGCGAGCCGCTGGCGGGCGCCGGCGTCGCCAGGGTCCGCATCCCCAAGGCAAAGGGTTCCCCATTGGGGTTCGTCGGCGCTGCGGTAGCCACTGCGGCTTTTGCTTCAGGCGGGCCCGGCTGGACGCCCGTTCTGGCTTCCTGCGCGGGAATTGAGACCGCAACCGAACTCGATATCGCGGGCTGCCCTTTATCGGAATTTGCGGCCAAGGAGAGGCTATGGTCTCCCGGCGCGAACGCCGGCGGGATGATGACAAACTGGCCGGCGGCGTCGGCCGTCGCCTCGGCTACGGTTTTGCCGCCATCCCGGAGCTCAACCTTCTCGTTCGGCGCCGCCCGCCCGGCGATGACCGCATCGCCCGAGGGATCGACGTTAACCACGTCGAAGGCGGGCTGAAGCGCCGCGGTTTGAGCCGGGGTCTTTGCTGGCGGCGCTGCAGGGGGAGCAGGCGGGGCCGGAGGGATGCTCTGGGTCTTCTCGGCGGGCGCACTGGCCACAAGCGGAATATCGGCGGGGTTCGGCTCCAGAAGGCCCGGGTAAGTCCAAACCACCGCGCCCGCTCCCGCGGCGACGACCGCCAAAGCGGTGGCTCCGATCCAAATCAGCGTGTTTCGCGACGGCATAATTGCTCGCTCTCCCCCTGACATATACTGCCGAGGGGCCATTGCGACAAATGTCTAACCCTGACGCGGCAATTCATTCTCACCGAATCCCTCAAGAATTCCGGTCAGGAAAAAAGCGGCCGGCCTTTCCTCCCGCGCGATTTCGCCGCCCTCCGCGCTGGAACCGCGGGCGCGGGGCGGGGCCGTCGTTAGTGCGTAGAGCGCGAGATCGGCGCCCTTGCCGCGCAGCCTGAGATCGCCAAGCGAGCGTTTGAGGATCTTGGGCGGAAGCTCGAGCCGATCGATCAGGTCAGCCGAGGCGAGCACGCGGTCGCCCGTCTGGCGGCAAAGGTCCTGGATCCGCGCCGCGGTGTTGACGGTGTCGCCGAGAAAAACGATCTCCCGTTTGACCGAACCCATCTCGCCGGTGACAACCGGGCCGCAATGGAGCGCGGCTCTCACCGCGACGGCCGCGCCGAATTCGCGTTGGTAGTCGGGCGCGCGTCGAGCCAGTTGGTCGATGGCGCCGAAGCAGGCCGCAACGCAGCGTCCGTCAATGATTCCTTCCTCGAGTTTCCAGGTCGCGATCAGCTCATCGCCGACATAGCGATGGATTTCGCCACGCGTCGCGACGATCGGCTGGGAGAGGTCGTTTACGAAGCGGTTGACCAACCGGTGAAACTCAAGCGGCCCGAGCCGCTCCGCCAGACCCGTCGACCCCTCCATATCGATGAACAGGAACACGCGCGATTCCACCTGCGGCGAATAATAGCGGCCGGTGATGAAATTCATGAGCACGTTCTGGCCGAGCAGGGTGTTCACATCGAGGATGAAGGCGAACACAAAGGCCGCGGCGAGCGAGAACAGGACGTCTCCTCTCTCGATCCCGTTCTCTCCGGGCGCGGGAAAGATAGAGCCGCCAAGTTTGAGACCGAACAGGATGACCGCGAGGTAGAGCGCGGTCTTGATCGCGACATGCGCCGCAAAGGGCGCCCGACGAAGCAGCGCGGCTAGCGGCCCGCTCAGAACGAAGCCGTCAAGGGCCGCCAGAATACCGGCGATCACCCCGCCGGTCAGCGCGCCGCGCGCCAAGGCGTATAAGCCATAGGCAGCGAGCGCCGGCTCGCCACGCTGGAAGAGAAGCATCTCCGCATAAGCTGCACCCACCGCTGCGGCGAGCGTGGTCGCCCAGAGAATGTCTCGGAACTCGTCGCGCAATCGTGGGGACGTCATCGTCGTGCGGTCGCCTGGTTGCGCGGCATCTGCAGTCCAACAAACATTGACCAGGGCGTGCGCAGCCTAACGGCGAAAGCAGCCGGACACAGGCGGCTGCTTTTCGAACCTTCACGCCCGGAAGAGGTCGCGCTCGATCCCGGCGGCGGCGAACACATGGTCCCGGCTCGCCTCCAATTCGGCCCGAAGCTTCGGGATGTCGTAGCCGACGATCGCGCCGCGCCATTTCTTGATCTGCCCGGCGCACAGCACGGTCGACACGTTGGAGCGGTCCATCAGGGTCACGACCGCGCCTGCGGCGTGATTGAGCGGCGCGACATTGAGCGCGGTTGCATCCAACAGAATGATATCGGCGTCCTTGCCCGGGGTCAGCGATCCGGCCTTCGAGTCGATCTTAAGACCCTTGGCGCCGCCGATCGTCGCGAGGCGGGCCGCGTCCCAGACCGACATCAGCTTTGGATAGTCTTTGCCCGCAAGAGCAAGCTCGTTCGCAAGCATGCGCTGTAGGGTCAGCACCCCACGCATCTGAGTGAACATGTCCGCGGTCATCGTGCACTCGACATCCGAGGACAGAGACGCGCTCATGCCCAGGTCGAGCACTTTCTGGATCGGCGGCGTCCCGTGGCGCATGTGCATTTCGATCGGGGCGGCGATCGAAACATGCGCGCCTGCGTCGGCGGCGGCTTTCCAGCCGATATCGCTCATTCCGGTCATGTGTATAAAAACGCAATCCTCGCCGAATTTGCCGGCTTTGGCGAGTTCGTCGAAAGTCGGCTGCATTCCGAACGTGGCGACGACATGGAGCGCGATCGGGAGGCCAAGCTCGCGCCCAACCTTCCACGCGCCCTCATAGCCCGGCAGATAGATCTCGCCCCCCATGAACATCGTGAGCAACTGGTCGGACGAAGAAAAATGCTGCTTGCGAATGTGCGCGGCGTCGCCAGGATATTTCGTCTTGTCGCCCCAGCCCTCGAAGTAGCCGAACACGGCGCGCCGCCCGGCCGCTCGCAACCCCTCGATCGCGGCTTCCGAATGCTCCGGCGAATGGTGGATCTGGCTCACGTCCATCACCGCCGTTACACCCGCGTCGATCTGCGCCACGCCCGCGAACAGTTCGTTGATGTAGACGTCCTGCGGGCGATAGCCCATCGAGAGCTTCTGAAGAATAAACTCGTAATAATTGTGCGTGCTTTCAGGCCGGCCGTCGTGGATGAGAATGCCGTCGGCGAGAAAGCTGCGCAGCGCCGTCTCGAACTGGTGGTGGTGGGTGTCGATGAAGCCCGGCATGACCACATGCCCGGACGCGTCGATGATGGCCGCATCCGGCGCGTGGATCGAAGCGGCGACCTCGACGATTCTCGATCCCTCGAAGAGCACGTCGCCGACGGCGTGATGGCCGACGCGCTCATCCATCGACAAAATAGTCCCGCCCTTGATCAGCGTGCGGCGACCCTGAGCGCCGACACCCTCGGGCATCGCGGACGCTGCGACGCCATGCGCGGCCTCGAGATTGACAGGGGCGGCCTGTCGCAAGTCCGGCTCGATCGGGAATCCGGCGAGGGGCGCAATCCAGTCCGGCCCACGGCTCGGCGCGGCGGCGTCACAAATCTGGCACACGCTTCCCTCCCTGATTTCCCGTACGTCTCACCGCCCGAGATGGCGTTTTGGCAAACCGTAGGGAACCAGGGTCGGGGCGTCAATTCACCGGGCTGTTTGCTGCGGTCTTGCGCAACGGCAACTTCTGAAGCTCGACAAGCTTATCTCGCTCGTCGCTGTCGACGACCAGTGCTGTGGCTTCCTGGCCGCAGGTGAAGTTGAGCGAACGGCCTTCCTCGCTGTCGAGTCCCGCGGTCTCTCCGGGGTTGAGAACGAGGCGAACGCGGGTCGCCGTGTTGGTAGGAGCCGCATCCACATCCGTTTTTTCATAGACCATCAGCGTAACGAGGCATCTCTTGGCCTCGTCCACGAAATAGCCGCCCATCGACTTCGAGCCGAAATCATAGCGGACGCTTTGCATCGGGACGTACTTGGCCCCGCTCCTGACCGCCTGGGACTGGGCAGAGGCCGTCGGCGCCCAAAGACCGACCATAACCGTTCCGGCAAAGAGAGATGCGTGAGCGATAGTTCTAATAAACATTGGGATCTCCTCATTGGCCGAAGCGGAAACGAATCGATTGGACAGATAGAAAGAGATCTAGCCCCCGCCGGGATAGGGATTTTATCCCAACTCGTACTGGTAACTATTCCCGATATCGGCACTGGGAATAGAGGGGCTGCGACGCGAGGTCTGTGACCTGGATCACACCATGATCACCCTAGGCGACGGTCGACCAGCCCGGCTACTGCCCCCGCTTGCCCCGAACCGCGAAGCGGACCGCCTCTTCCGCGGCGCGGAACAAGGCGCGCGCCTTGGCGATGCATTCATTTTGTTCGGCGGCGGGAGAGGAATCATAGACAATGCCGGCGCCGGCCTGGACATGCATGAATCCGTCCTTCACCACCGAGGCGCGCAGCACGATGCAGGTATCCATCTCGCCACCGGCGCCGAAATAGCCGATGCAACCGGCATAGATGCCGCGCTTGTCCTTCTCCAGTTCGTCGATGATCTGCATCGCGCGCACTTTCGGCGCGCCAGACACTGTGCCGGCAGGGAAGCCCGCGGCTAGCGCGGTGACCGCGTCGACGCCGTCGCGCAACTCGCCCTCGACGTTGGAGACGATGTGCATCACGTGGCTATAACGTTCGATGAAGAAACTGTCGGTGACCTTTACCGTGCCGATCTTCGCGACACGGCCGACGTCGTTGCGTCCGAGGTCGAGCAGCATGAGATGTTCGGCGCGCTCCTTCGGGTCGGCCATGAGCTCCGCCGCCAGCGCTTCGTCTTCGGTCGGGCTTTTGCCGCGCGGGCGTGTGCCGGCAATCGGGCGGATGACCACCTTTCCGTCGCGTACCCGCACTAAAATCTCGGGGCTCGAGCAGACGATCTGGAAGCCGCCAAAGTCGAGAAAGCAGAGGTAGGGAGAAGGATTGACGCGCCTCAGCGCCCGATAGAGGGCGAACGCGGGCAGGTCCAAGCGGCTGGTGAACCGTTGCGACAGCACGATCTGGAAGGCGTCGCCAGCGGCGATATAGTCCTTCGCACGGGCGACCATCGCCTTGTACTCGTCCTCGGTCGTATTCGACCGGGCTTCGCCCGCCTTGACGAGCGGGTCGACGGCCATGGCCGTGGTATGGTCGAGCGGCGATTCGAGCGCGTCGACCACGGCGTCCAGCCGCGCCATCGCGCTCTCATAAGCGGCGCGGGCCGAAACACCGGGCGCCGGGCGAACTGGCGTGACAACCGACATCTCGTCGCGGGCGCCGTCAAAGACCACCATGACGGTCGGACGGATCAGAAGCGCTTCGGGGACGCCGATCGGATCGGGCTTCGCCGGCGCGAGGCGCTCCATTCGCCGCACCATGTCGTAGCCGAGATAGCCGAATATGCCCGCTGACATCGGCGGCAGCCCGGGCGGCATGTCGATGCGCAACTCGGCAAGCAGCGCTCTCAAGGCTTGAAGCGGGTCGCCGGGGCAAGGGACGAAAGCGTCCGGATCGGTGAGCGCCCGGCGATTGATCTCGGCGGTTTCACCCGTCGCGCGGAAGATCAGGTCCGGGTCGAGGCCGATCATCGAATACCGGCCGCGCTGCGCTCCGCCCTCAACCAATTCGAGCAGAAACATGTAGCCTGCCCGACCGCGCGCCAGCTTGAGATAAGCCGAGACAGGGGTCTCGAGATCGGCGACCAGCGTTGTGACTGCGACTTCGGCTTCGCCTGCGATATAGGCGCGCGCGAAGGCTTCGTAGTCGGGCAGGGTGCTCATCGGCCTGTCAGCTACCCTCGGCGGACTGCAGGACATCCTGGTGAATGGCGACGCCAAGTGTCCGGCGCAGGGCCTCGACATATTGATCGAGCAGGTTTGCGCGGGTCGCCGTGTTGAGCTCCGAGGCCATGGCCTTTACGCGGGGGTCGGCGAAGTCGACCGGCGGCGTCCGGTCGGCGGTGATCTTGAACACCACGCGTCCGTCGGGCGTCGCCGCGGAGCCTGCGCTGTCAGGGCCTTGTCGGAAGATGGCGGCCACCACGGATTCCGGCAGGCTGCCCTGCTCGGCGCGATGAACGTCGGTCGCCGTTTTCACCTCGGCGCCCGCGCTCTTCGCAACGTCGGCGATCTTGCCGCCTGCGCTGATCTGCTTGACCAGATCATCGGCCTTGCCGGCGAGCGCCTTGTCGATCTCCTCAGCGCGCCATTGCTTCTCGACTTCGGGCTTCGCTTCTTCGAATGTGAGGTCGTGCGCCGGATCAATCTTGGCGATTTCAAACCAGATGTATCCGCCGTCCTTGGTGTTGAGCGCCGCCTCATCGAGCCCGACGTCAGAAGCGAAGGCCGCGCGCAGCAGTTCTGGCGCGTCCGGCAGGTTGACCGGCGCGCCTTTGGGATCTTTCCCCGCGGCGTCGACCGCGTCGATCGTTTGGCCGGTCAGTCCCTGGGCCTTCGCGGCCTCGAGAATGGTTTTGCCGGAGGTCCGCAAGTCCTCGATCTTGTCGTGCAAGGCCTGGATCTTGTCGCCGGCGCGAGAAGCCGAGACCTCTTTCTTCACTTCGTTCGCGACTTCCGCATATGGCTTGATCGTGGAGGGGGTTATGCCTTTGACACGAACGATCACCGGGCCAAACTGGCTCTTCAAGACGCCGCTGACGCCCCCCGGGGGCAGAGCGAAGACGGCGTTGGCCTCGTCCTTATCGAGCATGGCGTCCTTGGTCGTCTCGCCGATGTCGGTGTCCTCAGCTTTGAGGCCTCGGTCTTTGACGAGATCGTCGAAGCTCGTCCCCGCTTTCAGCTTGGCCGCGGCCGCAGCCGCATCGGCCTCGTTGGGAAACAGGATCTGCTGGAGATCGCGCTTCTCGGGCGCGCCAAACTGGGGATTCTTGCCGGCGATCTTCTCATAAGCCGCCTCGGCGTCGGCGTCGGTCACTTCCGCCGGATTGGCGATCGTCTCCGGCTCGAGCGCGAGTAAGGTCATGGACCTGTATTCGGGCGCGCGGTAGCTCGACTTGCGATCGTTATAGAAGGTCTTGAGCGCCTCTTCCGAAGGCGCAGGAATCTCGCCCGCCGCCGAAGCAGGCAAGAGGAAATAGTCGGCCGAACGGGTCTGGCCCTGATAGTCGGCTTCCGCCTTGACCTCGGCCTTCGGAGCGGTGATCCCAGTCGCCAGCGCGCCTACGATAAACTGCCTCAGTTCTTGTTTGCGCACTTCAGAGAGGAAGCCGCGCTCGTTCATATCCATGTCGCGCAGCGCGGCCTCGAAGCGCGCCGGATCGAATGCGCCAGACTTATCGCGGAAGCTTGGATTCGAGGTAATGGCCTCGCGCAAGGCTTGGTCGGAAATGTTGAGGCCCAGCTTGTGCGCCTCGTCATCGACCGCCGCTTCGCTCACCAATTGCTGCAGGACGCTCCGATCGAGGCCGATCTGGCGCGCCTCCTCGTTTGTGAACGGGCGCTTGAGCCGACGCTGATATTGCTGGATCGCCCGGTCGTAGGTGGTGCGGTAGTCCTGGGCCGAGATTTTCACTCCCCCAACCGACGCGACGGTGGACGGACTGAACCCGCGCAGCATGTCGCCCACGCCCCAGATGACGAAGCTGACGATGATGAGGCCCATGACGACGGTCATGATCGCCTTGCCGACGACTCCCTGAGTCGCATTGCGTATCGATTCGAGCATTTGGCCGTAATCGCCTTTTCTTCTTCGGCGCCCGCGAGCGCCCTATCTAGCGGCGAGCACGCGTCTTGCATAGGCGGAAGGCGGCTTTGCAGGGGCACGGCGCGGTGATAACAACCCGCCGATCAAGTCGCGGGAAGAGGCCCTCAATGACCCTTGGCGTACGGCCGTTGGTCGCCGGCAATTGGAAGATGAACGGCCTTTCCGGGTCTTTGGCCGAGATTGACGCCATCCGGAAGGCGGTGGATGCGGGGGAATCCGGCCCCGCCGAACTGCTCGTCTGCCCGCCGGCGACGCTGATCGCGCAAGCCGCCTTGAGGATTGGGAGCTCCGACCTCGGCCTTGGCGCACAGGACTGTTACACGCAGGTAAGTGGCGCGTTCACCGGCGACCTTTCCGCCGCAATGCTCAAGGACGCTGGCGCGACCTACGTCATTGTGGGGCATTCCGAGCGCCGGAACTATCATCACGAGACCGACGAACTTGTTCGCGCCAAGTCGGAAGCGGCGCTGAAGGCGGGCTTGACCCCGATCGTCTGCGTCGGGGAGACGCAAGCTGAGCGCGAAGCGGGCCAGCAGGCTGCCGTCGTCCTCACCCAATTGCGAGGATCGCTGCCTCCCGGAGCGGCCGGCGACGCCGTTGTGGTGGCCTATGAGCCGGTCTGGGCGATCGGGACCGGCCTTACGCCGACGCGTATGGACATAGCCGTCGTGCACAATGGAATTCGGGCCTTGGTCGCCGACATCTATGGCCCGCTGGGCGCGAAGACCCGCCTTCTCTACGGCGGCTCGGTCAAGCCGAACAATTGCGGCGAACTCCTCACTCTCGACAATGTCGATGGTGCGCTGGTTGGAGGCGCGAGCCTGAAAGCGACGGAATTTCTGGCCATCGCCGCCTCTTATCATTGAGATCGCCTGGAGTAGGGACTCATCGCGAAGGGAGTGAGAGCGAACAGCCCCAAGGGCGGCAAGTTAATTTTATGGCGCTGCCCAGCATTTGAAGTTTGTTACGAAACCTAGGCTCAGGACCTATTAAATTTCTTGCATAGGGTTGGATTGGCTGATTCATGGGCGAGGCGAGGAGGCTTCGCCATGTCTGATTTGTTTTTGCTTTCTGAAGCGCATATGCGCCGGATCGAGGGGTTTTTTCCGCGGTCGCACGGCATCGCGCGGGTGGACGACCGGCGGATTGTGAGCGCCATCGTGTTCGTGATCAGGAATGGGCTTCGCTGGCGTGACGCGCCGGGAGTATGGCCCGCACAAGACGATCTATAACCGGTTCATCCGCTGGAGCCGGCTGGGGGTGTTCAACAAGATCTTCGCCGAGTTGGCGCGCAAGGGTGGCAAGGCTGAGCGGATCATGATCGACGCCACGCATCTGAAGGCGCATCGCACCGCCGCCAGCCTTTTAAAAAAGGGCCTGTTCCCCGACGTATCGGACGCACGAAAGGGGGCTTGAACTCCAAACTTCACGCGGTTTGCGACGGCAAAGGTCGACCGCTCGTGATGTTGCTCAGCGAAGGCCAGATGAGCGACTTCAAGGGCGCGGCGTTGATGCTGCCCGCCATGCCCGAAGCCAAGGAGCTTCTCGCCGACAAGGGCTATGACGCCGATTGGTTTCGTGAGGCGCTCGCAAACCGCAAAATCGCCGCCTGCATCCCCTCAAAATCCAACCGCAAAGCCCCGATCCCCCACGACGCCGTCCTCTACAAACAGCGCCACAGAATTGAGAACATGTTCGGCAGGCTCAAGGACTGGAGACGCGTCCACACCCGATACGACCGTTGCGCCACGCCTACTTCTCCGCAATCTGCATCGCCGCAGCTGTCATCTTCTGGCTCTGATCAATGAGTTCCTGAGCCTAAGAGCGGAGACGCGCGACCAGTGCGGCCAGTTCCGCTTGGCGGCGGGTGTTTGTCTTTGCGAACACTGCCTTGAGCTGGGTGCGGGCAGTCTCACGGCTCACTCCAAGTGAAGCCGCCGCCCCATCGACCCCTACGCCCGAGGCCAGTTTTGCAGCCAATTTGGCCTCGGCCGCTGTCAGGCCAAACGCCGCGCACAACTGAACTGAATCTGGCCGTGGCGGCCGTCTCAGATCGGTCAAAAGAAGAATCAGGCGGCCAGAGCTGAAGAAATCGCTGCCGAACGCCGTGACCGGCATTGCCTCAACCAGAAGCCACGGCGCTTCGTCGCGATCGACGACGATCGGCGCATAGGACTGAGCGCCGCCGGGCGCGGTGTGCAAGGCAGATGAAACTAGCTGCTGCAATCTGCGATTGCTGGCGGGATCGTGGGCCGCCGGACGACCCCGGACGAGGTTGAAGTCCCCGCCAAGCAGATTTTGCGCAGGCTGATTCATTTGCGTTGCGCGGCCGGTTGCATCGATGACGACGGCGGCGCAGCTCACTCGCTCCAGCGCCGAGAGTCTCGACGTGGCGTCGAAGGCAGCAAACTTTTCGGCCAGACTGACGACTTTGGCGACGTGCGGCCCAATTGGGGCAAGGCGAAGGGCTTCCTCGGGCGTAAAAGGGCCGCCATCGCCTCCCCGGAAGAGCGGGAAGCACCAGTCGTGACTTGCGACCGTGAAAAAGGCTACCGCCAGCCATTCCCGCCTCGCGGGACGCGCCGTCTCCTGGAAGTAGGGCAGCGTTCTGCGTTCTTCCTCTGTCGAGAGATGGTGTTCCAGTGCGGATGCCCGACCCGCTCTCATGAATGACGTGCACAGTTCGAGATATGGTCCGACGTGGGGGTCGGGAGCGTGAGCTTGATTGCGGGTCCAGAGATCAGCATACGCCTCGTGTCCCATGGACATCGGCAGCGGCGCGGCCGAGTCTTTTCGTTTGTGGTCAAACAATACGCAGCTGGCCGCGCCGAACGATTCGGCTAGCAATTGCAGGGCCGACGGCCAACGCGTCGGGGCGAGGATTGCATCGTAGCAAGCCTCAAGGGCGCGGTCGGTTCTTTCAGACAGAGGCATGGCGGCTGCTCCGCGAGAGCCGAGCCTAGCACTTCGGCCGGCGGGAAGACATGGCCGAATGCAATAGCGAAGGTTGACGCAGACAGTATCCGACCAGAACATCCACGACGAACCGAGACGCGGCGCTCCCGCCGGTATGAGTTGGCCAAGAATTCGAGAGATCCAACCCGATTTCACCCGTTTGGGTGATGCGCATTTCGGTCGAGCATGACAGCGTTGTCATTCGCCTAACGATCAATGAGGAGCCGAGAAATGAGCGCGACCCACAAGACACTTATTGCTTTAACACTTACTATGTTCGCTTTGCCTGCTTTTGCTGATACGGCGCAGCGATCGCCTGCAGGGTTTCGATATGACGAAATGACGCCAAGCATGAGCGGAACCCCAAGATTAGCCATCGGTGGTTATGATACTGTTGCTTATTTTACTGTCGGAAAGGCAGTGCCGGGTAGTCTCGACTACCAGACTGTCTGGCACGATGCGCGCTGGCAATTCGCTAACAAACAGGACCTCGATCTCTTCCTCGCAAATCCAGAAAAATATGCGGCGAAATATGACGGTCATTGCGCCATGGGCGTCTCATACGAGAACGGCCACAAAGATACAGTCGATCCTGAGGCTTTCACCATCGTCAACGGTAAGCTGTATGTGAATCATACGAAATATTGGACTAGTGAGTGGCGTAAGAATGAAGCTGAGAATATCAGCCGCGCCGACAAAAATTGGGTGACCGTGAAGGACACTCCGGAGCCAACAAAATAAGCGGTAAAAGGCGCCGGCGCGTGATGCGCTTGGATACGTACTGAACCTCCACTCGAAGGCCATTCTCAATTGCGGCCTCTCGCAGCCCAGGAGCATGCTTGGCTTCGAGAGACCGCGTCTGACGTGCGGCGAACTTCCGAGCTGATTTCAGACCGAGGCGCTACCGATCAGCGTCGCCGATGGACGCCTCCCTTGCGCCGTGTTAGGAGCGCGCCATCTTTCGAGGACGCTGGCCTTTGGGCGCGGCGCTTCGGCGCGTTGAGACCTCCATGCAATCCGTTCTGATCGTCATCCATATCCTGATTGTCGTCGCGCTCATCGCGGTCGTCCTGTTGCAGCGCTCCGAAGGCGGCGCACTCGGGGCGGGCGGGGGGACCGGCAGTTTCATGACCGGGCGCGGCCAGGCGAACGCGCTCTCGCGGGCGACCGCCATCCTCGGCGCCCTCTATTTCGCCACCGCGCTCCTGATGTCGATCCTGTCGAGCTGGAGCCGCGCGCCTCATTCGGTGCTCCAACGGACTCCCGCGCCGGCGGGCCAGACCGCGCCCACGCCGATCTCGCCCGGCAATATTCTCGATCAGCTCAAGCAGATGGAAGGCGGGTCGAGCGCGCCCGCAACGCCTGCGCCTTCAGCGCCTGCGACCGCTCCCGCCCCTGCTGCGCCGGCGCCGAAGCCCTGACGAAAGGCCCAGAGCGGAGCGCTGGAGGTCCGCCGATCCTTGCCCCTATTCCGCGTCGAGCGCCGCGTTCGCCACAACGCCCTTGAGATGTTCGATCTCGTCGCCGACGTCGAGCGCTATCCGGAATTCGTGCCCTTATGCAAGGCGCTCAAGGTGCGCACTCGTAGTTCCGACGCGGACGGTCGCGAGACTCTCGTCGCCGACATGACCGTGGGCTATAAGCTCATTCGCGAGACATTCACGAGCCGGGTCACGCTGGATAAGCCCAATCTCAAGGTCAGGGTCGAGTATATCGACGGACCGTTCAGCCGGCTCGATAACGTCTGGACCTTCAAGGACGAGGCTGAGGGGGAAGGTTCGCGGATCGGATTCTTCATCGACTATGAGTTCAAGAGCCGCACCCTGGGCGTGCTCATGGGCTCGATGTTCGACGCCGCATTCCGCAAGTTCGCCGGCGCTTTCGAACGGCGCGCCGATACGGTGTACGGGCGCGCCTAAGCCCAGTTCGCATTGGAGCGGACTTGAGTTCGAGACCTCACGCCAGCCAGCGCAGGAGGCTCCGCCCGATCCATTTGGGTTTCCTTGGGGCAGGCTATTTTGCTGCCAAAGGCCCCGAAAAATTGCTATTGGATTTTCTTGGATTTCCTCGTCAAATCTAGGCTTTTCAATGGTTTACGATGAATTCTGTGGATCTTTTTTTCCATTGCGCTTTCTGGGCGCGGGGCCGGAGCAAACTTGGGGCTTCGGCCATGCAGAAGGATCTCATGAAGTAACGTTAAGGTGATTTCAGTTTTTCCGCAAGAAATTGCTTCCAGACGGACGCCTTCCGCCGATGTCCGGCCCAAAACATCATCCAATCACTGCTTTGGCGTCGGCGCGGGGACACCGCTGTTTGGCGCGCCTTGAATCGCGCCCGCCAGAGGTGCTTCCTTGGGTTTGGGCGCTCCGGCCCCCTGCGCGTGCTCGGCCACATCGGTCAGAGAGTCCGGGTTGATGACCATCATGATGGAATTGCCCTGCGCATCCTTGGCGCGGACTAGCAACGAGGCGGGCATGATGGTGATGTCGGTAAATCCCGCCTTGGACAGATCATCGTGAAGCTTCTGGCTCATATGCGCGGGGACTTGCGCATCCGGCGTGTTCTGAGCCGAATCCATCGCCGCGAGCGCCGACCCGGCAAAGCCGGACCCGAGAAGGAGGACAAACAGAGTCCTGGCGGAAGCATTCATCGGCTGCATCTCCAAATCGCTGTCGACGTTCGAGAACGGTTTGGAGACGGGATCGTTCCAGTTGGCCAGGGCGAACCTGGATTAAAGGCGAAGAGCCGCCTCGAGGAGATCGAGGCCGACCCTGACCGAGGCCAGCCGCACGGCGGCGCGGCCGATGTCGCCGAACCGCTCCTCGCGCGCGACGGTGGGCTTCCCGCGCCGCGCGCAGGCGAAATGGACGAGGCCGACTGGCTTCTCCGGGCTACCGCCGTCCGGCCCGGCTATTCCGGTGACGCTGACGGCAACCTCCGCACGCGAGGCGCCAAGTGCGCCCTCCGCCATCGCGACCGCCGTCTCACGGCTCACCGCGCCATGAGCCGCCAGCGTCTCAGCCGGAACGCCGAGCAACTCCTGCTTGGACGCGTTGGAATAGACGACGAATCCGCGCCCGAACACGGTCGAAGAGCCCGGAATTTCCGTAGCAGCGCGGCGATCAGCCCCCCCGTGCACGATTCCGCGGTGGCGGCCATGAGCCCGTCTCCCGGTAGCGGGCGATCAGGTCAGTGGCGCGAGCGATGAGGTCAGGGGGAAACATGGGGCGCCGCCGAGCCTATCCGATCTTCGCGGTCGGCGAAACTGCGCATGGCTGCGCCGCCGGCACGAAGATAATTCTTGATCGGTGCGGCGGGGTCCAGACATGAGAGCGGCGTCGGGGAGATCAATGGCCGACATGACCTCAGAGCCCGACGCTGTCGTTGCACAGCCAGTATCGGCGCCGCTGTCGCGCGCCGCGATCTTCCTGGTCGTCACGATCAATCCCGGCGAAGACAATTCTGCCGCCGTCCGGTCGTTCTGCGCCGACTTCGCGGGCCTGGTTCGCGCCGTCGAATTTCGCGACCTCGAGGCCAGACTTTCCTGCGTGCTGGGAATTGGGTCCGACGCCTGGGACCGGCTGTTCGGCGACCCGCGCCCGGCCGAGCTTCATCCGTTCCGCGAATTCCAAGCCGGATCGCGGCAAGCAATCGCGACGCCGGGAGACCTGTTGTTTCATATCCGCGCCAAGCGGATGGACCTTTGTTTCGAGATCGCGGCGCAGATCATGGCGAAGCTCGGGGGTGCGGTCACGGCCGTCGACGAGGTCCACGGCTTTCGCTACTTCGATGACCGCGACCTTCTGGGCTTTGTCGACGGCACGGAAAATCCGCGTGGGCAAGCGATGGTCGCCGCCGCGCTCATTGGCGCCGAAGATCCCGCATTCGCCGGCGGCAGCTACGTGATTACGCAGAAATATATGCACGACCTTGCCGGATGGAACGCACTGCCCACCGAGACCCAGGAGCGGATCATGGGCCGCACCAAGCTGGCCGACATCGAATTGGATGACTCGGTAAAACCCACATCGGCGCACAATGCGCTGACGACCATCTCCGAGAACGGGCAAGAATTTCAGATCGTTCGCGACAATATGCCCTTCGGCAAGGTTGGCCAGGGGGAATACGGCACCTATTTCATCGGCTATTGCCGCACCCCGCGGGTGACTGAGCAGATGATCGAGAACATGTTCATCGGCAAGCCGCCCGGCAACTATGATCGGCTGCTGGACTTCAGCCGCGCCGTGACCGGAACCCTGTTTTTTGCTCCATCCACGACGTTCCTCGACTCCGGAGGCGAAGTCGCTCCTGCAGCGGCGCCGCCTGTCGCGAAGCCAATCGCCGCGCCGCCGCCATCAGCAGCGCCGGCGTCGGACGGGTCGCTCGGAATCGGCTCGCTCAAGGGAGAAAAAGGGCCATGAATAATCTTCACCGCGAGCTTGCGCCCATCTCCGATGCGGCGTGGGCCCAGATCGAAGAAGAGACGACGCGCACCCTCAAACGTTACCTTGCCGGGCGTCGCGTGGTCGACGTCGAGGGCCCGGGCGGCCTCGGCCTTTCCGCGGTTGGGACCGGCCATCTTAAGACCATCGCGGCGCCAGGCGAGGGCGTGCTTGCGCGACAGCGCGAGGTCAAGCCCTTGGTCGAGGTCAGGGTCCCCTTCGAGCTCGATCGTCAGCAAATCGACAACGTCGAGCGTGGCGCGAATGACGCGGACTGGCAGCCGGGGAAGGACGCCGCGCAGACAATCGCCTATGCCGAGGATCGCGCGATCTTCGAAGGCTATGCGGCGGCGCAAATTGAAGGCATCCGCCAGGGGACGAGCAATCCGATCATGACGCTGCCAGCCGACGTGCGGCAATATCCGGATGCGATCGCCCAAGCATTGAGCCAGCTCCGGCTCGTTGGGGTCAACGGGCCCTATTCGGTCGTGCTCGGCGCGGACGCCTATACCGCGCTCACCGAGACGGTCGACAGCGGCTATCCTGTGCTCGACCATGTCAAGAAGCTAGTCAAGGACGAGATCATCTGGGCGCCGGCCATCGATGGCGCCTTTGTCCTTACAACACGCGGCGGCGACTTTGAGTTACACATCGGCCAAGACGTCTCGATCGGCTATTTGAGGCATACGGACAGCGCCGTACGCCTCTATCTTCAAGAGACGCTGACGTTCCTCATGCTCACCTCCGAGGCTTCGGTCGCGCTGGCGCCGCCGGCCCCGAAGCCGCCTGCCTGACGCTGGAAGTCGGGCCAACCTATGAACGCGGCCTACATATCCGCCTTCGCCGCGTTGACCGGAACTGCGATCGGCGGCCTTGCGTCGTTTGCAACTTCATGGGTGACGCAACAGGCGCAAACCCGCGCCCAGCGGCGCGCCGCCGAGAGAGACGGCCGGGCCGCCCTGTTCGGCAGGTTTCTCGATGAGGCGGCAAAATTGTATTCCGACGCTCTGCAAACCAACCGAGACGACATAGACGGTCTCATTGGAATTTACGCGCTGACCAACCGAATACGCCTTCTATCCTCGCCGGAAGTGGTGGAGGCTGCCGACACGGTGGTGCGCATCATCGTCGACACCTATCTGGCGCCGAATATCACCTTGCATGAGATGCGCACGAATTGGGTCGACAAACACGTCGATCCGCTGCGCGATTTCAGCGAAGCGGCTCGAAAAGAATTGCAGGCGTTTTGACAGACATTATGTGAGGGCGCGACTTAGCAGGTCCACGGCTAGGAAGCGTGCGATCAGTCATTCGGGGCCCGCGCGACTGCCCTTCTCGGCGACAGAGCGCTTCATAAACAATACCGCGAACGTGACCACAAGCGTCAGCACAGCCGCCATCCAAAAGGTGTCGAAATAGGCGAGCGAGGACGCCTGCTGCTGGCGCAGGTTTTCGAGTTGCTTGATAGCCAGTTGCTGGGAGGCGACCGGATCGCCGTTCTGTTGAACGAAGAACGCCTCAGCGCGCGCGAGAAAGCTGCTGGCGGCCGCGTTGAGGGTACCGAGATACTCCCCAAGTCTTAGCACATGAAACTGATCGCGCCGCTCTTGGAAGGTCTGGGACAACGACACCCCGACGCTTCCCCCCTCGTTGCGCAGGAGACTCAACAAGCCAATCGCGGCCCCGCGCAACGCAAGAGGCGTATAGAGGTAAGCGGCTACGTTCGCCGGAGCGAAACATACCGAGAGCCCCGCGACAAGAAGCACCCGAGGCCAAACAACCTGGCTTGGGCTGATGCCGAGGTTGAGTTGCGACATCCAGTAGTTTCCTGCGGTCATGAGCAGGAGGCCTGCGGCGATCAGCCATCTCGCATCGACCTTGAGGCCGATCAGGCGGCCGACGATCGGCATCGCCAGGACCGCAAAGAGTCCGGCCGGCGACATCACCAACCCCGTCTTAAGCGCATCATAGCCATAGAGGGTCTGTAGCAGACCAAGCAACGACTTGGTGCCCGCAAAGAGCGCGAGGTAAGCGCCGAAAATGATGATGCAGCAGGCCGCAAAGTTACGTTCGCCGAGCGCGCGAAAATTGACGACGGGGTTGCGGTGACGCAACTCCCAGAAGATCAATGCAACCAAACCAGTCGCAAATAAAATGACGAGCGTCTGGACACGCCAGAATGGATCCCCCAGCCAGTCCCACTCCTGACCCTTGCTGAGCACCACTTCCCAAGAGATCATGACGATGACCAGAAGCGACAAGCCGATCACGTCAAAATGGAACGGTTGTTTCTTCAACTCCGCGCGCTCAGCGATGAGATAGTCCGGATCGTGAAGTAGGAAGTAACAACAAGTGAACGCCACGAGACCGACGGGCACGTTGATCAAAAAGCACCAGCGCCAATTGTAGGTGTCCGTTATCCAACCACCCAAGGTCGGACCGACAATGGGCGCGATCAGCACTGCGAAGCCGAACAGCGTCATCGCGACGCCTTGCTTCTCCCGCGGGAAGGCGTCCAGCAATATTCCCTGGCTGCCGGGTTGCAGACCGCCGCCCGCCAGACCCTGGATGACCCGGAAAAGGATCAACTGAGTCAAACTGCCAGCGAGTCCGCACAGCAAAGAACTGACGGTGAATATTGCTATCGACGCCAGGAAGTAGTTGCGGCGACCGAGATGAGCGCTCAACCAGCCGGTAATCGGCAGGATGACGGCATTGGCGGCAAGGTAGCTGGTGATAACCCACTCGGCGTCATCGGCGGCCGCCGACAGGCCTCCCGCGATGTAGCGCAGCGCCACCAGCACGATTGTCGTGTCGAGCACCTCCATGAACGCCGGCAATACGACGATGATCGCCGTCAGCCACGGGCTCCCGGCAACATTGGGTCTGGCGGGCGAAAGCGCCGCGACGGTCACTTGTTTGCGTCCGGCGGATTTGCGGTCGGACCGTTGGTCTGTGATTGGGGCGCGCTCGCCTGCAAAAACTTGCCGGCGTCGGGTCCGGTGGGCGGCTTGTTGAAGTAAACGTAGGGAACGACCGACGTGCCGATGAACAGGGGATTCTTGTCCGGATCGTAGTTCTCGATGTCGATCCGGACCGGCAGTCGCTGCACCACCTTGACGAAGTTGCCCGTCGCGTTCTCGGGCGGCAGCAGCGCCAGGGTCGATCCCGTCCCCATAGTGAAGCCGGAAATGCGCCCCTTAAACACTCGGAGGCCGCCATACATATCGACGTAGAGATCGACCGGCTGACCGATGCGCAGGTCGCCTAGCTGCGTCTCCTTGAAATTGGCGTCGACCCAGATCTCATCGAGCGAGCGGATCGCCATCAAGGCCTGACCAACTTGCACGTTGTCGCCCGGATTGACGTTGCGGCGGGTGACGACGCCATCGATCTCGGCGATGATGTCGCAGTAGCGCAGATCGAGTTCGGCCTGGTCGAGATTGCGCTTGGCGACCTCGAGATCGGACTCGGCCTGCTTGACGTCTGGCGCGTCCGCGGCCAGCCGAGCGAAGGTGCTATTGACGTCGCCTTCCTTTTCGAACGCCTCGACCATGTGACGAGGCCCTTCGTCGAACGAATGGATGACGCCAAGCTGAGCCGCACTCTGAATCATCGCCGCCTGCGCCTGGAGCACAGATGAAAACGTCTGACCGAGATTGGGCGGAACCTGGCCGAGATCTTCGTTGTCGGATTGCGGCGGCAATCCCAAAGACGCTCGGGTTTGACGGACATCGGCGAGCGCCGCGACAACGTCTGCGCGGGCCGCCAACAACGCGGCTTGTCGCCGGTCGTACTCGGACCTTGGGGTATCGTTTGTCGCCACCAACTTGGCGGCGCGGTCGAAGTCGACCTGAGCCAACGCGAGCTCGGCTTTGCTCTTGTCGACACCGGCAACTTTAGCGTGCAGCAGGGCGACTTGGTTGTCAACGTCCTCCATTGCGTGCTCGAGCGCTCGGCGCCGGCTCATAGCCTCCGCTTCAATGCCGCGCACTTTTGACTTGGCGACTTGAAGATCCGCCGTTGCCGTATCGACTGCGGCCTTTTTGATCGCGACCGCGACCTGAAACGGCTCTTTGTCCAGTTGGACCAGAAGCTGTCCTTTGCGCACCCGGTAGTTGTCATCGACGAGAACGCGCGAAACTTCGCCTTTAACGCGCGCGGCGACGAACGTTACGTGACCGCTGACGTATGCGTCATCCGTCGAAACCGTGTTGAGCGTGGTCTGGATCCAGGGAATGCCGAACCAAAGAGCGGCCGCCAGGACCAGAACGCCCAGGGCGCCAAGCAGTATTTTTCGCCGCGGGTTGGCTTTCGGTTTCTCTGGTAGGACGGTTGCGGTGGGAGGGTTCTGTGAGGTTGGCGGCGAGTCGCCGCTTCGAGCCGATGTCTGCTCGGCCCCTAACCCCGTCGATTGGCGGCTCTCCTCGCTCATGGCGGATTCCTGTCATCGAAAGGATGAACCACGACGCTTCGGCGCGGCGCCGATGGCCGACGTACAGGCCCCAGCACGTCTAAGTGGCGACGTTGCGCCGCTCATCCATGCTTGACTTCCCGCAGCCGGCCCGTGTCGACATCGAAAATGAAGCCTCGAACCGGCACATCCTTGGCAATCCATGGATGCGATTTGACCTTCGCGATCTGCGCCCGAGTGTTCTCTTCGGGGTCCTTGAAGGAGAACAAGCGCATTGGGACCGGCGTGGCGTCCCCCGTTTCTCGGGCGAGCTTGTCGTTCAACTCCTTGTCAGTGAAGGTTGTGAACCCGCAGCCCGTGTGGTTGAGGAGCATGATCTCCTTGCTCCCCAAGACCCGCGTGGAAACGACAAGTTCTCCCAGCACATCGTCGGTGACGGCCGGGCCCCCGGTGCGGATGACATCCATGTCTGCAGTCTTCAATCCCAGAATCCCCTCCAGGTCCGAGAGCCGCGGGTCCATGCAGGTTACGATGGCGATCTTCGGCTGAGGGTGTCCACCTAGCTTTGGATCGTACTTCTTCGCGAATTGCTCATTGGCCTTAAGGGCCTGGTCAATAAGGCTCATCATTCCCTCCGCCTGAAGCATACTCGGGAGATAGGGGCGCCGAACGGGTGGATCGGCAATCCTGTCGAACGTCCCGCAAAACTACTTTTTAGAGCTACACAAATCTCTCAAAGCGCTGGCGGCGCTCGGGCTTATCCGTCACGGGACGCGCTCCGACCCCAGCCGCCTTATTCAAATGTTCTCCTCCTCGATACGCCTGTCAACTGCGCTATTCATCATATGGCGGTGTGCAAAGCTGATTTCTTGGCGAAGCGTGGTATTATGATACCGCGCATTGGAGATGAGTAGCTTTCTTATCGATTCCAGGGCTAGCGGGTTGACAATTCGCTGTTCAGGCGACTAGAAGCGCGCCTCCCGAAATCGAACGGACGTATCCATGTTCGGCAAAACCCATTCGACCAAGACCGCCGAAATCGAAAAAAAGTGGCTGGTCATCGACGCGAAGGATCTGGTGGTCGGCCGGCTCGCTTCGATCGTCGCCATGCGACTGCGCGGCAAGCACAAACCCAGCTTCACCCCTCACATGGATGACGGCGACCACGTCATCGTGATCAACGCCGAAAAGATCGTGCTCACCGGCCGGAAGCGCGACCAGAAGGTTTACCACCATTATTCCGGCTACATCGGCGGCATCAAGGAACGCTCGGCCAAATCGATCCTCGAGGGCAAGTTTCCCGAGCGCATCGTCGAGAAGGCGGTCGAGCGCATGCTTCCTCGCGGGCCTTTGGGGAAGAAGCAGCTGGGCAATCTTCGCGTCTACAAAGGTCCGGACCACCCGCACGTCGCGCAATCGCCGGCCGTGCTCGACGTCGCCAAACTCAATCCTAAGAACAGCCGGAGCGCTGAAAACAATGGCTGAGACTCTTTCCTCTCTTGCCGACCTTGCGGGTACGTCGGCCGCGCCGGCCTCTCAAGAAGCGCCCGTCCATGTGCAGAAGCTCGACAAGTACGGACGCGCCTACGCGACCGGAAAGCGCAAAAACGCCGTGGCGCGTGTCTGGATCAAGCCGGGCAGGGGTCTCGCGACCGTCAACGGGAAACCGCTCGACCAGTATTTCGCACGTCCCGTTTTGCGCATGGTGCTGAGCCAGCCCCTCGTGGTCGTGAATCGCATCACCCAGTACGACCTCACGGTGACGGTGAGCGGCGGGGGCCTCTCGGGCCAGGCCGGCGCGGTACGTCACGGCCTCGCCAAGGCGCTCACCTATTTCGAGCCGGAGCTTAGGCCCGCGCTCAAGAAGGAAGGGTTTCTGACCCGCGATTCCCGCGTCGTCGAGCGCAAGAAGTACGGCCACCGCAAGGCGCGCGCGAGCTTCCAGTTCTCCAAGCGCTGAGGCGTTTGTCTCACGACAATCGGAAAAGGGCGGCGCGAGCCGCCCTTTTTTGCGTCGTTTGTCGAACGAGCCTCGTCATTGCAAAAGCGAACAATCCGCTCCTCACGCCCCCTGCGACAGGCCGCGATCTCAAGAGACGGCCGCCATCTAGGGACTCGAACGCCTTCATACGTGGGCGACCACGGACGAAGTTGTTTAAAGGCGCAGACCGCGTAAGCAGGCGCCTTAGGCTGCCGTAGGCTGGGCGGCCGGACTCGGCAAGCGAGCCAGCATGGCGATCAGCGCCCGGTCGTTGAGAACGGCGAGCCGTTCGCGCGAGCTGAGCCAAGCGCGAGCATCTTCGACCGTTTGAGCGTCGTTGAGCTTCGCCGCCGCGACCGCGGTCTCGACATCGACATCGCCGCGGCGCCGACGCGGCGCCTCGGCGAGGAAGGATTCGTGGGCGGCTCGGAGCGTCGCGTCCGCCCAGATCGCCAGGAGCGCGTCGTCATGATCGCCTCCGGTCAGCGCAAGCTCGGTGGCAAGCGCATTGGCGCGCTCGACCACGGCGGGCGGCGACGTTTCCTCCGGTGTGCGCAGAAGACCGACGCGGCGCATCCCGAGGCCGAGCTTGAGACTCCCGCTCGCCGACGAGAGCGGGATGGACAAGATCAGACCAGCGATGGTCGGCGACATCCAAACGATCAGGGACGGCGAGATCAGGGCCGCCGCGAATAGGGTGATGAAGCCCAACACGGTATGCGCGCGATGGCGGCGCGCGATGCTTTTGAACGGGATCGAGCCGTCGTCGCGCCGCTGCGGATTCCAGCCGGTGTCCCGTCCTGACAAGATCTGCGCCACGGATCCGGACTGGATCAGCATCATGATCGCCGCGAATGCAGCCGAGATGATGATCTCGGCGATCGTCGAGGCGATCAGCGCGAGCGCGCCGCCAGACCCACGGCGCGTTTTCGGCTCGATCAACGCAATCAGAAGGCCGAGGAACTTTGGCGCAAGCAGGACCCCGATCGTCACCTCGAACAGTTGCAGGGCGCGCTCGTAGTCGAAGCGCGGCCATGCCGGAAAGAGGGAGAATTCCTTGGTGAAATATTCCGGCCGGATGTAGTGGGACTGCAGCACGAGCACGATGCCGACGAGCAATTGCGCCATCCACAAGGGCGAAGCGAGATAGCCCATGATCCCATTGGCGAGATGCTGCCGGGTCGCCAGCTTGAAACCCCTGGCACCAATGAGGCGCGCGTGCTGCAGGTTGCCCTGGCACCATCGCCGATCGCGCGCAGCGAGATCGATAAGCGAAGGCGGGCTCTCTTCATAGGACCCGCCGAGATTGGGGAGCATGTAGACCGTATACCCGGCGCGAAGCGTGAGCCCCGCCTCAACGAAGTCGTGGCTGAGAATGTGACCGCCAAACGGCGGTCTGCCCGGCAAGTCCGGCAATCCGCAATGCTCGGCGAAGGCCCGCGTCCGGATGATCGCGTTGTGGCCCCAATAGTTGCCTTCGTGTCCCATCCAGGCGCTCAAGCCGGCGGCCATGACCGGGCCGGTGATCCGCGCGGCGAACTGCTGGAGCCGCGCGAACATCGTGTTGCGGTTGACGATGAGCGGCAGACTCTGGATGATTCCGGCGTCGGGGTCGGCCTCCATCGCCGCAGCAAGGCCCACGATTGCTTCGCCCGTCATCAAACTATCGGCGTCGAGCACGACCATATGCGGGTAGTGACCGCCCCAATGGGCGACGAAATCGGCGATGTTGCCGGCCTTGCGGCTCAAATTCTTGCGCCGCCGCCGATAATAGAGGCGGGCCTGCGGCAGCCGGGCACGCATCGCCATGAATGCGCGCTCCTCCGCGATCCAGACGTTGGCGTCAGTGGTGTCAGAGAGCAAGAAGAAGTCGAAAACGTGGGCCTGGCCAGTGCGTTCGACGTCCTCGAAGATAGCCTGCATCGCGCCGAACACGCGCGAGGGAGCCTCGTTATAGATCGGCATCACGACCGCGGTTCGTTGGCGTAAAGGCGCAGGCGCTGCGCGTCGACCGCGATGCGCGAGCAGCCAGACAAACCCAACAATGCTGGAGGAAAACGAAAGTGTGATCC
Source organism: uncultured Alphaproteobacteria bacterium (assembly GCA_963836695.1). Taxonomy (GTDB): domain Bacteria; phylum Pseudomonadota; class Alphaproteobacteria; order Rhizobiales; family Beijerinckiaceae; genus Roseiarcus. The sequence continues at coordinate 50,768 of CAWIKX010000022.1, forward strand.
AGGAGAACGTTATGACGAACAGGACCGCGATCACCCACTCAAGCGGCGTGACCGGGCCGATCGAAACGACTTTGAACATCTGGTAGGCGCCATAGGCGGTAAGCGCCGTAGCGCCGCCGAACACGGCGAGGCGGGTCAGAATCGGCGGCCTTGAGCGGCGCGGCGCGGCCAGGGTGCGGCGACCGCGGCGCGAAAATCGCCTGAACGACTGCGTCGGCATGGCGAGCGGCGCAAAGCCGGGCATCGAGGCGCCAAGCGACGAACCGGTGTCCGCTGACCCAGATTCGGGGGCCGTAAGCGTCAGGCTGTCCAACGGTAGAGCCATGTCTCGCTCGCCGGTTGGTTGTCGACCCTGAGCGTCAGGCGCAGCTCTGAATAGCTTTCCGACCCCGGGTCAAGATCGAACACCACGCGCACCGAATGCCTGTCCTTGTAGGGAAACAGCCGCAGGGATACGATCTTGCCAGGAGCGGCCTGAACGTCCGCCGTGGCCGCCGCCGCCTTCGCCGGGTCGGCGAACATGTCGCCCGCCATCTCAACCGCAAAGCGCTCGTGGTTGCCGACCTTCCCACGCCGCGACGACACACAGGAGGCGAGCGGCGGCTTCGACGGCGGCGACCAGCACCAGAACTGCCGGAAAGCCATCGACATAGTAGTGGCGGCGTTCATGCCCGTTTTCGGGCGCCACTGAGCGATGACGTTCTCATTAGCCTCCGAATCGGCTGGGATCTCAAGAAGATGGAGATCACCCTCCGCCCAATCGCCGATTGGCTCAATCCACAACGAGGGCTTCAGTTCCCAGTGCGTCTCGTCGTCGTAGAACGCGTCGAAGGAGCGGCTTCGCTGCAAAAGACCGAAGCCGCGTGGGTTGACGTCGGTGAAAGCCGAGATCTGCAAAGTCTCCCGATTGGAGACCGGCCGCCAGAGCCATTCGCCCTTTCCGGTGAGAATTTGCAGTCCGGTCGACTCATAGGCTGCCGCGCGGACATCGTCAGGACGCCGATGGTCCAGCGGGCTGAAGAGGTAGGCGGCGGCCATAGCCCCGAGTCCCAGCCTGTCCACCGCCGCCCGTGAGATCAACGTCATTTCAGTGTCGATGATGGTGGTGTCCGCCGGGCGGAGCGTGAAGCGAAAGGCGCCGGTGACGCTCGCCGAATCGAGCAAGGCCTGAATGGTGAGCGTATTCGCCGCCGGATTGGGCTTTTCGATCCAGAACTCGCGGAAGAGTGGAAACTCCTCGCCAGGATCGTCGCCCGTCCGGATCGCAAGGCCGCGCGCGGTGAGGCCAAAGGGCTGGGCGTGCGCCCGTGCACGGTAGAAGGTCGCGCCCTGGAAGATCGCCACATCTTCGAAGCCTTGGTCAGAGGACTTGAGAACGCGCAAGCCTGAGAAGCCGAGGTTGCCTAGGGAAGGCGGAGGCTTCAACGGTCCGAAGTCGAAATCGGCGGCGTCGTAAATCACCTTCTCCGCCATGCCGTTCTCGACAATATTGATCCCGATAGGGGTCGTATAAACAAAGCCACGATGCAGCGGCTCTAGGGAAAAGCCAAGTTTCTGATCGCTCCAGATCGCGGTGCCCGGCACGCGCCGGATCGCTGCGTATTTTTCGAAAGTGAGGTCTGAGAAGACACTCGGCAGCGGGGGCGCGTCCGGCGCCTTGAACGGCTTCGAAGCCAGTTCCACCGCCATCTTGAGAACTGTATCGGCGAAGAAGGGAATGGGCTGGCCCAATGGCTCCGCCACACCTGGCGTCGAGCCCGACGGCGCCAGTGAAGCCGCAAGCGCGCCGCCAGCGGCCAGCTGTAAGAATTCGCGACGTTGCCTGTCCACCATCGTATTCGTCATTCGTTCGCAGGAGCTAAGCCGTGCATCAACGGCCCGACGCAACGTCGCTCCCCAGCCAAATGAAAATCAGCCAGTGAGGATGGAAAAAACGCGTTGCCCGCCCAGCGCGTTCCGTCCCTGGCCTTGCGGTTCTATATCGTTTTCTGCGGCGCAGCGAGGCGCTATTTGTCGTCAGCGGAAAATCCCCTCGATGCGTGCAGCGGCGGGGCTGGAAACCGCGTTCGCCTGCAGCGATACTGGCGCCCCGAGCGGGCTTGAGGCGATTCGGAGCGGCTGAGCCTCCGTTTGTCAACGTCCCTCGACGAGAGAGCCAACGTCCTATGAGCGCCAATGCCCGCCGTTGTCTGACCGTCGTGCTCGCCGCCGGCGAGGGTGTGCGGATGCGCTCGGCCCGACCAAAGGTCCTGCACGAGATCGCGGGCCGCTCGATGCTGGCGCACACGCTTTCAGCCGTCGTTGAGGGCGCGATGGGGGAGATCGTGGTCGTCGTGGCACCGAACGCGGACGGCGTCGCAGCGGAAGCTTTGAATGCTGCGCCGGGGGCGCAGGTCGCCGTCCAGCAGGAGCGCCGGGGCACCGCCGATGCCGTCCTGGCCGCGCGCGGCCAGATTGAACGAGGTTATGACGACATCGTCGTCGTTTACGCCGATGCTCCGCTAATCGAAGCCTCGACGCTCAAGGCGATGCGCGAGGAACTCGCTTCAGGCGCGGAGGTGGTGGCGCTGGGTTTCGAGGCCGCCAATCCGACCGGCTATGGCCGCCTCATTGAGCGCAACGGACGCTTGATCGCGATCCGGGAAGAGAAGGACGCCAGCGCCGAAGAGCGCGCCTCGCGCCTGTGCAACGCCGGGCCGATCGCCTTCAGCGGGTCCGTCGCGCTGAGCCTTCTCACAGCGGTCAAGCCCGACAATGCCCAGAAAGAATTCTACCTCACCGACATCGTCGAGATCGCCAACGCACGCGGCCATACCGCGCGGGTCGTCATCGCCAAGGAGAAGGAGGTCATGGGCGTCAACGACCGCGCGCAGCTCGCCGCCGTAGAGGCCGTGGTGCAGGATAGCCTGCGCCGGCGCGCCATGATCGCAGGCGCGACGCTGACCGCGCCCGAAACCGTATTCCTGTCATTCGAGGCCACGATCGGCCGCGATGTCTTGATTGAACCTCATGTCGTGATCGGGCCCGGGTGTACGATCGAGGACGGCGCAGTCATCCGCTCCTTCTCGCATCTCGAGGGCGCGCGGGTCGCGAGCGGGGCCGTCGTCGGACCGTTCGCCCGTCTCAGGCCTGGCGCGGACATCGGGGTCAACGCGAGAATCGGCAATTTCGTTGAGATCAAGCAGTCGGCGGTCGAGGAGGGCGCCAAGATCAACCATTTGACCTATATTGGCGATGCGCGCGTGGGCGCTCATGCGAACATCGGCGCCGGCACGATCACCTGCAATTACGACGGCTTCTCCAAGAACAGGACCGACATCGGGGCCGGCGCCTTCATCGGCTCGAACTCGGCCCTCGTCGCGCCGGTCACGATCGGGGATGGCGCCTATATCGGCTCAGGCTCGGTGATCACCAAGCCGGTGGAGGCCGACGCCCTCGCGGTCGCGCGCGGGCGCCAGCAGGCCAAGGCCGGCTGGGCGAAGGCGTTCCGAGAGCGGCACAAGAAAGGATGACGCGCGTTAAGGTCGCGACAGATCTTCGCGGCGGGTCTCTTCGTTAGCGGCGATCTGAACATTCCGCGCTTTACGAGACGGCAACCGCCGCTCGTGGATTTGGCGAGGGCCAAGGGTGGAGGCACCTGTTCTCCTTCAAGGACAAGAGCCATGCCGCATTCGACTCCGCGCGTTTCCGCATTCCTGGCGCTGGTTTTCGCGCCTTTGCTCACGGTCGACGACGCCGAAGCGGGTGTCGGCGCCGTAAGCGGCGGGAGTCTTTTTTCATTAGCACACTTGTCGACCGTACAAACGGTGCAGTCGGGCATGTGCTGGGAGCAGAATGGCCAGGATGGGCCCGGCTTTTATCCATGCGGCGGGGGCGGCCCTGTCGCTGAACCGGGGATCAGCCACCCTAATCGTCCCGGCGCAGGAGGCGTTCACGCGTCTCCAGGTCTCCAGCAAGGCGCGCCGACGGCCTCGCCCGGCCTGGCTGGGGTCCGTGGGCCGAGCGGGGCCGGGACGGTCAACACCGCTCCGCCAGCCGGAGTGCATGCCCCCAGTGAGGTCCCAGTAGCGCACGTGGCCGCGCCTGCCTCTCCCGCCCCTGCCGACGCTGCGGCGGCGCCCCGCATTGCTACCCCTGCTGCGCCAGGGCCTGTTGGCAGCGCGGCGACGCCCCGTGTCGCTGCGCCCGCCTCCCCAGCTCCGATCCGGAGCGCTGCGGGGCGCCTCGCATTGGCGCGCCCGCTTCGGCGGGTCTTGCCGGAGTTCATGGCGCAGAAGGGGGCGGCGGCATATCTCAGCCGGGCGGCAGCAAACATCGGTAACCCGGCTTGTCGTGCGGAGGCCTCCAATTTGATGACGCGAACCTTTGCTTTTCCTTCCAGGACAAAGCGACATTTTCAGGCTTTGCGCATTCTCGCATATGTGACGTTCGCCCTGGCGCCTGTTGGCATCGCCCGGGCCGGCGTCGGCGTGATGAGCGGCGACGCTTTTTCCTCGTTGCGACATTTTGCGCCGATGCAAACCGTTCAGTCCAACGGTTGCTGGTACGACAACGGCTGGAACGGCCCGGGTTATTATCCGTGTGGCGATGAGTGGAACAGCCGTCCTGATGCGGCTGGCACCGTCGCGCCGATCATCATCCCTGCGGTGCGACGGCATCATCGCTACGGCGTCGTCGTTGCGCATCCCCACGCCCGGAACCCGGTCTATCCCGTCGCGCCGTCCGCTGGCCCGCGGACCGGGGCGCCGGTCTTTGGCGGCGCTTCAGGGCAGCGTCGTTTTGGCGCCGCGGGCGTTCATATGCCTAATTCCCATTCCGGGGCGGCGACAGTCACTCCCGGTTTTATCGGCGGCCGTTTCCACAGCGGTCTCGGCGGGGGCAATTCTCATCAGTTTCACGGCGCGGGGGTTCCGCACGTTGGAGGACCTGTCTCGCCCGGCTTGGCGGGAACCGGACGTTTCCATGGCGCCGGCTTCGGCGTTCCCCATATCGGCGCGCCGACATCTCCCGGCTTTCCGGGGGGCGCTGGCCTGCACGGGCTTGGGGGGGTCACAGGAGTTCACATTGGCGGGCCGGTTTCACCTGGCTTTGCTGGCGTCGGGACTTTCCATGCCAGTGGCGGGGTTGGAGCTTCCCACATCGGCGCGCCCATTGGCGTTCACGGCGTCGGCGCGGGTGGCGCGTTCCAGGGAGGCGGCGCGGCGTTTGGGCAGGGCGGGATCGGACATCGCTGAGCCACCAGCAAAACGGGAGGCCACGATTCCAAATCCCGAGCACCGACCCGCAAAGAGCGGGACGTCGCTGCCGCATCATTGCCCGATGAACACCTCCAAGGCGGCGAGGATCCCCTTCGGATCGGTTTGTCCCTGATAGACGGGCGGCGGAGCAGGCCCGCGTTTGAGCAGTTGATGAATCGCCTCCCACGCCGAGCGAGTGGAATATTCAAAGGTGAACGCGATGTCCTGCTCAAGCTCGACGTATTGCCCGATGAGACCGAGATTGGTCGAGCCCTCCGGAACCACTTGCGGCCTGTCGCCGCGGCTGCGCTGAAGCCAGATGTTGTTCACGTAGGGCAAATTGCAGGGAATACAGATAGACGAGTTCTTTATGACGTCGAGCTGGTCGTCGAACCGCAAACCCTTCAGCACCTCCTCAAGGATTTCCGTGCCGGTGCATTGGTCCATGCGTTTCTTGACAAAAGTGCCTTCCCGTTCGGGATGGAGTCCGTAGCCCCACCAAACATACGTGCCCTTAGGCTGACCGAGGACTTCCGGCTGGTGGAAGATCGAAAATGAGATGACCCAGCCCGAGTCCCTCAAGGTCTGGAGGCCGCCGCATCCAGGCTCGACGCCGCCGAGAAGCTTGGTGACCCGTTCGACGAACTCTGTGCCCTTTGTGGTGACTGTGAACGCCACCCATTGCGAATCGGCGACGATGTTAGGGGCGCCGAAATACTTGGCCGGATTGCCGAAATCTTTGCGCCCCTGGGCCAAGCGACTCCACAGGGCCCAGGACTGACCCGGGTTCCGCGGCGCCCCCGGCGCCGTGTCCATCGTTCCCGCGGAACGATCGGCGGCCTGCGACCCGGTGGTCACGAGAACGATGTCCTCCGGCGCGACTGTGACTGAGGTCGTGGCGCCATTCTTTTCGTAATTCAGCTTGTTGACGGTGATGCGGCTGGGTACGGGTGCGAACCCAATGTCTTTGACCACTGCGTCGGTCACGAAGTTTACGTTTTGCGGCGTGAGCCAGGCGACCAGAGGTTTGACGAAGACTTCGTTCTGGTTGAAGGGCGTGCGCATCACTCCCGCCATCGTCGACAGGTGGGGGAACAAGTAGAGAAAGCGGTTCATGTAGCGCCGGAACTCGATCACGCTGTGTTGCGGCAGCGACCCCATGATCGTCGACCAGAGCAGCCAGAATTCGCTGTTGAAGAAGTCAGGAGAGAAGAACTCCTCGATGCGGCGCCCGTCCAGCAGGGCTTCGGGCGTCACCGAAACGCGAAGCAGAGCGAGGGCGTCCAAGAACCCCAGGCCGAAGTGGCGGTCATGCACGATGGCGCCGTTGCGATCCAGGATATGCGCCTGATCGTTGTACGGGTTGGCGTCATTGAAGGCGAAGAACTGATCCTTGACGGAAATATTCGGGTTGGTCAGGGTTGGGATCCACGAGAGCAGTTCGAACCCGCAGCGGAATTCCTTGTCGAAGACCGAACCCGGGAGATTGTAACCCGTTGCGGGGCTTCCCTCGAGAAAGTAACCGCCGCCGAGACTGCTAGCTGCTTCGTAGATTGTGATGTCCTGGCCGGGCACATTCGCGTTCTTGATGAGCAGCGCCGCCGCCGCCAGTCCGCCAAACCCGCCGCCGATGATATGCGCCTTCATCCGCCCCTCCCGTTCTCACCTGTGAGCCTCGCGCCTGCCGCCTGAGCGCCAAGGTATTCACTTTGTACTATTACGGAGTCCGCGCCCTGGAAACAGTGATCGCGGTCACACAACATCCGGCTTTTGGGGATCATGGCGCCGAGGAGAACCCATAATTTTGAGGCTGCAAACGTTCGCAGCACAATGGGGGTTATTACCTACCGGCGCTCAGACAGCGGCGCGCCACGCGCCGTCGCGGCTCAGCCAGTTTCATTCCGGATCGAGCAGCCCAAACACGCTGACGAGCGCGACGACGATGCAGCCAAGCGCGATTTCGGCCGCGCTGGTTGAGCGTAAGGTTGCGAGCGCATTGGCGCTCCGCTTGAGCCTCGGCGCGAGAAAAAAGCGGTTGAAGATCGCGAGCGCGAGCATGGTCGCAACGATGACGATTTTCGTGACGAGAAGCGCGCGGTAAGGCGTCACCGGAGGGATCGGAGGGCGGCCGGATGTCAACGCGATATTGACGACGCCCGTGAGCACGATCGCTGCGACAATGAGTTGGCCCCAAAAGGAGAAGGCGGTCATTGCGCTGACCGCATCCTTGCGCAGATCGTCGCGTTCATACGCGCGAAGGCACATCGCGAACGGAACAAGGCCGCCGATCCAAGCGCCCGCCGTCAAGAGATGGATGGCGTGGTTCGCGCGATGAAGGACGCCTTCGGCGCCGCTCTGCATCGCCGCATGGCCGACGAGGGCCAAACTCGCCAGCAGCGCCGCGGACACAAGCGACGTCCCCGCCCATCGGTCGCGTGGGCCGAAGGCGATGATAGCGACCAGCGCGGCCGCCAGAACAAGATGCGCCGACCACATATGGCCGAAGGCCGTGTCCGCAAGCACCGCGCCGATCGCTTCAAGATCGACTGCGGCGCTCAAGTCGTCGGCCATAGAGGCCAACTCGAGCAAGAGCCAGACAATTGCTGTGATGAGCGCAACGATACTGGCGATAAGCGCGAGGCGACGTACGACCGGCGAGAGTGCGAGCTTGAGACGCCCCGGCGCATAGGCCCAAAGATAGGCGCTCATGCCGAACGCCAGCATCGCAGCCAGGAAGTGAGCGAAGCGACAGAGGGCGAGCGCAATCATGGACGGTCGCCCTCAACGCGCGAAGCGACGGGATTGCGCGTGATCGCCGCCTCGCGCGCTTGGCTTCATACCGTCCGTCACATCTTCATGCCCTTCATGCCGGCGGCTCCCGACGCGCCGATACCCGTCACACTAAATTCGAGTTCAATGGGACCGGCATGCTGGAAATTGAGCGTCGCCTTGACACTCTCGCCCTTCGTCAGAGGATGGGTCAGATGGGTGAACATCAGGTGATAGCCGCCTGGCGAGAGTTCCACGGAGCCGTGAGCGGGAATATCCAGTCCATCCTTGAGTTCGCGCATCTGCGAGACGCCGTTCTCGGATGACATCTGATGGATTTCGACGGTGGCGAAATCTGCCTTGCCTCCAGTCAGCCGGTCGGGCGCGGCGCCCTTGTTTTGGATGGTCAAATAGCCGCCGCCCACTTCTGCGCCTTTCGGCGTTGCGCGCGCCCACGGGTTTTCGACTACGATATCCCCGGCCTTGAACTCCTGCGCGAGAGTGGGGGCCGCGCCGCTCGTCGCGAGGGCGAGCGCCAGGGCAATAACAAGATGCTTCATTGTTTGTCCTCTATTGCCGCCAGCTTGGGCCGGTCATGGCTTCACAGTGAATTCGAACGTTCCCTGGGTATGGTGGGTGTCGACCGACACCGCCTGCCAGTGCACTTTGTAAGCGCCGGCAGAAAGCGGTTTGGAGATCGGTACGATCAGCACAGCCTCGTTGCCGGACTCCGTTGTTGCGCCTCCGAGGGGCACGGCGCCGCCCGGGCCGGTCACCGAAACCTTCGTGAATTTCGGCTCGACGCCCTCGCTGAACTCAAGCCGGATTTCGCTCGCCGAGGGGACCGTGCCGCCGACTGGCGGCGTCGCTTTTTGAAGCTGGGCGTGAGCGAAGGCGGTGGTCGCGGCGCAGGCAAAAGCAAGCGAACCAGCGATCACGGTCGTGCAAGTGCGTGTCATTATCGGGTTCCTGTGAACATGGGCAGGGTTTGCGAGAAGATTGGTTTGCCGACCGTGTTGGGGAAGATGTCGTCGAGGAAGAGATCGAGGCTGGCCACCACACCGGCGCCGTGACCGCTCGCACCATTGACCGGGATCACGGCTTCAACGGCGATCTGCCATTTGTCCGCCATATAGACGACGCCGGGTTGGATCGCGCCGGTCGTCCCCCAGGTCCCCTCCTCGGCGTGCGCAGTCGGTGTGGAGAAAGCGAACTCGACGGTCGGAATGAGATGCTTGAAGAAGTCATTGCCGATCTCGCCAACGTTCGAATTGTAATAGGGCAGGCTGTATTGCAGCGAGAAGCCCCAGTTGAAGGTGGTGGGGAAAATCTCGTCGCCCCACACGGCTTGTCCTGGCGTCGTCGTGCTCACTTCCCCCGTGATCGCGAAGGGCCGCACGAGGTTCATGCTTTGCGGCAGAGCGCCAAAGCCTAGGCCGACATCGAGCACCGGCGAATACATGTTCGGCTCGCCGATTTGCGAGCCCGTCGCGCTCCCGCCCCACTCGACGCTGAAACCGGCCGAGGCCATAAACTCGAGTCGAGGAATGCACATGAACTGATATTTCGTCTCGGTCTCGACAGAGTCCCAGCCGAAGCCGCGGGGATGCAGCCACGTTGCGCCACCGCCGACCGAAATCGCGAAGTTGGGAAGGATGGTCTTCGCCCATTCGCCGCCGATGTCGAGTTCTTGCACGCCGTCCGAGTTCTTCGGCAGCCAGGTGACCGAGGGGAGGGTTAGTTCATCAGTGACGCCGGGATCGTCGATCGCCTGCGTTGAAGGGAAAATGCGGGCGCCACAGACGGCGTGAGCGTGCGCGGCGACGGTTCCCAGTGAGACGAACGCGCTGGCAAGCGCGCCCGCGGCGAGGCGGATACGGAGAAGAGACATGAAAGGACAGACCTCGCGTCTGAAGGAATGCGAGCGCGCTAGACAGCGCGCGGCGAATGACCGTCAGACTGCGAGGGGAGGGCCCCGGGCCGGATTTGGCTGGGCGGGATAGGCGGGAAGGACGTCTTCGCTCGGCGGCGCGCGAATCGCATGCGCCTCGCTCTCGAGCCGGCCGGGCAAGGCCGGCAGGTCTGGCGCGACAAAGGCCACCGCCTGGCCGGCGAAGCGGCAGAGCGGGCATTGATCGCAGCAATGGCCGGACGGCGCGTGCTTGGCTGGCGCTTTGTCATCGTTGACTTGGACGCAGAGTTGGGCGGTATCGCCAAAGAGCGCCTTAAGCTCGGCGGCGATCGCCGCATCATCGGCGCCGGAGAAAGCGGGCGCAGCAAAGGCCGGCGGCGTCGCGGCGGCGAAAAGCTGAACGATCAGCGAAAGCGCGACGAGAAATGAGGTCAAAGGCGAGCGGAACCACGTCAGGCGGCGCTTCGTGCGCCGTCTCTCAAGCGCAAATGTTTGGCGCCCGAGGCCCACCAACACCTCCTCCGATGCCGCATTGGGTAGCGGAACGGACCCGACAAGGCAATCGCACGTCCGTTCGGATAGCGACGCTCGTTGTGGCCCCGGTTCGCATTAAGTTAGATCGCGTTTTGTTCTAAGCACATTTGCGCCTTGTCAGCGAAGTGCGGACATTCTAACGTCTTGTGCAGTTGGCGTTAAGTGCGATGCCGCCATAATTCTCAACCGATAAGGTTATTATAGAAATGAAGATAGCCACTATCTTTTGACTTATTAAGTACATATTCTTGACATACTTACGACTGCTGTGTGAGTGCGGTCAGAACGGCGTCGCGGCGAACCAGCGGCCCGACGCCGACCTTCCTGACACGATTAATGGTAATCACAGTCAACGACTGCCGCGAGGCCTTCTCATGCAGCATTTCAAGACACGGACCTATATTGCCGACGCCGACATCGATCCTGACGAACACAGTATTGCTGACCAATTTGCTCAGATCATCGGCCGGGTTCGTCTTGAATACGACTTGGAGCCCGCTCTCTGGGCCGTAGCCCAAAGCGTTTTCCAAGCCTTGAGAGCAAAAGAAGAGCATTGGTCATCGCAGCAGCTTCAGATGCCGGGCATAGCGCTCATGTAGCGAGCGGCTGTCGATCAACTCGCGTTCGTGATTTGGCTTGAGGAGGCTCGCTCCGGCCGGACTTTCACGCGGATTGAGCCCGCATCGCGGCGGCCAGACGCTCAAATTTTCGTCTTGCCAGCGTAGGGCGGAGCTCCCGTTCACCGCAACCGCCCAGACTCACGGCGGAGGATAAAAAGCCTGAGCGTCAACTGCGCCATCCCGGAGTATAGCGTCAGGCTGGGAAGTCGGAACGAACCGAACGCCCGCAGGTTGAGCAGCGGCCAGACTCAGGCGTGGAGGTGGACCGTGATGCGCAGAATCGACGAATATGACCGTCCGATGCCGGAGATTGATCTGGCGAAAGTCTGCTTCATCATTGAAAAGTCGCGCGAGCATCTCGGCGAGGAGGCAGGCGCCGAGTCGGACGATTCCAATCCCACGGATGACCAGGAACACGTGATGCTGACCGAGGCCGCCGGTCCCTCGATCCGCCGCGAGCTCATCGAATTCATCCAGGATCTGGATGTCGACGAGGCGGCGGCGCTGGTCGCGCTCGCCTGGATCGGTCGCGGCGACATGCAGCCTGCGGAGTGGAAGATCGCTGTCGCGCAGGCCAAGGAGCGGGCCGAGGGCCCGACCTGGAGATACATTCTGGAGATGGAGCTGCTGCCGGACTACCTCGAGGACGCGCTTTCCGCGTTTGGCCGCTCTTGCGAGGGCCTGGGATCCGCAGACGAGGGCTGAAGCCCGTCCGGCGCCTCCAAACTCGCTCAACAATGCAGCGTCGCTCGCGGACCGCCTCACTCCTTGTGGCGGTTCTTCATGCCCCCTCGCTTCTGGCGTCGCTTTGCTTCGTTATGCGGCGAAACTCAATGCAGACTCGCGTGGCGAACCGCCCCAACAAGGGGCGGTGAACGAGTTATCATGAATGCGCTCGGGATCAAAGCCACGTATTCGCTTCGTGTTGTAAGTCAAGGCTCGAAATAGTCTATGTTTAGTTGAAAGCAATTCTGCAAGCTTCACGGCGCTTCATCCAGCGAATGTACAATTATGATAGATATTGCAACCGTAAGGTTGTATGACCATTGTGGGACTAAGCAGTTACGAAATAATTGTTGTACGAAGTTTACAGTGTATATACATTTACATTGACAATATTAAAATTGTGACGCCATTCTCTAGTTGCTAGATCGCGAATGGTTCGCATTTACTAAGCAATCTTGGGGTCGGTGTCATGAAAGCATTGTCACGTCTGTCCTTTGTTGGCTTCTCGGTGGGGGCGCTCGCCGCCGGCTTTGCCGCGCCCGCTCATGCAACGCTGCAGTTCACGGTCGGATTCATCGGGAGCGAGGCAACCTTTACCTGCGTTGACAACAGCGCCTGCGACAGCAACCCCGTCGAGGGCGCTATCAATATTGCGTCGCTGAGCTTGGACGGCGTTATAGGGACGGATATCGACGCCCAGTCGTCCGGCAATCAGGACTTTCCGGGGACGCCGGCGCTGTCGTTTTCCGTTGGTTCGCTTTTCAATGGGTCGGGCGAGGATCTTAGTGGCCGGTTCGCACTCAGCGATACCGACTTCAGGGGTCCTCCTGGAAAGTTTGAGACGTCCGCCAATGTCGCATGGACGAACGCAGGCAACTCGACGCTTGACCTTGCCGCATTCCTCGACACGAACAACGCTCAAGGAGGAAACACACCTACTGACGCGTCAGGCTCTCAGATCGGCGCGTTCTCGTTTGCGGCGCCCGACGGCGATCAGATTCGCAATGAACCTGGCGTCGCCATGGGGTCGGGCGGGTACTCGCTCAGCGATCAAGGAACTTTGTTCTTGGTGGCAGGGGGCACAGTGAGCGGAGGTCAGAGCACCACGGTTTCCGGCGCCGTGCCCGAGCTTTCCACTTGGGCGATGATGGCAGTCGGCTTTGCCGGGCTCGGATTCGCCGGCTTGAGGCGGACTCGTCGGCGTCTCGCCGCTATCTGATAAGAACCAAACGCTTGATCGTCGAGAGGGCCGCCCTCAGCGTCGGCCCTCTCGATACAGCTCAGCACTAAGAGCGGAGCGCGCCTCAGATCGCGAGACGCCTGGTGCTCGAAACCAATCTTCCGATCGCCGAGGTCGCCGAGCGAACCGGCCTTTCCGCCATCGCTTCGCTGTCACGCGCTTTCAGGCGGCGCTTCGGCGCGTCCTCCTCCGCCGCGCACCGTTCGAGAATCTGAGGGCGAGTCAGCGACAAGAGGGCGGGCCGCCGACCAGGAACAAAACTCAATCGCCGTGCATCGCGAATCGGCGGCCCAATCGAGCCCTTCGAGCGCCTCAAGTCGGTCGAGTTGCGGATGCTCTATGGAGTGGGCCGGATGCGATTAGCGTCGCCATCAACCATGATGCGAACAAACCGAACCGGCGCGCTGACACCACGCAACATCGCCGTTTCTTCGGTCTGCGTCCTGTCCGCCAGCACCGCGGCGGTTTCGGCCTCGCGCGCCACGGTTTCCGACACGATCAGTTCGCCGCCGCGGCACTGGTTTTCCAGACGCGCCGCGACATTCACGGTGGCGCCGAAATAGTCGAGCACGTCACTCGTCGTGACCGCTATGCACGGTCCGGCATGAAGGCCGAGCTTCAACACGATTGGGGTCGCACCGTCTCCACGGGCCGCGTTGAAGCTTGCGACATCGTCCTGGATCGCGAGCGCCGCGCGGACCGCGTGATCGGGACGTGAGAAGGCGGCCATGACCGCATCGCCCACCGTCTTGACGACGAAGCCGTGATTGCGCTGCACCCGGTCAGCGAGAAATGAAAAATGGTCACGAACGAGGTTGTAAGCAGGAGCGTCGCCGAGCGCATCGTAGAGTTGGGTCGAGCCCTTCAGGTCAGTGAACATGATGGCGATCCAGCCGATCTCGGCATTGTCGCCGGGGCGCAGCAATTGCTCGGGGGAGAGCCGACGGAAAGCGGGCATGGCGATCACGCGCTCGCCTGTCAGCGCGTCGCCGGCCCAATTGCGGCTCTCGACGACGAAGACGAGTGGCTTGTCGCTCTCGTTCCGGATCGCGAACTCGTTCGCGCCGCTCGCTTCCTCGAGCAGAATGTCGGACCCGCGCGCCACGAGCGTCGGGATCGTTCCGTTGGCGCCGATGTTGCGGTCAGCTTCGGGGCCAGCCTCGACGGTGCGAAAACGGTACGGCCCCGGCGCCAAAGACAGGTCAAATGTCTTGGCAGACCGCGCCGCAACTTCGCCCTGAAACTTGATGTGCCGCGCGGAGCCGGGGCCGAGCATGCACATCTCGCCGTCCAGCGGCGGACGAATCCGAAGACTCGGGATGGAAGGTAAGCTCGACGTTGCGGCTGAAATTGCGCTCGTAGTCGATGTTGCAAGAGGAGCAATGCGCGCCTTTGGCCAAGTCCTGCAGTCGGCTCACACGGAACTTCGCGCCGCGGCAGCGCGGGCAGAGCAGCTCCCATCCCATCGCCACCATGCCCTTCCGCGCCGCGGCCAGAAACAACTCCACGGCGTGGTCTGGCGGGGCAGACCATAGTTTCGCCAGCGCAATAGGACGAATGCCGCGCAGATCGACGATCGGCGCATGCCGCAGGTAGTCGATCAGATTCGGTCCAAGAGCATGCGAGTCTGGATCGCGAGAGAGTTCCGCGCCAAGCGCATCGAGTCGTTGTCGGGCGGCGGGCTCCACGAGATCGTCGGCGCTCCAGCCCGGGACAAGCGCTGAACCGTCGCTCTCGCGAATGATCCTCTCGATCCCCGCTGCTGCCTTGCCGAACTCGGCGTCAAAGACGCCTGCATGCTTGCCCACGAAGCCCAAGAGGCCGGCGGGCTCCGCCATACCCGTGAAGATCAGCCGACAGCCTTCGCCTTCGGCAACGAGCTCGCAAACCCATTCCCAGCGCCGCATCGGCCCGTTCTGGTAGTTTCGGACTTGGGAAAGGCGGTGGTTCTCCTGCCATTCGCCAAAATCCTCCTCCCATCGCGCAGGGAAAAACCCGAGCTTGCCCTTCACGAAGCGGTGGACACGGCCCTGACCGTCGACGCGCTCGTCAAACCGAAAGGGGGTATAGCCGTTCAACTCCCAAAGGCGGGCAGTGTCGGAGACAAACGGCCAAATCGCCGCCGGCGGCTTAGCGAAATGGTGCTCTCGGCGGTAGCGGTAGATCGCGGTCTCCTGTCGAAACATGGACGACCCAAAAGCAAGAGCCGACTTAGCGATCGCCGCTTTCAAGGCTAACTCGGACTAAGCCTGACCGCTCCGGGGCGACCGCTGAAACGCCAACATGTCGAGCAGTATGCTCAGCGAATGCCGATGAGGCAAAAAGCCCGGCTCATCGGGAGTTGGGGGCCTCCGCTTCAGAAACCTACAAGGCGAACGCCGCCAGCTCAAAACAAATTGCAAAACGGCTTACCGTCTAAGCCGCGTGAAAGCGCTTGGGATGCAGGCGATCTCTCACGATCCTGTGTGGAGGAATCGGCTGCAAAATCGGGTCGAAAACCTCCCTCGTTCCCCAAAGTCCGAAAGAGCGACCAATCCTCGCGAATTTCCTTGACGAAATCAGAAATTATTGCTATGGATTCCTAGTGACGGAATCTCTTTCCCGCTCATCGGTAGAGGGGCGGGAAGACGAGAAATCTGGGCTGTTTTGAAACGTTGGTCCACAACCTGACGCGCGATCCAGGACGAAGCGGCAATTTCGTTAGTTTTTTCGCCTATAACCCATTGAAAAGGCTCAATTAGCGAACATAAACGCTAGTAAACGCTAGCACTTTTACTAGCGTTTAGGCCCATTTAGGCCGGTTTTGCTAGCGCTTATTGCGGAGAAATTCCTGCTTTGGTTGTACCCTGTCGCCCCTGGTTACGCGCCGAGCCCGATCTCCACAACGTCAAGGGGCATGGACCGCGGATGGGGGGATGCAGCCTTCAGTTCCTTTTGCGTCACTCGGAATAACTGCTATTCCGACGAGAGCGGTTCTCGAACATGGTCTACGAACGAGTTGCGTCTCATCATACTATTAAGCGTCTGAAAAGATTGGATGGAAATTGGGAACGCTCGGCCAAGCGCCAGTCGCCCCACGACACAGAAGTGATGGGGGTCGCCGCACTTTTAATAAAGAAAGCCCTTGCAACGACGGAGGTCGGCGACCATCTTGTTGCGGTGCGGCATGACCTGCCGCATATGCCCTCCTTGGGCGTTTCCTCCCTAAACTCAAGGCCGCCGTGGCGACATGGCGGCCTCCTTTTTTGCCGTTTGCTTTCTCGGCAAGGGGCATGGTCCGGACGACCCAGCGCGCTTGGGCGCCGAGACCGCGATTGAATTGACGCCGCGCGCCTCGCCCGGTGCGAAAATCAGACTGCTTGTAAAGTCGAGTGCATTCCGCTTCACTATCGTGCCTTACCGAGCCGTCGGCGGCCCACGCGATCCGCTGGGACTCTGTGGCGCGATTGACGGCGAACGCGGGCAGCGGCCCCATGCGCCCGCGTCAAGGACAAAAACAGGTGGAGTTGGGAGGAAACGGTTATGGTGAAGAGTGGAATGCGCGCTCTAGCGCTTACCAGCATTTTGCTGTCGAGCGCGGCCTGGGCGCAGGACAAGATCAAGGTCGGCGTCACCGCGACGCTTGAAGGCACCTACACCATACTCGGCGTTGACGGCATTGCCGGTTTCAACGCGGCGGTAAAGAAATACGGCCCCAAGGCGGGAGGCAAGGAGCTCGAGTTCGTCATCGCCTCGACTGATGCGACGCCGGATTCGGCGGTTCGCGCGGTGAAGAAACTCATCGAGCAGGACCACGTGCAGATCCTTCTCTCGCCGCTCTCCGGCGACGAGGGCATCGCGGTCAAGAACTTCTCCAAGACCCATCCGGAGCTGACGTTCATCAACGCCGCCTCTGGCGCGCAGGAGACGACTTTCCCTGATCCGTCGCCGAATTTCTTCCGCTGGAACATGGACGGCGCGCAATGGTCCGCGGGCCTTGGCGACTATGCCTATAACACTAAGGGCTACAAGAAGATCGCAACGGTTGGCGAAGACTATTCCTTCGTTTACACGCAGGTCTTTGGCCTTGTTCTGGAATATTGCGCCGCTGGCGGACAGGTGACGAGCCGCCAGTGGGTGCCACTGGGCACGAAGGACTTTGCCTCGACGATCGCCGCGCTGCCTGATGACGTCGATGCGATCTATCTCGGCCTTGGCGGCGCCGACGCGGTCAACTTCCTCAACCAGTATGCACAGGCGGGGGGCAAGGCCCATCTCATGGGCGGGTCGATCATGGTCGACCAGACGGTCCTTTCTGCAAAGGGCGACGCCAAGAATGCGATGATTGGGACGATCGCGTCGAGCGGCATGGCCGACACCTGGGACAACCCAGGCTGGAAGGCGTTTGTGACGCTCTATCAGGAGGCAACCCCCGCCGATAAGCGCCTGCCGAGCCCAGGATTGCTGGCGACCAACTACTATGGGTCGACGATGGCGCTATTCGCGGCGCTCAACAAGGTCAATGGCGACCTCAGCGACAATCAGTCGAAACTCAAGACTGCGCTGGCTGGGCTCACGATCGACGCGCCGAACGGTAAGATCAGCCTCGATGAGGACCGCCAGGCAATTGGCACGAACTTCGTCACCGAAGTGGCGGATGACGGGAAGGGCGGGCTCGTCAGCAAGGTCGTCAAGGTCATCCCCGACGTGCACCAGACGCTGGGCTATCCGAGAGACGTGTTCGTCAAGATCGGACCGCCGAGCCGGACAAATCCGGAGTGCAAGAAGTATTGATTTCCTGCATGGCCGGGCGGCCGAAAGCCGCCCGGCTCATCGGCTCTTGCAAAAGCTCTCCGACTGTTGGACCTTGTCGTAAATAACGCGGCAGATCCGGGAGGAGCAAAAGATGAGCCGGGCCGTCGCGGCCGTTCACGGGAGATTTGGCCGCGCGACGATCTACAAGCTGAACCGTCCTTTCAATATCCATGCGCACCGCGAGGGTCACCTCATCTTTCATCTGTCAGGTGATGACGGCGGCGTGCTCGTTTCAGGGATACCCCGCTGGGCGACCAACGACTCCGTCGTCGCAGTCAGCCCGTGGGAGCCGCATAACTTTGTCCCAACGGACCTTGACGAAGGCGCGACGTTCTTCGTCCTTTACGTCAACCCCGATTGGTTCGGAGATGGCAGCGCGACGGCGCTCAGGTTCGGCAGCTCCCAATTCACCCGAACGCCGGCGCTAGACAGGCAGATTCGGCGCGTTTCGGCTCTCGTTTGCGCCACTGGGTGCGTCACGAGCCTCGATTGCGAGCTTCGCAGCCTGATTGACGCCTGCTATGAGGAGAGTTGGCGCCAAATGTATCCCGGCGGGGGTACTTGTCTACAAGGACAGCTGATCGATTTTCGGGTGCGCAAGTCGATGCGGCTGATGGAGGAGTCGCTCGGCGCTGACATCGAGCTCGATGCGGTGGCGCGCGGGGCGGGGTTGTCGCGTCCCCATTTCTATAAATTGTTTCGGACGCAGACCGGGCTCACGCCAAACCTCTATGTCAACACGCTGCTCATGGAGCAAGCGATCGAGAGCCTTGTGTGCAGCGAGAGTCCCGTCGCCGACATCGGCTATGATCTGGGGTTCTCTTCGCAAAGCGGCTTCACCCGTTTCTTTGCCGCCAATGTAGGCATGGCGCCGACGCAATACCGCCGGGTCGCTCATGTCCTCTAGCTCGGCCTGGTCGAGACGCGAAATCATACTGTCGATCAAGCGCTGTCGATCGAAAGCGGATAGACTGGCTGCACGTCACGACGGGAGGTATGGCTTCGCCATGACCGGGGAGTTCGCGAAAGCGCGATCAGTCCTTGCTAGCGCGGCAGCGGGATCGCCAATGCGTTCCTCGAAGAGCCGCCGATGAATGGGTTCGTTGCGCGTCGTCCGATCTGGTCCCTGATCATCGCAGTTCTCGTGATTGCCCTGATTTGGCTGGTGTTTGCCCCTTGGTCTTCTGGCTTCGAGGCGATCTTCGGCAGAAAGAAGCTTTTCCTCAACGCAGTGCTCAACGGAATCACGCTGGGGGGTCTGTACTTCCTCGTTGCCAGCGGGTTCACGCTGATCTTCGGCCTCATGCGCAACGTCAATCTGGCGCATGGCTCGATCTACCTTCTCGGGGGCTATTTCGGTTATCTGGGTGTCGACGCCACCGGCTCGTGGCTGTTCGGCTTCGTCGTTGCTTTCGTTGTCGCGGCTCTGCTCGGCGTCATCCTCCAAGTCGCTGTCTTCCGCCGAATGGAAGGCCAAGATCTTCGGCAGACGCTGGTGACGCTCGGGATTTCGATCGTGCTCGCCGACCTCATGTTATGGGGTTTCGGCGGGAATTCGTGGCAGATTCAGACCCCAACCTGGCTTCGCGGGCCGATGGAGCTTCCGCTGATCACGGCGCTCAAATCCTCCGGCGAGGCGGTGTATCTGTCCTATCCGATCGTTCGCCTGGTCATCTTCTTGGCTTCGGTCGTCATTGGCCTCGGAATGTGGCTCGTCCTGAACCGCACTCGGATCGGTATGATCGTTCGCGCCGGGGTCGACGACCGCGGCATGCTGTCGGCGATGGGCGTGCCGATCCAGCTCGTCTTCGTGACCGTATTCGCCTTCGGCGCTGGGCTTGCCGGAATGGCCGGCGTGGTCGGCGGGACCTTCCAATCGCTCTCACCGGGCGAAGACACCCGCTTTCTGCTTGCTTCTTTGATCGTGGTCATCGTCGGCGGCATGGGATCGATTCCGGGTGCAGCGCTCGGCGCGATCATCATTGGTCTCGCCGAGCAGATCGGGCTTGCTTACTTCCCCACCTACGCAATCGTTCTGACATTTCTGATCATGGTGCTCGTGCTGGCCGTGCGCCCGCAGGGGCTGCTGGCCGGGCCCTAGGCTATGGCTCTTGCCGAAAGCCGCGCGAGGAGCGCATCCGGGACGGCCTCGCAGCCTGCGTGGCTGCAGAACGTCAATCCAGTCGCGGTCCTGGTCGGCATTATTGTCGTGATCATGCCCGCGATCGCGAGCAGCTTCGTGCTGACGCAGATCTTCGGTTGGTCGTACATGCTCGGTACGATCGCGCTTAGCCTGATGTTCCTCGCCGGTTACGGCGGCATGGTGAGCCTCGCGCAGATGACGATCGCTGGTTTCGCCGGCTACCTCGTTGCGATCCTAGGCGTCAACGGAGTGCCAGGCGGAATTGGTTGGCCATGGTGGCTCGCGGTTCCGGCGGCTCTCATCCTTTCCATGATTGTCGGCGCCGCGATTGGCGCGCTCGCCGTGCGCACCGTGGGCATCTACACAATCATGATCACGCTCGCGATCGCCGCGGCGTTCTACTACTTCACCAACGAAAACTATGCGATCTTCAACGGACACACCGGCATCGACGGCATTCCGACGCCGGTGTTTCTCGGGGTCGACTGGCGCGGCCCGATAGCCTCCTACTATCTCGAGCTCGGAATCGCGTTCCTGTGCTTGCTCGCGGTGACCTATGTAGCCAGAGCGCCGTTCGGCCTTGCGCTCCAGGGCATTCGCGACAACCCCCAGCGAATGGCCGCGCTCGGGTTCAACGTCACCGCCCATCGCGTCGCGGCTTACGTGTTCGCGGCGCTCATCGCGGCGCTCGGCGGCATTCTCCTGGTCTGGAGCTACGGCGAGATTGCTCCGGGCACAGTCAGCGTGTCCGCCGCGATCGACATCTTGGTTATCGCTGTCGTTGGGGGGATCGGCAATCCAATCGGCGCGTTCATCGGCGCTTTGATCTATGCGGTGCTTAAGACCTTCGCACTCGATGTCCTGGTTGCCTTCGGGCTCGACGGCAACCGTTTTCGGCTGCTGATCGGACTTGGCTTCTTGGCGATTGTCTTTTTCTCGCCTGATGGGATCATTGGTTTGTGGGCGCGCTGGCGCAATCGCGCGCGGGCCGCCCCAACGCGCCCCCAATCGACAGGCGGCGGCCATGGATAGCGTCGCGCAGCGCCTCTTCACAGTCGGCTCCGCCAACGCCCTTGAGCTGCGCGGCGTGACGCGGCTTTTCGGCGCGCTGGCCGCCCTAACTGACATCTCGCTCACGGTCCGGCCGGGTGAACGCCGCGCCGTCCTCGGTTCGAACGGCGCCGGCAAGACGACGCTGTTCAACTGCATCACCGGCGACTTTCCGCCGTCCTCGGGAACAATCCGCTTCTTCGGCGAAGACGTGACCTTCTTCCCGCCCTATGAGCGGATCCGCCGCGGATTGCGTCGGACCTACCAGATCTCCGCGCTTTTCCCCGGCCTCACCGTGCTCGACAACGTATATCTGGCCGTTCGCGGGGTCTCGCGCGGCCGCTACTCGTTTATTCGGCCGCGTCGTAACGACGCGCTCGTCAACGCGGCCAAGTCCCTCGTCCAGGCGGTCCATCTGACCTCGATCAAGGACCGGTTTGTGGCGCAATTGGCCTACGGTCAGCAGCGTCAGCTCGAGATTGCGCTGGCGCTCGCGGGTGCGCCGCGCTTCATCCTGTTCGACGAGCCAGCGGCTGGGCTTTCGCCCACCGAACGAGCGGAGCTGGTCGAGATCCTTTCCTCGCTCCCCTCGCATATCGGCTACATCATCATCGAGCACGACATGGACGTCGCGCTCCGCGTGGTCGAGCGCGTCACGATGATGCACAACGGGAGGATTTTCAAAGAAGGCTCGCCACAGGAGATCGAGGCCGACCCCGAGGTTCAGGAACTCTACCTTGGAGGCGGTCATGGCTGAGCCGCGGCGCTCCGCCGCCAGCAGCATGCTCGAGGTCAGGGGCCTCAATGTCTACTATGGCCACTCGCATGCCCTTCAGGGCGTCGACCTGACTCTCGAACATGGCGTTTTGTCGGTCGTCGGCCGCAACGGCATGGGCAAGACGACGCTTTGCAACGCGATCATCGGGCTTGTTCGCGCGTCGAGCGGCACTGTTCGCATGCGAGGGCAGGAACTCCTCGGCCTTCCCCCGGCGGGCGTTGCCCGCCTTGGCGTCGGATATGTGCCGCAGGGTCGGCGGTTGTGGCGCTCGCTGACGGTCGACGAGCACCTACGAATGACCCAGGCGCGCGAGCGTGGCGCGTGGACCGTCGAGCGCGTCTACGACACCTTTCCGCGACTGGCCGAGCGCCGCAATAACGGGGGCGGGCAACTTTCCGGCGGCGAGCAACAGATGCTGGCGATTTCGCGTGCGCTCGTGACCAATCCCCGCCTTCTCATCATGGATGAGCCGACCGAGGGTCTCGCGCCTGTGATCGTGGCGCAGGTCGAGGAGATGCTGCTGCGTCTCGGCGAGGAAACCGACATGGCGATCCTCGTCATTGAACAGAATATTGGGGTGGCGACGACGGTCTCTGAAAATGTCGCCATCATGGTTAATGGGCGGATCAACCGCATCATCGAGTCGCACAGGCTCGCGGCGGATCGCGAACTCCAGCAGCGCCTCTTGGGTGTGGGTCGTCATTCCGATGCCGACGAGCCAGACCGCCGCACCGAGCAGCCGGGCGAGCATCCGCCTCGGCCCGCCAGCGCGGCGAAGCCGTCAGGCGCGCCGATCCGGATCTACGTCTCGAACCCGACGCCCCCCACCCGGTGGTCGGAACCCGCCCCGAACGCGCGCATCGAGGCGACTGCTCGCATCGCGTCCGCGAGTCCCGGCAGGATCGAAACAACCGCTGCGCCGAGCCCGACCTTGCTGCCGTCGGGACCGCCTGTCGTCATTGTCGCCGGCACGCTCGATACCAAGGCCCTGGAGCTTCGCTTCATCCGCGACCTCATTATCGCAAGCGGCTTGCGGACGCGGCTGGTCGACGTTTCGACGAGCGGCAAGCCGGCGACATGCGATGTGACCGCCCAGGAAGTGGCGCTCAACCATGGCCGCGGAGGTTCAGCGGTGTTCGGCCGAGACCGCGGCGCTTCGGTCGCTGCAATGGCCGAAGCATTCGAGACCTGGATCAAGCGACAGGGCGACGTCGCAGGCATTATCAGCGCAGGCGGCTCGGGCGGCGCCTCGATCGTCGCGCCAGCGATGCGCGCCCTCCCGATCGGCGCTCCGAAGATGCTCATTTCTTCGATCGCCTCTGGCGATGTCAGCCGTTATGTCGGCCCGACCGACATCACGATGATGTATTCGGTCACCGATGTCCAAGGCCTCAACTCGATCTCTCGCCAAGTGCTCGCCAACGGCGCCCAAGCCTTAATCGGGATGGTGAAGGCCCGTCTTGAGGCCAAACGAGACGGCGCCGCGCCGAGATCGCGTCGCCTCGCCGTGCCGTCCGTTGGGCTCACCATGTTCGGCGTGACGACGCCTTGCGTGCAGCAGATCACGGCCGCGCTCGCGGCCGATTGGGAATGCTTGGTCTTCCACGCCACCGGCGCGGGCGGTCGTTCGATGGAGAAATTGGTCGATTCCGGTGTCATTTCTGCCGTGATTGACGTCACGACGACCGAAGTGGCGGACATGCTCATGGGCGGCTTGCTGCCAGCGGACGAAGATCGCTTCGGCGCCGTCATTCGCACTCGCGCGCCCTTCGTCGGCTCGGTCGGTGCGCTCGATATGGTCAATTTTGGCGCTCCCGATACGGTGCCGGACGCTTACAAGGGCCGGCTCCTGCACGCGCACAATCCTCAAGTGACGCTCATGCGCACGACCGAAGCGGAGAACGAGCAGATCGGTCGGTGGATCGGCGAGCGGCTCAACCTCATGGACGGGCCGGTGCGCTTCCTTTTGCCCGAACTTGGGGTCTCGGCGCTCGATCAGCCTGGGCAGGCCTTCCACGATCCTCGAGCGGACGCCGCGCTGTTCGCGGCGCTCGAGCGGACGGTGCGCCAGACCTCAAGTCGGCAATTGATACGGGTCAAGCGGCACATCAACGACCCCGAATTTGCGGCGGCAATTGTCGCGGCCTTTCGAGCGCTGCACGGGGAGACGCGTGCCCGGCGGCGGGCAGGGGGGCGCGCATGAATGCATTGAGCCGATCGGGGTTGATGGAGAAGTTCCGTGCGATGGCCACGCGCGGCGAGCCGATCGTTGGCGGTGGAGCGGGTACCGGACTTTCGGCAAAATTCGAGGAAGCAGGTGGCGTCGACCTGATCATCATTTACAATTCCGGCCGCTATCGCATGGCGGGGAGAGGCTCGATGGCTGGCCTCCTCGCCTATGGCGACGCCAATGCGATCGTGGTCGATATGGCTCGCGAAGTGCTTCCCGTCGTCCAGCGTACGCCGGTGCTTGCGGGCGTCAACGGCACCGACCCGTTCCGCCGGATGGATGTCTTTCTCGACGAGATCAAGGCGCTCGGATTTGCCGGCGTGCAGAACTTCCCGACGGTCGGCCTCATCGACGGCACTTTTCGCGCGAACCTGGAGGAGACCGGAATGTCTTACGGTCTCGAGGTCGATATGATCGCGGCCGCGCACAAGAAAGACCTATTGACCACCCCTTACGTCTTTAATGAAGGCGAGGCGGAGGCGATGGCGAAGGCTGGCGCCGATATCATCGTCTGCCATCTCGGCTTGACAACTGGCGGCGCCATTGGCGCCCAGACGGCGCTCAAGCTTCACGATTGTCCAGCGCTCATCGACGCATGGGCCGGCGCGGCGATGAGGGTTCGCTCTGACATTCTCATCTTGGCCCATGGCGGCCCGATCGCGGAACCCGGCGACGCCGACTACATCATGAAGTCAACTAAGACCTGTCACGGATTTTACGGCGCTTCATCCATGGAGCGCTTGCCGGTCGAAACCGCGCTGACCGAGCAGGTCCGCCGATTCAAATCGATCAGCCGACAATGATCATCAGGGCAACGCCAGGAAGAGCGGGACGCAAGGGAGGAATGGGAAAATGTCGGGGCTCTTGATCGGAAATCTGATCCTCTGGCTCATCATCGCGATCATCGTCATCGTGGTCGTCGTGTATGTGGTCAACTGGCTCTATCATCGCTCATCGAGCGAGGTGTCGTTCGTGCGCACCGGCTTTCTTGGCGAGCGGGTCGTCATCAACGGGGGCGCTTTTGTCCTGCCGTTCATCCACGACTTTACCCCTGTCAATATGAACGTGCTGCCGATGCAGATCGTGCGCGAGAAGGGCGGAGCCCTTATCACCCGCGACCGCATGCGCATCGACATCGAGGCTGACTTCTATGTCCGCGTCCAGGCCACGAGAGAGGCTGTGGCGATCGCGGCCGCGACGCTTGGTCGGCGCACCCTCGAGCCTGAGCAACTCCATGCTCTGCTGTCGGGCAAGTTTGTCTCCGCGCTGCGCTCCGTCGCCTCCGAGATGACAATGGAGCAGATGCACGAGCAGCGCGGTGATTATGTGGCTCGCATCAAAGCCGCGGCCCAGGAGGCGTTGGCCCAAAACGGTCTTGAGCTCGAGTCGGTCGCCATCACCGACCTCGATCAGACGGATCTCGAATTCTTCAATCCCTCGAACCGGTTCGACGCCGAGGGTCTGACTCGGCTGATGGAGGACATCGAAGACCGCCGCAAATTGCGTAACGACATCGAACAGGATTCGATGATCAAGATCCGCACGCGCAATTTGGAAGCCGAGCGGCAGGCGTTGGACATTGAACGCGACAGCGAAGCGGCTCGCCTGGCTCAACAACGCGACATTGAGGTCAGGCGGGCGGTGCAGCGCACGGAAGTTGCCCGCGAGCGCGCGCTGCGTGAAACCGAAGCCGAGCAGGCACAGATTTCGGCGCGTGAGGCGATTGAAAAAGCGCGCATCGCCAATGAGCAGGCGATCAGCGAAGCGCGCATCGCATCCGAACGCGAAGTCCGTCAGAAGGAAATCGAACGCACGCGCGCGGTTGAGGAAATCGAGATCTCGGCTCGCGAGGGGATTGAGAGGGCGCGTATTACAAACCAGCGCTCGGTTGACACCGCGCGCATCGCCTCCGAGCGGGAGGTGCGCCAGACCGAGATCGAGCGCGCGCGCGCCGTCGAAGAGGCTGAGATTGAGGCGCGCGAGGTCGTCGAGAAGGCGCGCATCCTCCAGGAACGAGCGGTGACCGAATCGCGCATCGTCAACGAAGAGGAGACACGCCGGCGCGAGATTGAACGGACGAGAGCGGTCGAAGAGGCAGAGATTTCGGCCCGGGAGACGACGGAAAAGCTGCGCATCGCGCAGATGACGACAATCAACGCCGAACAAATCGCCGCCGACGAGCGTGTGCGAGCGCTCGAGATTTCGCGCACCCGGACGATCGAGGAGGCGGAGATCACCGCCCAGCAGGCGATCGAGGTAGCGAAGATCGCGCGCGAGCAGACGATCGCCGCCGATCGCATCACGGCCGACCAGGCGACGCGTTCGCTTGAAATCACACGCAACCGGACGATCGAGGAAGCCGGCATTGCGGCCCGCGAATCGACGGAGGCGATCCGCATTGCTCAGGAGGAGCGCGTTCGCGCTCGCGAGATCGCTCGCAACCAGGCGCTGGAGGAAGCGGATATTTCTGCTCGCGAGGCGATTGAGGGGGCGCGCATCGCGCAGGAGAAGACTGTTGCGCTCGCGAGGATCGAAAGCCAACAGATAACTCAAGGCGAGGAGATCGCCCGCAGGCAGGCGATCGAGGAGGCCGAGATCACGGCGCTGCAAGCAACGCGAGCCGCCCGCATCGCCCAAGAGAGGGCGACGGCGGCCGAATCAATAACTGCCGAGCGGGAGACCCGGAGGCTCGAGATCTCACGCAACGAGGATCTCGAACGAGCGGAGATCGCCGCGCGAGAACTCGTCGAACTGGCGCGCATCGCCCAGGATAGGAAGATCCAGGCGGACCGTATCGCCAAGGACCAGGACGTGCGGGCGCGTGAGATCGTTCGCACGCAGGCGCTGGAGGAAGCGGACATCAAGGCGCGCGAGGCGATCGAAGCCGCCCGTATTGCTCAGGAAAAGGCCGTCGCCGCCGAGCGGATCGAGGCCGATCAGGATACAAAGAGCCGCGAGATCGCAAGAACGGAAGCGCTTGAGGCCGCCGAACTCCGACGCCGCGACGCCGTGGAGCGTCAGCGCA
Organism: uncultured Alphaproteobacteria bacterium; assembly: GCA_963836695.1. Lineage (GTDB taxonomy): Bacteria > Pseudomonadota > Alphaproteobacteria > Rhizobiales > Beijerinckiaceae > Roseiarcus. Next base: position 77,826 of record CAWIKX010000022.1, read on the forward strand.
TTGGCGTCGAGCTTACCCTCGAAGCCGAGCGCATCGCCTCGCAGAAGACCCGCGAAGTGCTCAATATCGAACAGAAGCAGGCGATCGAGATCGCCGACGAGGAGCGTACGATCGCGCTCTCCTCCAAGCGATCTGAGCGCATCGGCGCTGACCGTCTTGTGCGGCAGGCCGAGATCGCCGCCAAGCAACAAATCGAGAAGACCGACGTCGAGCGCGAACAGGTCTTGGACGCCGCGCGGCTCGAAAGACGACGCTCGATCGAGCAGCTCGAGATTGCCCGCGTGCAGGCGTTGCAGGAGGCGGAGATTGCCTCCCGCGAGGACGTCGAGCGCGCCAGAATCGCCTCCGACCGCGGCATCGACGAAGCGCGAGTCACGCGGGAGCGCGACTTGCGCAAGCTCGAGGTCGAGCGCGAGAGGGTGGTCGAGACCGCGCTGATGGAGAAGGCGATCGCCCTCTATCAGAAGTCGCTCGAACAGTCGGCCGCGCAAGCGGAAGCCGAGAATGCGAAAGCCCGCGCCACGGAAGCGGAGGAGCGGGTCGTCACGGTGCGTGACACCGAGGTCGCCCGTCGGCGCCGGTCGATCGAAGTGCTGCTGGCCGAGAAGGCGGCCGACGAGACGCGCATCGCCGCGGAAGCGGAGCGCGTGCGCGCCGCGGTCGAAGCCGAGGCGCAGAGGCTCCTGAACGAAGCCGAGAACGTGCTGACGGAACCGGCGCGCTATTCGCTGTTCCGGCGGAAACTGCTCGACCGTATCGAGGGCATTGTGCGCGAGAGTGTGAAGCCCATGGAGAAGATCGAGGGCATCCGCATCCTCCAAGTCGATGGCCTGAACGGCGGCAATTCCGGAGGCAATGGCGGGCGGAGCGCGACCGACGAAGTGATCAACTCCGCCCTCCGCTACCGCGTGCAGGCTCCGCTCATCGACTCGCTCCTGGCCGATATCGGCGTCGAAGGCGGGAGCCTCGCGAAGATGCCAGGCCTCATCCGTGAAGCGCGCGACATGCAAGGCATTCGCAAGGATACGGCGCCTAAGAAGGAGGCTGATGGCGCTCCTCCCGCAAGCGGCGGATCCCCGCCCCGCAAGAGGAGCTAGACAGGTCCATGGCGCGGGTTTTTGTTTCGAGCGTGATTAACGGCCGCAGCGACCGCGTGTGGGCTCGCGTGCGCGACTTCAACGGCATGCCGAACTGGCATCCGGCGATCGCCGAGAGCCGCATCGAGGGCGGAGAGCCTTCGGACAAGATCGGCTGCGTTCGGGACTTCCGGCTGCGCAACGGCGACCGCATCCGCGAGAAGCTCCTGGGCCTCTCCGACTACGACATGTTCTGCACCTATTCGATCCTCGAATCGCCGATGGGCGTCGAGAACTATGTCGCGACACTGCGTCTGACGCCGGTGACGGACGGAGAACGGACTTTCGCCGAGTGGACGGCGGAATTTGACTGCGCGCCGGAGCGAGAAGGAGAGCTCATCGCCAATATCGGCGGCGGCGTGTTCCAGGGGGGGTTCGACGCGCTCAAGCGGGCCTTCGGCGGCTAGACATGCCCCATGTCGTCAAGAGCACTATCATCGATGCGTCCACCGACCAGGTATGGGGAGTGCTGCGCGATTTCAACGGCTTCGATCGCTGGCACCCCGCCTTGGCGGCCAGCGCCATCGAGCGCAGCCAGAGCGCGGATCGCATCGGTTGCGTGCGCCGCGTTAAGCTTGCCGACGGCTCTGAGCTGCGCGAGCAATTGCTCGCGCTCTCGGATCTGGAGCAGAGTTTTAGCTATTGCCTGCTAGATACTCCGATCCCGCTGTTCAACTATGTCGCCCACGTGCAACTCTTGCCGGTCACGGATGGCGACCGCACCTTCTGGCATTGGGAGTCGCGCTTCACCACCCGTCCCGGGGACGAGAAGCCCATGACCGACCTCGTCAGCGACGGGATCTTTCAGGCGGGTTTCGACGCCATCCGCAAGCACCTCAGCGAGTCTCCATGAAAGCGCTCGGTTCACGATGCCGGTGACAGTGAAGACCTTCGCTACGCCGACCGAAGCGGCCGCTGCGCTGTCCGACCGCTCCGCGCGCTACATCGGCGGCGGCACGCTGGTGATGCGGGCGCTCAATGAAGGCGATGTGTCGATATCCACGATCGTGCGCCTCGAAGATCGTTCGCTGACCCAGATTCGAGCCAGGGGCGCGCGCATCACGATCGGGGCCGGAGTAACCTTGTCTCAGATCTTGCGGGACCGGGAACTTGCCTTTTTGCACCCGGCCGCGCGCCTGATCGGCGGTCCGGCCGTGCGCACGAACGCGACCGTGGGAGGCAATCTGTTCGCGCCCGCGCCATATGGGGATCTTGCCGTCGCGCTGCTCGCTCTTGATGCGACAGTCTCGGTGATGGGGGGCTATGGCGCGCGTGACATGGCGCTCGAAGAATTTCTGGCGAGCCGTGATAGAACGCCGGGGGCGATCGTCCTGAGCGTCACTTGCGACCGACCATCGGGTCCCGAGACCTTTCGCTTCCGAAAGGTCGCGCGGGTCAAACCGAAGGGCGTATCTGTGCTTTCGATCGCCGCGTCTCTCCCCGCTGTCGGCGGGCGGGTCTCGGGCGCCCGCATCGCTTACGGCGCGATGGCGCCGACAGCCATCCGGGCCAAGGCGGTCGAGCGGGCTCTCGAAGGCAAGACGCTGGACGAGGCGGGCGTTGCGGCGGTTGTGGCCGTCGCCGCTGAAGGAACTTCGCCCGCGACCGACGCGATCGCGAGCGCATGGTATCGTCGCGAAGTTGTCGGCGTCCATCTGCGCCGGTTGCTTCTCGGGCAGGCCGGCTGAAGAAAGACGATTCGCATGGCAAAGACGCCGTTTCAATTTCGACATAACGGCCGCGACGTCGCCGTCTTCGTCGATGGGGGCATGAGCCTCCTTTCGGCGCTGCGCGACGAAGTCGGGGATCATTCGCCCAAGTTCGGCTGCGGGCAGGGCGGCTGCGGCGCCTGTACTGTGCTGATTGAGGGCGAGCCGGTCCTGTCCTGCATAACGCTTGCCGAGACGGTCGCGGGGAGATCAATCGAAACCGCGGATGGCCTCAAGATGGGCCCCGAACTGCATCCGCTCCAATCGGCGTTCATGGACAATTTTGCCGCCCAGTGCGGCTATTGCACGCCGGGGATGCTCATGGCCGCGAAGGCGCTTTTCGATCGCAACCCGGATCCGACCCGCGTCGAAGTGATCGAGGCGATCTCCGGCAACATCTGCCGGTGCACCGGGTATGAATCGATCATCAACGCCGTCCTCGCCGCCGCGGCGCGTCGGGGCGAACGTCGCGCCTGAAAGGGTGAGTTATGCTTGAGCTGCGCAAAGACATTTTTGCCGACGAGCGCGATGACAATCTCAAAGAGATTGGCAAGCCGACGCAGCGCCAGGACATGCTTGGCCATGTCACAGCGACCTCGACCTATTTCAACGATCACAAACTGCAGGGTATGCTGCATCTCAAGGTTTTGCGTAGCCCCCACTCGCATGCGCGCATCCGCCGCATCGACTTATCCGAAGCGGAGCGGCATCCCGGCGTGCGCCGGATCATCCGTGGCGCCGACGTGCCGCGCAATCTCAACACGCTGCTCAGCCTCATCAATTTCGGCAAGGATGATGAGCCGACGCTCGCAGTCGACAAGGTTCGCTACAAAGGCGAGCCGATCGTCGCCGTCGTCGCGGACAGCCAGCGCGAAGCTTTCGAGGCTTTGGCCAAGATCCGCGTCGACTACGAACCGTTGCCAACGGTCTTTGATGTCGAGGAGGCGATGAAGCCGGGCGCGCCGGTGGTCAATGAGACCTATCCCAAGAACACCTTCACCTATCACGACATCTACGACCATCAGAAGCTCCGCTTCGGCGACGTCGAGCGCGGCTTCGCCGCCGCCGACCATATTCTTGAGCAGCGCTACCAGATGTCGCCGATCGAGCAGGCGCACACAGAGACAAATGGCTCGATCGCCGCGCCCGACACTAACGGGCGGTACGTCGTCTACACCTCGACCCAGGCGCTGTTCTTTTCGCTCGACACGTGCGCGAAGATCCTCGATGTGCCGTCGAACACGCTTCATTTTATCGGCGGCACGGTTGGCGGCGGATTCGGCGGCAAGGTCGACACCGTCACCGAACCGCTCTCCATTCTGGGCGCGATGCTGACAGGCCGGCCGGTGCGCTACGTGATCGAGCGCGAGGAGGAGATGATCTATTGCGCACCGCGCGGAGCCGAGCGCATTTTCATTAAGGACGGAGTCTCCCGCGACGGACGGATTCTTGCGCGTCAGTTCCGCTGCCTGTTCGACAGCGGAGCCTACACGCGCTTGTCGAGCTACGCGGTGGTCAAATGCGCCGCGCATCTGCCTGGGCCTTACACGATCCCCAACGTGTCCGCCGACGTCTATTGCGTATTTACCAATCGCGTGCCGGCGACGGCGATGCGCGGCTTCGGCGTGACAGCGGTTGATTTCGCCATCGAATGTCAGATGGACAAGCTCGCGTATCTTGTTGGCATGGACCCAATGGAGTTCCGCCTCGTCAACGCCTATCGCGACGGCGACATGAAAGCCCACCGACGTGAGGCCAAGAACACGGCCCTCATCGAGTGCGTGCAGGTCGCGGCGGAGAAGTCCAAATGGCGAATCCGCGACGAGTTCAAACACATGTCGTCGCGCAAGGACGGCGGCGGATCGCGGGCAGCGGTCCCGGCGACGCCGCGGGAGCCGATCCTGGTCAGCCGCCCGGCCGGGCAGCAACGCACGGTGTACGATCGTCCCGCGCCGCCCCCTCTCGCGGAGCCGACGCGGCCCTCGCCCCCACCTCCGCCGCCACCGGCGGCCGCGCCGTCGCATGGCGCGATCCGGTTCTCGTCCGTATTCGGCGCAAGGAGACGATAAGATGGCCAAGCTTCGCGGACGCGGCATGGCGTCGATGAATTATCCAATTGGCATGAACCTCGGAGGCGATCCGAGCCAAGCCTTGGTCCACTCCAATCCGAGCGGCAAATTTACGGTGTCGCTGTCCTCGATCGACCTCGGCCAGGGCATGAAGTCGGTGACGCGTCAGATCTGCGCTGAAACGCTCGGAGTGCCGGTCGAGGATGTGTATGTCGATACAGCCGACTCTGACACCGGCCCGCATTGTATGGGGAGCTTCGCTTCGCGTGGGACACATCGGGTAGGCAACGCGGTCATGGCTGCAGCGCGCGAGGCGCGCGGCGTCATGATGGAAGCGGCGGCTGAGGAGCTCGAAGTCAACGTCGCCGACCTCGAGACCGATGGGCGGGGCAACATTCACGTCAAAGGCGCGCCGCACCGATCGATCTCAACCAAGGATGTCGCGATCGCCGCGCAATTCCGGCAAGGGCGCACAATATCAGGACGCGGCATCTTCCTCGTCCCCCTTTCCGACGTGGATCCAGAAACCGGAGAGATGTCGCCGGCGACCTGCTACGCCCATGCCTGCCTCGTCGCCGAAGTCGAAGTCGACGATGAGACCGGCGAAGTCGCAATGGTGAGGATGGACAGCGCCTACGAACTTGGTCGGGCGCTCAATCCTCGCCTCGTCGAGCAGCAACTTGTCGGCGGCGCGTGGATGGGTATCAGTCACGCCCTCTATGAAACGCCCGAACCATACTATCCCGATCCAAGCCACGGCCCGCGCGATTTCGTCGAGTACCTGATGCCGGGGCCGGGCGACATTTGCCCTCACGACATCAGTGTCCTCGAACGTCCCGCCCCGGACGGTCCCTTTGGGGCCAAGGGCCCGGGCGAGATGTGCGCTAACCCCGTCATGCCCGCAATCGCCAACGCGATCTTCAACGCGGTTGGCGTCAGGATGGACGAACTGCCCATCACGCCGGAAAAGGTGCTGCGCGCGATCAAGGCGCAAGGCGGCGCGCGGCCACAGGCGCGGCGCTAGACACTCACGATGGCGATCAGGGCGGACATTGTCGGAATCGATAGCCCGGAAGCGCTCGAGCGGGCGCTTCGCTCCGCCTATTACCTCGCCGACGAGGGCCTGGCGACCGTCGCCTATCTCGCGCTTGCGCTCGGCAAGCCGCTTCTGCTCGAGGGCGCTCCCGGCGTCGGCAAGACGGAGGCGGCGAAGGCGGTCGCCGCAGTGCTCGCGCGTCGCCTGATCCGGCTCCAGTGTTACGAAGGCATTGACGCCTCGTCTGCGCTTTATGAGTGGAATTATCCCCGCCAGATGCTGGCGATCCGACAAGCCGGCGAGCAGAGCATCGACATCTATAGCGACCCGTTTCTGATCGAGCGGCCGATGCTGGCCGCGCTGCGCTCACCCGATTCGACCGTTCTCCTGATTGACGAGATTGATCGCTCCGATCAGGAGTTCGAGGCGTTCCTGCTGGAATTCCTCTCCGATTTCCAGATCTCGATTCCGGAGCGTGGCACAATCCGCGCTGCCGACCGCCCGATCGTGATTTTGACCTCGAACCGTACGCGCGACTTGCACGAAGCGCTCAGGCGACGCTGTGTTTATCACTGGATCGACTACCCCAGCGCAGAGCGTGAAGCCCGCATCGTCATGCTGCGCTCCTCCAGCGTCGCTGAAGCAACGGCGCGCGCCGTCGTCGCCGCGGTTGGCAAGCTCAGGCGCGAGCCCTTGAGCAAGACGCCTGGCATCTCGGAATCGGTCGACTGGGCTGAAGCCGCGACGCTTCTCAATCGCGGGGGCGCCCGTTGGCCGGATGCGTTTAAGCGCTCGATCGGCGTCGCGCTCAAAGACGAGGAGGACCTCGCCTATGTGTCGGGGCGACTCGACGCCATGCTCGCCGAGTCATTCGGATGAGCGATATTGCTTCTCCGCCGCGCGCCATCGAGCCGTTGATCAGTTTCGTCGCGATTCTGCGCGCCAATGGCTTCGCGGTAGCGCCGGAGCAGACAGCGTCATTCCTCTCGTCGATCACCCTGTTAGGCCCGCGCGATCTCGACGACATCCGCCGGGCCGGTCTGGCTGCGTTGGCCCCGCCGCCTGAGCGGCACGCGGCCTATCATGCGCTGTTCGACATGCACTTCCTCGGCGCGGAAGGGGAGGACCTCCCGGAGGGGGAAGAGGAGGATGTAGTCCGCGTCCAGGAAGATCGGCGCGGCATGGAGGCGTCGATCAGCGCTGAAGAATCGAATGAATCCGGCCAGGTCGCGACTCGCGCGGAAGCGCTCGTTGAGCGCCGCTTTGGCCCGGCGGAGACGGGCGAAGCGCTACGCCGTCTCACACGCGAAGCCGCTCGACGCCTGCCCAAGCGGTTGAGTTACCGACGCTGGCGGGCGCGACGCGGCGCCGTCGTCGACTTGCGCCGGACGCTGCGCGAAGCGACCCGCAATGATGGCGAAATCATCAAGCTTTCGCGCCTCAAGCGTCGGGTGCGGCCGCGCAGGGCGCTATTACTCATCGACGTCTCCGGCTCGATGAAGGCGCGCACTGAAGAGAATTCTGCGTCTCGCCCATGCCCTCGCCCAGGCAAGTCCACGGGTCGAGGTCTTCACATTCGGCACACGCCTCACTCGGGTCACGCGCCCGATGCGGCTCAAGCGGCGCGAACAGGCGCTGGCCGGCGCGGCCCAGATCGTTAGCGACTTTGACGGGGGCACCCGCATTGGCGATGCGCTCAAGGCTTTTCTCGCCGTGCCGCGCTTTTCGTCCTACGCGCGCGGCGCCATTACGCTCATCATCTCGGACGGCCTCGAGCGGGGGGATCCGACCGCTCTCGCCGACGCGGTCGCAAGGCTGTCGCGCCGCGCCTGGCGGATAAGCTGGCTGACCCCGCTTGCAGTGGGCCGTGACTTCCGCCCTCGCACCGAGGGGCTGGTCGCAATCTTTCCGTTCGTCGATGACATGGTGGATGGCGGGTCGACGCCCGCGATCGTCAATCACGTCCTCGCCCTCGGGCGCAGGAGAGCCGCGTGATTCCAGTCGTCGACGGCCATCATCATATCTGGCGCCAAGCCGACCTTCCGTGGCTCATGGGACCGATGCAGCCACGCATTTTTGGGCCCTACGAGCCCATCCGGCGCGACTATCCGATCGAGGAATATCGCGCCGATCTCGACGACCTAGGCGTCGCCAAGTCGGTCTATGTGCAGACGAACTGGGCGCCCGAGGCTTATGAGGACGAGGCGGCCTGGGTGCAGCGGACCGCTGACAAAACGGGTTGGCCGCACGCGATTGTCGCCTATGCCGAGGTGAGCGCCAATGACGTGCGTCCGCAACTCGACCGGCTTTCGCACTATCCCTTGGTGCATGGCGTGCGTATGCAATTGCACTGGCACGAAAACCCACAATACCGCTTCGCGTCGCGGCCGAATCTTGTCGCAGATCCTAGGATCCGCCGCAACGTCGGTTATCTCGCTGACTATGGCCTGAGCTTCGATTTGCAGGTGTTTGCGCCGCAAATGGCCGACGCGGCCGATCTTGCCGAATCGTGCCCGAAGGTCACGTTCGTGCTTCAGCACGCCGGCATGCTCGAGGACCTGTCGGCCGCCGGGCGCGCGGAGTGGCGCTCGGGCATGGTCCGCCTCGCGGCGTGTCCGAACGTCACGACAAAGCTTTCCGGTCTCGGCACTTTCCTGCACCGCAACGATCCTGCGCATATCGCCGAGATCGTTCGCGAGACGGTCCAAGTGTTCGGCGCCGGCCGGTGTGTGTTCGGCTCGAACTTTCCGGTCGAGAAGCTCTGGACCTCGTATGGCGAGCTTCTCGCAGCTTACAGGGACGCCGTGGCTTCGCTCGCGCCCAAGGAACAGCAAGCGATTCTGCACGATACGGCGATGCGCGTCTATCGTATCGAGCCATAGACCGCGAAGCGGAATAAGGACAGTTGGGAGGGATATATGCCGTTGGAAATCAAAGTCCTCGACTACGGCGACATCGAGCTCGAAGGGAGCTTCTTTGTGCTCGGCAAGGATTGCGGGCGCACCCGGCGCGTGGCGACGCTCGGCTTTCTCGTCCTCGGCGGGACCTATCCCATCGTTGTCGATACGGGCTACCGCTCGAACCAGATCATGGAGTCGCTGGGCATGCGCGGGTTGCAGTTCCACGAGAACATGATCGAGAATCAGCTTTCCAAGCACGGCGTGCGCATGGGCGACGTCCGCTATGTGGTGCATACGCACCTGCACATCGATCATGCCGGCAAGGACGATCTCTTTCCAATGAATTCGACCGTGGTCGTCAATCGCAAGGAGCTCGAGTATTCCGTTTCCGGTATTCAGCACCCTCAATATCCGGCGCCCGACATCAAGCATCTGATTGATCGCTTGCATGCCAAGAACGCGTTGCGCTTCCTGGACCTCGAAATCAGTGGTCCAATCGAACTGATACCCGGCGTCTTCTGCGAGGCAGCGAACGCGCACACCGAAGGATCGATGAACGTACACGTTCATACGGCCGAAGGGGTGGCGACGATTTGCGGCGACGTCATCTATGACATCCACGACCAGATCGTGGAGCCGTTCCGCCAGAATCACGACGGCGAACCGCAGACGACCGGCAACCATGGCATGACCAAACGCGCGGAGAAGGCAGCTATCAAGAAGGTGCTCGCCAACGCCAGCTTCATCTTGCCGGTGCACGATCGCCCAGCCAAGGTTGGGCATGGGACGGTCGTTGCGCGGCTGCAGGATTTTGTGCCTGGCCCGATCACCCAGACGCTGCCGAAGCGCAACTGGTTCCCGGCCTGAGCGCTCGCGAAGGGATCACCTGCCATGACACATGCCACCCTGCGGCCGGAATTCGAGGACTTGGTCGACCCTTACGCGCCGGTGGGCCAAGTCGGGACGGGGTTCACTTTCACCGAGGGTCCGATCTGGCATCCCACGGACCACTATCTTCTATTCTCCGACATGCCCGCCGATGTGCGCCGCCGCTGGGACGCTGCGAGGGGCGTCGCGGAGGTGCGTCGCCCTTCGAACAAATGCAACGGCATGACTTACGACGCCGATCTCAATTTGATCGTCTGCGAGCACGCGACATCCTCGCTCGTGCGCGAACGACCTGACGGGCGGCGCGAAATTCTCGCGAGCCACTACGACGGCCAGGAACTCAACAGCCCTAACGACGTGTGCGTCCGCTCCGACGGGTCGATCTACTTCTCCGACCCTTACTATGGACGCATGCCGGGTTATGGCGTCGAGCGTCCGCGGCAACTTGGTTTCCAAGGCGTGTACCGCGTCCCGCCCGGCGGCGGCGCCCCGCAACTGCTCGTCGACCGCCTACTCTTCGATCAGCCGAACGGCCTCTGCTTTTCGCCCGACGAGAAGCGCCTCTATGTCAACGATACGGCGCAGACGCTGATCCGCGTATTCGACGTCGCGGGCGACGGTTCATTGTCGAACGGGCGTATGTTTGCCTCTGGCGTCCGTTCTTCGCTCGAACAGGGCGTGCCGGATGGGATGAAATGCGACCAGCGCGGCAATGTCTGGGTGACCGCGCCAGGCGGCGTTTGGGTCTACGCGCCCTCGGGGGATCTCTTGGGCAAGGTGCGCGTGCCCGAACTGGTCGCCAATCTCGCCTGGGGCGGACCGGAATTCCAGACTCTGTTCCTGACCGCGACCCACTCGGTCTATCGGATCGACACGAAAGTCGCGGCACGGCGTGAGCCCTATATGAACGCGAGATCGGCGACCGCCTCGTCTGCTGCTCGCTCGAGCCAAAGCGTCGACAGCCAGCCTTCGTCACCGCGGCCGTCGCTCGCTCAAAACCTGACACTCGATCCCAAGCGTTGCGCGCTCATCATTCAGGACATGCAGAATGACGTCATCGGCGAGGGCGGCGCCTTCGCGTCTTCTGGATCGCCGGTTCATGCGCGCGAGCAGAACGTGGTCGAGAACACGCGCCGTCTCGCCGCCGCGGCGCGCGCGCGCGGCGTCGCGGTGATCCATGTCTGGTTCGTCGTCGAGCCGGGCGCGCCGGGCCTGACGCTCAACGCGCCGCTGTTCGAAGGGATCGCCGACAGCAAGGCGATGGTGCGCGGCACCTGGGGCGTGGCGCCGGTCAGCGGCCTCGAACCTCAGCCCGGCGACTTCGTGGTCGAGAAGATGCGCATGAGCGCCTGGGAAGGATCGCGCCTCGAGACCATTCTTCGGGCCCAGGGTCGCGACATGATCATCGACACCGGCGCCTGGACCAACATGTCGATCGAGCACACGGCGCGCACCGGCGCAGATAAGGGCTACTTCGTCGTCGTGCCGGAGGATTGCTGTTCGACAATGAACGCGGCGTGGCACCGCGCTTCTATCGACTTTGCCATGCAGAACGTCGCTGTGGTCACAAACGCCGAGGCGGTTATCAAGGCGCTCGGCTGAACAGGGCGGACCCCGTGCCGAAACTGTTTCATCTCAAATGTTCGCCGCGTAGGGAGGCGGCGTCTTCCGCAGGCGCGGATGCATTCGTTGCGCGTTTTCAGGAGGCGCGCCCAAACTGGGATGTCGACGTGATGGATGTCTGGCGGGAGCGCCTACCTGAATTTGAGGGCCCGGCGCTCGAGGCCAAATATGCCATCACCAACGGACGCGCCTTCAACCCCGCGGAGCGCGACGCCTTCGCCGTAGTCGAGCGCATGGCGCTGCGCTTTTCGCTCGCTGATCGCGTGCTGATCTCGACCCCGATGTGGAACTTCGGCATTCCCTACAAGCTGAAGCATTGGATCGACCTTGTAAGCCAGCCTGGACTCACATTCCGGTTCGATCCGGCGATCGGCTATATCCCGCTCCTAAAGGATCGCCCGACACTCGTGATCATCGCTTGTGGCAGCGACTTCGTGACCGGGATGAATCGCGGGCGGATCGATATGGCGAGCCCGTATCTGCGCGAGGCGCTGCGTTTCGTCGGGATCCGTGACACACGCTTCGTCCTGATCGGGCCGACGACGGGCCCGCAGGAGCCGATTTTGGCGGCGCGCGAGCGCGCCCATCAGCGACTTGCCGAAATGGCGGCGACGTTCTGACGATGGCCGAGACGCGGCGACCAGACCGGGAAGCGAAGACAAAAGGGAGGATGGTTGATGAGCGATTGGTCACGATCCTACGAACTCGATCGGCCGCGGCCGGCGGGATCGATCTCTTCCTCTCTCGGGATGCGGCCCGGGCTCACGAGCTACGCTGCAGGCTCCAACGAGACGCGCGGCACGGATATCATTGCCGAGTATCTCGTGAAGGAGAAGGTGCCGTATATCCTCGGTTACGCCGGGCATGGCGCCATCGGCCTTCTGGACGGCATCTATAAGCAGACCGATCGCATCCGCCATATCTCGCCGCGGATCGAGCAGTCGGCGGGCTTCATGGCGGACGTCTATTTTCGTCTGACTGGACAGCCCCTCGCCGTTTACGCCTCAACCGGCCCGGGCCCAATGAATCTGATGATTTCGGTGGCAAACGCCTTTTACGACTGTTCCGCCTTCTTCGTCATCACCGGAAATGTTCCGACCACCCAGTTCGATACCGGCGCCTTGCAGGACGACTATCGCTACCACGGCGACATGTCGTCCATGTTCACGCCAGTCGTCAAGAAATCGTGGCGCATCCGTAAGGTGGAGGACCTAGTTAAGGCGTTGCCGGACGCCTTCACGCTGATGCGGACAGGGCGACCAGGCCCTGTGCATTTCGATATGCCTTACGATCTTTACATGAGGACCGCACCCGTCTCGACGCCGGACCCCAATGCGCACGGGCAGCCGCTGAACTGGCGCACCACGGTCGCCGACGAGACGGTCGAGAAGGCGCTGAGCCTTCTTGCCGGGGCGCAGCGACCGCTGATCCTGGCAGGCGGGGGCGTGCGCGTCGCCGGAGCCTATGAGGAGCTTCGCGCGCTCGCGGAGCAGCTCGACGTACCGGTCTATACGTCGTTTATGGGCAAGGGCGCTCTCCCGGCGGATCATCGCCTCAACCTCGGCGTCGCGGGGGTCTGGGGCGAATATCCCGCCACCGAAGCCGCGCGCAATGCGGACGTCATTCTCGCCATCGGCGCGCGCTTCAACGATCTTCACACCGGATCGTGGATTAAGGGCTACGTCTACAACATCCCTCCGACGCGGCTCATCCAGGTCGACATCGACCCGGAGGAGATCGGCCGCAATTATCCGGTCGAGATGGGCATGGTCGGCGACGCCAAAGCGTTTCTTGGCCAGGCCGCGCGCATTGCCCGCGCCAAGGGCGTGCGCCTCGGTTACGGGAGCGCCTGGCAGAGGGAGATTGACGGCTGGCGGACCGACTGGCGCAATTTCTGCGAGCCCTTTGAGCGGTCCAGCGAGGTGCCCATCGAGCCGCGCCGGATGATGGCGGACATGAACAAGATCTCGCCTCCCGACACTGTGATGGTCGACGACGTCGGCAATTGCCAGGTATGGTCGGAGCAGTACTGGAAGCCGAAGATCGCGGGCACACATCTGACGGCGGGCGGCTTCGCGGCGATGGGCTTCGGCATCGCCGGCGTCCTCGGCGCGAGACTCGCGCGTCCCAACTCGCCTTGCGTCTCAATCTGCGGCGATGGGGGCTTCACCATGATGCCGCACGTTGTCGCGACCGCTGTCGAATATAATCTACCCGCCGTCTGGGTCTTGCAGAACAATTACGCCATCGGCACCATCCGAGACTTGCAGCGCGCCTACCACGACGGCCGGGAAATTGGGACGAGCTTCGTCAATGAACAGACCGGCAAGCTATGGAATCCTGACTTCGTTAAGATGACCGAGGCGATGGGCGGCCGTGGCATCCGCGTCGAGCACCCCGATCAGTTTGGCGACGCTTATCGCGAAGCGATCCGATCGAACATTCCGACTGTGATCGAGGTCATGATCAATCGTGACACCGGCATCCCCATTACCGGGACCTGGCAGATGCCGCCGATCCCGGAAGTGCAGCCGACGTTCGGCAAACGCAAGGTAAGGTGATGGAGCCCGTCGCGCCTCGCCGCGACCGCCGCGGCGCTGTTCTCGTGCCGGAAGGGCGACGCATCCTTACTGATCTCACGTTGCGCGACAATCTGTGGCTCGGCGGATACTCTCGCACCGATCCGAGGGCGTAGAGAGAGATATTGCGACAATGGAGTCGTTCTTTCTCATTCTTGCGGAGAAACGGGATGCGAAAGGCTCCGCCCTGAGCGGAGGACAGCAGCAGATGCTCGCGATTGCCCGGGGACTCATGGCCAAGCCCAAGATCCTCATTCTCGATGAGCCGTCACTCGGCCTTGCGCCGATCATTGTCCACGAAGTGCGTTCGATCATTCTCTCGGTGCGGAACAGGTTCAAAGCGGCGGTGCTGCTCGTCGAGCAGAACGCTAGCCTGGCGCTTGCGGTCGCCGATCGCGGCTACATCATGCAGAACGGTCGCATTGTCGCTGCGGGCACGATCGAAGAGCTGCGCAGCCTAGACCTCGTCCGCGAGACCTATCTTGGCAACCGCCAGGGCCGGTCGCGCTCACCTAGCGCTGCGAGATCCGCTTCATGACGGCGGCGCGGGCGACCCGGCCGGCCGCGCCGCAAGGCCGCCGAGGGCCTCGCGATCAAGACGCTTGGCCGCGCCCCGAACCTTCCCTCGCAAGTTGCGCGCATGATCTCGGACGAGATCCTCGCCGGACGATTCCAGGTGGGCGACCGGCTGCCGACCGAGCGCGAACTCGCTGAAACCTTTGGCGTCAGCCGCAATGTCGTCCGCGAGGCGGTGGCGCGGCTGCGGTTTGAAGGTGCTGTCGAGTACGTCAGGGATCTGGGGTGTTCGTCCTGAGCAACCAGGCAAACTCCGCCCTCAGGCTCGATGCGGAGATCCTGCGCGATCGCTCGCTTTTCACGAACCTGTTTGAGTTGCGCTCGATCCTCGAAGTTGAAGCGGGGGGCCTTGCAGCCGCCCGCCGCGGCCGCAAGCATCTTGCGGAGATAGGGGCGGCGCTGCAGCGCCTCTACGACAGTCAGGGGACGCCGCAAGCGGTCGAGGCCGATCTGGAATTCCATCGGGCGATCGCGCGCGCAAGCAACAATGTGTATGTGGCGATCTTCGTCAATTTCATCTCCGAGCATGTGCGAGCGAGCATCGCCACAGCGAATGAACGTGTGGACGCTGTCGCTCGAGGACGCATCAACAAGGAAGAGCACGGCGCGATCTACGAAGCGATCAAGGCCAAGGATAGCGAACGCGCCCGCGAAGGCATGCGGCGGCATATCGGGAAGGCGATGGGGCGGCTCGGATTGACGAAAGACTGAGACGGGATCCGCCTCATCGATTCTCTTTCACAAACGACCGCGAGCCCGCGTTAGCGAGTCCGTTTTGAGGGATTTCAGCGGCCTACGGCGCCATTTCCGAGTCGCTGTAACACCAACCACGAGGTTAAAGGTTCCGCTCTGTCAGAGCGCCGCGAGAGGAGCCGCCTCGGCGAGCGCCTCTTGCATGCGGGCAAGATCGTCTTTCGATCGGCGACGAGCCGCGAGCGCGGCCGCGTGGACTTCGAGAATCCCGCGAAGCTCAAATAGGCTCGCGAAGGCGTCCCCCTCCTGAAGCGCCTCACGGTCGATCGAGAGCACTGTCGACGGAGGTCATCCATCTTTTCCTCCTGAGCGCCCTTGTCGCTCCCGTTGCATCTTGGTAAGGTCGCCATGTTGAAGGTCATCACATAACTGTGCGCCTTCGACGCCAGCATGTATCGAGCCGCATGCCGGCTCGATCGACACTATCAAGGCGGCTCCCCGGACCTCGCCAATCAGCTTCTCCTGCCCGCCATCGCTGCGGTGATCTTTGGC
Organism: uncultured Alphaproteobacteria bacterium; assembly: GCA_963836695.1. Lineage (GTDB taxonomy): Bacteria > Pseudomonadota > Alphaproteobacteria > Rhizobiales > Beijerinckiaceae > Roseiarcus. The sequence continues at coordinate 93,587 of CAWIKX010000022.1, forward strand.
GGCACGGCGATCACCGGCGGGGTCGGAAGCATCGGCCGCACCGTCGTCGGCGCCTTGATCGTGTCGATCGTGCGCATCGGCATGACCTACGTCGGCGTCGACATTTTTGCGCAACAGATCGTCTTCGGCGCGGCGCTGATTTTTGCTGTCTTCGTGACCATCGACCGTAGCAAGGTTCCGATCATCAGATAGCTTGTATTACTCCGAGCGCCGCTAGCCGCCCGCGGCCTTCTTGTGCGGCCGTCGGTCCGGCAAACTGGCCGTTGGCTGTCCCGCGGCAGGTGGACGCCGCGTTCTGAAATAGGCGATCCGAGTGTCCTCGGCGTTCCGGGAGGCGCGGCGTATGTGGAGAAGATCCTTGCGGGAGACGAGCCCGACAAGGCGCATCGCGCCGCGCTCGACGATCGCCACGCGGCCGACGCCCTCGGCGGCCATGCGGTCGGCGAGTTGAGCCACGGTCTCGTCGGCATATCCGACGATCAGAGCTTCGTCGGACAGCCGATCGGAGAGGGTGTCTTCATCCGTTGGCGCTTCCTGTCTCCATCGCAGAATGTCGGCCCGGCTCGCCATTCCAACCACCCGTCCGTTCTCGTTCTCGATCGGATAGGATTTGTGGCGGGGTTCGTCGGCGGAGAAGAACGCGATCGCGTCCTCGAGGCGCATATGTCCCGGAAGCGTGTCGACCGTGCGCACCATGACATCGCCGACCAGCAGAAGCTCGAACGGATCAACGCTGTACTCGCGAACGATATGTTGGCCTTTGCGCGCAATCTTCTCTGTCAGGATCGACCGCTTGAGCATGAGCACGGTCACCCCATACGCCGCGCCGGTCGCGATCAGGAGCGGCGTGAGAAGGGTGAAATCGCCGGTCAGCTCGGCGGCGAACAGCACGGCGGTCAAGGGAGACCGCATCGTCCCGCCCATCATCGCCGCCATGCCGAGCAACGCCCAAGCGCCGGAGTCGCCAGGGAGAAATTGCCCCTCAAGCCATCCGAGGCAGCCGCCGAATATGAGCAGAGGCGCGAGCACCCCGCCGGAGGTTCCCGAGGCCAGCGCGACAATCCAGATGATCGACTTGACGACGAGGATGAGCGCGACTGCTTTGGCGGTCACATGCCCGGCAAGAAGATCGGCGATCACGGCATAGCCGACGCCAAGCGCCCTTGGCTCGAGCAAACCGCCGAGACCGACGGCAAGGCCGCCGAGCGCCGGCCACCACATCCAGTGGATCGGCAAGCGGCCGAAGAGATCTTCGGCCTTGTACAGGAGCCCGGTCAGCAGCCCCGATTGAAGTCCCGCGACGACGCCGACGCCGACGCAAATGAGAAGTCCCCAGCCCGAAAGGGCGAGCGTTCCAGAGAACGGAAACAGCGGTCCCGATCCGATCACGAACATTCGCAACGCGGCCGCGACCACGCAGGCCGTGACAACCGGGAGGAGGCTTCTCGGCTTCCATTCAAAAAGGAGCAACTCGACCGCAAGCACGACCGCGGCGACCGGCGTACCGAAGATCGCCGTCATCCCGGCCGCCGCGCCGGCGACCAGCAGGGTCTTGCGTTCCGCGGCGCTCAGGCTGAAGCATTGGGCAAACAGCGAGCCTATGGCGCCGCCCGTCATGATGATCGGACCTTCGGCGCCGAACGGACCGCCCGTGCCGATCGAAATGGCGGAGGACAGCGGCTTGAGGACAGCGACCTTGGGGGACATCCGGCTTTGGCCGATCAGAATCGCTTCGATTGCCTCCGGAATTCCGTGTCCGCGGATCTTCTCTGAGCCGAAGCGAGCCATCAGCCCGATCGCAAGGCCACCTACCGCCGGCGCGGCGACCATCAGCCAGTTCCTCGGGGCGTTCGCGAGCGAGACCGACTGGAAGCTGACGGTGTGGAACCAGACCAGGTTGGTGACGAACGCGATGGCGCGCAGCAGCATCCAGGCTGAGGCGACGCCGCCCGCGCCGACCAGCACAGCCATGCCGATAAGAATTAGGACGCGCCGGTCCGTGGTGAAATCTCCTAGCCTTTGCAAAGGGCTAGCTGAATGATGACGATGCAAGGGGAGCCTCTTTGGAGCGCGCTTCAACGCTCATATTGCGTCGCAACAGGATGATATCGCAATGCGAATAAATCGTGCCACGATAAAAATCAATAGGGGCACCGCGTGACTGAAAAGCGTCCCAGCCTGGAGGGCACAGCCTCTAAATTGGAAGACCGCGACTACGCCGCGCTGGCGTCGTTTAGGCGCTCACTGCGAGTATTTCTGGCGTTCAGCGCCGACGCGGCCCGCGAGGCCGGGCTCACCGCGCAGCAACATCAGGCGATCCTCGCCATTCGTGGTTTGGCGCCGGCTGGCGAGGTGACGGTCAACGATCTGGCTGATCAACTTTTGTTGAAGCCGCAAACGACCGTCGAACTGGTCGACCGTTTGGAAGAGGCGGGGCTCGTTCAGCGCAAACGCGACGCTAAAGATCGGCGCCGCGTTCTTCTGACTCTCACCGCCCGGGCGGAAATCGCGCTGGCGCCCCTATCGAAGGCGCACCTTGCCCAGATAGGCCGCGACGCGCGGCAGTTGATCGAGTTGCTGGAGGCAATGCTGGAGCATTCGCGACGGGGAGCGTCCCGGACCTGATGTGCGGCGAGGCCGTCCTGGCCGGGCTTGACCGGCCTTCAACGGCGCGCCGTTCGGCGCCCATTCTGAAGCTCAGGCTTGGCAATTACCCGATCGCCCTATTTCCCCCAGCGTTCTGAAGCTCTTGCTCCAATTAAATTGACTTTGAAAGATCCCGTTCGCATCCTCCGGACGGCGAGAACAGGCCGCAGCCGGCGCCGACCGGCGGCCCCAGCCGGACCAAGCGCAGGGAGAAATGACCGGTGGACGTTCGGTTCGCTTACCAGACCAATTGCTGGGGCCCGCTGGGCGGCGCCGCGGTCGGCGTCACTTCGATAGGCCGGCTTACCTATGTGACCTACGGCGATATCGGCCGGGCGATCGCGGAAATCGCCGCCGTTGGCTATCACGGCGTCGAGCTCTTCGACGGCAACCTTGTGGATTATCCAGGTGGCGCGAAGGCGCTCCGGACCGCGCTCGAAGGCGCCGGGGTCAAGCTCGTCGCCGCCTATTCCGGCGCGAACTTCATCTTTCCCGACATTCTCGATGAGGAGCTTGGCCGAATAGCCCGCGTCGCCGACGCCGCGGCGCATCTCTCCGCCGAGCATCTCGTCATCGGCGGCGGCGCGAAGCGCCTCAACGGCGCCGCCCCTGGCGACTACGAGCGTCTTGCGGAAGGCCTGGACAAGGCCGCCGCGCTCGCCAAGGCGCGCGGTCTCACCGCCCATTACCATCCGCATCTCTCGACCATCGTCGAAGGTCCAGCGGAGGTCGACCGAATCTTCTCGCTGAGCTCGATCGGCTTCTGCCCGGACACCGCCCATCTCGCGGCGGCGGGCGGCGATGTTCCGGCGATGATCAAGAAGCATCGGGCGCGGATTTCTTATGTGCATCTCAAGGGCCTGCGCCGCGAGCCGTTCGCATTCACCCCGCTCGACGAGGGCGACCTCGACAATGCGGCAGTGATCCGTGCGCTCATGGAGAAGAGTTATCGCGGTTGGATAGCCGCGGAGCTTGACGCCTGGCCCGATCCCCCGGGCGGAGCGGCGCGAAGTCTCGCTTTCCTGAGGCGGAACACCGTCGGCGCCTGAGCGCCGGATCTGTCCTCGAACAATCGGTTCCCGAAAGCCGAAGCTCGTGCTATATGTATCTCGTCGGAATAGCGGACCGCGGGGTTTTTGGCGTGGAGGCGAGGATGGAGCAGAGGCGTTCAGGCCATCGCGCATATCGCTCCTGCGCGCGGGACGGATTGTTTTCATTACATCGGCTGTAACCTATTGAGAAGTTTCGATTCGGAAAAATAAACGCTAGTAACCGCTAGTACTTTTACTAGCGCTTAAGCGCGTTTAGGAGGCGTTTATGCGCGTTTATTGACGTTTGCTCGCGCGGGGGTCTGCGATCGGCGAGCCCGCCTAAGCAAGGGAGGAGGACTCGTGGCAAGCGACATGTTCTTCGACGCGCATCAGCGCGCGACGGTCGAGGCCGCCATGGCGCGGATGATCCCGACCGATCACGAGCCCGGCGCCAGGGAGGCCGGCACGATCGACTTCGTCGACCGCTACCTGTCCGGTGTCGAGTTCATCTACGCCAAACCCGACGGCAGCGGCTTCGAGACCCTGACCGGCAAGCGGGCCGAGGCCTGGAGGCAGCGCATCGATGTCCTGCGCAAGACCTATGTCGAGGGCATCGCTGCCGTTGACGCGCTCGCCAGGGAGATGTTCCGCGCCGAGTTCCGCTCGCTGAACGAAGCCCAGCAGGACGAGACCTTGTCTGCGCTCGAACGCCGGCAGGCGGGCGGCCTCGGCGAGGGCCCGGCGCTGCAGCAAACGCTGACCGAAACCGAGCTCAGCTTCGTGCCGCTCCTGGCGATGCATACGCGGCAGGGCTTCTACTCGGACAGCGTTTACGGGGGTAACAAAGGCCAAGCCGGCTGGAAGGTCATTGGCTTCCCCGGACCTTCGTCGCTCATGGAGGTGTTCACCGGCCGCTACAGCACGCTCAAGTGGTTCGCCGAAGGCGAGGAACAAAAGCATCGAGAGGCCAATCGTGCCGAATAAGGCCAAGCCTGCGCGCGCCGAAGCGTGCATCATCGGGGCCGGCGCCTCCGGCGCGACTCTCGCCAAGCTGCTCACCGAAAGCGGCGTCAAGGTCGTCGGCCTGGAAAAGGGACCATGGCGCGACCGTGAGACTTTCGGCGGTGACGAACTCGCGAACGTCAATCGTTACAATCTTTGGCCTGACCCGCTGCTCAATCCGCGCACGACCCGCGCGACCGCCGCCGACAAGGCGCGCGTGGAACTCTTCTGCCCGGTGCCGCAGATGGTCGGCGGCGGCACGGTGCACTGGCAGGGCTGGCTGCCGCGCTTCACGCCGAACGACTTCCGCCTGCGCACGATCGCAGGCGAGCTCAAGGGAACGACCCTTGCCGACTGGCCGATCGCCTATGGCGAGCTCGAACCCTATTACGCCAAGGTCGAATGGGCCTTCGGCGTTTCAGGTCAGGCGGGCGCGAACTGGTTCGAGGGGCCGAGGAGCCGAGACTACCCATGTCCACCCTTGCCCGTCTCCCGGTATGCCGAGAAATTCAACAAGGGCTGCGCCGCCCTGGGCTGGAACGCGTTTCCGATGCCCCAGGCCGCGCTGTCGCGCGCCCATAATGGACGCAAGCCGACCGTCATCAGCGCCTTCGCGCAGCAACATGGAGACCCGACGGGCACGAGGTCGAGCGCTCTCAACGTCTTCGTGCCAGATGCAGTCAAGACCGGCCGTTTCGACCTTCGCCCCGACGCCTATGTGCGCGAGCTTGCGCTCGAACTCGACTGGGAGGATCAAGGCTGCCGTCTACGAGGATGCCGATGGGGACCTAATCGAGCAGGAGGCGGATCTCTTCTTCCTGGCTTGCGGCGCCGTCGAATCGGCGCGCCTCCTGCTCCTTTCCAAGTCGGGTCGCTTCCCGAACGGGCTTGCCAACGGTTCGGATCTCGTGGGCCGCAATGTGACCTTTCACGAATACAGCGCCGCCGTTGGAACGTTCGACGATCCAATCTATGCCTGGGCGGGTGGCGGCTATGTCAGCGCGTCGACCTTTCAGTTTTACGAGCACGATTCGTCGCGCGGTTTTGTCAGCGGTGGCCACGTCGCCTGCGCCGGCGTCGGCATTCCCTTGCCAATCAACTGGCGCCTGCCCGATGCGCCCGCCTGGGGCGCCGCCGCGAAGGAGAACGACCGCGACCATTTCAACCATACGATGGCGGTCGCAATGGTCCTGCACGACATGCCCCGTCACGACAACCGGGTCGAGCTCGACGACAAAATCAAGGACGCATGGGGGTTACCGGTCGCCCGCATCACGACGGAAGCGCACGAGAACGATCTCCGCCAGGGCCGCTTCCTCATCGATCGCGGGGCCGACATCCTGGAGGCGGCCGGCGCGAAGCGGGTGCAGAAGGTCTATGCCGATCGCGTCACCGGCAACTGCTCCCACCAGCACGGCACGGCTCGCATGGGCGACGATCCCGCGAAGTCGGTCGTCAACCGGTGGTGCCGTGCGCACGAGGTCGACAACCTTTATGTTGTCGACGGCTCCCCATTCCCGACCGCGACCGGCGCCAATCCCACTCTGACCATCATGGCCAATGCTTGGCGGGTGGCGGAGAATGTCATCAAGGAACGGGGAAGGTAGATGGAGGCAACCAGTGCAGATTGCCTTACGCCCGCCCCGCTGCGGTCAGATCTCGATGCCGTAGAACCGTCCGGCGACGCCGTTGAACAGAGCCGTTTTTTCGTCGGCGGAAGCGCCGTTGGCGATGCGCTTGAACGCGTTCCAAATGTTGCGGTAGCTCGACGACACGCGGTCGACCGGGAAATTGCTCTCGAGCATGCATCGCTGGACCCCGAATGCCGCGATGCAGGTCTCGAACCAAGGTCGCCAGGCTTGCGCCAAGCCCTCGGAAGGGTAGGGCTGCTGGCGGGTCTCGAAGCCAAAGCCGCAAAGCGGCATGCCGAGACCGCCGAGCTTCACATGCATGTTGGGATAGCGGGCGAGCGCCTTGATGTCTCGCGTCCAGGCCGCTTTCACCTCGTCTTGCCGGGAAGCATAGGCGCCGATGCCGACCCTCCCACCGATGTGGTTCAGCGCGACCTTGGCCTCCGGATGATGCTCCATGAGATTGATCAAGTCGGGCAGCTGCGAGTGATAGAGCCACGCGTCGAAGCTGAGCCCGCGGCGTTGAACACTGGCGAATCCTTTGCGGAAAGCGGGATCGCGAAGATGCCCCGGCGAATTGTGGAGCCGCACCTGCGGATCATGGGTGGCGAGCTGACGGATGCCGCGAAAGCGGTCGCCGGCGGCGCGTGTCATGGCTTCCAGCACCGGCTCAACCGCTTCGCCGAGCCGGAGGTCTGCGAAGCCGATGATGCCGGCGCAGAGATGTGCGCGCCCATAGACGCCGCTCGCGCTCATCGCCGCGACGCCGTTCACGAATTCGACTTCGCCAACCGCCTTCATCGCCTCGAGACCGCTCGCGCGATACATAGCGCCGCACTCGATGAAGACCGTCGCGAGGACGTTATGTCCGCTGTTCACGTCGCGCAGCAGCTCATCGAGCAGATAACGCCCGCGCGCGTCATCCCACAGGTGGTGGTGGGGGTCGATGATTGGCAGATCGGGGTCGAGGACGGGTTCGAGCTCGGTCGTCACGGGATGACAAGTCCTTCTGCGTTTTAGGGAGGTCGGCCTGAGCGTGCACGGGAGCGCGCGAACGTATTTACCAAGCCGTCAAACCCGGGATCTCAACGCGACGACTATAGAGCGACGAGGTGCAGCAGAGATAAAGCGTCCGGCGATCCGGGTCGCCCCAGTTGAAATTGGCGCATATTTCCGGGGTCTTGACGACCGCGATCTGCCGCGCGTCCGGACCGAATACATGGACGCCGTCGGGGCCGCAAGAATAGACATTCCCCTGACTGTCGATCTTCAATCCGTCAGGGACGCCATCGCCCTCGCCCAATACATCGGCCCAAACCTTGCCGCCGAATAGCTCGTCGTCCACGATCGAAAAGCGACGGATGTGACCACGCGCAGTGTCGCTGACAAACAGCGTCTTCTCGTCCAGGGACAGGCAGAGCCCGTTCGGCCTGTCGAAATCGTCGGCCAGCCGATCAATCGAGCCGTCTCGCGGATCGACGCGGTATACGCCCTGCACCGGCTGTAACTGTGGGCGCGGAATGCCGGCGCCCAGGGTCGGACCGGAGCCCTCCGCGCGCCCGTAGGGCGGATCGGTGAAGTAGAGCCGTCCCTGGCGGTCCTCGACGATATCATTGGGGCTATTCAGCTCCAGCCCGTCGTAGTGGCTCGCGATCACGGTGAGCTTCCCGTCTTGCTCTTCGCGGACGACGCGGCTCGTGCCGTGCTCGCAGCTGACCAGCCGATGCTGGCGATTCGAACACGTTGCCGTTCGTCAGGTTGCTGGGCTCGCGATAAAGGGCAACCTGTTCCGTTGACGGATCGAAGCGATACAGGCGGTTGCTCGGAATGTCGCTGAAGATCACGACCCGATCGTCGCCGCGCCAGACCGCTCCTTCCGTGAATCGAAAGCCCGTCGCGCGCTTGCGAAGCGGCTCATCGCCCAAGATCCGAATTGACTCACTCCCACCCACAGCATCCATTTCTCGCCCTCCATTTGCGTCTCATTACACCAACGCGGCGCACTATCGTGCGAGCGCGCTTTGTAGTCGGCTCGCGCTAGCTCGATCCAAATCGATTGCCGGTCATGAGGCGAATGTTTATCCTGATAACGCGCATCGGCAAGATCGGGCATTTATTGAAAGCCCGAAGCCTTGCATCGGACTATAGTCCCGGCAATTACGCTCAGACTTCAGGATTCGATGACAGAGCCACAGGCGAGCCGACACTCCGCGTTTGAAAATGCTTTGGCCGAACTCCGCGCCGGAAGGATCGACGGCGCGGCGGCTGCGTGCGACCTGATCCTAGATCTGGCGCCGCAGGATCCGGCGGCGCATCAACTGGCGGCGGCCATCGCGCTGCGCCGGGGGCGCCTTGAGGACGCGGCGCGCTGGGCCGAGTCGAGTCTGAGCTTGCGCCCTAATCATTCACCCACGTTGATCTTGGCGGCGCGTGTGGCGCGCGCGATGGGAGATCTTGCGCAAGCGGGAATACGGTTGGAGCGCGCCGAGCGATTGGCTCCTGATCGGCCAGAGCCTGCCTTCCTCGCTTGCGTGACGCTCATCGAATCCGGCGATGAGACGGCGCGGTCGGTTCTCGAAGACCTGCTCGTGCGTTTTCCGAACTTTGTCGAGGGTTGGCGCGAGATCGCGGAGGCGCTCCGCAAAGCAGGCCATCTCAAGACCGCCGTGGTCGCCTTCGCGCGGGCGGCTGAATCTTCGTCGGAACCCATGGACCACGCGCGATTTGGCGCGGCGCTGCAGGCGATAGATCAGCCGCGTGAGGCGCTCGCCGCTTTTCGGCGAGCGCTCGAGGCTGCCCCTGATCTCGTCGAAGTTAGAGTGGCGCTTGGAGCGTGCTTGAGACAAACGGGCGAAGCGCAAGCGGCCCGCGTTGAGCTCGAGCGAGCCCTAAAACTTCGACCGGGCGACGGCCACGCTTGGTTTGCGCTTGGATTGGTCTGCGAAGACCTGCGCGATACGCCAGGCGCGATCCACGCCTATCGCCGAAGTATCGAGGCGCAGCCGGACACTCCCGAAGTCCATGTGAACCTGGGACTCAATTTGCAACACGCCGGCGATCTCGACGCAGCAATGGATTCCTATCGACACGCGATACGTCTCCGGCCTGATACGTTCGCCCGCATCGCGCAAGCCCTGACGTCAGCCAAGAAAGGCCGCCTCTGGCTTAACTCAGCCGGACTGCGGCGCGTGCTTGAGGCCTGAGCGCTCGCGCCGCACGCGAAATCGCCGGCGATACGCGCCCGGATGTGACAGCAGAGTGTTCGCGGTCGACTGATAGCGCTCCGCTTCTTCCGCGGAGAACGGCTGGAACTGCAAGTCCAACGCCTCACGCAAGATCGGAAAGCACTGTGCGATCGGGGTGCCTCGGGGTAGCACGCCTTCGAAACTGGCGTCCGTCCAAACGGCGGGAAACAATATGCCGACATCGGTGAAGCGATCGCTATCCACGATCCCCGTCAACAGGCGGAACGGCAGATCCGGCCGGTTCACGGGGTGAGTCGCGAAAAGCGAGTAGCCCGCCTCGAGCTCGATCGTCCAGAAACTGTTGAACTTCACGATCGAAACTTCGGGATCGTAAAACGGTGTGCCCTCGACTTGCGCGGGAACGTGAAAGCTAACGGGCGAGCGTGGATGGGCTTCGACATTGAGCGGGGGATGGTCCCAATCCCAGGAAAGGACGCCGTCGTGGACGGTGACGTCGCAGGGCAGTGGCATGATGAAGCCATGCGACATCGCGTCAACGAAGGGCGGGCATTGTTTGACGGTCCGCACGTCTTGCCCATGCACGTCCGAGAAAGCGGTCCGTGGCATCGCGCGCAGCCAACCCGGCAACGCCGCTCGCGCGGCCATGGGACGCAGCAACTCATGCTCAATCGCCGGATCGCAGCGAAACACGATCCGCATGAATTCTACATCTCCGGCCGCAGAACCGTGCGGGCGACGGCGTCGCGCCAGCCACGATAACGGGATTCCCGTTCGCTTGCCGCCATCGACGGCGTGAAGCTCGCCTGCCGCCGCCAGGTCTTCGCGAACTCATCAGGCTCGGGATAGAGGCCCGCTTGCCAGCCTGCCAGGTAGCCAGCACCGAGCGCAGTCGTCTCCAGAATCTCTGGACGGTCGACCTGAGCGCTCAACATGTCAGCGAGGAATTGCATCGTCCAGTCGCTGGCGCTCATTCCGCCATCGATCCGGATAACCGAAGCAAACTGGCTGCCCCATGAGCCTGGAGAATCGGCGCGCATCGCATCGACGAGATCGCGGGTCTGATAGCCGACGCTTTCGAGCGCGGCGCGCGCGATCTCCTTGCGCGTCGCGCCGCGCGTCAGCCCAAAGATCGCGGCGCGGGCTTCGCTGTCCCAATGAGGAGCGCCAAGGCCGGTGAAGGCCGGCACCAGATAGATCTGCTGGCGAGGGTCGGCGCTCCCCGCCAATTCACCCGCTTCCGGGGCGCTGGCGAGAATGCCGAGGCCGTCGCGCAACCATTGCACTGTGGCGCCCGCCGAGAAGATCGAGCCTTCGAGCGCGTAGGTGCGTTTGCCTTTGAATTGATAGGCGATCGTGGTCAGCAATTTGTGCGTCAACTCGACAGCCTCCTCACCGGTGTTGACGAGAGCGAAGCATCCCGTCCCATAAGTCGACTTCACCATTCCCGGACGAAAGCACGCCTGACCAATCAGCGCCGCTTGCTGATCTCCGGCGATTCCGCGGATCGGGATCGCAACGCCCAGATGTTCAGCCGACGCCTCGCCGAATTCCGCAGCACAGTCCTTCACCTCGGGCAGCATCGATCGTGGGATCCGGAAGAGAGCAAGCAGCTCGTCGTCCCAGACGCCCGAATGAATGTTATAGAGGAGCGCTCGCGAAGCGTTGGTGGCGTCGGTAACGTGAACCTTTCCGTTGGTCAGGCGCCAGATGAGAAAGCTGTCGACAGTTCCGAAGGCGAGGTCGCCGCGTTCCGCTTCAGCGCGGGCGCTGGGAACATTGTCGAGAATCCAGGCAATCTTAGTCGCCGAGAAATAAGGATCGAGCAGCAAGCCGGACCGCTTGGACACGAGCGTCTCACATCCGCGCTCCTTGAGTTCGGCGCAGAGCGGCGCCGTCCGCCGGTCCTGCCAAACGATGGCATTGTGGATCGGCCGGCCGGTCGTCCGACTCCAAACGAGTGTCGTTTCGCGCTGGTTGGTGATCCCGAGCCCGGCGAGCGCGCTCGGCTCAAGACCAGCCCTGGACAGAGCCTGCCGCGCTGTCGAGAGGGTGGTTCGCCACAGCGCTTCCGGATCATGCTCGACCCAGCCCGGCTGAGGAAAGATTTGCGG
>CAWIKX010000023.1:0-63426 GCA_963836695.1 uncultured Alphaproteobacteria bacterium
ACGAGCTCATGCTCGGCAGCGCGGCGGAGGAAGAGGCCACCATAAACCCCGATAAAGGCGGATCCCAATAACAAAGAAGGCCGCCCTACGGCGTATAAAAAAAAGCCGGGGAATGACGTTAGGCCAGCGCAGCCTCGCGCTTGGCGGATCCAGCGCCAGCCGGCGTAACCGAGGCCGATGAAGCCGAGCAGCATCATTGCCCAGGTCGAGGCCTCCGGGACCGTGTTAGAGGGGTTGGCAGACACCGCAGCGATAAAGATGGTCCCCTCAGTATTCATTTGCACCGAGATTGCGGCGACGTCGCCGAAGCCGGTGATGAGGCAGGTTCCGGGAGCCGGGCCGGCGCATGTGCTGTCGAACGTGCCGATAAAGTCCCCACTATGGTCGCCCCGGCAAAGAAGTTGAACGTCTCTCCCTTCACCAACGCCGGTGATGATCGCGTCGTTTATCGGGTTGCCGCTCGCGACCACGCCGACGCCAACGGATGGCCAATCCCGCAATCCGCGATTGTGCACGGAGTCCCGGGGCCAGTCTTATTCTCGCCGAGCCCGTTTCCAGATAGCGTCAATGCGCCACCGCCACCGACATCAAATGGACTATTGAAACCCGTCGCCGTGAACGATTGCCGATGGCGCTGAACGACTGCGAATTGGCGCACACAGCTCCGGGATCGCCGCCGGCTGTGGTGCAGCCGCCGGGCGACGGGGTTAAACCAGCGAAGTCGACTTCGGCCGACAGCGCGGCTCCTGCGCCGCCGATGACAAGAATGACTAGGAAAGCGAAAGCTTTGGCTGATCTGATCATCACTCACTCCCCTGTTCAACAAGGTGACAGATCTTAAATTCCATCAATAACATACCAGTATTCGTCGTTGCTGCGGACCTATTTCTCCAATGCGAACTTCTCAAACGAATAAATACAACATCACGCCGTAATTTATCCATTCGCCTTTCGGCACGTTAAGCAACCAGGGCAAGGCGACAATTGGGAATACTACCTATTATTGACACTGTTAATTGATACTGAACGGCTCCGACCAATATCCCGTGGTTCCGCCTCCACGACGCCAACGGTCTTTCGGTCCGCAACTACTATTTTGATGTCTCAGGACGCGGCCGGTCAGAACCTTTTCGCAACATTAGCTTCACGATTTTCCAACCATATGCTACTCTCTGGCGTTTCCCCTTGATGCAGGCCGCGGCCCGCGAAAGGTCAGTTGGCTCAGGAAACAGCGCGCACCCGGAGCCGGCGGTGTGGCACGATCTGCGGCCGTAGGCGCATCTTCGCCCGGCTGCGCGACGGCTTGGGCTATGTCGAAATCGTCAGCCGCGAGGTGCATCGGGCGGATCGATCTCCGAAGCGCTGCAATGTCCGCTTGAGGCCTCTTGCGCGCAACCTCTGAGGCGAGTTGAGCCGCCGGGGATTTTTTTATTTTTTCGCCCGCAACCCATTGAAAAGTCCAAGATTCGCCGAAAAGAGTAAATGAAAGCTAATTTATAGCGTTTAGCCCTTTTGGCCGATTTTATTTCGTTTTCCTTTCGCCAAACTCGCCTCAAGGTTGCACCGGGCGCCGGGAGATCACGACTTGACCGCGCCCGCGGTCAGGCCGGCGACGATCCATCTTTGCGCCAAGAGGAACATGAGGATCGCGGGCAGGATCGTCAGCGTGATGAAGGCGAGGACGAGCTGCCAGGACGTGGAATATTGCCCCTGATAGGCCATGAGGCCGAGCGTCCAGGGATAGCGCGACTCGGTGTTGAAGACGACGAGCGGCAGGAGATAGCCGTTCCAACTGCTCACGAACGCGATCACGCCGACCGTGGATAGGATCGGGCCGGAGAGCGGCAGCGTGATGTAGAAGAAGTAGCGGAAGTACCCGCACCCATCCATCATCGCCGCGTCGAGGAGCTCGGACGGCAGCTGCTTGAAGGCGGTGCGCAGCAAGAGCACCGCCATGGCCAGCGAGAAGGCGACCTGCGGCAGGATGACGCCCCAATAGGAATCCAGCAGGCCGAGATCCCTGATTTTGATGAACAGCGGCAGGATCGCCGTCGCCACCGGAAAGAGCAGTCCGAGCTGAAGATAGTTCAAAAGGAACTTGTCGCCGAAGAAGCGCAGATGGGCGAAAGTGAACGCGGCCATCGAGGCAGCTGCAAGCGTCAGCGCCACGGTGAACAGCGCGATGAGCAGCGAATTGCCGAGCACCTGCCAATATCGATAGCCGGTGAGGATGCCCCAGTAGTTGCTGCCCATCCAGACGCGCGGAAGCCCAAGCGGATGCGTGCGGATTTCGCCGAGGTTCTTGAAGCCGTTGAGCGCGGTTGCGAGCACCGGAAAGAGCACCACGCCGGCGATCACGAGGAGCGCCGCAAAGATGAGGAAGCTCGCCCAGCCGCGCTCCTTGCGGCCCATGATCTCGAAGCTGTCCGCCGCGTCAGTCATCGCGCATGAAGATCCGTCGGTAGCCGAATGCGAAGGTCACGCAGATGAAGAACAGGACGACGCCGACGGCCGAGCCGAAGCCGACGCGCATCCGCGTGATGCCGAAATAGTAGAGGAAGGAGACCATCGTGTTCGTGGTTTCGAACGGACCGCCGCCAGTCAGAGGCACGATGATGTCGAAGAGCTGGAGCGCGCCGACGACGGAGAAGAAGATCGAGAGCCGGATCATCGGGCCGAGCAGCGGCAAGGTGATGTGCCGGAAACGCTGCCATGCGCTCGCGCCATCCATCTCCGCCGCCTCGAGCAGCGACCTGTCGATGCCCTGCAGCCCGGCGACATAGAGCATCATATGGAAGCCGAAATACTTCCACACGATCACGATCAGCACAGCCGAGAACGCCCAGGTTTTGTCGGCGAGCAGGAAGTAGGGTTGCATGCCGAGCGCGCGGTCGAGCGGCGCCCACGACGCCATAGTCGCCGTCGAACATGAAACGCCAGATCAGGCCCGCCGCGACATCCGCGAGGATATAGGGCAGGAAGAAAATCATGCGGAACCAGGCCGCCCCCGGGACCCGCCCCGCGACCATGACCGCGATCGCGAGCGCGAGCGGCAACTGGATGAGAAGCGAAACCGCGATGATCAGGCCATTGTTGACCAACGAGCGCCCGAAGGTGGCGTTGCCGATCAGGTAGCCATAGTTCTTGAGGCCGATGAACTTCTCCGGCCGGCCATAGCCATCCCAATTGTAGAAGCCGTACCAGGCGGCTTCCGCCATGGGCAACGCGACAAAGATCGTGAAGAGCAGCAGCGCCGGGGGCAGGAAGACTGCGATCGTCGCCCAGCCGTTCAGCGTGACGCGGCGGGCAGGCTCCACATAAGCGGAAGAGGCGGGCGTGAATAACCCGCCGCTCATTTCCGAAGGAAGCGAAGGCCCCGCCTCGCTGAGAGGCGGGGGCGAAACGCCTGCGGTCAATGGGCCTGGCCTATTGCTGCTCCGCTGCTTCCTGGATGGCCGCGGCTGCGGCCTCCGGGGTCATTTCTTTCGCCGCGACGGCGACGGAAACGTCGTTGATGACGCGGCCGACCGAAGGGCCCAGGTCCTGGTCGAGATAGTTCTGGTGGTAGGTCGACTTGGCGAGATCGGCAGCGAGGCGCTTGAACAGTGGATCGGTGAAGGCGGCGTCCGAGCCTTTCACGACCGGTATGTAAGCGGCGTTCGCCGCCGCCTCTTGCGCATATTTCGCCTGGCTGAAGAACTTGAGGAAATCGACCGCCTCGGGCGGCGCGGACTTGCTCACGAGCCAGCCGTTAACGCCGCCAAACGTATCGGTCGCCTGCCCCTTGCCGCCGGGAATGACGGGGAACGACAGGATGCCAATGTCCTCCTCGGCCAAGCCCTTGCCACTGGTTGAGTTCGGACCCTGCATGCCGAGCAGCCATTGGCCCATGAGGTCCATCGCCGCCTTGCCGTCGCCAAACATGCCCGACGATTGCGCATGGGAGGTGGTGAGGTAACCTGGCTGGAACGGCTCGAGCGCCGCGAGCTCCTGCAGCCGCTTGCCGGCCTCGACGAACGTGGCGTTCTTGAACCCGCCGTCCTTTCCCGCCTTGGCGTCGGCAAGCGCGTGCTCGCCGCCGATGCGCATCACGAGATAGGAATAGTAGAAGTGCATCGGCCACTTTTCGCCGGCGCCGACGACGATCGGGGTAATTCCGGCGGCCTTGAGCTTCTTCACCGCGCCGAGGTAATCGTCCCAGGTCTTGATGTCCTCGGCCTTGACGCCGGCCTTCTCGAACAATTTCTTGTTGTAATAGAAAACGACCTCGCCCACCTCGAACGGGACTCCGACGACTTTGCTGTCGACCTTGAAGGCGTCGTTCGCCGTCTGGGACAAGGCTCCCTCCCATGGAGCGACGTCTGCGGTGACGTCTTTGAGGAACCCCGCGCGGTCTTGCGCCTGCATAACGCCGCCGCCCCAGCTGTAGAACAGCTCCGGGCGCGAGTCGGCGGACTGCAGCATCGTCGGAAGCTTGGCCTTAAAGGCCTCATTTTCCAGATACTTGAACTCGACCTTCACGCCGGGATGCGCGGCGTTGTAATCATTGGCGATCTTGTCCCAAAGCGCCTTTTGAGCCGCGTTTTCGCTGACATGAAGAACGGTTACGTGCGTATCCGCGTATGCGGGAACGCTCAGAGCGGTGAGGCACGCCGTAAGGATTGCGAGTTGGCGGAATGTCATGGGCTTCCTCCGAGGCGGTTCTTTTTGTCCGCGATGCGAATTAAATCTGTCTCGACTTTCGGTCACTGTCAAGCCAGCCGACGAGAAGCTACTGGGAAAATGTGGAGCCCTACAGTTGACACGCCGTCTGTACCTGAAATAATTCCGCCTCCCGTAAAAAACTCGCGGGCCAAGCAGAAGCGCCCGAGCGATGAAGACCGCAGACCCCGAATTGATGCGAGCGATCAATCGTTTCCATGTCATGGACGCGATCCGCCGCTCCGGTCCACTCTCGCGAGTCGAGATCTCGCAACAGACCGAATTGAGTTCGACGACCGTCTCCGCCATCACGGCGGCGCTGCTCGACGATCGCCTCATCGTCCCACTGCAGCTCGGCGCCCTGCGCGATGCCGGGCGGGGCAGGCCCCGCGTCATGCTGAAGCTCAATCCCGACGCGGCGCATGTGGTGGGGGTCAAGCTCGCCCACGACCAGATTACAGTCGCGGTGACCAATTTCTGCGCCGACATTCTGCGTTCGCTCGCGCTGCCGATCCGCATCGACCGCCAGACGGCGTCCGTCATCGGCGACCTGGTCGAAGACGGGGTGCGCCGCTGCGTCACCGATGCAGGACTTGACCTTGCCCAAATCTCGGGCGTTTGCGTCGGCCTTCCGGGGGTGGTGGAGCGAGCCGCGGGTATCTGCCGACAAAGCCCAATTCTTCACGAGCGCGACGTGCGGTTCGGGGCTGATCTCGGCCATCGCCTTGGCGTGCCCTCGACCATCGACAGCGACGTCAATCTCGTGACCCTTGCCGAATACTGGTTCGGCCAGGCGCGCGGTCTTAACGACTTCCTCGTCGTCAACGTTGAGCGCAGCCTGGGACTTGGCATTCTTCACAATGGCGAGCTGTTTCGGGGCGCGAATGGCCTTAGTCCCGACCTCGGCGATCTCATCGTCCGCTCTTCGAACGGCGGAGGGGAACGGCTTGCTGACGTGGCCTCGGAGGCTTCGGTGTTGATCGAAGCCGAGGCGCTTCTGCGCGAGAACGAGCTTGACGCGACACTTCATCAGGGACGCGCAATTGCACTGTTGTTGAAGCGGGCCGCCGCTGGTGATACGCGCTGCGCCCGCATGCTTGCGGCCGCGGGCGAGGCGCTGGGCTTCGCGGTGGCGAGCCTGATCACGCTGTTCGCCCCGCCAATGGTGATCATTTCGGGGCGAGCCATGGCGACAAGCGACCATTTCATCGTGCCGCTCCGCAAGACCGTAGCCGCTCTCCTGCCCGCAAGCCTGGCGGACGTTTCCGATATTGTCGTTCGCGAATGGAGCGATGAAAATTGGGTGCGCGGCGCCGCGGCCATGACGCTTCGTGATCTTTATGGCGCGCCGTGGGGAACCACGGGCCCAGCGCCGGTGCGCGAGGCGCCGGCGCCCCAGGCTGGAGAATCGTAATGCAACCGGTCGGAATCGGCGTCATCGGTTGTGGGAACATCAGCTCCGCCTATCTGACCGCAGCGCGGAAGTTTCCGATCCTCAATCTTATTGCGCTTTCCGACGCTAATCCCGCGGCGGCCGAGACCCGCGCCGCGGAATTTGACCTTCCGGCGCGTTCGGTGGAGGCGCTGCTCGCCGATCCTGCGGTCGAGGTCATCCTCAATCTTACGATTCCGAACGCCCATGTCGACGTCGGGCTGCAAGCGATCGCCGTCGGCAAGCACGTCCACTCGGAAAAGCCGCTCGGCATCGCTGTCGCCGAGGCGCGCCAGCTCATCGAAGCCGCGGCGGCCAAGGGCGTGCGGCTTGGTTGCGCGCCCGACACTTTTCTCGG
This sequence comes from uncultured Alphaproteobacteria bacterium, assembly GCA_963836695.1. Lineage (GTDB taxonomy): Bacteria > Pseudomonadota > Alphaproteobacteria > Rhizobiales > Beijerinckiaceae > Roseiarcus. The sequence goes on from CAWIKX010000023.1 coordinate 6,492, forward strand.
CGGCTCCCATCAGACTGCGCGCCGCGCGATTGACGCGGGCCTGATCGGCCGCCCGGTTGGCGGCGCGGCGTTTTTCATGTGCCCTGGCCACGAGCGCTGGCATCCCAATCCGGGCTTTTATTACCTAAAGGGCGGCGGCCCCATGCTCGACATGGGACCTTACTATGTCACCGACCTGGTCAATCTCCTCGGACCGGTGGCGAGTGTCAGCGGCGTCGCCACCAGAACCCGGTCCGAGCGCGTTGTTACGAGCAAGCCGCTCGCTGGCGCGCGCATTCCGGTCGAAGTCGCCACACATGCCACCGGAACGCTGACATTCGTAGGCGGCGCGGCCGTCACAATGACAATGAGCTTCGACGTCGCGCGCCACAGGCACGGGCCGATTGAACTCTATGGCGAAGCTGGCTCGCTCATCGTTCCCGACCCCAACCGTTTCGACGGCAAGGTCGAATTCGCGACCGCAGCCGAGGACTGGCGCGAGATCGCGACCGACGGGCCTTACGCCGACGGCAATTACCGGATCCTCGGACTCGCCGACATGGCTCAAGCCATCCGCTCCGAGCGGCCTCATCGCGCGAGTGGAGCGCTGGCCTTCCACGTCCTCGAAGTGATGGAGGCGTTCCAAACCTCGTCCGATTCTGGCAAAGCGGTCGAGATATCGACCCGGCCGGAACGGCCCGCGTCTCTGCCGCCCTCGCTTCGCGTCGGCGAACTCGACTGAAGCAGAATTCGAATGGAGGAACGGATGCGCGAAGCGCTCATTGTCTGGGGAGGCTGGAGCGGCCATGAGCCAGAGCTCGGCGCCCAGGTCGTCGCCAAGATGCTCGAGGGGCACGACTTTAAGGTCTATGTCGAAAACACCACCGAAGCCTTCGCCGATCCGGCGATTGCGGACATGAGCCTCATCGTGCCGATCGTCACCATGTCGAAGATCGAAAAGGAGGAGGTCGAGAACCTGACAGCAGCGGTCAGAGGCGGCGTTGGCCTCGCCGGCTATCACGGGTGCATGTGCGACTCGTTCCGCGACAGCGTCGATTATCAGTTCATGTGCGGCGGCCAATGGGTCGCCCACCCAGGCAACGTCATCGACTACCGGGTGGACATCACGAAGCCGGACGACCCAATCATGAAGGGAATCTCCCAGCTTTCCCTATCATTCCGAGCAATATTACATGCACGTCGACCCTTCGAACGAGGTGCTGGCGACGACCACGTTCTCAGGCGAGCATGCGCCCTGGACCAAGGGCGTCGTGATGCCGGTCGTTTGGAAGCGCAAGCATGGGCTTGGACGCGTCTTCTATTCTTCGCTCGGCCATGTCACCGCCGAGTTCGGCGTGCCCGAGATGAAAACCATTCTCGAACGGGGAATGCTTTGGGCGGCGCGCTGACGCCTCTTCGCGGCTTTGCGCAGCCAAAGTTGGCGCAAGTCAACGGCAATAAGCGAGCATAAACGCGCGTAAACGCTAGCGTAAATGCGTGTAAACAATAGTAAACGTTAGTAAATTAGCTAGCGTTTACTAGCGTTTATTTTTCCGAATCGAGCTTTTTCAATGAGTTACAGCCGCTCCAACTAACAAAATCGCTCCGCCTGGTCCCTCACGAAATATTCGGAGCGTACAGATCGCACCAAGCGCAGTTCCCCGCGCTCCTGCAACGATGCCGGCCATCCGCTCACCCGACCTCAATTGTATAACACTGGCTTCTGATTTTCTGCAAGATATTGTCGGCTCTTATAGCGTTATCTGTTGATAAGGGCCGTTGCCGATAGCGCCTTTGATCCAGCTTGGCGGTTTGAGTTTGTCCCCCCAGGCCTCGAGGGCGCGTCGCCAGCCGAGATAGTTGGGCAGGTGCTTGGTGGCGACGCCGTTGAAGCGGTTGAGCCACTGCTTAAGACGGCCGTGATAAGCGTTGACGTTGTTGATGTGCAGGTGCGGCGCTGCGGGTGTCGGCTTCCCCGGCGCCGGCACGGCGTGGAAGGGAATCCCGGCTCTGCGGGCGAAAGTGGCGATCGCCTTGCCGCCGTCGCCGATCAGGTGATTGACCGGCGTGACGATTCCGGCGAGGGCGAGACTCACCGAAACGCCGTCGACCTGAGGCAGGACCGCGTCGAAGGTCGCGCCCTTCCGGTCGCGGGCGACAAGGATGGGAATGTTGTCGTGGTGAAGGCCCGGATGCCTGGCCCTTCCGCCGCGTTTGCTAAGCCTTGCGCGGCAGATCGGACCGGCGGCCCTTGAAGGATTCGAGAATGAAGGTTTCGTCCGCTTCGACGATTCCTCTTAGGCCTCGGGGCTTGTCGCTTGCCGGGGCGCGCAGAAACCGGTGGCGCCAGCGGAAGGCCGTCGTCGGATGGACGCCGCAGAGCGCCGCGGTCTTCGCCAGGCTCTTGCCCTCGATCATCGCACGCGCGTGATCAAGCCACTTCTCCTTCTTGCGCAGATGCGCCATCGGCGTCTTGGTCAGCGCGTTGAAGGTGCGCCCGCAACTCTTGCAGCGGAACCGCAAAAGCCCGTCCGAGCGGCCCCAACCGACGACCTCGCGGCCCGCGCAATGGGGACAGCCCTGAGCCGCGACGCGCTCGACGCCCGCCGTTCCAAGCGCGTCCCCGCGCCGACTGCCCCTTGTCTTCGTCGAACGCCCAGCGCCGGCGGCGGCCTTCTCCAGCGCCGCCACTGCCTCCGCCCGCTGCGCCTCGCTCATCCCCGAAATCCCCGATAGCCAAGCCGAAAAATCCTCAGCCTTCATCGAATCGCTCCTCAATCCGTCTAGTTTGCCACAAAACAACAGATAACGCTATAAGAGCCTACTTCGCGGCCCTTATAGTATCCGTATTGATCAAGGGGTTTTTGGCGTCCAAGGGCGATTGGCCTTCAGGAGGGCGTTGGCGAGGAGGACGAGCTTTCGCATGATTGCGGTGAGGGCGACCTTTGCCGGTTTCCCGGTTTCGACGAGGTGGGCGTACTTGGCCTTCATGTCCGGATTGAAGCGAGCGGCGACGAGGGCTGGCATGTAGAGCGCGTGGCGGACGTCGGCGCGACCGCCTCGAATGAATGAGCGACCGGTCCAACGCCCTGACTGTCGCGCCATGGGCGCAAGGCCTGCGAGACTTGCGGCCTGCCCTGGTTCGAGGGCGCCGAGTTCGGGCATTGCGATCAGCAGGGCGAAGGCGGTGATTTTGGATAGGCCGGGAATGCTGGTCAGGATGGCGAAGCGGCCGGAGAGGCTAACGTCGGCTTCGATGATTTGGAGAATTGCCGCTTCGACTGTCGCAATCTGGCGATCGATCTGTTCGAGGCGCTGAGAGTTCTGACGTTTCAACAGCGAGAGGGTCAGAACCTTTCCGCGATTCTTAGCGGCGGTTCGATCCTTCACCAGGGCCTCGCGAGCACCGTAGAGCTCCTTCAGTTCGAGTAGGACCTCGCTTCGGGCTGGGCGCGCCTCCAATTCCAGCAAGGCGCCCATGCGCGCCAGGATCGCCGCATCCAGGCGGTCGGTCTTCGCCAGCTTGCCGGTCGCCTCAGCGAAGCGGCGGGCCTGACGCGGATTGACCTTGACGAACGGAACGCCAGCGACGCCGGGCGCGCGTTCGATGCGCGATGATAAGGCCCGGTCGGCTCGAAGACGACCCGGTTCGTCGGCGTCTCCATGAGCCATTTGATGAGCGCCTTGTGACCGCGTTTATCGTTGGCGAACCGCCGTGCGGCGCCGTCGGTCAGCCGATGGGCGTCGAGATGGTCTTTCGACACATCGACGCCGATGGTATCGTGGTTCATCTTTTCCATGCCTCTGCTTGTCATTCGGGGCTCTCCCCCGGGCATCCGTCCAGGCCAAAGGAAAAGACGAGGGCGATCAAACTATAAGTCGACCCGTCAAACGGTCAGCGTTGCTCCGATCCGTCCCTCGCCGCTGCCGAGAGCGCTGCCACCCTCTCCAGCGGCTCCTTTCTGCCGCTCCAGCGCAAAAAGTCATAAGACAAGCGTTACGCGTTGGCCCACCGGATTTTGGGCCTCAGGAGAGCGAAACGAATCATGAAGCGTCATGGCCGTCCCCGGACTTGATCCGGGGACGGCCATCTACCGTGGATGGCGTCAAGCGGTTTGTCGTTGAGCGGCTTTGAAGTGGTCTCGAGCGACGGCGTTGGCGATGACCAGGGTTTTTCGCATGACGGCGGTCAAGGCGACTTTTCCGGGGCGATGATTGGCTTCGACGAGGCGAGTGTAGAAGTCTTGCATCGGGGAAGGATGTCGAATGGCGGCCCGCGCGGCGTTGAACAGGGCGCTGCGCACGAGCGGTCTTCCGTGGCCGGTTTTGGCATGGCCGCTCTTTTTTCCGCTTTCGTGCGTATGGGGGGCGAGCCCGACAAGGGCTGCGATCTGTTTTCCGGTCAGGCGGCCGAGCTCCGGCAGGTCGGCGACCAGCGTCGCGGCGACGACCGGGCCGACGCCGCGCACTGCGCGCAAAGCCTTGGCTAGGCGATCGAGCCCCCCATCGTCGGCGATGTGGCGCTCGATCGCCTCCTCGATGGCGTCAAGGCTTTGGCTCAGCGCCGCGATGACCGCCGCCAGGCTTTCCCGAATGATCGGATCGTTCGCCAGATCGGCGCGGCAGCGTTCCGCCTGGCGGGCGGAACGCTGCCGGGCAGATCGGCGCGTCTGACCGCGTCGGCGAGATAGCGGGCGATCAGCACCGCGTCGATTAAGGTCGGTCTTGGCGCGCAGGCCCTGGGCCTTGCGAAAAGCCAGGATCGTGTTGGGGTGCAGCTTCACATAGCGAACGCCCGCTTCCGCGAGCGCCGAACAGAGCGGGCGCTCGTACCCCCCGGTCGGCTCCATGCCGACAAGCGCCGGCCGCGCCCGCGCGATCCACGCCGCAAGGGCCTCCGGGGTGTTGGCGACCCGTTCGACCTGCCTCGAGCCAGAGAGGCAAACGTCGATCCAAGCCTTCGAGACATCCACTCCGACAAGATCTTCGCCGCTATGGCCTTGCATCGCGCCCCCGGGCGGTCTGAGAATAAAAAGCCTTGGTCGCACCCCGGATTGCATACGGGCGTCAAAGCCCAGACTACCGTTCGCGTGTCAGACCGCGACGCCGGCGGGTCCGAGATGGCCACGGTCTTTCAAGACCAACCCACGATCGGAGCGCCCGCCGGCGTCCCCATCCTCAACCAAAGACGGGACCCGAACAATGCAACCCACGAGAACACCGCTCCCCCAGGATAAACATCTGATACGCAACACGATCCTTTTGCGATCCAGATCATCGCGGCGGGGCGGCGTGGATGGCCGCGACGAGCGCGGCCATGACGGCTCATGGCAGAATTCCCGAAAACAACAGCTAACGCTATAGGAGCCAATTATTTGACGTTCCTCGCCTGAAGGCATGGACGCGATCGAGGTGATCGGCGCCGGGGCCGACAGCGCAACCGGAGGCCGTTGGGTGAACGAGCGAAACCGGCTCTTTCAACGGCGACGGCCATTCCGACAGGTCAGCCTCAGCCTCGTCCCGAGAAAGCTCGCAATCGTTCGCCTGACCTTATTTCGAGTCTCTTTCTCCGTAGGAAGCAGCGTTGCGCGTCCTCGCCGTGGTGGTGATGGGATGGTTGTCGTAGCCCCCCGTCAGATCCATGCGCCGTTCGAGCGTGGCACGGTCCGACTGGACGCGAGAGTCGCCGCCGCGCTCAACGTTCATTGTCAAGCATCAAAATTTATGGATGCCGTAGATGGGTGCTTCACTACCGCTAGGTAAACTCGGATTTCAGGCATCGGATTAACTCTGGAAGGACAGAAACGGCGCTAAGCTCGGCGCGTCAGACGGAGCTTCCGTCAAAAGCGGCTTGGGCGGCGGGGACTTCCACAAATGGATCGAAGCGGAGCGGCGCCTGGCGGAGCCGCAGGTTGCGGCGCGGCCCGGTGCTTCGATGGGTCCGATGCGGCTTTCAATGCGGAGCTGCTGCGCGAGCAATATCGCGCGCTGGCGCGGCTAGGCCCTTATGTTCACGGCGTCGTCATTGTTGGGGCGCTGGCATATTTCGGCACGACAGCCCCCACCGGGTCCCTCCTGAGCGGGATTCTCCTGCCCGCGGCACTCATTGCGGTGTGCCTCTTTCGCCTCGTTTCGTGGCTGAACGCACGCCCCAACGTGGAGGTCGAGGCACTCGACCGCGTCCGGCGGGAGGTCCGCGTCGCAAGCCTTGTCGGACCCGCATTGACCCTTGCTTTCGCCGTGACAACGGCGGTCTCGGCGTGGCAGTACAGCGTGGTCGAATTCGCGCTAGCGCTCCTCGCGGTCTGGGTCGTCGCCGCGGTTTGCGCGATCTGTCTCAATAGGATTGTGAGCGAGTCGAACGTTATCGTCATAGCCGCGACGGCGCCGCTCGTTGTCGCATTTTTGCTCCGCGGCGCCGAGTTGACGCTCGGCCTCGCTGCTCTAATCACCATCGCCGCATGTTTCATCATTCGCATGCTCGATGAGCACTTTCGCTTGTTCGCCGAAATCGTGTGGTCGCGGTTTGTGATCGCCGAGAAGCAACGCGTTGCGGAGCAGGCGCAGCAGGCTGCGATGGCGATCGCCCTAACCGACGATCTCACCAAGCTGCCCAATCGGCGCTGCTTTCAAAGCATGCTCGCCGACAGGATAAGGAGCGCAACCGAATCCGACGAGTTCTTCGCCCTCGGCCTGATCGACCTGGACGGCTTCAAGCCCATCAACGACGCTCACGGACATCCTGTCGGGGACCAGATTCTCCAACAAGTCGCCGTCCGGCTCGCCCAGGCGATGAACGGGCGCGGGTCAGCCGCGAGAATCGGCGGCGACGAATTCGCTGTCCTCTGCATTGGGATTGGTTCGCGCGACGAGGCGATCGCTCTCGGGGAGGAAATCCAGGCGATATTCGCCACACGATTCGACGGTTCGCCGTTCGGCGTTCGTTTGAGCTGCGCCTGTGGCTTTGCGCTCTTTCCCATGTCCGCCGCCGAGCCGGACGAACTGGTGCGTCTGGCCGACGCCGCGCTCTACCGCGCCAAGGCCGGCGGGCCTGGCGGCGCGGCCGTGTTCGACGCGAGAGTGGGAGGCACGGCGGCCAGCAAAGACGCCTTCGAGGATGCGCTTCGTCGTGCGGCCGCCGAATCGGACGGCGCTGTCGACCATGCAAGCCGAATGGAGGCTCCGAGTCGCCTGCGTGCTTAAAGGCCGTAGGGCGCGCGCCGCAAGTTCGCCGAGCGACTGAACGGGCGCGCATCGGCGAACCAGATGCGACGACGCCACGCCCGCTAAGCCTAAGTTGGCCGGCGGCAGCGAGAGGCGTACAATCGCCCGCGCGTTCCCCTGCCAATTCGAACGCTCGATGTCTCGGCCACGAAAGAGGAGAGGCGCATGCCGAGCGGCATCCATCATGTGACGAGCATCGCAGGCTCGGCGCGGCGGAATCTCGCCTTCTACACCGGGACGCTTGGCCTGCGCCTAGTGAAGAAAACGGTCAACTTCGACGACCCAAGCGCCTATCACTTGTATTATGGCGATGCGGCCGGCAATCCGGGCACAATCCTCACCTTTTTCCCCTGGGAAGGCGTTGGCCCGGGACGGCTCGGGATCGGGGAAGCGCAGGAGACCGTCTTCAGCATCCCCGAAGGCTCGGTCGCCTACTGGACCCAGCGCTTGATTGAGAAGGGCGTCGCCCACGATCCGCCGATGAAGCGCTTCGGCGCAACGACGATCGCGTTCAAGGATCACGACGGGACCAGGCTCGCGCTAACTGGGGTCAAAGGCATCGAGGCCAACCCTGGCTGGAGCGCAGCCGGCGTGCCCGCGGAATACGCCGTTCGCGGCTTCCATAGCGTGAGCCTTCTCTTGGCTGAGGCGGGCCCAACGGCAGCGATCCTGACTGACGTCTTCGGCTTTGTCGCCGACGGCGTCGAGGGCGTAAGTCAACGCTTTCACGCGCCGGGCGTAGGCCTCGGGGGCGTCATCGATCTGAGGACAGCGGGAGAATTCCTGCCGGCGCGCCAGGGCGCGGGCTCAGTTCATCACATCGCGTTTCGGGCGGCCGACGACGCGGAGCAGTCGGCGATGGTCCTCAAGCTCACCCACAATCATCGTCTGCGCACGACCGAACAGAAGGACCGCAACTATTTTCGCTCGGTCTATTTCCGCGAGCCAGGCAAGGTGCTGTTCGAAATCGCCACCGATCCGCCAGGCTTCGCAGTTGACGAATCGCCCGATTCGCTCGGGCGAGCGCTCAAGCTGCCGCCGTTCCTGGAAGACCGCCGAGCAGCAATCGAAGCCGCACTGCCGAAGCTCGACGAACCGTGAGACAAACTTTGCCACTCCTGACGCTTCGCGGACGCCGCTGATGGCGCCTGAGCTCGGCTACATTCATCGCTTCGAGCCCGGCGCCGACCCGACCCGTCCGCCGATTCTCCTTCTCCATGGCACGGGTGGCGACGAGGAAGACCTGTTGCCGCTCGGTCGCGAGGTCGCGCCGGGGGCGGCGCTCCTCTCGCCCCGCGGGAACGTGCTCGAAGGCCAAGCGCCGCGCTTCTTCCGCCGCTTGCGTGAAGGCCTATTCGACGAGGCCGACGTTCGCCGCCGGGCGGGCGAGCTCGCGGATTTCGTCGCCGAGGCGCGCCGCGCCTACGGCCTCGCTCAACCCTTCGCGCTGGGCTACTCCAACGGCGCGAACATCGCGGCGGCGGTTCTGCTTTTGCATCCGAAAACTTTGGCGGGCGCAATTCTGTTGCGCGCCATGCCGCCATTGGCTGAGCCGCCGAGACCCGACCTTTCGGGCGCGCCTGTGCTGATCCTGTCCGGATTGAATGATCCCATCGTTCCCCACGCAAGCGCTGAGAAGCTCGCGAGGACGCTTGCTGCGGCCGGCGCGCGCGTCGAACGCGATGAGTTGCCTGCGGGTCATGGGCTGACGCAGGCCGACGTCATGAAGGCCAACGCGTTCTATGCGCTGGAAGCCGCGCGTTCCACTGACGCAAGGGCGTGAGACGCGCGCTAGCCGACCGGCGTCACAGCTTCCGCGCGACGAAGGCGACGATGTCGGTCATGACGGACGACGCTGCCTGATCCATCGCTGCCGCCACATGGGCTGCGTCGGTTGATTCGACCGGGATGCGAAGACTGAAGATCTGGTTCGCTGTGATCCGCCCGCTGCCGAGCGAGACGATCCAGGCCGCGATGTCGACATGGATTTCCTTCGTCTGGACGTCGAGCTCGAAGGACCGAATGTCGAGATCGACTTCGTAATTCGCATTCGCCGCCGGACCGTCGATCCAACGCCCGAGCCCCGCGTTCTGGAAACTCTCGGCGAGCCGCGCGCGGAAAAGCGCAGGCAGCGGCTCAGGCCACGTGGCCCCAGCGAGCGTCGCCAGCGTTTGCAATTCGCGCACCAGAATATGGTCGCTGTCGAGATCGGCCGTCGCGGTCGCCTGGCCGATCCGGAACTGTGCGCGGACGGCGCGGGCCGGAGGAGGCGTCGCAGCGGTTAGGTCGTAGAGAGTCGGCGGCGGTCCGCTTGCGCATGCCGAAAGCGCAAGCGCAAGAATGCTCGCAGCGGCAAACTTCGTTCGACCCTGGGATCCATCCGGCCTTCGCCCCATCATTGTCCGCCGTGATACTCAGGCAGCGCGGGTCGCGACCCGAATATGACCTGACTTGGATTCCGTCCGAGCGATCGCACGACGCCGTCAATATCCTGCACCGTCCGCCTTGCCTCCACGGCGAGCGCTTCGTATTCGCGGAGGCCGGTGTTGGTGAACCGGCTGAGGCCGCTGGCGATATCCTTGATCCGCGAATCGACATCGTCGGCAAGTTTCTTGACCGAGATCGCCGCCTCGCTGATGCGGTCAACCGCCCCCTTTGTTCCAGGCGAGCCAAGGAAGCTTTGGGCGGCCGTCAGGACGCCGTCGACCTTGTCGGCGGATTCGTTGAGCCTTGCCGACATCTCGGAAAAGTTTTTGAGCGTCGCGTCGATGTTGCCCCGATTTTGATGCACCGTCTGCACGACCTCACTGGCCGAATTGACGATACCGGCGATCTTCTGCGAGTCGACGGCCTTGAGCAGTGAATCCGCGTCGATGAGAGCGGTGTCCAGACGGTTCGCGGAATCATTGAGATGACCGGCGAGCACAGCCCCGTCGCGCGCCAGAGCCTTGACATTGTCCGAGCTCTCGGCGAGCGCCTGGCTGAAAGTCTGCGCGTTTGCGAGGAGAGCGTGGATCTGGTCTGGCTCGACCGCTTTGACCACGCGATCCGCATCCTGCGACAGGTCCTGGATTTGGGCCACAACCGGCTGGATCGTCTTGCTGAGATCAGCCAGATTCTTCAAGGTCACATCGACGTTCGGTGCGTTGTCAGCCAGAGCCTTGACGAACACGTCGGCATTCTGAAGCGTCGAATGAAGGGTCGCCGAATTGTCGGCGAGAAGTTGGCCGGCGCGATCGATAACCGAATTGCTCTTCGCTGAGAGCGTCTGGACGTTGTCTACGATGGCGCGAACCTTGTCCGGGTCGACCGCCTTGAGCACGCGGTCCGCATTCTGGGTCATGCTCCCAAGTTGCGCGACGACCGGCTGAACCGTCTTGCTGATCTCGGCCAGGTTCTTGAGCGTCGTGTCCACGTTGGGCGCATTGTCGGCCAACGTCTTGGAGAACACGTCGGCGTTGTGAAGCGTCGACTGAATGGAATCGGAGTTGTCGGAAAGAAGTTTGTCGGCGCGATCGATGACCGAGACTCCCTTCGCCGACATCGCCTGGACGTTGCCGACGATTGCGCGAATCTGGTCGGTGTCGATGGCTTGAACAAGCCGATCGGCGTCGTCCGATAAGGTCTGCAGGCGCGCGGCCAACGGCCCAATCTGCTTGCCGAGTTCGCCCACACTCTTCAGCGCTGCGTCGACACCAGCGGAATTGTCAGCGAGCGCCTTCGAAAACTGATCGAGGTTTCCGATCGCCGAGTGGATCGGCGCCGAATTGTCGGCAAGGATCTTGTCGGCGTCGTCCAGGATTGATGTGGCTTTGATCGACAGGGTGGAGACGCTGTCCAGAATGTCCTGGAGTTGCACGGACTGTCCCGCGTAGATGACGGGCGGCGGCTTACCCTTTTCGGGAACGAGCGCCTTTCCTGCGGTGGCGCCGCCCAAGAGGGCGACCACCGCCCCTCCAGTCAGGCCTTGCGTCTCAAGACGCGCCTTGGTGTTCGTGTCGATTGGCGCATCCGAGTTGACGTCGATGTCGGCGACGACCTGGTGCGGATCGCTTCTCGAGAAGGTAAGGTGTGTGACTTCGCCAACCTTGATGCCGTTGAACGAGACATTGGCGCCGGTCGAAAGCCCCGCGACGGAACCGCTGAAAACAACCTGATAGCCCCGGTGACCGCCCGCCGCTCCGTAGCCCGCAATCCACATGATGAACAGAAACGCCCCGACGACCGCCGCCAGGGTGAAGGCGCCGATCAGGACGTAGTTGGCGCGCGTCTCCATTTGGCTCAGCGCCTCGCACTCTGGGTCGGGTCCTCCGCGGCGAGCGCGGCTGGCCGGTCTGCACCCGCCGCGAGACGGATCACACCCCTCTTACCGTGGAAATAGGACTTGAGCCAAGGATCGTCGGAAAGCAAGAGCTCGCTGATCGGACCGACGGCGATCACCTTCTTATGCCCAAGCACCGCAACCCGGTCGCAGATCGCAAACAAGCTGTCGAGATCGTGCGTGACCATGAAGACGGTTAGCCCAAGGGTCTTCTGCAGAGTGCCGATGAGATCGTCGAAATCGCCGGCGGAAATCGGGTCGAGCCCGGATGTCGGTTCGTCGAGGAACACGATCTCCGGGTCAAGCGCGAGCGCCCTCGCGAGCGAAACGCGTTTGGTCATGCCGCCGGAGAGCTCGGACGGCAGTTTGTCGGCAGTTTCCGGCGGCAGGCCGACGAGCGCGAGCTTCTGCGCCGCGAGACCGTCGAGCGTTGCCTGGGACAAGCCAAGATGCTCGCGCATCGGCGCCTGAATGTTCTGTCGGACTGTCAAACTCGAGAATAGCGCCCCTTCCTGAAACAGTACTCCCCATCGCTCGCCCACCATGAGACGGTCGTGCGGCGTCATCGTATCAACGTCGTAGCCGAGAACTTCGATTGTCCCTGCCTGTTTGTGCAACAGGCCTAAGATGGTTCGTGTCAGCACGGACTTGCCGGCGCCCGAGGCGCCCACAAAGCCAAGAACTTCCCCACGATAGAGATCGAGGTCGAGCCCGTCCATCACGAGATGATCGCCGAACCCAACCTTAAGGCCACGCACGCGAATGATGACTTCGCGCTCAGACGATTGAGGGGGCGAGGCGTCGGCGTTCAATAGTCCACCGCGGCGAAGAACATCGCGAACAATCCATCCATGACGATGACCATGAAGATCGACTTGACCACCGACGATGTCACGCATCGGCCCAGCAACTCGGCCGACCCGCGCACCTCCATCCCTTCTGTGGCCGCGATGAGCCCGATCACCACCGCCATGAACGGCGCCTTGATGAGGCCGACCACAAATGTCTGAACCCAAATGGCGCTCTGAAGGCGCGCGAGGAAGATAGCGGGCGTTATGCCGGCGTAAATCCAGCTGACGAAGAGACCCCCGCCCATTTGAGCGATATCCGCAAGGAACGTCAGAACGGGAAGAGCAATCACGAGCGCGACCAATCGCGGGATGATGAGCACCTCCAGCGGATCAAGCGCCATTACCTTCAAGGCGTCGATCTCTTCGCGCATTTTCATCGAGCCGATCTCGGCGGTGATCGCCGAACCGGTCCTGCCAGCGATCATGATCGAGGTCATAAGCACGCCGAGTTCGCGCAGGCCCAACACGCCAACCAGACTGACGGCGTAGTCCGCGGCGCCGAATTTGGCGAGCTGGAAGATGCCCTGCTGCGTGACGATCGCGCCGACCAAGAAGTTGATCAGCAAGATGATCGGGACGCTGCGCAGCCCGTACATCTCAAGGTGATAAACCATCGGCGTCCAGCGCCAGCGCCAGGGCTGCGGGGCGAGGCGCAAAAACATCACGACGACTTCGCCGAGGTAATCGACAATGTCGAAGAAATCGACGCCCGAGTCGTAGACCGTCTCGCCGACCGCCGAGAGCAGCGCGACGGTGTGCGCCGGATGCACGCGCGTCGACTTCTCGGGCGGATGGTAGCCAGCCTCCTTGATCAGGAGGTCGTGCTTGGGCTGCTCGCCGCGATAGGAGACCGTTGCTCCAGCCGCCGCCAGTTCGACCTCCGCGCGATCGATGAACCACGCGCCAGCGGTGTCCATGCGTTGCAGACCGGCGAGATCGAAGATTACGCTTTTTGCGTCTTTGGCCAGTGAGAGGAGCGCGGCCCCGGCCGCCTCAAGCTGATGGCCGGCGCCAACGATCCATTCTCCCGCCAGCGACAGCACAACCCCGTCCTGGCTGTCTTGACGAGCTACGGAAGGCGTCGCGGTCACCAAGCGCTCCGGCAAGCATAAACGGCGCTCATATCCCGCCGCTCCGAGACTGTCGAGGGAACATGGAGGGCGTTCGCCCGCAAGGACAGGATCAGGGGAAAAACAAACCAAGTACGAATCGGCAACTCCGTCACACGGACTCAGATTGGCGGATAAAGCGAGTCGAATCTTCCATCTCGACATGGGGGCCCCGAAGATCATCGCCAAATCGTCAGGCTGCGGCCCTACCCGATGCCTCAAACGGGGACTGGCGGATCATCCGTCGGACAAACAGTGAAGGAATCGGATATGGCGGAATCGCCGCGCGTCACGCTTCAAAGGCAAGCCGCAACCGCCTTCGGCGCGCCGGTTCCGTCCAGTCTTGGTTAACGACAGAGTAGAGAGCCACAGCCGATCAAATTGTCAGGCCGCTCCGCCTTCGGGATGCATCAAAGAGAGACTGGGGGATCATCTGCCGGACAAACCATGAAGGAATCGGCGACCAGCGATTCGCTTCGCATCGCGCGCTCAAAAACAAGCCGCAATCGCCTTCGGCCGACCTCCCATCGAGAATTGGTTAACGCGGCTAGAACTGGTGGCCGGCGCCCGCCTGGCCAAACGAATACGCAACGTCGCGAGGAAGCGGCGTATCCTCATCCCTGTCCTGCCTCCCGGGCGCTTCCCGCGCCTCTACATCCGGCGGCCCTGGAAGCGTACAGAAAGCTGGAGCTATGAAGCAGGTGTTCGGCTTCTGCCGCAACGGCCAGCCGTCAATCCATCATCGCCGCCTTGAGAATGCACACCATCGTCGCGTGCGCCGGCTTCCCGCTGAGATTGCGGATCCGATGAGACATGTCGCAACGGTAGCGCAGCGTCTCGCCGGCGTGCGCCGCTGCTGTCGTCTCGCCAACCTCGACCTCGAGCTCGCCGTCCAAGACCGACAGGCACTCGACCGAGCCGCGCAGATGGGCGGCGGACTCGAGAACTCCCCCCGGATCAGCCTGAAAATCGTACCATTGCAGCCAATCCACGGTTTTCAGCCAACCGATCACTGCAAGACGGCACAATCCGTCGTCGGAGACGAAGATCGGTGTGGTCCCTCGGCCCAGATGCTCGATGAACGGGCCCTCCTCAGCGCCACGCAGCATCGATTCGATCGAGACATCGAGGGCGTGGGCGAGGCGCCAGATCGTCGTCAGTGTCGGATTGGTCTCGTTGCGCTCGATCTGGGAAATGATCGATTTGGCAACCCCCGAATGTTGCGACAAGTCGGCCAGCGACAGCCCATAGCCTTTGCGCAGCTTGAGCACAGCCTGCCCAAGCTGGTTGGACAGCGACGCCGCCCCACCTTCGAGAACTTTGGCTCTGTCCTTGCCCTCAACACCCATCGCCCGGCCTTTCGCGCGTATGAAATGCGTATTGTAGACGCGTTCGTTCGGAATATCGAACGCGCTGTTCGCTCGGACTAGGTCGTACGAATTGAGCGATCATCGAAAAATCTAATCGAAAGACCGGGTATGCGATTCTACATCTCGCGCACGGGCTGCCTCGCATGACCGCGATTGACAGTGTTCAACACGTCAACGTAACGTGCCGCCGCGATCGTCGAACTGTTTTAGGAGCCCACGTCGTCGCTGGGGCATGTAGGCCCCGGAAGGCGGCGGATTCTCCTGCGCCGATCCATGAAAAAATCGCCTACTTCGCTGAGGAAACAGGAGGGAGACTTGAAACTTTTGGTTGCTTCCGTCGCCGCTATGGCCGCGGCGTTTATCGGATCGGGCGTCGCCCGCGCCGATGACAACAACCTGCAGACCCTGGAGGGTTTCCATATGACCGCGCCGGTCGATTGGCCGACCATTCCCCAAGATGGACCAAAGGCAGACGCAATCAGGCAGATCCTTAAAGACAAGGTCAAGCTGCCAGCAGGGTTTCACATCGAGCTCTATGCGCTTGTTCCCGACGCTCGCCATATGGCAGTCGGACCTCAAGGGGTGGTGACCTTTGTCGGCACGCGCAAGAACAAGATCTGGGCCGTGACCGATCGTTCGCGCACGGGCGCGGAGGGCGGCATCGAGGTCAAGGAGTTCGCTCCGACTCTGGCGAAGAAGCTGCCGAACGGCCCCTGTTTCTCGAAAGACGGCTTCCTCTACGTCGTCGAACAAAATCGCGTGCTGCAATATCCGGCGGCCGAATTCTTTTATGAGAAGTCCCGACGTCGCCGTGAGCGAGGTCGTTCCCGAGGGACAGCTGATCCCGAAGTCGGAAGAGAGCTTCAACCATACTGCCCGGGAGTGCCGCGTCGGACCAGATAACAAGCTCTATATCCAGCTCGGACAGCCTTATAACGTGCCAACGAAGGAGAAGGCTGAACTCGATAGGAAGGTCGGATTGGGCGCCGTCATCCGCATGGATCAGGATGGCAAAAACCGCGAGATCTACGCGCTCGGCTTACGCAACCCCGTTGGCATGGACTTCAATCCAAAGGACAAGACGCTTTGGAGCAACGACAACCAGGTTGACGGCATGGGCGACGATATCCCGCCTGGCGAGATGAATCGCATCGAGAAGCAGGGCTTGAACTTCGGCTTCCCATGGTACGGCGGCGGGCATGTCCGCACCAACGAGTTCAAGAACGATACGCCTCCGGCTGACGTCGTCTTCCCCGAGGTCGAACAGGTCGCGCATGCGGCTGACCTTGGCCTCTCCTTCTATACAGGCGATCAGTTCCCGGCCAAGTACAAGAACGCCATCTTCTCGACCCAGCATGGTTCGTGGAATCGCACCGTGCCGGTCGGCGCGCGCGTCATGGTCACATTCCTCAAGGATGACGGCCATGTGGCCGGGCCGTCGATTCCGTTCGCGGAAGGCTGGAACGACAATGGCCATTATCTTGGCCGTCCGGTCGACGTTCAGCAATATTGGGACGGATCGCTGCTCGTGTCCGACGATCTCGTTGGCGCCGTCTACCGCATCTATTACGACGGCAAGTAGGAACAATCTGCTCTAAGAGAGGACAGCTCCTTCACCAAGGAGCTGTCCTTTTTCTTTCCGACCGTTCGCGGAGGACACATGCGGTTTGATCTGCGGCCAACGGCGAAAGCGATCGTCTTCGGCGCCTGTCTAGCTATTTGTTTCGCAGCCCAAAACCAGGCCGAAGCGAGCGACACAAAGGCCGGGCGTCAAAAAGCGGAATCAGTATGCAGCGTCTGCCACGGGATCGACGGCTTATCGAAAATCCCCGAGGCGCCGAACCTTGCTGGGCAGAATGAGAACTACCTCATCGAGCAGATAACAGCGTTCAAGTCTGGAGAACGAAAGAACGAAATGATGTCGGTCGTGGTCCAGGACTTGTCGGGCGCCGACATCGAAAACTTGGCCGCGTATTACTCTGGAATTGAAATTTCGGTGGGGAAGACGCCAAGTCAGTAGGGCCGCCCGGGGGCGGGCCACCGACGTACAACAGCCCGCTTTAACGCGCGGTTTGCCAAGCGCTAAATCAGCTGAGAAGAACGGGGAAAGGCGCCGCCTGCCTTGGGGCAGGCGGCGTCGATATCACATCTCCGCGGACAGGTAGCTCGTCACTTCCATGCCCACGCAGACCTCGCGAACTTCAGGTGTCGACCATGCCATGGCGTCGTTCCTTGTGCGGGATTGCGAGCTCCGTTCTCCCAGAGCCCAGAGCAATAGATAGGATACCATGGCGCCTAAACAACCGTCAAACGGCCTCTTTCGCCCACCGCAATATTTTCCAGAGCCGGTCGGCTCCATTCATTGGCCGCGGTCGGGCGCTGCCGAAGGCTAGCGGCGCCCCACGACCGCGCAGGTTCCGCGGGCCAGGCTTGCCGAAGACGCCGCGAACAGCACGAACGGACGCGCTTTCCCTTGTGGCCTTTGCTCGATCGTGAGCGCGAGCACGTCGCCGTCGCTCATAATCGCCGCGCCCATGAGCGCGCCATCGACGCCGGACATTCGCGTCCAGACGACCGTCGTTTCTTCGCCGTCGCCAAACCTCAGACGTCCGACAGTCGTTTCGGCGTCATAAAGCGGCCTAAGGAGAGCGCTTGTCTCCGGATCGACCAGCGCGACGGTCGCGCCCTCGCCAAAGGTCGCCGAGACGGTGAATTTCACCTCGCCGCCGCTCGCGAACGGCGGAGACCCCCTCCCGTCGGATGTTTGGCCCGTGCAGTCGAAGGTGATGCTGGAAGCCCGTTCGGGCCCCGCGGCGGATAATTCCTTTGCCGACGCGAGCAGCGGCGCCGGAAAGGAGCAGCAGGCCGCAAGCAACATAGAGAGAACGCGGATCGGCATCCGGCTCGAGCGAGCGGCGGGCATTCGCCGGCTCAAAAAGATCCCGCGAAGGCGCCGCCGTCGATGAGGATGTTCTGCCCGGTGATAAATCCCGCATGAGCGCTTGCGAGGAAGGCGCAAAGCGCGCCGAATTCCGCCGGATCGCCAAATCGTCCGACCGGGATTCGCGCCTTCAGATCAGTGCGCGCCACCTCGACGCTGACGCCCCGCTGAGCCGCCGCGCGCGCGAGGCCGGATTTCTGCCGATCGGTTTCAAACGATCCGGGCTGGATCGAGTTGATCGTCACGTTGTCGCGAGCGAACATGCGCGCCGCGGAGGCGAGGAATGCGGTGAGGCCGGCGCGCGCGCCCGACGAGACGTCGAGGCCGGCGACCGGCGTCCGGACCGAACTCGAGGTGATGTTGATGATGCGCCCGAACTTGCGCTCCGCCATGCCCGGGGCTAGCGCCTGAACCAGCGCAATCGGGGTGAGCATGTTGGACTCGACGCCCTTAAGGATGTCCTCGCGACCGATCTCAGAGAAACTCTTGTACGGCGGCCCACCGTTGTTATTGACCAGAATGTCGGCGTCCGGGCAGGCCCCGATCAACGCCGCGCGCGTCTCGGGACTGTCGAGATCACCAAGGACTTCGCGAATCTCGACGTCCGTCGCCTGTCGCAATTCGCTTGCGGTCCGATTGAGGGCCTCCTTGTCCCGTCCGTTGAGCACGACGGCGCACCCGGCCTCCGCCAGCGCCCACGCGCAGGCGCGGCCCAAGCCTTTGCTCGACGCGCAAACAATCGCTTTCCGGCCTGCAATTCCTAACTCCACTGTGGCGCCCCTGCTCTCGACACTCTTTTGGTCGGCAACTATAACCACTTCGAGTGCGTCGCGTCATCGAAGCGACATGAGAATCTGCGCAGTCGTTTCTCGTTGTTCGCCCCCTCGCGAGGAGGCCCACCATGCCCAAGTCTCATAAGAGCCAGCGATACAGGACGCTGTTCCTGTCGGATTTGCATTTGGGCACGCGCGGCTGCCAGGCCCATCTTATTTTGGATATGCTGCGCTATGTCGAGGCCGACACCATCTACCTCGTCGGAGACATCATCGATGGCTGGCGCCTCCGCTCCGGCTGGTACTGGCCCCAGGCGCATAACGACGTAATCCAGAAACTGCTGCGCAAAGTGAGGCGCGGCGCCCGGATGGTGTTCGTTCCCGGCAACCATGATGAGTTCGCTCGTCAGTTCTTCGGCCTGACCTTCGGCGGGATCGAGATCCGTCGGCAGGCGATCCATACCGCGGCCGACGGCAAACGCTATCTAATCATTCACGGGGACGAATTCGACGTCGTGGTGCGCCATTCGAAGTGGCTCGCCTTCTTCGGCGACTGGGCCTACGACTTCGCCTTGTTCGTCAACACCCATTTCAACGCAGCGCGCCGAGCGTTGGGCTTGCCATATTGGTCGTTTTCCGCATGGGCGAAACTCAAGGTCAAGAACGCGGTCAATTTCATCGGCTCATTTGAGCGGGAGCTGGCGGGCGAAGCCAAAAAACGCGGCGTCGACGGCGTGGTCTGCGGCCACATTCATCATCCCGTAATTCGCGACATGGAAGGCGTGATCTACGTCAATACCGGGGACTTCGTCGAATCGTGCTCGCTCGTCGTCGAGCACTACGACGGCCGCTTCGAAGTCTTGCACTGGAAAGATCCGTTGCCGCTCCCGGCCCGGGTTGAGGACGAAGTATCCTCCGAAGATGCAGCGACGAAAGCGGCAGCCGAAGAGGTCGAAGCGGAAGCTGCTTAATGCGCATTCTGATCGCCACCGACGCCTGGCGCCCCCAAGTGAATGGCGTGGTGTCCACTCTGGAGCGCATGTCTCACGCGGCAGCCGAATTGGGCGCGGCGTTTGAGTTCATCACTCCCCAGGGCATGTGGAGCGCTCCCTTGCCCTCGTACCCTGAAGTTCGTTTGGCGCTTCCAGCCCTGGGCCGAATCGCTCAGCGGATCGAGGAGGTTAAGCCCGACCACATCCACATCGCCACAGAAGGTCCGATCGGTTGGCTCACTCGGCGCTATTGCCTGAGGCACAAACGGATCTTCACCACCAGCTATCACACGCGATTTCCCGAATACGTGTCGGCGCGGGTCCGCGTGCCCGAATGGCTGACTTACGCGGGCTTGCGCTATTTTCACGCGCCCTCAGCGGTGGTTATGGCGCCCACGCCGACGATCAGCGCTGATCTCACACGCCGCGGCTTCGCCAGGGTCCGGCTCTGGACGCGCGGGGTCAATCACGCCATCTATCGGCCGCGGTCAACGCCCGCGCTGGATCTGCCGCGGCCGATCTTCCTGTCCGTCGGACGGGTGTCGGTGGAAAAGAATCTTGAGGCGCTGCTCAGCCTCGATCTCCCGGGCTCGACGGTCATCGTCGGCGATGGACCGGCGCGCCGGCATCTCGAGCGCCGCTACCGGCATGCGCATTTTCTCGGCGCCAAGCAGGGCGACGCCTTGGCCGACATATACGCGAGCGCGGACGTGTTCGTCTTCCCATCGCGCACCGACACGTTTGGGATCGTCATGATCGAGGCGATGGCCAGCGGCTTGCCAGTTGCGGCTTATCCTGTGCCCGGGCCGATCGATGTCGTATCGGCCGGCGCGGGCGTGCTCGACGAGGATCTGCGAGCGGCGTGCCTCAAGGCGTTGACCCTGTCGCGCGATGAGGCGCGCAAACATTCGATGCAGTTCACCTGGAGAGAGAGCGCGCGCCAGTTCCTCGACAATATCGAAGCGAGCCGGTCGGACGTCAAACTGCCGATCGTGTCGCCTCCGAAGACCGTCGGGGTCGCCCGGCCCCTCAAGAACGGCTAGCTGTGGAAGGGGCGAGCCCTCTGGTTTCACAGACCGTAGCGGGCTCGCTCGACATCGGCGCGCGGGCCCGCGCTGGCGCATTGTAAAAGTCGCGATCCCGACGGGGCCGCGACCATTGGCGGCCCGCCAATCCGCGCTCTTCGGCCTTAAGCCGCCTTCGCCAGTCGCTGCTGCACCATTGTCTTCAGCTTGTTCAAATCGGCCGCGAACAAACGGATGCCGTCGGACAGTTTCTCTGTCGCCATCTGGTCCTCGTTGAGCATCCAGCGGAAGGTCTTTTCGTCCATCGCGACCTTGGCCGGAGCTTGCCCAGGATGGGCCGGGTCAAGACGCCGCTTGAGCTCACCTTCGTCCTTCGACAGCGCCTCGAGCCACTGAGGCGAGATGGTGAGCCGGTCGCAACCCGCGAGGGCCTCGATCTCGCCGGTGTTGCGGAACGATGCGCCCATGACCACCGTCTTGACGCCATGGGTCTTGAAGTAGGTGTAGATCGAACGGACCGATTGGACGCCCGGATCGTTCTCGGGGGTATAGGGACCGCCGCCAGCCTTCACATGCCAGTCAAAAATGCGTCCAACGAAGGGCGAAAGAAGAAACGCCTTCGCGTCTCCCGCCGCGATCGCTTGGGCGAGGGAAAAGACGAGCGTCATATTGCAATCGATCCCCTCGGCCTGGAGGCGGCGCGCGGCTTGCACGCCTTCCCAAGTGGAAGCGAGCTTGATGAGGATGTGCTCGTGGCCGACACCACGCTCCTTATAGGCGGCGATGAACGACTTCGCTTTTGCGACCATGCCATCTACGTCAAACGACAGATCGGCGTCGACTTCGGTCGACACCCGGCCAGGAACGATCTTCGTCAACTCGGAGCCGAAGTTCACCGCGATGCGATCCGTCACCTGGTCAACTGAAGCCTTTTGTTTGCCGCCCCAAGCAATCGCCTCGTCAACAAGACGCGCATAGGCCGGCATCTCCGCTGCCTTCAGGATCAATGACGGATTTGTCGTGGCGTCGGTCGGCTTGTAGGCGCGGATCGCCTCCATGTCGCCGGTGTCCGAGACGACGGTCGTCATTGCGCGTAGCTGATCGAGTTTACTGGTCATGGACGAGCCTCCTTCGGCAACTTCCCTTTACCCTTAGGGCGATTGTCGCGCCTCGGCGCGTCATAAGCAAGCACGAAGCCGAAGCACGCCGGAACCTGACGCATTGAAACCCGTTCGTGGTCAAAGTCACGTTATCGTCAAGGAGTGCATTCGATGAACTCTTGAAGATCTTTTCTCCGAGACTCTCAAGGATATTTACGTCGCTGAGAAGCAATTTATGGGCCCTTTGCCCAAAATGGCGAAGAAAGCTTCGACCCTGCACTTAAGCAGGTTTTCGAGACCCATCGCGAACAGACGGACGGCCACGTTGACAGCGAACGTTGACATGAAAGGCATGAAAGCAGCCTGAACGTCCTGGCGTTAGGCGGCGGCGTCGCAATGCCGTTGGCTCACTCGCTTCCGGTAGCGACGCCGATCGTGTGTCGAACAAGCGCGAGAAGCGGCGCAGCGAGTCCGATACAGCACGCAAGGCCCCAACCGCCTCGCGCATAAGCCCATGCTCCGAGCGCTGAGCCAACCGCGCCGCCCACGAACAACGACGCCAAGTAGACGCCATTAACGCGTCCCGCGCCTCGGGCGCGAGTGCGAAAATGTCGCGGTAACCGAGAACAAGATTGGTCTGGACGCCGAAGTCGATAGTGATTGCGGCGAGCACCAGAAGCGCTAGCGACGACCCCGGCGCGGGAAGGAGGGTGACGAGCAGACCGGCCGGAACCAGAAGGATAGCGACGCCCGTGACGGGCCTACTCCACCGGCGATCGGCAACCCTGCCCGCTAGCGGCGCGGCAATCGCGTCAGACACGCCGACCAGCGCGAAGAGCGCGATGCCGTTCTGCTCAGGCGGTGTTGCGGCCCCGCGAGCAAAAGAGGGATTGTCGTCCAGAACAGACTGAAGCCAAAGAAAAGGCACGCCTGATGAAAGGCGCGCCACCGGAGGTTCGGGGTCGCTCTCGCCAGATCAAGCATTGAGCGCA
The DNA here is from genome assembly GCA_963836695.1 of uncultured Alphaproteobacteria bacterium. Taxonomy (GTDB): domain Bacteria; phylum Pseudomonadota; class Alphaproteobacteria; order Rhizobiales; family Beijerinckiaceae; genus Roseiarcus. Next base: position 29,169 of record CAWIKX010000023.1, read on the forward strand.
TGAGCTCGAGGTAACTCATCTTGGTTTGTGGAGCGCGCGTTGGTAACGCGCGCGACAGTACGGCGACCAGCGCCGCCATGGCTGCGGCCGAGAGTATGAAGACCACGCGCCAGCTCGTCTGCACAGCGATAAAACTCGAAACGGGACGGGCCGTCATTATTCCGATCAAGAGCCCGCTTGATACTAGTCCAACCACGCGACCTCGCGTTGCGTCCGCCGCCAAATGGGCGGTAAGTGGAATCAGGATTTGCACTGCGACCGAGCCCAGACCAACGACGCACGCGCAGGCAAGAAAAATTGCGGCGGACGGAGCAAAAGCGGCGCAAGCAAGCGCGACTGCGCTGAGCCCAACCGAAATCAAGATTAGTTTGCGGTTCTCAACGAGATCGCCTAGCGGAACGATAAAGAAAAGGCCGGCGCCATAGCCTATCTGCTACATCGTCACGATAAGGCCCGCCGCTGCCGGGGCGAGGCCCAACGATCGAGCGATCTCCGCGATTAGCGGTTGTGCGTAATAGATATTGGCGACGATGAGGCCACAGGCGGCGGCCAACGTCAGGATGGTGCTGAACGAGACGTCCGGCTCGCGCGACGACTTGAGCAGGAGCGGCTGGGGCGCAGGGGTGCACCCCGCCTGCGATATTTTCACCCGATCCACCGGCAACCCCCGTTCTCAAAGACAAGTGCCCTCCCCTGAATGATTGGCGCGCGGACCGCCTTCGCCGGCGGAATCTCCCCGATCAACGCCATAAGGACTCGCGCGACCCCGCCGTGCGAAATCACAAAAGCGTGGTCGTTCAGACCGCCGAGCCATGGACTGAGGCGATCCGCGAGCATGGCGTAGCTTTCTCCGCCCCCTGGCGCAAAGCCCCATCGATCCTCGCGCCGCGCGCGTAAACCTTTGGGATCCTTGATTTCAATCTCCGACCAGGTCAGCCCCTCCCAGATGCCGAAGCTAAGTTCTTTCAGGACTGGATCGAGGCGGTAACGCTTCGGCGTAAGGCCCATTGCCTCGCGCGCGATCTCCATCGTCTCCCGCGCGCGCCCTAGAGGCGAAGCGAAAAAGGCCTGAGCCTCATCGAGCTGGTCGATCTCGCGCCCGAGAAGACTCCGCAACGTTCCGCCGAGCGCGCGCGCCTGCTCGCGCCCACGAGCGTTGAGAGGGATATCGAGCTGCCCCTGCAGCCGGTTTTCGGCGTTGTACGCCGTCTCGCCGTGGCGCACGAAGATGAGGCGATGCGGAAACACCGGCACGCTGAAACGAATCCCCCTCGAACAAGCCGGCCGACGGAGTAAGCGCGTCAGCTATCGAGCGCCAGCGGCCGAAATCCCCATGTCTTCGCTAATGCTCGGCATTCGCTGACCGTTCCAACGCCCGTCGTTGTCGACACCGCACGCATCGCCGCCGCGGCGCATGCGTGTCCGAGTTCAAGACACTCTACAATTCGCCATTGCTCATGCTGCCCATAAAGCATGCCCGCCGCGAAAGCGTCGCCCGCGCCGTTCGCGCCCACAATGGCGCTCGCCGGTAGAGCGACTGATCCCAGCGCAACCCGCGATCCGTCGCGTCCGCCCACGATGGCGCCCTCAGGAAAGTGAGCCGCAGCCCATTGCATCGAGCCGAGCGCGAGCACCTCGTCGATTGCGCGAGCGACTGCGGCCGGGTCAGTCAAGCCATCAGCTCGCCGCGTCTCGCGCCCGGCCAGCGCGCCGATCTCGTAATCGTTGACGATGAGATACTCGAGATGCGGCAGACACGGCCTGCCGAGCTTGGCGAGCTGGTCTGCCGCCGTCGTCATCAATTCGAGATTGGCGCTGAGGCCATGAGCCCGCGCAGCGCGCAACACCGCAACCCAGCCGTTAGCCTCATCACGCCACGGCCGGTCCATCGCCTTGTGGGCGCCTGGCAATCCAAGATGCAGGATTTTTGCCGTGGTCGAGAAGAAGTCGAAGTCATCGGGCGTCATCTCGGCGGCAACGCCCTGATGGTAGAAATGGGTGCGTCGGCCGTTGGCCTCGACATTGAAGGCGTCGACGCTCATCGTCGCGCCGCCACGCCGCGCCCGAAGGGCGACGCGGTTGACGCCGCGCGCATCGCATTCCGCGAAGAGAAAGCGCCCAAGGTCGTCATCGCCGACGACCCCCATCGCCTCGACCGGGAAGTCGGGATCAAGGCGCTTGAGGTCCAAGGCCATATTCGAGCCGGACCCCCCGTTTTGGCGATCGATCGCCAGCACCTCGTTGGAAGTGTCCTCCTCGGGCCAGCGTGCAATCGACTTGTTGAAATCGACGCACCAAGTGCCCGCCGACAGCACGCCGCGCCGTTCGCCCATCGTCACGCCGCCTTGAGAACGGATTCCGTTATTGCGCTATCGATCGCGATCTCGCGAGCAGGCTTCAGGCCCTTCTTCTGAAGCGCGCCGTGGTACTCCTTGACCGCTTCGAGCGGCGCGACGGCGCCGTCGGCGACCGCACGCATGAGACGCACGATGTCGAGCGGGGATTCGGCCAGGTTGATCTTGCGGCCGAACAGCGCAACCCGCGCCCCATATTTCTCCGCCTGATGAATGAGCTCGAAGCAATCCCTGGTCGTGCCTGCTCCCCCACCCAAGACGCCGACGACCAGGCCGGGGTCGAACGAGGCCAGTTCTTCCAGCGCTCTCGGTCCGTTGTACACGATCTTGAGGAACTTTGGCCGTTCGGCCTCGGTCAGTCCGGCGAGGCACCGGACGATCGCATCGTTGATGAACTGAGGCATGGTCTCGGGCGTCAAGCCGCGCTCAACGTTCGGATTGAACACCTCGAGGAAATACGAAAAGCCGTTGGCTTCCGAGTCGGCGCGAAAATCCCTGAACGCCTCGAGTGAAGCGTGGTCGGCGTCGATGTCATTGGTGAAGGTGATGGAATAAAGCCCGAGGTCCGTCAGGGGCTTTACGTGCTTAAGCGACGCGGTGCGGAACGGCCGCGACGGCTGGTTGTGAAAGGACGCTCCACGATGGCGCCAGACGTCGGTCGTGTCATTGGCGCGGATCACCGGCTTGACGCCTGTTCCGGCGAAGACATTGCGCTTGACCAAGCTTTCCAAGTTCGAAACCGAGGTCAGCATGATGTCGACGACGTCTTGCTTGACGATCACCTCGATTGAATCGAGGAACTGGGCTCGTGTCTTGAAATGCGCTTGGCCAGGCGCCGCCCCGGTCGCATGCAGGCCCGGCCCCATGTCGGGGTCCTTGGCGTCGGCAATGATGAAATCCGAACTCTGATATGCGCCGCTGCGGATGCGCGCGAGCTTTTCGTCGAGTCTGAACATGAACGCCTCTCCAGTTTGGCGGCCGGTTTACAGGCCGCTCGCCACATATGGCAACCGGCTTGAGCGCACCGCTGGCGCTCGTCACGGGTTGTCGCTAGTTTGCGCCGCCCGCGGGACCCGGTTTCTCGGGTGGAGTGTCGATGGCCAAAAGTTTACGCAGGCCGCGCAACGCCAGGACCGTTCGCGGCTGGCTGATTGCGGCGGCTGGATTCGCGGCTGCTCTCGCAGGCATCGCCATGCCTGCACGCGCCGCGGATGACGACCGGTACGCACGGCCCGAAGCTTGGCTTTGCCGGCCGGGCGCGTCCGATCTCTGCGCCGCGCCGGTGGTCGCAACGGTCGTGCAAAGCGACGGTTCGCGCGGAACTCGAGTTTTTAAGCCCGACCCCGCGGCGCCGATCGACTGCTTCTACGTCTATCCGACCGTCTCCGAGGATCCGGCTGGCAACAGCGGCATGACAAGTGGACCCGGGGAGAAGCGAGCGGTCGAGCAGCAGTTCGCGGCTTTCGCCTCGGTCTGCCGGCCGTTTGCGCCAATCTACCGCCAAGTGACGATCGCGGGCGTCGAGGCCGTGCTTCGACACGAGCCGCTTCCAGTGGATTTCAAACTTCCGTATGAGGATGTTCGCGCGGCCTGGCGACATTACCTCGATCACGACAACGACGGCCGTGGGGTCGTGCTGATTGGCCATTCGCAGGGTGCGCGAATCCTCGCGAGGCTCCTCGTCCATGAGATCGAGGGCAAACCCGAGCAGCGCCTTCTCGCCGGCGCCCTCATCCTCGGGTTCAACGTCGAGGTTCCTGAAGGCAAGGACGTGGGCGGGACGTTCAAGGCGACTCCGCTTTGCCGCGCGGCGGGGCAGAAGGGCTGCGTCGTCGCCTACGAGACTTTCCCGGCGAACTCGCCTCCGCCGAACGATTCCCGTTTTGCCCAGCCCGAAACGCCGGGCATGGAGATCGCCTGCACCGATCCCGCTGCGCTTGCCGGCGGCAAGCTCGATCCCATTCTCGCGACGCAGGCGAACCTCATTGGCAAGCCACCGCCCGATCAAGGGTGGGCGGCGTTCATTAAGCCGCTCGACACGCCCTTCGTGTCGCTGCCTGGAATTGCGTCCGGTCATTGCGTCGAGGGGGCGGAGGCCTCCTATCTTTCGATCTCGATCAACCCGCCGGCGGCGCCAGACGCCTGGCCGGCGATTCTTCCCGGCGCCCTCGTCGTGGAGGGGCGGCTCCTCAAGAGCTGGGGCTGGCACCTCATCGACGTCAATGTCGCGATGGGCAATCTCATCGACTTCGTCTCGACGCTGCGGAAGCCCTGACCGTGACCAGACTTATCGCGTGGTCTGATCGCGACACATGAACAAAGCACTTTCCGCCTACATTGTGCTCGCCGCGCTGATTCTTGTCGTTTTCGCGATCTGGCCCGAGTTCGACCTCGCGGGCGCGCGTTACTTCTACCATGGCGGTGGCTTCTTTGGCCGCAACGCCTTCGAGCGGTTTGGCCGCGACTTTTTCCGGGTGACGCCGTTCGTCGTGCTGGCAGCCTATGCGGCGCTATGGCTCGCGAAGCATCGGGGGTTCAAGCTTCGCTGGGCGCCGAGCGGCCGAGCGATGATCTTCCTCATCGCCACCATGATCATTGGGCCGGGACTTATCGTCAACCTCGGCTTCAAGGATCATTGGCATCGTCCCCGTCCGATCCAGACCCAGGACTTCAACGGGTCGAGCCCTTTCATGCCGTGGTATGACGACAGCGGCGGCTGCAAAAAGAACTGTTCGTTCCCCTCGGGCGAGGCGTCGACCGCATTCTGGATGGTCGCGCCCGCCAGCGTGCTTCCCCCGCCATGGCGAGGTCCCGCGATGTTCGCCGCGTTCACCTTCGGGTTCTGCGCCAGTGTGCTCAGGCTCGCCTTCGGCGGCCACTATCTCAGCGATGTCCTGCTCGGCGGACTCATCACGCTCATTGTCATCGAGGTCGTCCGCCGCCTGATCTGGCCGCTCGGCGCCCCCGAATCGGAATCGCTCCGCAAACCCGCGTCCGAGCGCTTGCGACGCCGGGACGCGGCCGGGCGCCTCGCCAGGTAAGAGGGTTAGCGTACGCTGATTGACAAACCTGCGAGCCGAGGAATCTGGTCAATAAAGGGGCGGGGGGCGAGAGACGCGATGGAGGAGACGCCTGCAGTCGCGCGGACCGAATACGCCGTTGTCGTCATGGGCGTATCGGGCAGCGGCAAAACGACCGTCGCCGAGCTGCTCGCCAAGCAACTTGGCTGGCCGTTCATGGAGGGCGACCGGCTGCATCCGCCGGCCAATGTCGAGAAGATGCGGCAGGGAATTCCGCTTAACGATGCCGACCGCGCCCCCTGGCTCGACCGAATCGGCGAGGAGCTCAGGAGTTGGGCCGCCGAAGGGCGATCGGGAGTGCTGACCTGCTCGGCGCTCAAGCGCGCCTATCGGAATCGCATCCGCTCAGCCCGGCCCGACGTGCGCTTCGTCTATCTGAAAGGCTCGGAAGCGCTGATCGGGGCGCGCGTCGCCGCACGCCATCACGAGTATATGCCGGCCTCGCTGTTACGAAGCCAGTTCGACACGCTCGAGGAGCCGGCGCCCGACGAGCCAGGGGTCATTTCCGTCGACGCGGGCGGCTCTGCCGAGATGGAAGTCGCAGCTGCCATCGCCGCGCTCGGCCTCTCGCCTTCCCGGTAAAGCGGGCCAGGTTGCGCGCGGCGGGCGCGTCTTTATAAGTCCCATCGACATCTCGGGGCCGAAACCCGATCCCTGTCATGGCCGGGCTCGACCCGGCCATCCACGCGCCTCCGTCCTCACGGGCCGGCCCGTCGATCAATCCGGGCTGCGGCGGCATCGAATTCGCGGCCTGCGACTTGAAGGCGGCGTGGCGTGGATGGTCGGGTCGAGCCCAGCCATGACGACTTCTTCCGACGAGAGCCGCCAGAGCCATGCCGAGCACAAAGAAGCCGCAAGTCAAGCGTGTCGTTCTCGCCTATTCCGGCGGCCTGGACACCTCGATCATCCTCAAATGGCTGCAGACTGAATATGGCGCCGAGGTCATCACCTTCACCGCGGACCTCGGCCAGGGCGAGGAGCTCGAGCCGGCGCGCAAGAAGGCGGAGCTGCTGGGCGTCAAGCCGCAGAATATCTTCATCGAGGACCTGCGCGAGGAATTCGTACGCGACTTCGTCTTTCCGATGTTCCGCGCCAACGCCCTCTACGAGGGGCAATATCTGCTCGGCACCTCGATCGCGCGCCCGCTCATCGCCAAACGCCTGGTCGAGATCGCTCATGAAGTGGGCGCGGACGCCGTTTCTCACGGCTCAACCGGCAAGGGCAACGACCAGGTGCGTTACGAACTGTCGGCCTATGCTCTGGACCCCGACATCAGGATCATCGCGCCCTGGCGCGAATGGGAGTTCGCCTCTCGCAATGCGCTTCTCGCCTTCGCTGAACAACACCAGATCCCCATCGCGAAGGACAAGCGCGGGGACGCTCCTTTCTCGGTCGACGCCAATCTCCTGCACTGCTCTTCGGAAGGGAAGGTGCTCGAAGATCCCGCGCAGGAAACGCCGCACTACGTCTACTCGCGCACCGTTCATCCAGAGGACGCTCCCGACAAGCCGACGGTCATCGAGATCGCGTTCGAAAAGGGTGATCCGGTTGCGATCGACGGCAAGGCGATGAGCCCGGCAGCTCTGCTCACCGCTCTGAACAAGCTCGGCCACGACAATGGAATCGGCCGGCTCGATCTGGTCGAAAACCGCTATGTCGGCATGAAGTCGCGCGGCATGTACGAAACGCCCGGCGGCACGATCCTGCTCGCGGCGCATCGCGCCATTGAGTTCGATCACGCTCGACCGGGGCGCCGCGCATCTCAAGGACGAGCTCATGCCGAAATATGCAGAGCTCATCTACAACGGCTTCTGGTTCTCGCCCGAGCGCGAGCTCTTGCAGGTCCTGATCGACAAGAGCCAGGAGTTGGTCGACGGCCGGGTGCGACTCAAGCTTTACAAGGGCGGCGTCCACGTGATCGGCCGCGATAGCCCGCGTTCGCTCTATGACCAGGATCTCGTGACCTTCGAGGAAGGCGCGGTCGCCTACGACCACAACGACGCGTCCGGCTTCATCAAGCTCAACGCGCTACGCTTGCGCACCCTGGCCAAGCGGCGAAAGAAGCTAGCGAAGACATGACTTCGCGTGCCGACGATGGAAGCCGGCGGCGGCGGCGTTTTCAGCGCTTAGAAAGCCCCAGCGCAAGGCCCTCGCGGATGCGGAGATCGCATACTTCCAGTCTTCCCGTCCAACAGCCCGCGTGAGCCACCGATCGGGTCACTGCCTTTGCCGACTTCTTAACCTCTCGTCGCGGCGATAAGCGCCTCGAGCGATTCCGTAAGCCGCCGCGCGCAAACAGGGTCAGTCAGAATATCGTCGGCTCCCGACACCTTTCCGGTGAGCGAGAGCGACACGAACGCTTCAGGGATGAGACGCGCGGCCATTGTGGACAGGATCTCGCGCAAGGAAGCCTGTGCGTGAAACGCGCGGGGCGACGTGTTGAGGAGCGCGGTGGGCTTGCCGGCGAAGGTCTCACTTGCCACCAGCCAGTCGAGCGCGTTCTTCAGCGCCCCGGGCAGTCCGTGAGCGTACTCCGGGGCGGCTATAACGAGCGCGTCGCTGCCATCGACGAGCGCGCGCAGCGTCTCAACCGGCTCGGGCTTCGGCCTATCCTCAATGTCGTCGTCGGGATTGAAGGGCGGCAGTTTGGCGAGATCGCGGTAAAGGATGACCTTCACGCCCTCCGGCGCGAGCGTTGCCAGGGCCTCCAACACCGCCGTATTGGTCGACGCGCGGCGGAGGCTTCCAGAGATAGCAAGGAGGCGCGCGGGCTTAGTCAACAGGCTTAATCAAAGGTCGGGAATCGCTCATCGGGTCGCCGCCCTATTGTCGCACACTCCGGTCAGGCGCGTCGGATGCTCAGTCTTCGTCGCCGGGCCAGACGATCGAACGCTGCATGATCTCGGAGTGCTCGAAGGGACGCCGCGTCGGAAAGATGCTTAATGGCAAGCCGGTCTCGTTTGCCGCTTCAAGTCGCGCGTCTTCGTAGGCAGCCTCCATAGCCTCGTCGACCTGGGATTTGAGGCCCGGATTCTTTCGCAACTGCCGCTCGGCGCGTCGTCGTTGCTCTCGGATGGTCAGGGTCCACGAGCGGCTTCGCATGGAAGGCTGATGGTCCCACTTGAGCAGATGCAGTATGAGAACTCGGAGAGCGCTCTCCAATTTGTCATATTGCTCCTCGCCCACGTCATCGATCTCCTCCGCTATGGCCGAGGCGTCGATTTCCGAGAGCCGGCCGGCGCGCAGAAGCTCGGCCTGACGGCGCGCCCAGGAATAAAGATCAGCCTCCTTCGCCGCGGGCCTCGTCGTTTCCTCACGGACGGCGCTCTTGCTCATCGCTGTCCAAAGCCCTCAGCTCAGGGCGACGTTCAGCGCGCTCTCTGGCAGCTCCTGACCAAAGCAGCGCTGGTAGAATTCTGCGACCAGTGCCCGCTCGAGCTCGTCGCACTTGTTGAGGAACGTCAAGCGGAAAGCGAAACCGATGTCCTTGAAGATTTCGGCATTTTCCGCCCAGGTGATGACAGTCCGTGGGCTCATCACCGTCGACAGGTCGCCATTGATGAAGGCGTTGCGGGTCAAATCGGCGACCCGAACCATCTTGTTGATCGTGTCGCGTCCGTCCTTCCGTGCCCGGTGCGCGGGCGACTTAGCGAGCACGATATCGACTTCCTTGTCATGCGGCAGATAGTTGAGTGTGGCGACGATCGACCAACGGTCCATCTGGCCCTGATTGATCTGTTGCGTGCCGTGATAGAGGCCGGACGTGTCGCCGAGACCCACCGTGTTGGCGGTGGCGAAGAGACGAAACGACGGGTGCGGTCGAATGACACGCCGTTGATCAAGCAAGGTCAGGCGCCCGGACACTTCCAGCACCCGCTGGATCACGAACATGACGTCGGGACGTCCCGCATCATACTCGTCGAAGCACAGCGCGATGTTGTTCTGAATCGCCCAAGGCAGCATTCCGTCGCGGAATTCCGTGACCTGCTTGCCCTCCTTAAGGACGATCGCATCTTTACCGACAAGATCAATGCGCGAAACGTGGCTATCGAGGTTGATGCGCACGCAAGGCCAGTTCAAACGCGCGGCGGTCTGCTCAATGTGCGTCGACTTGCCCGTGCCGTGGTAGCCGGTGATCATTACCCGGCGATTGAAGGCGAAACCCGCCAGGATCGCCAGAGTCGTGTCCCGGTCGAACAGATAGTCCGGATCGAAATCCGGCACGTGTTCCTCTGCCCGCGAATAGGCCGGGACTTCCAGATCGGAATCGATGCCGAAAACCTTTCGCACTGAGACGCGCGTATCGGGCAAACCGGATGCAGGTTCGGATCCCACTAAGGCTTGTACTGAATTCATAGGTCCTCCACGCTCTTCCGAGCACGGAAGAGAGCGTCTTTTCATACTCGAATTTTGGGCGCGCAAAAAGCGGGCCCTCCTGAATCACGTCCTTGCGGCTTAAAGGCGCCTTATTTCGCGAACGCCAAACCGCAATCAGACGAGCTTGTTGGCCCTCAGGTAATTATAGGCCTGGATGATCTCACGCAGTCGCTCTTCCGACGAGCGATCTCCGCCATTCGCGTCTGGGTGGTGGCGTTTGACCAAATCCTTGTACCGCGTTTTGATCTTCGCCGGAGTCGCGTCTCCGCCCAATTCGAGCGTCGTTAAGGCCTTGATCGCCAAGGCGTTATAACGCGGCGGGGGTTCGCTCTGCGGCGGCTTTCCACGCGCTCCGCGCTTCCGCGCCGCGCGCGCTTCGGCAAAGACTGATTCGTCGATCGGATGGCCGGCGGCAGCCGCCCGGGGGCCCATCGTCCAGGTCGGACGGTGGCCGACAGCGTCGGCTTGACGGAAGCGCGCCATCGATGCGTCGTCCATACCGCGAAAGTAATCGTAGGAGGCGTTGTATTCACGCACGTGATCACGGCAAAAGCTGAAATACTCTCCCTCGCGCTCGCGACCCTTCGGAGCGCGGAACACGCCCTCGGCCGTGCAGCCAGGATAAGAGCATGCCGTCGTCGGCGCCGCTTTTTCTGGCGCGCGCCCGGCAGGCTTGACCCGGATGCGGTCGAACAGACGAGAATTCAAATCCATGGTCCACGACCTTTATGACCGGCGGCGCTATCGGGCAAGCGCCAAAACAACCAACGCTGACCAGAGCTGGATGCGGCGCCAGCGGATTGCGATATAGAGCTCCTGTCCCAGCATAGGATATCTAGGTGGCGATCCGCTTAATGGGAGGCTTTGGAGGTGAGTATGCAAGAGCGAATCGTCGCGCGTTTGACGGCGGCGCTCAATCCCACCCTTCTCGATGTCGTCGACGAGTCCGAGCAACACGCGGGACATGCGGGCGCCCGCGAGGGCGGCGGCACGCACTATCGCGTCCGAGTGGTGTCGGCCCAGTTCGAACGCAAGAGCCGGGTCGAGAGGCACCGTCTGATCTATGACCTCCTGACCTCGGAATTCGCAGACGGGCTGCACGCGCTGGCGCTGGTCGCCAAGGCCCCGGGCGAGCCATGAGAGCGGGCGGCGGCGCCGATTCTTTGGGGCCCTACGCATTCACGCTTTCGCCTGCCGAAGCTGATGCCGCCGCAGCCCGCCTAGGCCTGCGCAGGGCGCTTAAGGGCGGCCTGCTCACCAGTCACGTGGCGCCGCTGACCGCCTTCGCACTGATCATGGCCTTTGCTTCTGTACTCTCGCTGACCGGTCTTATCAGCCGCCGCGCCGGCGAGGCGACGATCATTTTGGCTGCCGCGGCGTTTATGATCCAGAGATTGGCGTCGCATTGGCGAATTCAGCGCGCGCGCAGCGACGGCCGGGCAGTGATCGCGCAACTCCAATCCGCTGTCGCGCTGACAGCCACGTTCGACAACGAAACCATGTCGCTGGACATCGATGGGCGCACGCTTTCCGTCCGTTACGCCGATTGCGAAGACGCCGAGGAGGTGGGCGGCCTTATTTACGTCTGGCTGCGCGAAGACGGCCCGATCGTCGTGCCGACGCGCGCGCTCGCGAACGCTGACGAGGCGGCGCGCCTCATGTCCCGCCTGTCAGGCCATACAGTTAGGCAGCGCGCCGGCCTCGCCGTTTAACCAATGCTATTGCGCCGAGACGGGCGCCGCTTTCGACGAATTGGATGGGTCATCCGGACTGTCGGCGACGTTCCGGCGCGTCGGCGGGGTCGGCGCTGCATGCAGCGAAGCAAGATGCACATCGTCGCGGCGCGGCGGCAGAGGAGCCGCAGGAGCCGTCTGATCGGCATCTGAGGCGGCGGCGTCGACGGCTAAGGGCGCAGGCTCCTGTCCGCCAAAATGGAGCCATTTCCCGACGTTTTTGGCGCCGCCTGTCAACCCACCCAGCATTCCACCGGACTGGCGCTGCGGCGCCGCCGCAGCGGCCACCGTAGTCGGAGCGGACTGCGCCGGCGCGGCCTCGGCAGGCGCCTGAGCGAAGCTCGCGGCGCGCTTCTTCTCCGCGTCGGCCGTAGCTACCTTCACCGCCGCTGAAGTTGGCCTACGATCGCTCAGGACGATCTCTTGAGGTCCACTCGCCAACGCGTCCGGGTCGCTGACGTCCTTATAGCCGGTGAAAACCGGATTTTGTCCGCCATCCGCGTAAACGAGCCGCACCGGCTTGACGCCCGATGCGGCCAGCTCGGCGACCTTGGCGTCGTCCTTCTGCTCCTTTTCCGCAACCTGCGCCTCGACTAACTCGTCGCGCTTGAGCGCGGGGCACGGTTCGCTGCCGGAGACCTCGTCCTTAGTCGTTGCATCAAAGACGTAATGCTTGCCGCAGACCAGGACGGACGGCTCGGTCTTGGTGACGTCGAAATGATCGGAGCCGTCTTTCAGGTTTTTCCAGAAGTCGATGTTAGGATCGAGTCGGAACTTGGCCATGTTCTCGGCCGTCATGTGAAACGGGTAAGACTGGAGTTGGATTTCCCGTTGGCCGCCTGAAAACAAGTCGCGAGCGATCGCGTAAATGTCGGCGACCTGCTCGTCGGTCATGGAGAAGCAGCCGGCGGACGAACACACTCCGTGCACCATCACATTGCCGCCGGTTCGCCCATAGGCGCGGTCGTAAGCGTTAGGGTAACCAACGTTGAACGCCAGATAATAGTGGGAAGTTGGGTTCATCTGCCCCGGGGCGATCGAATAGAAGCCTTCCGGCACCTGCATGTCGCCTTCACGCTTCTTCGGTCCAAGCTGTCCCGACCACCGGCACATCGGATAGGCCTTAAGGAGCGCATATTCGCCATTCGACTTCATTTTCCAGATTTCGAGCTCAGCCTCCTTTTTGTAGGTCCGGATGAGCGTCGGCGAGGACGGCGTCGTGTCAAGCGCCTCCATCTTGGCGAGCGTGGCGCCGGAAATCGGCTGCTGTGACCGCCCCGAACTCTGGTCAAGATAAGAATCGTCGCAGCCAGCGAGCCAGGCGCAAGCCGCGATGGTCAGACTAACGGCGGTCCCGCGCCGGATGATGGAACTCATCGATGTCCCCGCATTCGACCCAACTCTTAAGCGCGCGGGTCCCAAAAGTCCACCCGGCCATCAAAGGCCACCCTCCTTACCCATTCGTTAACGGATTGTTTTGCCGGCGGAAATTGTGGCTTGGAATCAAAGCAATAGGGTTAAATTGCCTGGCGGACAAGCGGTCCTCCCTTCGGTCGCGGTCACCAGCGGTCGGAAAGCGGGGCAGAATCGAAGAGCTCGGCAAGCCTTGCTCGAGTGCCCCTGGTCGTTCCTTCTGGCAGCGCCGACCGCGGAAAGAAACGCGCCTCGAGGATTTCCCAATCGGGCGCGCGTTCGCCGAGGACCCGGAATTTTCGGACTACGTAAGTGGCCACGTGATCGCGCCTCGATGTCTGGGTGTTGAAGAAGAGCCCGTGCAGGACCGGGGGCTCTTCGATCGCAATGCGAGCTTCCTCCTCGAGCTCGCGGGTCAGGGACTGAACGCAAGTTTCTCCGACCTCCACCCCTCCCCCGGGAAAATGCCAGCCGGAAACGTAACCGTGCCTCACAAGCAGGATTTCATCGTCGGGGCTGATCACGATCGCTCGCACGCCGAGCGACATCGGCCGCGTCAGGAGAAAGCTCCAGTGCAGCAAACGCAGCCTCAGTCTTTCTCCAACCGACGCCGCCATAGCGCTGATGCCCTCCGGACCCCATCTCAGGGTTGTCTTTCCGTTCAAGCAATCTTATTGCCGTCCGGTCAATGGCTCGGGGTCTCTTCGCCTTGGCAGACCGCCCGGAAGAGCGATTGAGCATGAGCTTCACCATCGCGCATATCACCGATCCGCATCTGGGCCCTGCCCCCATGCCCGGCTTCGCCGACTTGCGGCTCAAGCGGGTGATGGGCTTCATCAACTGGAAGCGGGGACGCGAACGGCTGAACGACATGGCGCTCTTGAAGCGCCTGGTCGAGGATTTGCGCGCACAGCGCCCTGACCATGTCGCCGTGACTGGGGATCTGGTCAACATCGGCATGGCGGCCGAGTTCCAGCGGGCGGCGCTATGGATGGAGACATTGGGCGAGCCGGCCGATGTCAGTTTCGTGCCGGGCAATCACGACGCCTATGTGCGCGCGTCCATGCCGTTGCTTGAGAGCACCTTCGCGCCATGGGCCCGGAGCGACGATGCGCGAGAGAGCAAGGCGAGCTATCCTTACCTTCGCATCCGCGGAGAGATCGCCATCATCGGCTTAAGCTCGGCAGTGCCGACGGCTCCCTTGATGGCGACAGGCAGGCTCGGCAAAACCCAGGTCGAGGAGTTCGGCGAATTGTTGCGCGACACCGGCGCGAAGGGATTGGCGCGGGTGGTTCTCATCCATCATCCGCCTCTGGCTGGGGTTACCCCTCCGTTGCGCGGGCTTTCGGACGCCCCCGCGTTTGAACGCGTCGTGCGCAATTTCGGCGCCGAGGCGATCCTGCACGGCCATATCCATCGGCAGGCTATCCGCTCCCTTCGCTCGCGCGCGGCGCGCACCATTGGCGGCGCCGTTCCGGTTTTGAGCGCCCCATCGGCGGCGGCGGCCGCGCGCAACCCACGATATCGGGCCGCGTATCATCTCATAAGATTCGACCGCGAGGGGCAGCGATGGCGGGTGAGCGCCCGCGCTCGAGGGCTCGCTCCGGAAAGCCAGGCCATCGGCGAACGCGAGGCGCTCGGCGTCTGACAAGACGCGACGAGGCTCTCGACGGCGCTTTACTTTTTACTGAACACGCGCGTAGATTCGGCCGCATTTGGGTTTTCTTGGAAACCTCGATGTTTCGCTTCAAAGTCCCAGTTTGGGCCAATTGGATTCTCTTGGATTTCCTTGGATTCTCTCGTCCAAATCGAGACTTTTCAATGAGTTACACGGGATTTTCGCTGAAAAAGAATTCTTGCCCCCTTTGGCCCGCACACTCGGCGCCGGCAGGATGTGCCGCCGGCGTTCTTGGCGTTCAGAAGCGCGAGATTGTTCATAGGATTAGGCTAGACAGCTTTGAGAAGTGGCGGATTTGATTTTTGAGGTGAAGCCAGAGAGGATGATTTGCCGATGTCTCGCCGTGACCTTCTCAGCCTTCTTTCGTGGACGCGATGGTGAGCGGGTGCGGAAGGGCAGCGGATTTCTGGACGGATCGAGCAGGCGTTCGACGGTCGGCGTTGAGGCTTGCTGGCTCGATTACGCTTCGACCGAGGCGCGTGGCTACCGCGCTTGTGATGTTCAAGATCCTGCTCTGCAGCAGTGGCATACGCTGTCTGATCCTAGCGCGAGGAGGCGGTGCGGGACGGTTGTCGTTTCGCCGCTTTTGTGGCTTGCCGTTGGAGATGGAGACGCCGGACCACGCTCGATCTGGCGTTTCCGCCAGACGATCGACAAGCTCGGCCTTTCGGCGGCGCTGCTTGCGGAGACGAACCGGCAGCTCGATGCGCTCGGCCTCATCGTCAAGCGCGGCACGCTGGTGGACGCCACCCTGATCGCCGCTGCGGTCAAGCGTCCGCCGTATGGGGGAGGAGGGATCAACCCGCGCGATCCGGACGCGCGGGTGACGATGAAGCGCAAGACGGTCCATTTGGCTACAAGGCGCATCTGGCGGTGGACGAAGTCAGCGGCCTTGTGCGGCAGGCCGAGATGACTTCCGCCAATGTCCATGACTCCCGTTTGGCCGAAGCGCTGATCCAGGGCGACGAGCAAGGCTATTTCGCGACAAGGCCTATAGCGGCCAAGCTTCCGTGAGACGCTCGAACGCGCGGACTGTCGAGGCGTGGCGTGGCGCGGGCGGCCCCATCATCCGCTCGAAGATGGCAGAGGCTCCTCAATTCCTGGTCGTCGAGCATCCGCTGCGGCGTCGAGCGCGCTCACGCCACGATGAAGCAATGGTACGCCATGAGCCGCGTCCGCTATCGCGGGCTCGCCCGCAACGCCTGCCATCTCGGTCGTCGCCACCGCCATGAACATGAAACGGGCGCTGGTCCTCATGGAGCAAAACTGAGGGATCTTTCCGGCCGATACGGGGCGGGCGCCCCGCAGGGCGGGTCGAACAAGCACCGCCAGCCACAACACGCCCACACCTCGTCTCCACCATCCCTTCAGCCCACAAAAACGCCCATCTCACCCAAAAAGCCCTAATTGTGAGAAGCTCTCATAGACTATTTTCTGCTTTTCTGCAAGACGTTGTTGCCCTAACCCTCCTTTTCGGCCACTCAATCCAAAAATTTCTGCGCGGGCAAGTTCGGTCAGTCTCTCGCGAAGCGTCGCTTGAAGGGGCGGGATCCGAAGCCCGACCTTGCCAGGGCAATCGGCGCAGGCGAAAACCGCACGAATGATTCGTGGGAGGGCAAGCCTGTGTCTGAAGCCACCGATTCCGCGGTCGAGGCGAAGGAAAAAAGTCGGGCGGTCGCGCTCGTCATCGCCATTCTTGCGCTTCTGCTGGCCCTGGCCGAGGCCGGCGCCAAGAACGCTCAGCACCTGTCGACGGAAAAAAATATCGAATCCTCCGACCTCTTCAATTTCTACCAGGCCAAGCGAATTCGCTCGACGGTCGTGGAAACGGCCGCCGCAACGCTCGAAGCGCAAAAAAGTGCGGTGACCGATCCAAAAGCGCAAGAGGCGTTCGAAAAGCAGATCGCCAACTTCAAAGCGACGGTGGAGCGATACGAAAAAGATCCGAAGAAGCCGGAAGACAGCATGGAGGCGATCCAGGATCGCGCCAAGGAGGCTTCCGAAGCTCGGGAATTGGCCAATCGCCGGCTCGGGCATTATGAACTTGGCAGCGGGCTTACCCAGATCGCCATCGTGCTGGCGTCGGCCGCGATCATCACCGAGATCACTGCGCTGGTATGGCTCAGCGTTTTATTGGGGGCGATCGGCACGGCGCTCCTCGCCTTCGGCTTTTTCGCGCCGACTGTGTTGAGCTTCATCGGCTGACCGAAGTGCAATACGAGGCTGCCGCCGCTCAGCGCGATTGAGATTTCGTCGGCTTGCCGATATTGCGGCGGCCAACTCCGGCGCCTCCAGGATCATCCATGACCGATCTCTCCGCCTTTCCCATCACAAAGCGTTGGCCTGCCCATCATCCGGAACGGCTGCAGCTCTATTCCCTGCCGACGCCGAATGGTGTGAAGGTCTCGATCATGTTGGAAGAGATCGGTCTGCCATACGAGCCCCATCTCGTCGACTTCGGCAAAGGCGACCAGCGCACGTCGGAGTACCTGTCGCTCAACCCTTACGGCAAAATTCCCGCCATTCTCGATCCCGCCGGCCCGGGCGGAAAACCGCTGCCGCTATTCGAATCCGGCGCGATCCTTCTCTACCTTGCGGAGAAGACAGGAAAGCTCCTGCCCGCCGATCCCGCGGCGCGCTACGAGACGCTGCAGTGGCTGTTCTTCCAGATTGGGGCGATGGGCCCGATGTTCGGCCAGGTCGGCTTCTTCCACAAATTCGCCGGACGCGAGATCGAGGACAAGCGCCCGCTTCACCGCTATCGCGACGAAGCCAAGCGCATTCTCGCAGTCATCGAGGCGCGACTCGCGGAGCGCACCTGGATCATGGGCGACGAGTACACGATCGCCGACATCTCGATGCTCGGCTGGGTGCGCAATCTCATCGGCTTTTACGAGGCGGGCGAACTCGTCGACTTCAAGGCGCTGAAGCATGTCCCCGCCTGGCTTGAACGCGGCCTCGCCCGGCCCGCGGTCATGCGCGGGCTCGACATTCCGAAGCGAGGGTAGCTCATCACGCGAATTGCCGCACGGTGCCATTCAGCGCTGCCGTCGGCGCGATCGACGGCGCTCATAGCAAACGGCCAATCGCGCGAGGGAGTGGAGGAGGAGGCTTGATCGAGGCCGAAACGAAGCATGAGCGAGCTCCGGTCACGGTGGACTGAGAATTGGGCTTGGATAAGCTGTCACCGTCGTAATCGGTCACCGTTAATCCTTGTTCCTGTGCCGTAATCCTCACGCGTCTAGGTAGTTGAATAAAGTGTCACATTAATCCGTAATCCTCATCGTAATCCCCGTAATCCCCCGGGCGCAGGCAGCTTGGAAGCGACCTCCTGCGGCGACCATGGGCGGAACGGCGTTGCTACACACGGCGACAAACTCGATCGAACTCTTCTGGTTCCGCCGGAAAGCCGCGGAGCCAAGCCCCACGAACCCAATAGTGAGCATTGCCCAGGTTGAAGGCTCGGGAATCCCGGGTTCAACACCGTTCGCATCGGCGCTTTGAGCGCTTCCGAAAGTGTACTCGTTCACGCCCGGTTGTGGCACAAACGCGACAGTGAACAAATCGTCCAGATTTGTTGTCAGGGCGCGGTCAGTGAAGGCGTTCTCTATCTCCTGCTCGATCGCGCCAACATCGGTGGGACTCGAGGGATCAAAGGGGGTTCCATCGTGATTAAGAAAACTCAAGGCAAACAGGTCCGAACTCTCGCCAAATTTCAGAGTCGCTTGAACGCCATTCGTGCCGATTGGAACCACCGCCAGCTCATAGAGGTCCAGCAAGCCGCTTAACCATTGACGCCAAAAAGCGTCGAGATTCCCGCGAGACAAACGGCGCCAACACGGGCGTGAACGTACGCTGTCCATCAGGCAGCGTCCGGCGAGCTCGAATACGGGCCAGCCGCGGGACAAGTTCACCTAACCGCTGGAACAGGCAATGGTGAGCGGGTTCGCGGAGCCGATGGGACATAAGCCGTTCCAAGAACGTATACAGGCAACGGCAGCTCGACATTGGCGGGTTACATGCGGTGAGACTTACCACCGAAAGCTCGAGTTGCCGCGTTTCGATCGTGGGAGAAGTCGGCTGAGGGCGAAGTCGAGGAATGTCTGCTTTGCTGATCTCACGGAAAAGCACCGGAGCTTTTTACCGAGGTTGGACGTGAAGTCTCATAAAATCTTGCGACTATGTTTTTCGGGGAAATTAAATTCGTCGGCTCCTGGCTGCCGGCGCTGGAACGGCGTCACGGCGAAGCATCGATGCTTGGGCGCGGTCGTTCCGCTGACGTCGGCTGCGGGCACGGTCACCATCATGATGGCGAAGGGAACGTTATCCGAAATCGACGTTTGATGTGGGTACGATTTTCATTCAGCGAGCGCTTGGTTTTGAGACGCGCAGGAAATCAACATTTGCTTTGCTCATAAATAGGAATATCATAACGTCTTGAGTGGGATTATACCGCAATTACGAATTACGGTGACACTTTACTAAATACAAATAAACGTAGCTGAGATCGATTTTTAACTGACTTGGAAGGCGAAGTTGCGCGGGAAATACTCAAGCGTTTGTTGGGTAACCGACCGGACGCGATCTTTCAACGGTTGGATCATGATGGCAGGTTCGAAATCTTAGTCGATCCTCGGCTTCAGATTTCGAGGACAGGGGCGGATTATGCTGAACAGCACGGAGCGACGGCAAACACGAAGTTTGAAGGGTCGCCATGCGAGACGACTTTCGGTTCGGCGCACGGCGCTTTGGACGCGGGTCACGGCCGTCGCGACGGCGAGGAAATCAAGGAACGCGGGCGAGCCAAGTGGGCGGCCGATCGTTTCCGCATGCCCGCAGCGCTGAGAGTGGCCCGGGCCGAGACTGGCGCGTCCAGAAGATCGGCGAAACGGCCGCTGCAGGGCTCCGCAGCGGCCCGACGATGGACAAGCGCGTCGTCGCGGCCATCGAGATGCACCGTGCGCTCAACCAGCGCCAGTCCTCGGCCGCTCCACGAGCCCTGCCCGGACGGGGTTCAGCGTCGTGGCCGCCATCAGTGATCTTGTCATCACAACCGAGCGAGGCGCGACTGGAGGAGATGTCCGTCATGCTGAGCAGCACGATGAGCGACGGGCAAACACGAAGTTTGAAGTCGCCAAGGCCGCGAGCGACTGTTCGTGCGGGCAAGGATGAGTTGGACCTGGTTGGGCGAAGGCGATGCCCGCACGCCATGGTCTGCCTGCCGACTTGGCTCGCATCAGATCGCGGTGGGGGCGGCGTCGTTGTCGCCGCAGAACGCCGGCTCGCGGCAATTGCCGCGCTGCGTCACGCGAGGCGGAAGGCAAGGTGCGGCAAAGCTGGCGATACGGGACATGGGAGCCGGCGGCAGGCGACCGACTGGGAAAGGACAACCTCAGATCCAGCGGCCGAATGTACTACGCGGGCTCCCTACAATGGCAGTCGGCCGAATGCGTGCCGACTTCGGCTCGATCACATCGGTGGGGGCGGGCGCGTTTGGCGGACGAGGCCGGCTTCGCCAAGTCGTCGGCGTGAATCATGCAAGGCGGATTGTAGGCAAGGAGTGCGCAAGGCGACGGAGACGAGCGGTTCAACATGGTCCTTGGAGAGCGCGTCCTTAAGGACCGACCGTTATCGCGACTCCTCCCAGGACCTCGCTAGGCGGCAGGGTCCGGCCCCCAATGTTTGGGAGACGCCGCGCCGCTCTCGGATGCAGCTGTTCTCCGCAGTGTGACGCAGATCACAGCCGCGCGGCCGATATTGTGCTTGCTCCATCGTTTGGGTTCTTCGATGCGATGTTAGCAAACTACGGCATATATTAGAGGGAGGGCCACATGACGGTATCGGTTGAATGGGAAGTCCAAGGGACAGAGTTCGCCAATTGCAACTGTTCCTATGGTTGTCCGTGCCAGTTCAACGCGCTCCCGACACATGGCAATTGCCGGTACGTCGCCGGTTTCCAAATTGAACAGGGCCACTTTGGCGACGTCAAGCTTGACGGCCTGCGCGCAGTCACCATGGCGATTTGGCCCGGCGCGGTCCACGAAGGCAACGGCACGATGCAGATGGTGATCGACGAACGCGCCGATGCGCCACAGCGAGACGCGCTTGCAAAAATCCTGACGGGTCAGGAAACCCTGGACATGGCGACGATGTGGTGGGTGTTCGCCGCGATGTCTCCAACCAAACTGCCGCCAATCTTCGCAAAGATCGACCTGGAGGTCGACGTTGACGGCCGATCTGGGCGGCTGGAGGTCCCCGGGGTGGTTTCGTCGAAAGGGGCGCCGATCCGCAATCCAGTGACCGGCGCGGAGCATCGCGTCCGGATCGATTTCCCGCAGAGCTTCGAGTACAAGCTGGGAGAGATCGGCAGCGGCACTTCGACGGTGACCGGGCCGCTCTCGATGGAGCTTAAGGACAGCTGGGGCTTGTTCTGTCGCCTCCATCTCAGTCACAAGGGCCGTTTGAACTAGAGGGTCGGCCCGGTCATGTTCAGCGCTCTCCTGCGCCATGATCGGACGCTCGTTCTCGCCGGGCTCGTTGCCGTAATCGTGCTGTCGTGGGTCTGGTTGCTGGCGGGCGCCGGGCTCAAGATGGACCAGATGGATATGGGCGGCGGCCAGATCATGCTGATGGCGCCGCCGTGGACGGTCCAATATGCGGCGATGATCTTCCTCATGTGGGTCATCATGATGGCGGCGATGATGCTGCCCAGCGCTGCGCCCGCCATTCTGCTGGTGATTGCGCTAACGAAGCAACGGAACGGACCCCACGCCAACCGCGCGAGCGCAGAGTTCGCGCTTGGATATATCGGGGTTTGGGCCGCGTTCAGCCTGATCGCGACCGGGCTTCAATGGGGTCTCGATCGGGCCGGACTGCTCTCCGAAACCATGGCCAGCGGGAGCGTTGTCCTCGCGGCCTGTCTGTTGTTCGCCGCTGGCGTTTATCAACTGACGCCCTGGAAGCAGGCGTGCCTCCGACAATGCCGGTCGCCATTGGAGTTTCTCACACGATATTGGCGGCAGGGTCCACTTGGTCCGATGCGCGCGGGCGCGTGGCATGGGGCGTTCTGCCTCGGATGCTGCTGGATGCTGATGGGACTCTTGTTTGTGGGCGGCCTCATGAATCTGTTCTGGATCGCAGGAGTGGCGCTTCTGGTGCTGATCGAGAAGCTGTTTCCACTCGGGCCGCGCGTGAGCCAACTAACTGGCGTCGGCTTGATCGGCTGGGGCCTGTTCGTTCTCGTCCGCTGACAGTGTTGGCTCCGAAGCTTGCAGAAATCAGCGGCGAATATGCGCCAAACACCGCGCCTCACGCGCTCGAGGCCAAGGCGCTCGGCAAAGCCACGCGCAGGCGAGATTGACCGGTTGGAACGAGTTTCTTCACCGCGGCCGAGGCGGCGATCTGGCCGCGGTTGACGAAGGCCTCGTGATTGCGCTCGATCTCGTCGAGGTCGTAGAGATAATTGACCATGATCCCGAAGGACTCAGCGAGCCCCTTGGGCGACAGGTCCCCCTTCCAATTGATACGCTCAAGCCGGGCGCCGTTGCCGAGATGGAAGCGGGCGACCGGGTCGAGGACCCGTCCGTCAGGACGACGGGCCTTCAGAAGGTAATAGGCGGCGAGCGGCTCGAGCGCCGAGCGCAGCTTAGCCGCGACACCTGATGTTAGCCAATTATCCTCGGCCGCCAATTGCAGCGCGGCGCTCTTCAAGGGCGCGATCGCCGGATCTTCGGTGGTCTCGAGCCAGGCGCGGAATCCCGGAATCGGCGACAGGGTGACGAAAGTCTCGATCGCCGGCAGCTCGCGGCAAATCTCCTCGACCACCTGCTTGATGAGAAAGTTGCCGAAATTGACTCGGCCGAGACCATGTTGACAGTTGGAGATCGAGTAGAAGGTCGCAACGCGCGCCTTCTCGGGCGCAATATGCGCGCGCTTCTCCGCAAGCAACGGCGCGATCGCCGCCGGAGGGGCGACCGTCAGCGCGACCTCGACGAAGATCAGCGGCTCGTCGACCAGCCTCGGATGAAAGAACGCGTAGCACCGCCTGTCGGCCGGATCGATGCGCCGCCTGAGCTCGTCCCAGTCGCCAATTTCATGCACCGCCTCGTAACGGATGATCTTTTCCAGAAGCGCCGCCGGGGAGGACCAGTCGATGCGCCGCAACACCAGAAAGCCACGATTGAACCAAGAACTGAACAGGTGCAGAAAATCTCGATCGACAATGGCGAGCGACGGGTTCCGGTTCACGAGTTGCAGCAGGTCCGCGCGCATCGCAACCAGCGCCGCGGTTCCGCCCGGCGCGCGATTGATCCGCCTGAACAGCTCGTGACGACGCGGCTCAGCAGCATAGTGGACTTCGCTCGCCGCCGCCTCGTCACCATCGGACTCGAATTTGGCGATCGCATCCCGCATCCGATCGCGATCAGGCCCGAAACTGTCGGCGAGCGCGCTAAAAAATACCGCATGATCGCTCGGGTCGAGCGCGCGATAACGTCCGATCACCTCGGCGGCGAGCGCGATCTCCGACGCCTCGCCCCGCCCTTCGACCAAAGCCCGACAATCCTCGACCAGCTGCTCGACGCTCTTGTCCGCATCCTTCGGCCATGGCTTGATCTTGAGCATGGAGCGCCCGCGCTCGGCGACCGAGGCCAAGAGATCGTAGAAGAACGCGTTGCTCATGATTTTCCGTCGGCCCTAGCGGGGCAGTGATCGGACGAGACGTATTGTCGCAAGAGGGGGTAAGCAAATCAAATTCATGTTCTCGATTCTATGCAACGCCCATGCTGCGCGCGCGTTCCTCCTCGCGCGCAATTCCGCTTTCCGCACAATGGCCGCTCAGAACGGCGGCGCGCCGATCCAGCGAGCCCAAAGGTCGCTGAGACGCGTGATCCAGACCCAGTAGAGGCCGACCCCGAGCAGAAGCGCGAGCGTGATAGACCCCACTAGCATCAAAAACAGGCTCAACGCGTCGCCGAGCCGCCGCATGATTCCGCGCCTGGGTCGCGCCCTCGTCTGTTCGGCGACGGCAAGCGGATCGCTCTCCCTCGGAGGCGGAAAAAGCAAAGCGCTCGCGCGCGGCCTGGCGATCGGCCAGGTCGCCGGCCCGTTCGCTTCTACGGGTTGCGGTCGCGGCCCCTCGGCCACGCGCGAGTCGACGGTCACCGCGCGTTCGCGCTCGACCAGACGCCGTGCGACGTAATCGGCGACGGCAGTGACGATCGTGTCGACCGACTGGCTTTCGGCTATCAGCACGCGGCCGCCGCGTGAGTCCTGAAAAAAGCGATAGGTGCGCTTATCGCGCGCCATGTCGACGAATGCGATCATGTCGAGGAAGAGGCGCGGATGCTCGCTCTGCGTCAGCGCCAGATCAAACAGGTCGAGCCCTTGAGGCGCCTGGTCGATGACGGGCTCCAGCGCGCTCTCCAGCGCCTTGAGGCGGGAAATCTCGAGCTCGCGCACCTCCGCGATCGCATCGGCGCGCTCGGCGTTCTCGACCCGAGCCTGCCGGATCGAGGCTGCAAGGTCCGGCTGGACCGGGACGTTCTGGGGCTTGTCGTCCATCGGCCTGTATTTTGCTCGCTTTTTCAGCGCGAAGGTAGCCTGAATCCACCGGACCGCAAGCAGGGCGCCCCGTGCGGCTTTTTCTTTAGCGGCGCCATTGATCCTAAACTGGAGATTGCCGATAAACCCGCGCCGGCCAATCGCGGCCCCCTGCGATGAAAGCGACGAGCGATGAGCGCCGCCGATCTTATCGATTTTTCCCCCGAGGTCGCGGAGGCGCGATCGGCCAAGCAGCCGATCGTCGCGCTCGAGTTGACCATCATCACCCACGGCATGCCCTACCCGCACAACGCCGAGACGGCATTGTCAGTCGAGGGTGCGGTGCGCGAGATGGGGGCCGTTCCGGCGACGATCGCGGTCATCGACGGCCGCATGAGGGTCGGCCTCGACGGCGAAGAGATCGATCGGCTCAGCCAGCTCAGCGGTGGCATCGTCAAGGCCTCGCGGCGCGACCTCGCGCTGGTCGCGGCGCGCAAAGGCTCGGCAGGCACGACGGTCGCGGCGACCATGTTTATCGCCTCCCTCGCAGGCATCGAAATCTTCGCCACCGGCGGGATCGGCGGGGTGCACCGCGGGGCCGAGGAGACGTTCGACGTTTCCGCCGATCTCATCGAGCTTTCGCGCACCCGCGTCGCGGTCGTGTGCGCCGGCGCAAAGTCGATCCTCGACATCGGGAAGACGCTTGAGTTCCTCGAGACCCAGGGGGTCGCGGTGGTTGGCTACCGGACCGATGAGTTCCCGGCCTTTTACGCCCGCTCCTCCGGCTTCAAGCTCGAACATCGCTGCGATGGGCTTCACGATCTCGCCCGGATGATCCGCCTGCAGCGGGAGATAGGCCCTGGCGGGCTTCTGATCGCCAATCCCATTCCACACGACCACGCGCTCGAAGAGGCCGCAATCGAGGCGCGCATCGCAGAAGCGGTGGCCGAAGCCAAGGCGCAAGGCGTAGGAAAGAAAGAGGCGACGCCATATTTGCTCAGGCGCGTGGTCGAACTCTCTGGCGGGAAAAGCCTCGAGGCCAATATCGCGCTGATCAGGAACAACGCTGTGCTCGCCGCCCAAACAGCGGTGGAGCTCATGAAATTATCAACACCGGCCTAATCCACGGCCGGGACCGAGTGATGTTCGTGCGTGATCATCCACCGCCTATCGATTTTCTTAAGGCCCATTGTCAGGCGAAAATCTAGCGGTTCGGCCTTTCCGTCGGACCCCGGTCCCTCGCAACGCATGCTCGCAAAAGCGAAGGCGACATCGGCGCCGGCCGTCACGTCCATCTCTTGAATCTCAAAGCGAACCGGGCCGCTCGACCAGGAAAAGAACAGATCCCAGGTCTTCCTGTAAGCGTCGAGGCCAACGCTTTTGAAGGGTGGCGGAACATCGAACATCACGAAATCGGTGGCATGGCTTCGGAGGATTCCATCATAGTCCTTCCGCCGCACGGCGTCTGCCCAGGCTTCAATCAACTCCCGCACGGCTGCTTCATCGCTTGAAGCTTGCTTGTCGGCCATTGTCTCCTCCCATAAAGCTCAGGTGTTGGCGCATGCCGTGTGAGGCGCGTGATGAAAAAGTGGCGCCTCGCCTTAGCGTTTGTGATTTCTATTCCTTCAACGTCGGAGGCTTGGCCCGTGCAGAATGAAGAAGGGATCGTCAAAATTCCGAGCCATCACTCCGTGGACGAGACGGTCGACAAGCTCAAGACCATTCTCAAGTCCAAAGGCGTGACGCTGTTCGCTTTGGTCGACCACGGCGGCGAAGCGGAGAAGGTGGGGCTGAAAATGCCTCCCACCAAGCTCTTGATCTTCGGCAGTCCGAAGGCCGGCACGCCTCTGATGCTCGCGGCGCCGAGCGCAGCCATCGACCTGCCGCTGAAAATTCTGGTTGCGGAAGATGCACAGGGCAAGGTGTGGATCTCCTACAACAGCCCTGAATACCTGAAAGAGCGGCACGGGTTTCCGGAAAATCTCGTGCCCAATATCGCCGTCGTTCAGGCGTTGGCGACCGCCGCGGGACAGTGAGACTGAGTGAGTCGTCCAAGCCGCGAACACCGACAGAAGCACCCACTCAAGAGGCTTTGTCGTCAGTGAAACTATTGGGAAGAGGCCATTTCTTGCCTAATCGCTCCTCAATTGTCTTCACGAAGCTATCTCTAATTTTGTTCAAGATTTGAGAGCGCTCCTCTCTATTTTTTATCGGACAACTAGATGTGTCGTATTCAAGGGTGCCAACCGGACGCTGGTCATTCCATGCAACAAACTCAAATATTCTGTTGGCCCAAAAGAAACGAATATTGGTTCTTGAAACGATAGGAGCTATTACGCATTCAATCTGTTCTAGATTAGGTATTTTTGCTTGGCTCCAAAAATTAGGTAATAATACGGTATTTCAACGGTAGATCTAAAACCAGAAATTACTTTCTGCTGCTCCTCGACTATTCGTCCACCGACTAGATTTTGTAATATATTTAGCTCAAACGGATCTCTTTTATTTACTTTTACTGTAACCGTATCGTAGCTTACCCTTGCAAACCACGGCTTATCATCGGCTTGCTTTGTAAGCCAAACCCCGATGGCTTGTGCGTCGGGCACAATCGTGTCCTTAATAAGATGTAGCTCAAAATCATAAAGCTGCTCTAACGACTCTGGCATCGCTATGTTACTTAATTCCACCGAACTGTCGAGTAATGCTTGATTTGCTTCTTCTTGGGTGCAATAATTCTTCGCGTCTTCTTTGATTATTGTTACTACAGAATTAGACTGAGCTCCGTCTTTAGGCGGAAGGTTAAGCAGGTTACCAGGGGTCAGAAAGCTTTGCGCTTCGGCCTTAATGGTCGGGTTTATATCGCAGAATATCTCAGTAAACTCGGCTTGTGTGACAAAATGAGGAGTTTGTTCACTGTCAGCGGTGAAATAGTCCGAAACAAAATCAATCACGTCCTTATACCTGATGCTTGGCCCTTCGAACTTCGCAATCGCTTCAACTACG
Source organism: uncultured Alphaproteobacteria bacterium (assembly GCA_963836695.1). GTDB lineage: Bacteria > Pseudomonadota > Alphaproteobacteria > Rhizobiales > Beijerinckiaceae > Roseiarcus. The sequence continues at coordinate 56,347 of CAWIKX010000023.1, forward strand.
CTTTTTGTAAAATAACTCATTGCGTCTGTCGCGTAAGACTTTTGGTCCGATTGGGACGAAAACATAAAATAAAGCTTATTAAAAGCATTTGCACCCTTCACGTATCTTTCAAAGTCATTGGAACTCTTTATATAGGAAATCCCGGAGTGGCAGGCATCAACTATTTTCACATAAAGATCGGGGTTCAATGGTCGGACTAAATTATCCAACTCTGAATTTTCAAGGCTTGTTTGTTTTAATTTGCTCTTATCGTAATCCTTCAGTAATAAATATACTTCTTCCGACGCAAATAATCCGTGTCCAGTGAAATAGAATAAAAATTGATCTATCGATTTGTTATGGTATTTGGCAATAAAATCAATAAGGTCTGCTTTAACTTGCACGGCGGATTGATTGCCGTTTATAACTGCTACCTCTTCAAAACGGCCATTCATCTTCAGTATGGCCCCGATTATCTTCCCATCCTGCACACAAGCATTTAGCGGCTGTATGCTGGTATAATCAGAAACCGCGATGACAACAGCGATATTAGTCATCTAGCTCGCACCCGCGCTTCCATTAATGGCAAAAGAAACCTTAACGAAGTTATTTGGTACACACCGTAAGCCGGAGAGCCGCTCATTCTCAGTTCTTAACGCCATTCCGATGGCACGCGAAGGACGCGAACGTGCCAAATACGGGTTATCCCTTGAATCCCGAACTTCGGGCTTCGAACGATTTGGTGACCTTCGCTCCGCGCATCCTCGTGATTGGCGACGTGATGACGGACGTCATCGTGCGGCCGGAAGGGCCGCTGGCGCGCGGCTCCGACCGGCGCGCGTCGATTGCGGTTCGGCCTGGTGGATCGGCAGCCAATCAGGCGGCGTGGCTCGCCTCGTTTGGCGCGGGCGTCGATTTCGTCGCCCGCGTCGGCGCCGCTGATGTCGAAAGCGAGACAGCGCGGTTCAAGGCCATCGGCGTCACACCGCATCTCGCCGGTGATCGAACCCATGAGACCGGGCGGCTGATCGCGCTCATCGACCCGGACGGCGAACGCAGTTTCCTCACCGATCGCGGCGCCAACGAAGCGCTCGAAGCGCGCGACATCCCTGATGCGCTGATCGAGGGCGCGGCGCTCATTCATCTGTCCGGCTATTCGTTCTTCGCCCCTTCGCCGCGCGCGGCGGTTCTCGACGTCATGCGGCGCGTGGGAAAGAAGCCCATCAGCATCGATCCGGCCTCGGCGGAATTCTTGCGCGAGCTCGGAGCGGACACCTTTCTCAGCCTCACGCAAGGCGCGGCGATCCTGTTCCCCAACGAAGAGGAGGCCGCGATTCTCGCGGGCTCCGACGATCCTGAAATCCAATGCGCGCGGCTTGCGGCGCACTACCCGCTGGTCGTCGTGAAGCGTGGCGCAGCCGGCGCCGAGGCGGCTGCGGGCGAAAGTCGCTGGCGTGTCAACACTCCAAAGATCGAGGCGGTCGACACCACCGGCGCGGGCGACGCGTTCGTCGCCGCCTTTCTCAGCCAGCGGCTGTCCGGCGCGGACATCGAGCCCGCGCTCGAGCGCGCCGCCGCGGCCGGCGCCGCCGCTTCGGCAATTGTCGGCGGGAGGCCGAAATAGATGCTGGCACTATACGCGAATTGATCCGTCCGCTCGGATGAAATCGGCTCGTTCGGCCTTAACAACATCCCTTTGCGACAAACCTTCGAAAATCACCCCGGCAAGTGGAAACGAGAGAACCCCGTTCTTCTCTCGGATGGACAGCATAGGACCACCGCTCATGCCACTGGTGTCGTAACAGGGGGGAGGTAGGTTACCGAAGGAGTGCTCCCGCTCGATTTGCACGACAGTTGCCAGTCCGAAACCGTCTGAACCACGCCCGAAGCGGTATAAATGCCGAAGCTGCCTGTTCGCGGGCCTTCCATTTTCACTTCTGCCTCTGGATATCCCGCAAACAATACACCTGAATCACTTTCTGGCGGTGCAGGAGGCCAAAGGCTAATCGGAGATTTCTGCAGCAATTCTAACTCCCTATCTGTGACAGCGAGCGTTGCGATATCGGCTTTTTCCCCAATCGCGATCAGCCGCTCTTGGGGGTCGAACGCGATGTTGCCAATCTGACATTGTGTGCGAATGTCGCGCTCTTTCGCGGAGAGGTAACCGCGTACTACGTGTCTGGCTGTGACAACTAATGAACTCAACGGAGTTTTAAGGAAGAAGCAGGTCGCGCTTCGGATCTTGGCGGAACCTCCGGCATCGATAGTTCCAAAAGTGAAAAAGGTCATGTGCCGGATCGCAATGTCGAGCAACTCCTTTCCAAATTTGGTTTTAAGAAGCGCTTTCGCGTCATCCTCGGTCAGGCTGGGCAAATTCCACGTCATCGGAGTCTCCCGAAATTCGTTCATACAACGAATCATTCCAACGCGCCGCAGCCGCCGGCGCCCCGGCTTCCGCAAGCGTCGGAGGGCGCCCGAAAAACGGGGGCAATCATCTCCGCCGATAGGTATGATCGTTTCTTCAGATAGACTTGCGACGTCGGCGCTCTATACCTATCTTCGCCCCAACACGGTTTCCGATTAGCGAGTTCACCAAACTTTCTTCAGCCGCAGAACTGGAACAGCGCCAGTATTTCGGAAGCCAAGACCGATATCAGTTCGGTCAGGAGGGCGAAATGTCCATTCGTCCCGTCAAGCGCGTAAGCCAATCCGTTCCGACCATGGAGGGGGCGGGCGTCAGGCTGCGCCGCGCCTTCGGCTTCGGCGACACGTCCGATTTCGATCCGTTCCTCATGATGGATGATTTCCGCGGCGATAGGCCCGAGGACTACCTGGCTGGCTTTCCGTGGCATCCCCATCGCGGCATCGAGACTATCACCTACGTTTTGGCCGGCGAGGTCGATCACGGCGACAGTCTCGGCAACCGCGGCAAGCTCGGGTCAGGCGATGTCCAGTGGATGACCGCCGGCAGCGGCATCCTGCATCAGGAAATGCCGACGGGCGACGCCAAGGGCCGCATGCATGGTTTTCAGCTGTGGGCCAACCTGCCCGCGCATCTCAAGATGACCAAGCCGCGCTATCAGGACGTGCCCGCAACTGAGATCCCCGAAGTGGTCGACGACGACGGCACACGCGTGCGCGTGATCTGCGGTGAGTTCTGGGGCAAGGCCGGACCGGTCGACGGGGTCGCCGCGGAGCCGCGCTACCTCGACGTGACGGTGCCGGCAGGCAAGAAGAAGCGTCTCAAGGTCGAGGATTTCCGTCAGGCCTTCGCTTACATCTTCGAGGGCTCGGCGACATTCGCAGACTCGTCCGAACCATTCGGCGTTCTGCGCGAAGCGCAGGTTAACGGCGACGAGGTCCTGGTGCGCGACAAGGTCGGCAACCGTTCGCTGGTGGTGTTCGGCGCGGGCGATGAGGTCGTCGTTCAGGCAGGCGACGAGGGCGTGCGCTTCCTTCTCATCTCGGGCCGACCTTTGCGCGAGCCGGTCGCCTGGCACGGGCCGATCGTGATGAACACGCAGGCTGAGATCCGTCAGGCCTTGAGCGATTTGCGCAGCGGCGCGTTCATCAAGAACTAGCGACAATCGGTTCGAGCTACGGGTCGCGCGGCTCGAACCGAACCCGCAAGCATTGCTGCAAATCGATGCGCGGTCGGAACCGCGCTTTAATCTTCGCGTTTTAGATCGTGAGCGGGCGCAAGTGAGCCCGTGGAGCCAAGGGAACATGGCCAACTCGACGATCTCGACGCAATGCTGCATCGCCGGCGGCGGCCCCGCGGGAATGATGCTCGCATTCCTGCTGGCGCGCGCGGGCGTCCGCGTCGTGGTGCTGGAGAAGCACGCTGACTTCTTCCGCGATTTCCGCGGCGACACGGTTCATCCATCAACGCTCGAAGTGATGGTCGAACTGGGCCTGATCGACAAGTTTTTGCAGCTGCCGCTGCAGAAGGTCGAAACGCTGTCCGCGCAGATCGGCGCTGAACACGTCCAAGTGGTGGACTTTCGCCATCTGCCCACCCATTGCAAATTCATCGCGCTGACGCCGCAATGGAACTTCCTCAACTTCCTCGCCGAGGAAGGCAGGCGTTACGCGACATTCGACCTGCGGATGCAGGCCGAAGCGACCGATCTTATCGAAGAGGGTGGGCGCATTGTCGGCCTTACCGCCAAGACGCCGGATGGGACGCTCACAGTGCGCGCTGACCTTGTGGTTGGCTGCGACGGACGCCATTCGATCGTCCGCGAGAAAGCGGGCTTCGAGAGCGAGGACTACGGAGCGCCGATGGACGTGCTCTGGTTCCGTTTGTCGCAGAAAGACAAGGACAGCGCAGACACGTTCGGCCATATCGAGGCCGGCAAGATGATGATCATGTTGGACCGCGGCGACTATTGGCAATGCGCCTACGTCATTCCGAAAGGTGGAATTGAGCGCATGAAAGCCGAAGGCCTCGACGCTTTCCGCGCGCGAGTTGTGGAGATGTCGCCCTTCGTATCCGACCGGGTCGAGGAGCTGAAAAGCTGGGACGACATCAGACTGCTCAGCGTCACAGTCGATCGGCTCAAGAAATGGTGGCGGCCGGGGCTCCTTTGCATCGGCGATGCGGCCCATGCGATGTCGCCGATCGGCGGCGTCGGCATCAATATGGCGGTGCAAGATGCGGTGGCTGCAGCGAACCGGCTCGCTGGCCCCCTACGCGCCGGGCGACTGACAGAGGAGGATCTTCAGGCCGTCGAGGAGCGGCGCACGCCGCCCATGCGGTTCACCCAGCGGCTGCAGCTCATGATTCAGCAAAGGGTCATCAGCCGCGTTCTCGCGAGCCATGAGCGGCCGAAGCCGCCGCTCTTGTTGAAGCTGTTCGGCGTGTTCCCCATTCTGCGCCGCATCCCGGCGCGCTTGATGGGCGTCGGCATCCGGCCTGAACACGTGCAAACGCCCGAGGCGACGCCCGCTTCGGACGTGAGCCGCGTGGCGTCCCGTCAGCGCGAGAGCGCCTCGGCGTAGACGCTGAGCGTGTCGCGCGTCATGCGCTCAAGCGAGTAGGTTTCGGCGATCTTCATCCGCGACCGGCGCCGCACGGCCTCGCGCGCCGAGGCGCCGAGCGAGAGCGCGGCATGGATCGCCTCCGCAAGCGCGGCCGGCTCACGAGGCGGAACGAGCCAGCCGGTGCGGGCTTCGGCGTCCGCGTGCGGCGGCGCGGAGATGATTTCGTGGGCCGGTCCGACGTCGGAGATGATTGTGAGCGCCCCCATCGCCGCCGCTTCGATCGAAGTCCTCGTCACACCGTCGACGTCCGTCGCGGGAAAGACCACGACCGCCGCGCCGATGAACGCCGCCGGCCGATCGGCCGGGGCGCCGACGCGGGTGAAGATGGATCGGACGCCACACTTGGTCGCGAGCGCGTCAAGCTCGCCCGCGAACCCCGGCTTCGCCGCTTCGCCCGCCAACACGAAACGGACGTCGTCGAGGCCTCTGCCTTTGATCAGCGCGGCCGCTTCAATGAGCGTGTCCTGCCCGCGGCCGGGCGCGAGTCGCGCCGGCAGCAGCACGACCCGCTCATGCGCCGCGGCGCCCCAGTTCGAGCGAACATCGGACACCCGCCGCCCACTCACTCTTCCCGGTTGAAGCTTGGAGAGATCCATTCCCGGACGGACGATCCTGAGCCGCCTCGGAGGCGCAGGAAAGAGGATTTCCGCGCGGCGAGCGGCAAACTCCGAAGGTGCGATGACATAGTCGCCCTCGGCGACGGCCGTCTCAAAGCTCGAGCGCGGACGCGTGCGGCCGCCGTCGCCGGGCAGCGAGGTGACGAGTGGGCGCTTCGCCTTGCGGCAAGCCTTGACCGCAGGCCAGGCGGCCCAGCGCGAGCGCGCGTGGACAAGGTCGATCCGCTCCGACGCGATGAGGCGCTGCAGACGGCCGGTGTTGAACACCATTGCGATCGGGTTCTTGGTCGCCGCCGGAAACCGAATGAAGAGGCCGCCGATCGCCTGCAATTCACCCGCCAACTCGCGCAAATCCGTCGCCACCAAGGCGCGAGCGCCTGTCTCCTTGAGCGCAGCCGTAACCGCGAGAGTCGCGCCGTCGTCGCCCCCTGTTGAGAGTGAGGGGACGATCTGGAGGATCGTGCGTCCGGCGAGCGGCGCGTTCGCCCCGCGCCCGAAGGGTGAGAGCGCGTCGAAGCTCACGGCGCGGCGCGTCGTGGACACGACAGAGTGACCCGCGAGCGATTGACTCTCGGCGAGCGCTTCGCCAAGCCCGCTCCGTCCTGCGTCTCCAAGTTGGGGTTGATCCCAGCGCCGTCCGCAGGTCGAATGATCAGCAGCGAGTTCAATGTGTCGGACGGACAGCCGCAGGTTTTCATCGTCGGGAGGGCCCCGAATCAACGGCGTATCGCCTTTCGCCGCCGCGCGCCAGTGCGCAACGAAGCACCGGGCGTGATTTGGCTCAGCGGCTATCGTTCCGACATGGACTCAACCAAGGCGACCGCCCTTGACGCCGAAGCCGAGCGGCGCGGTCTGGGCCTCCTGCGATTCGATTATTCGGGCCACGGACGCTCGGACGGAAGGCTCGAAGAGGGCACGATTTCTCGCTGGCTCGAGGAGACGCTTGCTCTGCTGCGGGCCGAAAGCGAAGGGCCGCAGATCCTGGTCGGTTCGTCCATGGGCGGATATCTGGCGCTGCTTGCCGCACGCGCGCTCAACGAGGCTGGGGAGAACGACCGCGTCAAAGGCTTGGTTCTTATCGCGCCCGCGGTCGACTTCACCGAAGCGCTCATCTGGGCCAAGGCGCCGGACGAGGCCAAGCGCGCGATCATGGAGGAAGGCGTATGGCGCAGGCCCTCCGCCTATTCGAGCGAACCCGATTGCTTCACCCGCGAACTGATCGAGGACGGGCGCAAGCACCTTCTGCTCGGCGCCATGATCCGCACCGGCGCGCCAACCGCCGTGCTGCAAGGCATGTGGGACGAAGACGTGCCGTTTTCGCACTCGCTGGCGCTTATGCAGCGCTTCGGCGACGACCCGGCGACGTTAACGCTGGTCGGGGACGGCGATCATCGCCTGTCGCGCCCGCAGGATCTGGATCTCATGTTCGCGGCGCTGG
>CAWIKX010000024.1:0-403580 GCA_963836695.1 uncultured Alphaproteobacteria bacterium
TATCCGGTATGTGATTTGTCGGCGCCTTGCTGTCCGCCTGTTTCCGAAAGGGAGACGGCGATATGGTGAGCCCATCCTGGACAAGGGGCGCCGGGAGCACGAAGGTGCGGGCAGGCCGTCGATAGACAGTGGGCTGAGAGCCCGAGCTCGTTACATGGCCGCCCCTAGCGACTTTCCCGGATGCGCCGTGAGCGCGGATCAGTAGATGTCGTGTTGCCCGCCAGCTCCCGCCCTGAATGAACAGAGACGGAGGAGCAAACATGCAATCATCGGTCTGGATATCCACCGCGCCTTCGCCGAGGCGGTGGCCTGGGACGACGGCAAGCTCAAACGACTGGGACGCGTTGACATGCGCCGGCCCCTTCTCGAGGCTTTCGCAAAGAAGCTTTCGAAGGATGATGTAGTTGTAGTCGAAGCGACCGGCAACGCGGCCTCGGTCGCTGCGGTGATCGCGCCGCACGTCAAGAAAGTCGTGATCGCAAACCCCAAGCAAGTGCGCGTCATCGCTCATGCGAAGATCAAGACCGATACGATCGACGCCACCGTCCTCGCCCAACTTTATGCGAGCGGCTTTCTGCCGGAAGTCTGGATTCCGGACGAGCCGACGCAGGCGCTTCGCCGGCAGGTGACCCGGCGCAACCAGATCGTCCGGCAGCGATCGCGCTTGAAGAATATCATCCAGTCGATCCTGCACAGCCATCTGATCCCCTCCTGCCCGCACGCCGATCTGTGCGGGCCGAGCGGGCGGACATGGCTTTTTCACCAGGTCTTGCCCGAGGACGAACGGCTTGCCGTCGAACGGCATCTGCGCGAGTTCGATCGGCTCGGCGATGACCTCAAGGTCATCGAGCGTGACCTTGCCCGTTCAGCGTTGGGGGACGAGGGCGTCAAACGCCTGATGACAATCCCAGGGGTCGACATGGTGGTGGCGCTCGCCATCGTGGCCGCGATCGGCGACGTGGGACGCTTCGAGCAGTCGCAGAAGCTGGTGAGCTATCTCGGCCTCAACCCAAGCGTCAGACAGTCAGGTCCCGGACCGGCTTATCACGGCCGGATCACCAAGCAGGGCCGTGGGCACGCGCGCGGCATGCTCGTCGAGGCCGCCTGGGCTGCAGCGCGAGCGCCGGGTCCGTTGCGTGCGTTCTTCCTGCGAGTCCGCGCCCGCCGCGGTCAGCATGTCGCCGCTGTCGCGACGGCCCGTAAGCTCGCGGTGCTCATCTGGCATCTGCTGAGCAAAGGTGAAAGCTACGTGTGGGCCCGGCCGGCGCTGCACGCCAGGAAGCTGCGCGATTTGGAGCTGAAGGCGGGATATAAAGCCGAACGAGGCCAAAGAGGCGCGGCTCACGCTTACAATATCAAGAGCTATCGCGATCAGGAGCGCAGGTGGGTCGAGCAAGCCGAGACGGCGTACGCGCGTTTCGTCACCGGTTGGAATCCGCGTGGTCCCAAGCAGGCGCGCACGGGCGCCGCAACCGAGGGGCGACGATGAAGGCTGCGCGGCAGGGCTTGCGCCTCGCGCCCTGCTCTTCGCCACGCGGTCGCCCGTGCGCGGGAGGAAAATAACTCAGATCCAGCAAAAAACCACTTGTCGATCACATCAGTGGTCCATGGACGCTTGGGCTTTGTCAGCCGATGATCGATATCGTTCTGGGCGCAGGTATTCGAAGGCGTCGCCCAAACGGGCTCTCCAGCGTCCAGGGCGGCCTTGATGTCCGGCGCAGCCGAACTCGTATCGCCTGGCGTGGTGAAGTGGGTTGCGTTGTCGGTGAGGACGGTGTGGACCTTGTAAGGGACGGCGGCGATCAGGCGGCGAAGGAAGCCGCCCGCGGTGCGTCGCGCCATCTTCTCGTGCAACTCGACGAGGGCGAACTTCGACGTTGGGTCGATGGGGACGATGAGATAGAGTTTGCCCTGCGCGGTTCGAGCTTCGGCGATGTCGATATGGAAGACTCGCCGATTGAATAGGCCTTGAATTTGCGTTTGGCCGAGGATTCGCCTTCAACATGCGGCAACCGGGAGATCCCGTGGCGTTGCAGACACCGGTGAAGGGACGAGCGGGTCAGATGCGGGATCGTGGGCTGCAGGGCATAAAGGCAGTCGTCGAGCGGCAGCAAAATGTGCCTTCGGAAGGCAACGACGACGGCCTCTTCCTCTCCTATGCCGGATCAAACCCATCTTGTCGTGGGCGCGGCAGGCGGGACCTGGGCGGGTCGCAGCGTCTGCGCCGATTATGGAAATCAACTCAAGCTCGCGCCGAGCCATAGCCCTTGCGCCACGCGCTCTTGGGCTAGACTCCCGACGAGTTTCATCGTCGTGACCGCGGCTGGCGTCAAGGTTTTGGAGGGCGAGTGGCAGATGGCGATCGCGCGCCAGCATCCCCCTTCGGCGAATGGCCGCACTGTGAGGGCTCGGGCCGCCCGCTCGCCCTGAATGCAGCCACCCGGCAGGATCGCCGCGCCAAGCCCAGCCATGACGCAGTCGAGAATCATAGAGATGGCGTCGACCTCGTGTGCGACGTTCAATTGCAGTCCCCGTGTCCGGAAATGTCCTTCGACGGATGCGCGCAAACCGTTCCCAACCGCGGGCAGGACGTAGCGACGCGTCGCCGCTTCGACAAAGGCGATTGGGCAATCGTTTGTGTCATCACGGTCGTCTCGCCTGTCGACAAGGAAGAGCTCCTCGCGAAGCAGCGGCGACGTCGTCAGACCTGTCAAGGGCCGGCTAGCGGCTATTACGGCGAAATCAAGATGTCCGGAGCGGATGCGGTCGCTCAGTAGGTGGCTCTGGTCTTGAGAGATTTCGATCTGCATCTGCGGAAAGAGGCGGGTCGTCGCTTCTAGTAGAGGGATGGTTAGGATCTTCCCGATGCTGTGCGGCATACCCACGGTGACGTGACCCGACGGCTGCTCCACCGACTTTCTGACGTCGAGTTTGGCGCGTTCGAGCTGCTTAAAGAGAATCTGGCAGTGCTCGTAAAGACGCTGGCCGCCCTCCGTCGTAGCGACGCCATGAGTTGACCGTTGCAGCAACGGCGTCTCGAAATCACGCTCCAGCGATTGGATGGCCTTGCTGAGCGCCGGTTGGGCGACATTGAGCGTGGTGGAGGCGCGGCTGATGCTTCCGGCCTCCACGATCCGCACGAAATAGCGAAGCCTGCGGAAATCCATGTCGACGCCTTGCCGGCCTGCCATTCCGAGAAGGAATGCCCTTCTCGCCACACGATATTTGCAGAACTGATCGCCTGTCGAGAGAATAAAGCCCGAAGTCGACGGCGGGCAGGCTTTTGCCCCCGTTTTGTGCGGGCCTGGAGGCCATAAGGATCGGCGATGGCGAACTCGGGGATAAGACGGAAGGTAGTCTTGTAATGAATGCGACGCCGCACGAGGCGACGCGATGATGCGCAGCAAGCTCTTCGTTCCGGGCTCCCGGCCGGAGCTTTTCGACAAAGCTTATCGGTCCGCAGCCGACGCGGTATCATTTGATCTCGAGGACGCTGTCGCGGTGGATCGAAAAGCCGAAGCGCGCGCCCACGTCGCCAAGGCGCTAAGCCGACCGTTCGCCGACTTCCGAAAGACGATAATCGTACGGGTCAACGGGTTTGAGAGCGGGCACTTCGAGCCCGACATCGATGCGATCGCGTGTGATGGACTTGACGTCGTCAACCTTCCCAAGATTCAAGGAGCCGACGATATTCGCCGGGCTAGCGAATGTTTGGCGCGGCTCGAAGCTTTGCGTGGACTTACCCGACCAATCGGGATCCTCGCAAACATCGAGACGCCGCGCGGCGTCCGATCCGCCGCCGAGATCGCCATGGCCGATCGTCGGATCGTTGGCCTGCAGATTGGATTCGGCGATTTGTTCGAGCCCTACGGCGTCGCGCGTCACAACAGGACAGCGCTTGACGTTGTCCGCCTCTCCGTACGCCTGGCGGCGGCGGAGGCGGGACTGCCGGCCTACGACGGCGCGTTTGTCGGGGTTCATGACGACGAGGCTTTCCGCGCCGAGGCGCAGCAAGCGCGCGAGCTTGGATTGGCGGGCAAGAGTTGCGTCCATCCGCAGCAGATTCCTCTCGCTAACTCGGTCTTCTCGCCGACCGCGGCGGAGATCGAGAAGGCGCGCAAGATTGCCGCGGCGGCCGCTCAGATGCAGCGTCGCGGCGTCGGTGCTTTCACCCTGGAAGGGGTCATGGTCGACGAACCGTTCATTGCCCGCGCGCACGCCGTCCTGGCCGCGGCGGAAAGGAACGGCGATGGCCTCTGACGCTGGCTCAGCCCCCCCACGGGAGGACTGTGAGGGCCCGCTCACGGGTCTCCGCGTCATCGACTGCGCAACTCTCTTTGCAGGTCCGATCATCTCCACGCTGATGGGTGACTTCGGCGCGGACGTTATCAAAGTCGAGCATCCGAACGGCGATCCGCTGCGCAACATGGGCCAAAAGAAGGATGGTCACGGCCTTTGGTGGAAGGTATCGGGGCGCAACAAACGATGCATTGCGCTCGACTTGAAGAACTCGCACGATGCCGAAATTTTCAAAGCCCTGATCGTTGACGCGGATATCCTGGTCGAGAATTTCCGGACTGGAACTCTCGAAAGTTGGGGACTTGGCTGGGACGTCCTGTCGAAGCTCAACCCACGGCTCGTAATGGTGCGGGTGACGGGATTCGGCCAGACGGGCCCCTACCGACGGCGCGCGGGCTTTGGAACGCTCGCCGAGGCGATTTCTGGCTTCGCGCACATCACAGGCGAGCCGGACGGACCGCCGACGCTGCCGCCGTTCGGCCTAGCAGATGGCGTCGCGGCCTATTTTGGCTGCTTCGCGTCGATGTTCGCGATCTATGACCGAGACGTTCGCGGCAGCGGCAAGGGCCAGTTCATAGACCTCGCGATCTACGAGCCGATCTTCGCGCTGCTCGGCCCGCAACCGATAATCTACGACCAGCTCGGCGTCATCCAGAACAGAACCGGCAACCGCTCTGTCAATAATGCTCCGCGCAACGCCTACCGGACGCGCGACGGCCATTGGGTCGCTCTCTCAGCCGCCGCGCCGAACATCGTCCGGCGCGTCCTTGACTTGACCGGCGGTCCGGGAACGGCGGATGATCCGCGTTTCCAGACTAACTTGGATCGTATCCGGCATGTGGAGGCGGTGGATGCGATCGTTGGCGGCTGGATAGGACGACACGACCTTACGGAAGTCGTCGAGGGGTTCGAGAAGGTCGAGGCGGCGATTGCGCCGATCTACGACATCGCGCAAATCTTCGCCGATCCGCAGTACAACGCGCGTCAGTCCATCACCACGGTTCCGGACGAGGATCTCGGTCCGCTGAAAATGCAGAACGTCTTTCCCAAACTCTCGCGGACGCCCGGTCGCATACGTTTCGGCGGCGCCCGGATCGATCAGCATCGCGAAGAAATCCTGGCTGACTTGCAAGCAGCCGGAAGGTCGCCGACGCACTCAAATAAGATGCCCGAGCGATGACTGGAAAGGGCGCGCAGTTGCTGAATTCCAGCACGGGCAGGCCGAGTGTGGATCCGCGCCTTCCCTCAATCCGCCGGCGGTGAGGTTCGGATGGGCGGCGAAAGTCAATCAGAGGACCGCGCCGCAGCCGGGTCCTTTGTCGCCAGCCTCTACGACGGCCCGGTCGAACGCAACGAGACGGCCAACGCGATACCCTGGCGGGGCAGCCGGTCGCTCCGCAAAATCTTGTACCAATACGCGGTCGCGTTTGCGCTCGCGGCGTTCGTTGTTGTCTTCTCGATTCTTCTGCCGTCGACCTTCTTCACCCTCGGCAATGTCCGGACGATTGTCAGCTCGCAAGCCGTCTTGATGATCCTCGCGCTGGGTCTGACGGTTCCGCTGACCACCGGGGAATTCGACCTGTCGATCGGCTCGATGCTCGGCTGCGCCGCAGTGCTGACCGCTTTCTTCACCGGCGAGCTCCACTGGCCGCTGCCATTCGTGATCGTCGGCGTCCTGCTCGTCGGGGCCCTCGCCGGGGCGACGAACGGCCTGTTCGTCGTACGGATCGGCATCAACGCCTTCATCGGCACGCTCGGCGTCTCGACGATCCTCACGGGAGTGACACTTGCGGTGTCGGACGGGCAGATTCTCAACACGGTCGCCCAGCCGCTCGTGGATTTCGTCCAGCGCCAGATCCTCGGGCTTCCGCTCCCGGTGTATCTGGCCTTTATTCTCGTCATCGCGCTCTGGTACGTCTACGAACATACGCCGCTTGGCCGCGCCTTCTTCTTCGTCGGAGAAGGGCGCGAGGCTGCGCGACTGGTTGGGCTTAGAGTTCGATCGACTGCGCTTCGGCGCATTTGTCGCTTCGGGCGTCATCAGCGCCGGCGCCGGAATCATCACCGCCGGCCAACTCGGCGCGGCTGATCCGTCGGTCGGACCGAGTTTTCTTCTGCCAGCCTACGCCGCGGCGTTCCTTGGCGCGACCACCATCAAGCCCGGGCGCTTCAACGCCTGGGGCACTGTTGTAGCTCTCTATTTGCTAGTGACGGGCGTGACCGGTCTGGAGCTTCTGGGGTCATCGTCCTGGGTGCAGGAAATGTTCAACGGCATCGCTCTGCTTATTGCAGTGACGTTCGCGCGCTTCGTCGCGCTCGATCAAGCTCCATGACGGGGAGGCTCACGATGAAGCAAGACAAGGCCCGGAATCGGACCGAGGCAAGGACAAGGGGAGACTGAACGATGCGAATAGCGAACAAATTCGTCGCCGTCGCGGCCGCGGCGTTTTGCGGCCATGCATCTCAGGCGCTCGCCCAGGGGGGCGTCGACCAGGCGAAAGCGCAGGTCCAAAAAGCGGAGGCAATGCCGCATTTCGTCGTGCCCGGCCAAAGCTTCGACATCACCAAGCTGAAGGGCAAGCACGTCTGGATCATCACCTCGACTCTAGCCGTGCCATTCGTTGCTACGATCGCCCACGGCGCCGAGGCCGCCGCGAAGGAGGCCGGCCTGACGACCACCCTCTTCGACGGCAAAGGCGAGGTCACCGAGTGGAACCGCGGCATGTCGCAGGCGGTCGCTCAACACGCCGACGGCATTATTACCGTCGGGGCCTCGCCCGAGCTCATGAAGGGACCGATGCAGGCGGCGCTCGCGGCCAAAATTCCGGTCGTGGACACGCTGACGGCCGACCAGGCGGCGGCGCTCGTGCCGGGGACGTTCGCCCACGTCAGCATCTCTTTCCACCACTCGGGCGAGCTACAGGCCGATTACGCAATCGCTAAGAGCAACGGCAAGGCGCATGTTCTGATCCTCGGCGACAACGAATTTCCAGGCGAAGTGACACGCGTCGAGGGCATGCAGCACGAATTCAAGGCTCTGTGTCCCGATTGCGGCGTCACGGTGCAAGATACTCAAGTTGGCAACTTGGGCGTTAAGCTCGGCCAGCTTACCCAGACGCTTCTCCGCCGCAGCCCGGACATCACGTTGGTGCTGCCGACCTATGACGCCCAGGGAATTTACGTCGTTCCCGCGATCAAGGCTGCGAACCTCGACAAGCCCGTGGAGGTCATCGGCTCCGATGCGGTGACCAGCAATCTCGACTGGATCCGGCAGGGTAACGTGCAGGTCGCCGACGTCGGCGAGCCGGATGTGTGGGCCGGCTGGGCGGCTGTCGATGAAATCGCGCGCGCCATGCTCGGCCTGCCTAGCGTCGAAGAAGGAATCCCGTTGCGCCTGTTCACCGCCGATAACCTCAAGGACGTCCCGAACGACGAGAACGCGCTGTTCGGCGGCGACTTCGTCGCGCAATACCGCAAGCTTTGGGGTCTGCAATAGGCCGTTGCGCTGGTCCAATTGAGCCATGCCTGAAATGGGCGCCGCGCTCCTAGAGCTGCGCGGCCTCTCGAAAAGCTTCGCCGGCACGCTGGTGCTGTCGTCCGTGAACCTCGCCGTTCGTCCCGGCGAGGTTCATGCGCTGATCGGGCAGAATGGCTCAGGCAAGTCGACGCTGATCAAGATCCTCTCCGGCTACCATGCGCCGGACGCGGGCGAAGCCTTCCTGCGCGGGGCCGCCGTGCCAATGCCAATTAAGCCGGGCGAGGCGGCGCGTCTTGGCTTGCGATTCCTGCATCAGGACGTCGGCATCGCGAGAACCATGACGGTCCTCGAAAACTTGCGCATCGGGCGGTTTCAGACGACGACCTATGGGCGACTGCGTTGGCGGGTGGAGCGCCGCGCGGCGCGGGAGCTCCTCGCGGATATCGGCCTCCGCATGGATCCCGACATGCGCGTGGGCGACATGCCCAGCGCCGAGCGCGCGCTCATCGGCTTCGCCCGCGCAATTCAAGACCTCGATCACAAGCGCGGCGAGGTTCTCGTCCTGGATGAGCCCACCGCCTTTCTGCCGGCCGCGTCTGTCCGGACCCTTTTTGCGGCGATTCGGGACATCGCTCGACGCGGCTCCGCTGTCATTTTTGTCAGCCACAGGCTTGATGAGATTATGGAGATTGCCGACCGCGTTTCCATTTTGCGCGACGGCCGACTCGTCGCTACGCTCGCGAAATCGCAGACGACCCAGCGCGCCCTCGTTACCCATATGCTGGGCCGAGAGCTGGAAACGCTGTACCCGGTGAAATCCACCGCGAAACGGCGCATCATGCTCAGCGCTCGAAGCCTGACGGGCCAGATCGCGCGCGACGTGAACGTCGAAGCTCACGAAGGAGAGATTCTGGGGCTCACCGGCCTCCTCGGCATGGGCCATGACGAGATCCCGTATCTTCTGTTCGGAGCGCAACCTCCGAAGCGCGGCGCGATCGTCGTTGAAGGACGGGCGCTGATGGCCTCCTCGCCCCGAGCCGCCATCGATGCGAGGATGGCCTTCCTTCCGGCGGACAGGCGCCGCCAGAGCGGAGTTCCCAAGGCGACCCTCATCGAGAACATATCGGTGACCAATAGCTCTCGATTCATGCGCGGCGGCAGAATGCGCCATAAGGAGGAGCGGACGGCGGTGCAGGAGGTGCTCGACCTGTTCGACGTGCGGCCGGCCGAGCCGGATCGACTGCTGGCGACTTTGAGTGGGGGCAATCAGCAGAAGGCGCTGTTGGGAAAATGGCTCCAGACGCAGCCCGCAGTGGTTCTGCTCCACGAGCCGACCCAAGGTGTCGATATCGGCTCTCGCAAGCAAATTCTCAAAATCATTTCGCAAGTCGCTGCGGCCGGCGCTGCCGTTATCATCGCCTCAGCCGAATATGACGAACTCGCGCACATCTGCCATCGCGTCTTGATCTTCCGCCGCGGCGCGGTCGTCGGAGAACTGATGGGCGACGATCTGACAGAATCGCGCATTGCCGCGCAGTGTTATCTTTCATGAGAGGGTTGAGGCTTCGTGGACATCGGTCGCAATCCTGACTCGACAAAGCAAGGGCCAGTTCGGGACCTGGTCGGTTACGGCCGGCGCCGGCCCAATCCGCATTGGCCCGGCGACGCGCGCGTCGCCGTGCAATTCGCAATCAACTACGAGGAAGGGTCCGAATACACCATCGTGGACGGCGACCGACGAACCGAGGCGGGGCTGGCGGAAAGCCCGGGCGGCCGCGTCCCGGCCGGACGCGACCTCGCCTTCGAGACCATGTACGAATACGGCGCGCGCGTCGGGGTCTGGCGACTGTTCAGACTGTTCCGCGAGCGCCGGATCCCGGCGACCGTCTTCGGGTGCGCTGTCGCGCTTGAGCGCAATCCCGCCGTCGCCGAAGCGTTGGTCGAGGCCGGGTTTGATGTGTGCTGTCACGGCTGGCGATGGGAAGAGCACTTTCTTCTCTCCGAGGATGATGAGCGTGAGCGGATCGCACGAGCCGTCGCCTCGATCGAGAAAACCACGGGAAGCCGGCCGCTCGGCTGGTATTGCCGCTTTGGACCGAGTGAGAACACGCGCCGACTGCTCGTCGAGGAAGGCGGCTTTCTGTACGATTCCGACGCCTATAACGATGAGCTGCCGTACTGGACGATGGTGAGCGGCAAGAGCCATCTCGTGTTGCCCTATTCGATGGACGCTAACGACGGGAAATTCGCAGCCGCCGCCGGCTTCTCGACCTCGTCAGATTTCGAAGTCTATCTCAAGGACGCCTTCGACCAGCTTTATGAGGAGGGTGCCGAAGCTCCCGCCCTGATGTCCGTCGGGCTTCATCCACGGATGGCCGGGCGGCCGGCCCGGGCGCGAGCGCTTGCGCGGTTCCTGGATCACGCTCTGCGACATGACAAGGTGTGGATCTGCAGACGGGTCGACGTCGCCCGGCACTGGATGATCCATTATCCGCCCGAATCCATTGAGGAGAAACGAGATGACCGAGGTCGCTGAGGCTAAGCCCTGGGATCGTTATCTCGAGGATTCCGACCGCGCGGTGATCAGCCGCGCGCGCTTCGGCCTGCGCATGGGATTCGGCGAGCGGCCGGCGGTCGTCGCGATTGACTGCCAACGCTACATGGTTGGCGAGCGCGGCGTGAAGGACGACCGGTATCCTTCCTCTTGCGGCGAAGTCGGCTGGGCGGCGATCGACCGCGTCGCGGCGATCCTGCACGCGGCGCGCCGCGCGCGCGTTCCCGTGTTCCTTACCCGCTTCGCGCTCGACAAGAGTGGCGCCGACATAGGCGTCTACGGCCGCAAGCGGACGCTGCTGCAGCGCCCGGACTGGTGCCTCGAAGGTACCGAAGGGGCGCAGCTTCTCCCCGAGGTCGGGCTGAGCGAAGGCGATATCGTCTTCACCAAGAAAAAGCCGAGCGGGTTCTTCGGTACGCCGCTGCTAAGTTACCTCATCGATCGCGCGGTCGACACCGTGATCGTCGTCGGGGGCGCGACCAGCAATTGCGTACGCGCAACCGTGTTCGAACTCGGCCTCCTACAATTTTCGAACGATCGTGCCGGGTGACGCGGTTTTCGACCGCCTGCCCGTCTCGCACGCGATCAGCCTTTTCGATATGGACCGGCAGTACGCCGACGTGACCACCACCGCCGCCGTCGTCGAGCGGCTCAACGGTCTCCCAGCAATGAAGGAAGCCAGTTGATGAGTCGTCTGCTCAATGCCGCGCCACGCTGAACTCCGGTAACCGGGAACCTCGCTCTGCTTGGCAACGAGAACCTCTGGGGGGCCCGGGCGGTCCTCCCTACGCGGCAAGCCAGGTAGTCGAGTGGCGCGACGGACGTTACGGGGAGACCGGCGGCATCGCCAGGGCCATCGCAGCGACTGTGGCGCGGAGGTCGTTGTGCCGGAGCTCGGCAAGAAGCCCGAGGACCTCACGATCATAATCGGTACGAGAACTCCGACGACGGAACGTCGGTCGCCTCCGCCTGGTCCTACGCCAACGACGTGCTGCTTATCGAGCGCGAGATGAAGCAGATTGGCGTCAACGCAAAGGCCTTCATCGGCGCCGGCGGCATCCATGGATTGGCAAGCTTCCCACAGGGACTCGGCAATGCGGCTAATGGCGCCCCCAGTCAGACCTTCAGCCGGTAGATCCGGCAGGCGGTGTCCTTGAATAGCGCCGCCTTCTCCGCCGTGGAATAGTCGCGGACGATCCGCTTGAAGGCGTTCCACAGCACGGAATAGCTCACGCCGCGCTTGTCGACGGGAAAATTACTTTCGAACATGCATCGCGCGACGCCAAAGGTCTCGATGCAGGTCTCGATATAGGGCCGCCAGATCTCGGCAAGCTCCTCTGACGTGGCGGGAGCTTGGCGGCGCGCGACATCGAGGTCGAAGTCCGAATAGATGCATGGCGAGGCCGCCGAGCTTGACATTGACATTCGGTCGTTCGGCGAGCGCTCCCAGATTGCGTTTCCAATCGGCGAAAACCGCGTCGCGCTTCCCGGCGTAGACGCCGATCCCAAGCGGCGCGCCAATGTGATCCAGGACCACGGGCGTATCTGGGAATTTGCTGGCGAGATCGGCGAGTTCCGGAATCTGGGGGTGGAATAGCCACGAATCGAAGGTCAGCCCGTAAGCGGCGAGACGTCCGTAGCCCTCGCGGAACGCCGAATTGAGAAGGAGGCCCGCAGGAAAATCGCGGCTCGAGCCTTTGATCGTCTGGTCGGCGTCCCACACGGAGCGCCCCCGGACGCCACGGAATCGGCCGCCTCCAGCGCGCAAGTGCGCCTCCAGCACGGCGTCGACCTGAGCGCCGAGTTGCAGTTCCGCGAAGCCGACGATTCCGGCCGCGACACGCGCCGGCCCGTAGCCGCCGCTCGCGCTCATCGCCGCAATTCCGTTGACGAACTCCGTTTCGCCGACGGGCGCGAAGTCAGGATCGCCGTCTACGCGGTACATAGCGTCGCACTGAACGAAGACTGTCGCGAGCACGTTGTGGCCCGACTCGAGATCGGCCCGGAACTCGTCGAGCAAATATCTCGAACCGCGCTCCCACAGGTGATGATGAGGGTCAACGAGGGGCAAGTCGGGCTCGATTACCGCCTCTCGATGTCGGTCGAGCCAGGCTTGATCAAAGTCAAAGATTCCGGGCCGGCCGTGTGGCGCTACCGAATCCGTCATTGTCGACTCGCGTTGGATCTCGCTCTCGAGCCTCGTATAGAGACACAACCTTTGCAAGATCGCACACGACACCTCGCCGGCTTTGACCCGAAGGGGCGCGCTCGATCAGTCCGAGCACTTTGCGCGACTCTGCGACCGGCCTTTTTCACGATTGACTTTCGTTTTAGAAGGGAGTTTGGTAACAAATACGTGATCGGAAGGGGCGAGGGTAAGCAAATGAATCTCTCGAAATTCGTATGTGCAACCACTATGTTCGGATTAGTCGTAAATAATCACGCATCCGCGGGGGTGATCTACGATCTTACGGAGGTCAAGTCAGACGCGAGCGCCGAGGCGACTTGGGAGACTAAGATTGTTCCCACCGTTCAGGATGCGGAGCATCTCGGAGCAACCCGCACCACGTTGGCGGGCGCGGTCGCCGGGTTCCAGGCGACTAGCGTGGCCAACGCCAGTTCGTCCAATCCCAACAATCCGTCGCAATCCACGTCGGCTGAAAATTCGGAAGAAGTGAAAGTTCTGCTGAGCAGCGCATCGGCTGGGTACATGGAGTTCGGCGGCCTGACCTCAGCGACGGTCAGCCAGGGGACCACTTTTGGCGCGGCGGCGGCGGCCAACAAGGGATCCACCGCCGGCTACGAATTCACGATTACCAGCGCGGGCGATGTCGATGTCTCGTGGATTGCTGCGGGAAACAGTTCAAATCCGAACGCTTATACCGTTGGGGTGGAAGATCTTAGTAATAACATCTTGACAGAGTTTAATGTTGCGACAAACTCTACGGGAAGCACAGATATCAATTTAGCAGCTGGAACTTGGAGTTTATTTTTTCTCGACAACCCTGGACCTTTCGCTCCGGACCTAATTTCTGCGATCGGCGCAGGCATTTCCGCATCCGGAGGGGCGAAAGGCACTTTCCATTTTGTGATTAACGACGCGCCGGAGCCGTCGACATGGGCGATGATGCTCCTTGGCTTCATGGGCCTTAGCTTTGCGGGCCATCGCGCGGCGCGTAAGACGGTTGCAGCCGCTTAAGGCGGCCGCCAAACCGTTTTCGCCGTTCTCACGCAATTGGGCCGCGCCGTGCGCGGGACGCTAGCCGTGTCGAGGAACTTGGGCGCGGCCTGGTTGATGAGGGGATTCCCAAGGGGACCGCGAGTTAGATTCCAACTGCCGGCTGGATTGGAGGCCGGCCCGCATGGCGCAAGCCTATGCTTCGGACACAGGAGGGGCCTTCTTGTGACACCGACGACTTGCGAAAACGACGGCTAGCTCTCTGGAATATTCTCGCGGAAGATTACTTGTAGTCGAGGCGGATGGAAGCCGTACGCGAAATCCTCTGATCCGATTGCTGAGCACGTTCAGGGCTTCTCGCGCCTCAACACGGGGATTCTGATCGATGACCGCGTCCAGCGTGCCGTCGAGAAGCAATTCGCGCGTGCCGTCCGTCACTTCGTGGCCGGCAAAGATGACTCGCCTTTCGCGTTTCCGCTCCTTTAGGGCGCGCCCGATACCGGTGTTGCCGGCGCCCACGTTATAGATGGCGACCAGATCTGGATGTCGGTCGAGCAGGGTCGCAGCCTCCGCGTAAGCGTTATCCGGATCATCCCGCATTTCACGAACCTCAAGCATCTGAAGCGTAAGCGACATCTCCGCGAGCACGTGACGAAAGCCCATCTCGCGCTCTTCGTGTCCGCGATACGAGAGCGAGCCTGCGAAGAGCGCAACCTTTCCGATCGCGTGCTCGCCGAGAAAGCGGCTAACCAGATAGCCGGCGAGGCGACCGGCGGCACGGTTATCAATGCCAATATATTCCGCGCGCGGCACGTGCAGGATATCCGATGCCAAGGTCACGACTTCGACTTGCGCTGCGGCCAAGGCGCGCAAAGCCTCACGCACCGTGGGATGATCGAGCGCCACGACTCCGACGCCTCGCGTGTGTCCGGCGAGTTCGCGCAGTGTGCTCGCGAGCGCATCGGGATTGAGCCCTTCGATCGTGTGAACCCTCACTTCAAGATCGGTTCGCACCTGCGCCTGCTCCTCGATGTGCGCATGCAGAGCGGAGATAAAGGCGTTATTTCCCTGAGGCAGAACGAAATCCAGCCGTACCGCTGCACCGGGATCGATAGCAGGGAACGCGGTCGCAGGCTTTCCGTTGGGGATGTAGCCGAGCCGCATAGCCGTCTCGATGACAACATCGCGTGTCCGGCTGCGCGCGCCGATCCGATTGTTGAGGACCCGATCGACGGTGGCGGTGGAGACCCCCGCCGCGCGGGCGATGTCGACGATTGTGGATCGCAATTCGGCTTCCTAAGCCAACAGGCCGTAGTTCGGTTCTATTGAAGGGACGTCACGATCCATTATTCGCCCGCGTCCGGCCGAGGCCGCACTCCATCGCTGTCGGTATAAGTGATGCGTATCGCGATGGCTTCATATTGACGTAGTGATGCGATTCCGTCAAACTTACATCAATGCGGGATATGCCAGTAACGCGTTGGCTGAGCCAAACAGACCATAGCCTATGTCGCACATGACGAGCTTGAGGCGATGACGACTTGGGGGGAATCTCACCGGTGGGCGCGAGGTCAATAAAGTGGCCTCGGCTGACCGTAACGTCGGATGCGCGGCCAACCGGCCATCCGTCCAGAGGCGTTGGCCGCCATTTCCTGCGATCCCTCCCCACGTCATTGTTTCAACCCAGCGGGCGACGTCATATCGCGATGAGCGCGGCCACTACGAAGATCGAGGAGGAGCCGATGGCGGACGCCAAAGGGTTTGAGCCGGACATAAAAGTTCGAACCAAGGATTACAGAATTGGCTGCATCGGGGCGGGCATGATCATGGCCGAGTGCCATCTCGCCGCCTACAAGGAGGCTGGGTTCCCAGTCGCGGCGATTGCGTCGCGGACGAAAGCCAACGCCGAGAAAGTGGCGAAGCGATGGGGCATCCCTAAGGTTCATGCGACCCCAGAGGATCTGATCCGCGACGAGACGATCGAAATTCTCGACATCGCCTATCCGCCGGGCCAGCAACCCGCGCTGATCAAGCTCGCTTTGCAGCAGAAACACACCAAAGCGATCCTCGCGCAAAAGCCGCTCGCCCTTTCGTTGAAGGATGCAATTGAACTTCGTGATGCCGCGGCCAAGTCGGGCAAGATCCTCTCAGTCAATCAGAACATGCGATATGATCAGTCAATGCGTGTGCTCAAGCAGATCATCGAGTCCGGCGCGTTGGGCGACATTGTGTTTGCCGAAATCGACATGCACGCAATCCCACATTGGCAGGGGTTCCTCGAAGATTACGACCGGCTCACGCTCTCCAACATGTCCGTGCATCATCTGGACGCGCTGCGTTTCCTGTTCGGCGATCCGGACGAGATCACAACTCTGACCCGCAAAGATCCGCGGACGGAGTTCAAGCACTCCGATGGCATCACGGTATCCACTTTAAGGTTCCCATCCGGCGTTCTCGCGCTGTCGGTTGAAGATGTGTGGTCGGGCCCCCGGCAGGAAGGCTACAAGGACGACCAGCAGATCAATTGGCGCGTCGACGGGACCGCTGGCGTAGCAAAAGGGACCATCGGCTGGCCGACCGGCGTGGCCTCGACGCTTACCTACGCGTCTACGAAAACGACCGGCGGCGAGTGGATGACACCGACCTGGAATTCGATGTGGTTCCCCCAGGCGTTCATCGGTGTGATGGAGCAATTGCAGCATGCGGTGAAGACCGGCGAGCCGCCTGCGCTTTCCGTCGCAGACAATGTGAAAACGATGGCGCTCGTCGAGGCGGGCTATCGCTCGATTGATCAGGGCCGGACCGTCAAGCTCTCAGAAGTTCCGATCCACTGAGCGTAAGCGCATACGCATTCCTTGAAAGGGAGGTTATCGATCATGATGCAGGCAGGCATTTTTACCGGCTATTTTCCTTATGGCCTCAAGGAGACCGCGAAGAAGATCCGCGATCTCAACTTCAACACCGTGCAGCTCGATTTGCACTTCAAGGACGTCGATCTGTCGTCGGGCCAGATCACCAAAGACAAGGCTAGGAAGGTGCGCGAGACGTTTCGCGACCACAATCTGCCGATCTGCTGCGTCTCCGGCTACACAAACATCATCCATCCCGACAAGAAGGAGCGCGAGAAGCGGGTCGGCTATCTCAAGGAGATCATCCGGAACGCCCGCAATTTTGGCTCACGCTATGTGATCTCTGAGACCGGCACGTACAACACGGAGTCGGACTGGGTGCATCATCCCAAGAACAAGACGGAGGAGGGCTTCGAGGAGTGCCGCAAGGTCATCCACGATCTTGCGCAGACGGCCTATGACCACGGCGCGGTGTTCCTTTTGGAAACGTACGTCAACAATGTCGTTGGCTCGGTCGAGGAGACCGTGAAGATGTTTGCGCAAGTCGACCATCCGGGCCTCGGCCTGCTCATGGATCCGACCAACTATTTCGAGACGCACAATATCGACAAGATGAATCAGATCCTCAATCAGGTGTTCGACACTCTGACGGACAAGATCAAGATTGCGCACGCCAAGGACGTAAAGCGCTCGGGTGCCGACAAGGGCGAGAAGCATGCCGACATTGGCGACGAAGATGCGCTGGAGAGCCATACTTTCCGAGGGGTCGGGGAGATCGAACTGCCGGCGCCCGGCCTCGGTTCGCTGAACTACGATCTCTATCTTCAGCGCCTCAGCGAGAAGCATCCAAATATTCCGGTCATTATCGAACATCTGTCGGAGGATGACGTGCCGCGGGCCAAGAAGTTCTTGGACGGCAAGTTCCGCTCGAACGGCTTGTGATGTTCTAGGAGGCGCGGGGACGCCGCGCCTCCTTTCTCCGAAGGGGAGGCGAGCTTGAGCCGATCGGCATGGTGACGCTATTTGGGAGGACGCTCACCCGCCGGCAGGTCGCCGAGCGGTGCGGCGGCCTTTCGCAGTTCGCCGGCGTGCGGCTCATGACGCTCGGCGATGGCCTCGAGCGCGGCATTCGCATGCTGGAGTTCCGCACGGGTTCGGGGCTGCGCTTCACCGTTCTCATCGATCGCGCCTTCGACATCGCTGATTGCGATTTCAAGGGACAGGCCATCGGATGGCATTCGCCGAGCGGATTTCGGCATCCCGCCCTGCACGAATACGAGGGGGAGCGGGGCCTGGCGTGGACGCGGTCCTTCTCCGGGCTGGTCCTGACG
Organism: uncultured Alphaproteobacteria bacterium; assembly: GCA_963836695.1. Lineage (GTDB taxonomy): Bacteria > Pseudomonadota > Alphaproteobacteria > Rhizobiales > Beijerinckiaceae > Roseiarcus. The sequence goes on from CAWIKX010000024.1 coordinate 17,690, forward strand.
TGCGGTCTCGATCACATTCTCGGGCCTGAGGAAACGGCGGCAGACACCTACAATTATCCGCGCAAGAACGTTGTGCAGCATTCGCTTGCATGGGAGAGTGAGCACGATCCCCGCGCGGCTTGTCGGCTATGGCGAGCGCTGGGAGGGCGACCGTTGCATCCTCTGGGCGGAAGGCGAGGTACGCCAGGCGGCCGTCTTCGGAGAAGATCTTTGCCTCGTGCGGCGCATCGAGGCTGATGTCGGCGGCGACGAGATCCGGCTTTCGGACCGTGTCGTCAATCTCGGCTTCTACCGTACGCCGCATATGTTCTTCTATCACGTGAACGTTGGCCATCCGGTGCTGGATGAAGGCGCGCGTTACCTCGCGCCGATCTCTGACGTCGTCTGGGCCTCGCACGCTGGCGACGCTTATGAGACGCAGAAGGTCGGCTATCGGACGGTCCCCGCGCCTCGAGCGAACTTTCACGAGCAGGTCTGGCAGCATGAAACCGCGGCCAATGCGTCGGGCGCCGTTCCTGTGGCTATCGTCAACGACCGCATCGGCCTTGGCTTCGAGGTTGAGACCAAGAAAGCCCAGTTGCCTTGTCTCTACCAATGGCAGCACTTTCAGCGCGGCGCCTACGTCATGGGGATCGAGCCGTCATCGCACCACGTGCTCGGCGACAATGCGGCGCGCGAGCGTGGCGAGATGATCTGGCTCGAACATGACGAGGCGCGGAGCTACGACGTCGTCTTCCGCGTGTTGGACGGACCCGCCAGAATCGCCGAGGCGGAACAGCGCATACGGACCATCGCGAAGCAGCCGGACGAAGATTATCCGAAGCCCTCGGGGCGCTTCGTGAGGCTGCCGGGCCGGTGACGACGATGCCGTCAGACGCTCTCCGGCAAATGGATCTCGAAGGGCAGGAAGCGATCCGATATCCGCTGGTCGAGTTTCGCGCCGAGCGATTGCGCCATCATCCGCACAACCTCGTCGCTGATCGCGGCGAGCGGCGTGTTGATCACCATGGTGAGCGTCCGGTCGGCAAGCGCGGCGCGCGAGACGGGCGTGAGTTCATTGCAGATCATCACCGGGCGGCGCTTATCCGGAAGCTTGCGCGCGGCCGTGATCGCGCCCTCCATGCCCCCGCCGGCGACGTAGCAGCCCGCGAGATCCGCGTGCTTCTCCGCGAGTTCGAGAATCGCCTCCTCGGTGAACTGAGAGTCCTCGAGGTTCACGAGCGTTTCCAGAAGCGCAAAATCCGGCGCCTCTTCGCGGAAAAAAGCCCGGAACCCCATTTCCCGCGCCTCGTGGCCCTGAAAGCGATGGCTGCCCACGAACAGCGCGACTTTGCCGGGCCCTTCCGCGGCGCTGGCGATCATCCAGGCCGCGGTGCGCCCGACCTTGCCGTTGTGCACGCCGACATAGGCCTCGCGCGTGCCGGCCGCGAAATCGGAAAGCAACGAAAAGACCGGTACGCCGCGCGCCGCGGCGGCGGCTGCGGCCGCGTTGACCGCCGGATGCTCGGGCGCCACCACCGCGACAGCGCCGGCGCGCGAGGCGAGATCCGTAAGGCGGGCGGCGATCTGATCTGGTTCGCTCGGGCTTGCGTGGTCGAGAACGAATTTCCCTCGAAAGTCGGACGCCTCCATGACCGCCAAGCGGAGTTCGTTCTCGAACGCGTCGTAAAACGTCGAGCCGGTGTCGAGCAGCAGGAAACCCAGCCGGTACTCTGGAAGCTCTTCGCGGACGCGCTGGCCGATGAGGCTCGTTGCGGGATAGCCGATTGCGACCGCCGCCTCATAGACGCGTTTGGCGGTTTTCGTCCGCACTTTGGCGCGCCGGTTGAGAACACGGTCTACCGTTGCGATGCTAACCCCCGCGACCTCCGCCAGCTTTTCAATCGTCGGTCTCGCCATCATCCACCGCCGCCACGTCGTGCGGGCTCCGTAACACGATTTGATAGATTTGAGAGAAAATATTGCAAACGATTGATGGACTCTCTCAGGAGCAGTATATATGTCCTTCAAGAGCCGGTTGCGCCCCTTCCGGCGAGGCGGCGAACCCTTCAGCGATCGGGGAGAATGCGGTGACCGTTGACAGCGCGATCTCGAGCAAGCCCAAGCGCGATTACAGTCTAGTCGGCCAGAGCACCCAGTGGGCGGTCGAGACTGGCCTCGCTTCGGCCAAGTGGTACCACTCGGACGTTTCCCGCAAAACGATGAAGGACTTGATGCGCCGGTCCGATGCGATCGCAATGCGTGACACGATCCTCTGGATTGCGCTGATCCTGGGTTCGGCCGCCGGGGCGATTGCCTTTTGGGGCACATGGTGGTGCGTCCCCTTCTTCTTCGTCTATGGCGTCCTCTATGGGTCTTCGAGCGATTCCCGCTGGCACGAATGCGGCCACGGCACGGCTTTCAAGACGGCCTGGATGAATGACGCGGTCTACGAGATCGCGAGCTTCATGGTGGTGCGCAATCCAGTACAGTGGCGCTGGAGCCATGCTCGGCATCATACGGATACGATCATTGTTGGGCGCGACGCGGAGATCGCCGTCATGCGCCCGCCGAATCTTCTTAAGGCGGCCCTGGCGTTCACCGGCCTGCTCGATTTCCGTTTCTCGCTGCCGACGCTATTCAGGCAAGCGTTCTCTGGGCTCAACGCCGACGAGAAAAGCTACATTCCGGAGATGGAGCGCGGCAAGGCGATCACTGCCGCTCGCTGGCACGTCGCTATTTACATCGCAACCGTGGCGCTCGCGCTGGCGACATGGTCGATTCTTCCGCTCATGCTGATCGGCCTGCCGCGAATCTATGGCAGCTGGCACATGGTTATGACCGGGCTGCTGCAACATATCGGTTTGGCCGACAACGTCACTGATCATCGGCTGAACACCCGCACCGTCTACATCAATCCGATCAGCCGGTGGGTCTATTGGAACATGAACTATCACATCGAGCATCACATGTTTCCGATGGTTCCCTATTATGCCCTTCCCGCACTTCACGCATTAATCAAGGACGATCTGCCCCCGCCCAGCCCCTCCATTTGGCACGCCTATAAGGAGGTCTGGCCGGTTTTGCTGAAGCAATTGCGCTATGAAGACTATTATCTTCGCCGCGAACTCCCGCCGGGCGCCCGGCCCTATCGGGAAGAGTTCCACAATTTCGCTCTGCCGACTGCTGCGGAGTAGCCGCCGCGCGCTCAACAAGGGTGGATTTCGGGAGAGGTCAGGTAGGGTCGCGAACGGCAGAAAAAGCCGGTCGGGAACGTAGAACCCAAGCTCCCGCTCGCTAACACAGAGCGCCATTAGTCTTAACCACAAGTCCGCTGTGGTTCGTTAATTTTCTACCATAGCGGGTATAGCAATTCGATACGATCTGTGGTGGTCTTTCTACCGTCAGCACCCCGTTAATGCGGTAGGAGGGTCAGATGGAGGTTCGGCAGGCGTCGCGGTTCGCTGATCGCGTCCAGCGACTCCTCGAAAGGGTGGAGTATCGGCGTGCGGACTCGCCTGCGGATAAAGCCGCTATCTACCGCCTGCGTCACGATGCTTACATGCGGGCGGGGACAGTCGAGCCCAAGGCCTCCGGCATGTTCCACGACCCAATGGATGAAAAGAACAACGCTTGGCTGATCGGCCTCTTTATCGACGGCGAACTCGCAGGCGCGCTAAGACTGCACATTTCGGCCAGCCTTAGCGTTCCTCTACCCGAATTGGCGTCGTTTCAGGACCTCATTGGGCCGCAACTTGCGGCCGGCCTAACGCTCATCGACGGGTCTCGCTTTGTTAGCAGGCTCGATTTCTCCCAGCGATATTCTGAAATTCCGTACCTTACGATAAGGCCAACGCTCCTCGCTGCAGACTTCTTCTCCGCGGATTATGGGATAGCGGGGTGTCTTGCGGAGCATCAAGCCTTCTATCACCGGCTGTTTGGTGCGGTGACATGGTCCGCCCCTAGACCCTATCCGCACTTTAAACGTTCAATGGCCTTGGTGGCCTATGACTGCAACCGCCAGCGTGAGAATATATACGAGCGATACCCGTTCTTTCAATCGACTGAGGCCGAACGAGCCCGCCTGTTCGAGAGATCGTCGAACGTTGCGGACCATCTCCTCGAGGCCATCGGCCGTCGCGAGCAGCGCGTAGGAGCGCTCTAGCTGACGCAATCGAGTTGGCGCCAGCAGCCGCCAAGATGGGCATACCAGACTCTTAAGATGGCCAGGGCGCCCTTGGACTGGATTGTGAGTTCGAAGTCGGCCTCATGTGCGCGCGCCAGCCGAGTTCGGGACAGGCGACTTCGAACTCGAGGGTTAAGATCTAGCGCCCCAGCGGCATCCCGAAAGGCTCCCACCTGGTTTGTTCACGGTGCGACGCCCCTTAAGCAACGGCGTCCAATTTCCAGGATATACGCCTTGTTCTACGAGTAGTGATGAATTTTAGTAAAATGATCTAGTAAGAGCTATTACTTGTTAACGTATATGTGATTGAGATCATAAATCCCTGACCCGAATTTGATTTCATATATGCGCAAAGCCATCGCCGCCCCAGATACCGAGATCCTCTCGGACGAAGTTCGCCGGGATCTGATCGAGTCAGTTTTCGCTGATACCCAGACAATGGTGCTCGGCGCCTTCATGACGATCGTCAACGGCCTCGTTATCGCCGCGGTCGCTCATTCGTGGCCGGCGGTCGGGGCCTCGATGATGATTGCGCTCGTTGTTGTGGCGCGCATTCGCTTGAAATGGATTTATCAATCGAGGACGCGGGGGAACGCCTTCACCGACGTGCGCTGGCTGGAGCGGCACTATGTCGTTGGAATGATCGCCTATTTGCTCTCCGTCGGCTTGCTCGCTGTCGCGGCCTTTATGGCCTCGGACGACGCGTTCGTGTTAACGCTCGCTGTCTCCTGCGCCATGACCCACGCGCTTGGCATTGCCGTCAGGAATTTTGCCATCCGGACGGGAGTTGGACTGCAACTCTCGGCGGTAGTCATGCCCCTTGCGGTCGCTTTCATTGCGGAAGGCGGCATGTTCCCTCTGTTGGTTCCCTTGTTGCTCGTGCCTTTGTGCTTTTTCATTTATGGCTCTGCTTCTCGGCTTCGAAATATACTTCTGAGCCAAATCGCCTTTCGTACGGAGTCGGAGCGGATCGCCAACCAGTTCGATTTCGCGATCAACAACATGTCGCATGGGATGTGCATGGTCTCGGCGGAAAAGCGCCTGCTTGTCTCCAACGCGAAGTTTTTGGAATTCCTGTCACTGAAGCGTGAAAGGCCAATCACCAATATCCGGCTCGAAGCGGTGACGCGCCTCGCGAAGCAACGCGGGGCGGCGCCGCAGGAGGCCATCGACGGGCTTCTCAATGCCTTCGATGCAGCGGCAGCCGCGGGATGCTCGCAGTCACTGGAGTTCGAAGGCGCGAACCAGTCGTTCTACGAAGCAACGATCACCCCAAATTCCAGGGGCGGATGGGTCGTGGTCGTTCAAGACGTGACGGCAAAAAGAAACGCCGACCGTGCAATCGATCGCATGGCTCATTTTGATTCTGTCACAAATCTTCGCAATCGACGGTCCTTCGAGTTGGCTCTGGCTGAAGCTCTCTCCTCCACCCCGTCGAGTGGGGCCGGGATTGACGTGATGTTCCTGGACCTGGACGACTTCAAACAGGTCAACGACAGTCTCGGCCACCGCACCGGCGACAAGCTTCTGGTGGAAATCGCGAGCCGACTGCATGGGATCATCGGCCCACGGGATGTGGTTGCGCGCTGGGGCGGCGATGAATTCGTCATCCTTCACCACCACGCGCCCGGCCAACTGGAGACCCACGACCTTGCCAAGCGCATCATCGAGGAGATCAACCGCGCGGTGGTCATCGACGGCAGCGAGGTGATCGTCGGGGCGAGCATCGGAAGCGCCTCGGCGCCCCAGGATGGCCTAAGTCCCGACGCCCTCCTCTCCAAAGCGGATATCGCTCTTTACGCGGCTAAGGCGGACGGCCGCCGGGTCTGGAGGGCCTTCGAGCAGGAAATGGACGCCAAGATCCAAATTCGCCGCCTTATCGAGCTCGAACTCCGCGGGGCGGTCGCCACGGATGCGATCGAGGTCTATTTCCAGCCGATTGTGTCCGTCTCGACGAGACGCATCGTCGGATTCGAGGCGCTGGCTCGCTGGAGGAGCGCTCTGCTCGGCCCGGTGTCGCCGGCAGAATTCATCCCGATCGTCGAAGAGATCGGGCTCATGGAGGAGATGGGAGCGGCTATCCTGAGGCGCGCCTGCAAAGCCTGTGCTGGGTGGCCGGAGGAGGTCAGTGTGTCGGTCAACTTGTCCTCGACGCAGTTCCGGAGCGGCAATCTCGAAAAGACAATTCTCGGGGCGCTTGCAGCCGCTAAGCTCGCGCCCGAGCGGCTCGATCTGGAGATTACGGAATCGATCCTACTCGAGGATCGGGGCGACACGCGCCGTACGCTCCAGGACTTGCGCGCCCAAGGGCTTCGCGTTTCGCTCGACGATTTCGGCACCGGATATTCGAGCTTGAGCTATCTTCTGAGCTTCCCGCTCGACCGGATCAAGATCGATCGCTCGTTCACCATGGGGCTGGGCATTCAGGAGCGCGCGTCGGTGCTGGTGGAGGGAGTCTCGGCGATGAGTCGCAGACTCGGCATGAGCGTGCTGATCGAGGGCGTAGAGACAGCGAAGCAACTGAAAATGATCGAAAACCTGGGCACGATCGCCGAGGCGCAGGGTTATCTCTTTAGCCGGCCCGTCCCGGAAAGGGATGTGGACAGGCTTCTGCGGCGGGACGGGGTTCAGGCCGCCTGAGTTCCCCTCATCTCGCCAACCGCTGGCGGACCCTTCAACTCGCCGCCGAACGTGGTTCCCGACGCGGGAGCGGGCTGGAATTCGAGGCGTAGTCATCGAGCGCGGCCTCAGCTTGGAAGCATTCGCCGCCCCCCGCACCAGTCTAGAAAATCATCGAGAGCAACGGTCTCGAGGCTCGTCTCGGCGCCGGCCATCGAAAGGCCCATAAAGCGTCCGTAGCGGCTATCGAGCCAGTCGTCATAGTCGCCGTAGTTGGACAATTCCGATATGTAATCCGCTGCGCGTTCAAACTCAGCTGCGGATACAACTCCAACGTGAATTTTGTTCATAGTACAGCCCCCAGTATTCTGGGTTCTCATCGAGGCGAAGCGCCCCTCGTCGTTGCAGTATCAACAATTTGTAAGCGGGCGGTAAAGGCTTTAGCTTAAAAAGCATCGAGGGGCCAATGAAGAGCGGATCCTCTTCCGCTTCGAGAGGAACTCGGCCACAAAAGCAAGTCTGATCGCCAACTATTAACGGCGCAATACAGATTACAATGATCTTACGGAATTGTGTCAATATTAAATCAAAGGCCAGAGGCTTCGCCAAAGGCGCGCAACCGTCGAGGCGTCGTCTCCTTCGAGCATTAATGGAGGCCCTGTCGCCGCGCCAAATTGGATCAACGGTTTCTCGTCTTGGCGATTATGGTTGCGGTTGGAGGTCAGCCGGTCAGGGCCGCTCCAAGGCCAAGGCGTCGGCTAAAAATGCGGCCATGCCTTCTCGGGCCAGCTTGTCCGCGCGCAGGTTCAGCGCGTCGTCCGCATGGCCTTTGACCCAGAGCCATTCGATCTTGTGGGGATGAGTGGTCGCATCGAGGGCTCGCCAGAGGTCCTCGTTCTTGACCGGCTTTTTGGCTGCGGTGCGCCAGCCGTTCCGCTTCCAGCCGTCAATCCAGCCGGTCACTCCGCCCCGCAAATATTGCGAATCTGTGTGCACCGTCACCTCGCATGAGCGGTTCAATGACCGAAGCGCTTCGACCGCTGCGGTCAACTCCATGCGATTGTTGGTGGTGAGCGCTTCCCCACCCTTCAGTTCCTTTTCATGCCCGCGGTAGCGCAAAACCGCGCCCCAGCCGCCCGGGCCGGGATTGCCCGAACAGGCGCCGTCGGTCCAGATCTCGACCCGTTGGCTCACCGCACGAGACCGTAATCGGCGGCCGATCTTACGCGCTGGTGGAAGCGCAACTTGTCGCGATACTCGAGTGGATTCTTCGGCGCGACTTTTGCGCCCGGCGGCACATTCAGCCAGTCGACCAGCCGGGTAAGCATGAACCGCAGCGAAGCGCCCCGGGCCAGGAGCGGCAGCGCTTTGATCTCGGCCTCGCCAAGGGGCCGCAACCGTTCATAGGCAGAGATCATCGCCCGACCTTTGGAGACGTTAAACGCGTTGTCGGGTTCGAAACACCACGCGCTCAGGCAGATCGCCAGGTCGTATGCGAAGGCGTCGTTGCAAGCGAAATAGAAATCGATAAGTCCGGAAAGCTCCTCGCTAAGAAAGAACACGTTGTCGTTGAACAGATCCGCATGGACGACGCCAGAGGGCAGATCCTTTGGCCAATGCGCCTGAAGAAAATCGAGCTCTGCTGCGCTCTCTTCGCGTAAATGGGGCGCGACCTCGTCCGCGCGCGCCCCGGCTGTTTGGAGCAGCGGCGGCCAGCCTTGGATCGAGAGGGCGTTCGGCCGCTTAAGTGGGAAGTCGGCCCCGGCCAAGTGCATCCGCGCCAGCGCCTCGCCGACCGCGCCGCAATGGCGAACGTTGGGTCGTCGAATTGATATTCCGTTAAGAAACGTGACGATGGTCGCTGGGCGACCCGCGAGCTCGCCGAGCGCTGAGCCGGCTCGGTTACGAACCGGCTGAGGGCAGGTGACGCCACGGGCCGCCAAATGCTCCATCAGACCGATAAAGAACGGCAAGTCCTCGGCTTTCACCCGTTTCTCGTAGAGGGTGAGAATATGCTGGCCGCTGGAGGTGCGCAGTAGGAAGTTGGAATTCTCGACGCCTTCCGCGATGCCCTTGAACGAAGTCACCTCGCCGACATCGTAATCCGCCAGAAAGGCGCGCAGCGCATCGTCCGAGACTTCGGTGTAGACAGCCATGTCCGGTCCGTTGCAGGGGCCCATCGAATGAGAGCGATGGCGGACCCGCTTAGCGGCGTGTATAAGACCGGTCAATCGCCGAGCTTCGCCGCGGGTCGAAGGGCCTTTGAGCCGAACGATCGCGGAAAGACAATCCCGCGCCAACGCGGGAGCCGAGCGGACCCATGACGGTTGAACTACGCATGGATCCATTATACAGGCGGTCGGAGGAAATATTTTCGATAGTCGCGCCGCCGATGTTTTTGGCGGCGTTAATGTTGGCCGCAATTGGATGGGGGTTCATTCGATGCGCATTGTCATGGTTGGTGCAGGTTATGTCGGCCTCGTTTCGGGAGCCTGTCTTTCCGATTTCGGCCACGAGGTTGTCTGTGTCGAGGTCGATGAGGCCAAGGTTGCAGGTTTGCGAGAGGGTCATGTTCCGATCTACGAGCCGGGTCTCAGCGAGCTGGTGCTCGCCAATCAAGCCGCCGGACGGCTGTCGTTCACAACGAGTCTGAAGGAAGCCGGGCGCGGGGCGCAGGCGATCTTCATCGCCGTTGGCACGCCTTCGCTGGCGGAAGTCGGCTCGGCCGATATGCATTTCGTTCACGCAGCGGCCCGCGCTATCGGCGAGATTATCCAGGACTTCACGGTTGTCGTGGTGAAGTCGACGGTTCCAATCGGCGCAGGCGACGACGTCGAGCGCATCGTCGCAAAGCATGCGCCTAAAGGCTCCTTCGCCGTGGTGTCGAACCCGGAATTCCTGCGCGAGGGCGCCGCGATCGAGGACTTCAAGGGTCCCGACCGAGTGGTCATCGGAGTGGAGGACGAGCGCGCTCGCGGGGTGATGAGCGAAATCTACCGGCCCATCGAGCGCAACGGCGGGCAGATCGTCTATACCTCGCGTCGCAGCTCGGAGATGATCAAATACGCCGCCAACGTGTTCCTGGCGATGAAGGTCACCTTCATCAACGAAATCGCGGACCTGTGCGAGCGTCTCGGCGCCGACGTTCTCGATGTTTCCCATGGCATCGGGCTCGACAACCGCATTGGCCACAGGTTTCTCAATCCGGGCCCTGGCTTCGGCGGGTCTTGCTTCCCCAAGGATACGCTTGCCTTGACCAAGCTCGCGGCGGAAGCCAAAGCGCCGATCCGGCTCGTCGAGACGCTTGTCGACGTCAACGACAAACGAAAGACGGCGATGGCGGCGAAAATCATCCGCGCCTGCGGCGGCTCGGTCGCCGGAAAAAGGATCGCCGTGCTCGGCCTCACCTACAAGCCAAAGACTGACGACATGCGCGACGCGCCAAGCCTCGTCATCTTGCCTGAACTGCAAGCCGCGGGGGCAAGCGTTGTCGCCTACGACCCGGAGGGCGTTCGAAGCGCAAAGCCGATGCTTCCCGGCGTCGAGTTTGCGGACAACGCCTATGCTTGCCTCAAAGGCGCTGACGCGGCCGTGATCATCACCGAATGGGACGAGTTCCGCGCTCTCGATCTCAGCCGGGTCAAGAGTAGCTTGACCACGCCGGTCATGATCGACTTGCGCAACATTTATTCGATCGAAACCATGAAGGCGCATGGGTTTCGTTACGTCTGCGTCGGCCGCGGGTTCGGCGGGGAAGGCTGAAGCGGGCGGTATCGCTCGGGCGGTCCTCCAGGTCTCGGGGGCGGCGAAGACGGAGAGCGACCTGTCTCTTCGCTTCGAGCCCTGGAGGGAATTCAAAGCTGAAAAGGACGGATCATTTCGCCAGCGAAGCAAAGCCTCTCGTAGGCAAGCCGTAAGCCGCTGAAATCATTAAGAGCGCTGAATCAGCGATTTCGCGGGATTTTTTGTTTTCAGAGACTTAAAGCCGGTTTCGTTTCGCCGTTTTCGCACAATGCGTTATCGAACCCCGCTTGAGCGTCCGCCAAGGGCGCTCGCGTGTACTGCGCCGAAAGGTAACCTTTCGGGACGCCAGGCCGGCGCGCGGCTCCTTGAAAACCAGCGGCCATGGACCTGTCCGTAAGCCCTGTCGGGGACTCTTGGATTTCTGATCCCGTGCCCCGCTTAAAGCTGCACGCCCTTGGTCAGCGCGCCGTCGATCACGAGGTTCGTTCCGCTCGTGAAGCTCGAGGCGGGGCTGGCGAGAAAGGCGATGCCGCGGCCAATCTCCTCCGGTTTCGCCATCCGTCCAGTCGGGTTCAGCGACAGCGCCTGCTTAAAGATATCAGGCAGGTTCTTTTCGGCGCTCTGCCAGAAGCCGCCTTCGAAATAGGTGTTGCCCGGGGAAACTGAATTGACCCGGATCATTTTCGCCGCGTGCTGATAGGCTAGTCTCTGCGCGTAATGAATGAGCGCCGCCTTCATCGCGCCATAAGCTGGGCCGGTGAAATCGACCTCGCGTCCAGAGACCGAGGAAACGATGACGATCGAGGGATGCTTGGACTTCTCAAGATAGGGCAGGGCGGCATTGACGGCGTTCACCGTGTGCATCATGTCGACGTCGAACGCTTTGCCCCAGAGATTCCTCGACATCCTGTGCAGCGAGCGCGGAGACATTGGCGACCAGAATGTCTACGCCACCGAGGGCCGCCGCGGCCTCGGAGACGAATTTCTGCAGCGCCGCCTTGTTCGCCACATCGATATCGGCTCCGTAGGCGGTCACGCCTTTCGCTTTCAGGTCTTTAACGGCGGCCTTCACCTCGTCTGCGTTACGCGCGCAGATAGCGACGCTTGCGCCTTCCTGAGCGAAAATATCCGCGGCCGCGCGCCCGATGCCTTTGGTGCCGCCGGTCACGACCGCGCGCAGGCCCTTCAATCCGAGATCCATGTTTCCCTCCGTGGCGTTACTTTGACGGTAGATAGTCTATGAGAATCGAGGCGACGCGCCTGTATATGGACGGCGCCGGCGCGGATTCCTTCAGCCTTCGTTGACGAGACGATCGTCCCCGAACTCACCAAAATTGAAATCCGTAAGGCGTCTCCACCCAGTTTCATCGCGTCGCATTTCGACGAAGACATCAAGCGCGATACAAGGGAGAGCGGGGGTTGGCAATGGCCGTCAGCGCGGTTTGGATTCCGGTCACTCTTCTCGCATCGAGCGCGCAAACGCTGCGCAATGCGATGCAGCGCGATCTGATCGGCGCGCTCGGGGCGGTGGGCGCCGCCCAGGTGCGTTTTCTGTTCGGCTTGCCGTTCGCGGTGATGTTTCTTTTAGGCGTGCTCGTCTGGACTGGCCAACACATCCCGCGGTTGACCGCGATCAATCTCGTTTGGACATTGTTCGGAGCGGTGTCGCAGGTGATCGCCACCGCGCTTATGCTGGCCGCGATGCGCACCAAGAGCTTCGTCGTCGCGGTCGCCTACACCAAGACGGAAGCCGCTCAGATTGCGCTCTTCGGCCTCATTGCGCTCAATAATCCGCCGACAGCTTCGCTCATAGCGGCGATTGCGCTCGCGACGATCGGGGTTGCGTTGATGGCGATCCGCAGCGGCAAGGAACTGGCAGCCGACTGGCGATCGGCGGCGCTCGGACTTCTCTCGGCGACCTTCTTCGCCTTCGCCGCGATCGGCTTCCGCTCGGCTGTGATCGCCGTCGCGAGTCCGTCGCAACTTTTGGCCGCGTCGGTCATTCTGGTGGTTGGATTGGCAATTCAATCCCTGGCGCTTGGGCTCTATCTCGGGGTCTTTGATCGCGCCGGGGGACGCGCCATCACCAAGGCGTGGCGCTCCTCGTTGTTCGCCGGCTTCATGGGTGCGCTCGCGTCCCAACTCTGGTTCGTGGCGTTTGCGCTGAGCGAGGCGGCGCCGGTGCGCACGCTGGCGCTAATAGAGGTCCCGATGGCGCAAGTCGTTTCGTTGAAGATGTTCCGCGAGCCGCCGAGCTTGCGTGAGGGGCTGGGCATGAGCTTAATCGTGATCGCCGCCGGGATTCTCGTGTGGACCGCGAGATAAAGCGCAAGAACGGTGGTTGTCTCTGGCCGGGCTGGCGCGAATCCCGGCGGCAGGCTTCTCGGATAGACATTGACGGTCGGACCCGGGCAGCGTTTACGACCGTTGGCTAACCTCAGGTCCGGTTGCCGACATGCTGGTCTGCGCCGTCAACCGGATCGAGCCATCGTTCGCGTCGCGGCGTCCACAGTTCATAGTGCGGTGTGAAGTCCGTTGGCGCATCGTCGAAGGCGCCGACGCGAACCTCGACTTCGTCGACGCCGTCTACGAGCCCGAACACCGAAGAGCCACACGTGGCGCAAAAGTGACGGTTGTCTGTCGTGAGCCTCCAGCTTCGAGTCTCCTCCGGTCACTGACACTTTCTCCGAGGGCCAGACCGCAAAGTAATTGCCAAGCGAGCCGGTCTCCTTTCGACACACCAAGCAGTGGCAAAGGCCTATTCGTGTCGGTTCCCCGGCAACTTCAAATCTCACTTGACCGCAGTTGCAGCCGCCCGTTCGCTTTCGCATGTCTCGCTTTACTCCGAATCGATCAGCCTGTGGTGCTTCTGCAACCATAGGCTCGGCGCCGGGCATTTGTTCCCAAGCGACGAGGCCACAGTTGGGCTAAGGCTTTGCCGGCGCTGGGCCGAGCCGGGGCAGGCTTTTGAGATATACCGCGATCGCCTGGCGGTCGAAGTCAGGCAATTGGGCCAGGTTGCGCACAACCGCCGTCATGCCGGCCCCGAGGACGTCCCCGCCTGGCGTGAAGCCGCTCGTGAGAGCCTCGACAATGTCGGCTTCTGTCCAGTTCAGGAAGTCGCCGCCTCTTAAATTCGCCGACTTGCCGTGACCGTCAGGCATTGGCGCGCCCGCGAGCGCATGGGTTAAATCCATCGCGCCCGGGAAATTGCGCGGCGTATGGCATTCGCCGCAATGCCCTGGACCCTCGACGAGGTAGCGGCCGCGGTTCCATTGTTCGCTTTGGGAGGGGTCGGGTCGAAGACTCGCGTTGTCGAAATAGAGGAGCTTCCACAAGCCCACGGCGCGGCGAATGGAAAACGGAAAGGCGAGCGCATGCGCCGGCGCCTTGCCTGTGACCGGCGGCAGGGTGCGCAGGAACGCCGCGAGATCCGCGACATCCTTCGGCGCCATGCGCTGATAAGACGTGTATGGGAAGGCAGGGTAGAAGTGCTGGCCGCTCGGGGAGACGCCCGACAGAAGCGCGTTGGCGAGATCGACCGGGCGCCAGGCGCCGATCCCGTCAGCGAGATCGGGGGAGATATTCGGTGGATAGAACGACCCGAACGGCGTCTTGAGTTCAAGACCTCCGCCTAGCTTTAGCGGGTCGTCCTGTCCCGGCGACTTGTGGCACGACTCGCAGCCGCCAGCGTAGAAGACGAGCCGCCCCGCGCCCGCGTCGCCCGCGAGGCCCAGGGCTTGCCATTCCTCGGCCGAATAGCGCGGCCGAGGGGCGGACAAACTCCAAGCTGCCATCGCCCCTGCGGCGATGACGATCGCGATGGCGAACCACTTCAACCGCGCGGACGAGCTCACATATCCGCGCGCGGGCGAACCCAAGTCTCAGCCGCTTTTGGCCTTGTAGAGTTCGTGGCAGCTGCCACAATTCTTGAACACCGCCGGCGCGAATTGCTTGAACGTCGCCTCATCGGTGATTCCGGCCTGCGCGGCCTGGACGTCCTTAGCGAACTGGGTGAAGCGGGCGTCGAAGTCCGCCTTATTTTGCCAGATCGCCGGCAGCGCCGCCGTGCCTCCGCCGGTCTTGCTATTGTCGGGAAACAAGGCCGTCGATTTGGTCGCCCCGTCGTCCAGCGTCGCCAGCGATGCCTTCACGGTCGCCAGATCGAATGGGATCTTGCCTTTCGACATGTCGAACAATTTCTTCGCGGCTTCGCCGTCGTGTTTCATGAGCGCGCGTCTCTCGGCGATCGGATCCGTGTCGGCCAATACCGCGGTGACGCCGCAAACCAGAGCTAACGCCACAGCCACAAAGCGTTTCATGAACTTCTCCCCGGTAATAAGTCCCCGCTAAACACGGGCGGCCCCGTGTTTATTCTGATAAGACAGCAATATTCCAGCGAGACTGCAATCCAAATCTCTGTGTTCGAGCCCGGCGCGGCGCTTCGTGCTTCCCAAATCGGCCGCGAAGCGGACGGGCGGCAATTGGGCCGGCCCTCCGTTAGCGGCCGAAATGCGCCGCCGCTCGAGTCCGGGGCACGCGGCTAGTCGATCGCGGACAGGATATGGATCGTCCGCTTCGCGACCAGATCCTTGGTCTTTTCCGAGTAGGCCTTCATGTGCGGGGCCGCGACGTGGGCCCTCAGCGCCTCGGGGCTTTCCCAGGAACTCGAGAACGACCAGACTGTCCGCCCCGTAGTCCGTCTGAAATGCGCCAACGGTCGCGGCGTCGATGTGACCGGCATATTCGATGCATCCCTTTTCGGCATGCACATTGGGAACGTTAGCGCGAAAGGCTTTTAGAAGCTGCTCGCGGCGGCCGGCATGGGCAGTGATGATGGCGACGACGCGGATCATTGGGTCGTTCTCGCTGGTGGGTCCGGCCCCTGTGGCCGACGGCGTGCAGATAACCTCAGCCGCTCTGCTTTCGCCAGCGAAAACGGACGACCCGCCATCGGCGCCTTGCGCCGCTGGCGCCGGCGCCTTATCGCGGCGCAGCATTTCCGCTGTTTGCTGCGAGGCCGGCTTATGGACCCGCTGATCGAAGGCTATCACCGCTTCCGCGCCGACGTTTGGCCGACTGAGCGGGCGCGCTATGAGGCGCTGGCCCATTGGGGGCAGAGCCCGGAGGCGATCGTCATCGCCTGTTCGGATTCGCGCGTCGATCCCCAGACCATATTCAGCGCCGTGCCGGGCGAATTGTTCGTCATCCGCAACGTTGCGGCGCTCGTTCCCCCCTATAGCCCCGATCCCGCCCATCACGGAACGAGCGCGGCGCTCGAATTCGGCGTGCGAGTGCTCAAGATTCCGCGCCTTGTGGTGATGGGGCACGGGCAATGCGGCGGCGTAAAGGCGATGGTTTATGGCCCGCCGCCGCAGGCTCAGGATTTCATCGCCACGTGGGTCGAGATCGGCAAGCCAGCGGTGGAGGCCGCGGGCGACAAGCCGGAGGGGCGCCTCGAACGGATCGAGGCCGAGGTGGTGCGCCTCTCGCTCGCCAATCTCAGGACGTTTCCTTGGATCGCCGAGGCGGTCGCCGCCAATCGGCTTGCCCTGCAGGGCTATTGGTTCGACGTACACACCGGCGTTTTGGCCAGCGTCGGGACGGAGAAGCTCGAATTGGTGGCGTGAGGCGGTAAGGTCTGCCTCAACCCCGGGTCTTCTCCTCCCCTTTGCTGAACAGGAACGGCGCGACGTCAGAGACGCCAGGGGGCTTGTCGACCGAAAAGGGCATGGGCCGACAAACGGCGAGCGCGGACAGGCCGACGCGGGTCGTAAGCATGCCGTTGAGCACGCCCTCGCCCATGCGGGCCGAGATGCGCGAGGCGATCCCGTGGCCGACGAGCTGCTGAAGCAAACTGTCGCCGACCGCCATGCCGCCGGTGATCGCGATATGGGCGCCGATCGAGCGCGCGAGCTTGATGAGGCCCAAGAGGCCCGGCCGTCCGCCGTAGATTTCGGCGATCCGCCGCACGAGCCGCACGATCTGGGCGACCACGAAAATGACATCGAGAATCGCGCGCGGGCTGATTGCGGTTACGAGCGACACGCGCTTGGCGGCGGCGGCGATCTCGCTTTCCGCTTTCTGGTCGAGGGGCCTCAGCAGCGCGCGCTCGGCGACGTCGATGAGGTCCCGCCCATCGATGATGGCCCCCGTCGCTTGCTCGACTTGCGCCCGGGCGTGCGCGGTCTCCGGGCGGTTGCGATAGAGCGCGACGAGCTGGCCGACGAGCCGGCGCGCCGCGACGCGATCGTCCGCCGCACGGGCCTTGGCCAGGGCGACGTGCATCTCAGCGATGCGCGTCTGGCGCGCGACCGCGATGATCTCGCGCACCACGAGGCCGATAAGGCCAGCGAGGAATACGAGCCCAAACACGACCCCGATGATCCCAAGCGATTCCGCCTTGGCGAACAGCCCTTCGATGAGGTTGGTCGCCCATAGGCCCAAGGCCAGCGAGACGAGGCCGCCAAAGCCCGTCCAAGCCAGGCCCGCGAGCGTGACGCGCGACCGGGCAACGAGGCCCGATCTTTGCGCCGCCTCCACCTCGAGTTCGGCTTCGTCGATCGGGGCAGGCGCCGAGGAAGGAGGAATCGGCTCGTGCTGGGACCGAATGATCGTTTCGGACGCAAGCGAAGCTGGCTGGTCGTCGATGGCCACGCTGCGATCATCGAGGCGAAAGGCGCGGGGGCGGGGCGGGCGCTGGTTCACGCGAGGCGATCCCCGATCAGGAACTGCATAGCACGGTCGAGCCGGATTTGCGGTGCGGGCTCGCCGTCCCGGGCCAAGGGCGGACGGAAGCGCACGAACCGCCAGTCGTTGTCGGCCTCGGGCAGGGCGACCGCGTCCCCCTCGAAGATCGTGTCCGGGTCGGCCGGCAACTCGCCGGGAAACACAGCCGCTTCGGCGACCCCGTCAAATGTCTGCCCTCCAATCGTCTCGCCTTTTTCGGGCACGCCGATAATGGCGTCGAGCGTCTCGCCGCCAGTCCTGATCTCAGCCTCGTGGGTGGCGCGGATCGCCGCCAAGGCGATGACGTCGATTTCCGCTCCGACCCCTTCAGCGCGCGCGATCGCTTTTGCCGTCAGCGTGCGCAGGATCGCCTCCAATCGGTCGTGGCTCCTATGATGCAGATGGTCGGCCTTGGTCGCGGCAAAGAGAATCCGGTCGATGCGGGGACGAAAGATCGAAGCGAAGTAGGACGAGCGCCCGGAGCGGAAGGCGTGCATGACCTCGGTCAGCGAATTCTCGAGATCCTTGAGCGCAGCCGGGCCGGAATTGATGGCGGAAAGCGCGTCAACGAGCACGATCTGCCGATCGAGCCGGGCGAAATGATCGCGAAAAAAAGGTCGCGCTACGTGGTCTTTGTAGGCTTCGTAGCGGCGGGCCATCATCGCCGCGAGTGAGCCGGATGGGATCGTCGCATCATCGTGAAGTGGGATGGGCGCGAAGGTCAGCGCCGGCGAGCCGGCGAGATCGCCGGGCATCAGGAACCGGCCGGGCGGCAAAGTTGAGAGCGCATAGACGTCGTCGCGCGCGCGCTTGAGATAGGCGGTGAACAATTCGGCGATGCGCCGCGCCCTGTCCTCGTCGGCGGGAGCGTGCGGGTCGAGGCCGATCATCGAGGCGCGCCATTGTTCCGCGAGCGGCGCGCGCGCCGGGCTCTCGCTTGCCGCCAAGGTCTCGTGCGACCATTCGGCATAGGTCTTGTCGAGAAGCGGCAGGTCGAGCAGCCACTCGCCGGGATAATCGACGATATCGACAGTAAGGGTCGAGCGCCGCGAGCCCCAGCCGGAGGCGCTCTCGAACTCGACGGTGAGCCTCAGCTGCGCGATGCGACGGGTGGACTCGGGCCAGCGGCGATCTGGTCCCGCGAGGCTCTTCAGATGCTCCTCATAAGCAAACCGCGGCACCGCATCGTCGGGTTGCGGCTCGAGCCGCACCCGAATGATGCGGCCCTCGGCGGAGGCGGCTAGCACCGGCAGGCGCGCGCCGGCGATGAGGTTGTTAACGAGCGCGGTCAGGAACACCGTCTTGCCGGCGCGCGACAGCCCGGTCACTCCGAGGCGCAAGGGAGCGCCGGAGAAATAGTCGCCAATCGAACGGGCGACGAGCTCCGCCTCGAAGATGAAGTCGCTGAAACCTGACAAGGGAAAATCCGCGCGCGGCCCGGGGAGCCTATTTAGGCGGCGATCGCCGGTTTGGACAGTGGGACCCCCGGGTCCCGCTCGCCGCCAGCGGTGAGAGGGCTTGCTGGAGCGTTTCTGACGCGGGCGCTCCCAAATCCCAATTTCCTAGTCCACGTCCTCCTCGAGGTCCGCGGGCGTCAGGTAAAGCGCTAGCATCGCAGCATCGCGCGCAACCTCCTCCCACCTTTGGATGGAGAAATCGAGGACCGCGACGGCGCCTGTTGGGAATTTCGCCAGGCGGCGCACTTCGGGCTCCGCGCCCGAGCCGGCCAGCGCCGTCGCAAGTTCGCCAAGTCCAGGATTATGCCCGACCAGTCCGACGCGCTTGTCCTCATGGCTGAGCGCGCGCGTGCAGTCGATGAGCGTCGTGAGGCTGGCGTCGTAGAGCCGAGCCTGTTCTTGCAACTCGACTTCATTTCGCCAAGCGGCGGCGAAAATCTCCGCCGTCTCCTTGGCGCGCGCCGCCCCGGAATGGATGAGAACATTCGGGAGAAAATGGCGGGCGGCCAGCGCCTTGGCGATCCGCCTCGCATCGGCGCGGCCGCGATCGGTCAACTTGCGTGAATAATCGTCGCGCCCTACGGATGGCTCGGCTTTCGCGTGACGAACAAGAAACAATCGGCGCATGGATGAAGATTGCGCGAGCGTTCGAGGATTGGCAAGTTCTTGCTGTCGACCCCAGAACGAGGTTTTGCGCGGAAGCAGCCGGCGATCATAGCGGCCCAGTCGCGGACGTCAGCGGCTTCGCGGCCTCACCTGCGTTTCTCCCTCAAATAGTCCTGCAACGCGGCCTTCGCGGGCGCCGGCACGTTAGCGGCGGTGAACTCGTCGATGGTCCAGGACTGCAAAGGTTTTATCTGCTGGGCGCCGGGCGAGCGCGCGTTGGGCGTCACGCGTTCACAGAGGACGGTGTCGCCGTTCAGACGGTACTGTTCGTAAGGGCGTGAGCGCGAGCTTCGCGCCTTGAAGAAAATGTCCTGGCCAAGCGTCACGGGTTGTCCGTTCCTGCGTTTCCGGTCGAGCATATCATCACATCCGGCGCTGAGCGAGCGCTGCTCAATCGACTCAAAGTTCAAGTGAGAAGCAGGCCGCGCGAAAGGCTAAAGCCGCATCCCGCATCGCGGGAGGCGAGGAATAGTTGGGAAGCGCCAGGCGGTCGATGAGGTCGCGGCCAATGACAAAACGGCCGACGGCGGGCAGGGGCTTTCTAACAGCCGAGGCTGTCGGAACGATATCGATTCGGAGACCAACCCGAGGCGCTTTCTAGCGCTCGCGGCGGCTCAAAAAGGTGACCCGCTCGAAGAGATGCACGTCCTGCTCGTTCTTGAGCAATGCGCCGTGGAGGGGAGGAATCAGTTTCTTAGCCTCGCGCTCGCGCAAGGTTTCTGGTCCGATGTCCTCATTGAGCAGAAGCTTGAGCCAGTCGAGCAGCTCCGAGGTGGTCGGCTTCTTTTTCAGCCCAGGCGTCTCGCGCAACGTGAAGAAGGAGCGCATGGCCTCTTCCACCAGCCTCGGCTTGATCGACGGATAGTGCAATTCGACAATCCTATGCATCGTCTCGGAGTCGGGAAAGCGGATGTAGTGAAAGAAGCAGCGACGCAGGAAAGCGTCGGGCAGCTCTTTCTCGTTATTGGAGGTGATGATCACTATGGGTCGCAAGCGCGCTTTGACCGTCTCGCCGGTCTCATAGACGTGGAACTCCATCTGATCGAGCTCAAGGAGCAGATCGTTCGGGAATTCGATGTCGGCCTTGTCGATCTCGTCGATCAACAGCACCGGGCGTTCGTCCGAGATAAATGCCTCCCACAGCTTGCCGCGGCGGATGTAGTGGGCGATCTCCGAGACGCGAGGATCGCCGAGCTGCAAATCGCGCAGGCGCGAGACGGCGTCATATTCATAGAGCCCCTGCTGGGCGCGGGTGGTCGATTTGACATGCCAGGCGATGAAGGGGGCCTGAAGCGCGGCGGCGATCTCCTGCGCGAGCAGCGTCTTGCCGGTTCCGGGCTCGCCCTTGACCAGGAGCGGACGCTCGAGCGCGATCGCGGCGTTGACCGCGGTCTTCAGCTCGTCGCCCGCCACATATGTGGCCGTTCCTTCAAAACGCATCATAGGCGGCGGAGCCCTTCAAACTGAATAATTTGCGTACGGGCTGAGCCTCGCAAGGCGAGCTGTGCTCGTCAATTCATCAGGCCCTTGACGGTCTCGATGAGCTGCTTGAGCGAGAATGGCTTCGGCAGAAACACGAAGTCCTGGCCCTCCGGCAGATTGCGCGCGAAGGCGTCGTCGGCATAGCCGGAGACGAAAACGACCTTGGCGTTCAAGCCACGTTTGCGGAGCTCCGTCAGCATGGTCGGCCCGTCCATTTCTGGCATGATGACATCCGAAACGATGAGGTCGATCGGCTCCGTTGCCGCCTCAACGACGCGCAAGGCGTCGAGGCCCGTCTCGGCCTCCAGCACCGTGTAGCCGCGCGAGGCGAGCGCGCGCGAGGCAAAAGCGCGCACCGCCTCTTCGTCTTCGACCAAAAGGATCGCGCCCCGGCCGGTCAGATCCGCGGCCGGCTTGGCCGCCTCCGGCTTTACCGGCTCGTCGACCTCATCGCCGACGCGTCGGGGAAGCAGAACGCGGAATCTCGCGCCTTTGCCCGGCTCGCTGTCGCAGAACACATAGCCGCCCGTCTGCTTGATGATGCCGTAGACCATCGACAAGCCGAGACCGGTGCCTTTGCCGACCTCCTTGGTGGTGAAGAACGGCTCGAAGATCTTGGCTCTTACCTCGGGCGGAATCCCGTGACCCGTATCCTCGACCTCGACCTCGACGTAGTCGGCGGAGGCGACATCAACCTCGTTCAGGCTGCCGCATTCAGCGGCTGGAAAGTTGCGGGTGCGCAGCGTGATCTTGCCGCCGTCGCTGATCGCGTCGCGCGCGTTGACGACGAGATTAACGACCACTTGCTCGAACTGATTGAGGTCGGCCTTCACCTCCCACACGTCGCGGCCATAGACCACGTCGAGCTGGATCTGCTCGCCGACGAGGCGACGCATCAGCATCTGCAATTCCGACAGCACGTCGTTGAGCTGCAGCGTCTGGGGGCGCAGCGTCTGACGGCGCGAAAATGCAAGCAATTGCCGCACGAGGCCAGCCGCCCGATTGGCGTTCTGCTTGATCTGCATGATGTCCTGGAAGGACGGATCGGTCGGCCGGTGATTGGCGAGCAGGAGATCGGAGTAGCCGATGATCGCGGTTAAGACGTTGTTGAAGTCGTGCGCGACGCCGCCGGCGAGCTGGCCGATCGCCTGCATCTTCTGGCTCTGTACGAGATTTTCTTGCAGGGTGCGCTGCTCGGTGGTGTCGAGGGCGAAGATGGTCGCGCTCGCGCCCTCGTCGGTGCGCGGATCGGCGGCGGAGACGAAGAGCCGCGCCGAACGCTGAGGCCCTGCGCCTTCGAGCGAGACGTCGAGGGGCGCGATCTCGCCCTTGCCCTGCGCGGCCGCCTCGATCGATGCGTTCAAGGCGCTACGATCGCGCTCGGCGACAAGATCGAAAATCGACAGCCGTCCCTTCGCCGCGTCGCTCTTGGCCGCGGCTTGGGCGAGGCGCGCAAAGGCCGCGTTGGGACGTAGCACCAAGCCTCCCGCGTCCACGGCCGCAATTGCGACCGGAGTCGAATTGAAAGTGCGGGCGAAGCGCACCTCCGCGGCGCGCAGATCCTCGCCCTTGATGTCGCCGGGTGCGCGATTGATCACCAGCGAGCGGGACGGGCCCGGCTCGCCATCGCCGGAGAAGGCGACTTTGTGCAGGATCCGCACCGGCAGGAGCCGGCCTTGGCGAGGCTTCAAGTCGACGTCGAACTGCTGGGTCGTCACTTCGCCGGGTGGCCCGGAGATTATAGCGAGCATCGCGCCGCCGTCTCCGGCGACGATGTCGTCGATCTTGAGGCGGCCAGCGCTGAACTGGGCGAGATCATAGTCGAGCCAGCCTGCCAGGGTCGCGTTCATGTGCGCGATTGATCCGTCGGGTTCGGCGGAGAAAAAGCCCGCTGGCGCGTGATCTAGATAGTCGATCGCGTGCTGAAGATCCTGGAAAAAGGTTTCATGCCGGTCGTGATCGCGCGTCTCATCCGAGACCGCCCACACCATCATGCCGTCTCTCGCGGCGCCCTCGAGCGGACGCACGCGAATCCGATACCAGGCGACCTCCCCCTGGCCGCTCGGCGGCGGGGAAAGACGAAGCTCCTCGCTCGCGCGCCCCCCGGATTTCGCCGCCTGCGACAGGCGATAGACGGATTCCGAGACGTCCGGCGAGCCGGTGAACAGGCGTTCGATCGGGCGCAAGTCATTTGCCGCGGCCGCGCCCGAAAGCGCGCGATAGGCGTCGTTGGCGTAGACAATTCGCAATTCCCGGTCGGTGACAAGAACCCCGTCCGGATTGGAGTCGGCGATCGCTTTGGTGGTGTCGAAGCGCGCCGCCCGGGTCGGCGATTGCAACATGCCAAAGGCGTAGAGCAGCAATCCGAAGGCCCCACAGACGGCGAGGATGACGATCATCCAGGTCATCAGCGTCGCCCCGACGGCGCTCGGCGCAAGCCACACAGCCAGAAGCGCGCCAGCGAGACAGACAAGGAGAATCGTGAGTGCGACCGGATTGACCGTTCGCTCAATTCTGTCCACCGGTGGGGGCGGCGGAGACTTCATTTGAGGATCGTTACCCCCAGGGACATGGACAAACGACATGGACGATGCGTGCGCGCCAACTCAATCGCGGTCGAGCCTTTGCTACCATGGGCCATGCGCCCTGTCTTGGCGGCGGGTCGTTCAACCTGGGCGAAACTGCGGCGAGCGCCGCAGTTTTCAACGGGATCGCATTTTGTTATGAAATGTGACATGGGCGCGTCGATGAGATTCGGCGCGGCTCAGGCGGCGCTCCAGGCTTGGGTCACTGGGCCACGCCCGATCTTGTTTCTCGGGCGCAGGCTAAACCATCGTTCGGCTAGCGAATTTGAAGAGCGGTTTCGAGCGCGCTCGGCGGCGGAAGTCTTGGATTTGGCATGCAGTGGTTGAATGAGCTTCCGTTCGCGGAGAATCGGGTCCTGCAGATCGGGTTCCTTGCGGCTTGCGGCATTGCCGCCCTCATCGTGCTCGCGATCTTATACCGACTGACTTTCGCTCATCGGTTGCGTGTTCCTGGCGGACGGACCCGACAACCAAGACTAGGCCTGGTGGACGCTTTCAGCCTCGACGGGCAGCGGCAGCTGGTGCTGGTCCGGCGCGACAATATCGAACATCTGGTGATGATCGGCGGGCCGAACGACGTTCTGGTTGAGTCGCAGATCAATCGCGCCGTGGCCCCGGCGCGCGAGAGCAGCCAGGTCTCGCCTCTGCTCGTGCCGGCCGCGCCAGTGCGGCGAACCGAAGCTGCAGCGACGCTCGCTCCGTCAGCGGCTCTCGAACAGGTGGCAAAGATTGCCGCCAAGCCCGCTTCGCCGCCCCCTCCACCCCCGGTGGCAACTGGCGCCGCCAGCGCCGGCTCCAGTTGGGCCGCCCCCCGCCGCTCCGATCGTCGCACCCTCGATTCCCAAGGCGCCCGCTCCCGTCCAGCCGACCGCCCCAGTCCCTGCCCAATCCTCGGTTGCCCCCCAAACGTCAGCGTCAGAGCCGGCGCGTCAGTCCCCCGCTGCGCCGGCGGCGCAAGGCGCCGAGCCGGCCCGGCCGGCGCCCGCAAGTTCACCGGCGCGTCAGGCGGAGCCGCGTCCCGCGCAACCGCGTGCGATGATGCCCCCGCCGATCGTCCCCGCGAACGCCTCACCTAACCGTGGAACTCCGGTTCGCGTCACGGAAACGGCTCCCACGAGAGGCTTGGTCATTCCTCCGGCCTCGTCTCCTGTCACGCCTACGGCGCCGGGGCGGCCGGAGAAAGGGGAGCCCGCAGTCGCTGGCTCGAAAGCGGAGCTGCCCCCCACAACGGTCAAGGCCGAGCCGTCCGCGGCGTCAACAGCGACCGCTGGCGGCTCGGCCGGCGCAGCCTCGCCGCAAGCCCGGACCGCGCCGAAGACGCCAGTGCCGGCGCCCGCGTCCGACTGGGGCCAAAAAACGGCCGAAGCCCGTGCGCCCGGGGAAAAGACGGTGCAGAAGAACGAGAAACTGTCGCCCAAAGTCGACGATCCCTTCGCTGATCTCGATTCGCTCGAGGCGGAGATGGCCCGTCTACTCGGTCGCGAAAAGCCCGATTGACGGATCTGCCGGTCTTGCGGTGATCGAAAGTCGACGAGAGAAGGCCTCATCGATCAAGCTAATATCGCCGACGATGTTACCTTCGGTTAGGCGGCGTCTGCGGCGGTGAGGCGGGCCGGCAGCGATGGTCGGGACTACCGACAGCGAATCATTCGTCGCGATAAATCCGCTCGCGCCGTTCGTGGCGTTCTTGCGCTTCGACCGAAAGCGTCGCGATCGGACGGGCGTCGAGGCGCCTGAGTGAAATGGGATCGCCCGTTTCAACGCAATAACCGTAGGAGCCGTCGTCGAGACGGGCGAGCGCAGCCTCGATCTTGGCGATCAGTTTGCGCTGGCGGTCGCGGGCGCGCAGCTCGATCGCCCGATCCGTTTCCGAAGACGCTCGGTCCGCGAAGTCGGGGTGGTTTTCGCTTTCCTGCTGCAAGGCGGTGAGGGTGTCGCGGCTCTCGGCCAGGATGGATTCGCGCCAGGCGATCAGCTTGCGGCGGAAATATTCGCGTTGTCGGTCGTTCATGAACGGTTCGTCGTCCGACGGTTTATAACTCTCAACGGACACGTCGTTCATTGGCGATTCCTAATTTCCGCGTGGAATTTCGCGGCCTTATAGCGATCGATCGGCAAAGGAACAATGACTATCGTCGCCGATCGCGCCGGGGCCTGTCGCAGCCATACGGGGTTCGGGACTGTTTGCCGGATGAGACTTGCCAGACGGTAAAGAGGGTCCCACGTTCAGGCGCCGCGACGAGTCTGAAAGACGGCGTTCGACGATAAGGGAGGTTGCCATGTACAAGCGCATCGTTCTTGCGGTTGATCTCGCCGAGCCGACGCCAGCACCGAAGGGGCTGATGGAGGCGGTGGAGCTGGCGAAGACGGGCGGCGGCGAATTGCGGCTGGTGAATGTCCAGCCAGTCATCCCGGCAACGTTCATGGAATATGTGCCGGTCGACTTCGACGTCGAGCAGGCGGAGCGGGCCAAGGCGGAGCTGAACGCGATTCTCGGCAGCGTCGACCTGCCGGTCGAGCGCAAGAGCTCTGCGACGCGGGCAGGCGGGATATATCACGAGCTCCTGGAAGAAGCGTCCGAATGGGACGCCGACCTGATCGTGGTCGGCTCGCATCGTCCGGTCATGTCGGACTACCTTCTTGGCTCAAACGCCAAGACAATCGTGCGTCATGCCCAGTGCTCGGTGCTCGTGGTCAGGGAATGACGCGGCGAGCCGAATCGCAAAGCTTGATCGTCAGGCGGCGAGCGCCCGCATCGCCGCTTCAACTCCGTCGGGGGTGAGCGGATACATGCGGTGCTGAAAAATTTCGGCGATCATCGAAGTCGACAGCGAATGATTCCAGGCGTTCAGCGGCGTCGGATTCAGCCATACAATGCGGGGCCAGGCGAGAATCGCACGCTCGAGCCACACTCTTCCCGCCTCTGGATTGAGATGCTCGACCGAACCGCCGGGAGCCATGATTTCGTGCGGGCCCATTGAAGCGTCGCCGACGAAGACGGCACGATAGTCGCGGCGATATGAATTGATGAGGTCACGCGTGGGCACGCGCTCGTCGTGACGGCGGCGGTTGTTTTTCCACACGCTCTCGTAGAGACAGTTGTGAAAGTAGAAATGGTCGAGCCGCTTGAATTGGCTTTTGGCGGCGGAAAACAGCTGCTCGGCCGCCTCTACGTGCCAATCCATCGATCCGCCGACGTCGAGGAACAAGAGAACCTTTACCGCGTTGCGCCGCTCCGGCCTGAGCTGGACGTCGATATAGCCCTTGTCGGCGGTCGAGCGGATCGTCCCATCGAGATCGAGCTCTTCGGCCGCGCCCTCTCGGGCAAATCGCCTGAGCCGTCTGAGCGCCACTTTGATGTTGCGCGGTCCGAGCTCCGCGTCGCCATCGAAGTCCTTGAAGTCCCGCCGGTCCCAGACCTTGACGGCGCTGCCGCGGCGGCCCTTGTCTTGGCCGATGCGCACACCTTCCGGATGGTCGCCATAGGCCCCGAATGGCGACGTCCCCCCTGTGCCGATCCATTTCGAGCCGCCCTGATGGCGGCCCCTTTGCTCAGCCAGGCGCTGGCGTAGCGTCTCCATGAGCTTGTCGAAGCCGAGCTTCTCGATCTGGGCCCGCTCCTCGGGACTGAGATAGCGCTCGATCATCCGGCGCAGCCATTCCTCCGGCAGATCCTGTGTCTCGACGGCGGTGGCAATGTTGAGTACGCCCTTGAACGTCACGGCGAAGGCGACGTCGAACCTGTCGAGATTGCGCTCGTCCTTGACCAGGAGCGCGCGCGAAAGGCGGTAGAATTCGTCGACCGACATCTGAGCCAGATCGCCTTCAACCGCGCGTATGAGGTCGAGATATTCGCGCGGCGTCGCGGGCACGTGCGCCTCGCGCAGGTTGGCGAAAAACTTAAGGAACATGGGCACGATCCTAGCGTGCGCTGGCTCGGCCGTGCAATGCTCGTGGCTGCGTCTCTGTTGCGCCAGGTTCGTCCCATGTCTGTGGCTGTCGAACGTCGAGGATATTCGCTGCCGCTGGGCATAGATCCGGAGGCGGAGATTTTCGCCGTGGGCGACATTCATGGGCGGAGCGACCTTCTCGCCACGCTGATCGACGAGGCGGCGCGCGAGCCCAAGCTGCGCGACAAGCGCGCGATCGTCTTTCTTGGCGACCTCGTCGATCGCGGGCGAGACAGTCTTGGCGCGATCGAGCTTGCGATGGCGGCCAAGGCGCGCGTCGGCGCCGATGAGGCGATCGCGCTCATGGGCAACCATGAGACCTTGATGCGGCTTGCGCTCGGTCCAGAGAGCCCTCACGACGACGCGATTGACGCATTCGAGACCTGGATCGCCAATGGTGGCGACCGCACGGTGGCGGAGTTCCTCAAGACTAGTCCTGAGCGCAAAAACCTTGATGCCCTCTTGACTGAGGCGCGCGGGTCGCTGCCTCCGCGCGTTCAGGCTTGGCTGTCGTCCTTAAGGACGAGCTGGCGCTCAGGTCGGGTTCTGTTCGTGCACGCGGGCGTCAACCCGCAAGTCGAACTCGAAACCTTTCTTGCCGCGCCTTGGAACATGCCGCTCGCCAAGCTTGATGAAGATCGCCACTGGGCCTGGGTGCGCTGGCCGTTTCTCGAACATCGTCCAGGTGCGGATGGCTTTAGCGGCTTCTTCGTCATCCACGGCCACACCCCGAACGACGCCCGTCGCGATCCGTCGCACGCAGATCAAATCAAAGGATTCCGCCTCAATCTCGACGCAGGTTCAGCGATGACTGGGGTCGCCAAAATGGCGGTGCTTCGCGACCGCCAGGCGGAGGTGATCACCGCGAGCGGACCGGCCGATTGGAGGCTCAAGGGATAGGCGCTCGCAACGGTTTCGACATCCTCGCAAGGGCGTATTGTCCTCTGACCCGCGGCTGAGGCCAGGATAACGCGTGCATTGAATGCTGCTGTAACGAAACCGCTGACGGCGTCGAATAAAGCGCACGCCTCGATCGTTAACGCGGGATGCCTTGGACTGAGGTTGGATCGAGGGCGTCGGGCGTCGCAACAAGCGATTTCATGAACCACCGTGGAGAGCTGAAAGATGAATCTAAGATTGCCTCAAGCCTTCTGTGGCGCCGTGGCGTTCCTTGAAGTCGCGGTCTCACCATCGGCGCAGGCGGCTGAAAGCGTCCGAGTGCGAGGAACGATCGTCGGTCTCGAAGGCTCGACGCTCACGGTGAAGACCCGCGAAGGTCCGGACGCCGCGCTGATGCTGAAGCCTGGCTTTAAGGTGGCGGGTGTCGCCAAGGCGTCAGTCGAGGACATCAAGCCCGGCGATTTCGTGGGGATAGCCTCGCTTCCCACCGCGTCTGGAGGAGACGGAGCCATCGAGGTGCTGGTCTTTCCCCCTTCGATGAAAGGAACGGGCGAAGGGAACTACCCATGGGATCTCAAGCCAAAAAGCTCGATGACCAACGCGACCGTCACCAATGCGGTGAAGGGGGTCGACGGCCGGACGCTCGATCTTTCCTATAGCGGCGGCAAGGAGAAGAAGATCTCGATCCCGGATGGCGTCCCGATCGTTACGTTCGGCCCGGCGACCGAGGCGGACCTCAAGCCCGGCGCGACCGTGTTCGTTCCCGCTCAACGGGGCGATGACGGCGCGCTTGCCACCGGCTTCGTCCTTGTCGGCAACAACGGTATCGCCCCGCCGATGTGAGCTATTCCCTGAACTACGGGCGGGGCAGCTGATAGGAGGGCTTACCAAGCCGTCAGCTAGCCTCGCAGCCGCGCGCCGCGAAGCGGCGCAACATCGTCATGAAATCGCCGAAGCGGTCCGGTCCGATATCGGCCGCCCATTCCTCCTGTATCTTAAGCAACGTCGCATGGACGACCTTGACCATCCCCCAAGTCCGGGGGGTGAGATAGATCAGGCGGCGATCGCCTTTCCGCTTGGCTCGCCGCTCAAGATAACCCAGCGCTTCGAGTTGCCCGATAATGTGATTGGTCGCCTGCCGCGACATGCGAATCCGGCGCGCGAGGTCGGATGGCCGAACCCCGTCGGGCGGGGGAAAGCTGAAGACCGCAAGATGGGCGGGCAGCAAGTCCGTGAAGCCCGCTGACTTGAGATCCGCTTCGATCCGTGCGCGCACATGCTCGAGACATTGCCGCAGCAGCGCGCCGACATAGGGCGGCCCTTCCTCCGCCTTGGCGTCGGCGCGCCTAGATTTACGGTCTGATGGCGTTGACATGTTTGTAAAATCACTTTACGAAAGAGATGTAAAATCATTTTACGATAGGAACAGCAATCATGCAAAGCGCGGTCGCAGACGTCATTCGGATTGGTGGGATAGAGCTGCGGTTTCTGGTGGATGAAACGCAGGGCTCGGGCGACCTCGTAATCTTCGAGATGACCATACAACCCAACGCTCGCGTCCCCGTCCCGCACTATCACCGCGAGGTCGACGAGGTCATCTACGGCCTGTCGGGAACATTGACGGGGCAGATCAACGGCCAGACGCATGAACTCCGTGCAGGCGACAGCGCGCTCATTCCGCGCGGAGCCGTCCATCACGCAGAGAATCTGCACAGTGAGGCCGCGCGCGCCCTGATCGTATTGAACCCAGGTTCGATCGGCCGCGCCTATTTCGAGGAAATCGCGAAAGCTGTGAGCGGTCCGGGCAAGCCTGATCCGGCGCGGCTGAAGGAGATCATGCTGCGCTACGGCCTCGTTCCCGCCTGAGACAAATCGACCGCTGCCCCGGTTGACAGGAACTCGGCGCGACCTCCCAATGGATGCGCCGAGGACTGTTGGAGGCGTGGGCGCGGTGCGAACCTGGATCAAGGACCCGTTGGCGATCTTCGCTGACGGCGCCGAGCGCGGGCTCGTCGTCGAAGGGACGCGGATCGCTGAGCGTGTGGGAAAAGGCGAGACGCCCGAGCGCGTTGACGCGACCTTCGACGCCTCGCGCCATGTGGTGCTGCCGGGGCTCGTCAACACGCACCACCATTTCTACCAGACGCTGACCCGCGCCCATCCGGCCGCCATCAACAAGGCGCTCTTTCCATGGCTCGTCGCGCTCTACCCCGTTTGGGCGCGGCTCAAGCCGAACCACTTGCGGCTCGCGGCGCGGCTCGCGCTGACCGAGCTCATGCTGTCGGGCTGCACCACCGCCGCCGACCATCACTACCTCTATCCCGAGGGCCTCGAGAACGCGGTCGACATCGAGGTCGAGGAGGCTCGCGCACTCGGCATGCGCATGACCGTCTCACGCGGCTCGATGAACCTGTCGGAGAAGGACGGCGGCCTGCCGCCCGACAGTGTGGTGCAGGACGAAGAGACGATCCTCGCCGACAGCGAGCGGGTGCTGAAGCTGTTCCACGATCCGAAACCGGGCGCGCAAATTCGTGTCGCACTCGCGCCCTGTTCGCCATTCTCAATCTCGAAGGATCTGATGATCGAGAGCGCGAAGCTGGCGGAGCGCTATGACTGCCAGCTTCACACGCACTTGTGCGAGACAGAGGATGAAGAGCGGTTCTGCCTCGAGATGTATGGCCTGAGGCCGGTCGATCTTCTGGAGGCGACTGGCTGGATGTCGAGCCGCGTTTGGCTCGCCCACGGGATTCATTTCAATGCCGAGGAGATCGTGCGCCTCGGCCGAGCGAAAGTCGGCGTCTGCCATTGCGCGGCGTCGAATATGGTATTGGCGTCAGGAATCTGCCGCACCTGCGAGCTGGAGGCCGCCGGTTCGCCGCTCGGCCTCGGCGTCGACGGCTCGGCCTCCAATGACGCCTCCAACATGATGGAGGCGCTCCGCCACGCGCTGATGATCGGGCGTCTACGCTACGGCGCCGACAAGGTTACTCATCGCGACGTGCTGCGCTGGGCGACCGAGGGCTCGGCCCGCTGTCTCGGACGTTCGGACATCGGCCGGATCGCGGAAGGCTATGAGGCGGACATTGCTTTGTTCAAGCTCGACGAACCGCGTTTCTCGGGCGCGCATGATCCGCTTGCGGCGCTCATTCTGTGCGGCGCGCATCGCGCCGACCGGGTGATGATCGCTGGGACATGGCGGGTCGTTGCCGGCCAGCCGGTCGGGCTCGATCTCGCTGCGCTAATGGCTGAGCACCAGCGGGCCGCGCGCGATTTCGCCTGAACGGCGCGACGTCCCCACTCGATAGGGAGGCGCCGCGCAGAAGGGCGGGGCAGGAGAACCCGTTGAAGGCTCCGGCCAATTTTTTCTTTGACCGACCCCATGCGAGGTTGGATAAGTCGCTATAGCGATGACGGCTCTCGCGTCTCGGAAGGAATGCAAGCGCGCAGCCGGGGCAGCGCCGCATTCGGGGCTGCGCGCCGAACGAACATAACGGGAGGAAGGATTGAGAGCGAGCTTCAGGACATCCCGATTGGCGTCCGCCGCCCTTGTCGCATGCGCTTGGATGATGAGCGCGCCAGCGTCAGCACAGGGCGTCAAGATCGGCATCCTCAACGATCAATCCGGGGTCTACGCCGATTATGGCGGCAAGGGATCAATCGAAGCCGCGAAGATGGCGATTGAAGATTTTGGCGGCAGCGTGCTTGGCCAGAAGATCGAGCTCGTGTCCGCGGATCACCAGAACAAGCCCGATCTCGCAGGCAACATCGCCCGCCGCTGGTACGATGCCGAAGGCGTGGACATGATCACCGACCTGACGACGTCCTCGGTGGCGCTCGCGGTGCAGGGAATAGCAGCCGAGAAGAAGAAGATCGATATCGTGGTCGGTGCGGCGACATCGGCGATCACCGGCTCGGCGTGCACGCCCTATGGCTTCCACTGGGCCTTTGACACGCACGCGCTCGCGGTTTCGACGGGAGGCGCGCTGGTTAAGACCGGCGGCGACACTTGGTTCTTCATTACCGTTGACTATGCTTTCGGCCACGCGCTGGAGAAGGACACCAGCGACGTCATCAAGGCTGAGGGAGGCAAGGTGCTCGGCTCCGTGCTCACCCCACTCAACACCTCCGACTTCTCGTCCTTCCTCCTGCAGGCGCAGAACTCGAAGGCCAAAATCGTCGGCCTCGCCAACGCCGGACAGGACACGGTGAATTCGATCAAGCAGGCGGCGGAATTCGGCATCGTCGCCGGCGGCCAGCGGCTCGCGGCGCTGCTGATGACCTTGGCGGAAGTCCATGGCCTCGGGCTGCAGGCGGCGCAGGGTCTGGTGCTGACGGAGAGCTATTATTGGGACCTGAACGACCGGACCCGCGAATTTGGCGAGCGCTTCTTCAAACGCACTGGACGGATGCCGAACATGATCCAGGCCGGCACCTATTCAGCGACCTTGCAATATCTCAAAGCAGTAAAGGCAGCCGGCACGAAAGATTCCGATGCCGTGGTGAAAAAGCTGAAGGAGCTGCCGGTCAACGACGCCTTCACGTCGAACGGGCATGTGCAGGCTAACGGCCGCATGGTATCGGACCTCTATCTGTTCGAGGTCAAGAAGCCATCGGAAAGCAAACGCGACTGGGATTATTACAAGCTGCTCGCGACGGTCCCTGGCGAGACTGCCTATCCCAGCGCCGCCAACAGCGGCTGCCCGTTGACAAAATAGGCGAAACAGCGACGCTTTTCGGCCGGCTTGTGTTAGCTAGGTTCAGCGTCTCTGACTGAGGCTCGAGTTCGTGGTGGTCGCGGATGCGCCCGCGTCGCTTCGACGATCAGCTTTGGACATCGCATATCCCGCTAGCCATGGCGGCAAGGCCGGAAGCCCTGCTGTCCGTTCCCGTTCTTTCAGGTGCAATGACCGGTCGGTGTGATGACGGCAATGGTGGTGTTGTTTTTCGCCGCGATCTGGGCGGGAGTGCAGAATGCGCTGGCTGGCGGCGGCTCGTTCATTACCCTCCCGTCACTGATGCTGACCGGCATGGACGCGCGCGCGGCCAACATCACCTCGACCGTGGCGCTGTTCCCCGCGCAACTCGTCACCGGCTTTACCGGCCGGGCGGACGCGGCGAGCCCGACCGGGCTGACGATGCGCAGGTTATTCGTCGTCAGCCTCATCGGTGGCGGCCTTGGCGCACTCATCCTCCTCGCGACGCCGGCGAAGGTCTTCGCGCACCTAGTGCCGTGGCTGGTTCTGTTCGCGACCGCCCTCTTTGCCTGGGGCAGCTTTTTTCGCAAAGCCCCCGCGCCTGGCGAAACGCATCTGTCGCCTCGCGGCGCGAGCGTGGCGCAGTTTTTCATCGCGCTCTATGGCGGCTATTTCGGCGGCGGCATTGGTCTTTTAATGATGGCGGCGCTAACGATGATGGGTTTGGCGGTGCGCAACGCCGGCGCGGCCAAGAACATTCTCGCCGGCGTGATCAACGCCGCGGCGGTTGTCATTTTCGTCTTGTCCAAGGACGTCCACTGGCTGCAGGCGATCATCACTGCGGTTGGCGCCTCATTTGGAGGGTGGGCGGGCGCCTTGATGCTGAGGCGCGTCAACGAGAAACTCTTGAAGTTCGGCGTTGTCGCCATCGGCGTTGCGCTCACCATCGGGCTGTTCTGGACGGCCCCTTGAGGTTAAGGATGCGCAAGAGGAGCTTTGCGAGATGAATTTCGAGCTTTTCACGGCCTTTCTTTTGATCACAGTTGTCCTGATCATCGTCCCAGGACCGATCGTGACCCTTGTCATTTCGACCGGAGCCACCCGAGGCGTGCGCGCCGCGCTGACTACGGTGGCGGGCACAACGCTTGGCAACGCATTGTTGCTGGCGGCGATCGCGCTCGGACTGAGCTGGGTCCACGCCCATGCCGACCTCTTGTTCACCGCGCTGCGTTGGACTGGGGCTGCCTACCTCGTTTGGCTCGGCGTGCAGGCGTGGCGGCACGCGGGAGAGGCGAGCCATGAGCTTCTGGAGACCGGCCGCACCCGCTTCGTGCGCGGCCTGCTCGTCGCGCTCTCCAATCCGAAGACGATCGTCTTTTTCACCGCCTTCCTCCCTCAATTCATCGATCCGCAGCTGCCAGCAGGGCCGCAGTTGGTCGCCATGTGCGTCGCCTCGGTGCTGATCGCAGGAGCGTCGGATTGCGCCTGGGCCATCGCGGCCGGCATGGGACGGGCCTGGTTCATAAAGCCCTCCCGCGTCAAAATGCTCGGCCGCGTTTCGGGAACAGTCCTCATCGGCGGAGGTTTGTGGCTGTCGCTCGCCCGAAGGACGAGCTGACTGGAGCCGACATTCAGGATCTCATACTCGCGCGATGCCGAACCTGACGACGATCATTTCGGTCGTGGGCGCCTCGTT
This sequence comes from uncultured Alphaproteobacteria bacterium, assembly GCA_963836695.1. Taxonomy (GTDB): domain Bacteria; phylum Pseudomonadota; class Alphaproteobacteria; order Rhizobiales; family Beijerinckiaceae; genus Roseiarcus. The sequence goes on from CAWIKX010000024.1 coordinate 52,377, forward strand.
CGCGGCCTCCTTGGTTGAGGCGGTCGAGGCGCTTACCATCGTGCTCGCGGTTGGGCTTGCGCGCGGCTGGCGCCCGGCGCTGACCGGCGCCGCGGCCGGGCTCGCGGCTCTCGCAGTCATTGTCGCGCTGCTTGGCCCGCTGGTGGGTGTCGTTCCGCTTCACGGCTTTCAGTTCGTCATCGGTGTCCTGCTGCTGCTGTTCGGTCTACGCTGGCTGCGAAAGGCGATTTTGCGCGCGGTTGGCGTGATCGCCCTACATGACGAGGACGCCGCCTTCGCGCGTGAGACGCGCGAACTGACCGAAGCCCAGCAGCGGCAGGCGCATGGACTGGACTGGATCGCTGGCATGACGGCCTTCAAGGCCGTGCTCCTTGAAGGGGTCGAGGTCGTGTTCATCGTGATCGCCATCGGCGCCGCGCGTGGGCTTCTCGTATTGGCGAGCGCGGGCGCTTTGGCTGCTTGTATCGCGGTTGCAGCCATCGGAGCGGCAGTCCATCGTCCACTCGCGCGGGTGCCCGAGAACGCGCTCAAATTCGCGGTCGGGGTGATGCTTTCGGCCTTCGGCCTGTTCTGGACCGGCGAGAGTTTGGGAGTCGCGTGGCCGGGCGGCGACGCGGTGATCCTCGCCTTCGTCGCCCTGTTCCTGGCCGTCGCCTTAAGCCTGGTTGCGTTTCTCAAACCGGGAACAGCCGCGCTCACATGATTGGCGCAATCATCAAGGAATTGATCGGTCTGTTCGTCGATGACGAGCTTCTTGCCGCGGCCATCCTTTGCGCGGTCGCTCTCATCACCGCATTGGCCCTGACCGGCCTGACTCCTAGCTGGCTCGTCGGCCTTCTGCTCGCGGTCATTTTGCCCGCGACGCTCACCGTGAGCGTGCTGCGCGGCGTGCGGCGGAAGACCCGAAGCCGATAGAGGCTCGCGTCGGGGACGCAAGAAAAGGGCAGGGAGGCGAACATGGCTCGTCGTTTTATCGATATTTCCGCGCCGCTGCAGAATGATGTCCCGGCGGATCCGCCCGGTTTCGGTCCCAAGATCGAGTACGTCGATCACCAGCAAAGCTTGTCGCAGATCCTGCCGTTTTTTCCGGGTCTTGAGAAAAACGACTTGCCCGAGGGGCAGGGATGGGCGGTCGAACGCGTGTCACTGTCGACGCACAACGGCACCCATCTCGACGCGCCTTGGCACTATCATCCGACAATGAATGAAGGCGAGCGCGCGTGGACGATTGATGAAGTGCCGCTCGAATGGTGCTTTCAACCGGGCGTGAAGCTCGACTTCCGCCACTTTCCCGACGGCTATGTCGCAAGCTCCGCTGACATCGAGACGGAGCTCAAACGCATTGGCCACCCGCTAAAGCCGCTCGATATCGTTCTCGTCAACACGAGCGCAGGCGCGAAATATGGACGCCCCGACTACGTCGCCTCAGGCTGCGGAATGGGCGCCGAGGCGACACTGCATCTCCTGGGACAGGGCGTCCGGATCACCGGAACTGACGGCTGGAGCTGGGACGCGCCGTTCGTCCATACCGCTAGGCGCTACGCGGAGACGCACGACGCTTCGCTCATTTGGGAGGGCCATAAGGCCGGCCGCCACATTGGCTATTGCCACATCGAAAAGCTTCACAACCTCGAGGCGCTGCCGCCGACCGGCTTCACGGTCTCATGCTTCCCCACAAAGATTGAGCTCGCGTCGGCAGGTTGGACGCGAGCGGTGGCGATAATCGACTCGTAGAGGGATCGCCCGTTCAGGAACCGGCGAACGTGTGCACCGCTCGGACTGGCCAAGCCAGCGCGTCGGGCAGCGCTTGGATGATGTGGTCAGCCAATGCCGAGGCGGGCTCGCTATTCCATGTGGAGCGAATGATGGGAGAAAGGACCACGCCGACGCCAACTAGATAGATGATAATGATCAGAGCCAGCAACAGGCGCATCTCTAAAAGTTCCAGTTCCGCAGGTCGGACTCATGACCAAATCCAATAGCTAGGCCACCTCCGATGTTCCGACAATAGGGGGAGGAAGCTGATCTTGGTGTGATAACGCGTCCGGGCAGCAGCTAGACTCCGGAACCATTCCCTCGACCGCACGTTTCTTGTCATCGTTTGACTGAATCGAGGAGGACATCATGCGTGGCGCGATTATCGCATTTTCAACTCTGGCTTTCGCGAGCCTGCCGACTCTCGCTCTTGCCGACGGTAGCGGCGCTGTCACCGGGGCGGCTGGCGGCGCAATCGCTGGCGCCGTTGTAGGCGGCCCAGTGGGCGCGGCGGTTGGCGGGGTGGCCGGTGGCGTAATTGGCGGCGCGGCGTCTAATCCCCGGCCTGTGGTGGTCGCACCCGGCCCAGGCACGCCGTGCAACACGCGGACGACGACCACTCAAAACAACAATACCGGCGCGAGCGTAACGAGACAAACAACCGATTGTCCCGATTGAAGCGGTATTAACCCTCCGCTCTCGTAGCCTCGCGTTTGAGGGGCACCTTACAACCAACCGGCGGCGGCCTTCGCCGCCGGTTGGTGTTGTGGTAGGCTGCCTCGGCCGAGCTTGGGAGTTTCGTCATGGCGCAAGGTTTGACCGCGCGGGTCGTCGGGATTGCAGGCGGCGATCCGCTGTTTGCTCGCATCCGGCAGGAAGCAGAAGAGGCGGCGCGACGCGAGCCCGAACTCGGGCTCTTTCTCGCGGTTAGTATTCTCAATCACGATACGCTTGAAGGGGCGGTCTCGCACCGTGTCGCCTCGCGGCTCGATCATCGCGACCTGCCGGCCGCGTTGATCCGCCAGACCTTCGTCGAGGCGATCGCGCGCGACCCTTCGATCGGCGAGGCCTTTCATGCGGACATCATGGCGGTCGCTGATCGCGATCCCGCCTGCATGAGGATGATGGAGCCGCTCCTCTATTTCAAAGGATTTCAGGCGCTGCAGGCCTATCGTCTGTCCCATTGGCTTCTGAAGGCCGGCCGGCGAGATTTCGCCTTGAGCCTGCAGAGCATTGCATCCGCGATATTTGGCGTCGACATCAACCCGGCTGCACGCATCGGAAAGGGAGTGTTTCTCGATCATGCGACCAGCCTCGTGGTCGGCGAAACGACAGTGATCGAGGATAATGTATCGATCCTGCAGGGCGTGACCCTCGGGGGAACAGGCAAGGAGACCGGTGATCGGCATCCGAAGATCCGCCATGGGGTGTTAATCGGCGCCGGCGCCAAGATCCTGGGCAATATCGAGATCGGCTATTGCGCGCGGGTCGCGGCGGGTTCTGTCGTGCTTCAGCCGGTGCCGCACAATAAGACGGTCGCCGGCGTTCCGGCGCGCATCGTGGGTGAAGCGGGCTGCGCGGAGCCGGCGCGCGATATGAATCAGATCCTCGCTGAAAAGGCGTTCGACACCTAGAGCGCCGAGGCCGCAGGGACGGGCGGCGGTCGAGGCGCCAAAGCGCGGCCGTCCATCGTTGTTGAAAAATTGCGCTTTCTCGCTAGTTTCACGTATTGCAACGCCGCGCCTCTTCGTGCCAAGCCTCGTCGCGCGGCTTTATGAGCCGGAGAGAGGCAATGGATAAAGCCGAGATCGTGAAACTGCGCGAATTCCTGCGGCGCTCGCTGGGAGCGCCCACCGTTCAGGTCGCGCCAAATTCGAAATCCGGTGAAACGGCTGATGTTGCGCTCGGCGAGCGCAAGCTCGGAACGATCACAGTCGACGATGAGGATGGCGATCGGTCATTCGCATTCGCAATGAAGTTGCCGGTCGGTCGTCCCGTGCTGCAGGATTATCTCCGCCGCTTGTTCGAGAACGACAAACTGACGGTCCTTGGGCGGGCCAACAAAACTGATTCGGTCGAGCTCAATAACGGTCCCGACTTTCTCGGCGTCATCTCTGCTGACGACCCGTCAGGATCGAGCTTCACGCTGCAAATGGCGATCCTCGACGTCGACCTCGAGGGCGAGGAATAGGCTCGCCCGTTTCGCGCCGGAAGCGCGACGTCGGTATTGTTCACACCCCGCGCGGGAGGCCATGCCATGCCGCTCTATTCGCTCAATGGCCGCCGGCCCACGCTGCCGCCTGACGGTTTCGTCTGGATCGCGCCCAACGCCAGCGTGATCGGCGATGTCGCGCTTGGCCTCGATGTCGGGATCTGGTTCGGCGCAGTCCTGCGCGGCGATAACGAGCCGATCAACATCGGCGCGCGCACCAACATTCAGGAATCCTGCACGCTCCACACCGACATGGGGTTTCCCCTCTCTATCGGCGAGGAATGCACGATCGGCCACAACGCCATTCTGCACGGCTGCGCCATCGGCGAAGGCTCGTTGATCGGCATGGGCGCAATCGTGCTCAATGGCGCGAGAATCGGGCGCGGCTGTCTGGTCGGGGCCGGCGCGCTCGTGACCGAGGGCAAGGCCTTCGACGATTGCACCTTGATCATGGGGTCGCCCGCCAGAGCAACCCGGACGTTGGACAAGGCGGCTGTGGCGAAGCTGCGTCAGTCCGCGGCGCATTACGTCGACAATTGGCGCCGGTTTGCGACAGGAATGAAACCGAACGATGCGGATGAGTGACACGCGACACGCCGGTCGGCTTGCTCAGAGCGTTGTGTATTCGCCGAATTCGTCAGCGGGCAAGGGGTTCAGGAATTCGACTGCGATGCCGCAGTTAACGTGACGCACGACCTCTGCCGGTGTCACGCCGACGACGACGCGGGCGCCGATCGGGGGCTCACAATCGACGTTGAGGGCCGCCCCCGACATCGAGAGATCGATCACGGTCGCGGTGTACTCGCGGCCGTTCGGAAGCTTCAGGATCGCATACCGGTCGCGCGGCGCGATGCGCTCATGGCGTCGATCTTCGGGCAGCCCCAGCGCTTGACGCTTGGCGAGCCAGGCCAGTTGGGTGGCGAGCTTGTCGCGCTTGGCGGGCGGCACATTCATCTGGATCGCAAATCCCTCGGAGAAGATCCGCGCGACCCGTCCCTCGACTTGCCCGATCTGGTTGAGATAGGCGACGATGCGTTCGCCAAGCTGAACACCGGCGTCAGACGAAAATGCGACGCCGTCCGGAGACGCATCGATCGATTCACAATCGAACTCTTTGCGGTCGGAGCGCATGAACCGCCCGAGAAGACGCACCTCGAGGCGCTGTTTGTGCCGCCGCTCCGCAGGCGTCGGCTCAGCGAGTTTCCATGCCAATGCGCCCATGGCGGCGTGCTCCTTGGATCTCGGGCGCCGGCCAAGCGCGACTATTGAGCCCCTCAAGGAATCGCATACGGGCCGGCGGATGCGCTCACCATGAAGCTTAGGGATTAAGGCGCTCTTACGCGCTGCGCATGTCGCAGCGTCAGGTCGGCGGCCGGTCGCCGGAATAGACGAACAAATGCTTGTAACGCTTGGGCATATTGCGGAGCGAGAAGTCCGCCTGCGCCACGCCCTCGGCCGCAAGGGTCTCACGCGCCGACGATTCGAGCGCACGGAGCGATGTGAGCGCGATGCGCCCGGTCCCGGTGAGGCCCATCCATCCGGGCGCTTCGCGGAGCGCGAGTCCGCCGAAGACACGGGAATGGGTTAGTCCATGATGACGAAGGGGCAAGAGAATGATCTCGATGCCCACGGTCCCGAGACCTTCTGGGTGCGCCTCGGCGCCGATGAGGAATGGTTGCGTTTCGTCGGCGACGCAGTGAAGGATTGAGGCGACCTCTTCGCGATCGTCGCCGCGCCACAGATCGAGAAACGGGAGGCCTCTTAGCTCCTTGAGAAACAGCGCATTGGCCCTCGAGCCTGCGATCCGAAACGGAAAGCCGCGCCCGGCGTCGAAATCCAGCATGATCGTGTCGGCCAGTACGCCGCGGATCGCGCCGGGATCGACGTCGTTGCGCTCGGGCGCGCTACGAGCGCCGCGCAACTGGTTCCAGTAGGCATAGAGTTCCATCGTGACAGCGAGCTTCACTTTGAATTCCCCGTGACCCCAATTCCTGACTCCGTCCCGGAATGGAGCGCAATCGATCCTTCGGCTTCATGCTTGCGCAAGAAGAGGCAGAGACCGTGCCAGTCGGGGTGGGACCAGGCGCTATTGGACAGGCGCCGCGGCCGTTTACCTTGGAGTAATGCTAAAATTGCAGCAGCCGGTCTTGAATTGACACATCAGGACGAGCGCAGCGATCAGAGCGGGAGGTCTCTGTTTACGCCAACGCTACGGGCCGTCGCGACGATCGCCTCCCAGGTCTCGTGAGGCAGCGGCACGCCGGTGTTGATACGTTTTGCGCGGCTCAAGCGCTCGGGTTCGCCTGGCGTCATGACCGCTTCACCCGGAATGGCCTTCCCTTGCTGGAACCAATCGAGGTAGCGCGACATGTCGGCGTCGAAGACATTGGAGGGATCGATCCGTTTCGGGTCGAGGTAGAGCGAGAACATGCCATTGGAGAATTTGCGATCCGGTTTGGTTGCGCCATTGCCGGTGAGCGATCCACCGAGGAGCTCGCATAGCAGGGCGAGACCGGAGCCTTTGTGCCCGCCGAAGGCGCGCAACGCGCCGGGGCCGCGGCTTGGGTTGCGCTGAGCGTTGGATGTCAACGGACCATAGAGCAGCGCGGGATCGCCGGAGAGGGCGCCGTCGGGACCTATCAATGCGTCGTCCGGCACCGGCTTTCCGCCGAAGCTTGCGACATTGACCTTGCCTTCTGCAACGAGTGAGGTTGCGAAATCGAGCACGACGGGCGGCGCGCTCGCGCGTGGCACGCCGACGCAGAACGGAGCGGTCGACAATCGGCGCTCGAGTCCCCCGAAGGGCGCGACAAGGATCGAGCCGGCAGCGTTGACGAAATGGATCGAGATCAACCCCGCCGCCGCGGCGCGCTCCGCCCATTCGCCGACGCGGCCGATATGGCCGGAATTGCGCAGCGAGATTGCGGATAGCCCCGCGGCTTTTGCTTTTTCAATTCCGATATCGACCGCCATCGGCGCGATCGTTTGACCGAAACCGAAGCCGCCGTCGACGACGCCGATCGACGGAGCGTCGACAATGCGCTCGATCGATTGATTGGGGATGAGATCGCCGGTGCGCACCCAATCGACGTAACGCGATACACGGATCACGCCGTGACTGTCGTGGCCGGTCAAATTGGCGTCGACGAGCGAGGCGGCGACGCGGTCCGCCTCTTCCGATTGACAGCCGACGCGAGCAAAAACTTCAGCACAGAAACCCGCTAGCGGCTCGGCGTGAATATGAATTGTCATCTAGGCGCCCTCGCCGCGGGACGCTGAGGGCGGCCGCGATTATATTCGTCGCTCCATAGCACCGCCCGATGGTCCTCGCATAAGGGAGCGCACGGTTCTTGCCCTGGTTGGACCAAAATTCGCCAAAGCGGCAGCGCCGGTTTAGACTTGTCTCCATGGCGGGTGCGCAGGGCCGGAGTTTCCTGAGCTGCGCCGGTCCCGGCTTCGACAAACGGGGCGTCGGGTTGGCGACCGAAAGGCTGGAACGGGTATGAGCGCAAACGAGCCGCGCCGGATCGCGCGACGCCGCGAACCGATGTTCAATGCGCCCATTGTGGTCCTTGGCCTGATCGCCGTTCTCATCGGAATCTACGCGGCCTTCAATTGGGCTCCTGTGGCGATCCAGGACAGAGTCATCCGGGACTACGCATTCATTCCGGGCCGCCTGACTATAGCCATCTGGCCCGATCGGCTGGTCGATCTCATCCACCGCGCGAACACTGATCCGGCCGCGCTGCAGCAGGCGCGACAGATCCGGGAATTGCATGTGCTGGGCGGCGGGGCGAAGCCCTGGACGCTTTTGACCTACGCCTTTCTGCATGGCTCATGGACCCACGTGTTGCTCAACACCATCTGGCTGGTCGCGTTCGGGCCGCCGATCGCGCGCCGGTTCGGCGCTGCGGGGTTTCTTCTGTTCATGGCGGCGACCGCAATCGCGAGCGCGCTTGCGCATTGGGTGATCTCGCCCATGGATTTCTCTCCGCTCGTTGGCGCGTCGGGAGCGGATTCGGGGCTTATGGGCGCGGCGACCCGGTTCATGTTTCAACCTGGCGCCCCGCTCGGAGCGTTCGGTTCGATCAGTCGGCCAGAGGTCGAATCGATCCCGGCGGCCGGCCTGGGCCAAGTCTTTGTCGAGCGCCGCTCGCTTATCTTCATTCTGATCTGGTTGGGGACCAATTTTATTTTCGGCGCTGGAGCTCAAATGCTCGGCTTCTCAGACATGCCAGTGGCCTGGGTCGCTCATCTAGGTGGGTTTTTCGCTGGACTGGTGTTGTTTCCGCTATTCGATCGCCCATTTCGCGCGCCGCCGATGAGCGGAGAGTTCGCGATGGAGCCACCCTCGATGGAGGCTTGACCGGATTTCGCGCTCGCCATCTGCCGGACCTGCTGTGACCCTGAAGGCGGGACGCGCCGCTCAGACCCTGGGGGTAGAAATGATTCTGCCGAGTATCGATCCGCTCGTCGCCGGGGGCGTCGTCGTGACGACGGCGTTCACCGACGCTGTCTATGTGCTCTTCACCGCCTCGGTCGCCGCCCGTCGGCGGTTCGCGGCGGCGACTTGGAGCAGCATCTGGTATCTGCTCGCTGCGTTTGCCGTCATCAGCTACACGTCGAATTGGGCCTATGTGCTATTCGCGGCGATCGGCTCATGGATCGGCGGTTTCCTCTCGATTACGGCGCTGGAACGCATCCGCCCGCTCCGGCCAAATTGACCGAAGCTGGTCGGACCGCGACCAATCCGTCGAGCGGCTAGAGCGGCAGGCCGTTCTTCTTCAGAATGTCGGCGGCGTTGTCCTTGTCGATGACCATGGTCGGCAAGGTGATCACGGGCGGGATCTTTTCGCCGTTCAAAAGTTTGACCGCCTGGCGGAGCCCTTCGGCGCCGGGCGTCGGGTAGAGGAAGGTCGCCGTCAGCTCACCCTTATGCACCCAGGTCACGCCCTCGTCGGGCAGCCCGTCGATCCCGAGGATAAACTTGATGTCCTTGTCGCGACCGGCGTCCTTCACCGCGAGGTAGGCGCCATAGGCCATCGGATCGTTGTGGCCGTAGATAAGGTCGATCTTTTCGTTGTTGCGTAGCGCGGTCGTCATGATGTTGTAGGCTTGGTCCTGCTTCCAATCGCCCGATTGGTTGTTGAGCAGGTACTTGATTCCGGGCTCCTTGTCGGTGAGTTCATGGAAGCCGTCGTGCCGGTCGTGCGCGGGCGCCGTGCCCATGCCGCCCCAGATCTCGACGACATTGCCGGCGGCTTTCCCCGGGCCGCCGAGCAGCTTCACTGCATATTCGCCGGCGGTTTTGCCGATCAGCTTGTTGTCGCCGCCGATGAATTGCGTGATGCGCTTGGTGTCGACGTTGCGGTCGAGCACGATCACCGGAATCTTGGCGTCGATCGCCTTTTCCACGACGCCGGTGAGGCCCGCTGATTCCTTGGGCGAAATCAGCAACACGTCCACTTGCTGGTTGATTAGGTTCTCGACGTCGGCGACCTGCTTTTCCGTCTTGTCCTGCCCGTCGGTGATGATGAGCTCGATCTCAGGATGGTTCTTGGCTTCCGCCTCGATATCCTTGTTGAACTGGACCCGCCAGGGCTCGAGCGTGGTCGCCTGGCTGAAGCCGACCTTCTTCTTATCCGCCGCCCTAGCCGGCGCCCAGCCGACGGGCAGGTAGAGGGTCATCGCGGCGCCGGCGACAGTCGCCGACAACTTCAGGAATTCACGACGCTTCATGGATATCCTCCCTTGCATTTGAGGTCGCACTTGTTTTTGGCGGTCGAGGGGACTCGACCGGTCCGGTCCGCGCCGGGGCGAGCGACGGAGCCGGGCTCCGCCATCGCGCCAGAAGCTGACCCAGATTCTGTTCCTGCACAAGCACCGTGCCGACGATGATCAGTCCCTTCATCAGGAGCTGGACGTTGGAATCGATATTCTGAAGCTGAAGGATGTCGGACAAGAGGCCGAAGATGAGGACGCCGACGAAGGTTCCGGCGAGCCCGCCGCGCCCGCCCATGAGACTTGTCCCGCCGATGACCACGGCGGCGATCGCGTCGAGCTCGAGGCCGGAGCCGGCGTCCGGCTTTCCTTGCCGGTATTGGGCCACGAACAAGACGCCGGCGAGCCCGGCCAAAAGCCCCGAGATTATATAGGCGGCCAACTGGACCTGCGCGACTTTGATGCCGGAGAGCTTCGCAGCCTCCGGATTGCCGCCAATCGCGTAGATATATCGGCCGAAGGTCGTGAAGCGCAGAACCGCCCCGAATATGAGGATCGCGGCGAGGAAGAACACGCTCGGCATCGGCAGGATGCCCCACACCATCGAGCGCAACACCTCGAAGGCCGGGGTTGCATTCGTTCCGGTGTAAACGGCGATGACCGCATTGTCCTGACCAGCGGTCAAACGACCAAGGCCAAGCGCGCTCACCATCATGGCCAATGTCGCAATGAAGGGTTGAAGCCGTCCCGCAACAATGAGAGCGCCATTGATTGCTCCGAGCCCAAGCGCGACGCATGGGGTGACGAGAAGCACCGCGAGCACGCCGAATTTGGTCGAGACCTGCGAAGCGGTGGCCAGCGCGATCGCGCCTCCGCAGATCAGGCCGAGCAACACGGGAATGCGGACGCCGCGCCACGGCCCCAGTACGATTTCCTTTCGCCGGCCCACCTCCACGTCTCGCCCGCGCTCAAGTCCGCGCAATACGAACCGGGTGAGGAACCCGACCCCCAGTCCCGTGGCGACCGCCGCGGCTGGAACCCCCATGATGGCGGCTGGCGTCCATCCGGGCTGGGTGAGCAACATAGCGCAGATGATCGTCGAGAAGCCCATGACCGACCCCACCGACAAATCGATGCCGCCAAGCAGGATGACGAGGGTCATGCCGGTGGCGACAAGGCCGGTGATCGATACTTGGCGCAGAACATCCGTCAGATTGTTGAAGGACAGAAAGATGTTCCTGCCCGATGAAGTGTGTGGTGAAGCGAACGCGCCGATCAGGCAGATAATCGCGAGCCCCCAATAGAGCTTTGTGCGCGATAGAAGGCGCAGGAAGCTCATAGGGCGTCGCCCTCCAGAGGCTCGCTCATGCCGGGCGCCGCAAGGCGCATGATGGCCTCTTGCGTGGCCTCGTCGCCCGAGAGCACGCCCGTCTGCCGGCCTTCGCACATGACCAGCACACGGTCCGACAACAGAAGCAGCTCGGGCATCTCAGAGGTCACAACCACAATGGCCAATCCTTCGGAGGCCAAGCGGAAGATGAGCTGATAAATCTCTTGTTTCGCTCCAACGTCAATGCCGCGCGTCGGCTCATCGAGAAGCAGGACGCGGGGATTCGTCGCCAGCCATTTGCCGATGGCGACCTTCTGCTGATTTCCGCCGGAAAGCGTCGCAGCGATTTGATCGATCCCCGAGCAACGCACCTGAAGTCTTTCCACCACGTCCGTGGCGAGAGCGGATTCGCGCGCAAAGCCGCGAATGCCGAACCACAACTCCGCGCTAACAGATGGGAGCGCGACATTGTCGCGAATGGTCGAGGCGATGTGCAAGCCGAGCGCCTTGCGATCCTCGGTGACCATCGCGACGCCCAAGCGGCAAGCCTCGGCCGCCGAATTGAGTGGAACTGGCTCCCCGTCGAGGGCGATGTCGCCGCCGCGCCAACCGCCCGCGACGCCAAAGATCAACTCGAGAATCTCGGTTCGCCCCGATCCGAGCAGTCCTCCGATCCCAAGGATTTCGCCCCGTCGGACATCGAAGCTCACGCCTTGCAGGACCCGCCGCCAACCGCGGCTGCTCACTTTGTCGAGGGTGAGATTGCGAACGGATAGAACGGGCGCGCCAGAGCTGGCTACAGAATCCCGGCGGGTGAGCGTCACTTCTCGTCCGACCATCGCTGAGATAATGGCGCCTTGGGAAAGGCGCTCGATCGGAGCGGTCAACACGCGCTGGCCGTCACGCAACACGGTCACGCGATTGGCGAGCGCGACGACCTCATCCAAGCGATGCGACGTATAGATGATCGCAACGCCCGCTTGCGCCAATTGTCGCACGACCTTGAACAGGGTCTCACATTCGGCCGTGGAGAGCGCAGAGGTCGGCTCGTCCATGATCAAGATCCGCGCGTCAAGCGACAGGGCCTTGGCGATCTCGACCAATTGCTGCTCGCCAATCCTGAGCTCCGCGATGCAACTCTGCGCGTCGATCTCGATGCCGAGCCGCTTCAATAATCCGCTCGCTGTTTTTACGATTCGCCGATGATCGACGAAAGTTCCAAAGATCAGCGGCTCCCGGCCAAGGAAGATGTTCTCGGCCGCGGTCAACTCGGGAACCAGGTTGAGTTCCTGGTGGATGATCGCGACGCCGGCGCGCTCCGCGTCCTGAACGCCCGAGAAGAGAACCGGCGCGCCCTCGATCCGGATCTCGCCGTCATAGTCGACGTGCACTCCGGCGAGGATCTTCATCAATGTCGACTTGCCCGCGCCATTCTCCCCCATGAGAGCATGGACCTCGCCGCTCATGAGATCGAAGTCGACGTCGCGCAGCGCTGTCACTCCGGCAAAAGCTTTGGAGACGCCGCGGGCTTGGAGCACAATGGCGTGGCCGCCTGGCGATTGCGCTGCGTGATCGGAATGGAGCCGTTGGCCCGATCCAGCGCTCGATAGCGCCACGTCCTGGATGGAAACGCCGTGCGTCGTCATGCTCATCACGTTTCCGTCCGTAGCCCCACGCTACTGCGCTCTCCAGCGCGCGCGGACGATTGTGAACGCGAATTTGTAGAACCTGGAGTGGGGTCCGTCAAAGTGCGCCCGCCCAACAAACGGCTTAAATCCGCCCCTTGGCCAGCGCCGCGAGTATCGTCTGCACGCGGTGGCTGGCGAAGGCGACAGAGACGTCCGGCCCGGACTTGAGACGCCAGTTGGGGCGCTCTTGGTCCGTCCCGGGCAGGTTGGTCGCAACCGTTTCGCCGACAAGGTCGTCGAACTGCGCGTGAGCAAACATTGACGCCGAACCGCCGATCAGCCCGTGAATGGCCGCCGCCGTCGCGTCAGGAAGCGGCCCGTCCTCCATCTGTGAGACTGTGAAACCTGCCTGGCCAAGCGCGCGCAGAAGCGCTCGCTTCTCCTCGCGTCGCGTCGCGATAGCCTCGCTCGCCTTGGCCAGGCTCAAAAGACCGAGCGATAGCCGTTCGGCGATGTCGGCGCCCTGCCACCAGCCGGCAAGCGTCGCCAGATCGTGCGTCGCAACACAGGCGACGGAAGTGGGCGAATAGGACACGGGAGACACGAATTCCACGCCCTTGCGCTCGAACCATAGCACCCGCATACCAGCGATCTTGGCGCGCGTCAGTCGATCGCGGAAACCATCAGGAACGGTGCCAAGATCCTCGCCAATCACCATGCACTGCGCGCGTTCGCTTTCGAACGCGATATGGCCGATGAGATCGTCAAGCGGATAGGACAGATAGGCGCCCTCCGCCGGACGCGCGCCATCGGGAATAAGGAACAGACGCTGCAGTCCCATGGCGTGATCGATGCGCAGCATGCCGGCATGGCGCATGTTGGCGCGGTAGACGGCGCAAAGTGACGCCCAACCCTCGCGCGCGCCAGCGAGCGGATTGAGAGCCGGCAAGCACCAGTTCTGCCCCTGGATGGAAAAGGGATCGGGCGGCGCCCCGATCGTGACGCCATGCGCGAGGGCGTGAGCGTGCGCCCAGGAACTCGGCGCCGTCCGGCGCGGCTCCGACTGCAAGATCGCGATAGAGGCCTATTTCCAGGCCGCCGCTCCGCGCGCGCTCGGCGGCCTGCGCGAGCTGGCGGTCGGCGAGCCATTGGCAAAAGAGGGCGAATTCGAAGCCGTGGCGGTTGCTTTCGATTGCATGATCGATCGCCTTGGGATCGCCGTCGCGCAGATCCTGCGGCCAGAGACGCCAATTCTCGCCGGCCTCTCCGCCAGTGGCAGCCTGGAAGGCCCCGAAACGGCGCAACGTCTCGCCGCTCGATCGTGCGAAGCCATGGTAGCTGGCGACGATCGGATCGCTTGGCTGCGCCGCGCGAAGACGGGCGAACGCTGCACTTCTGGCTTCAAGCGCCGAGCGCTTGGCGAGCCACACCTCCTCGTACTCGACATACTCGGTCTTCGAAGCGGCGGCGAACTGCGGCGCCAACGCCGCAAGCGCGGCATTCAGCGCCTCGTCCCGCGGTAGGCCCGTGTCGTCGAGCGCGTCGATGAAGATCGGATCGATGAACCGGCGGTCCGAGGGATAATAGGGGCTTGCCCGCCCCCGGTCCCGCGGGAACAGCATATGCAGCGGGCTCACGCCCAGATAAGCCGCGCCAGCCCCGCCCGCGTGTTCGCCCGCTATCGCCAGCGCCGAAAAGTCGCCGACGCCTTGGTCGTGACTGTCGGCGCCCGCGCGACGCAGGGCGTAGAGCTGGGCGGCGACGCCAAAGCGCTTGCGCCCGGCCGCTTTGGGACTGTACGCCGCTGCCGGCGCGATGGTGAGAGCACATTCGACATCATCGACAATGAGGCGGTGGCGTCCGATTGGCAGCATCGGCAGCGCGATTGGACGCTCAGAGACGGAGCGCCCGTCGGGCAGCTCTCGCCGGACACTGTCGGAGGCGTCGATCGACCATTCGGCGGCGGCGCCGTCTTCGCGCTCGATCCGCGCATCTATTTTGCCAGGCGTGTCGCGCAACGGCGCGACGAGCGGCTCGCCACTGCGCAGCACAAGCGAGAAGGGCAGGCGACGGCGCCGCGTCTCATCGATGAGGCGTGTTAGGCTTTCGCGCGCCTGGGCTTCGCTCGTAACCTCGAGATCGAGCGCCTTAAGAAGCGCGATATTGGTCTCCGGTGAGACCAGCGTGCGTTTGCCAGCAATGTCTGTCCATTCCGCAGCGATCCCCGCCGCGTTTCCGAGCTTGCCGACCGTTTCGCCAGTGGGAGCCCCTGCATTAAGATCGCGCCCCGGGGTTGGGGCCTCTGCGAAGATGAGCGACGAGCGTGCTCGAAGCCGCACAAGGTTGGCGAGCGCGATGGGGTGTTCGGGCAATTCGGGAACATCTGTGTCGACAAGGACGCGCCAGCCCATGCCAACGCGCGGAGAGGGAAGCGTTAGCTCCTCATCCGCATTCGAGCGGTTCATCGCAAGCGCGACGCGATCCACACCATCGCCCCGAGGCGTGGCGAAGACGGCGACGAGAACCCCGCCCTCGCCGTCGTTCCATCCGCTTTGGGGCATCGGCCCGTTTGCGTCGCGCCACTCGACATCGGGAAGCTTGGTCGCATCGAACGGCGACCCCAGTCAGGAAGGCGTCGCGCGAGAACGCCGCGTTCGCGCGACGCGCCGCGATGAGTCGCGCCGTGAACGCGATGAGCGACGTGTCAGCGGTGCGCCAATCGATAGCGCTTATCGCGTTGTTCTGGGCGTAGGCGTTGTTGTTGCCGCCTTGGCTGAAGCCAAGCTCCGAGCCCATGCTGAGCATCGGCGTCCCACGCGACGCCAGCAATAGCGTTAGCAGATTGCGCTCGTCCCGGGCGCGCGACTCAACGATAGCCGGGTCGTCGCTCGGTCCCTCTACGCCGTGATTCCAGCTCGCGTTGTTGTCCGTGCCGTCGCGATTGTTCTCGCCGTTGGCTTCGTTGTGCTTGCGGTCGTAAGAGACAAGGTCGCGGAGCGTGAAGCCGTCATGGATGACGACGAAATTGACGCCTTCGGACGAGCCCCCTGCGCTTGCGAACACGTCGCGAGAACCCGCAATTCTAGTGGCAATCTCACCGCGCAGCCCCGGATCGCCGCGCCAGAAACGGCGCGCCGCATCACGAAAGCGGTCGTTCCATTCGCCAAATGCGGGCGGGAATTGGCCTAACCGATAACCGCCGGGGCCGATGTCCCAGGGCTCAGCGATGAGGCGCGCTTTGGCGAGTATCGGATCTGCGGCGAGCGCCTGGAAGAACGGCGCCCCTGGATCGAACCCGGTATCGCGGCGGCCAAGCGTAGTGCCAAGGTCGAAGCGAAAGCCGTCGATGCCGCCCTGGACCATCCAGCGTTTGAGCGCCCCGATAGCCATCTCGACGACCAGGGGGCGATCGAGCGCGAGGCAATTGCCGGTGCCCGTATCGTTGACGTAGGTCTCGGGATTGTTGGGATTGAGGCGAAACCAGGCTGCGTTGTCGAGGCCGCGGAAAGACAATGTCGGGCCTAGCTGATCGCTTTCGCCGTTGTGATTGAAGACGACGTCGAGAATGGCCTCCATGCCGGCTGCATGCAGCGCATCGGTCGCTGCCCGGACGTCGGCCCAACCGCCCGGCGCCAGACGCGGGTCGGGGGATCCAAACACGACGGAATTGTAACCCCAAGCGTCCGACAGCCCGAGCGGGGGCATATGCCGGTCGTCGACGAACGTGTCCGCGGGCATGATCTCGATCGCGGTGACGCCAAGCTTTGCCAGATGTTCGATCGACGCTGGATGAGCGAGGCCCGCGAACGTCCCGCGCGCGGTTTCCGGGATCGCCGGGTTCAGCCGAGAGAAGCCTCGCAGATTGAGCTCGTAGATGACCAGCGCGTCAGGTGCGATGCGCTTATGTCCTGGCTCTCCCGCGGCCGGCTCTCCCGCGATAGCCTTCGGGGTGTGCGGGCCGGTCTCTTCGCCGAATTTGAACATCGACGAATGGAGCTCAAATGGGCGGTCGAAACGCCAAGCATAGGGGTCGGCCAGCAATTTTGAGGGGTCGAAACGAAAGCCTCGCTTCGGATCATAGGGACCTTGGACGCGAAAGCCGTATCGCGCGCCAGCACTGAAACCGGGCGCGAGGCCGCGCAGCACACCGTCAGCATCGCGCGTCATCGGCGCACGATGAATTTCGCGATCGCCGTCGTAGACACATAGCGTTGCACTCTCGGCGTTGGGCAGCACGAGCGCCGCGTCGAGGCCCCGCGCGGAGACAGTGACGCCACGCGCGCCCTTTGGGTCGCTCATTCAGCAGGACTCGCGAGATCACGATAAAGCGCGGCATATCGCTTCGCCGGGCCGCGCCAGGACACGTCCGACCGCATGCCGTTCAGTCTGAGCCGCCGTAAGACTGCTGGATCGCGAGCGATATCGAGAGCACGACTGAGCGCATAGGTCAGCAATTCAACCGAGGGCGGGTAGAACTGGAAGCCGGTTGCGACGCCGGCTGCTGTCGCCGCTTCGTTCGCGTCGATGACGGTGTCGGCAAGACCGCCAACGCGCGCGACGATCGGCGGGGCGCCATATCGGAGCGCGCACAGCTGGGTGAGCCCACAGGGCTCGAAACGCGATGGCACGACGATAAAATCGGCCCCGGCCTGAATGAGATGGGCCAGCTTCTCGTCATAGCCAAGGACACAACCGACCGCCTCTGGCGTCGATGCGGCCGCCACCGCAAAACCCGCCTGCAATGTTGGGTCGCCCGAGCCGAGCACCACAAGTTGGCCGCCCTTGGCGATGAGCCCCGGCAGAGCCTGCAACAGCAAGTCGAGACCCTTTTGGTCCGAAAGGCGTGAGATGACGCCGAACAGCGGGCGTTCGACGCCCGGCGCCAGCCCCATCTGGGTTTGGAGCGCGGTCTTGTTGCGAACACGCATGTCGATTCGTAGGGCGCTAAAGGTCTGCGGCAAGGCGGGATCCGTGGCCGGATTCCAGACGGTGTCGTCGATGCCGTTCACGATTCCGTGCACGACGGCAGCGCGTGTGCGCAGGAGTCCGTCGAGCCCCATGCCGGACTGAGGCGTCATGATCTCTCGCGCATAGGTCGGCGAAACCGTGGTGATGCGGTCGGAAAGCCTCAAGCCCGCCTTCAGATAGCCGACGCCGCCATAATATTCGACGCCGTCCAAGGTGAACGCGTATGGAGGCAGGCCCAGTTCGCCGAAGATCGAACTGGGAAAGTGACCTTGGAAGGCGATGTTGTGGATCGTGATCACGGTTCCGGGACGCGATCCGCCAGAATAGTTGAGATAGGCGGCCGTGAGCGCGGCCTGCCAGTCATGCGCGTGGACGACCTGGGGTTGGAACGCGCCGATCACCCCAAGACCGATGTCGGCGGCGACACGCGCGAGCGCCGCGAACCGGCGCGCATTGTCGGGCCAATCGAGCCCGTCGGGACCAAGGTAAGGGTTCCCAGGCCGGTCGTAGAGGTGCGGCGCGTCGATGGCGAACAAGTCCAGGCCGTCGGCCGCGCCGGCGAGCACGCGCGCCGGACCGCCGAAGAGGTCGTCATAGGTATGGGCCGGCTGCGCCTCGGCGAGCTTGGCCGTTACCGCCGGATAGCCAGGGACGAGCGTTCTGATTTCGACATTTTCGCGAGCCAGCGCGGCAGGCAACGCGCCGACCACATCGGCAAGGCCGCCTGTTTTGACAAGCGGGAAAATCTCCGAGGCGACGGAGAGAACCTTCAGCTCGCTCATTGCACGAGTTTGTCGATCATCGGCTGGGTGATCAAAGTGACGCCACTCTCCGTGCGGCGGAACCGCTTGGCGTCAAGCTCCGGGTCCTCGCCGACGACCAGGCCGTCGGGAATACGCACTTCGCTGTCGATGATGGCTTTGGCGAGCCGCACGTTGCGTCCGACTGTCACATACGGGAGGACGACCGTTTCGTGTATCGTCGTGTACGAATGGACGCGCACTCCGGTAAAGATGAGCGAGCGGCTGAGCGATGCGCCCGAGATGATGCACCCCCCTGACAGAAGCGACGATACCGCAAGGCCTCGGCGGCCGTCCACGTCATGGACGAATTTCGCTGGCGGCGTGATCTCTCCGTAGGTCCAGATCGGCCAGCCGCGATCGTAAAGGTCGAGATCGGGAACGACGTCGGTCAAATCTACGTTGGCGCCCCAGTAAGCGTCCACAGTTCCGACATCGCGCCAGTAGGGTTTTGCCTCTTCGGTCGAGGTCACGCAGGACTGCGAGAAGTGATGGGCCACGGCCTTCCCGTTCTTGACGAGGTAAGGAATGATGTCCTTGCCAAAGTCGTGGCTCGAATTCTGATCCGCTGCGTCGCGCTTAAGAAGATCAATCAGGAATGCGGTCTCGAACACATAAATCCCCATGCTGGCGAGCGCGACGTCGGGCTTGCCGGGCATAGGGGGAGGGTTCTTGGGCTTTTCGAGGAAGGCAATGATGTTGTTCTTGGCGTCGATATGCATCACGCCGAAACCCGTCGCCTCCTCAAGCGACGCCTCGAGACAGCCCACGGTCACGTCGGCCCCCAAATCGACGTGTTGCTGAAGCATCTTTTCGTAATCCATCTTGTAGACGTGATCGCCAGCCAAGAGCACGATGAAGTGGGGGCCATAGCTCTCGATGATGTCGATGTTCTGATAGACCGCGTCCGCGGTGCCAAGGTACCACATCGTTTCCGACACGCGCTGGGAGGCTGGCAGGACATCGAAGCTCTCGTTCCGCTCCGGCCGCAAAAAGTTCCATCCGCGCTGGAGGTGGCGGATCAGGCTGTGGGCCTTGTATTGCGTGGCGACTGCGATGCGGCGAATGCCGGAATTAATCGCGTTCGACAACGCGAAATCGATAATGCGCGATTTGCCGCCAAAATAGACCGCCGGCTTCGCGCGTCGGTCGGTGAGCTCGAGCAGGCGGCTACCTCGCCCGCCTGCGAGCACGTAGGCCATGGCGTGACGGGCGAAGGGGGCGGAAACGCCCAGTTCCTTCGCCGTTTGCATTTTTGGCATCGCAAACTCCGTCGTCAGGATGCCGCCTAGATGGCGGCAGGCGGGCTGAAAACGAGGAACAAGGCTGCAAGCGGTGGCAAGGTAAGAGTCGCCGAAGCGGGGAGGCCGTGCAAAGGCTGGTCCAGCGCCGTCACGCCGCCGAAATTGCCCATGTTGGATCCACCGTAGGGGGCGGCGTCGCTGTTGAGCGCCTCGCGCCACAAACCCTGATAGGGCAGGCCAAGACGATAGCCCACGCGAGGCTCCGGAGTGAAATTGCATACGACCGCAACCGGCGGGTCGCTCCGCGCGCCGCAGCGAAGAAAGGCGAACACCGACTGGATCTCGTCGGTGACCACGATCCAGCGGAAGCCGTCCGGCTCGCAATCGCGCGCATAGAGAGCCGGCGTCTCGCGATAGAGACGGTTAAGATCGCGAATCCAAGCCTGGAGGCCCTGATGCGGCCAATGATCAAGCAGCCACCAGGGAAGCGAATCGTTAGAGTTCCATTCGCTTGTCTGCCCGAACTCCTGCCCCATAAAGAGGAGTTTCTTTCCAGGGTGGCCCCACATGAAGCCATAGAAAGCCCGCGCATTGGCGAAACGCTGCCACTCGTCGCCCGGCATCTTGCCAATGACCGAGCGTTTGCCGTGCACGACTTCATCGTGCGAGATCGGCAGCACGAAGTTCTCGCTGAAGGCGTAAAGCAGGCCGAAGGTCATCTTATTGTGATGCCAGCGGCGATACAGCGGATCCTCCGACACGTAGTCCAGAGTGTCGTGCATCCAGCCCATGTTCCACTTGAAGCCGAAGCCGAGGCCCCCCTGGTCGGTCGGCCGCGAAACGCCGGGGAAGGCGGTGGATTCCTCCGCTATGGTGACCGCTCCCGGAAACGTGCCGTAGACGAGCTCGTTGGCGCGGCGCAAGAACGCGATCGCTTCTCGGTTTTCCTTACTTCCGTCAGCGTTGGGCAGCCATTCGCCCGCTTTGCGCGAATAGTCGAGGTAAAGCATCGAGGCGACCGCGTCGACGCGCAGCCCGTCGATGTGGAAGCGATCGACCCAGTAAAGCGCGTTGCAATAGAGGAAGTTGGCGACCTCCGTGCGGCCGAAATTATAGATCGCCGTGTTCCAATCCGGCTGGAACCCTTTTCGAGGGTCAGCGTGCTCGTAGAGCGCGGTGCCATCGAAATGCGCCAACCCTTGTTGATCGGTCGGGAAATGCGCTGGGACCCAGTCGAGGATGACGCCGAGGCCAGCGGCATGCGCTCGATCAATGAATCGGGCGAATCCCGCAGGTTCGCCGAAGCGACGGGTCGGCGCAAACAGGCCGATCGGCTGATAGCCCCAGGATTGATCGAGTGGATGCTCACTGATCGGCAGCAGCTCGACATGGGTGTAGCCCATGTCGGCCACGTAAGGGATGAGCTCGTCGGCGAGTTCGTCGTAGGTGAGAAACCGCCCGTTCTCGCCGAGCCGCCAGGAGCCGAGATGGGCCTCATAAATCGACATCGGCTTCCGCCGCGGCTCGCCATCCCCGCGCCTGGCCATATATTCCGCGTCGCTCCAGGTGAAGTCAGCGCTGTCAGCGACGACCGACGCGGTCGATGGCCTAAGCTCCGCCTCGAAACCGAACGGGTCCGCTTTGAGCGGCAACAGCGCCCCGTTCGGATCCAAAAGCTCGAACTTGTAGACCGCTCCGACTGTCAATTCGGGGACGAAAATCTCCCACAACCCACTGTCGAAGCGCCGACGCATCTGGCAACGCCGGCCGTCCCACCGGTTGAAGTCCCCAACGATCGAAACACGCGTCGCGTTCGGCGCCCACACCGCAAACAGGACGCCGTCTACGCCCTCGTGAGTAGTGAGCTGAGCGCCAAGCCGGCGGTAGAGCTGCCGATGCGTGCCTTCCCGCACCAGATAGTCATCGAGCGGACCTAGGGCTGGGCCAAACGCATAGGAGTCCATATACGAATGGGATCCATGCGCGGTTGTGACCTCGACCCGGTAGGTAGGTCGCTCTTTGACCGATGGGATGAGCGCCTCGAAAACGTCATCCTTGCGCCGCGGTAACTCGGCAATTACGCGGCCATCACGAGTGAGGGCGCGCACCGAGACTGCCTCGGGCGCGAAGACGCGGATCACCCATCCATCAGGGGTCTGGTGTGGTCCGAGCACCGCAAAAGGATCGGAGCTGCGCCCAGCTGCGATCGCGTCGACGTCTTGCTCTCTTGCCTTCCAGCCCTCCCCCACAGCGGTCTCCATAAAAGTCTTAGACTATCGGCGCGAACGGGGCTCTCCAGATTTCCTCTGCGTATTCTGCGATCGTGCGATCGGAGGAGAACCAGCCGACGTTGGCCGTGTTCAGAACGCTCGAACGCAGCCAGCGGTTCCGGTCGCGCCAAGCTTCGTCGATCTTCATCTGTGTGCGCCAGTAAGCGTCGAAGTCAGAACAGATCATGAAATAATCGTGATGGGTGAGCGTGTCGACGAGGCCGCGATAACGTCCGACGTCGTCGATCGAGAACACGCCGGATGCGATTTGGTCGAGCGCTTCGCGCAGCATGGGCGACGCGGAGATGTGCTCGGTCGAAATCGATGCCGTTGGCGCGCGCGGTCTCGACTTCCGCCGCTGTCATGCCGAAGATGAAGATGTTGTCGTCGCCGACCATATCGCGCATCTCGACATTGGCGCCGTCGAGCGTGCCGATAGTGAGAGCGCCGTTGAGCGCCATCTTCATATTGCCGGTCCCGGAGGCCTCCATGCCGGCGGTCGATATCTGCTCGGACAGGTCGGCCGCCGGCATGATGATCTCCGCCAGCGAAACGTTGTAGTTAGGCAGGAAGACGACTTTCAAAAGACCACGCACGGTCGGATCCGAATTGACGACCTTCGCGATATCGATGGCGAGCTTGATGATCAGCTTCGCCTGAGTATAGCTCGCGGCAGCCTTGCCAGAGAAGATCTTAACGCGAGGCGCGAAGTCGCTCGTCGGATTTGCGCGGATAGCGTTGTAACGTGCGACTGTTTCGAGCAGATTCAGGAGTTGCCGCTTGTATTCGTGTATCCGCTTGACCTGCACGTCGAACATCGCCTCGGGATCGACGCGCTGGTTGAGCTGATCGGCGATCACGCGCGCAAGGGCGATTTTGCGTTTGCGCCGAGCCTGCGCCACGCGTTCCTGCAGTGAAGAATCATTCGCGTATGCGGCAAGGGCTTTCAGCGCACGATAGTCGTCGAGGGCTCGCTCGCCGAGAGCCGATCGAATGATCTGGGCCAGGTCCGGATTGCACTCGATAAGCCAGCGCCGAAAGGTGATGCCATTGGTCTTGTTAACGATACGGCCGGGATGGAGGGAATTCAGCGTGTGGAACACGGTCTCGCGCATCAATTCGGTGTGCAGCGCCGAAACGCCGTTGACTTTGTGCGAGCCAATGAAGGCGAGGTTCCCCATTCTCACCCGGCGCCCAGCATGTTCGTCGATCAGCGAGATGCCGGCGAGCATGTCTGTATCGACAAACCCACGTCGTTGCGCACCGTCGAGATGCGCCGCATTGATCAGGTAGATGATCTGCATGTGGCGCGGCAGCACGCGTTCCATCAATGGGACCGGCCAGGTTTCGAGCGCTTCAGGCAGCAAAGTGTGATTGGTGTAGGAGAATGTCTTCTGGGTGATCGACCAGGCCTCGCCCCACTCGAGCTTGTTGAGATCGACGAGGATACGCATCAGTTCCGCGATGCCGATCGCCGGATGAGTGTCGTTGAGCTGGACGGCGGCGTGCTTGCCGAGCGTGCGCACGTCGCCCCACTGCTTGACGTGGCGGCGGACGAGATCCAGCAGCGAAGCTGACGCGAAGAAATACTCTTGCCTCAGCCGCAATTCCTGGCCCGCGGGAGTCGCGTCGCTGGGATAGAGGACCTTGGAGATCGCTTCAGCCCGCACGGCTTCAGAAAACGCGCCAACATAGTCTCCGGCGTTGAAGGCTTCGAGCTTCAGGGGGTCGGTTGGCCGCGCCGACCACAGCCGCAGCGTGTTGACATGTCGGCCGCGCCAACCAACGATCGGCGTATCGTATGCGACCGCTTCCACTGTCTCCGAGGGATGCC
Source organism: uncultured Alphaproteobacteria bacterium (assembly GCA_963836695.1). Taxonomy (GTDB): domain Bacteria; phylum Pseudomonadota; class Alphaproteobacteria; order Rhizobiales; family Beijerinckiaceae; genus Roseiarcus. The sequence goes on from CAWIKX010000024.1 coordinate 76,139, forward strand.
ATACGTGGCGGGCGTGCTCCTCTTCGCCCTGAACCATTTCGACCCAGCCGCCGAAGCCGATTGCGTAATTGTATTCGGGACGGACAAATTCCCACGGATTGCCGTTGACCAGCCAATCCTCGGGCGTCTCCTGCTGCCAGCCGCCTCGGATAATCTGGCGAAAGAGACCATTGTCGTAACGGATGCCGTAGCCATGCGCGGCGATCGACAACGTCGCCATGCTGTCCATGAAACACGCGGCGAGACGCCCGAGGCCGCCATTGCCCAGCGCGGCGTCGGGCTCAATCCGGCGCAAGTCTGTAAGATTGACGCCGAGTTCGTCGAGCGCCTCCGCCATTGGCTGCGCGACGCCAAGATTGGTCAGGGCGTCGAACAACAGCCGCCCAATCAGGAATTCGAGCGAAAGATAGTAAACGCGCTTGCGCCCGTCGGCATAGACGGCGTTGAGGGATTCGAGCCAACGGCCGACGATGATGTCGCGCGTGGCGAACGTGACCGCCAGAAACCAGTCGCGCGGCGTGGCCGCGTCCGGCGTCTTGCCGACGGCGTAAGTCAGTTTCGCCAGCACCGCCGCTTTGAGCTCCGCTGCGGGATAGGGCCGCATCTCCGCCGTTTGGGGCGGGGCTTTGTCCCTCGTGACCAGCTCGTCCAATAAGGCCCCCCGCGTGCGTCAGTTCCTGGCGCAACGCTCAATCTGCCGATCCGTTTCACTTGTTTAAACACGGCGCGCCGGGCTGTACAATCTCCGGCAAGCCTTGCCGACCTTGCGGTCGGGCGGTCTCATCACGGATTCGGGCTCGATTCCGTTGCTGGCTTCGCTGCGCGAATTTGCGCTTGAAGGGCGTTGAACTCGGCGGTCGCGGAATTGATTTGGCCTTGCAACGCCTCGAACTGCCTCTGGGCGGACGCCGCCTGGGCCTGAGCATCCGCGAGAGCCTTGCGCGCGGTGTCGACGTCGCCCTGCAAACGGGTCTGCTCCGCCGAGAGGACTTGGTCCTGGCTCTGCAGCGCGGCCACGCGATCGCTTTCGTCCTTGAGACGGCTATCGACCGCCTGCAAATCGCGCGTCTTGGCGCTTGCCTCTTCCTGGGCCCCGGAGATGGCGAGTCTGGCGTCGCTGATCTGCTTGGTCAGATCGGCGAGTTCGTTCTGTGCTGAAGCCCTTGCCGTCGAGGCGTCCGTAAGCGCCTTCTCGGCGTCCGCCGCCTGCTTTTTCAGCTGAGCAGCGGCGCCCGCCGACTTTTCCAGGTTCTGTAAGTCCGAGGCCAGGGACTCCCGCGCCCGTTCCGCCGCGCTCAGCTGCTCGTTTAAGTACGACTGAGCGTGCGCGCCTTGCCACCAAACGAAGGCCGCGGCCAGCCAGCCGAAGGCAGCCAGAGCCGCGAGCGCCAGCAATATTGGCCGCCACGACTGTTCGTCGCTCTCATCCGCCATCGCGCGTATCCTTAAGGGGTCGCGTGACGCGCGACGCCTCGGCCCAGGAGGCACATGGCATATTGCGGTCGCAGGGGCGCGCAGCCAAGCACAAAATGTCGCATTCGCCGAGCCCATACGCGTTGATCGGCCTCAGTAAGGGCAAAAAGGGAGATCAACGGGCACGGCATCGTCGTCATCGGCTTTGCTCCGATGCTGGCGAAGAGAATTTTTTATTTGTCAACGAGTCGCCGCGCCGTCTATTGTTGCGCTGCGTTGGAGTCGAGGGCGTGGCGCAATGCGGTCGTTTGCGCTAACGACGCGGGTAAAAGTGAAGGAGACATGTCGTTATGCGCGTACGCTCAAACGCGATCAGGGTAAGTTTGGCGACGGCGCTGGTGACTGTGCTGGCTGCGTCGAGGGCCATGGCGCAGCTTCTCGGCGCTCCCCATCAGGCCGGAATTGGCTTTTTGCCGGCCAACGGCCAAAACGCCGAGGACATGTTCTGGTTTCACAACTGGATTCTCCTTCCGGTGATCATTTGCATTTCTCTGTTCGTCCTGGCGCTCATCGTCTATATCGTGTGGCGCTTCAATGAGACCGCAAATCCCGTGCCGTCGCGGCGTACCCATCACGCGGGGATCGAAATCATCTGGACGGTTTTGCCCGCGCTCCTGCTGGTCTTCATCGCGGTACCCTCGTTCCGGCTGCTCGCCGAGCAACTCATTATCCCCGCGCCCGACCTGACGGTGAAGGTGACGGCCTCGCAGTGGCATTGGAATTACGGCTACCCGAAATCCGAGGGCGGCTTTTCGTTCAATTCGCTCTATGTCGAAGACAAGGATCTCAAGCCCGGCGAGCCGCGCCTCATCACCGCGGACCATGAGATGGTGGTTCCGGTCGGCAAGGTGATTGAATTTGACGTCGTCTCGCAGGACGTCATCCACTCATTCTCAGTGCCGTCTTTCGGGATCAAGATCGACGCGATACCTGGCCGCCTCAACAAGGCCTGGTTCAAGGCGGATCACGAGGGTATGTTCTACGGACAATGCTCGAATATCTGTGGTATCGATCACGCGTTCATGCCGATCAACGTCCGGGTCCTGAGCCAGGCGGATTATGAGGCCTGGCTCGTGCAGGCCAAGAAGCAGTTCGCGGTTTTGGACCAAGTCGAGGTCGCGGCCGCGCCGCGGGCCCATCCCTAGTCGGCGCGGTCACTAGGCCTGCCGATCATGCATTACCGGAGTCGTTAAAAACATGGCGTCCGTCACCGACTTCTCTCATCACGACGTCGATGCTCATCATGAGCATGAGCACGAGCACCACATCCCGACCGGCTGGCGGCGGTTTCTCTATTCCACCAACCACAAGGACATTGGGACGCTTTATCTGATCTTGGCCATTATCTGCGGCCTCATCGGCACGTTGCTTTCGATCCTGATCCGCGCGGAACTGATGTCGCCGGGGGTTCAGGTCTTCCCCTTGATCTCCGCGGTAATGACTGGTGACGGTTCGGCCGACGCCGCCAAAAACATGTACAACGTGTTCTTCAGCAGTCATGCCCTCATCATGATCTTTTTCATGGTGATGCCGGCGATGATGGGGGGATTCGGCAATTGGATGGTGCCGCTCATGATTGGGGCGCCGGATATGGCGTTTCCCAGGCTGAACAATATGTCGTTCTGGCTTCTGGTGGCGTCGTTCCTGCTTCTCATGTGCTCCATGTTTGTCGAAGGCTCGCCAGGCATGCACGGCTTCGGCGGCGGCTGGGTGCTCTATCCGCCTATGTCGAGCCAGGTGGGAACGCCGGGTCCGGCTGCGGACTTTGTCATCCTGTCGATGCATTTGGCCGGCGCGTCCTCGATCCTGGGCGCGATTAATTTCATCGCCACGATCTTCAATATGCGCGCGCCGGGCATGACCATGTTCCGCATGCCGCTGTTCCCGTGGTCGGTGCTGGTGACCGCGTTCCTGCTCCTTCTGTCGCTGCCGGTGTTGGCGGGGGCGCTCACCATGCTGCTGACGGACCGCAACTTCCACACCACCTTCTTCGAGCCTGCGGGCGGCGGCGATCCAATCCTGTTCCAGCACCTTTTCTGGTTCTTCGCCCATCCCGAGGTCTACATCCTCATCATCCCGGGCTTCGGCATGGTCAGTCAGGTCGTGGCCACGTTCTCGAAGAAGCCCATCTTTGGTTATGTCGGCATGGTCTACGCGATGCTGGCCATCGCCTTTCTCGGCTTCGCCGTCTGGGCTCATCACATGTTCACAACCGGCATGTCGCTCAACGCCCAGCGCTATTTCGTCTTCGCCACTATGGTGATCGCGGTGCCGACGGGGGTGAAGGTGTTCTCGTGGCTGGCCACGATGTGGGGCGGCTCGATTTCGCTAAGGCCGCCGATGCTGTGGGCGATCGGCTTCGTCTTCGTCTTCACCGTCGGCGGCGTCACCGGGGTCGTGCTCGCCAACGCGGCGATCGACCGCTATCTGCACGACACCTACTACGTCGTTGCGCATTTTCATTACGTGATGTCGCTCGGCGCGGTGTTCTCGATTTTCGCCGGCTTCTACTATTGGTTCCCGAAGATCACCGGCTATCTCTATGACGAGAAGCTGGCGAAGTGGCACTTCTGGGTTTCCTTCGTCGGCATCAACCTCGCCTTTTTTCCGCAGCACTTCCTTGGCTTCCAGGGAATGCCGCGCCGGGTCGTCGATTACACGGAAGCCTATGCGTTCTGGAACATGGTGTCGTCAATCGGCGCCTTCATTGGCGGCGTTGGGACCATCATTTTCATCTACGTCCTCTATGACGCCTTCAAAGCCAAGCGTCCGGCCCCGGCTAATCCATGGGGCCCCGGCGCGACGACGCTCGAGTGGCAGCTGCCCTCCCCGCCGCCGTTCCACACATGGGAAGAGCCGCCGCACATTCTCGGCGACGAACATGACCATGCGCCGGCCATTGCGGGGCACGGGAGCGCAGCGTGACCGGTTCCGGCGATCACGATGGCCGCACTGTGTCTGTCGGCGGTCGTACGGGACGCAACAATCGCCTGATTGGCGTGGGTGGAATCGTGTTCGCGGTCGGCATGATCGGCCTTACGTACGCCGCCGCGCCTTTCTACTCGGCCTTCTGCCGCGCGACAGGCTACGAAGGTACGCCCCAACAGGTGAAAGCCAACACGGACGCCGAGGGCCGCCGGATTATTAGGGTGGGCTTCGACGCCAATGTCGCGCCGGGTCTCAATTGGCGACTCGAGCCCGAGGTCGAGTCGATAAACGTCCGCGCGGGGAAGACCGTCACGGTCTATTTCCGTGTGAAGAATCTCAGCGACATGCCGACTGAAGGACACGCGACTTTCAACGTGACGCCGGAAGTGTCCGGAGGATATTTCGACAAGATCTCCTGCTTCTGCTTCTCGACGCAGCATCTCGGCCCGCATGAAAGCGCGGAATGGCCGGTCGTGTTCTTCCTCGATCCCGCTCTCGAGAAAGACCCGTCAATGGCCAGGGTCGATTCGATTACGCTGTCTTATACGATGTTTGCGCCGCCAGCTGAGAAGCCGACGGTCGGCCGTTCGGCTGATCGCGCGGGGCCGGCGGGATGACGATCAACAGGAGAAAACTATGACCGACGCGGCGATTCCGGACCGGCCGGGATTTCATCTCGTCGACCCGAGCCCTTGGCCGCTCCTTGGCGCGGCGGTCGCGTTCCTAGCGGCTTTTGGCCTCATATTGTCGATGCACCAGATGAGTATGGGGCCGGCCATTCTGACGATTGGCGTCGCGGGCATCCTCTTCACCATGTTCGGCTGGTGGCGCGATGTCGTCTCCGAGGCGCAGAGTGGCTACCACAATGTTGTTGTCCGTCATGGCCTGACGTTCGGCATGATCCTGTTCATCGCCTCCGAGGTCATGTTCTTCGTCGCCTGGTTTTGGGCGTTCTTCTGGAACTCGCTCAATCCGGCGGATCCGCAGACCTACGGGCTTCTTGATTTCAGCGGCGGGATTTGGCCGCCCAAGGGCACGGAGGTGATCAACCCGCTCGCGTTGCCGCTGATGAACACGTTCGTGCTCTTGACGTCGAGCGCTGCTGTCAATGTCGCCCACGACAATCTGCGCGAGGGCAACCGTCCGCTATTCAAAATTTTTCTCGCGCTGGGCATCGCGCTCGGTGTGCTGTTCGTGTTCACGCAGGCCTACGAGTACATCCACGCGCCCTTCCCCTTTAAGAACTCGATCTATGGCGCGACGTTCTTCATGGCGACCGGGTTTCATGGCGCGCACGTCATCATCGGGGTGATTTTCCTCTTTGTGTGCCTCATGCGCGCCTACAGGGGCCACTTCACTCCGCGACACCACGTCGGGTTCCAGTTCGCCGCCTGGTACTGGCATTTCGTCGACGTGGTCTGGCTGTTCCTGTTCAGCTGCATCTACATCTGGGGATCCTGGGGCGCGACTTTCGAGTAGGCCGCGCAATCGGCTCCCGCTCGAGTTCCGGTGGCGGAGCCGCTCGAGCGCGTTCAGGTCGGCATGACCGGCCGACACGAGGTTCTCGTTACGCGCGAACTCACGGTCGGCGCGCGTTTGGATGGCATGCCGTTCGTGTTCGGCACCCCGATGATGATCCTGGCGATGGAGATGGCTTCGGCGGCGGCCGTGGCGCCGCATTTGCCTGAAGGCTGGGTCACCGTCGGCAGCGAAGTCAATGTGCGCCATCTTGCGCCCACTCCGGTCGGGCGCACGGTGCTCGCCACAGCTCGCGTCCTCGAAGTCTCTGGCCGCGCGATGCTGCTCGCCGTCGAAGCGCATGACGGCGTCCAGAAGATCGGCGAGGGAACGCATCGACGCGGCGCGGTGAATCTGGAGAGCTTCGTCAGGCGCCTCGGCGCCGAGTAGCGGCGCGCCGCCGGTCCTAGTTCGTAGCGTCGGCAAGGCGCGACGGCTGTGAGGGAGCGTGTCGCCGCAACCCGCTCGCTCGCAGAGGCGCCAATCTGCTATGACGATCGAGCTGCGAACCGTTAATCGCCCCTAGGGACTGGCGAAGAAAGCGAGCGGTCGATGTTGGAGCGGGTGCATGCGGGGCCGGCGCAGACTGTGGCGTTACGCGCAAGCGGCGCGGTCGTGGCTCGGGATGTCGAGGCGGCGATCGACGCGGCCCTAGGCGAAGCCGCGACGGGCCTGGTTGTGATTATCGATCCGGATTTTGACGGCGACTTTGCCGAATTGGCGCGCGGGCTCGCGAGCTCGGCGCTTACTCACAAAGCATTAGTCAAGCTCGCGGTCGTGGTCGATCCAGAACAGATGGACGGAGCGACCCTCAACAATTTCGAGGCTTCGCCTGTCCGCATTCGCCAGTTCGCGCGCGCTGATGAGAACGCGGCGCTCGAATGGGCGGCGGCGGCTCGGCGAGGAGAGTAGGCTCCGTGTCGCGCTGGGCGCTCAACGTCCGCCGGATACGGTCACCACGCTGCCGGTGACAAAGGCGGCGGCCGGTGAGATGAGCCAGGCTGCGGCCTCCGCGATCTCCTCGGGAGCGCCGATGCGGCGCAAGGGGGTCATCCCCTCCATCCGCTCGCGGAAGGACGGCTGGGCAAGCGCGTTACGGTTCATGTCGGTGTCGGTGTAGCCGGGGGCGACCGCATTGACCCGGACGCCCTCGGGCCCGACCTCGGTTGCGAGACCCTTGGTGAAGCTGTCGACCGCCCCCTTGGTCGCCGCATAGGAGGCGAGTCCCGGCAGCCCCCCAGACTTGGCGGCGATTGAGGAAATGTTGACGATCGACCCGCCGCTCCCGCCGTGCTTGGTCGAGAGCCGAAGCACGGCCTCTTTGCACGCGAGCACAGTTCCGATCACGTTGATTTGAAAGAGCTGCGTCAGCTCCATAGCCTCGCGCTGATCGGTCGTGACGAAACGCCCCGTGACGCCAGCGTTGTTGACGAGCCCGGCGAGCGGCCCCAGCGCCTGCGTCGCTTGCTCGAAGAGGCGGGGAATCTGAACTGGGTCGGCGACGTCGGCCTGGAACGCTTGCGCCCGTCCGCCCGACTTCTTGATCTCCGCGACCGTCGCTTCGGCGGCCTTGGCGTCCGCGGTGTAGTTGACGCCGATTGCGTGTCCGTCGGCAGCGAGGCGGCGACAGATGGCGGCGCCAATGCCGCGCGAGCCGCCGGTGACGATAATGAGGCCTGAAGGCATGGGGAACTCGAGCTCAGAGGACGGGGTCAAGTCATACTGAACACGAGCCCGACGGCAGTCAATTCGCGTCCGTTGCGCTCGTCATGGTTTCAACCGCCATCCGGTGCGGAAGATCCATGTCAGGATCGCAAGGCACACTGCAATGAACAGCCCCGTAAATCCCAGGCTGGCGGCGACGCTGACGTCGCCTTGGCCATAGAAGCTCCAGCGAAAGCCGCTGATGAGATAGACCACGGGATTGAACAGGCTGACCGTACGCCAGAACGGCGGCAGCATGTCGATCGAGTAGAACGCGCCGCCGAGAAACGTAAGCGGCGTCACGACAAGGGAAGGGATCACGGCAAGTTGTTCGAAGTTTTTCGCCCAGATGCCGATGATGAAGCCAAACAGGCTAAACGCGATCGAAGTCAGCGCGAGAAAGGCGATCATCCAAAACGGATGCTCGATGCGCAGCGGCACCAACAGAGAGGCGGTAAGAAGAATGATCAGGCCGATCGCGATCGACTTGGTCGCCGCTGCGCCGACATAAGCGCAAACCGCCTCGATCGCGGATAGCGGGGCCGATAGGAGCTCGTAGATCTGGCCCGTGAATTTCGGGAAGTAGATGCCGATCGAAGCGTTGGAGATGCTCTGCGTGAGAAGTGAAAGCATCATCAGGCCCGGCACGATGAAGGAGCCGTAGCTCACTCCGCTCACTTCGCGAATGCGTCCGCCGATCGCTGCTCCAAACACCACGAAATAGAGTGCGGTGGTGATGACAGGCGTTGCGACGCTCTGCAGGATCGTGCGCTGCGTGCGCTGCATCTCCGAGCGATAGATCGCCCAGACGCCGCTCAGATTGACCCCTGGAAGGCTCACGCCGCGCGCCCCACCAGATCGACAAAAATGTCTTCGAGCGTGGTCGTGCTGGTCTCGAGATCATGGAAATCGACGCCGATCTCGTTGAGGCGATGCAACAGCGTTGGAACGCCGGTGTCCTCGGCCGACGCATCGAAGCGATAGGACAGGCGCCGACCCTGGTCCTCGAGTTCGAGCGGCCAGCCCTCCAGCTCCTTGGGCAGCGCCGGCAAGGGCTTCTGCAGCGCCAGCGTCAGGCGCCGCTTGCCAAGCTTGCGCATGAGCGCCGCCTTCTCGTCCACGAGAACGATCCGGCCTTTGTTTATGACGCCGACCCGATCCGCCATCTCCTCGGCCTCCTCGATATAGTGGGTGGTGAGGATGACCGTCACGCCCCGGCCGCGAAGCCGCCGAACCAGCGCCCACATGTCGCGCCTGAGATTGACGTCGACGCCGGCGGTCGGCTCGTCAAGGAACAGCACCTCTGGCTCATGCGCGAGCGCCTTCGCGATCATGACCCGCCGTTTCATGCCGCCCGACAATTCAACGATTCGGCTGTCCCGCTTCTCCCACAACGAAAGGTCGCGTAGCAGTTGTTCGATATAGGCGGGATCGGGCGACTTTCCGAAAAGCCCGCGACTAAAGGTCGCTGATCTATGGACGGTGGTGAAAATATCGAGCGCGATCTCTTGGGGCACGAGCCCGACGATCGATCTCGCGGCGCGATAGTCACGGACGACGTCATGGCCATCGATGAGGACTTGGCCAGACGTCATCGACACGGAGCCACAGACGACCCCGATCAGCGTCGTCTTGCCGGCCCCGTTGGGGCCCAGCAAGGCGAAGATCTCGCCCTTGCCGATTTCCAGGTCGACAGCGTCGAGCGCCACGAGGCCCGACTTGTAACGCTTGGTGACCGCGGCAATCGAAATCATCGCCGGCATCGCCGGAGTCCCCCTAAGGTGCGCTCATGAGTAGCAAGCGGGGCGGCTACGTCGGCCGCGCGCGGGCCGGGGCCGCGAACCTATTCCGGTCGCGCGCCCGGTATGTAAGCGCAGAAGCGCGGCGCGTCATCCCCTTGGCGGGCTGACCTCACAGGAAAGCCCGCGCGCGGGGCGACACGCCCGCTGATCACAGGAAGCCGGCGGGACGAAACCGCCTGCACGGCGGATCAGAATCTAGCAAGCCCCTGACGGCAATCAAAAGGCCATCGGCACAAAGAAGCAGTAGACGCCGGACTGCATCCCGCTTCCATCATCCCGATAGAAGATCCAGTAGTCGCCATCCTGGCTCGGGAGCGCTTCACCAACGGGAATGCGACGGACGTAGCCATCGACGCTGTAAAAGTCGTCCGAGATCCGGTGCACCTGGTCCGGGCGAAGATGATGAGCGTCTGCGGGTCCGCAGCACGAAGCCTTCACCCAGTCGGGAACAGCTTTCCCGTCAGACCAATAGTCATGCGCCTCTGCGCCCGTAGCAGACAGGGCGAGCAATAGAGCAGCGATTCGAGCGATCATCTCAGTCCCCTTATTCGGGTTCTAAGTTGGGGTGATGCCGAATCCCTGGGAGTTTTCCTCCTTTCAACTCAGGTCTACGCGGAACTCCGCCGGTCAACTCAGGTCTACGCGGAACTCCGCCGGAGCAAGTCTTATGCCGCCGGCTCGATTCAGTGATGTAATGCCGCTGTCTGAACGATCAATTGGCAAGTGCGACTTCACGAGAAATTTGAGGAGTTCCCACAGGGTTTCGGCCAGGATGGCAAAAGCGGAGACGCGGAGATTGAGCTCCGGCAAATCCGCCTTCGCCCTGCGCCGAGGATGGCGGCCGAAGGCGCTGCCTTGGAACTGAGCATGCAGGGGATGACGCAATTCTCGGGCAGCTCCATCGCGCCGCCAACTGGGCGCACGCTGAAGGAAGAATTCATATGTTCCGGGGATGTTCCCCCCAGATTGGGCAACGGTCGGATGGGTCATGGATTTGGCTACAGAGCGCCAGAAGCGCCGCGCATCGGCGGTCAGCTCGATCGTTGATCTGTGGCGGCCTAGGTGTAACATACTGACTATCTTGACTTTTTCCTACGAGAACGAAAGGCATAGAGTAAAATTCGCTTAGCAATTCTCAGAATATATGTTAATCTGTGATGTTTTCCCACCGAGGCGGCCGTCCGTAGCGGTTGCGGAGAGAGAGGAGCCATGGTTGACGAAGCGGCGCCTTCGACATCGGAGGCGAGCAGGAGGGACAGAACGACGCAATCCAAGTATGTCCGTCGGAGGCGCCTCCCGCACAACCTGAGAGGGAGTTGAGCGTGGACTGAATATTTTCATTTTTTCGCTCGTAACTAGTTGAAAAGTCTGCATTCGAAAAAATTAATGAAAGGAAATGAAAGCAATTTTTCTTTCACGCCCTTGCTTTTCCTTTCATCAAGCTCGCCCTCCGGTTGCATCGCGCGCCCCCATCGGCAGTCGGCCGGTCCAGAAGCGCCTGACGCAATCGTGTAGTCGGCTTTGAACCCGACGCTCGCCCGCGGGCCTATGGCCTTGCCGCAACTCAAGGCCCGGGGTAACCCCCATCCATGGCCAAACATGTTCCGCCGGCCCCGCCTCCTCCGCTCCCGGAGCCAATAGAGATCAAGCTGCGCGATGCGCTCGAGGAGCGCTATCTGGCCTACGCCCTTTCCACCATCATGGGGCGGGCGCTCCCCGACGCACGCGACGGATTGAAGCCGGTGCACCGCCGCATTCTCTACGGCATGCACATCCTAAGGCTCGACCCGGGAACCGCCTTCAAGAAATGCGCGAAGATCGTCGGCGACGTGATGGGTTCGTTCCATCCCCACGGCGACCAAGCGATCTACGAGGCGCTGGTGCGCCTCGCGCAGGACTTCGTCTCGCGCTATCCGCTGGTCGAGGGCCAAGGCAATTTCGGCAATATCGACGGAGATAACGCCGCCGCCTACCGCTATACCGAGGCCCGCATGACCGATGTCGCGCGCCTCATCATGGAGGGCGTCGACGAAGATTCGGTCGATTGGCGCGACAATTACTCCGGCGACGCCAAAGAGCCGATCGTCATGCCCTCGGCGGTCCCGAACCTGCTCGCCAATGGCTCGCAGGGCATCGCGGTCGGCATGGCGACGTCGATTCCGCCGCACAACATCGCCGAACTCTGCGACGCGGCGCTTTATCTCATCGCCCATCCGGACGCGGACGCCGAAGCGCTCGCCACTTTCGTGCCGGGTCCCGATTTCCCGACCGGCGGCGTTGTCATCGACGACAAGTCCGCGATCACCGAAACCTACCGGACTGGCCGCGGCGCCTTTCGCGTGAGGGCGCGCTGGGCGAAGGAGGATACGGGCCGCGGCGGTTGGGTCGTGGTCGTGACCCAGATTCCCTACGGCGTCCAGAAGTCCCGGCTGATCGAGCAGATCGCCAATCTTCTCAATGAGCGCAAAATTCCGCTGCTTGCCGACGTCCGCGACGAATCGACCGAGGACGTCCGCATCGTGCTTGAGCCGCGCACCCGCGCGGTCGAGCCTGAAACGCTGATGGAATCCTTGTTCAGGCTGACCGAGCTCGAGGCCCGGGTCTCAGTCAACATGAACGTGCTGGTCGACGGCGTGACGCCCAGGGTCGTCTCGCTTGGCGAAGCGCTCAGGCAATGGCTCGACCATCGCCGCAACGTCCTCGTGCGTCGCTCGCGTCACCGGTTGGCGGCGATCGACAAGCGGCTCGAACTGCTCGCTGGCATGATCATCGTCTTTCTCAATCTCGACGAGGTCATCCGCATCGTTCGCGAAGACGATGATCCGAAAGAGGCGCTGAAGGCCCGCTTCAGCCTGACCGAGCTGCAGGCCGTTTACGTTCTCGACACCCGCTTGCGAAGCTTGCGGCGCCTCGAGGAACTGGCGCTGCGCAAGGAGCAGAATGACCTCTCCAAAGAGAAGGCGACGATCGAGGCGCTGCTCGCCAGCGAAAAGAAGCAATGGCAGATGATCGCGGTCGAGGTTCGCGACGTCAAAAAGAAATTCGGCCCCGACACCGCGCTCGGCCGCCGTCGCACCAGTTTCGAAGCCGCGCCTGACGTCATCGTTGCCGATCTCGCAGAGGCGATGATTGAGCGCGAACCTTTGACCATCGTCGTGTCGCAAAAGGGCTGGATCCGCGCGATGAAGGGCCAGGTGGCTGACCTCAGCACCGCCACGTTCAAAGGCGACGACGCCTTGATGACGTCGTTCTTCGCGGAGACGACGTCGAAGATTCTGGTGCTGGCGAGCGATGGCAAGGTGTTCACGCTCGACGCCTCCAAACTGCCTGGCGGGCGAGGGCAGGGCGAGCCGATCCGTCTGATGGCCGACCTCGACGAAAGCGCTTCGATCGTCGCCGTCTGGGCCTACACCGCGGGCATGAAGCGCCTCATCGCGTCAAGCGACGGCAACGGCTTCGTCGTCGGCGACGATGAACTCTTGTCGTCGACCCGCAAGGGCAGGGCGGTGCTCAATGTCGCCGCGCCGGCGACGGCTGCGTTGATCGTTTCCGCAACGGGGGACCATGTCGCGGTCATGGGGCAGAACCGCAAGCTTCTGGTGTTCCCGTTTGCCCAGCTCAATGAAATGTCGCGCGGCAAGGGCACGCGGCTTCAGCGGTACAAGGAGGGCGGCATTTCCGACGCCAAGGTGTTCGGCATCGTCGACGGGCTCACCTGGCGCGACTCGGCCGGGCGCACCTTCACAGTTGCCAAGCCTGAGCTCAAGGACTGGATCGGCAACCGCGCCGAGGCCGGGCGCCTCCCGCCCAAAGGCTTTCCGAAGAACAATAGGTTCGAAGGATAGGGCTGGCCCGGTCGCCGCGAGCCCGCGCTTTTGGTTAAGGTTGTTGAAGCGGGGGCTCTTGGACAACACCTTCGGGAGCTTCAGCAGGCGCTCCATCGTCGTGGCCGCGCCGGCGTTAAGGGCCCATGGGTAGCGTCTGCGGCGTTGCTTGCGTTGGTGGTCGGCCCTTACGCCTATTACGGCCAGCGGATAATTCGGCGACGGCAGGGGAGGCGTTCTCGTGAGTGACGGCGCTCGGTTGCCAGAGCCACTTCCCGCTCCCTTCTTTACCCGGAAGGCGTCCTATCCGTGGCTAGTGGTCGCCTGCGCCTGCTTCGGCGGCTTTATGGGGCAGCTGGACGCGAGCATCGTCCAGCTTGCGATGCCCTCGCTCGAAACCGCGTTCGACGCCCCGGTCAATGCGGTGAGCTGGGTCGCGGTCGGCTACATGCTTGCCGTCGCCTGTGCATTGCCGATCTTCGCACGGCTGGCGGAAATTGCCGGCCGCAAGACCTTTTTCCTCAGCGGTTTTGCGAGCTTCGCCATCCTATCGACGCTGTGCGGGCTCGCTCCGACGCTCGCTTCATTGACCGGCTTGCGCGTCCTTCTCGGGATTGGCGCTGCGATGACCGGCGCGAACAGCGTCGTCATCCTCGTCACCGCCGCCGGCCCTCAACGGCGCGGCAAGGCGCTTGGCATTATGGCGGCTGCGCAAGCCATCGGCTTCGCCCTGGGACCGACGCTCGGCGGCCTGTTGCTCGGAACGCTCGGATGGCGGTGGGTGTTTTGGGTCAACGTACCCCTTTCCGTCGCGGCGTTCGTGCTGTCATGGCTCATCGTCCCGAACACCGCCGCTTTCGCCGGCAACAAACGTTTCGACTGGCCTGGCGCTATGCTCCTCGTTCCAGGAACTCGCGACGCTTCTTGTCGCGATTGCTCAATTCCGTGCTTGGGGACTTTCGCCCTTGCTGGTGGCTTGCGTCGTTGCGGCGCCGATCCTGCTCGCCGGCTTCATCTGGCGGGAGCTGGGGACAGCCTTCCCGCTTGTCGATCTGCGACTGTTTCGCTCCCGTTCCTTCTCGGCCGGGGCGATTGGCGTGCTGCTCTCCTACGCGATGCTTTTCGCAATGTTCTTTGCGATGTCGTACGCTTTCGTGCGCGGCTACCGCGATCAGCCGATGATCGCAGGACTACGGCTCACCATCATTCCGATCGTGCTCGGAATCGTCGCGCCCTTCGCGGGAAGCGTCTCTGATCGCTATGCGCGGCTCGTCCTCGTGTCCGGTCCGGCTTTGTGCGGTCTTTCAGCGCTCGCCTTGATGCAAGCCCTGTCGGGCGCGCCAGACAGTCTGCCAATGGTCATGACCGCCCTTGCGGTCTACGGGTTGGGAATGGGGATTTACATTGCCTCGAACAACAATGAGACGATGGCGGCCGCCCCGGTTGAAAAATCGGCCACCGCCGGCGGCCTCATCAATCTCTTGCGTATTTTCGGCGGAGGGGTCGGCGTGGCGGTATCCGCGGCCCTGTTAGCGTGGCGCCTCGAGTCCGCCGTCGGAATCCGTGTTCAGACCAGCCAAGCGACGCCGTCGACGCTGCTCTCGGCAGTTGCCGCTGTATTGCTCCTCATTGCTGTCTTGGGAGCTGTCGGCACGGCGACGGCGCTGGTCCATGACAAGCCAACGGCCATGACGGCAGCCTGAGGCTTTGGCTCTCCGTTCACAAGAATCGATCGAACGCCCGAGAACGCGTTCACGAAACCGAGAACAAAATGGCCGCCCGCGCGTAGTACCGCATGCAAAAACCTACGGGGTCCCACGCGCTCGGCAGCATCTTTGCGCTCGCGGCGTCAGTGCTCATCGCGGCCCAGGCGCCGCTTTCGTCTCCCGCCGCCAAGCAATTGAGCGTCATCCAGTTCCTTTTCTTGACGCAGATTGCGCTTCTCGTCTCCGTCCCGCTTCTGTTGATTTCGTCGGACAATCGCCGCGGTCTTGTTGGCGCGCTCGGCTCAATGGCGAATTATTGGAAATTGGCTGCTATCTTCGCGGTCAGCGCGGCGGGCCTCGTCCTTTATAACGTCAGCCTCAGCCACGCTCACCCCGTCGTTGTCGTCGCCATCCTGAACCTTGGCCCCTTCTGGGGGGCGCTCGTTGCCCTGATCCTGAGCCGGACGCCGATCCCGGTCTCGCCGGTAGTGTTCTTCCTCTGCGCGGCCGTAGCCTTCCTTGGCGCAACCGCGGTTGCCTGGAGCCAAGCGAAAGATGGTTCTGACCTCGTCGCCGAGCTTCTGAGAGGATCCTGGCTGTTCGCATTGCCGATCCCAATCTTCACGGTTTTGAGCGCCTCCCTCATGTCCAAGTGGTTCTCGGACTTGAATGCTTCGGGCGTGATTGCGGCGAACATCCTCGTGGGTTGCGCCGTCCTGATACCGGTGACTGCGATGCTGCTGATCGCGCGCGGCGAACCGCTGTTTTCGCACCTCGAGCTTTCGCTCCTGATGGTCGCCGGCATTATTCTCGCCGATACGATCGGGCGGGTCTTCTATCAAAAGGCGCTCAACACCACCGGCAACGACAACGGCTTCGTCACCATGTTCCAGAACCTGGAGCCGGGGATCGCCGCGCTCATTGCGCTTTGCCTGTCGCCGTGGATCGAAGGGTTGCGCTTCGAGGCGAACTGGCCGTTTTTTGCCGGGCTCGGGCTCACGGCAGTAAGCCTCTTCGTTTTTTCGTGGAGCTCGTTGCATCAAGCGGACCAGCAGGAGAAAGGCGCGTCCGCCGTTCCGGTGCGAAGCCTCGCCATTCGTCTCTAGCTTGGCGAACGCCCTTTGGGATAGAGCCGAGAGGCTGGGTCTATCGCGAGTTCATCAGATGTTTTGACGTTTACGCGGGCGCCGGCGCCAAAGCCGGCTCTTCCTTCGGCAAGGGCCTGAAGGTCGAGGCGATCAGGAAGGCGCCGATCCCCATCGCCGAGGAGCCGACATAGAGCCATGTGTAGCTGGCGAAGGCGTCGTAGATCATCCCTCCGGCCAGCGGTCCGAGCGCCATCCCGAGGCTGCCAGCCATCGCCGTGCCGCCGATGACCGTTCCCATCATCCGAAGCGGAAAGTTCTCGCGCGCCAGAACCGCGTAGAGCGGCATGACCCCCGCGTAGATGAAACCGAATATGGCCGCAACGGTGTAGAACTCGCCCAAGCCTCTGGCGAAGACATAGCCCATGGCGCCGACCGCCTGCGCAAGCAGGCCGAGGACAAGAACGCGCTTGGCGCCGAACCGATCGCCAAGAAGTCCGAAGCCGATCCGTCCACCCATGCCCGCAAGTCCCTCGACGCTGTAGATCGAAACCGCGGCCACGAGCGGAATCCCGCATGTCTGCGCGTAGCTCACCGTATGAAAGATGGGGCCGGAATGGGTGGCGCAGCAGAAGAAGTTGGTGAGCACGAGCACGACGAATTGCGGCGACCGCAACGCCTCGCCGATGGACATGGCCGATTGCGCCCCAGTGTCCGACGCGGCGCCGCCGGCAACGAGCGCTGGCGGCCGGCGCACCAGAAGCGCCGCGGGGATCATGAGAAGCGCGGCGATGGCGGCGATAATCTCGAGCGTGGTCCTCCAGCTCACGGTCGACACGAGCCATGCGGCCAAGGGCGCCATGGTCATCGGCGCCATGCCCATGCCCGCCGAGACGAGCGACACGGCAAGGCTGCGATGCGTGTCAAACCAGCCGGTGACGCAGGCCATCATCGGCACGATGATGGCGGCGGCGCTCGCGCCCACCAGCAGCCCGAAGATGAGCTGAAACGCGATGAGCGACGTCGCCTGCGATGCAAGGGCGACGCTCATCGCCAGAACGATCGCGCCGGTCATGACGACCACGCGCGGCCCGAACCGATCGCTGAGCCCGCCCCAGGCCATACTGCTGAACGCCATGGCGAGAAAGCCGATGGTCATGGCGCTCGACACGCCGGTCACCGACCAACCGGTGTCGCGAGCGATGGGCTGCAGCAGAACGGGCAGCGAGAACATCGAGCCGATCGCGACGCAGCCCAGAAGGCCGCCTGCCGCGACGATCACCCATCGATAGCGAGATTCGGTCATTCCTCACCATACCAACTGGTTGGTATTAGTCAAGAGGTGGCCCATGCGGGGCGCCCTCGCCTATTTGCGGGTGGGTCGGACCACGATCGTCATTGCGGGCGAAGCGAAGCAATCCAGGGGAACGTCGGGCGCCTTTACGGCCTCGGGATTGCGTTGTCGCTGTGCTCCTCGAAATGACAATTTCGTTCGAACGCAGCACGCTGCAGAGGCGACGAGCGTGCGGCGTCACGCTAAGTGAAATCTAGGAGCACTGTCCAATCTCCGGCCGGGAGATTATGCGATCGTGCGCCCCAACGAAATGTCCCTATCTTGATCGAATAGGCGCGGGCGGCTCGCTCCATTCCCCAGGCGCGACCTCGTCATGCGTCAAATGTGGGCCCATCGCATCGAACACGCCGTCCCGCCGGACGAGCCCATGAAACAGTCCTGCGGCGAGATGCATGAGGATCAGTGCGAAGAACAGGAAGGCGAGATAGTAATGCGCGTTCCACAAGAGCGTATGCAGGCTCGCGCTTTGCGGAACGATCTGCGGTAGCCAGAGACTGGGCCACAACGTGACGGGATAGTCCGCTGCCGACAGCATCGCCCAGCCGATCAGCGGCATGGCGATCATGAGCGCGTAGAGCGCGTAATGCGAAAGGTAGGCCGCGAGCTTCATGGGCTCAGGCAGATCGAGGGGCAGGGGCGGCGCGCCATAGCGCAGGCGGACAACGAGGCGGATCAGCGCGAGAATCAAGATCAGGATCCCGAGCGGCTTATGAATGTTCACGAGCGTCAAATATTCCGGCGCGACCGTTGACACCATGCCGACGCCGATGAACAGCATCGCCAGAATGCAGACCGCCATGACCCAGTGCAGCGTTCGCTGCAGGGGTGTGAAGCGCCGAAGGGTCAGTGGGCGGATCCGCTGAGCGTTCGTCATTGGGCGGCTCCCGTGGCGGTTCGCGGATAGTCCTTCTCCTCCGCCGTGCGGCGGTCGTAGGAGACCCGGTAGGCGGCCGAGCGGGCGGCGGGAAACGGATCGTCCGAGGTCCTTATGCCGCTCGGCAGGACGGTCGGATCGAAATTGATGTCGCGGCACGGGCCGTCCGCCTCGGCCTCGATCTTGTCGACGGTGAGCACGCCAACCTCGACGCTGCGACGGTCTTGCGGCCATGCCTTGCTCGGGTCCGAGGTCTGATCGCCGGCGTTAGCGACGATGACCTTCATCGTCCAATGCGCCGGCCCGGCCTTGATGCGATCAACGATCTCGGTTTCGAGGAAGTTCGGCCCGGGCTTCGCGAGTTCGTCCGGCGGGACCGGGACTGGCTGTGCCGCCGGCGTCAGCGACCAGCGCACCACGTGGTCGTTTCCGGAACCGTCGCTGAAGATGAAGCTGTTGAGGCTGTTGTAAGGCTCCTCGGCGTAGCTGCCGGTCCAGGGCGCGCTCTTCGCCCAGCCGCCGAAGGCAGCGATCTCAGGATGAGCGCCAGCGAATTTGGCCATCGCGCCGGGCTCCTTGCTCGCAGATGCGATCTGCAGTTCGCGGAAAGCCTCGACGCTGGCGACGGGAAAGAATGGCGGATCGATCATCGCCATGCGCCATTCCTGGCCGTCCGGCGTCGAGATCATGAGGCCCAGGCCGCGCACCCGCTCCTTGGAATCGTCGGCGTTGGGATTCGGCGTACCCAGATTGAATCGGCCAACCACGGGATATTGACCCCTGGCGAAGACCTGAGCGTGCGACAGCTCGGATCCCGCGCCGTTCGCCTCAAACACGCCGGTGAAGCAAATGCCTTTGGCGTGATTGCGCCTATGACCGAGCGCGGGCCCTGCGGGGTCGGCGAAGCCGTCGACCAACCTCTGAGGCGTGAGGCGCTCGGGCGAAAACCAGCCGGCCGTATAGGAAAAGGTCGCGGCGACGAAGGCGACCACGCCGGCAATCAGCGCGAGTGATCCGATGGGGTTGCGCGGAGCCGATCGGGACGCTTCGGGCAATGTCCGTTTTCCCCTCTGATCGTTCTAACCGAGCCTAGCACAGAAGGCTGGGCGAAGCGCGTTCACGGTGACAATTCGCCAAAGGTCGTGGGGACAAGCTCCGACACCGTGGGATGGATCGCCACGACGCGCGTGTAGGCGGAAGCGGTCACGCCTGCGCCCATCGCCTCGATCACGCCGTGGATGGCCTCGTCGCCTCCAACGCCAAGAATTGCGGCGCCGAGGATCGCGTCGCTGTCGCTGTCGACCAAGACCTTCATGAACCCTTGCGTTTCGCCCTTTTCGACCGCGCGTCCGACGCGAGTCATCGGCCTACGGCCGATCCGAACCGCATGGCCTTTCGCGCGAGCGTCCGCCTCGGTAAGGCCGACTCGGCCGAGCGGCGGATCGATATAGAGAGCGTACACAGGAATGCGATCGCTGACTTTGCGTTGCGAGCCATCGAGCAGGTTCGCCGCAGCGATCTCGAAATCATTGTACGAAGTGTGGGTGAAGGCGCCTCGGCCGTTGCAATCGCCAAGCGCCCAAATATGCGAGACGCTGGTCTTCAAAGACTCGTCGACAACAATGTAGCCATGCGCGTCCACCTTGACGCCCGCAGCTTCGAGGCCGAGGTCGTCGGTATTCGGGCGGCGACCGACGGCGAGCAGAACATGAGAGCCTAACACCTCGGGCTCACCCGACATGCAGTTGACGCCGACGGCGATCTCCGCGCCGCGCGGCTCGAATTGAATGCACTCGGAGTCGAGCCGGATTTCTATGCCCTCGGCCTCGAGGATTTCTCGGATGGCGTCCGACACCTCTTCGTCCTCGCGCGGAACGAGCCGCGCCGCCTTTTCAACCACCGTGACTTCCGCTCCTAAGCGGCGAAAAACCTGTGCAAACTCGAGGCCGACATAGCTCCCGCCAACCACGACAAGGCGCTTGGGCAAGACGTCGAGTTCAAGCAGTGTCGTGTTGGTCAGCGTCTTCACCTGATCGCGACCGGGAAAGTCGGGAATAACCGCCCGGCCGCCGGCGTTGATGAAGAAGCGCTCGGCCTCGAGCAC
This sequence comes from uncultured Alphaproteobacteria bacterium, assembly GCA_963836695.1. Lineage (GTDB taxonomy): Bacteria > Pseudomonadota > Alphaproteobacteria > Rhizobiales > Beijerinckiaceae > Roseiarcus. Next base: position 96,511 of record CAWIKX010000024.1, read on the forward strand.
GTCGCTACCCACCTGGATTGTTGTGGGAGAGAGGAAGCGCGCGTGGCCTCGGATGACCGTGCAATTCGCCATGCCTTGCAGCCACGTCTCGAGGCCAGAGCGGGAATTGCCGACGACCTGGTTCTTGCGCGCCATGACCGCGGCGAAATCGACGCCGATCGGTCCGGTCTTGACGCCGAAATCCGCTGCGCGCCTTGAAAGGTGAGCCGCATAGGCGCTGGCGACAAGGGTCTTGGTCGGCGTGCAGCCGGTGTTGACGCAGGTCCCTCCGATCAGATCGCGTTCGATCAGCGCGACCTTCTGGCCCGCCGCCGCAAGCCGGCCGACCATCGGCGGGCCAGCTTGTCCCGCGCCGATAACGATCGCATCGAAATGGCGGTTCACCGGAGCGCCCAGATGACGATCAGGCCAAGAATGATCGCGGCGGCGTCTTCGATGAATGCGGCGGGCGTGTCGCGCCCAAACGCCTTCGCCATTTGGGACCGAATTTCCGCGCCGCCGTAAGTTCCGATGATCGCGCCGATCACGCCGGCTATGAGGCCGATGATCCATGAGCCTGCCGCCACGCCGATCGTCGCGCCCGACAAGGCGCCGCTGATGATCCGGGCGCCGAACTGCATTGGGACCTTCCGGCTCGGAGTCGATGGGAGCTGGTCGGTGACGTACTCGACGATCGCCAATAGACTGAAGATCCATGGAGTCCAGGCGTAGCCCATGAATGCGAGCCAGGAGCCGTCAAGATTGAGAGCGCCCAACCTCGCCGCCCAGCTCACGGCGGCCAGCGCCGTGAAAACGCGCGAGCCGGCCACGACGCCGGCCAAGAGTGCGAGTCCGTAAAGCATCGTTTGTCCCCCCTTTAGCGGCCTCAGCCGGAGACACTCCTGCGCCCCCGGCGGATAACCTCGCTACCCCTTCACCTTCACATATTCCCCTGGGGCGTCGCCGAGCGGTTTAAGCTTATCTCCGCCGGGCTTGCGCGCGGGGACTTTCTCCGGCGCCTGCGCCGTCAGCCATGCGAGCCAATCGGGCCACCATGAGCCCGGCGTCTCCTTGGCTTTCGCGACCCAATCCTCGAACTTGCCCTCCGGAGGCCCGTCCGACCAGTACTGGTATTTCGCCTTGCTCGGTGGATTGACGACGCCTGCGATATGGCCCGATCCCGCCATCACATAGCGGACCGGGCCACCGAAGGATTTGGCTCCGGTGAACGCCGAGCGGGCAGGGGCGATGTGGTCTTCCTTGGTGGCCAGTTCATAGACCGGGATTGTCACTTGTTTGAGGTCGATCCTCCTGCCGTTCAGCTCCATTCGTCCGTTCGACAGATCGTTCTGCAGATAGCAGTGGCGCAAATAGAAGTTGTGGTTAGCGGCGGGCATGCGGGTCGAGTCCGAATTCCAGACAAGTAAGTCGAACGGCATCGGCTCTTTGCCCTTGAGATAATTATTGACGTAGTAGGACCAGATGAGGTCGTTCGGCCTCAGCATGTTGAAGGCGTTGGCCATGGCCGAGCCTTCGAGATAGCCGCGCTCGGCCATCCGCTCCTCGACCGCCTTCAATTGCTCGGCATCCACGAACACCTTGAGATCGCCGGGGTCGGCGAAGTCGATCTGCGTGGCGAACAAGGTCGCGCTGGTGATGCGCTTGTCGTTTCCCGCGGCCATATAGCCGAGCGTCCCCGCGAGCAGCGTGCCGCCGACGCAATAGCCGATCGCAGAAAGCTCTCGTTCGCCTGTCGCCTGCTCGATGCAGTCAACGGCGGTGAGGATGCCCTCGCGCATATAGCTCTCGAAGTCCTTGTCGGCATGGCGCTCGTCGGGGTTGACCCAGGAGATGACGAACACCGTCAAGCCCTCAGCGACCGCCCAGCGGATGAACGACTTCTCGGGATTGAGGTCGAGGATGTAGAACTTGTTGATCCACGGCGGCACGATGAGGAGCGGGCGCTTAAAGACGTTTGGCGTGCTCGGCTCGTACTGGATGAGCTCAATCAAGTTATTTCGGTAGATGACCTTGCCGGGCGTCGTCGCAAGGTTGACGCCGAGCTTGAATGCTCGTGCGTCCGACTGGCGAATACGCAAGTTGCCGCCGCCGGCCTCAATGTCCTCGGCCAGCATCTTCAAGCCCCGCACCAGGTTCTCACCGCCCTCGGCGAGCGTCGTGCGCAGAAGCTCAGGATTGGTGGCGAGGAAGTTCGAGGGCGACAGCGCCGCGGTGACCTGACGCAAATAAAATTGCGCTTTCTCGCGATCGTGCGGGTCGAGCTCATCGGCGCGCTTGACCAGATCGTCCGCCCAGCGCGCCGTCAGCACATAGGCCTGCTTGATGAAATCGAAATAGGGATTGTCGCGCCACGCGGCGTCGGCGAAGCGCTTGTCGGATGTGTCGGGCGCGACGACCGGCGGCGTCGCTTCGCCCTGAAGCCGCTGCAAGGTTATCGCCCAGAGATCGACGAACTGCTTGGTCAGCGTCGTTTGCGCGGCCAACGCCCGCTGGGGATCAGCCATGTAATATTCCGCCACCCGGCCGATGGAACGGACCATCTCGCCGACTTCTTGGGCGAGCGTGGCCTTGATCTCGCCGCTCGCGCGCGGCTGTAAGTAAGCGGCCAGCACTTTGCCGCCCTGCTCGATCGCCTGGGCGATGTTGTGCGCGAGCGCCTCTACATCGGGGATCGAGTATTGGCCGCTCGGCTCGGTGGCTTGCGCGGGATCAGCCGGCGGCGGGAGGGCATGCCTTGGCGGCTCTGGCGGCGCTACGCGCGCCGCAGATCGAATGGGCTCGCGCAGAACGGGCGCGGCCTGAATTTCGGTTGGATGACGCGGCTCAACCAGAGCCGATCGCTTCACCTTCAAGGGAAGCGCCGAAACTCGCGCTTTGGGCGCGGCAGCCGCCTTAAGCGCCGGCGGTTCGTTTCGCCGCTGAGCGCTTTTTGCGCGAGGCGGTTTGAGATCCCCTGGAGGCGTATCGCCTTGCGCGCCGCGCTTGGCTCGGCTTGCGATGGGGCTTCGGGTCGAGGCCTTGGCTGGCTTCGACTTCGAGCGGGCCCTTGCCTTGCTCGGACCGGTCTTGGCCATGACTAGCGTTCCCTGTCGGATCCGGGCGCGAGGGGCCGGTCCCCTTTTGGTCATAATAGGTCAGTACCTGTCCGCGAAGCCAACACGACTTTTCGGACAGAAAGATGGTTTGCACGATTTGTGCCGAAAACGCCGGATGCGGCCCGAGGGCGATCGCACTGGCGGGGCTTCTCGCTTTTGCTGGGCTCCTCGCTTCCGGGTCGGACGTTTGTGCGCAGCAGCAGGACAACATCCTGAAACAGGCGTTCAAGGTCTTTGGCTTCGCTACCGACGTGGCGCCGCCCGGCGGATTTCGTCGGCAAGACGCGACCGCCCGCCGATCTTAACTATCTTCCGGTGTTCCAGCCGCCGCCGGAGCCAGCCCGGCCGGCCTTGAAGAATGACCAGCTCAACGCAGTCAAGAGCGACCTTGACGGGGTGGAGAAGCAGCATGACACGCTGCGGAAGGGCTTTGCGCCGGCCGCCAAAGCCTTGGCGGAACAGCAGGCCGCGCAAAAAAAGCCGAAATCGAATGCCCCGGCCGCCCAGCAATAGCCGATATCCGGTTTGGCGTCTTTAGTCTTCCGATGTTACAGGGCCATGTCGGCGTGATTGATTGACGAATCGGGATCAGACCCAAGGCCAGTGGCTGCGATGAGCGATTTTCACCGGGTGCGGCGCCTGCCGCCTTATGTCTTCGAGCAGGTCAACAAGCTCAAGGCGAAGGCCCGCGCCGGCGGCGCCGACATCGTCGATCTCGGCATGGGCAACCCCGACCTGCCCGCGCCCAAGCATGTGATCGACAAGCTCGTCGAAACGGTCGGCAAGCCCCGCACCGACCGCTATTCGGCCTCGAAAGGCATCGCTGGCCTGCGCCGCGCGCAAGCTGGCTATTACGCGCGCCGCTTCGGGGTCAAGCTCGACCCCGAGACGCAGGTGGTCGCGACCTTGGGCTCCAAGGAAGGCTTCGCCAACATGGCCCAGGCGATCACCGCGCCGGGCGATGTCGTCCTGGTCCCGAACCCCTCCTATCCGATCCACGCTTTCGGCTTCCTGATGGCGGGCGGGGTCATTCGCTCGGTTCCGGCCGAGCCGGGGCCGGAATTCTTCACAGCCCTCGAGCGCGCGATCGCGCATTCGATTCCGAAGCCGATCGCGGTCGTAGTCTGCTATCCGTCCAACCCGACAGCGATGGTCGCCTCGCTCGACTTCTATCGGGACCTGGTGCTGTTTGCGAAGAAGCACGAGATCTTCGTCCTCTCCGACATCGCCTACGCCGAGGTCTATTTCGACGAGGAGCCGCCTCCGTCGATCCTCCAGGCGCCCGGCGCCTTTGAGGTCGCGGTCGAATTCACCTCGATGTCGAAGACCTTTTCGATGGCAGGCTGGCGGATGGGCTTCGCTGTCGGCAACGAGCGGCTGCTGGCTGCGCTTGCGCGCGTGAAGTCCTATCTCGATTATGGCGCCTATACCCCGATTCAGGTCGCCGCTGCTGCCGCCCTCAACGGCCCGGACGATTGCGTGCGCGAGATGCGCGCGACCTATAAGCGCCGGCGCGACGTAATGATCGAAAGCTTCGCCGCGGCCGGGTGGGGAATCGACAAGCCGAGCGCCTCGATGTTTGCCTGGACGCCTGTGCCCGACCGCTTCCGCCATCTGGGTTCCCTCGAGTTCTCGAAGCTCTTGATCGAGAAGGCCGACGTCGCCGTTGCGCCGGGCGTCGGCTTCGGTGAGCACGGCGACGATTACGTGCGCCTGGCTCTAGTCGAGAACGAGCAACGCATCCGCCAGGCGGCGCGCGGCGTTCGGCGCTTCTTCGAGACGGCGGACGCGACGCTGCACAATGTGGTGAAGCTCAAGAAGCAAGCGTGAGGAACGCCGGGGTAAGGCGCTTAGCTCAGCTCGAGCTCACTCAGCCTGAGGGCAAACGCATCCGGAGCGATCAGCGGCGCGAGGCGATCGGTCGGGCTGAAGTCCTGGGCGTTGCGGTAGCCTTCTGCAGCCGGCTCGCTGAAGACTCGCGTCGTCAAGCGAACCGCGTCGATGACCCAGAGCTCGCGGATGCCAAAGCTAGCGTAAAGCGCCGCTTTGCGGCCGGTGTCGTAGCGGAGCGATGAATCGGCGATCTCGACGACCAGCAGCACGTTCACGCCGGTCAGCCCGCGGAGGCCGCTCGTTCGCGGATAGATGACGACGTCGGGTTCGAGGTAGGTGTCTTCGCTTAGGCGGAAAGTCGTTTCTTGGGTCAGGCGGCAATCGTCGGGCCGTGATCGAATCCAACGGTCGACCAGCGCGCTCTTCACGATCTCATGTTGGTTTCCCTTGGGCGACATCGGAACCAATTCCCCCCCGATGAGTTCGACGCGCTCGTCCTCTTCCATCACCCCAGCAGCTACCATCGCCTCCACTTCGGCGACCGTGAAGCGCCGGCGCGGCAGGCCTTCTGCAGCCGAAGTGACCCGGGCGGCCGATCCCATGGTTCCGACGCTCCTCTTTCATTGGCGACGAAGCCGCGCCCTCCAATGATGATCACTCTACCATATCTTGAAACCGCGTCTCAGGGCCGGCCGTGATCTTGCTCACGCCCGCCTCAGACAATAACCCGGCCCTATGAAAGCGCCCGCTTCCAACATCGAAATCCGCCCTGCGCTCCTTGAAGACGCCGTGGCAATTCGCGCGCTGACGCGCGCAGCCTACGCGAAATGGGTCCCGCTGATCGGCCGGGAGCCGCTGCCGATGCAGGCGGATTACGAGCGCGCGGTCGCCGAGCACACGATCGATCTTATGATCGTTAACGGCGCGCTCGCCGGCCTGATCGAAACGATGCTGGAACCGGATCATCTGTGGATCGAGAATGTCGCGGTCGCGCCCGAGCAACAGGGCAGGGGTTTTGGGCGCCTCCTGCTTGACTATGCCGAGCGGCGCGCCCTTCAGTTTGGGCGCCCGGAAATTCGCCTCCTGACCAATCAGGCCTTCGCGGCCAATCTCGAACTCTACGCCAAGTGCGGTTATGCTGTAGACCGAGCCGAGCCGTTTTGCGGCGGCATGACGGTCCATATGAGCAAGCGGGTCGAGGCGAGCGAAGTCGAGACAACGCGAGCCGGTTCGTCGGCTTGACTGCCTGCGCGGACAGTTCCACGATTGCGATCATGAAAACCGCGCCGCGAAGATTTGAGCTGACGGCGGACATCCTGCTTCGGGCTTATTCGATCGGCGTTTTTCCGATGGCCGAGAGTCGCGACGCCAAGGATCTGTTTTGGGTCGAGCCGCAGGAGCGCGGGGTCTTTCCTCTCGACGGACTCGCCGTCTCGCGTAGTCTCGCCAAGGCGGTGCGGTCGGATCGGTTCCGAGTAGTCGCCGACCACGCGTTCGAAATGGTTGTGCGCGCCTGCGCCGAGCGTGAGAAAACCTGGATCAACGACCAGATTGTGCGGCTTTACGGGGAATTGTTCGCCGCAGGCCATGCGCATTCGCTCGAGGCCTACGAGGGTGACACGCTGGTCGGCGGCCTCTACGGGGTGAGCCTGCGCGGCGCCTTCTTCGGCGAAAGCATGTTTCACCGCGCTCGTGACGCTTCGAAGGTTGCGCTCGTGCATCTGTTCGCGCGCCTTCGGACCGGCGGGTTCCGGTTGCTCGACGCGCAATTCTCGACCGAGCACCTGGCGAGCCTCGGCGCGATCGAGATTCCGCGCGATGTGTTCAGGCTCCGGCTCGCCGATGCGCTGGACGTTCCGGCGAATTTTGGGGCGTGGCCGCCCGAGCTTGCGATGAGCGGGGCCGAGGCGCTTCATCGCGCGCGTGGCGACCGCTTGGAAATGGCGACGGGTGAGTCGCCAGGGCGGAGCTTCATTCGAGCCTGAGGGCGCCAGCGAATAGGTTTGGGCGGAGGGGGTCGTTTGACGAGGCGGGCTTGCCTTCGGGGCTCTAGGCGTCGAACACACGCGCGGGAGCGGCCCACGGATGCGGACGCGCTCCGCAAAAATACGGCGCATTGGTTGATTTATCATTTGCAAAATGGTAATAGCCGCCTGCGGGACCCACTGACTGGCCAGACGGATCTGGGAGGTTTAGGAGCGTTGTATCGTGACGGCGGTATCGTAGTCTGCGCGTCCGGAGGGGACGCGTGAACCCCTTCCCAAGAACCTTAGTTGTCGCTCTGCTGACGTTCGTGAGCGCGCTGCTCGGTTTTCTTCTCCAATGGCTGTTGCCGGTTCAGGATATCTTGGACGCCAAAGGCATAATCGGATCGATCATTGGCCTCGTAACTTTGCTTCTGGCTCTGGTGCTCGGCCTGCTCGTATGGACGAGCTATGGCGTCTACACCAATCAGAACAGCGAGTTGCAGTCGCTCGGCCCGCTGATCCTGAGGCTGGACTTCACTCTTGAGCAATACGGGACGGAAGCGGGTCCCGGACGCGATTTGTTGCGAGCATCCGTCGTTCGGGCGCGCGACCGCTTCTGGGGCGGCCTTCCGAAGGACGTGTCGCCCTATGCCCAATTGCGGTCGGACCTACACGATATCATGAGCTTTTTCGCCACCCTTGATCCCGTGACCGAGCAACAGAAGCAGCTCATCATGACCGCCATGCCCAATTTCATGCAGGTTATGGAGACGACCTTGCTGATGACCCGCCAATTGGCCAATCCCGTGCCGAAGCTTCTGATTTACGTCGTCGTCGGGTGGTCGGCGCTGCTGTTCATGAGCTACGGATTGCTGGGCGCGTTCAACACGGTCAGCGTCGCCATCGCGGCGCTAGGCTCGATCGCGGTCTCGAGCGCGGTGTTCATGATCCTCGAATTCAGCCAACCTTATTCGGGCCTGTTCCGCATCTCGCCGGTCGGGGTTGACAGCTTGATCTCGGCGCTCGGCCGTTGAGGGCGTGGCTTGGGGCCGCCGAGAGCTGGCTATGAAGATGTTCGAGAGCCAGCGTTTGCGGAGCGAACGAAGGCGGCAAGCTCGCGATTGAAGCGTGGCGCGTCCTCGAAGAACGACGCATGCCCTACGCCGTCATAGAGCGAAAGCTTGGCGTTCGGCGCCGTGGAGGCCGTGAATTTCGACATTGCCGGCAGGATGATGCGGTCGCCCGGGCCGTGTGTGACTAGCGTCGGGATGGTCAGTTGCGTCAGGATGTCGCCAGGGTTCGCAGCCCGGCTCATGAGGTGAGATCGCACCTTGGCCGGACAGGCCATGTTGAACGCGAGCATCGTCTTAAAATCGTCCGCGCTCGGTTTCGTCAAAAAGCAAGCGCTGAGGAACGCTCGGGTCGCATCGACCTCTCCCGAAAACGTCGTGGCGATGAGTTTGTAGTCGGGGCCGGCAAACTCCGGGGCGCTTTTCGTTACGGCGGCGACGAAATTGATCCCTGCGAGGGAACCTTGCCCATGAAAGCGTAGATAGTCCGAGATCACCCGCCCGCTGTAGGACCATCCAACCAGAACTGGGCGTTGCAGAAGAGCAGCTGCGATGACCGCCGCCGCCTCGTCCGCCCACAGCCTCCCGTCGGCATATCTTTCATTCTCGAGCGGTTTGTCGGACGCGCCGTGACCGCGAAGATCGTAAGCGATCATGCGAAACTCGTCCGCGAGCACTGGGTCGCTCAGCTGCCGAAGCCAGGACATGGAACTCTGCATATAGCCGTGAAGAAAGAGAATCTCCTGGCCGGCGGGATTCCCCCATTCACTCGCCGCGATCGTCAACTGATCCGGCGTCGTGACGCTGAACTTCCGCATTGGTCGCCTTGTTCGTGAAGCGCCATGACAGCGCAAGTGCATGGCGCCAAGCGTGGCGATCGCCAAATCGGGTGTCAATCACGGTCCGCTGAGCGCATGATACAGTTCGCGCGTTGCGTGGCGAGGCCGAAAGGACGGCGGAGAGCGGCGCGTTGTCGACTAGGCGACGCGAGAACGACGTCGCCCGAGCTACGCCCGCGGCGACGCAATCAAAGGCGAGCGGCTTATTACGGTCGATCTGTCAGCCCCCGATTCTCCCAGAGCGGGCCTTGGCGGTGCGAGGAAGCCGCGTCCGCCGGCTCGCGAGGCCGAGCCCTGCGAAGCCGATGAGCACCATCGCCCAGGTTGCTGGCTGCGGCGCAGTTAGGGGATCAGTTGTTCCCGTCAGCACGTCGTAGGCGAGGTCGGCAGTGAGGGCGTGCGCGGCGGCAGTCGGATGTTCTCCGTCCAGAACAGATACTGATTGGGATCGGCACATACGCTTCCTGGGGTCTCGAAGTCACCCGAAAAGCATGGGGTGGACACATTGGTAAGGCCGAACTGGCTTGGGTTGGCGACGATCTTGTCAATCGTCGAGAAAACCGGCACGTCAAAGACTGTAAGCCCCGGCATGTTCAGCGCTTTGATCTCGCTGAGGACATCGGTGTTGAAGTCCTTGGCCAGCGCGCCTGCTTCGGCGCCGAGCGTGGGACCGAGACCTTTGTAATCAGGGACGACCGAGAGATCAGGAACCTCGTAGTAAAGGAGATTCCGCGTTCCGTCGTTGTACAGGCTGGCGACCGCGCCGACCGTATTCGTGACGGCCTGCTCTAGGAACGTCGTCGTGAGGTCAGCAGGGCTGATCGTCCCAGTCGCCACGCCCTCGAGCGCGTTGAGAATGTCGTTGGCTCCGATATCGAGCGTGTACAGGGTGCCGGGTGTGGGCGAAGGATCGGCGGTCTTAAAGAACGCGACCTCGTCGGTAAAGGCAATGGGAGCTGTCTCACCGAGAACCGGTGGGTTGGCTATCGTTTGTCCCGTCTGCGCGCCGCCGAAGGCGAAATCGTTGCCCGGCGGGATTGTGAGCGAGGGGCTAACGCTCAGTCCAAGCTTGGCGGCGAGGTCGTCGACCCAGTTGAGTCCGTTGCTGAATCGGCCCTCGAAATTGAACGCCGGCAACGGCACGGGGTCTCTGGCTATCGTCGACGCGATCAGAGCGTTTCCGACATCTGAAAGGCTGTCGCCAAACGAGTAGGTCGCGGCATGCGCGCCGCCGAGGCCAATGCCGCAGCTAGAACCGCTAGGCCGAGACGATTCCTCATAGGTCATTCTCCCCAATCGAGTTCCTCCGCGAACACGATATGGGGCGAAAAGTTCCGCTTCATTCTCGGGAAGGGAAGCCTGAAGGATCAGGCCGCGTCGCGGGGAAACTGCGTCTGCGCGATATGAGTGTACGTATGTCCTAGCGCCAGGAGCTCGCCGTGACGCCCGCGCTCGACGACGCGGCCTCGGTCAAGCACGCAGATCTCGTCGGCCTGCGCCACCGTGGACAGCCGGTGGGCGATGACAATCGTCGTGCGGCCTTCGCATAAGGTGCGCAGCGCCTTCTGGATCGCCTGCTCGGATTCTGAATCGAGCGCCGACGTCGCTTCGTCCAGAAGGATGATCGGCGCATCTTTGAGGAAGGCGCGGGCGATGGCGATCCGTTGACGCTGTCCGCCGGAAAGCTGCATGCCATTTTCGCCGCAGGGCGAGTTATAGCCGCGCTCGAAGCTCATGATGAAGTCGTGCGCGTACGCAGCCTTTGCGGCGGCGACGATCTCGTCCTCGCTCGCGCCGGGCCGGCCCATTGCGATATTGTCGCGCACCGAACCTTTGAAAAGGAAATTCTCCTGCGCGACATAGCCGATCTGTTGACGCAGCGACGCGAGACTGACGGTCGCGATGTCCTGGCCGTCGCACAGGATTTGCCCCGATCCGGCCTCGTAGAGGCGCAGGATGAGGTTCATCACCGTCGATTTTCCGCCGCCCGAGCGGCCGACCAGCGCCGTCGTCTTGCCCGCCTCGGCGACGAAGCTGATGGCGTGCAGGACTGGCTCCCCGGACCGATAGCCGAAGACCACGTCGCGAAATTCGATTCTGCCCTTTGTGACCTCAAGCTCGGGCGCCTGGGGCGCGTCCTCCTCGTAGTCGCGCTCGTCGAGGAAATCGTAGAGCATGCTGACGCCAAACAGAGACGACGACAGGTCGACATGCAGCCGCGCCACCCGCTTCATCGGCTCATAGAGCATGATGACCGAGGTAATGAACGAAAACAGGCTCCCTGGCGGATTGCCGCGGACAATGACGGTGTAGCCGCTGTAAAGGACGACGGCTGCTATGGCGAAGCCGCCGAGACTCTCCATGATCGGACTCGTGCGCGAGCTAACGCGAGCAAGCTTGTTCGACGCCTTTCGGAAGCCTTCGATCGCGGCGTTCTGCCGGGAGCGCATGAAATCCTCGAGGGTGAAGGCCTTGACGATGCGGATGCCCTGCGAGGTCTCCTGCATCGATTCCATCATCTGCGCGGCGCCTTGGAACTCGCTCGCCATGATCTTGCGCACCCGGACGCCGATCTTGCGGACTCCAAGCACCGCGAGCGGGACCAACATCAACGCGAGGAACGAGAGCAGAGGATCCTGCGACACCATGACGATGACGAGCCCGACGATCGTCAGGGCGTCGCGAGAAAACGTCGTGATGAGGAGGTTCAGCACGTTGCTCGCCGATTGGGCGATGAAGGACTGACGGGCGATGAATATCGACGAATGCGACTGGCCGTAATAGCTGACCTTCATCCGCAGCATCTGCTCGAACATGCGCCTCTGGACTTCGGCGACAATGCTGTTGCCGACCTGCGAAAGGGCGACTTGCTGTCCGTAGGTGGCGAGCCCCTTAACCGTGTAAATGATCACGATCGCCGCGGTGATTTCCCACACCGCCGTGAGGCTGCGCCCGACAAAGACCTCGTTGATGATCTTGCCGATGATCCAAGCCGACAGCGAAGTGGTGAGCGCGATCAGGCCCATCATCGCGAAGCCGAAGAGATAGCCCTTCCAGTGCCTGGCGCCCTCGTCGGTCAGGAGGCGGCGCAGGAGCATGTTCGAGGGCGAACTGAAGAAAGAGAGCACTCGCTCGCGGGCTTGACGCCATACCGACAATTGCTTCAGTCCCTCGCCCGGCCAGTCGCCGACCCATAGTCACATGTTGCCGTCGGCGAAGCTCGCCGCAGACCGCGCCCTCCATATCATCGGCGGCGAAATTATGGAAATCGGCAAGCCATTCAGGTCAAAACCGGATCGAAATCAGCCGCTATCAGCGCAACGGCGAGTATGGCTTTCGAATCATTAGCAAGACGTTCATCTCTCACGCCTCACGCCGCGGTAACCGCCTGCCTTTTCGGAGCGCCGTAGGTGTCCGGGATCTTGTCGGCGAAGAACGTCACCAACTCGTCGTTTTCCGCCTCCTCGACCGAGAATACGCGCGTCGCGTCGTCGATATAGGCCTTGCTGGCGGGATCCTGGACAACGCGCTTTTTAATCTGGTGGTAGCGCCACCCGACGGTGAGCCATTGCGCGACGACGGACACAAACTCGACCGCCCGGACGGGATAGAAAACCAGCGGATTGACGATCGGCATTCCGTGCCGGCGGGTCGTCCTCACCTTGCGGCGGATGATTCCGCATTGCAGCGGGTGGACGCCCTCGATCCGGGCGGCGGAGGAGAAGGCCGTCATGACATCGGCGATCTTGTTCATCCTCAAGCCCGTCGCAGCGGCGCGCTTGAGCACCGTCTCGACATGCTCGTCGGTGTAGTAGCGCTTCCAGGCGTCGCGATAGGTCTTGTTCCACTCGTCGGCCGACATCAGAGGATGGCCGGTGCAGACATGCTCGACGTCGTATTTGTTCATGTCCGGGTCCATCGGAACCCCTTTGAGGTAAAGGATCTTGTGATCCTCGGAGCCGGGAAGGGGGGTGAGGCAAAAGAATTCGAGGATGTCGAGCGGCAGCTCCTTCTTGATGATGTCGATGTCGCGCAGGACGGATTCGCGCGTATCGGTCGGAAAACCGATGATGAATCCCGCCCAGGTCATCACCTTCTGCTTTCGCCAGGCCTGCAGCATGAGCCGGTATTCCCAGATCTTGTTTTGCCGCTTTTTCGCCCCCTGCAACGATTGAGGATTGATGCTCTCGAGGCCGATGAACACCTGATTGCAGCCGGCGCGCGCGGCCTTCTCGATGAAGCCCGGAATCTTGTGGCAAAGCGTGTCGACCTGAAGGATGAGCTTGATCGGAACGCCCTTGTTCTCCCGGAGATCGATCAGCCGGTCGAGGATCGCCTCCCAGTTGCGGTTGCGGGCGAAATTGTCGTCGGTGACGAAATAGTGGTTAATGCCCTGGGCGTGATTGGCGCGCACGATCGCTTCGACGTCGTCGGCGCTCCGATAGCGCGACTTGCGGCCCTGGACGTTGATGATCGTGCAGAAGCTGCACTGGAAGGGGCAGCCGCGGCCCGCGTCGAAACACGCGTGGTGTCCGACGATCCGCCCGACCACTTCTTTCGGCAGCACGGGGATCGCCGCCAATTCCATGCCGGGCATGTCATTGAGGTAGTTGTAGACGGGCTTCGCCTGGCCGGCGTCGATCTCGCGGAGAAACTCGGCCATCCGGCCCTCGCCCTCGCCGGCGTAGAGGATGACGCCGAGCGCCTGCGCTTCCTTCAGGTCCGCCGGCAGTTCCGGAAGCATCGAGATGCAGCCCGAGACATGGAATCCGCCAATCACCACGTTTAAGCCTTCCGCCCGGAACTCGCGCGCAAGATCGAGCGCGCGCGGAAATTGGTTCGATTGGACGCCGACTAGCCCGACAAATCCGCCGCCCGCCGCCTTTATCCGTCGGGCGACCGCCATGGGCTTGATGATCGTATTGCACTCGTCGCAGGCCTCGATCTCGATATCGACCTCAGGGCCGAGGGCGTTCTCCTCGGCGCACGCGGCCAGGAGACCGTAAACGCTGGCTAAGCTGTTTGAAGGAATAGTGGAGAGGCGCCATTGGATCACGTAGCCGTCGTCGTCGTAGTGCGACGGCTTGATCAGAACGATCCTGAACGTCCGCTTCCCCATGGCGCGCTCTTTGATCCGGGTGCGATATGGCGCCGATCATGACGGCCACCTCACGCATCCACGACAACTCCCTCTTCTGGGAGCCGGCGCATACTACCCGATTTGATCGCGAGGTCTAGAAATAGATCCAAAATCGCCATCGTTTCGTCTCGGACGGTCGTGCCCCGCTCAAGCCTTCTTGTGACCTTTTTGCTTTTTCTCACCTTCGCTTGCTTTGACAGCCGCGTGATACTTTCGGCGTACTTCGACGAGATTGACCGACGGCGCGGGGAAGGCGAGGTCGAGATCGGCCATCGTGTCGGCGATGATCTGTGACACTACGAGATTGCGGAACCACTTGTGGTCCGAGGGGATGACGTACCAAGGCGCCTTATCGGTGCTGGTGGCGCGGATCGCATCCTCGTATGCGTCGACGTAGTCATCCCACAATTCGCGCTCTGAATAATCGGATTCGCTGATTTTCCAGTTGCGCGCTGGATCATCCAGGCGTTTCGCGAACCGGTCGAGCTGCTCCTCCTTGCTGATATGGAGGAAGAATTTGAGGATTGTCGTTCCGGATTGGGCGAGCAGGGCTTCGAAATCGCAAATATGCTCGTAACGCCGGGCGCACGTCTTCTTATCGACGAGCTCGTGGACGCGGGTGACCAGCACGTCCTCGTAATGCGAGCGGTTGAAAATGACGATCTGCCCGGCTCTCGGCGCGTGGGGGTGAATGCGCCAGAGAAAGTCATGCGCGGCTTCGAGTGGAGTGGGCTGCTTGAAGCTCGCGACGTCGACGCCCTGCGGATTGACGCCGCTGAACACGTGCCTGATCGTTCCGTCCTTGCCGCCGGCATCCAGTGCTTGCAAGACGATCAGGACCGCGTGTTTGTGCTCGGCGTAGAGCAGAACCTGCTGCCGGCTGAGCTCCTTGAGATAATGTTCGGCGTCTTCCTTGCCGTCGTCCTCGGAGATGAGCTTGCCGGTGTCAGACGGGTCAAGCTTGCTCAGCCGGACTTTCTGGCCTGGTCTTACGCGAAATTGCTTGCGGTAATCCAAGGCTCCTCCTGCCGGCGCTTTGAGAACGCGGCCCCAAGGTTCATTGTCATAGGTAAATGAGCGTCGAATCAAGTTTGTTGATTCCGGTTGTTGTAGAAGCCTTCCGTAGCCCGTCGAACGACGGGGTCGTTCCGGACCGTCATCGCGCTTGTCGCGCTCATTCAGACCGGCGGCGACCTCCTGGCGAGATGGGTCGATCACCGGTGACCGAACACGGCCGCCGCGGCTAGCCGGACGATCTCGGCGGGGAGCCGTCAAAAGTGGGCTGGACATCTTCTCATGCGAGGTGTGAAATAGCTTGGCGCCGAATCTTGATTCTTCGCGCAGTTCTGGATCTCCCCCAACGACGAGTCATTTGAGTTCCATGACAATTGGCATCCTGCTCTGCGGCAGCTTTTCCACGACCCTCGAGGCGAAGTTCGGGTCATACAGCAGTATGATCCGTGAGCTGCTCGGTTCTCGTTCCGCAACCGTCTTCGATGTCCAGGAGCGTCAACTGCCGAGATCAACGTCGGCTTGCGAGGCTTATGTGATCACCGGCTCCAGCGCCGGGGTCTATGACGACCTGCCTTGGATCAAGGATCTCATGACGTTTCTTCGGAATGCCCGCGGCGGCGCGAAGCTGATTGGCATTTGTTTCGGCCATCAGGCGATGGCTCAGGCTTTCGGCGGCTCCGTCATCAAGTCGCCGAAGGGGTGGGGCATCGGTCTTCATCGCTACGACTTGCCTGCGCGTCCGCACTGGATGGATGACGCCGCCGCCGTGGCGGTTCCCGCGTCTCACCAGGATCAGGTCGTCACGTTGTCTTCCGACGCTCGCGTGATCGCAAGCAGCGCGTTCACTCCTTATGCCGGACTGGACTATGGCGACGCCATCTCCTTCCAGTTCCATCCGGAGTTCTCGCCCACCTTTGCGGCTGCGCTGATCGAATCCAAACGCGAGCGCCACCCGGATCTCGTCGCCTCGGCGATCCAATCGCACTCGCAGCCGGACGATTGCGCCCGGGTCGGCCGCTGGATCGGGAGCTTCCTCGATTCTAGGAGCTCCGTGTCCGAGTCGGCGTCGCAAGTGCGCTCGCGCGCCTCATAAGCGCGATCGGACCCTTGCGCGAGACTTCGATCTGTTCGATGCTGGCATGCTAGCGCGACGGCCGGCGCAAGGCTCATTCGCGTTGCACGAGGGCGTCGGCGCTCAACCCACGGGAGGAATGCGAATGTCGAGAGTGTCTTTATGCTGCGCCGTCGCCGCCGGCGCGCTGCTTGCGGCTTCCGCGGGCGCCCGGGCCGAAAAGACCTACACCTTCGCGCTCGTGCCGAAGAGCACCAACAATCCGTTTTACGATCAGGCGCTGGCTGGCTGCAAAAAGGCGGAAGCGGAACTCAAGGGCGCGATCAAGTGCCTCTACATCGGCCCGAGCGAGCACGGCGGCGGCGATGAGCAAGCGCAGATCGTTGGCGATCTGATCACCAAGAAAGTCGACGGGATCGCCGTATCGCCCGCCAACGCCGCCGCGATCGCGGCTGCGCTGCAAGGCGCCAAGGCCGCCAACATCCCGATCATCACCTGGGACTCTGATCTTCTCGAGAAGGATAAGGGCCTGCGCCTGACTTACATCGGCACGCACAATTATGACATCGGCGTCAATCTCGCCAAGCTCGTGATGGAGAAGAAGCCGAAGGGCGGCACGATCTGCATCCAGTCGGGCGGCGCCGCCGCGGCGAACCACAACGAACGCATGCAGGGCGTCCGCGACACTCTGGCTGGCAAGAAGAGCGAAGAAGCGCCCGGCGAGAAGCTGACTGGTCAGAATGGCTGGACCGAAGTCGACGGCTGTCCGCAATATACAAACGACGACTTTCCGCTCGCCATGCAGATGGAGCAGGACCTGCTCAACAAGGATACCAAGCTCGACGCGTTCGTGGCGACCGGAGGATTTGGCGAGTTCCTGGTCGACGCCTACAAGAACTCGATGGGCCAATTCAAGGACAAGATCGCCAGTGGACAGATAGCGATCGCGGTCGCGGACACGCTGCCGATGCAGCTCGACGATCTGAGGGCGGGGCTCGCGACTGGCAATGTCGGGCAGCGGCCGTTCGACATGGGCTACAAGGTCATGTACGCGCTGAAGGACGTCAAGGACGGCAAGGCGCCGCCGCCCGACCCGACCTATACCGGGCTCGACATCTGCACGCCGAAGAACGTTGACACCTGCATTGGCGGCGGGAAGTAAGCTGAGAGCTCGCTAAGCAGAAGAAGGTCGGCCTCGCGCCGGCCTTTTTTGCCGTCCGGGCTTTCGAAGCCTCTAACCGGAAGATAGCGAAAGATGGCTTCCGTGGTTGTTTCAAATGCAGTGTGGCCTCCGCTGTTACTGCCCAATCGCCGTGTGATGGAGCTGAGGCGACTGTTAAGCGTTTGCGCGCGCGCCTCCCGCCTTGGTGACTGAGAATAGGTCGGAAGCGAAACTGACTGTCCCTCGTGCCATTTATCCGGGGACGTTAATGTCACGGGCCTTGTCTGTGCTTCGCGAAGGAGGTTGTGTAAAACAGCTCGTTGTCGACTAGGTCTTGGAGCTTTTCGGTGTGAAGGTTTGGCAAAACTATTGCGTACTGGCCTTGCAACACCGCCTCGAAGAAGTCGGCAGGCGTCATATCCTCGAATGCGGGAAGTGACGCATCAAACGCGGGGCGCTGTTCCTCGGTGACAAAGCTGGAAGGGTAGGTGAGCTTTGCGAACGATTGAAAAGCTCGCATGTGGTCGGTGAACTCGTCGAAAAGGCGGAAATAGTTGGCTGTAGATACGGCGAGCATCATAAGGTTGAAGCCAACGATGTTTCCTACATGCAGCTCAGCGTCGTGATCTTTGTCAGCATGCTTTAGGAAATTTGACGTCTCCCTGAATATTTCCATGAACTGCTTTTGATATTCAGGACGAATTGACTCACCCCAATTCAGACTGAGTGGTTTTTTGCGTGTTTGGCCAGGTCGATGAGCAATTTATCGGCGGACTGAATCAATAGGTGGATCGCGAAAGGATCTTCGCGGGCCCCCAATAGGCGTATGGCCGCGTGCAATAGGTGCTTGACGGCCTCTTGCTTCCGCATGGTCCTTCGCGGTAGCGCTCGCTTTATTTTCTGGGGCATCTCCGCTCGGCGTCCTCAAGATAGAAGACCAAGTCTTAGCGCGGAGGGTCGGAGCCCCTCGCGACCGTTTTTAGGCTTACTGCGCTTTACAACTCCTGGATCGCCGTGTCGCCATGGTCCCTCGAGAGAGGGGCGTCTTTTGACACCGTATACCGCTCCTCGCGAGGACGGCCACAACGCGCAGGCTGCTCTCAGACGCACCGCCATCCGGCCGCTATTTCTGCACCTTCTCCCATCGCCTCGACTTCGCCGATCGCAACACCACATCCGTCACGACGGCGGTCGCCATGGCTTCGCCAACACCACATCCGTCACGACGGCGGTCGCCATGGCTTCGCGGAACGTCGGAACTCGCAGTCTTGGCCTCGGTGAGGCTCTGCACGAAGTCTGCGACCTGGTGGATGAATGTGTGCTCATAACCGATCTGCAGCCCGGGCCCACCAGTGCTTCATGTAGGGATGGTCGCTCTATGTGTTAGCGGCTCGTCGCGCACAGAAGCGCTTGGAGCCAAGCGCGTAGCCTCATCGATCTCCAACGGAGCCGATATGAGATTTCTCGCCTCCAAGAGCGCTCGAGACGTTAGCGCGGAACGGCGACCCAAATGCGCGGCAAACACGTTGTCGACGAATTGTCGCGCAAACTCGCTGAGGCTAAAAGTAAGGGCGCGGGCGCGCGCGAGCTCTCGGGGGATCGAGAGAGCTGCGAGCGCAGCCCGACCGAGATTGGCGTCGAGTACGCCAGCGCCGCTATCTCCAATCACGTCGATTGGACCCGCAACTGGATTCGCAGCCACTGGCAGGCCCGACGCAAGCGCCTCAAGCAGCACGAGGCCAAAGGTGTCGGTCAAACTTGGGAACACGAATACGTCGGCGCTCGCGTAGGCGGCGGCAAGCCTCTCGTCGCGCATTTCGCCGACGAAATGCGCTCCAGGAAAGCGCGCCTGAAGCTTTTTCCTCGCCGGTCCGTCCCCAACGACGACCTTTGAACCCGGCAGATCTAGTGACAAGAAAGCGTCGAGATTCTTTTCGATCGCTACACGCGCGCAGGTCAGAAAAATCGGTCTGGGGAAATCGAAGATGCTCGCGGCGCGTGGCCGAAAAAGGTTGCAGTCGACCCCACGCGACCAGCGCATCAAACGAACAAATCCGCGCGTATCCAGCTCGCGCCCCATTGTATCAGTCGATACCATCATGCCAGAGCCGGCATTGTGGAACCGACGAAGCAGCGCATAGACAAATTTGCTCGGCGCGACGCGTCGCACAGCGAGATATTCAGGGAAGCGGGTATGGTAGCAAGTCGTAAAAGAGCGTCCGGCTCTGCGGCAAGCCACCCATGCGCATAGCCCGAGTGGCCCCTCCGTCGCGATATGGATGAAATCAGGATTATGTTTCTCGATTCGGCGTCGCACTGCGCCAGGCCGCGTTATAGCGACGCGCACCTGCGGGTAGCTCGGGAGCGGCACTGTGCGAAATTCGTTAGCGGCCAGGACCTGAATTTCGACGCCGAGAGCGGGCGCCTCTCTTATCAAGGCTTCTATTGAGCGCACCACCCCATTGATCTGCGGCAGCCAAGCGTCGGTGACGATGAGGATGCGGGTCAGCGGGGATGCTGGAGACGCGCCCTGCGAGGCATTGGTGGTCAATGGCGACAATTATTGACCAACGAAGGTCCCGCCCCACCCTCCTCCTGCCAGTCTGATCTGGTTATTAACAATGCGCGCGGACTGCGTAGAAGGTAACGCGAGCCGCGCGATCATCGGGACGTTCCTCGTTGCTTTGGTGTTCTTCAAGGTAATCTCTGTAACGCCTCCAGAACGACAGACCGATACGTTCCCGGTTAGCCAGGGCGCACCCGCCTTGCTGGCTGAATAAACCAAACCGCGGGCTCCGTCACTGATGGAAATCGTCAATGGCTTACCATCGTTCTCAGTCGTCTCTCGCCATCTCGATTTTACATGATTCGCTTTGATGTCGTGGACGCTTTTAAAGCATTCGGCCTCAGCCAGCGTGGACTGGCCCAGGATCAACAAGAAAATGAGCAATTTGAATTTCATTGAGGCCATGTCACACCAAGGCAAGGAACTGCAGATATGGGCCAGGAGCCTTTTGCGCGGAAGCGTCGATCGGCGCGGGGGCCGAGGCCCGCGCGGTCAACAACGGGCTATGTGCTTTGTTCCTTCGTTAATGGCCGACGCCCATGGGTTGGCTGGCCAGGGCAAGGTCTGCGGCGTTCCCGCGGTTTGCTGGCGGAGAAAGGCGGCCGGCGCCTCCAGGTGGCGCGACTCCCCTTGATCATTACGCCCGAGCCTCTTCCCATTGGCCGGACTTCGCCGATCGCAGTACCGCATCCGTCACGAAGTCGGTCGCCATGGCTTCGCGGAACGTCGGACTCGCAGGCTTCCCTTGCGCGAGGCTCTGCACGAAGTCTGCGACCTGGTGGACGAATGTGTGCTCATAGCCGATCGTGAGACCCGGAACCCACCAGTGCTTCATATACGGATGGTCGCTGTCCGTGACATGCAGCGAGCGCCAGCCGCGCAGCCGGCCCTCGTCGCTATGGTCGAAAAAACTCAAGCGATGCAGGTCGTGCAGGTCCCATGAGATCGATGCGTTCTCGCCGTTGATTTCGAGCGTGTACTGCGCTTTATGGCCGCGCGCGTAGCGGGTCGCCTCGAAGATGGCGAGCGAGCCGTTGGCGAACCGGGCGAGGAACGCCGCGGCGTCGTCGATCGTCACCTCCTGCTTCTTGCCGGTGAGGTTATGCGTCCGCTCCTTGACGAACGTCTCGGTCATCGCAGTAACCGTGTCGATCGGCCCGTTCAGCCACATGGCCGTGTCGATGCAATGGGCGAGCAGGTCGCCCGTGACGCCGCTGCCCGCGATGCTCGCGTCGAGCCGCCACAATGCCGCGCCGCCCTGCGGCAGATCGGCGGAAATGGTCCAGTCCTGGAGGAACTTTGCGCGATAGTGAAAGACGCGCCCGAGCCTGCCTTCATCGATCAGCTGTTTGGCGAGGGTGACGGCGGGCACGCGGCGAAAATTGTACCAGACCATGTTCGGCCGCTGGGCCGCCTCAACCGCGGCGACCATGCTTTCCGCCTCGGCGACGTTCCGCCCGAGCGGCTTTTCGCACATCACCATCTTGCCGGCTTGCGCGGCGGCGATCGCG
The DNA here is from genome assembly GCA_963836695.1 of uncultured Alphaproteobacteria bacterium. Lineage (GTDB taxonomy): Bacteria > Pseudomonadota > Alphaproteobacteria > Rhizobiales > Beijerinckiaceae > Roseiarcus. Next base: position 117,780 of record CAWIKX010000024.1, read on the forward strand.
ATCTCCGCATGCGTGTCGTTGGGGCTTGCGATGTCGATGAGGTCGATGTCGGGTCGCCGAACGAGCTCGCGCCAGTCCGTCTCGAAGGATTCGTAGCCCCAGTTGTCCGCGAACGCCTTGGCGGTCGCCGAATTGCGCGCGCAAACCGCTTTGAGGATCGGCTGAGTATCAAGCTCGAAAAACTGACCCGCCCTGGCGAAGGCGTTCGAGTGCGCCCGACCCATGAACCCGCAGCCGACAAGACCGATGTTGAGCGGCGCCTTCATGTTCGTTTGGGGTCCTTCGATACCGGCGCGTGAGCGTCAGCCCGTCGCCTCGCGCTCCGCGAATCGCCAGACGTACCACCGGGCTGGCCGCACGGCCAAGGTCCGCGAGCCCCTCAAGGAACAAGGCAAGCAGCGCCCGGTTGTAGTTCGGACGGGCGCCGCTCCCAAGCTCCCCGCCAAAGAAGGCGCACGTTAGCCCCGCGCTTGGACCTCCTGCGCGGGGCTTTTCCGGGCGCCGAAGCGAGGCGATGAGGAAGCACCATGACGGACGAAGAGTTGCGCCAAAAGAATGACCGCCTCCGAGACAAGATCAGGGAGATTGTGGAAAAACATCCGGAGCTGCGCGACCTTTCGGACGAAATCGCTGTGGAGCAGGACAAGCATGTGGAGGTCGGGACCCCATTCCTCGAGCGGGTCAATGGCAAGCTGCAGGAGCGGGCGCGAGCCATAATCGAGCGTCGCCCAGACCTGGAACGCTTCTTCGAGAACTAGCCGCCCAAGGCTTGGCCTTTGCCCGCCTACCCAAGCTTCGCGCCGATTCTGGCCCGCTCGCTGCTGGGCAGTGGCGGCGCGCCGAGTTGTCCCCGCGCAAGGCTCAGAGCGAATCCTGCATCCGACTGTTCCTCATGAATCGCTGTGGGCGATCCGGGCGACCGACGAGCTAGCGCTGCAGCGACGACCTCCTGCTGCGAGCGCATCCTGGCGGGCTGCTTCGGCGGCCCGCCTTTTTTGCGTTGGCCGTCCGCATTCCCTATCCGACCCGGCGGAGATTGCGCTCGCTTGCGCCACTGATGGAAGATGGCTGCGGCGCAATCGCCTCGGCTGGCGTGGCCCGCGGTGTTAAATGCAATGCTCGACATTCGCAGGGAGACGAGATGCTCATCGGCATTGATTGGGGCGGCACAAAGATTGAAGGGCTCGCCATGGAGCCGGATGGGCGCGAGCTCCTCCGCGCGCGAATGGATACGCCCCGCCACGATTATCAGGGCTGCATAAGGATCATTCGCGACCTGATCGCCCGCCTTGAAACCGAGACCGGTCAAAAGGGGAGCATCGGCATTGGCATCCCAGGCTCCCTTGAGCCACGGTCGAGATTGGCGAAGGGAGCAAATTCCACCTGGCTCCTTGGCAAGCCCGTCGAGAAGGATCTCGAGGACGCCCTTCAGCGAGGCATACGGGTCGAGAACGACGCGGATTGTCTTGCAGCCTCTGAGGCCGTCGACGGAGCGGGCGCCGGACATAACGTCGTCTTCGCCGTCATTCTCGGGAGCGGCGTGGGCGCCGGTGTCGCCGTGGGAGGCCGTGCCCATCACGGGCCTAACAACAGCGCGGGCGACTGGGGCCACAATCCGCTGCCTTACCCGAACTTGAGCGAGACTCCGGGCGCCCCTGCTATTGCGGCAAGACCGGCTGCAACGAGACTTGGTTCTCGGGACGCGCCTTCGAAGCGGAATATGCTCAGCATGCGGGCTTCGAGCTGAAGGCGATAGAGATTCTCACCCTGATGAGAAGCGGCGACCATCTCTCCCGCCTATTGTGGAAGCGATACATCGATCGAGCCGCTCGCGGACTGTCAGCTGTGGTCAATACGCTCGATCCGGACATTTTCGTGATGGGCGGGGGCATGTCCAACGTCGAGGAGCTTTACGTCGACCTTCCTCCGGCTGTGGCCGGCTACACCTTCTCCCCCGTGTTTGAAACGCCAATCAAGAAAGCGGTCCACGGCGATTTCGAGCGGGGTTCGAGGCGCCGCGTGGCTTTGGAAAGATGGCTGAGCCGCACCGCCTTTCACGCTAGCCCAAGGATCACGCCGATGAAGGCCGACGCTATCCAGGACCGCTTCAAATTCGCCTCCCGCCTTATCGACGAGGCGGGAGAACTCGCCTTCAGCTATTTCCACCGGCTGAGCTCGCTCACGATCAAGAGCAAGGGCGTGCAGGACATGGCGAGCGAGGCGGACCTGAACACGGAGCTCTTGATCCGGGATCGCCTGAAAGCGGCTTTCCCGGAGGACGCTTTCTTCGGGGAGGAGACCGGGCGCGCCGAGGTCCAGGGAGCGCCGGGCCTTTGGGTCGTCGATCCGATCGACGGGACGCAACCCTTCATCAGCGGCATGAGCTCGTGGTGCGTCTCGATCGCCTTCGTCGCGGATGGCAAGCTCAAGATGGGTTTCGTCGCAAGCCCGGCTCGCCGCGAAACCTTCGTCGGACGGTGCAGCCGCGGCTCGACTTTGAACGGCGCGCCCTATCCAGGTGAGGGCGGCTTCGAAACTGACCGAGGGCATCGTCGGTGTCGGCTATTCGCCACGAGTGAAGCCGGACGAATTTCTGCCGATGTTCGCGCGCCTCCTCAATGCGGGCGGAATGTTTTACCGCGAGGGCTCGGGCGCGCTGACTTTATGTTCGGTCGCGGCTGGAAGGCTCATCGGCTACGTCGAGCCGCACATCAATTCCTACGATTGCCTTGGCGCGCTCGCGGTCATTGACGGAGCGGGCGGGAAGATCAGCGACTTTCTCGCCAACGATGGCTTATGGAAAGGCAATCGCGTCATCGCCGGTTCGGTGTCGCTTTATCCCGCCTTGGAGGCTTTGTTCGACGAGCGCGGATGATGGGGCGGATGCGGTTGCTGTCTAACGACGGAGCGCCACCGCGCCGCGAACCCAATTGAGGCTCAGAGCGCTCTTGGCTGGGCTTGGGGCGTTAGGCTTGAAACCTCGGCCGCACACCGTCCTTCCGCAGCGGGTCCGATGAAACTCGACCACTGGGGTCTTGCTGTTGGACCTGCCGGACCATTGCGCTTTGGCCGTCATGACCGCCCCCGGACTGAGATCGGGGGGTCCCGTCATCCACGGATCGCGGGGGTGAGGCGTGGCCGGCGGGAGCTTAACAATCGGAAATGACTTTGTCTTTTCGAGGCGAGTTAGATGTTTCGTCAGCAGGCGGCGTGGTGGCCGCGTCAAGCGCGACCATGACGAAAATGTCCGGCGCGCACGCGTTGCCCAGGAGAGTCGCTGCGCGCGAGCGACCTCGAACGATGCCACGTTCGCCATGGCTCAGCGAGTCACGCGCTGGTGGCGCGCTGCTTCAGCTTGCGGTAGCCGGCGAAGCCAAGCCCCGCAAAACCTGTCAGCATCATGGCCCACGTCGAGGGCTCTGGCGTAGCGACGGAAGTCATGGTTCCTGTAAATGTTCCAGAACCGGTGAAGGTTACGCTGGTAATGAAGTCGGTGCCGCTCAAGGGTCGGACATCGGTGTTTGGGGCGATCCCGAGGATTTCGAACTCGCTCACGCCACCGGAGGCGAAATCAAAAATCGTATTGGGATCAAGATATCCATCGAATACAAATTTCGTACCGTTCCACACTAAGACCTCGTACGGATTCGGATTGCCAATATTCGGCAAGTCAACGCTGGCGAAATTAGGGTCTCCGACGCCGATTTGATAGATGAAGCCTGCCGCTGTTGCTGGATCAATATTGTATGACTGGCCTCCCGTGACGTTGAAGTTAAAGTTGTAGATGACGCTGTTTGGGTTGGGGACGGCGACATTCGGCAAGTAAATTGGGCCAGAGACCGGGGATGGGCCGCTTGTGGGCGAAAAATTGACGAAACTCCGCGATGTCGCGTACTCAAATTTCCCGTCCGGGCTATATAACGTGGACTCGACAGAAATTTGGTATTGGTGGCCTGGAACCAGAGGTATTGACGGAACCCCACCCGTGCCGGGAGTTGAACCAAGAATAGAAAAATCAAACGATGTTTGATCGTTAGGCAGGATGAAGAAGTCAATAACCTGCTTGGTCGCTATGTCAGTGATTAGAAAGTTGGTTGACCGCTCTGCATCCGGCGGAACGGTGAATGTCGGTTGCACCCAGCTCAATGTTGCATTGGGCGTCGTCCCGGTGATCTTTGTATTATTGACAAACGGAATCTCCTTTGGAATATCGGATGGAATGGAGTTCGTTTGGAAAGTGGCGACTGGATAGTTCGGATTGCCCGGATTGCCCGTGGGATAGCTCGAATTGACCGTTAGATTCCAGCCTCCCGCGAAGCCAGCCTTATACAGCTGCGAGGCGTCATATTCGTAAGGAAGACCCGGAGAATTCAAGTATGGAACGGGAAGTGAGACGCCGTTTTGGACAGCGGTTATCGTCGTGGCGTTCCCAAACGCTTGCTGCTGTGCAAACGCGGGATTCGCGCCCCAGCTTGGTGGAAATGGGCTTGGCTCGAAGGCGCCCCCCAAACTCTGGTATAACGTGTCGACCGTATTCCCTGTGAACACAAAATCCGGCTGCCTAAAATCATAATAATTGAGAACGTACAATTGCTGAATTGACTGGGCTCCCGCACCGGAAATCATCGCCGTCCAAGCTGCAGCTGCTAAGACCAGTCGACCTCTCGCGATGTTAGGCACCGCACGTGTATCAGCCGAGTATGGGGGTACCAAAAGCGCCTGCGACTCCCCTTGGAAAGTCTCTAAACCGAGGTTCATAAACGGGGTAGAAATGCATTTTAACATTTAGCCCTCCCGCTCTGTAGTTATTATATAGGTAGAAATACCTACATTGCGATGAAAAGTGGATCGCAAGCGAAATGTCAATGGTGGCCGGATAATTAAGCTCGAGCGGCGGACGCCTCGCGCAAAAACCTCGATACGGTCGCCGGTTAGCACCTATGCCCAATGTTGATTGCTGAGGACCCCGCGTAATACCTTGCGGCGGGACGCGATCGGTCCGCCATCCGCGATCCCTTTCGTCCTGTAGCTGTGTGACCCCGCATCAAAGTGACAATCTCTTTGTGATAAGACGAATCCGTGCTACATTCTTCCTGTTGGTCGGATTGAGCCACGTCGGCTCGGCGGCGGGATGAAAAGGGGCGCATTGGGCCATTGGCTGCAGTCGAAAATGCGTCGAATACAACCTGAGGTTAACGAGCTCAGATTTTCCTTATTTGAATCGGTTGTAACCCATTGAAAACTCCCGATTCCGAAAAATAAACGCTAGTAAACGCTAGCTATTTTACTAGCGTTTAAGCCCATTGGGCTAGCGTTTATGGGCGTTTAGGTGCGCTTTGTAGACGAGCAGTTCGCGCGCCGGGTTGTATTCTTCCGCCGGCGCCAACCGCCCGCGGCCTCAGTCCGGTCCGGTCACGACCGGGCAGTCGGGGCGTGAACCCCATTCGGCCCACGAGCCGTCGTAGAGACCCCCGACCGTGCCGCCGGCCTCCTCGACCGCCAGCGCCAGGATGGCGGCGGTGACCCCCGACCCGCAGGTGGTGATGATGGGCTTCCTGAGGTCGATCCCGTGCTCGGCGAAGGCGGCCTTGAGCGCCTCCGGGGCCTTGAGGGAACCGTGCTCGATGATGTCGACGAAGGGCAAGTTGAGGCTGCCGGGGATGCGCCCGCTCCTGACGCCAGGCCGTGGTTCGGGCACGGCGCCGCGGAACCGTTCGGCGGCGCGGGCGTCGACCACCTGAGCCGAGCCGTTCGCAAGCGCCGCGCGCACCTCCTCGAGCGAGGCGACGAAGCCGTCCGCCTCCCGGGACGCGAACGGGCGGGGCTTGGGATGGGCGTCGCCGTGCTCGAGCGGCCGGCCTTCCTTGATCCATCTCGGCAGGCCGCCTTCGAGGATGCGCACGTCCTCGACGCGATAGGCGCGCAAGGTCCACCAGACCCGCGCCGCGGCATAGAGGCCAAGCGCGTCATAGACCACGAAGCGCATACGATCGCCAAGGCCGAGCGCGCTCATCGCTCTCGCGAACGCCTCGGGCTTCGGCAGCATATGCGGCAGGCCCTGCTCGGCGTCGGCGATCAAGTCGATGTCGAAGAATACGGAGCGGGGAATGTGCTTTGCGCGGAATTCGGCCGCGCCGATCCGCCCGGTGTTGGGCAGGTGCCAGGAGGCGTCGATCAATCCGAGATCGGGATCGTCGAGCTCGGCGGCGAGTTGGGCGGTGGTTATGAAGTTGCTGGAGGGCACGGGACTTCGATCCGCTTTAAGCTGGCCCGAGCGCTATGCGCACGCGGCGGTTGATCTTGCCCTTCTTCTCGATGCCGGTCACCGACGCCAAGCCGATTTCGCCGGTGCGCTTAACATGCGTGCCCCCGCAAGGCTGAAGGTCAAGGCCCTCGATCGCGATGAGCCGCACCCGGCCCGTCCCCATCGGCGGCTTGACCGACATGGTCTTGATGAGACTGGGGTTGGCCTCGAGCTCTGCGTCGGCGATCCAGCGATGGCTGACCGCGGCGTCGCGCGCGATCAGTTCGTTGAGCCGGCCCTCAATCTCGCCTTTGTCGAGCGCGGTCTCGCCCGAGTCGAAATCGAGCCGGCCTTCGGCGTCGCCGACGGAACCCCCGGTAACGGGGTAGGGCGCGACGACCGAGAGCAGATGCAGCGCGGTATGGGCGCGCATGCGTTTCAAGCGCAGCTCCCAGTCAATGCGGGCGATCACGCGAGCGCCGGGGTGGGGCAGGGCCGCGCCCTCCGCCGGCACGTGCAGAATGGTCGAGCGGTCGGCGTCGTAGACCGTATTGACGATCGGGATCGCCGTCCCGTCTTCAAGCAGGAGGGCGCCCCTGTCGCCGCTCTGTCCTCCGCCCTGCGCGTAGAAGACCGTGCGGTCGAGCGCGATTCCGCGCGGTTCCGAGGACAGGACGGCCGCCTCCGTCTCGGCGCGATAAGCGTCCTCGCGAAAAAGGGCCTCAGTCATTGAACGAACACCTGAGGCGCGGCCCCTTTCGCTTCCAGCCAATCCGGAATGGGCAGGTTCTTCGAGCGCAGAAAGGCCGGGTTGAACAGCTTGGACGCGTAGCGGGCGCCGGAATCGCAGAGAAGGGTCACGATCGTGTGGCCGGGACCAAGCTCGCGCGCGAGATGAAGCGCGCCGGCGATGTTGATCCCCGAGGAGCCGCCGAGCAGCAGGCCTTCCTCAACCACGAGATCGAACACGATCGGCAGCGCCTCCTCGTCGGGGATCTGGTAGGCGAAATCGACCGGAGCGCCTTCCAGATTGGCGGTGATCCGGTTCTGCCCGATGCCCTCGGTGATCGAGGAGCCGGAACTGTGAAGTTCCCCGGTCGTGTAGAAAGAGTAGAGCGCCGCGCCCAACGGGTCGGCGATCGCGATTTTGATGTTCGCGTTGCGCTCCTTCAGCGCGATGCCGACGCCGGCCAGCGTTCCGCCGGTGCCGACCGCGCTGACGAAGCCGTCCACCTTGCCGTCGAGGTCGTCGTAGATCTCCGGGCCGGTCGTTTCGATGTGTCCCTGGCGGTTGGCGACGTTGTCGAACTGGTTGGCCCAGACAGCGCCGTTGGGCTCGGTCTTGGCGAGCGCCTCGGCGAGCCGGCCCGAATAGCGCACATAGTTGTTGGGGTTGGAATAGGAGACGGCGGGAACCTCGATCAATTCCGCCCCGGCCAGCCGCAGCATGTCTTTCTTCTCTTGCGCCTGGGTGTCGGGGATGACGATCACCGCGCGATAGCCGAGCGCGCTCGCCACCATCGCGATGCCGATGCCCGTATTGCCGGCGGTGCCCTCGACGATGACGCCGCCGGGCCGCAAGGCGCCTCGGGCGACCGCGTCATTGATGATCGCCATCGCTGCGCGGTCCTTGACCGACCCGCCGGGGTTCATGAACTCGGCCTTGCCGAGAATCGTGCATCCCGTGGCTTCTGAGGCCGCCCGTAGCTTGATGAGCGGCGTGCGGCCAATCGCTGCGACAACATCGCGTACCGGCTTCATCGCGGTCCTTTTTGAGTTGAAAGCAGGAAGGGTAGGCGACGGCGCGTCTTGCGACAAGCCTCCGCCCTTGCCATGAAGCGACGCTTTTCATGGGTGGGTGGTCGGTGTTCTTCTTCGCCTCGAAGATATTTTGGATGATCGCGTCGCCGATCAACCTCCTTATGTTCGCGGCGCTCATTGGCGTTCTGCTTTGCTATGGCCGGCGCGCGCGCTTCGGACGGGGACTGGCGCTGACCGCGATCCTTGTTCTCATAGCGGCTGCGACCTTGCCTCTAGGCATGCTTCTGATCGCGCCGTTGGAGGACCGCTTCCCTCTCCCGCCGCCGGATTTGCCCCCGCCGGAAGGAATTATCGTCCTCGGCGGGGCAATCGACGACCAAGTCAGCGCAGCCCGAGGGGAGACTGTTTTCGACGAGGGCGGCGAGAGGCTGACGGAGGCCGTGGTCTTGGCGAAGCGATTTCCGCAGGCGCGGATGGTCTATACGGGCGGAACCGCTTCTTTCGTGCCCGGCGCGACGTCCACGGAAGCCTTGCAGGCCCGGAAATTCATGTCGCAAATGGGGATCGCGCCGGAACGAGTGACGATCGAGGACAAGTCCCGCAACACCGACGAGAACGCCCGCTTCACCGCCGCGATCGTCCACCCGCAACCGTCGCAGCGCTGGATCATCGTCACTTCCGCCTTCCATATGCCGCGGGCGATGGGCCTCTTCGAGAAAGCCGGATTTAGTGCAATCGCCTATCCCGTGGCGTTTCGTACGTTAGGTCGTTGGCGCGATGATCTGAGGTTGAGGTTCGAGCCGGTTCGAAACCTGCGGATCTTCGAGATCGCCATTCATGAGTGGATCGGGCTCGCCGCCTATTGGGCTAACCGCCGCATGGACCATCTCTTTCCCGGGCCTGACACTACCGCCTAATTCACGTGCTTAAGTGCTTCCGGACTTGCTTGCGGCATGCGGTTGTCTAGAGTGTAGGCAGAATGAAGCATGCACAATCTTTAGGCGTTTCCCGGTGATCGAGATAGGACCGATTCCGCTCGACGGGCGGGCGTTGCTTGCACCGATGTCCGGGGTGAGCGATCTGGCGATGCGGCGGATCGCCCGCCGCTTCGGCGCTGCGCTCGTCTTTTCCGAGATGGTCGCTGCCGAGACCTTTCTGCGAGGCGACGCCGAAGCTTCGGTGCGCGCGGAGGGCGAGGGGCTGGCCCCCCATGCCGTCCAAATCGTCGGGTGCGAACCGAGGGCTTTGGCGGAAACCGCCCGCCGGGTGGTCGATGAGGGCGCGGCTCTGGTTGACATCAACATGGGCTGCCCGTCGCGTCGAGTGTCGGGGGCTCTCGCCGGCTCGGCGCTGATGCGCGACCTTGATAACGCCGAACGCCTCATCGCGACTGTGGCTGAGGCGGTGTCCGTTCCCGTCACCGTCAAGATGCGCTTGGGCTGGGACCACAAGTCCTTGAATGCGCCCGAACTCGCGCGGCGGGCCGAGCGGGCGGGCGCCCGGATGGCGACTGTTCATGGGCGGACGCGCTGCCAGTTCTACGAGGGTCGCGCCGATTGGACCGCCACCCGGGCCGTTGTCGACGCCGTCACGATTCCCGTCGTCGTCAACGGCGATTGCTCGACGGCGGAAGACGCTCGGACCATGCTCGCCCTCTCTGGGGCGGCAGGCGTGATGATCGGGCGCGCGACGGTTGGGGCGCCCTGGCTGGTCGGCGCCATGTCGCGTGCGCTCGATGAAGGCGGCCCGGCGCGGGAGCCTCCACTAGAGGAGCGCCGCGAGGCCGCGCTAGAGCATCTCGATTGGTTGGTCGGCAAGCTCGGGTCCCGCGCCGGACTCCGCCATGCGCGAAAACATCTGGCAGCGTATGCCGATCAGGCCGGAACTGACCCGACGCTTCGGCGTGCACTGGTGACCAGCGAAGACGTGGGCCAGACCCGACGGCTGCTTGCCCGCGCTTTTGATCGCGATTGGGCCAGGCAGGCGGCATGACCGCGCACGCCGCTCAACGTCGCCCGGACGCGGCAAAGGTCTTAAATGCGCTGGCCCAGCCGCTGCTCATGGTCGACGCCCAGGGCATGCTCATCGACGTCAATGTCGCGGCCGAGACCTTCTTCGATATGGGCCGAGGAGCGCTGCTGCGCTCGCGCCTCACCGATCTCATACCGTCCGACTCCCCTATTCTCGCGCTCGTCGCAGACGCGCTCAGCAATCGCGCGACCGTCAACGGCTATAAAATCGACATTTCCACGCCCCGAATCGGTAGCCGAAACGACGTGGATGTGTTCGTCGCGCCGCTGTCGCATACGGACGACGCCGTCGCGATCATGCTGCAGGAACGTGCGATTGCTGAAAAAATAGACAGACAACTCACCCATCGTAGCGCCGCGCGGTCAATCAGCGCGCTTGGCCTCATGCTCGCGCATGAGATTAAGAACCCGCTCTCCGGCATTCGCGGCGCAGCCCAATTGCTGGAGGCCGGCGTCAGCGATGAGGACAGGGCGCTGACGCGGTTGATCTGCGAAGAAACCGATCGGATCGTGAAACTCGTCGATCGGATGCAATCCTTCGCCGTATCAACGCCGTCCCAATGGGAAAATCTCAATATTCACGCCGTGTTGGACCACGTCAAACGTTTGGCTGAAGCAGGCTTCGCGCGGCACATCCGCTTTGTCGAGACCTATGATCCCTCGCTGCCAGAATTGCTCGGTTCTCGCGACCAACTCATCCAGGTGTTCCTCAATTTGGTGAAGAACGCGGCGGAAGCCATTGGCGACGATAGCGTTGATGGAGAGATCATTCTCACGACCGCCTATCGTCCGGGCGTGCGCCTACGCCCGACGCCGAACGCCGAGCCTGTCGGCTTGCCGCTAGAGATCTGCGTTCGGGATAATGGCCCGGGCATCGCGCCCGAGATCCTGGGCAATCTGTTTGATCCGTTCATAACGACGAAAGCTCAGGGCTCTGGTCTGGGTCTTGCACTGGTCGCTAAACTGATTGGCGACCATGGAGGCATCATCGAGTGCGAATCGCATCCGCGCAGGACGATGTTTCGCGTACTGATGCCATTGCGCTCGCCGCGCGCGGCGGCGACGAGATGACCGGCCAAGCTTCGGCGCGAGGGAGCTCGTGATGACGCCGGCAGGGCACATTCTTGTCGCCGACGACGACGCGGGGATCCGCACTGTTCTCAATCAAGCCCTGACTCGCGCTGGCTACGAGGTCCGCGCGACTGGAACGGTTGCGGGGCTTTGGCGCTGGGTGGCGGCCGGCGAGGGCGACCTCGTGATCACCGATGTCGTCATGCCGGACGACAACGCTTTTGACCTCTTGCCGCGCATCAAGCGGATGCGGCCTGATCTGCCGATCATCGTGATGAGCGCGCAGAATACCTTCATCACGGCGATCAAAGCCTCCGAGCGGGGCGCGTACGAATATCTGCCGAAGCCCTTCGATCTGCGCGAACTGGTGGCGATCGTCGGGCGCGCGCTGGCCGAACCCAAGCGGCGGCGCGAGGAGCCGGAGCCGCCGGCCGAGGTGATGCCGATCGTCGGGCGCTCACCCGCGATGCAGGACATCTTTCGCGTTCTCGCCCGGCTGATGCAGACCGATTTGACCGTGATGATTTCGGGAGAATCCGGCACAGGCAAGGAGCTCGTCGCCAAGGCGCTGCACGACTACGGCAAGCGCAAGGGCGGGCCGTTCGTCGCGATCAACATGGCCGCCATTCCACGCGACCTCATCGAAAGCGAGTTGTTCGGCCACGAGAAGGGCGCCTTCACCGGGGCCGCCGCTCGCTCCGTCGGCCGCTTTGCGCAGGCGGAAGGCGGAACCCTCTTCCTCGATGAAATCGGCGACATGCCGATGGAGGCGCAGACCCGCCTTCTTCGCGTGCTGCAGCAGGGCGAATACACGACCGTCGGCGGCCGCACCCCGATCAGGACGAACGTCAGGATCGTCGCCGCGACGAACAAGGACCTGCGCGTCGCGATCCAGCAAGGGACATTCCGGGAGGATTTGTTCTTCCGCCTCAATGTCGTGCCGATCCGGCTTCCCCCTTTGCGTGAGCGCCCTGAGGACATTCCCGACCTCGTGCGCGCCTTCTTTCAGCGCAATGCGTCCGAAGGGCTGCCGGTCAAGACATTCGAGCCTGGGGCGATGGAGCGGCTTCGTCGCTATCCTTGGCCCGGCAACGTGCGCGAACTTGAAAACCTGACCCGGCGGCTTGCCGCGCTTTATCCCCAGGAGGTGATCGGGGAGGGCTTGATCGAGACGGAGCTCAACGCCGGAGCCCTGCCTCCGTTTCCGCCGCCGGCGAGCGAAGACGGAAGCAAACGGGTCGCGCCGACGGCCGCTCAAATCTCCGGTGACGGTTTTGACGCCGCCATGGAGCGCGCTGTCGCCGATCTCTTTCATGCGTTTGGCGGCGCGAGCCCCCAGGTCGGGCTTTATCATCGGGTGCTGCACGACCTCGAAGCGCCGCTGATCGCCGCCACCCTGACATGGACGCGCGGCAACCAGATCAAGGCGGCCGAGATCCTCGGGCTGAACCGCAACACCTTGCGCAAGAAGATCCGCGACCTCAACCTTCGCGGGGTCGCAAGCTTCCGCTAAGCGGGGTGAGCGGACTCTCCGCTGGCGCGGCGACGCTCGGGTCCGAGGGTAATTACATTTTATTCAAGCTATTTTGCGAGGCCGGACTATAGCGGCCGATCCGTCCGCTCAATTTGGATTGTCTTGGTTCCTCGCTGTTTCGCTGCGAAAGCCCCCATGAACGGGGGTTGGAAAAGTTTGGATTTCCTTGGATTCTCTCGTCCGAATCGGGCCTTTTCAATGGGTTACGAGGGAATTTCTTCGAAATTATTTTCGTGGCCCTCTGTCGCCTGCTCGGCCGTTTCGGCGTCGGCCGGCTGGAGATTGGCGACAACTCGGTTGATCTTGTCGAGGAGGCGCTGCCGCTCCTCCGGCCCATAGGAATGTTTCGCCACGACCGTGTCCTGGTGCTTGTCGAGCCGGTCGATCAGCTTGATCAGCGGGGCGACGGCCTTGAGTTCGCCGCGCCCGATCGCCTCGCCGACGATACGCAGAGCGGGCATCAGCCGTTCGAGCTGCAGGTGAGCGTGGTCGATGCCGCGGTCGATCACCCGCTTGCCGAGGACTTCCGCGACGATCTGGCGAACCCGCTCGGGGCTCAAGCGCTCTTCGCCGGCGATCTCGTCATAGGCCCAGCCTTCGCGCAGGCGTGCGAAAATGCGCTTTTTTCGCGCGGCCTTGCTGAGAACATTGAGCCGCCGCCCGGGTGCTGGAGTCTGTTCCATGAATCGCGCCTCACTTCTTCTGAAAAGCGGAATGTTAGCACCATTTCGGAAAATAGGAATATTTTGTCTGCAAAAGTTTTGGAAGCTAATCCCAAACGGACAAATAGGGCGTCGCGGAAGCCGGCTTCGCGTCGAAATCAGCGGTCCGCTTCGCGCAAATAGCGGCCGTTCATTGAAGACTTGGCGAACGCGTTCCTGGCTGATCCTGTACGGACGGGAAGCGCCGTAAGGGAAATTCTGCGATCTGACTGAATTAACGCTTGAGTATCACTAGCATTGGGCAGGTCCGTTTCGTGATCTGGCTCGCGAGTAGTAACGATGAGATGCGCGTCCGGCTGCTCCGGGCTGTAGCCGAAGTCTCGCCCACTGGGTCGATTTAGGCTGCCGCAAGTGTCGTTGGGCGGGAGGACATGATCATCGACGTCACCAAGGAATTGGTCACCATCCAATTAGAGGTACTGATTGTCCAAGTTAGCCGGTGGAAGGGAGTGCCAAGCTATGCAATTCCATCTCAACGGGTTCAGACCCGGCGATCCGGAGATCTCGGAGGCGGCCGAGCCGTCCGATGCGTCGCCGCACTCAGATCCACTACCCGAAGAAATCGATATCCTGATTGTGGGCTGCGGGCCAGCAGGGCTGACATTAGCGGCGCAACTCGCCGCCTTTCCGGACATCAAGACCCGGATCGTCGACCAGAAATCCGGTCCGCTGCGTCTCGGGCAGGCTGACGGCATCGCGTGCCGCACAATGGAGATGTTCGAGGCGTTCGGTTTCAGCGAGCGGGTGCTGAAAGAGGCGTACTGGGTCAATGAGACGTCGTTCTGGAAGCCTGATGAAAACCAGCGTGCGCACATCGTCCGCACCGGGAGAATTCAGGACGTCGAAGATGGGTTGTCCGAGTTCCCGCATGTCATCCTGAACCAGGCGCGGGTTCATGATTTCTATCTGGACGTCATGCGCAACGCGCCAGCGCGCCTCAAGCCGGACTATTCCCGGCGCCTGCTCGATCTTGCGATCGCCCCTCCAACACGCGGCGGCGAACTGAGCGCCGTTTCAGCCTATCCGGTGACCGTTCGGCTCGAGCGGCTCGATCCCGCGCACGAAGGACAGGTGGAAACCGTCAAGGCCCGGCTCGTGGCCGGTTGCGATGGGGCGCGTAGCGCCGTGCGCGGTTCGCTCGGGCGGGCGCTATTGGGGGATTCGGCGAACCAGGCCTGGGGCGTCATGGACGTGTTGGCCATCACCGACTTCCCCGACATCCGCATCAAGACGGCGATCCAGTCGGCCAACGAAGGCAACCTCCTGATCATCCCCCGTGAGGGGGGCTATCTTGTTCGCCTGTATATCGAGCTCGACAAGCTCAGCGAAAACGAGCGGGTTTCGAACCTCAACGTCACGGCCGATCATTTGATCGCCGCGGCGCGTCGAGTCCTCCATCCCTATTCCCTGGAGGTGAAGGAAATCGCATGGTGGTCAGTCTACGAGATAGGCCAGCGGCTTTGCGACAAGTACGACGACGTGTCGGAGGCGGAGGGGCTAGACCGCTTCCCGTGCGTGTTCATAGCCGGCGACGCTTGCCACACGCATAGTCCCAAAGCTGGCCAGGGCATGAACGTGTCCATGCAGGACGGCTTCAATCTGGGATGGAAACTGGCGTCGGTTCTGCGAGGGCGCTGCTCGCCGAAAATCCTGCATAGCTATTCGGGCGAACGCCATGCCGTCGCCAAGGAACTGATCGACTTCGATCGAAAGTGGGCCAGGATGTTCAGTGCTCGGCCGAAGGGTCCGTCAAAATCGGACGGAGAGGGAGTCGACCCGGCGGAGTTCCAAGAATACTACGCGAGGCATCTCCGCTACACGGCGGGAACGGAGACGCGGTACGCGCCGTCGATCATCTCCGCAAAGCCGACCCACCAGCATCTCGCCAAAGGGCTCGTGATCGGCATGCGCTTTCATTCGGCGGCGGTCATTCGTCTGGCCGACGCAAAGCCTGTCCAGCTCGGCCACACGATCAAGGCGGACGGCCGCTGGCGGCTCTTCGTGTTCGCAGCGGCAGAAGATCCGGTCGCCCCTGCCTCGAGTTTCACCGCTTTGTGCCAGTTTCTCGCCGAGTCTCGACAATCTCCTGTCAGAAGATACACGCCGAAAGGGGCCGATATCGACGCCGTGATCGATGTCCGGGCCATTTTCCAACTGGGCCATCGCGAGCTCGCGATCGAGACGATGCCGTCGTTCCTTATGCCCCCGAAGGGCCGCTACTGGCTTCTTGACTACGAAAAGATGTTCTGCCCCGACTTAAAGAACCACAATGACATTTTTGACATGAGGGGCATCGACCGAAACGGAGGGTGCGTGGTTATCGTTCGACCGGACGGTTACGTTGCGCATGTTCTGCCGCTCGATGCCTATGCCGAGCTCCAAGCATTCTTCGATGGATTTATGTTGCAAAGGGATTGAGTTTCTCAGCTGCGTACAAGGCTCCGATCACGGGTCCGCACCCGCCTCCCAAATTGCGACCCCCGCCGCGATTCGCGAGGTCGGCTTTACGTCGATTTTGTTGAAGAACCCCCTGTTGTGGCAGCCGCACTTTGGATTTGTAGCGCCGTCAGCGCGGCAAATTCCTGCCTCTTCGCCTTATGTGGCGAGGATCGGCGCAGGGAGGGGGATAAGCTTCGCCAGTTTTCGCAGATTTTGGGCGGTGGCGGCTAAGAGGAACTCGTCTTTGGCTCCGTTTGGACCTCGGAGGCGCAATCGACCCAGCCTGAGGATGCGCTTCAGATGAGCGAAGAGCATCTCGACCTTCTTTCGTTCGCGACATGAGACGGCGTAGGCCTCAGTCTTTGCGATCGCACGGGCCTTGTCGCGAGCGGCTTCATGAATGGAGCGCGCGATCTTGCGTGCAGGAACGTTTGAGCAGCACCTAGGTTTAAGCGCGCAGGCGTCGCAGTCGTGCTTGCGCGCGAAGTAGATCATCGTGCCGTCTTTGGTCACTCCGTCGCGTGGCTTGGGGAATGAGCGATGATATTTCTTTAGCTCTTTGCCGGCGGGACAGACATAGAGGTTGCCCTCTGGATCGAAGGCGAAGTCGCTGCGGGAGAAGGTTCCGTCCGTGCGCTCGGACTTATCCATCAGTTTCACATGCGGCTCGATCCCGCGCTCGTCCACCAGCCACCCAATCATCTCGGCCGAGCCGTAACCCGCATCGGCGACCAGGCGCGACGGAGCGACTTCGAACTGTTCCGCCGTGCGGTCGAGCATCGTCTTGGCCGCGCCGACTTCGGCCTGGCGAACGGTCGTCGTCGCCTCGACGTCCATGATCACTGCATGCTTAAGGTCGATGAGGTAGTTGTCGGAATAGGCATAACCGGCGACAGAGTTGGCCGAAGCGGTGTAGCGGGCGGCCGGATCGGTTGGGGAGATCACCTTTGGCTCGACGGGCGTCGCCCCGCTAAAGGCCGCATCATCAAGGACCGACAGATATTCTGCGACTGCGCGGCTCGAACTCGGAACTAAATCTTCGACCTTGGCGACACCCCGCCGTCGATGCGCGTCCGCCACGATAATGCTGGCGTCGACTGCGAAAGCCTCACCCCCGACGACCCCTTCTTTCATGCAGCGCGCCACCACGGTCTCGAAGAGCTTGCGCAGAAGATCGCTCTCGCGAAAGCGGCCGTGGCGGTTCTTGGAAAACGTCGAATGATCCGGGACGTCGCCATCGAGCCCTAATCGACAGAACCAGCGATAGGCCAGATTGAGATGGACCTCCTCGCACAGCCGCCGCTCAGAGCGAATGCCGAAGCCGTAGCCGACGATCAGCATCCGGATCATCAGCTCGGGATCAATCGAGGGACGCCCGACCTCGCTATAGTAGGGGCCCAGATGCGCTCGAACCTCGGACAAGTCGACGAACCGGTCGATCTTGCGCAGCAGATGACCATCGGGGACGTGCCGCTCGAGGCTGAAGCCGTAGAACAGCGCCTCCTGCATCACGCGACGCTCGCCCATCATCGGCCGAATCTCCTGCTCCAAAGAGAAGAGAATCAGCAACTGGCGCCGCGATCAAGCAGAGTTTTTCAACACAATTCGTCGACAGCGGGCGTTCGCAGCAGGGAGCCTCCTTACGCCTTCCTGTCGCCGGCGCTCCGCTCTCGGCCGCGCGGAATTTTTGCTCCCACCAGGCGAACAGGATGTTGCGCAGCGCAGCGCCGTCGTCGGCTCCATGAGACCGGCAGGCGAAGACCGTCGAGCATCGCGGCCACGTGCGGCGCCGCAAACGTTCGGCGCCGCCAGAACGGGCGCCAGGAGGTTGACCAGGGTCGCATCCGGGCGAGCACAGCGCGCCTATCGCTGAAGCCGCCGCCCCAAAAAGCGATATCCGAACGTCGATTTTCAGCTGCTTCGGAGATAGCGCGCCGGATCGGCCAGGATCATGTCCCGCACGGCCTCGTTGTATTTGACGTAGCCAGTGCAGCGGCAGAGGTGGCCGTCCAGCGCCTCGGCGATGGTCTTCTCGAGATCGGCGCGCGCGACCGGCGCCTTCGCCAGGCGCTCGAGCAGGACCTGGCCCTCGTTGAGAAAGCCGGGCGTGCAATAGCCGCATTGAAAGGCGAAGTGGGCGATAAAGGCCTTTTGCAGGGGGGAAAGCTCGCCGTCCTTGGCATGGCCTTCGACCGTCCGGATCGACTTGCCGTCGAAGCTTGCGGCCGGCACGATGCAGGTCGGGCTCGTGTAGCTCGTCCCGTCCGCGCTATCGACAATGATCGCGCAACTCAGGCACTGCCCCGCGCCACAACCGAACTTCGCCCCGGTTAGGCCGAGGTACTCGCGCAGGAAATCATTCATCGTGAGGTTGTCGCGCACGTCGCGCGGGCCGTGGACGCGGCCGTTGATGGTGATGGTGAGCGAAGTCATCTGGGCGCTGCCGTGCGCGCGGCCTCCTCGAGCATGGCCTGGGTCACCGGAAGAGACTGGAAGCGTCGCCCAGTGGCGTCAAAGATCGCGTTCAGCAGCGCAGGGACGACGGGGATCATTACGACTTCTGCAATCCCCTTCGGCCGTTCATTTGCGTCGACCGGCGGCAAGATCTCGATCTCGAGGCTATGGAGCGGCAGGTCCGAGCCTCTCGCGACGAGGTACTGGCCCAGGTTCCATTTTCCATTTCCGGGGCCATCCTCGTAAAGCGGCAGCGTCTCGAGCAGCGCATAGCCGACGCCCATCGCAAAAGCCCCTTGTGCCTGACCGAGCACGATTTCGGGCGCCAAGACCTGACCGCATTCAAGCACGCTGTAGGCTTTAGCGATCCGGAGCGCGCCTGTCGCGCGCTCGATCTCAACGCGGACCGCGGCGCCACACACCGAGCTGTAGCTCGCTCCGATCCGGTTGAAGTCGGTTGGCGGGAATTTGACGTAGCTGCGGTCGAGACAGATAAATTCGCGGCCGGCGCGGCGCACGGCTAGGGCGTCGAGGTCGGCCGTCCACGGCTCTTCGTCAATGCTGAAGGTCGCCTGCGACCATGCCCAGCGATTGAAGCCGTGCGCCATCGCCGCCACGATGCCTTGACGCGCGTGCGCCGTTGCCGCCACCGCGGGCAAGGGAAGCGGCGCAAGCCCGGACATGACGAGGCGCCCGTTTCTCCAATGGGCTCTTTCCCATTCCAGGCCTTTGAGATCGGTCGGCGCCAGGCCCCACAATTCAAGCGCAGCAGGCCACAGGCCGAAACGGAAGATGACGCGCGCCGCCTCCGCCGCTGCGTGCGTCCCGACATGTGCGCCAGTCGAAGCGGTGCTTGCCGAGCTGATTGCCGGGACCCAGCGCGGGTTGCGCGCCTCAACGTCCTGGTTCTCCTGGCTGATCGTGTAGGGGTCAAACGAGGTCACCAGGCCAAGCGCCCCGAACGAATCGATCCGGGCGACCGCGACTTCGTCTGCGACTGCTCCGAGGATGGCTGCGACACGATTGGCGACCGCTGTCCCAACGCCATTCCCAAGCTCGACGGCGTTGCAGCGGATCGCAATCTTCCCATCCGGATTGACTTCGACCGACCCCAGCGAACAGTCCGCTCCTGTCCCGTAGTCCTTGGCGGCGCAGGCAACGCCGGTTCCCACGAGGACTCCTGCTCGCGCCCGCTCCATCTTTTCGGCGCGGTCGCGCCAGATCGGATGCTGCTCGAGTTTGTCGAGGATCTCCGGCGTTCGGACAGACACGATGTAGGGATTGCCGGTCATCGTCCTCCAGCCGGCCTGAAGAGCGTTGCGCCGCCGAAACTCGATCGGATCGAGCTCAAGCGACGCGCAGATCTCATCGACCATCACCTCAAGCGCGGTCATGGTCTGCACGGTCCCATAGCAGCGCATCGATCCCGCGGTGACGCCGCGCGAATGGTATGCAAACGTCGTGACGTCAACTTTCGGGGCGTAGTAGACGCCGAGCGCGGCAGTCGCCGCAACGGTCGCCACGCTCGCGGAAAAATTGGCGAGGCCGCCACCGTCCAGTTCGTGATCGGCAGCGAATCCAACGATCTTGCCTGTTATGCGATCGACCCCTATCCGGGTTCGCATCTTGAAGGCGTGCCGCTTGATTCCGGATTGAAACTGATCGAAGCGATTGTTCGCCAGACGAACTGGACGATCTGGAAAGAAGATCGCGGCCAAGGCCCCATAGAGCGGAAACGGAGTGTGGTCGCGCCCGCCGAAGCCGCCGCCGCAATAGGCGAAGTTCATGTTGATGCGCGTCGGCCTCAAGTCGGCCTGAGCGTCGCCGAGCAGGAACGCGACAAACTCCGCCGCCTCGTAGGGCGACTGCACGCCAGCGACGAGTTCGAGAGTCTTGCGGCCGGCATCGTACCAGCCGAGAGCGCTTTCCGGCTCCAGAAACATCGGGTCGACCGACTGGGTCTCGAATTCGCGGTCCAGCACCAGAAGCGCGGAATCGTTCGCCGCGAGTTCCGCGCGGATCTGCTCGCCATAGGCGGCCGCTTCGGCATACGCCTGCCCGGTCGAGATCGGCAGCCGGTCCCAGATCGGGACCTCCGTATGTTGGGTCTTTTGGAACTTGCCTGGACTAACCCAGCCGTTCTGGACCGGCGAGTAGACGTCGGCCGCATCCGGCGTCGGGCCGCCGACGCGGGTGAAGCGGAACGCGCCGTAGTTGGGCAGTTCCACCGGGCCGGTTTCCTCGCCGAACTTAGCGAGCGCTTCATCCCGCAACGCCAGGCGCGCTTGATCGAAGGCGTCAAAATCCTCGAAGATGAGCAGAGCGACCGGCTGGCCAAGATAGAGCGGCGTCTTTCCCACGGGGCACATGAGGTCGCCGGCATAGAATTCAGGAACCCGAACGCGGATCCGTGCGAGATCGTCGGCTGTCACTACCGCCGACGGTTGCAGTGGTCCGGCGAGCCGGGAGTGGTCGAGGCCAACGTAGACATGCGTCGCATCCGCTGCGCGAAGAAGGATGGCGTGTGCCGTTTTCGCCGGCCAGCCCGGCATGTCCGCTGCCCGAAAATCGGATGCGTAGAGCTTGGCCCCGGCGACCTTGGCCACGCCGTCGATGCGGCCGGCGCCGGTCGCGGACGGATTCCACTTATGTCGTCCCGGCAACGTCTCCCGCGCGGCAAACCCCGGTTCTTCGGCGGCTGCCAGGCGTGTAAGCGTCAGCGCGATGCCACTCGCGACGCCTGCCTCAAGGAACGCGCGACGCGAAATGCCGTGCAGTCCTCGCATGGCGCGATCCAAATTGGCCCTCTCTGCGCCACTTTAGCCCCGGACAGCGTGCCGCCGCCATGCTTGAAGCGCAAGATGAAATAATGTCGGCGTTGACAGAAGCAGAACGACCAGAGATTCGGGAGCCTTGGCTTTGCGTCGGAGGCACTCGATCATAAGGCGCAACTTACCCTTCGGCGCGGACTCTGGTCCTTCCCGAGGCGCCCCCTTTAGGCCCGCTCTCCGCCCATTCGAGGCGTCTGCGGTCCCGCTCCGCGATGTCCGCTTCACTCAACTCAAGCCGGCCGGTGAGCGCAATTAGCGGCCATTCTCCGACGGCGTGGCGAACGGCTAAATTAGTCCGGGCCCGGCGATCGGCATCGTGTGGCGGGGAGGAGCGGTTTCCGTGATGCTAAAAACTCTGGTCGTCGCCGCGGCTATTATCGCCGGTTTTTCAGGGGGGTGGCGCACAGATAAGCGTCCCCGATTGTTCCAGATTCGCCAAGTCGGCAGATGGAAACAGCTGGAAGCTCTTCGGGCCTATAGATTGGCCTCCCTACATGAAGTCGACCGGGGGTACGATGATCGTCCGTAGGCATGGAATGTTCGTGAATGGGCAGAACTTCTTTGACGTCATAGAAAAAGCCTGCGGCAAACATTGAAATTGGCCGCCGACTATCGAGCGCGTCGCGCTTCATACCTTCCTGTCGCCGTCGTCCGCGACATAGACGAGCAGGCGAACGCGATCGAGCATCGCAGCCACGTTCGGCGCCGCAAATGTTCGGCGCCGCCAGAACGAGCGCCATGAGACTGACCAGGGGCTCATCCTGGCGAGCGCAGCGCGCCCCTCGCTGAAGCCGCCGCCCCAAAAAGCGCCGTTTTCGACTGCCAGATGTTCGGTTTGCCGAGTTCGTTTGAAGAGTCGCAGTTGAGCAACATCGTTGCCAGTTTGCCACTGACCCGGTAAAGGTGGGCGCCATTCCGCGAGAGGTTTCGGGATCTTCGGTTCACGGATTTGACTGGAACGGCGACCATCAACGCGCGGGCGTCGGCGATCCTGGATGACAGCCGGCCGACCGGCCGGTTCGGAATTGTCGTCGTTGGCGCGGCTTTCGTACTCGCCCTGGCGACGTTCCTCGTTTTCGCGGGCGTCACGCCCATCATTCCCACCGCGACCGTCGTCCTGATCTTGATGGTGGGCGATGGCCTGGTCGTCCTCACTCTCATCGTCCTGATTTCGGTGGAGCTGGCGCGGCTCAGAGCGGCGCGCCGGGCGGCGCGGGCGGGCGCGAGGCTGCACAGCCGGTTCGTGGCGCTGTTTTCGCTGGTCGCCGCCATTCCCGCGATCATCACCGCGACTGTGGCCGCGGTTTCGGTCGAATGGGCGATCAATCCGCGGTTTATGAGCGATGTCGCGGCCTTCATCAACGAATCCAACCAGGCGACCCAGCTCTACCGCGAATCCCAGTGTCGGGCGCTTCTGCGCGATGTCGAATTGACCGCCGGCGACATCGGCCGCAGCTCGCTCCTGCTTCAGTCGGATCCCACTCAGTTTGCGGAATACTTCAGTTCACGCTCCAAGACGCTAGGTTTTACCGCCGCCGCGGTCATGAAGAACGATGGAACGCCGATCGTTGTCGCGCAAGGGTCGGATCAGAAGCTTATCGCCAGACCTGAGCCGTCCGATTTCCAAGACGCCGTGAATGGCGAAGCGCTCTGCGGCTTTCTCGGCGTCGGCAACATCTTTGTCGGGATTCGCCCGATCCCCGGCGCCGACGGGCGATTCCTGTACGCGGCTCGGGGGATCGACCCTTTGGCGGCCAAGGTCGCCGAAGACGCCGCGCTCGTCTCCAACATGTGGGCGCGCTTCGAGGCCCATAGGCATAGCCTTGAGCTGGGCTTTGCGACCGTCTTCGTGCTCCTCGCGCTCACCATGCTGTTTTCCGCCATCTGGCTTGGACTCGCCTTCGCCAATCGACTGGTGAGGCCGATCCGCGGCCTGATCCGCGCCGCCGACGAGGTCGCTTCCGGCAACCTTCACGTTCAAGTGCCGACGCGACGGTCTGATGGAGACCTCGGCCATCTCGGGGACACGTTCAACAAGATGACCTCCGAGATCCTGCGCCAACAGACGGGCTTGATCGACGCGAACGCGCTCAACGATGAGCGGCGCGCGTTCATTGAGGCGGTGCTGTCGGGAGTGCCTGCGGGCGTCCTCGGCGTCGACCACGATGGGATCATCACGATTTCGAACGCCGCCGCCGACCGGTTGCTTGGCGGCGACCTCGGCCTGATTGGTCGACCGCTCACGACCGTCCAGCCGAGCATTGGTTTCATTTGGGAACAGGCTAGCTCGCTCAGGCTTAGGCTTCATCAAGGCCAGGCGACTGTCCTGCGGGACGGCCGCGAGCGCGTTCTCAACGTGCGGGTCACTGGAAGTCCTGGACGCGATGGTCGGGCCACCGTCATCACGCTCGACGACATCAGCGATCTGGTCACCGCTCAACGCACCGCCGCCTGGGCCGACGTCGCCCGCCGCATTGCACACGAGATCCGCAATCCCTTGACGCCGATCCAACTCTCGGCCGAGCGGCTGAAACGACGCTACGGCAAACACATCGTCGAGGGCAGAGACATATTTGACCAGTGCACCGACACCATTATTCGGCAGGTGGACGATATCAAACGCATGGTCGACGAATTCTCGTCCTTTGCCCGCACGCCAAAGGCGCGCCCTGCGCGCGACGACCTCACGGATTGTGTGCGCCAAGCGGTCTTCCTGATGCGGATCGGCCGCGCGGACGTCACTTTTGAGGAGCAATTGCCGGATGAGCCGGTTTTCGCTGACTTCGACCGGCGGCTGGTGTCGCAGGCGCTGACGAATGTCTTGAAGAACGCGACTGAAGGCATCGACGCTTTGAACGGCGACCATGGCAAAGGCGTTGTCACAACGACGGTGTCCGTGGATGGCGCGGGCTTTGCCGAGATTGCCGTCAGCGACAACGGCAAAGGGTTTCCGCTCGAGGATCGGCGCCGCCTGATCGAGCCCTACGTCACGACTCGAGCCGAAGGAACGGGGCTCGGCTTGCCCATCGTCGTCAAGATATTCGAGGACCACGGCGGAAGCGTCGAGCTTCTCGACGGGCCTCCGCGTTCCGATGGCGGTCGAGGCGCCAAGGTCTTGATGAAACTGCCGTTGCATCGCGCCGAAGACAATGCAACGCGGCCCGAGAAGGAGAGGATCGGTTCGACCTGATGGCTGCTGACATTCTTATCGTTGATGATGAGGAAGACATCCGTGGGCTCGTCGCCGGCATTTTGGAGGACGAAGGATATGGCGCGCGTCTGGCGCGCGATTCGGATGAGGCTATCGCTGCGGTCGAAGCGCGCCGTCCGCAACTGATCCTCCTGGACATATGGCTGCAGGGCTCGAAGCTCGACGGCCTGCAGCTGCTTGAAGCGATCAAGCGCCAGCATCCGAATGTGCCCGTGGTGATGATTTCGGGCCACGGCAACATCGAGACGGCGGTACGGGCGATCAAGCTCGGCGCCTACGATTTTATCGAGAAGCCGTTCAAGGCGGATCGTTTGATTCTCATTGCCGAGCGTGCGTTGGAGACCTCGCGCCTGAAGCGGGAAGTCAACGATCTGCGCGCTCGCAGCGGCTCCGCCGACCGGATGGTCGGGTCTTCGTCCGCGATTCTGAACCTGAGGCGAGTCATCGAAAAAGTCGGGCCCGCCAACTCGCGCATTCTGATCTCGGGCGCCGCCGGATCGGGCAAGGAGCTGGCCGCCAGGCTCATTCACGAACATTCGGCGCGCGCCAACGGACCCTTTGTCGTCATCAACGCGCCGACAATGTCGCCTGACAGAATGGAGGCGGAGCTCTTTGGAGTCGAAGCCGGCGTGGAAGGGCAGGGACGTGTCGGCGCGCTTGAAGAGGCGCACGGCGGCACACTCTACCTGGACGAAATCGCCGACATGCCGCGCGAGACGCAGGCCAAGATCCTCCGCGTTCTGGTCGATCAGAACTTTCAGCGCGTCGGCGGGGCGTCGCGCGTGTTTGTCGACGTGCGCATCATTTCGTCGACGAGCCGCGATCTGGCGGAGGCGATCACGGAGGGTCGTTTCCGCGAAGACCTTTTTCATCGGCTCTCGGTGGTGCCCATTCGCGTTCCGTCGCTCGCTGAGCGGCGGGAAGACATCCCCGAACTCGTTCAATATTTTCTGAAGAGCGCCGCCGCCAGCATGGGGGTCACGCCTCGCCGGGTCGGTTCGGATGCTATGGCGGTGCTTGAATCGCACGATTGGCCAGGAAACATCCGGCAGCTCAAGAACAATGTCGAACGGGTGATGATCCTGGCGCTCGGCGATCCGAACGCCGAGATTTCCGCTTCCATGCTGCCGGCGGAGGTTGGCGCGCTTGTCCCGGCGGTGCCGAGCGGCATCGGCGGCGAGAAATTGCTGAGCCTTCCGCTTCGCGAGGCGCGTGAAGCCTTCGAGCGGGACTATCTCGTGGCTCAAATCAGCCGCTTCGGCGGCAACATCTCCCGAACCGCCGAGTTCATCGGTATGGAGCGCTCGGCATTGCATCGAAAGCTGAAGTCTCTCGGCGTCGAATAGGGCGCTTAGTCAACAGGCTGGGCGCAATCGGCTCCGTCGCGGTCTCGAAAGCCTCTTTAACATTGTAATTTCGGTCTATGAGTTCGCCCGCCTTACTTTCTATGCTATGACGTAAAAGAACTGCGCGTCCGCAAAGGCGCGGGTGACGACAAACAACGCTGGCTAAAAAATGGCCCAACGAACGGAAACACGAATGGCAACCGAGAAGGCGCAAAACCTCCAGGACACGTTCCTGAATCACGTGCGAAAGTCGAAGACGTCGGTCACGATCTTTCTCGTCAACGGGGTGAAATTGCAGGGTTTCGTAACTTGGTTCGACAATTTCTGCGTCCTGCTTCGGCGCGACGGACATTCGCAGCTGGTCTACAAGCACGCAATCTCCACGATCATGCCGGCAAGCCCAATCACCATGTTCGAGGCGGTCGACGAAGAGCCTCGCTGACATTGTTCCGTCTCGCGCAGCTGGAAACGGCCGGGAGCGGACGGTCATGACCACGCGCGCGCTGGTCGTCTGTCCTATTCTTACTCGCGAAACGAATGAGGAGCTGCGCAGCCCCGAGGCGCGGCGTGAAGAGGCTGTCGGCTTGGCTCGCGCCATCGATCTTGCGGTGATGGCTGCGGAAAGCGTTTCGCTGAACGCGATCCGGCCGGCCACCTTCATCGGCAAGGGCAAAGTCGAATCGCTCGCGGCGCGGGTGAAGGCCGACGAAATCGACCTTGTCGTCATGGACTGCGCTTTGTCTCCGGCGCAGCAGCGCAATCTCGAGAAGGCCTTCGGCTGCAAGGTCATCGACCGCACCGGGCTCATCCTCGAGATCTTCGGGCAAAGGGCGCACACTGCAGAAGGCGCGCTTCAGGTCGAGCTCGCGCACCTGAAATATCAGCGCTCGCGCTTGGTCCGCTCATGGACCCACCTTGAGCGGCAGCGCGGCGGGTTTGGCTTTCTCGGCGGCCCGGGCGAAACACAGATCGAGACCGACCGGCGCCTCATCGGCGAGCGCATCGTCCGCATCGAGCGGGAGCTCGAAACGGTCAAGCGCAGGCGCGCCCTGCAGCGCGCGAACCGCAGCGATGTGCCCTATCCGATCGTCGCGCTGGTCGGCTACACCAACGCGGGCAAGTCGACCCTGTTCAATCGGCTGACGCGGGCCGAAGTGATGGCGGCCGACATGCTGTTCGCCACGCTCGACCCCACCATGCGGCTCATCAAATTACCCCATGGCGGCTCGGCGATCCTTTCGGACACGGTCGGCTTCATCTCGGACCTGCCGACCACGCTCATTTCCGCCTTTCGCGCCACCCTCGAGGAGGTGCTCGCGGCCGACGTCATCGTGCATGTGCGCGACATTTCCCACGTGGACAGCGAAGCGCAAGCCCATGACGTCGAGGCGGTTCTGGACGAGATCGGCGTCGCCGACCATGCCGATCGCCTCGTCGAGGTGTGGAACAAGGTCGACCTGCTTGACGCCGACGCGCGCGGCGCGCTGGCCCAAGAGCACGACGCCAGAGAGACCGCGCCGCTCGCCATTTCCGCGGCGACGGGGGAAGGAATCGATCATCTCCTGACCGCGATCGAGGATCGCCTGGCGCGCGGCCGGCCTGAACTCGAACTCCTGCTCGACTCGAGCGACGGGCAGGGCCTCCATTGGCTCTACGAACACGCGGAAGTCATGAGCCGGCAGCGACGACGAGGACGGGCTTCGCCTTACGGTTCGCGTCCCCCCGGACCAGATCGAACGGCTGAAGCGGCGCTTCCCAATCGGGCGAGAGCCGGTTCCTTCGAGCCAAAAACGGGCCGTCGAGCGCTGAAGGGCAGGGCGTCCTACTCGCATCAAAGCCTCTCGAACGTAATGGCCGCGCTTGTCGCGGCCATCCACGCGAGTCCGCGCAAAGACGGTTTGCGATAGCAAAGGAACGCAAAGGTTCTCAATGAGTTGAGCCCACCGTGGCCGACCAGTTTATCTTTTTGCGGCTGCAACCCGTGGATGACCGGGTCTAGCCCGGTCATGACGGCCAAAGCGCGAGGTCCGGTTTTCACGAAGACGATTCCAACAGCTGTCGCCATAAAAGCCAGGTGCTACCGCTACAGATTGGCCGTAAGCCGCCGGGCGAACGAATGCTGAGATCGCGCGGGCGCCACCGATAGGTTCGCTTGCACGGGTGAGATCGCGCCGCGTTGAGGCTACTCGCTTATCTTCGTCACTTTTCGGCCCCTAGTGCGTTACCCCCACACCTGAACAGGCGTCCTCCGACGGCAGCGATTTTCGCTCTCTCGCGGCGGCCCGAGGAGAACCATATGGAAGCGCCGCCCCTTGAGCGCAAACTCATCGCCATTCTTGCCGCTGACGTCGCGAGCTATAGCCGCATGATGGAGATCGACGAGGAAGGCACATTGGCCACTCTATCGGCTTTTCGTCTGGTCACGGATCGTCTTATCTCGCACCACGAGGGAAGAATTTGTGGGACCGCAGGCGACAGCATTCTTGCCGCGTTCGGGAGCGCGCTGGCGGCGGTGCAATGCGCGGTCGAAATCCAGAATGAACTGGCTCACGAGAACAACGACCTCGAAAAAGATCGCCGAATGCAGTTTCGCATAGGGATCAATGTCGGCGACGTCATGCTGAAGGACGGGGATATTTTCGGCGACGGTGTGAACATCGCCGCGCGTCTGGAAGGGCTGGCGGATCCCGGCGGTATCTGTATCTCGCGCGGTATCCACGATCACGTCATGAAAAAGTTGCCGTTTGAGTTCGAGGACCTCGGCGAGCAAACCGTCAAGAATATCGCGCAGCCCGTCCGCGTCTATCGGCTGCTCCTCGACGAGCGCGCGTCAGAGTCGCGATCGAGCCCAGCTACGACGCCGGCGCCGGACGTTGAGGCCGACATTCCCTCGCTTTCTGAAGCGTTGCCCGTTGCGCCGGCTGCGGACCCGCAGGCCGTGGAGATCGAGTTCTGGGACTCGATCAAAAACAGCACTCTCGCCACCGAGTACGAGGCTTATCTCGAGCAATATCCGGAGGGAAACTTCGTCGCTCTTGCCCGAGTTCGTCTCGAAGCGATCAAGCAAGACGCCGTCAGCATGCGCGATCCGCATGACCGGGAAATCGAATTGTCGTTTTGGGAGTTTGTCCGCGAGAGCGACAATCCCAAGCTGGTTCAGGCGTACCTGGAAAAATATCCCGACGGTGAGTTCAGCGCGCTCGCACGGATACGCGTCGACGAGTTGACGCCCGACAGCCACCCGGCGTGAATGAAGGCGGGACTGCATCCGCGGCAAACCTTGACCCGGCGCCGCGGTGGATTTAGGCTGAAGGCTGTGTTGTAGGGCGCAACGGCTTTGGCCGGACGGGCAATGCCCGCCTACTCTTCATCAGTTAAGTTCGCGCCCAATGCCCAATCTTGAGAATCTGAAAAAGCAAGCGAAGCTGTACGTGCGCTGACATCGCGGCTGCCATTATCCGGTCGCCGCGCGAATTAGAGAGGTGCTGCCAGGGTTTCGACATCTAAGCGACCGGGAGATCCTTGCGCACAGCTTTAAGCTCTCCGACGCGCAGGAGCTCGTCGCGAGGAAGGCCGGGTTCGATAGTTGGGAGGCGCTCCGCAGAGGAGTACAGACCATGACTGACACACAATTCGAAAGCCTTTCCAAGCCGACCCTGCTCGGCGCCGAGCCTCAATTATTTGTTGCTGATATCGCCGTCGCGTACGAGTTTTATACGAAGCGACTTGGGTTTCATGTCGCCTTCACCTATGGGGAGCCGCCATTCTATGGGCAGGTCGTCCGGGATAGAGCGAGGTTGAACCTCCGCCGTCTCGATAGGCCCGCGTTCGACCCGCAGCGTCGCGACGATGAAAACTTACTCTCGGCCTCGATCACACTCAACGACGCGAAGACGCTCTTCCTTGAATGCCAAGCGGCGGGAGTGACCTTTCATCAGACGCTCCAGACAGAGCCATGGGGCGCTCGCACGTTTATCGTGCGCGATCCTGACGGCAACCTGATCCTTTTTTCCAGCCGAAGCGAGTAGCGGAGCCGGCCACCCGCACACCATTTGTAGCCGCGATGCTTCCCGAAAGCCGCGACCGCGCGAGATAGGATTGCGGCGACGCGCTGAAGCATCATAGCCCGTCGACCGAATAGGCGAGCAGGACGTTGCCGGGAATGCTTCCAGCAAAGCCTGATCCAGAATCCAGGTAGACCATGCCGTCCACGACGACGGCTCCTCCGCCGTCGATGGAGCCTCCCTTCGCCGCGACGCCGTTGACCGTTTGATAGTCGCCTTTGGTGTCCTGGTCCCAGACGATCTTGCCGTCGCCCGCGAGATAGGCGCGAAGATGTCCGTCGAGTCCGCCCGAGAACACGAGACCCGGGATTGCGGTCACTGCCGCGGACTGCGCGGGGCTGCATCCTGGAACGTCGCCGCAGCCAGGATGGGGGGTGCGCCAGACCTCCTCACCCGTATCCAGCTTGAGGGCGGTGAGCCCGCCGCCGGCCTTGCTGTCAATGAGTAGCGCAACGCTTGGATTGAAGGCGAGGGGTTGCGCGCCGGGAGTTCCAGGCGGCACGCGCTGGATTTTCGGGTCCGACACCGCGACATAGAGGTTGCCTTCATCAGCGGCGACGCCCCATTGCACGCCGCCCAACGTCCCGCCGACCCCCACTCTCTTTTGCCAGACAATTTCGCCGCCACGGTCGGGGTCGACCGCACTGACGACGCCCGACTTTTGCCCGGCGAACAGAATGCGCTTGCCGCCGGGGAGACCCGCGAGCACGGCGGACGAGCCAAAATCAAGATCGGGTCCGTGGGATTTCGGGCAATTGACCCCCGAAGGGCATGCCACAGTGTACGCGTCGCCGGAGGTGATCTGTCGCGTCCACGCTCGATCTCCGGAGCCGGCGTCGAAGGCGACGATTGCGTCCGAAGTTCCGCTGGGCGGATCGGAGTAATTGTCGCCAGTCGTGGCGTAGACCCGTTTTGTCGCCGCATCATAAGTCGGCGCGGACCATATAGCTGCCCCTGAGGGCCCCAGCTGCTCAACGCCGTTGAGATTGGCTCCGCTGGGTTTGGCTTCGTCCGCAATGGTGAACGTCTTCCAGGAAATCTTGCCGGTTGACGCATCCAATGCGACGAGGCTGCCTCGGAACGTGCAGCAAGAGTAAGTCGGCTTGGCGCCCGTGACTTCCTCGAATGACGAGATCCCTATGAACAAAGTCGCTCCGACCAGGATCGGCGAGCCGGTGATCACCGCCGCGGGGTGTTGATCGACTCTGGTGGTCCACAGTATCTTGCCGCTCAGCGCGTCGACCGCGTAGACATTTGCGCCCGCATCGCCGAAATACGCCGCCCAACCGTCGCCGCGCGGGCCGATGACGACGGCCGATCGAACGGGCCTGCCTGCTTCAAAGCGCCAATACGTGCACCCGTTTTTGGCGTCGAGCGAATAC
Organism: uncultured Alphaproteobacteria bacterium; assembly: GCA_963836695.1. Taxonomy (GTDB): domain Bacteria; phylum Pseudomonadota; class Alphaproteobacteria; order Rhizobiales; family Beijerinckiaceae; genus Roseiarcus. Next base: position 148,869 of record CAWIKX010000024.1, read on the forward strand.
ACTTTTCCGTTTTGGCTGCCGACAAACACGCGCCCGCCAAAGACAGTCGGCTGCGCGACCGCGCGGCTCGCGCCGGGGAAGCCGAACGCCCACTTCAATTTCAATCTAGTCACGTCGGACGGATCGAGCCGCGCCATGTCCGCCGGCTGGAAGCGATGCTGCGTCGGGTCGACTCCCCATCCATTCCAATGCGGCTTGCTCATTGGATCGGCGAAGGCGGCGTCGTTGTCGTTTGGACATGCGCCGATATTTGCCGGGCCGGCAGTAGCCTCTTGCGCTCTCGCATCGAACGAGGCCGCCGCGAAAACGGCTAGCGAGAATCCAAGAATTGCCCCGGTCAGTCGGCTATAAGAAAACGTCATGACAAGCCCGCTCAGGAAGAAGGTCTTGATGATGAAGTCTTGGGTATCGGGAACGCGCGGCATTCGGGGCCGCACTGATCGAATTGGAGGCGGCGCTCCGTGACTTCGCCTTCCACTGGCGCCAAAAAACGACGCATTTAAGGACAGCTTCAGAAGGAAAAATCGCCCCTAGAGCGCGCCGTTCCTGCCTCAGCAAGAGACGCATAGCCCTCAGCGGGGTTTCTAGCCGCAGTTCAGATCCAGTTACCATTCGTAGCCGCGGCGCTGGGACCAACTCTGACCGGTTCGGGAGTGCGTCTAACAGCGGAATCAACTCGCCTTCCTGATGGGGGGAAGATATTTGCCCAGCGTCGCCGGGTTCTGAGCCTCTTCCGTCGGCAGATACATGCGGTAATTGATGCGGAAGAGACCGTTCGATGGGCTCGGCAGCCAATTGCTCTCGTGGCCAGCGGGCGGTTCGCTCTGAATGTAGACGTCGAGCGATCCGTCCGCATTATAGGTCAGGCCCTTGGTCCGGTCGCCGATCGAGAAACGGTCGATAGGATTCTTCACCAACTGGAAGTCGGCTCCGTACATGGTGAAGGACCAGAAGCCATGCTCGAGATGCGGCGGAAGCGCATCCTTGTCGAAATGGACGACGTATTTGTTGGCGCCGTCGAGCAGGTGGGCGTCGCCGTCTTCGTAAGTGCTGAAGTATTCGGCCTCGTCGCGGTCATGAACGAACAGCCCTTCGAGCGCGCCGGCCGCGCGATCAAAATAGTCGGAGCCGTAGGTCCCGGGGCGCAGGTTGTTCCAGCGCGTCGGGTAGGGCGTGCCGCGGAACTTGACTTTCCACTTCATGATCTGGGGGCCGATCGCTTCTGCCCGCGCGAGCCCTTTGTGGGCGGCCTCGTCAAGCTTGGCGATGTCCATCGGTTGACCGACTTCGATGCCGCCGCGGCTTAGCAAGATGACGGCGGCCTCCTGATCCTTTGGCGGCGGGTTCTCGGCAAGAAGATCGGCGACCGTCTGAAAATAGGCCAGGTCGCCCTGATAATCCGGACGCTTGCCAAGCTCGGGGACTTTCACCTGGCCGTGTTTACTGGGGTCGCCCCAGTTGCTGAGCGAGGTGGTTTTGAACTCGTCCTGCAGCGCGTTGACCTTTTTCAAATCCTCGCTGTCTTGCGGGGTTACGCCGATGCGAACGGCGAACATAACAGTGTTGGTCGGCACGCGGTGCTCGATAACGCCTTCGGGAAGCGTCCCCTTCCAGTTGGGGCCGACAAAGGCGTGATTGCCGCCGTTGCCCCCGGTCGCTCGCGCGCCGATGTAAAAGAGATTGTTGGTGTAGGCGTCCGCGACCTCGACGGACCAGTAGCGGTCTGAAATGTCGGGCGCGGTCAAGATGACAGGCTCGTCCTTAAGCTCGAGCACGGCTCCGCTGTAAACAGTGTCGTTGTTGGGCGTATACGGCATGACGTCGTCGGCGGTCGCTAGCGTCTTCATGTGGCCGATTTCATTGATCGGCGCGGCCGGCGCGAACTTCTTGGCTTTCTCCAGTGCGGCGGGGTTTAGCCGAACCTTTCGTTCGCGCTCAAGCATCGTGAGAGGAAGCGTGTAGACGTAATTCTGGATGCCAACCGAATAATACCATTCCTCCTCAGACCTCGCGTCGGCCTGGCGAATCTGCTCGGCCGAAGGCGATGCGGACGCTGTCTCGGTCTTACTGTCCTGGCCATAGGCGGCGGGAGCGAGAACGGCGAGCGCAAGGCTTGCGGCAATCAGGCGTTTGATCATCTTGAGGCTCCGGCGCGGTCGCCGCGCGAGAGCGCGCGTCCGCCGACAGATAGCCGAAGCCCAAGACCGTTAGAAGCCACCCGCAATTCAGATCCCCGCGTACCACTCATAGCCGCGGTCTTCCCAGAAGCCGCCGCGGCCGCGCGAGATCTTGGCGAAATCGTCGATTGCCTCGATGCGCATGATGTATTTGGCCATCTTGTAGCCGAGCTGGCGTTCAACCCTCAGCCTTAAGGGCGCGCCGTGCGCGACCTTGAGCGGGGCATAATTCATCTCGTAGGCCAGAATGGTCTGCGGATGGAACGCGTCGATGAATCCAATCGTCTCGTAATAGCGGCCGGTGTTGTCGAGCGTTTCCTCGAGCGTGTCGGCGCAGAAGAAGGCGATGTAGCGCGCCTGCGGCTTCAGGCCCGCAGCCGTCAGCACGGACGACAATTGCACGCCCTTCCATTGACCGATGCAGCTCCAACCCTCGACGCAATCATGGCGCGTGATTTGCGAGCGAGAGGGCAGGGCGCGCAGATCGCTAAGCGAGAGCTTCATCGGCCGTTCGACAAGGCCGCCGACTTCGAGTTTCCAGTCCTTGAACCCGCCCTGGCGCAATGCGACATATTCGGAATCCTCGGGATCGGTCGAGCCATTCGGCTTGAAATAGGCGGATATCTCGCCGGGCGAGAATTCGCGCGCCATCGCCGTTTCGGGCCCGAGAAGAGCGCGCTGGGCGGCCTTGGTCAGCGCCTCGGCTTCCTCGAGAATATTGAGCGCCGCGGGCGAGCCCGTATCGAAGCTGCAGGCCGAAAGAGGCGCGGCGGCGGCGACTACGCCGAGACCAGCAAGAAGCCGGCGGCGCGAAAGGCGTATTGCCGCTGGGCGAATGAGACGATCCTCGCTCATTGCTGAGTCTCCTTGATCCGATAGCGGCCGGTGATCATGGAGCGCATGTTGTTGATCGGGCCGGAGAGGACCACCATCACGAGGTGCACGATCAGGAACAGAACAAGGTAGCCCGCGAGCAGGAAATGGACGGCGCGGGCCGCCTGCCGCCCATGAAACAGCGTCAGCAGCCACGGAAAAGCCGCATCGACCGCCGGTGACATGGTCAGGCCCGCCAGGATGAGGATCGGGAAGGCGATCACGACGCTCAAATACGCAAGTTTCTGCAGCACGTTGTAGTGCAGGGCCTCATCGCCTGAGGGGAAGCGGAGCTGCAGATGCTCGACGACCGCATGCGGGATCGCCCGTATGTCTGCAAGACTAGGCCAGAGCTCGCGGATGTGGCGGCTGAACATGAGGTTCGCGAGATAGACGAGCCCATTGAGGACCAGAATCCAGGCGAAGAAGAAATGCCAGCGCCGCCCCATCGCCAGGTCCTGATAAGGGGGCAGCGTCGCCCAAGAGGGAAAGCCGTGTTCCTCCAGTGAGCCGTCATCCCCGCGCGAGGCGCCCAGCAAGCCGGTCGTGTTGAAAGTATGTCCGAAGATCGTCGTTATGCCGCTGATCGGTTCGCCATTTTCGTCCCGCCCCGCTGTAAGAGAGAAGAAGGGGCGCTCGAAATTGGTGGTCTGCGCCCAGGTCAGCAATGGGCTCGCGTTGAAGATCTGCAACCCGCTCATGAGCAGCACGACGAAAGCGATCGCGTTGACCCAGTGACAGACGCGCACCAGTGCGGAATGTCTGACGACGAGCCGGCCTTGGGGCGCGGCCCGAGCGGGCAAGGCGGACGAGAGTGACGTCAATCCGGTCTCCATCGGCGGCCAAAGGGCCACGATCTCCACTACGTTTCCGGCAAGCCCGGTGTTTCGCGCCGCAATCGTGATTTTTGTTTGGCGCTTTTTTTGCATCCCGTCCTGAAACCCCGCGGGGACGCCTCCGTAACCCATTCATTCCGGTCAGGGCGCGCGACTAGCGATCGGTTCGAACGACAATGGAGACGACCATGAACGCCAAGCTTTTGTATTGCGCCGCGGCGCTCGCCGCCGGAATCGGTCTCGCCGCGCCCTCTTACACGCTTCCTGCCTTCGCCGAGATGACCAAGATGGTCGGCGGCGCCGCGATGTATCCATCGAAGAACATCATCGAAAACGCTGTCAACTCGAAGGATCACACGACGCTGGTCGCCGCGGTCAAGGCCGCCGGACTCGTCGAGACGCTGGAAGGCGCCGGGCCATTCACCGTCTTTGCGCCGACCAACGAGGCCTTCGCCCATCTGCCGGCAGGCACGGTCGACACCCTATTGAAGCCAGAAAACAAACAAATGTTGACCACGGTGCTCACCTACCACGTGGTTCCAGGACGTCTCACCGAGGCCGACATCGACGCGAAGATCAAGCAGGGCGGCGGAAAGGCCATGATGAAGACGGTCCAGGGCGAAGAGCTGACCTTCGCGCGCGGCGCCGGCCATCTTTGGGTCATCGACGCCAAGGGCGACAAGGCGGAAGTCACGATCCCGAACGTCATGCAGTCGAACGGGGTCATCCAGGTGATCAACAAGGTTCTACTCCCGAGCTGAGCCCTCCTCCTACGGCTCATGGGGGTGGAGGTGGGCGGGCGCCATTAGCGCCCGCCCCTTTTTTGCGCGCGGCGTCGTTTGCGCTTGCGCCACCCGCTATCTTAGGATGCCGGAATGACGATCCGGGGAGGGGCGCCAGGCGAGCAGGCGGCGGCTGGGGCTGGAGACGACCTCACGCGCCTCATGGCGCGCATCGCCGCGCGCGACACGGCCGCGTTTGCCGCGCTCTACAAACAGACAAGCGCGAAACTCTATGGAGTTGTCGCTCGTATCCTCACTAGAGGCGACGTCGCGTCCGACGTGCTTCAGGAGGCCTATGTGCGGATCTGGGAAAAGGCCGGCGACTTCGATCCCGTTAAGGGTTCGCCACTGGCCTGGATGGCGACCATCGCCCGCAACCGCGCGCTCGACGAGGTGCGGCGCGTGCGCCCCGTTTCGCTCGAGGACCAGCCGGAGGGGTTCGAACCGGCCGCGGAGGAGATCGATCCGCTTGGCGCGCGGGAACGATCCGAGGGGCTCGCGAGGCTCATCAACTGCCTTAAGGGGTTGGACGACGAGAAGCGCGCAATCGTCTTGCTCGCCTATTACCGCGGCCTGAGCCGCGAGGCGCTCGCCAAGCGCTTCGGGCGGCCGGTCCCGACGATCAAGACCTGGCTCCATCGCAGCCTTGCGCAGCTCAGGGACTGCCTCGAGTCATGACAGTCTCGCCCGACGACGACTTCGCCGCCGCCGAATACGTGCTCGGCACCCTGGACGGGAGCGAGCGCGCGACGCTGGCGGCGCGGCGGTTGCGCGAGCCCGATCTCGACGAGGCGATCCGGAGCTGGGAGGCGCGCATGGCGCCGCTCGCGGAAGTCGGGCCGGAGATCGAGCCGCCGCGCGACCTTCTGCCTGCGATCGAGGCGCGTATTCGTGGCGTCTCGCCCGAGGCGTCGGCGGGCGGGACGGTCGTGGCGCTGGAGCGCAGCGTCAGGCGGTGGCGGGCCGCGGCGATCGCGGCGTCACTGGTCGCCGCGTTGCTGGCGATTGGATTCGCCGTCCGCGAGGCGAGCAGGGGGTCAGCGCCACGCGAATATGTGGCGATCCTGCAGAAGGACGCGGCTTCGCCGGCCTTCGAGGTCACCGTCAATCTCGACAAGCAGGAGCTGACCGTTCGCCCGGTCTTGGCGCAAGCCCCGCCCGGCAAGTCTTACGAACTCTGGATCATTGACGCGAAGCTGGGGGCCCGCTCGCTTGGCGTGGTTGGCGACACGCCGCGCGGCGCGAGCCTTTCCGCCTACGCTCCCTCGGTGGTTCAGAATGCGACCTACGCGGTGACGGTTGAGCCGCCGGGCGGCTCCCCGACCGGTCAGCCGTCCGGCGCGCCGGTCTTTGTCGGCAAGCTCATTCCGGTCGGACCTTAGGGCGCTTTGGTGAGTGGGAGTGCGCACGGCTGCCCAGAAGAATAGTGGCCGGCGACCCTATGTCAGGAGGAAAGCGGAGAGGGGCGACGATTTCTTATTTGACTCTGCTCATAGCTCAGGAAAGGGGCCACCGTGCAAAGAATAAGCGCTAGAGGCTGCCGGTTATTTTCCGGGCGTCATCGCCATTAGCTGCATTTTATAGCGGCTATCGCTGATATATAGTCTGCGGAGCTTGGCATTTGCCTTGAAAGGCCTTACGCGGGCCGCCATCCTTTGGGCTCAAGGCTTGAGATCTGCATGGTCGATCCATTTCAACTGCCCTCCCACCGCTCCTTCAGTCAGCGGCTCCGCTCCTGGTTCTTCACCGGGCTCATCGTGTTCGGTCCGATCGCGGCGACCGCCTATATCGCCTGGTGGGTCATCAACACGATTGACAACTGGGTGAGGCCTTGGCTGCCAAACGTTCTGTCGCCTGACACCTATCTTCCTTTTCACATCCCAGGCCTTGGCGTTCTCATCGGAATTGTCGGGCTCACCTTGCTGGGGTTCCTTACCGCCAACTTCATCGGCCGTTCGCTGGTCAAAGTCGGAGAGGCGATTCTCGATCGCACGCCGCTCGTCCGCGGGGTCCACAAGGGCCTGAAGCAGGTGTTCGAAACGATCTTCAGCCAGTCCGGTAGCCAATTCCGCAAGGTCGGGCTGGTCGAATTTCCGGTTCCTGGCAGTTGGTCGCTCGTATTCATTTCGTCGGCCCCGGCCGAGATCATCGCCGGAGCTTTGCCGGAGGAGGAAGCCGATGATCTCTGCTTTCATGCCTTGCACGCCGAACCCTACAACCGGATTCTTTTTCTATATTCCGGCTGACCAGGTGATCGAATTGCCGATCTCCGCCGACGAGGCTGCGAAACTCGTTATGTCGGCCGGTCTCATTCAACCGCAAGGCCAGGCGGCCCTGGCCGCGATGGCGGAAGCAGCCAAGCTCGCAAAGCCGACGATGGAGAGGCAGGCGTCCAGCGCCCCATAGAAAGCGCGCTTGCGACGGTTCGAGCTTCGCCTGCAGGTTCTTCTCGGAGCGTGGCCGCCCTTCTTTGGACGGTGTTAGTGAGATAAAGCTATGCTATGAGCGGCGGGCGTGACTCTCGCCGCAAACTCGCTTTTGGCAGCCCGCTCTGGCGGCGCGGCCTGGCCTTTGATTTGTGTGACACCCCATGGCGCAATTGCCTCAATTTGACTTGGCCGAACTCCAACGCCGCATGCAGGCCGCGCACGCGTCGCTCAAACACGAACTGGGCGGCCTTCGCACCGGCCGGGCCAGCGCGAGCTTGCTCGAGCCTGTGCATGTCGAGGCCTATGGCCAGCGCATGCCGCTCACTCAGGTCGCAACGATCAGCGTTCCCGAGCCGCGCGCGCTCTCGGTCTCCATATGGGACAAGAGCATGGTGCAGGCGGTCGACAAGGCGATCCGGGACGCCAACCTGGGTCTCAGTCCGACCGTCGAGGGCACTGTCTTGCGCATTCGAATTCCAGAACTGAACGAGCAGCGACGCAAAGAAATGGTCAAGATCGCGCACAAATACAGCGAGGACGCGCGCGTGGTGGTGCGACACGTGCGTCGGGACGGAATTGATATCCTCAAGAAGCTGTTGAAGGAGCACGCTATCAGCGAGGACGACGAGAAACGCCACGAGACGGAGGTGCAGAAGGCAACCGATCAGGTCATTCAGGAGATCGACACCTCTCTGGCCGCGAAGGAAAAGGAGATTATGCAGGTCTAGGCGATCGCCCTGCTTGTCCGAGGCCCATATGCATCATCATCGCTCCACTCCCTGTTCGGCTCGGACGCCGGCCCATGTCGCCGTCATCATGGACGGCAACGGCCGTTGGGCTCAGTCGCGCGGTCTGCCCCGCTTCGAGGGTCATCGGCGCGGCGTAGAGGCGGTGCGCCGGGTTGTGCGTTCCGCGATCGAACGTGGCGTGCAGTTCCTGACCGTCTACAGCTTCTCGTCGGAGAACTGGAGCCGTCCCCCGGAGGAGGTGGCGATGCTGATGGGCCTCCTCAAGCGTTTCATTCGCGAGGATCTCGCGGAACTCAACGCCAACGGGGTCCGGGTCAGGGTCATCGGCCAACGCGACAACCTCAAGCCGGATATTATCGCCCTTATCGTCGAGGCCGAAACGCTTACCGCCAGCAATCGCGGCCTCACTCTGACGGTTGCTTTCAACTATGGCGGGCGGCAGGAAATCTTCGATGCGGCGCGTCGTTTGGCGCTCGACGTCCGCGATGGGCGTCTCGACGCGCGCTCGATCGGTCCCGACGACTTGGCCGAGCGCCTTGACACGACCGGGCTGCCCGATCCCGATCTCATCATTCGCACGTCCGGCGAAATGCGGCTCTCGAACTTTCTGCTGTGGCAGGCGGCTTACGCCGAACTCGTGTTCCTGCCTGTCCTATGGCCCGATTTTGACGACGCCGCGTTCCTTTCCGCGCTCGACCAATACGCGGCGCGCCAACGCCGTTTTGGCGCTCTCATCGAACCCGCCGCCGTCAAGTCGGCTTCGTGAGGACGGGCGTGTGGCGGTAAGGGGAGGGGATCCGGCGGTCCGAGGGGCGCCGCCCAGGCGCTTCGGCCCCGATCTCAAGCCCCGCGTCGCCGCCGCGGCCGTGATGGGAGGCCTTGCGCTGGCGAGTGCATGGATCGGGGGCTTCATCTTTGTCGTTTTCTGGTGGCTCGCATCCATCGTCGTTCTGTGGGAGTGGCAGCGGCTGGTCGGTGGACCGCGGCTCGCCGAGCGCGTGGCGCTCGGCGCTCTTATTATTGCGATCATTGCGCTGTTCGCGCTTCACAATTCCGTTCTGGGCGCCCTCGCGGGACTCGTTGTTGGCGCGGGCGCTGTCGGCTGGCTAGCTGGACCGAGGGACGGGCTGTGGGCCGCGACCGGCGCTCTCTATGCAGGCGCCCTCGTTGCGAGCGTCGCTTTATTGAGAATGAGCCCGAGCTACGGCCTGGCCGCGATCTTATGGCTGTTCGCAGTCGTTTGGGGCGCGGATATCGCGGCCTATTTCGGCGGGCGGCTAATTGGAGGACCTAGGCTTTGGCCGAGCGTCTCCCCCGGCAAGACCTGGGCCGGCGCGATCGTTGGCGCGTTCGCCGGCGCGCTGCTCGGCCTCATGCTTGCGCTGTGGACAAACCGACCTATGGCGTTGTTCTGGCTGGGTCTTGCGACGGCGATCGTGTCCGAGCTTGGCGATTTGTTCGAATCCGCGCTCAAACGGCGTTTCGGCGTCAAGGATTCGAGTGGCCTGATCCCAGGCCATGGAGGATTGATGGATCGACTTGATGCGTTCGTCGCGGCTTCCCTTTTTGCTGCGGTCGTAGCAGGCCTCAACTCGCGGGGTTCGTTCATCGCGGGCGGGTTGTTTCAGTGGTGAGCGCCGCGGCTGGGGTTCGCGCTTCGTCCTTGCGTTCGCGGGAAACTGTTCCTCGGCCCAAACGCCTGTCGATTCTTGGCGCGACCGGCTCAATCGGGCGCTCCTGCGCGCAAGTGATCGCCGCCGCGCCAGGCCGGTTCTCCGTGGTTTCCCTGGCGGGCGGGCGCGATGGCGCGGCGCTTGCGCGATGCGCGGTCGAACTCGACGCTGAATTCGTCGCGCTTGCAGACCCAGCGGGCTTTGCAGACTTGAAGGCCGGCCTAGCCGGCCGGCCGGTTGAGATCGCCGCCGGCCCCGACGCGGTTAAGGAAGCCGCCTTGCGCGAGGCCGATCTCGTGGTCTCGGCCATCGTCGGCGCGGCGGGATTGCGTCCGACCTTCGCCGCGATCGCAGCCGGACGCACGGTCGCTCTCGCTAACAAAGAGACGCTGGTCTGCGCCGGCGACGTCGTAATGGAGAGGGCGCGGCGCACGGGCTCAATGGTGCTGCCGATGGACTCCGAACATAACGCCCTGTTCCAGGCGATCGGATCGCGCGACCCGGGCACGATCGAGATGATGACCATAACCGCTTCCGGCGGGCCCTTTCGCGAATGGAGCGCCGATCGCATTTCGGCCGCTACGCGGGAGCAGGCGCTTGCCCATCCCAATTGGGTGATGGGGCCCAAGGTGACCATCGATTCGGCGGGGCTCATGAACAAGGGTCTCGAGCTGATCGAGGCCCATCATCTCTTCGGCTTGCCGGCCGACCGGCTCGATGTCGTCGTGCACCCGCAATCGATTGTGCACGGGCTCATCGCCTTCGCCGACGGCTCGCTGATCGCCGGCATGGCGTCGCCGGACATGCGCACCCCGATTGCGCATTGCCTGGCCTATCCGGACCGGATTGCGTCCGGAGTGCGAGCGCCTGATCTTGCCGCGCTTGGCCGATTGACCTTCGAACGCGCCGACCTCGAGCGCTTTCCGGCGCTTGGCCTCGCGATCGATGCGCTCCGTTCCGGCGGAGGAGCGCCCACAGCCCTCAACGCCGCTAATGAAATCGCCGTCGCCGCGTTCCTTGACCTACAAATCGGCTTCGGGGACATCGCGCGCCTGGTTGCAAAGACGCTCGCCGCCATGACCGCGGCCAGCGAATTGAGCGCTCCCGCTGACATTGCGGAAGCGCTGGCAATTCACCATATCGCGACAGATCGGACCGCAAGCCTATTGGCGTAAGCACGGACTTGCGCCACTTTACTAACTCTTGAGTAACCATTGTCGGCCGGCCGTTGGCCGATGCGACAGTTCGAATTGGAGGCGCCGCAGATGGCGGGAGTGCACGCGGTCGCCGACCTCCTGGCTTGGTTCGGATGGTACGTCGTCCCTTTCATCATAATCCTGAGCCTGATCGTCGCGGTGCACGAACTCGGCCACTATTTGGTGGGCCGATGGTGCGGCGTTAAAATTGATGCGTTTTCGCTCGGTTTTGGCCCCGAGCTTGCCGCCCGGGTGGATTCCCGGGGCACACGTTGGCGGATTGGCGCATTGCCGCTTGGCGGATATGTCAAGTTTCATGGCGACGCCAACGCCGCCAGCGTCGGCGTCGAAGGCGTCAACAGCGGCTCCACGGTCGATCGTTCGTTGACCTTGGCTGGTCAGCCATTGCGAAATCGGGCCGCGATCGTGCTCGCGGGGCCGGTCGCTAATTTCATCCTCGCCTTCATCATTTTTACCGGCATGTTCATGGCGTTTGGCCGGGTTGAGCATTTGCCGCGCATTGGGCGCGTCGAGACGGGCAGCCCTGCCGCATCTGCCGGGTTCCAGGCCGGCGACCTGGTGAAGTCGATCAACGGGAATTCGATAGACAGCTTTGAAGCGCTTCAGGAATCGACGCTGATGAGCACTGGTCTGCCGATGAACTTCGTTGTCGAGCGTCAGGGCCACGACGTCGACCTCACGGCGACGCCAAAGATTACCGTCGTCGACCAGGGCGTCTTCGGCAAACGCCGGATGGGCCATCTCGGGCTTGCCTCCTCCGCGGACCGCAGCGACGCCAAGGCCGAACGCTGCAGCTTGCCGACTTGCGCCGCCTGGGGCGCCGGCCAGGAATGGTTCATCGTCAAGGCGACCGGAACCTATATCGCAGGGGTTTTCGCCGGCCGCGAATCAACCGATCAAATGTCCGGGTTGATCGGCGCTGCGCAAATGGCTGGCGAAATGGCGAAAATCAGCCTTTGGGAATTGTTCAGCCTCGCCGCGTGGTTCTCGGTCTCGGTCGGCTTGATGAATTTGCTGCCGGTGCCCCTGCTCGATGGCGGCCATCTCGCATTCTACGCTTTCGAGGCCCTCCGCGGACGCCCGCTAAGCGAAAGGGCCCAGGAAATTGGCCTCAGAATCGGAATCGCGCTAGTCGCCTTATTGGTGGTTTTCACCACTTCGCACGATCTTCTCCGCTTGGTCACGAACGGAAATTAACCAACGGTCGACCATGTTTGCGTGTCCCCGACGCAACGGTCGCCGGAAATGGTGTAGGCTTGGCCAATAACGGTTTGCAGGGGCGAGCAAAGATTGTAAAACGCCGTTAATCTTCCCGATCGTCAGTTCGGCGGGCGGGAGAGAGCGCCGCGGCGTGTGTGGCGCCGCCCGCGATGACGCCGTAAGGCGCGTGGGGGCAGTTGTGGGGTCACACGGAGCGGCGTCCAGGTGGCGGGCCGCTTTGGCGCGAACAGGGGCTTTGGGCCATATGGATTGGATTCGCGGGTGTGTTGGCGTCCTTGTCGCGGTGGCCCTTGGGTCGTGTGGGTTGAGCTTGGCGACGGGAGCTGCGAGCGCGCAGCAGATCGTTGTCCAAGGCGCGAACGTCGCTCCTTCAGCCTTGAAGCCGTACTTCAGCGGAACCGATCCAGCCTCCGTCGAGCGTGGCGTTGAGGATCTGAAGGCCACCGGCATTTATTCGAATGTCAGCGCGAGAGTGGAGAATGGCAAGATTGTCGTTGATCTCGCTGAGGGCGCGCAGATCATCAACAGAGTGGCGTTCGAAGGAAACCGACAGATCGAGAGCAAGCAGCTCGAGGTCGAGGTTCAATCGAAGCCCCATACCGCCTACAACGAGGCGACCGCGCAGGGGGACGTGGGAAGAATTAAAGATGCGTACAAGAAATACGGCCGTAACGCAGCAGATGTAACTAAGCGGATCGTTCAATTGCCGAACGGACGAGTGGATCTCGTTTTCACCGTCCAGGAAGGCGAAAAGACAGGCATCCGCGATATCAAGTTTGTGGGGAATCACGCGGTTTCGAACTATCGGCTGCGGAATCTGATGCAGACCACCACGATGAACTGGCTCTCGTGGTTTAAAAGCACCGACGTTTATGATCCGGACCGATTGGCTTCAGATCTGGAGGCGATTCGGCGATATTACATGAAGAATGGCTACGCGGATTTTCAAATCACGAATACCGACGTCGCCTATCAGACCAATCCTCCCGGCTATGTGATTACGATCACCATGGATGAGGGGCCCCAGTATCATGTCTCCTCGGTGGGGGTTGTGTCCAATATTCCGAAGGTCGACGGACCGGCGCTCAATCAATTCGTCGCCCTGAGGCCTGGGGATGTGTATGACGCAAGCAGCGTCGACAAGTCGGTGGAGGGGATCACCCGTGACGTAGCCCGGCAAGGCTACGCTTTCTCGGAAGCGCGACCCCATGGCGAGCGTGACACCGCCAACCATACGATCGCGCTGTCGTTCTCGGTCGATAACGGACCGAAAGTCTACATCGAGCGCATCGACATTGTCGGAAACACCCGCACGCGCGACTACGTCATTCGCCGCGAATTCGATATCGGAGAGGGCGACCCCTACAATCATGTCCTGATCGAACGAGCCGAGCGACGCCTTAACAGTCTTGGCTACTTCAAGAAGGTGCACATTTCGAATCGGCCCGGGTCTTCACCGGATCGGGTCGTCGTCGTTGTCGACGTCGAGGACCAGCCCACTGGCTCCATCAGCCTGAGCGGCGGCTACTCAACGACGGAAGGCTTTTTGGCTGAGCTTGCCTACACCGAAACGAACTTTCTTGGCCGTGGCCAATACGTCCGCTTGAGCGTTTCTGACGGTCAGTACACTCAGGGGTGGAAGGCCTCGTTCACCGAACCTTACTTCCTCGGTCAGCGCTTGGCCGCTGGCTTTGACCTTTACCATCAGGTCAACAACAACAACCAGTTCGCCCTCTACCAGAATTGGACCACCGGCGGGACGCTTCGGCTTGGCATTCCTATTACCGATGACCTGACGTTCCAGCCGAACTATTCGCTTTATGAGTCGAAGATCACCATACCGAATACGAGCAGCGCGCCCTTCGACGATTGCGTAGGGCCTGATCAGACTTGGTTCCCCGGTGGGATACCCATCCCAGTCGTCCCGACGACGTTTATCAACTGTCTAACCAACGGTGAGGCCCCAGTCGAAATCAAGCAGGCGGCGGCGCAAGGCAACATCGTCACATCAATGGCCGGCTTCTCGGTGCTGTTCAACAACATTGACGACCGGAAGAACCCGACGACTGGTTACGCGATCAATTACAAACAGGATGTCGCGGGCCTCGGCGGGCAATCCGAGTTCATCCGCGAAACATTCGACGCCCGTTGGTATCATCCGATCACGGAGGACTTTATCGGGTTGATTCACCTGCAAGCTGGTCAGATCAACGCCTTTGGCTCGAAGGACGCGCTGATCATCAACAACTTCATGGAGGGCCCATCTCTTGTTCGCGGATTCGCCCCCGGAGGAATCGGACCGCGAGACATCTCCGACCCGTTCAATATTCAGGCGAGCGCTCTTGGCGGTACGACCTATTATGGCGCGTCGGCGGAGGTGGACTTTCCGATCTTCGGCTTGCCGAAGGAAGTTGGATTGAAAGGGGCTCTGTTCGCCGACGCCGGCAATTTGATAGGATATGGCGGGCCGACCAACTTCTCGAATTTCCTAGGCTACACTTTTTGCCCGCCTCCAAATTCGATAGGCAGAGTGTTCCCGACCACACAGTTGAGTTGCTCCAGCGTCTGGGACCCGAATCAAATCCGCGCGTCGGTGGGAGCAAGTTTGATTTGGGACTCGCCGATGGGCCCGATTCGCTTTGACCTCGCGCTGCCGCTTTCAAAGGGCAAATACGATCAGACCCAGATCTTCAACTTCTCGGGCGGCACGACGTTCTAAGATCGACCATACGCCGTCACCAACAAACAAGCGGGCGCGCCAGGGCTGGCGCGCCCGCCGTCGATTCTGACGGGACTCCTTATTGGCCAGGATTCGTTTCTTTCCGCCGAGTTCGACGCCGTCGTTGGCTGATGTTGCGGGCTGGTGCAGCGCGACGCTCGCCGTCGACGCCGATCCCGACCGCGTAATTCGGGACGTCGCCGCGCTCGATCAGGCAGGCCGGGACGATCTCACGTTCCTCGACAATCCCCGGTATCTCGACGCGCTCAGGCGGACGAGAGCGGCGGCCGCGCTCGTTTCACCGCGCTATGCCGACGCGGCGCCGGCGACCTGCGCGGTCCTCATCGCCCCAGAACCGTACCGCGCCATGGCCTTGGTGATGACCAGGCTTTACCCTTTCGCGGTCAAGCCGGGCTCCGTTTTTGACGAGACCGGGATTTCCCCCGCGGCGATCATTCATCCTTCAGCACGGCTGGAACCCGGTGTGATCGTCGACCCTGGCGCGGTGATCGGCCGCGGCGTCGAGGTTGGCGCCGGCACGATCATCGGACCCAACGCGGTCATTGGTCCTGAGGTGCGCATCGGTCGCGACGGTTCAATCGGGGCCTCGACCACAATCTTCGCCGCGCTGATCGGCGACCGGGTGATCATTCATCCGGGCGCCCATATCGGACAGGACGGCTTCGGCTTCGCCCTCGGGGCGCGGGCGCATCTCAAAGTACCCCAGATTGGGCGCGTAATCATCCAAAACGACGTGGAGATCGGCGCTGGCGTAACCATCGATCGCGGCGCCAACCGCGACACGGTCATCGGCGAGGGCGCGAAGATCGACAATCTTGTGCAGATCGGTCACAACGTCGTCATCGGCCGACATGCGGTGCTGGTCGCCCAATCCGGCGTTTCGGGATCGAGCGCCATCGGCGATTTCGCCGCGCTCGGCGGCCAGGCTGGCATCGCCGGGCATCTAACGGTCGGCGCGGGTGCCCAGGTCGCCGCGGCAGCGGGTGTGATGACCAATATTCCCGCCGGCGAGCGGTGGGCCGGCGCGCCAGCGAAGCCTGTCCGGAAGTTCTTTCGCGAGGTCGCCGCGATCAAGCGACTGGCCGATGGCGACGCCAATGCCGAATAACGCTTCCGAGCGGACGGGAGAGAAGGGAACCGGAATGAACGAGCTAGCCGCCCGCACGCTCGAAAGCTACGACATCCAGAAGCTGCTCGAATTGTTGCCGCACCGCTATCCGTTTCTTTTGGTCGACCGGATCGTCGAAGCACGCGGCGACGAATATGGCGTTGGGATAAAGAACGTGACGGCCAACGAGCCGCATTTCCAGGGACACTTTCCAGGCCGTCCGGTCATGCCGGGCGTGCTGTTGATCGAGGCGATGGCGCAAACCGCGGGCGCGCTTTGCGTTGCTTCGCAGCTCGACAGCGGCGCGCCGAGCGTCGTCTATATGATGACGGTCGACAAGGCTAAGTTCCGCAAGCCGGTCGTTCCTGGCGATCAGGTGCGGTTTCACATGACCCGGATCGTCAAGAAGCGAAACATGTGGTGGTTCCGGGGTGAGGCGAAGGTGGACGGCGTGCTGGTTTGCGAAGCCGAAGTCTCCGCGATGCTGGTGCGTGAATGAAGAAAAAAATCCACCCGAGCGCCGTTATCGAAGACGGCGCCCGGCTCGGGACGGAAGTTGAGATCGGGCCGTTTTGTCATGTTGGATCGCAGGTCAAGCTTGGCGACGGCGTAAGGCTGATCTCCCATGTGAGCCTAGCCGGTGATACGACGGTCGGCGCACGCGCCGTCATTTATCCTTTCGCGTCCATCGGGCAACAGCCGCAGGACCTCAAATATCGCGGCGAGCCGGTCCGCCTCGTGATCGGTGAGGACTGCCTCATTCGCGAAGGGGTGACGATGAACCCCGGCACTGCGGGCGGCGGCTCGGAAACGATCGTCGGTCCGCGCTCGGTGTTCCTGGCGAACGCCCATGTCGCGCATGATTGCCGCGTCGGCGAAGGCGTCATTCTGTCAAACAACGTGATGCTGGCTGGCCACTGCCACATCGGTGATTTCGCCATTTTGAGCGGCGGCGCAGCCGTTCACCAATTCGTTCGGATCGGCGCGCATGCGTTCGTCGGCGGTCTCGCCGGGGTCGAGCATGACCTCATCCCGTTTGGGATTGCGCTTGGCAACCGAGCCGAACTCGCCGGGCTCAATGTCGTGGGCCTGAAGCGGCGGGGTTTCTCCCACGAGACGCTCCATGAACTCAGGCGCGCCTATAAGATGCTGTTCAATGGCGGTGGGGCCCTGGGCGCCACCCTGAAGGACCGAATCGACGAGGTGGCGGAGGCGTTCGCTGACCAGGACGCCGTGCAGCAGGTGGTCGCCTTTCTGCGACAGGGCGGCGACCGGGCGATCTGCGTCCCGCGCGCCGGAAAGGACGAGGAGGGGTGACCTCAAGGGCCGAAGCCTCGGCTCCTCTGGCTATTCTCTGCGGCGGGGGCGCCTTTCCGCTCGAGGTCGCCGGCGAGGCGCGACGCGCTGGCCGCGAGCCATTTCTTGTCGGCGTGGTCGGCGCGACCAATTCGGGCGTCGAAGCTTACCCTCACATCTGGGTGCGCATGGGCGAAGTCGGCAAGCTCTTTGCCGCGCTGAAGGAACGCGCCATCGCCGAAATGGTGATCATAGGCGCGATGGCGAGGCCGGAATTCGCAGACCTTAGGTTCGACTGGGGCGCGGTCAAACGCGCGCCGGAGCTGGCGCAGCTATTCCGTCGGGGCGACAATGGGCTGCTCGCCGGCATCGCCGCGATCATCGAGCGTGAAGGCGTCCGAATCGTCGGCGCGCACGAAGTCGCCCCGCGCCTTCTTGCTCCCGTCGGCAAGATTGGCGCGCGCGCGGCGTCCTCGGAGGATGAGGCCGACATCGCGCTCGGCGCCCGGTTGCTCGCCGCGCTGTCGGCCTTCGACGCAGGGCAGGGCGTAATTGTCGCTGCGGGCCGGGTGCTCGCTATCGAGGGGGCCGAGGGCACCGACGCCATGCTCGCGCGCGTCGCCGACATGCGCGCCAATAACCGGCTCCGCCTTTCCGGGTCCGCGGGCGTCCTGGTGAAAGCGCCGAAGCAGGGGCAGGATCTGAGGCTCGACATGCCGGCGATCGGCCCGAAAACCATCGAAGGCGCGGTCAAGGCGCGCCTGCGCGGCGTGGCCGTCGCCTCGGGCCACGTGCTTATCACCGAGCGCGAGCGCTGCGCCCGCGAGGCCGACGCCGCCGGCCTGTTCGTCGTCGGATTCGCTTATGCGCCTCCAGCCGGATAGCCCATTGCGGGTCGCTCTCGTCGCCGGCGAGCACTCCGGCGACCAGCTCGGTTTCAAGCTCATGCGGGCGCTCCGCGAGGCGCGGTCGGGCGATATCGCTTTCTCCGGCGTCGGCGGCGAAGCGATGGAGGCCGAAGGCTTGAAGAGTCTGTTCCCGATCGCCGACATCGCGGTCATGGGCATTCTTCCGGTGCTGGCGCGGCTGCCGACGCTCATCGCGCGCATCCGGACGACCGCGGCGGCCATCGTCGCGGCGCGGCCCGACGTCCTTGTCATCATCGACAGCCCCGACTTCACCCACCGGGTCGCCCGCCGGGTGCGCGCGGCGCTGCCGAACTTGCCGATCGTCGATTACGTGAGTCCCAGCGTCTGGGCCTGGCGGCCCGGCCGCGCCAAGGCGATGCGCCCTTATGTCGATTGCGTGCTGGCGCTGCTGCCATTCGAGCCGGACGCTTATCGGCGGTTAGGCGGCCCGCGCTGCGTCTATGTCGGCCATCCGCTGATCGAGCGCCTTGGCGAGCTGAGGCCAAATGGGGACGAGGCGCCCGGTCCCGCTTCCGAGCCGCCGCTCATCGTCGTCCTTCCCGGCTCACGCCGATCCGAAGTGACGCGGCTCATGGCCGATTTTGGCGGCGCGCTGGCCGTGCTGCGCGAACGGATCGGGCCGTTCTCGCTCGTTCTCCCGACGCTGCCGCATATCGAGCGCGAAGTGCGCGCCTTGGCGGCGAGCTGGCCCGTGCAGCCAACCATCGTGCTCGGGGAAGACGCCAAATACGCCGCGTTTCGCGCCGCGCGGGCAAGCCTCGCCGCCTCCGGCACCGTGACGCTGGAGCTGGCCCTCGCCGGCGTCCCGATGGTCGGCGCCTACAAGGTCTCCCTCATCGAGGAGCAGCTCAAGTATCTCATCAAGGTTCCCTCGATCCTTTTGCCCAACCTTATCCTCGACGAACGCGCGATCCCTGAGAAACTGCAGAAAGACTGCACGCCCGAAGCGCTCGGCGCGGCGCTCACGGAGATCGTGCGGGACGGCCCGGCGCGCTCGCGCCAGCTCGAAGCCCTGTCCCAGCTCGATCGGCTCATGGCATTGCCAGACGGCGGCGCGCCCAGCGCTCACGCAGCGCGCGCGGTCCTGGAGACGATCTCGGGGAAGGGCGGCTCGACGAGCTGACGCGCGCGGCGTGTAGCGACGAGCGCTGGCGAGAAGGCGCCTTTTGCCGGGTTATCCCTGACACAGGTAATGACGTAAGCCATACCGTGGCACATGCCTCTGACGGGAGACTACCATGCCTTATGGTGAGATCGCTCTTGCGTCTGGTCGGAACTTCTAATCCGGCGTCTTGGAAGTTCCGTGTTCAAATTCAGCGCGACGATGAGCATTTGCCAGAAGCCAAGCTGACCGCAAGCGTCCTAGCTCCTACACACCTAGCGGAACGCGAGCTTTCCAGTGGTATTCCATCCACGGTGGAACTCTCCACTCCCTTTCCTGAGGCGCTAGAACTAGCGGCTGAGATTTTGAGAGCCGCAAAAAGCGCTGGAATACCCCTGCCAAAGGGGGTCGTACTCCGTTGGAATTTTCCGGATGTAGACGCTTAGATGCAGACATAAATATATCCTTATATTGCGTAGAAATGCGGCCTATCAATTCGATACGAGCATGGCTGCCATGCTAACTTTTCTCTAACAATATTTGCCGCGCTAGATTTTGCATTGAGGCCAGAAACTGTGATAGAAGAATGCATGAACGTAGCGCAGTCGATGATTCCCGTACTTGATCAGCTAGCCTCCCAAGGGGCTAACGAGGTATCCCGCCTTATCAAGGCCGCCTATGAGATGGGCCGCGAAGATATGCGTTCTGAGCTGATGGCCCTCCTCTCACCCTCGCGCGAGAGTGGGAATTTCGAGCGTAGCGATCAAGTTATAGTTGAGGGTACCGTCGCCAAGGCTCGTCCTGGAACAGTAAGGCCGGCGATCCTAGACCTGATCAATCATGCGAACGGTCTTCAAACCGAGCAAATTATCCGCACTACGGGATTCAAACAGAATTCTGTCAGAGGCACGATATCTACCCTCGCTAAGGAGGGAAAGATTGAGCGACGGGAAAACGGATGGGTCAAAAAGATTGGAGCCCCCGCACAGGCGGAGGCTCCCAAAAATCTGCGGAGGTTGATGCCCTCTTCAGATAAGCGGTTCGCGACCGCGTCCAATCCTAGCCGACGTGCAAATGAAGGGCAGGTGGGACATGTTAATATAACGGTTGACAAGCCAGCGCTGCGGGGGTCGCAACCCCGTGGCGCTGTCACCACATGCTTGGTTGGCATGGTATGCCGACTCCGTCAAGGAATCCAGCGTGTTAAATCTCGCAGAAGCGCAGAAAAACGGGCGAATTGATGAATTTATCGCCCAACAAGAGGCCGCTGGAGTCGGCCCCATTCATCTAGCTTGAGTAACATTAGAGGCGCGTTTACCTTTATTTCGCCGCTGACTGGGACAGCTCAAGCGGGGCGCGAAGTCATCGTCTTTGGGGTCCGGGTTGCAGCTCTCGTGAGCCGGGTTCGGCGCCAAGGCAAGCTGGATATTTGGCTCTTATGGCGTTACGCGTTGGCCCGCCGGGTTTTTGGGCCCCAGGAGCGCGAAACGGGTCATCAAGCGTCATGGCCGGGCTCGACCCGGCCACCCACGAGAACACCGCTCCATCAGGATAAACGGCTGGTACGAAACACGATCCTTTTGCGACCCAGATACATCGCGGCGGCGCGGCGTGGATGGCCGCGACGAGCGCGGCCATGACGGCTCACGGCAGAATTCCAGAAAACAAAGGCTAATACCGAGACTCGGAGATCATGACCGATAGGCCCAATCCCGAAGGCCGATCGACATGGTCCGCCGGGGCTGTTGATGAGCTTGTTCCATGCATCGCAGCAGTGATCGACGATGTCGTCGAAGGATTTGAAGATCCGATTTGAGAGCCAGTTGTCGCGCAAGAATTGCCAGATGTTTTCCTGCGGGTTCAGCTCCGGGCACTTTGCCGGGAACGGGATCAGCGTGATGTTGGATGGCGCGATGAGCCTGTCCGACAGATGCCAGCCGGCCTGATCGACCAGCAGCACGGCGTGCGCTCCCGGCGCGATCTGGGTGGCGATTTCGGCGAGATGGAGGTTCATCGCCTCCGTGTTGCAGCGTGGCATGACCAGGGCCGCGCCTTTGCCGTCCTTGGGACAGATCGCGCCGAAGATATAAGCTGAGGCGGTTTGACCTGCCACTGAGATTTTCCTCCACGGGGATTTAGAGTCCGGCCCTCTTGAAGGACGGACAGATGAAGCGAGCACGGTTCACGGAAGATCAGATCATCGGGGTGCTGAAGGAGCACGAGGGCGGGGCGAAGACGGCGGATCTGGCGCGCAAGCACGGCGTCTCAGAAGCAACGCTTTACAACTGGAAGTCCAAGTACGGCGGCATGGATGTCTCCGAGGCCAAACGGCTGAAGCAGCTCGAGGACGAGAACGCCAAGCTGAAGAAGCTTTTGGCCGAGCAGATGTTGGATGCCGCCGCGCTTCGCGAGCTTCTGTCAAAAAAATGGTAGGGCCCGCCGTCAAGCGCGAAGGCGTCGCGCATCTTCGGGCCACGACCGCACTCGGCGCTGGGCTATCTCACCCCGGCAGCTTATGCCGCCAATCTCTCCGCAACATTCGATCGTCTGCACAACCCCGACCAGCTCCGCCGATCGCATGTTGCTCCACCCGCGCCCCATCGCTTAAAACCCGCCGAGGCTCTAATCGCCGCTGGATGATACTTCAGTGGCAGGTCAGGTTCGCTGATCTTTGGGAGCGCTTGGACGCGCGCCGCGCTTGGCCCAACGGCGGGTGATCTTGTTCTTCTGGCCGACGCGCGCCTGGTCGGCGAACCAGACCTCTATGGCGCTGGGCTCGACGTCCTTCTCGCGCCCGATCGCTTCCAGGCGCGCGGAAAAGCTTTTTTAAAATCCTCGATCGCGCCTGCGGCCTGAGCGTAATGGCGAGGCCGGGCCGATAGCTTGCGATAACCCATGGCGCGCAATTGGCGGCTCAACGTCTGCTTGGCGACGACGACGCGGAATTCTTCGAAAACCCATTGGCAGAGATCCACGATCCGCCAGCGCACGACCCCATGAACCGCCGGAATCGGGCCGCTCTCGATGATCGCGGCGAGCCCCGCCCGATGCGTGTCGTTAAGCCGGGATGGCTGTCCAGGCGGCTTGCGGTCGATCAGGCCGTCCGGCCCCTGGGCGTTGAACTTCATCACCCAGTCGCGAACGATCTGGAGCGTCACCCCGCCGATCCTGGCCGCTTGCGTGCGCGTCGCGCCTTCGTAAATCGCCGCCAGCGCCAAAAGCCGGCGCGCCTGCGGCCCGTCCTTCGATCGCTTCGCCGACGACCTCACCATCTGCGCATCAAAATCAGCCCGGAGCGGAATGGGCATGGCGAACCTCCTTCGTTCACCACCTTAAATCAGAACTCAACCGATTCGGGAATCCCCATCCGAGTCATGCCTTCAGAGACTTGGTATTACGCTTTAAGAGTTTGGTATAATTGACAAAATCAGAAATATACGCTATTCATTCCTACTCACGGAATTTATTTTTCCCGCTGCCGGTAGAGGCGCGAGGAAGACGAGAGACCGTGGCTGTTTGATATGTCGACCCACAACCTGTCGCGCGAGGCGAGAGAGAGGGCTGATTTCCTTAGTTCTAGGCCTCATAACCCGTTGATAAGGCTTGATTCCGAAAAATAAACGCTAGTAAACGCTAGCTAATTTACTAGCGTTTAGGCTCATTTAGGCTCGTTTTGCTAGCGTTTATTGTTAGAGAGTTCCCGCTGTGGTTGTATCCGGTGCTCAGGCTGGGCAGTAGAGCTCGGGGCAGGGATCGCATCGGAGACCGAGCTTGTCTGAACCACCCATGCCGCGGTCCAACGGGATGAGCGGCATGGGAGCGCCGATGTCGCCCATGCCGCTTCGATCATCCTGCGAGAGCAGGGGCCTCGGACGAGCCGAAGCCTGTGCGCTTCAGAGCGCGTAGCGAGCGCTCTCACGGTCGTTGCGGCGCCGTCTCAGGCCAACCGCCGCGAGACCAAGGAAGCCGATGCCGAACATCGCCCAGGTCGAAGGCTCGGGGGCCGAAAGGCTGGTCACGTTGCCATCGATAGCAAGTTTGAGCGAGCCCGCGCCGCTCATGCCGGCGACTTCGACGAAATATGTGCCGGCAGCCTCATAGTCTCCAAATGGCGTGAACGTGCCGACGACCGCCGACTGACCGCCCTTGGACGGATCCGAGACCGTCGCTTCTTCGATGAGGGTTCCCAACGGGATGAACGGCGAGGAACTCGAGGTCGACGTCCAGGTAAAGAGGCTCAACTGCCCCTGGCCAGAAGGGATCTGGTCCACGATCGGCCCGGAGATGGACATCGAGGCGGTGATGTATTCAGCCGTCGGCAGCGTGAACTCGAAGAAATCGTCGAACGTCTGGCCGGAGCCCGGCGTCTTCGTGCTGGGAAACGAGACGCTATCGTTCAGGATAGAGCCAAGATCTTGAACCGTGATCGACGTGGCGTGAGCCGCCGGCGAGCAGAGAATTGCAACTCCAAATGCGACAAGCGATTTCGTCAGGACATTCATATTCATAAGCCATCCCCAATCTGAAGCCGCGTTCGGGATCAACAAGAACCTTAGCGGATCTGTGGAATATGTGCCTGGAGCGAGCCCAAAGCGCAACAATTTATCTAAATGTTAGCGTGAAATTATCGAGCGGTGGTTAACTTCGCCGCCAGCGAATAGCTGACCGCGCGACGTGGCAAATCGGCCCGCAACGGAGGTTTTTGAGTTGCGCCTTGCCCATGTAGAGGTCGCCAGACCCCGAGCGAAAAACGCAAGGGGCCGCTCGGCCCCCGCGGCTTGCTGACCCTAGCGATTGCTCGTGGGCTTGTATTGGCGGAGAGCCTTGCCGGTGTAGAGCTGGCGGGGGCGGCCAATCTTCTGCTCCGGATCCTGGATCATTTCCTTCCACTGGGCGATCCAGCCGACAGTGCGAGCGACCGCGAACAAAACGGTGAACATGTCGGTTGGGAAGCCCATCGCCTTCAGCGTAATGCCTGAATAGAAGTCGATGTTCGGATAGAGTTTTTTCTCGACGAAATAGTCGTCGTGCAAGGCGATGCGCTCGAGCTCCATGGCGACCTCAAGCAGCGGGTCGTCTTTGACCCCGAGCTCGTTGAGCACTTCATGCGTGGTGCTCTGCATGATCTTGGCGCGGGGGTCGTAGTTCTTGTAGACGCGGTGGCCAAAGCCCATCAGCCGGAACGGATCGTTCTTGTCCTTCGCCTTGGCGATGTATTTCGGGATGTTGTCGACCGTTCCGATCTCGCCCAGCATCTTGAGCGCCGCCTCATTGGCGCCGCCGTGGGCGGGACCCCAGAGGCAGGCGATGCCTGCCGCGATGCAGGCGAAGGGATTGGCCCCCGACGACCCAGCCAGCCGCACGGTGGACGTCGAAGCGTTCTGTTCGTGATCAGCGTGAAGGATGAAGATGCGGTCGAGCGCGCGCGCCAAAACCGCGTTGACCTTGTACTCCTCGCATGGGACCGAGAAGCACATGCGCAGGAAATTGGAGCAATAGTCGAGGTCGTTCTTTGGATAGACGAAGGGCTGGCCGATCGCATATTTGAACGCCATCGCCGCCAGCGTCGGCATTTTCGCGATCATGCGAATCGAGGCGACTTCGCGCTGCCAGGGATCGGTGATGTCGGTCGAGTCGTGATAAAACGCGGCGAGCGCACCGACGCACGCCACCATCACCGACATCGGATGAGCGTCGCGCCGGAACCCGTTGAAGAAGCGGTTCATCTGGTCGTGCACCATCGTGTGGCGCGTGACGCGATAGTCGAAATCCGCCTTCTGCGCGGCGGTCGGCAGCTCGCCGTACAAAAGCAGGTAGCAGGTCTCGAGGAAATCGCCGTGCTCGGCGAGCTGGTCGATCGGGTACCCCCGGTAGAGGAGCACGCCCTCGTCGCCGTCAATGTAGGTGATCTGAGATTCGGTGCTCGCGGTCGAAGTGAAACCCGGATCGTAAGTGAACATTCCGGTCTGGGCGTAGAGCTTGCCGATATCGATCACCGAGGGGCCGACAACGCCCTTACAAATCGGCAATTCGACCGATTTCTGACCGACGGTTAGTGTGGCGGAGGAAGCGGCCGCCGGCTCAACGGCTTTGTCGCTTTTGGTTAGGGTAGCGGAGGTCGGAGTCATCGAGCGTCTCCCATGACACTTAAGCGCTCTTGCACTGCAATATATGGCTATTGCAGCGCATTACTCAAGGCAAGTCAAAACCAAGCGACCAGCAGAACGCACGCCTTTATTGCGGGTTCTCGAAGCTGAACGTCTGGCTGTTCTCATCGTAGGCGAACAGCTCGCCATAGCGGCCGAGATTGATGATCGCCCGCAAGGTCCGCTCGGCGTAGTCCTCGGACATGTAGTCCTCAAGCTCCTCACGGAAGCGGGTGGCGGGCGCGCGATGGGTCGGGCGCTCGTCGAGAACACGCTTGATATGGGACGCGAGCGGGACATGCGCCAGCACCTGGTCGCCCATGACTTTCTTGCGCTGGTCGACGTCCATGTCGACGAAGCGCTGGCCAAGCGCCGTAAGCTTGATATCGCCCTCTTCGAACTCAGCCAGGCGCAGCAATTGCAAGGTCTCACCGAGCGGAAACAATTCGTCGATCTCGAGCTGCAGCGAGTCGGCGAGATGCGGCAGATCCGCCTTGCCGTCGTAGGGCGGAGCGGCGATCTCCTCCAGCATGCCTGCGAGCGAGTTGGTCGAGACCCTGGGAAGGGCGAGCCCAAGCCCGATCGCGGTCGCGGTTTCGCGCGCCGCTGGCTTCGTCGGGTCCGGACGTTGGGTCATCAGCGCATAGATCTTCTCCACCAGGTCGCGGAACGCTGGGTCCAGCCGGTCCCGAGGGTGGGGAAGGGTGACGGGAATTTCGGAGGCGATGCGGCCGGGATTCGACGACAGCACCAGGACGCGGTCGGCCATTAGCACCGCTTCCTCGATATTATGGGTGACCATCAGGATGGCCTTGATCGGTATGCGCCCTTCCTGCCAGAGGTCGAGCAGATCGGTGCGCAAGGTTTCTGCGGTGAGCACATCGAGCGCGGAAAACGGCTCGTCCATCAAGAGGATCTTCGGCTGCATCACGAGGGCGCGTGCGAAACCGACGCGCTGGCGCATTCCGCCCGACAGCTCCTTTGGGTAGGCGGATTCAAATCCGTCGAGGCCGATGGTGTCGATCGCTTTCAAAGCGCGTTTGCGCGTCTCATCGAGCGGCACCCCATTGGAGCGGGGGCCGATCTCCACATTGTCGAGAACGTCAAGCCAGGGAAAAAGCGCGAAGCTCTGGAACACCATCGCGACATCCTTTGCCGGCCCGTCCACCGGCGCGCCGCCGATCTTCACGGTCCCCTGCGTCGGTCGCGTAAGACCAGAAATGAGCCTCAGAAGAGTCGACTTGCCGGAGCCGGACCGGCCGAGCAACGCGACGATTTCGCCGGTCTTCATGCTGAGCGAGACGTCGTCCAGCACCGGCGCCCGCGCTTCGCCCGAACCTGTCGAGAAAACCTGGCTGACCCTATCGACCTCGAGGATCGTGGCGATGGTGGTGTCCAACATGGCCGAACTCCCTTATCAACGATGCGTCAGAGACGCAGCCGGCGCTCGGCATAGGCATAGAGCCGTCGCCAGAACAGGCGGTTGAACAGCGTCACGAACAGCGACATCATCGCGACGCCAAGCACAATTCTTGGGAAGTCGCCCTTGTCCGTAGCCTCGGCGATGTACGAGCCTACGCCCTTCGCAATAACGGTGTGATCTTTCCACTTGACATATTCGGCGACGATCGAGGCGTTCCATGAGCCCCCTGAGGCGGTGATCGCTCCAGTCAAATAATAGGGCGCAATTGCCGGGATGATGACCTGAGACCACCAGCGCCAGCCGCGAATGCGAAAGTTCGCGACCGCTTCACGCAAGTCGTTGGGAAAGGCGGACGCGGCGCCGATCGTGTTGAAGACGATGTACCATTGCGTGCCGAAGACGATGAGGAAACTGAGCCAGATATTTGGGTTGAGATTGTAGGCGAGCACGAGGCTGACTGCCGCGCCGAACAATAGGTTCACGGGGAAGGCGGCAAGGAACTGGGCGATTGGCTGACTGGCCTCGGCCCAGCGAGGCCTCAGTCCGATCCAGACGCTGATCGGAACCCAGACAATCGTTGCGAGCGCCATCAGCGCTACGACGCGAATGAGCGTGTAGAAGGTGAGGATAAAAACCTCTCCGGCCTCGGCCCAAGTGATTTCGGTGGCGATGTAAGAAATGGTGAGCCACGCCGACCACGCCGCCACGGCGACGATGATGAGGATCCAGATCGCGTCGATGAGCCGCGAGGGTTCTTTTGAGGTTTCGCGCGCTGGCGCAAGCGTCGCGAAGCGCAGCGGCCAAAGGCTTATGCTGCGCAGCACCCGGAATATGGGCGCGAAGCCCAGGCGGAGCCAGTGCGTGCGCTTGATCAGGTTCAGCACCCAAGACGACTCGACGTCCTGGCTCATCGACAATTCGACACGGAACTTGGCTGCCCAAGCCACAATCGGGCGGAACAACAGCTGATCGTACAAGAGGATGACGATGCCCATGGTCAGCACCGCCGCGCCGATCGCCGACCAGTCGCCCGCATCGTTGGCCTTGGCGATGAAGGACCCCACGCCCGGAAGCGCGATCGTCGTATTGCCGACCGTGATGGCTTCGGCGGCGACGACGAAAAACCAGCCACCCGACATCGACATCATCGTGTTCCAGATGAGGCCGGGCATCGCGAACGGCGCCTCGAGCTGCCAAAATTTCTGCCAGCCGGTGAGGCGGAAGCTGCGAGCCACCTCGTCGAGGTCGCGCGGGACCGTGCGCAGCGACTGGTAGAACGAGAATGCCATGTTCCAGGCTTGGCTCGTAAAGATCGCGAAGATGGCCGCAAGCTCCGCGCCCAGGGTGTTGCCGGGGAAGAGGTTGAGAAAGAATGTTACCGTGAAGGACAGAAAACCCAGGATCGGCACCGACTGCAGGATGTCGAGGATGGGGATGAGGATCATCTCGGCGCGCCTGCTCTTGGCCGCGAGGGTCGCGTAGGTGAAGGTGAAAATGAGCGAAGCGACGAGCGCCGCGAACATCCGCAAAGTCGTTCTCAGGGCGTAGTAAGGGAGCTGCCAATAGTCGAGCGAAACCAGGCTTTCGCTGGCCGCGGGCAGGGGCGCCGAAATGCCGTGGTAGCTCTTCGCGATTGCGGTCAAAATCGCCAGAATCGCTGCGAACGCAATCAGGTCCCATTGATTCGGTAGAGCCCGCCGCCCGGCGGACGCAATGGAATTGAACATGGGCGAATTCCGGCGGGCGGGTTCGAGAACTTAAGATTTGAAGCGGCCGAAAGGACGTGAGGAAGCTCAAACACCGTTGCCGCAGTGAAGGCAATCGGAATTTACGTCGCCCGGCCCGGTTGATTCGGCGTAACGCATGCTGAGCGCACGCGACAGTATGACGACAGCGCCGGCTGTTTGAACTCGAGCGACGCATCAACCACGGCCTGAGCGCGTTGGAGGGGCCGCGCGCGGCTGCCGAGAGGTCCGGGAAGACGAGGCAAGCCCGAGAAAAACCGCAAGCGATCGGTTGAGGCGGAGGATGTCCTCGTCCGACAGACGGCCGACCCGAACGCCGACCTTGGACTTCGGGACGGTGGTGACCTTATCCACCATCATTCGGCATGTTATGCGCAACCCGTTGCGCGGACTTGGATCAACCCGCAGCCGAAACAACGGCGCCTCCGTCTCGTCGCTGGTGAAGGCGCAGATGGTGACGGAATCCGTGGCGTTGAAACTGTCGTCCTGCACGATGACGACTGGACGGGGTTTTCCCGCATAGCCCTGACCTCCGGCGATAGTCCAGATGTCGCCGCGTCTCATCCGCCGGCTTCGCCCAACTCTGACGCAGCATCGATGAACGCCTGATCCTCGCGCGCGAGTTCGCTTGCCGCGACGGCCCGCGCCTGACGCCTTGCTTCCGAACGGAAGGAGGAGGCGCGTACGTCCGGAACCCAAATCTGAATTGGGCGCAAGCCTTGCGAACGGAGCCGCTTACGATGTTCCTGCACTTTTGCTCGCGAGGGCTTGGGCAGCGAAGTCACAGCGATGCTCCGTCAAGTTACATGTAACTTAACGCTGGGAATCGGCTTTGACCAGAGCCCTCGTTTAGGGCATTCGACGAAACAGCCGCGTATCGAGCCCGCGCTTGCCTTTCCCCGGCGGCTCGCTTATATGCGGCGCCATTCCACAGGCGGATTTTATGCGGCTCCTGATTCAAGGCGCCGCTCCGGTGGCGAGGCCAGCCTCGCTTCACATGATCCGCCGAGGCTCAACCGGACAAGGACAAGCGCCCTATGGCTCTCCCTGATTTCACCATGCGCCAACTGCTCGAGGCGGGCGCGCATTTCGGCCACCAGTCGCATCGCTGGAACCCGAAGATGGCCCCCTATATTTACGGCTCGCGCAACTCGATCCACATCATCGATCTCGCCCAGACGGTGCCGCTCCTGCATCAGGCGCTGAAGGTGGTTTCGGACAGCGTCGCGAAGGGCGGGCGCGTGCTGTTTGTCGGCACCAAGCGCCAAGCGTCGGATGAGATCGCCGCTGCGGCCAAGCGCTCAGCGCAATATTTTGTCAACGCTCGCTGGCTCGGCGGCATGCTGACAAACTGGAAGACGATTTCTGCTTCGATCTCGCGCCTGCGCAAGGTCGACGAGCTTTTGGGCGAGGGCGCCAAAGGCCTGACCAAGAAGGAGCGCCTCATGCTGTCGCGCGAGCGCGACAAACTCGAGACGGCGCTCGGCGGCATTAAGGACATGGGCGGCGTTCCCAATTTGGTGTTCGTCATCGACACCAACAAGGAAGCGCTGGCGATCAAGGAGGCCAACCGCCTCAAGATTCCGGTGATCGCGATCCTCGACACGAACAGCGACCCGGACGGCATCACCTATCCCGTGCCGGCCAACGATGACGCCGGTCGCGCCATTCAGCTTTATTGCGATCTCATCGCTCGCGCGGCGATCGACGGCATCTCCCGCAGCCAGGGCGCACAGGGCGTCGATCTCGGCGAAGCGGAAGCGCCGGTGGCCGAAGCGTTGCCGGAGACAGTCGAGCCGGAAGTCGCTCCCGCCGAGCCGGAAGCGCTGACCGAGCACTTCGAGCTCCTGACCGCCCCGCGCGGCGCGCCCGACGATCTGGCCAAGCTCACCGGCGTCGGCCCGCAAATCGTCAAGAAACTCAACGAGCATGGCGTGTTCCACTATTGGCAGCTCGCCGCGATGACGCCGGAAGAAGCCGAGAAGCTCGACGTAGACCTCAGGTTCAATGGCCGTATCGCGCGAGACAAATGGAACGAGCAAGCGCGCGAGTTGATGGCTGCGGAGTAGGGTCTAAGCCCCCCGCGCGGCTTAAACGGCGAAAGAGGGACGTATGGCGACCATTACCGCCGGACTGGTCAAGGATCTGCGCGAGAAGACCGGCGCAGGCATGATGGACTGTAAGAACGCGCTGAGCGAGACCGACGGCGATATCGAGGCCGCGGTCGACTGGCTGCGCAAGAAGGGTCTAGCCAAGGCCGCCAAGAAAAGCGGGCGGGTGGCCGCCGAGGGACTCGTGGGCGTTGCCGTCGAGGACAATGTCGGCGTCCTTGTCGAGGTCAATTCCGAAACCGACTTCGTCGCCCGCAACGACGACTTCCAGGCGCTCGTACGCGGCGTGCTCGCAGTCGCGCTCGACCACGCGCCCGCCGTCGACGCGGCGATTGTGCTTGGCGCTCACTATCCGGGCGGCGGCACGGTGAGTGACGCGATCGGCAACGCCATCGCGACCATTGGCGAGAACATGACGCTGCGCCGCGCGCAAGGGCTGCGAGTGGCCGAAGGCGCCGTCGGCCATTACGTGCACGGATCGGTCGCGGACGGGCTGGGCCGGATCGGGGTCATCGTCGGGCTCAAATCGTCCGGTGATCGGGCGAAGCTCAGCGCGCTCGGGCGCCAGATCGCGATGCATGTGGCGGCCGCGAGCCCTATTGCGCTCGACGCCGCCGGCGTCGACCCAGCGACGGTTCAGCGCGAGCGTGCGGTCCTGGCCGAGAAGAACGCCGGCAAGCCCGCGAATGTGATCGAGAAGATCGTCGAATTGGGCCTCAAGACCTACTACAAGGAGGTTGCCCTCCTCGATCAGGCCTATGTTCATGATCCGGCGAAGAGCGTGGCTCAGGCAATCAAGGAAGCGGAAAAAACAGTCGGCGCGCCGATCGCCGTCGCCGGTTTCGTCCGTTATGCTCTGGGCGAAGGGATCGAGAAACCGGCCGAAGACGCCTGAGGCTCGGCGATATGAGCGGCCCCTGAGGGCCGCTTTTTTTTGGCCGGGACTGCCGGCGGCCGAGCGAGCGGCGCGGTTGACAGAGGGACGTTCATGTCGGAAGCGCCGCAACCGCTGTTCAAGCGCGTCGTCGTCAAGCTGTCCGGCGAGGCGTTGATGGGCCCGGACACGCATGGCCTGCACGCGCCGACCCTCCAGCGCATCGCTGGAGACCTCAAGGCAGCTGCCGATCTGGGAGTGCAGGTGGCGGTTGTCGTCGGCGGCGGCAATTTCTTTCGCGGCCTTCAGGGAGCGGACAAGGGGATCGAGCGCGCGCGCGCCGACTCGATCGGGATGCTCGCGACCGTCATGAATGCGCTCGCGATGGAAGGAGCGCTGGAACAGATCGGGCAGCCGGCCCGCGTTCTCTCCGCCGTGGCTATGCCTTCGCTCTGCCAGCCTTACTCGCGCCAAGCGGCGCTCGCGCATCTGGTCAAGCACCGGGTGATCATCCTCGCTGGCGGGACCGGAAACCCGTTCTTCACCACCGACACCGGGGCGGCGCTTCGGGCGGCCGAACTCTCGTGCGATGCGGTTATGAAGGCCACGCAGGTCGACGGTATTTATTCCGCCGACCCGAAGAAGGATCCGACGGCGACGCGTTTCGATCGCCTCAGCCACGACGAAGCGATAACGCGCAACTTGCAGGTGATGGACACGGCCGCTTTTGCTCTTGCGCGCGACAACGGCATTCCGATCGTCGTCTTCTCTGTCAACGAGCCAGGCGCCATTCCCTCCGCGCTTATCGGTAAGGGACGGGCGACCTACGTCATGCCGTAAGGATCGCCGCCGCCATTGTGATGAGCGGCTGGTCGAGAGATTCTAGTTTCTCTCGGTACGCCCGTCCCTGCGGAGCTTCCCATCCGCCGCGACTGCGGTGACTTGCGGTCACATTCGCGTGATCCCCGTGTTTTCCGCCTTGGTTGCGGGTGAAGCGGGTGTTTCATTCGATGAAGACGCTGGTGGCGCGCAAGACCGAACCCGAGAAGCCGGCTCTCTTCCGCGGGGAGGATTGGGGGCGATGGAAGAGGCGGCTCAACTCTCAAATTTAATCGGCGACATTTATGATGCGGCGCTGGAGCCGGCGCTGTGGACCCGCGTCATGGAAAAGGCCGGCAATTTCGTCGGAGCATCGGCAGCATCCATTTTCTGGCAGGATGCGATTCGCAAGGAGGGAAACGCGTACTACAACTTCGGCACCGATGCTCACTACGAGCAACTTTACTTCCAGAAGTACATTAAGTTCAATCCTATCAGCGCGGCGGCCCTGGCGCTCAATGTTGGCGATGTATCCAGCAACTCAGTTATGATGCCCCTGGCCGAGTTCTTTGAGACCCGCTTCTACAGAGAATGGGTGAAGCCTCAAGGCTGGATCGACAACGCTTTCGCGATACTCGAAAAATCTCCGACCAGCTACGGCGCATTCAGCGCTTTTAGACATGAACGCGATGGTCTTGCTGACGACAGCGTGCGTGGGCGCTTGCGCTTGCTCACGCCGCACCTGCGGCGCGCAGCGGTGATCGGCAAGGTGATCGATCTCAAGGCGGTGGAGGCGGCGACATTCGCGGACATGCTCGATGGCCTTAGCGCCGGCATATTCCTGGTCGATGGGGCAGGACGCATCGTTCACGCGAACATTGCCGGACGCGGTGTTCTCACCGCAGGCGACATCTTGCGCTCGATCGCCGGCCGGCTAATCGCTCCCGATCCGCAAGTCAATCAGACTTTGCACGATGCCTTCAAGGCCGCGGAACACGGCGACGCGGCGATCGGCGCCCGGGGCATCGCCGTGCCGCTGATTTCGCGCGACGGCGAGCGGCATGTCGCTCACCTACTGCCCCTCGCGTCGGGCAAGCGGCGCCGGATCGGAATCGCTATCACAGCTACCGCCGCCTTGTTCGTGCACAAGGCGGCGTTGGAAGCCCCATCGCGACCCGAGGCGATCGCCAAGGCTTACAAGCTGACGCCGACCGAATTGCGAATTCTGCTCGCTCTCGTCGAGGTCGGAGGCGGTCGCGAGATTGCCGATGCCCTCGGAATAGCCGATGGCACGGTAAAGACCCATCTCGGGCATCTCTTTCAAAAAACCGGCGCCAGACATCAGACCGATCTCGTCAAGCTTGTCGCCGGGTTTGCCTGGCCGCTGATCGACTGAGCCAAGAGTTTCTAACGTCGTGGCGGCGGTCTCCCCCAATCGGGAGACGCGGCGCCACAGATCGCACGTTACAACTCCCAGGCCGAGAGTATTTTTATCACTTCTTAGTACGGCTAACGGCACGAAATAATTCGTTTGTCACTGACCAGGCACATATAATGTAGGGGAAGAATATGCCTACTATTATCTTCAGCTTAGACAGCTTTCGTATCACCGAGACTCGATCTTTACACAATGATACGGATTTCGTTAGCGTAAGTATGACAGTAGGAAATAACCCTGCTGTTACTCAGACCAAGGCGATGGGAGATTTGAACAATGGAACCTACCAAGTTGGCCTTGCTGTTTCGGCCGAGGTTCCGACTGATAACACGCCGGTGGTGCTCAGTTATGTAATTCTGAACAACGGGCACGAGCAAACTGATGTTCAGAAAGGTGTTGAAGCCGCATTGACAGCGCTCGGCAATGCGGGGGTTAAGGCAGCGTCGACGGCAGTGGGGGCTGCGATCGGCGCAGCACTCGGCGCAAGTCTTGGTACTGTGGCAGTACCGCTGATCGGCACTGCCCTTGGCGCGTTGTCTGGCTGGGTAGTGACCGAGGTCGGCAGTATTTTGTTTGCGGATTGTGACGGTCCGGTCGCGGTTGGCGTACATGTCTATACTGGCGAACAACTCACTCAAGGTACAGCAGCAGGTCAGAAGATTTCTGAGTCCGACGTCCAGCATTTGGGCAACCCTTCACCTCCTGGTTGCGGAGCAAATTCTGTATATTTTACCTCCGATACGATCTCGGCACTTCAGCCCACAACCCAAACCGACTGGCAGCACTGTAGCAAGTGTGCAGGCCTATTTTTCGCTGGCGTTGACGCAGGCATTTGTCCTGCGGGAGGTAATCACAGCGTGTCCGCGGGAAGTAACTATGGGCTTTCGTTTTCGGGCGTCGGCGCCGGTAGTGGCCAGCCCGATTGGAAATGGTGCAACCAGTGCCAGGGCCTCTTCTACGCCGGGAGCAGCCTTGGGGTTTGTCCGTCGCACTCCCATAATGACGCCGGGAGCAGCCAATATGTCGTCAGCACGTCGGGGAGTGGCCAGCCTGGATGGAAATGGTGCAAAAAGTGCCAAAATCTCTATTACAGTAACGCACTTGGTGTTTGCGCGGCCGGAGGCGGCCATGACGACACCGGCAGCGGCAACTATGATGTCTCAACCTCGGTGGGTGCTGGGCAAGCCGGTTGGCGGTCGTGCAAGAAGTGCCAGAGTTTATTCTACGCGGGCGATAACGCGCTCGGTCTTTGCCCGGCGGGAGGCGCGCACGACGACACCGGCAGTAGCAACTACGTTCTTCCGAGCACGGGCACCGGGCAAACCGGTTGGCGGTGGTGCAACAAGTGTGAAAGCCTTTTCTTCGCCGGCGACAATAACCTCGGTGTTTGCACTTCGCATTCGCACAACGACGTCGGCAGCAGTGACTACCTTCTCAGCACTTCCGGCAGCGGCGGGCAGTCGCAACCCGACTGGCGGTGGTGTAACAAGTGCCAGGGCCTATTCTATGCAGGCGGAGGCGCGAGCGTATGCCCCGCGGGAGGAGCCCACGACGACAGCGGTAGCTCCAACTACGTGATGGAAATTGTCGTCTTGGAGTGAAGTGAGGACTAGCGGGTCATGAAGGAAGGTTGGCGAAGTCTTTCGACTTGAGGGCCATTCCCGTTGCGAATAAACTCGCTGGCTCAAGCGTTTCTTGGGTTCGTCGCCTCCAACGGAAAGACCCTATCATGACCGCTTCTTCTTCATTTGCTCACCAAGCCCATCGTGGCCTCGCGTCGATTTTGTTCTGTGGAGTTTTCGCCGTAGCATTTGGGTTTGCCGCGCCCGCGGCCAAAGCGGCGGGGGGCGACGATAGCAGCAAGTCCAGCGCTGGCTCGGCGGAAAAGAAGGCCGACGGCATGAAAAAGACCGACCTGACCACCTGCGCTCCGGGCCAGGTCTGGGACAAGAAGACGCACAAGTGCCTCGAGAGACACAGCGGCGTTTTGTCGGATCCGGACTTGACCGAATACGCCTATTCGCTCGCCAAGGCCGACCGGTACCAGGAGGCGATCGACGTCCTCGACATGCTCGGGAGTTCCAATACCTCACGCGCCCTCAACTATCGCGGCTACGCGACCCGCAAGCTTGGCCGGACCGAGGAGGGCGTGGGCTATTATCTCAAGTCTGTCGCGCTCGACCCGAATTATGCGCAAGTTCGCGAATATCTTGGCGAAGCCTATGTGATCCAGGGCAAATACGACCTCGCCAAAGATCAATTGGCGACGATCCAGAAGCTCTGCGGATCAACGGACTGCGAGTACTACGAGGATCTCGCCGGCGCTCTTAAGACGGCCCACGCGCTTTAGGAGGAGCTGTCTCGCGCGCGCCCGGTTAAAGAGCCGGGCGCGCGGACTTGGTTAGCTGAACTATTTCGCCCGCTCAGCGAGGTTCGGGCGAGCGACTAATCCCCATAGACGCCGACAAGCTCCGCCTTGGCGAGCGTGTGGAAGTGAAGCTCAAACCCGACGACGGCGGCGCTGATGTTTTCATCGCCGTCGAGCTTCGGGGTGTCCACGGCAAAGATCGTGAAGTGATAGTGATGCGGCGCGTCGCCCTTGGGGGGGCAGGGGCCGCCGTAGCCGGGAACGCCAAAGTCGGTGCGGCTCTGCACCGCGCCCTTCGGCGCCGCGGATCCCTTCGGATCGCCAGCGTTCTTGGCGAGGCTGGTCACGTCCGGCGGGATGTTGAAGACGACCCAATGCCAGAAACCGCTGCCTGTCGGCGCGTCGGGATCGTAAACCGAAAGCGCAAAGCTCTTCGTGTCCTTCGGCGCTCCCGACCAAGACAGCGCGGGTGAGATGTTGCCGCCTGTACAGCCAAAGACGTTGGCCACCTGCTCGTTGGCGATCGTCGCGCCCGGCGCGATGTCGGGGCTGGTCAAGGTCATCGTTTGGGCGGCGGCCGTTTCAGCGCCAAGCAAGGCGGCGAACAGCGCAAGCGCGGTGACTTTAAGCATGAGTCCTCCCTTTCGAGTCGGCGCGCCGCTCAGCTCATCAACCGCGAGAGCGCGAGCACGCGACGATGTATTGTGTCCAGCCCTGATATTTAGGGAAACGCGCTGACACCCCCGCATTCCCTCTTTGACGAACACGCCACGCCCTACCGTTATTCGTTCGGGGACTCGCCTGTTGTGACCGGCCAGAGCGACCAGCGCTTTGGGGAACTTGGATCGCAGCGCTCACTGTGATCCGTTATCCCACCAGAAGTAATTGACACCGCAGGGTTCAAGGCGTCAACTTTCGGAACGAGCGCGCCGGAGAAAGTGACGCCAACCTTAGGCTAAGTCAGACTGCGTTTGCGAGGAGGCCGTGGCCATGTTTACTCCGCTTGTCGCGAAGGCGAAGTCAACCGGACCTTTACCCGCCAAGGCGGTTGAGCAGACGCACATGGCGCGCGGGCACATAGGCGATCAAGCGAGCTTCTTCGCGCCGCAGGCGAGCCGGACCCAGGATGCGACTGACGCTCAAACAACTGCATCCAACGCCGCCGGGCAACGGACTGCCCTTTCGTGGGATTTCAGCAAGATCCCCCTCCATCCTCCAGGCCATGCCGAGCGACCGAAAGCGCCGCCTCTTTCTCCGCTGCCGCGCCTGCCGATTCAGGCGAAGCTCAAAGTCGGCGCGGTCGATGATCCGCTGGAGCATGAGGCCGATCGCGTCGCCGACCAGGTGATGCGCATGCCCGCCCGGGAGGTCGCGGCGACCCCGGCGGCGCCGCAGCTGAGCCGCAAATGTGCTGAATGCGAGCACGAGGAAAAGCTTCAAAAGAAGGAGGCCGCCACGGCCGCGCCTGCCTTGAGCGAGGCGCCCGCCAGCGTGCATGCGACGCTGCGCTCGCCGGGACAGCCGCTCGACGCTGCGACGCGCGCCTATTTCGAGCCGCGCTTCGGATACGATTTCTCTCAGGTACGCGTGCATACAAATGAGCAGGCTTTCTCATCGGCCAAGACTGTCAACGCGCACGCCTATACGGTGGAAAACAGGATTGTCTTCGGTTCGGGCGCGTGGTCACCAAGAACCGATGCTGGAAGGCGGCTGCTGGCACACGAACTTGCACACGTCGTGCAACAGGGCGGGCCATATATGGTACGCAGAACGGTCTTGTACCCTGAACCAACAGTTAC
Organism: uncultured Alphaproteobacteria bacterium; assembly: GCA_963836695.1. Classification (GTDB taxonomy): domain Bacteria; phylum Pseudomonadota; class Alphaproteobacteria; order Rhizobiales; family Beijerinckiaceae; genus Roseiarcus. The sequence goes on from CAWIKX010000024.1 coordinate 186,724, forward strand.
GACGGAAGATCCTATCCGGCGAGTTTTAAGTATACCTGGATCTGCTTTTGCGCTAACCACACCAACGGTAAATGGTACCGAATTGACTGGAAGCAACGCCATTGGGGAGATTAAACAAGCGTTTCAACCAAAGGCTGTCGAATCAAAGTCGACAGAAAAATCAGGGAGTGGGGCCAGCTCAAGGTGCAGCTTTAAGGATTTTGATATAAACATTTCAGCAAATATCAGATGGCCTAATCCCCCATCCGGCGAAAGATGGGGACCTATCCAAGTCGACGGAACAACACTAGTAGGATCTCCTCCTCCTAATTGCCGGACAAATAAACACATTAATGTGGAGATGGTGGGGGAGCCGGATACCGCCACTTTTTACAAGCGGGTTCAAGCAAATGAGAAAGAACATGTGGACGATATCAAAGGAGCCGCAACCCAATATCTGCTGCCTTACTACCAGGCAATTATGGCGCTGAGAAGCTCAGTGCCAGGCTCATGTGAGAAGGATCTCCAGGATCAGCTTAAAATCCATTCTGAAGACAATATTAGAGATTTCCTCAAGACAATGTTAGAGGGTATTAAAAGACGTGATGTTCCTGGGAAGCATGTCAACCAGGCAACCACACAAGTCGGACCAAATTGTGCCTCGATGAAAATTACTGCTAGACCGACAAAAAGCTCTGGCCGATGACTACGGGTATTACGTACTATAAGTGACCATTTACTCCGGATTACGCAAATCACGGACGACGCTTTACTCAATTCTTAGCCCATAGCTCTCATGGTCCGGTGTGGCGCCCCGGGTCACGATGGCCTATCCGTAATTCAGGATTGCAGTCCTCTTTCTTCCGCCTTCTCACGCTCGTCACGTGATGGCGCCGCACGTTCCTCACCTCGGCGAGAGCGCTTGAACTCGCTGGCATAAGCCTTCGCGAGCGGCGCGGCGTAGGCGTTGCGCTTCCATGTCCTTAACCGCACGCGCACGAGGCTCTCCGCGAGGCTGACCGCGCAAGCGAGTCCATCAAGCACCGGAACGCCCGCCTTGCGCTCAAGGTCGCGGGCAAGATCGGTCATGCCCGCGCAGCCAAGCACGATCGCCTGGCGCCGTCTTCGGCGAGCGCCCGCTAGATCTCCCGTTCGATCGCGGCGCAGGCTTGCGCGTGATGCAGGCGCCTCCTAAAGCCTGAGCGCGCGGGGCGCTGCGTGCTCTTTAAGCCCGAGCACGCGCATGGGAGGCTCAACATGCCGCACAAGATTCTTGTCGCCCAAGGAGGCGGGCCGACGGCGGTCATCAACCAGTCGCTGGCCGGCGTGGCGCTGGAGGCGCGGCGGTTTACCGACGTAACGCACGTCTATGGCGCGCTGCAGGGCGTGCGCGGGATCGTGAACGACGATCTCGTCGATTTGGGCCAAGAGACGGTCGTCAACCTCGAGGCTGTTGCGGCCACGCCGGCCGCCGCGCTTGGATCGACCCGCGACAAGCCCGACCGCCAATATTGCCAGGAGATCTTCAAAGTCCTCAAAGCCCACGCGATCGACACGTTTTTCTATATCGGCGGCAACGATTCCTCCGACACGGTGCGCATCGTCGCGGAGGAAGCCAAGAAGTCGGGCCATGACCTCCGCGCCATCCATATTCCAAAGACCATCGACAACGATCTCGTCGGCTTCGATCACACGCCAGGGTATCCGTCAGCGGCGCGCTTTGTCGCTCAGGCCTTCGCCGGGGCAAACCTCGACAATCTGGCGCTGAAGGGGGTTTACGTCGCGGTGGTGATGGGGCGGCATGCCGGCTTCCTCACCGCGGCTTCCGCGCTCGCGCGCAAATATCCCGACGATGGGCCCCATCTTATCTATCTGCCCGAGCGCACGTTTCACGTCGACAAGTTCCTGACCGACGTCAAGGAGACGTTCGAGCGCCATGGACGCTGCATAGTGGCTGCCTCCGAGGGCATCCACGACGACAAGGGCGAGGCGATTATCACCAGGCTCATGGGGAAAGCCGAGAAGGACGCGCACGGCAACGTTCAGCTCTCCGGCACTGGCGCGCTCGCTGACCTGTTGTGCGAGGAGGTGAAGTCAAAGCTCGGCATCAAGCGCGTGCGTGGCGACACGTTCGGCTATCTGCAGCGCTCGTTTGTCGGCTGCGTCAGCAAGGTCGATCAGCGCGAGGCGCGCGAAGTCGGCGAGAAGGCGGTGCAATATGCACTTGGCGACGCGGGTGACGGGTCGGTCGCCATCCGCCGCGTCGGCGATTATGCGGTTGACTATCCGTTAATCCCGCTCGAAACGGTCGCGGGAAAAACGCGGGTGATGGAGGATCATCTGATCAACGCGGCGGGCAACGACGTGACCCCGACGTTCCACGATTACCTGCGACCGCTGCTGGGAGCGGACACGATCGAGGTCGCTCGGCTGCGTGCGGCGAAGGTCGAGAAGGCTGGGGTGCTATCGGGGGGACGAGTTGAGGGCGGGGATCTAACTGCCCGACGGCCCGCGTAGCTTCCCGGCGATGGCCCAGAGGGGAGATCTCCCGAACAGGGCAGCCTCGCAAATCGGGTCTCATCGCAGCTTCGGCGTCACTCCGAGCGCTTTCAGCGCCAGCGGCGCTGTCAGGCCCTGTACGATCACCGAAAAAGCGACCACCGCGAAGGCGGAGATGAGGATGTCGCCGCGCCGGGGAAGGTCAGCGGGGAGCGCCAGCGCGAGCGCCAGAGCGAGCGCGCCGCGAAGCCCTCCCCACCACATCAGGTGCTGTTGATTGAACGGAATGGCCCAGCGCGAGCGCAGGAGGATGAGGCAGACTGGATAGACGGCGGCCGCGCGCCCCAAGAGCGCAAGCAAGATCACCAGCGTGAGCGCCAGAAATCCCTCGCGGGCGAAATCGACCGTCGCCAGCGCTGAACCGATCAGCAGGAACACCAGCGAATTGGCGAGGAAGGCGGCGAATTCCCAGAATTCGAGCACGAAGGCGCGGCCATGCGGGGTGAACGAGATGCCAAACCGCTCTTTCTCTGTAAGAACTCCGAGGTTGCCCAAGGTCATTCCGGCGGCGACGCTCGCCAGCACGCCCGAGGCGCCGAAATGTTCGGCGATCAGGAACGATCCGAACGCCGCGACGGCTGTCACCGCCGTCTCGACCAGATGATCCTCGGAGGTTCCCACGATCATGATTGCGATCAGCCCGACGCCGAAGCCCGCCGCCAAGCCGCCGCCAGCGACGATGATGAAGGTTGTGAGGATAGCGAGCGGGTCCTGCGCGCCCGTCTGATTGTGGCCCGCCCAGACGAGGATAAGGGTGAAGAGGACTGCGGCGGCGCCGTCGTTGAACAGGCTCTCGGCTTCGATGAGCAGGCTGAGCCGGCCCGTGACGCGTGATTCTTTGATGAGCGCGATGACCGCGATCGGGTCGGTCGCGCTGATCAGCGCCCCAAAAACGAGGGCGGATTCAAGCGGCCAGCCGAGCAAGGCCACCAGTCCACACGCCACCACGGCCGCGCAAAAAACAACTCCGATGGTGGACAGCGCAAACACCGGAACGAGATCGCGGCTGAGATCACTCCAGCGCAGGTTCAGCGCCGCTTCGAACAGAAGCGGCGGCAAGACCACGTCGAAGATGAGGTCGTGGGTCAACGCCAGGCCGGCATGGCTGCGAGTGACCGCGACCGCTGCGCCCGCAAGCACGAGCCCGACCGTATACGGCAGACGCAGACGGCGGGCGGCGAGCGCGACCAGGATCGCAAGGCCAAGAAGGCTCAGCGCGCGAAACAGCAGAACATCCATGGCGCGCAGTTTAGCGGCGCGCCTCGGAAAGAGAACCGTGGAACAATGCTATTCGGCGGCCGCGAGATCGGCGCCAGCGCGCAAATAGCGCTCGGGATCGACCGGCTGGCCGTCGACCCGCACCTCGTAGTGCAAATGCGGCCCGGTCGAGCGGCCAGTCGAACCGAGCTTGCCTAGGACGGCGCCCTTGCTGACCTCCTGGCCCTCGTCGACCAGCGCCTCCGACATATGTGCGTAGCGGGTGGCGAGGCCGTTGCCGTGATCGATCTCGACCATGATTTCGTAGCCGCCCGCCGGTCCCGCATGAACGACGCGGCCGGTGGCGGCGGCGTGGATATCGGCGCCGTACGCCTCGGCGAGATCGACGCCAGGATGCAGCGCGAGGCGCCCGAGGAAGGGATCGACGCGATAGCCGAAGGACGAGGTGAGACTGGGTTCCCCTGCAAGCGGCATGCGCAGAGGCACAAAGGACAATAGCGCCTTGAGGCGCTCGGCCGTCGCGACATCGCGCATAACGCGCGTGAGTCCCTGGTCCGCCGCAAGGGCGTTCGAATCAATCTCGGCTGGGATATAAGGGCCGCCGACGCCCCCCTGCTTCGGCGGGGGCGAAAGCTTCGCGGGATCGAGACCGGTCTCCGCGACGATCGCAGCATCGCGCGAAGCCGAGCGCTGAGCCACGCGATCGACGGCGGCGAGAGCCTTGGCCTCAGCGCCCTCAATCCTGTCGAGCGAGCGATTGACGAGCGCGAGGCGCACTGAGGGGTCAAGGTTATCCTCGGCTCCAATCACACTCGCGGTCGTGAAAGGCGCCTCTGAGGGCAGGGCGCTCAAACTGTCCCGTGACTCGTCGATTGGGTGAGGCTTGACGGGCCGAGGCTCGGGAAGAGGGGCATAGGCGCGCGCCGTGTCGCCCACGTTTGCCCCGGCGGAGTTCGGGGGACTGAGCGCCTGAATGGCGCTCAGTGCGTCGGGAGGGGCCGCGGTTTCGCGCCGCGCCGACTGGGACGAGTTTCGTACTTCCGTCTCGGCTAGCGCTTCGACGATGGCGCCACGCTGTTCGAGCCGTGCCTGCCGGGATATGATCTCGTTCGCCGCGCCCTTGAAGGCATTCCGCTCGAGCAACTGCCGGCTTGCGGCTTCATCGAGCTCTCCCCGCGCCTCCGCCAGACGGTCCTCGTAAGCCGCCTTCATCTTCGCCTGATGGGCAAGGATCGCCCCCATCACGTCGTCGTGGAAGGCGAGGTAAAGCGTGACGGAGCTGGTCCAGGCAAACAAGATGAGCGCGAGCGCTAAAATCGACCAGACGACCGCCGGCCGCAGCCTGACCGTGCGAACCGCGGCGTCTCGGGAGAACGAAAGACAATAGGACCTTGGCGGGGGATAGCCCTCTCGCAAAGACATGAACCTGCGCTCCAGCCCGGCGAAAAAGGGCGTCTTGGCAGCCGAGGAAACCGCATTAAGGTTAATGGATCGCGAAATGACGTTACGCCAAGGGGAAGCAGGCCCGATCGCTCTTCGTCGGTCAGAGCGTCTTGGTCGCCGCGAGGACGTCGTCCGCGTGCCCCGGCACCTTCACTTTGCGCCAGATCTTCGCGATGCGACCGTCGCGGTCGATAAGAAAGGTCGAACGCTCGACGCCGAAATATTTGCGCCCGTACATGCTCTTTTCCTTCCACACCCCATAAGCGTCGATCGCCGAGCGTTCCGGATCGGCGGCGAGCGGGATCTCGAGCTCGTGCTTGAGCTTGAACTTGTCGTGGCTCGCCGCGCTGTCGGGCGACACTCCAATGACGGTGGCGCCAGCGGCGGCGAATTTGGCGCGCAGGCCGTTGAAGGCGATGGCTTCGGCGGTGCAGCCTGAGGTGTCATCCTTGGGGTAGAAGTAGATTACGACGGGTTTGCCCTTGAGGGCGTTAAGATGCGCTCGGCCGCCGCCGTCGGTCATCAGCTCGAAATCGGGGGCCGGGTCGCCCTCAACCAGTTCCTTCGTCATATCGCCCTCGTTTTGTCTCATTGTGGGATCAGGGGCGGCCGACCCCGAACGCGGCTTCGCCATGGGGAGACATTGACCCGCAGCGTTGCGCGTTTCAACCGGCGGTCTGAGGTGACGTCAAGGACGGTCCGCCTTGGCGCCTTCGAATCAACGAAGATTGCGCTTAACCTTGCTCGCGCGACAGAGGGTGAGCGGTATTGGTTGGTCGGTATAGCATGACGACGCGGGCTCGCGCTCGGGCCGCCGTGCGCAGCATGGCGGCGGATGCTGAGGGCCCTCGCCTTCGCTCTCGCTGGCCTCGGATCCCCGCAGGCAGGCTTGCCCACGTCTGTCTCCGGACTGTGGAGTTCGCCGCGGCCCTGTTCATCGTAGGCGGGCTTGCGCTGGCCTCGCTGCTGGCGCGAGGACCCCTTCGGCTGGTTGGTATGCACGACCAGATCCAAGCGTCTCTCCAGGAGCGCGTCGGCGACCGTTACGCGATCGCTCTGGGGCCCACCTATCTCATGCACGATTCGTGGGGCGTGGGGCTTGGTTTCAAGGGCTTCACCGTGCGAGACGCCGCCGGCCGGACAGTCCTCTCGGCGCCAAGCGGCAAAGTTGGCCTCGATCTCCTCAACCTTCCACTGCTTGACGTTCGGGTGAGCCGGCTTGAACTCGATGGGCTCGACCTGCGCCTGCGCGTTGCCGCCGATGGCGCGCTTTCGCTTGCTGTCGCTAGCGATTCGGGGGCGACCCCAATCCCTCTCGGCGAGGGGCCCTCACCAGGTGGGAGCGTTCCCGGCCTTGCCGCCTTCGTCCGCGCCGCGGCCGAAACCATGGCCGGCGCCACCCAGGCGCTCGATCGGCTTACGCTCGCCCGCGGCCATTTCGAAATCGAGAACGAAGCGACGCAACGCTCCGTCGTCTACAGCGACTTTGCCGTTACTTTTGACCATTCTGGCTCGAGGGCGGACGCCACGATTTCGGCGACGGGTCCGGCGGGACCGTGGACAATTGCTGCGCAAGTCTCGGACGAGGACGCCCTGACTCTTTCGATCCAAGGGCGCGACCTCAGCCTCGCAGACCTCCAGGCGTTCGATAAGAGGCCGCCGCCCCTCATCGCCGAGGGGCCGATCGCGTTCAAGCTTGACGCCGAGCTTACGCGGGACTCGGCGCTGCGCGCCCTCACCAGCCGATTTCAGCATCGGCGCCGGGCGCGTGCGAATCAACAATCCAGACGCCGTTCCTTTTTTCATTGACGAAGCGACCGGCGCCATTGCCTGGGATCAGGATGCGCGGCGGTTGCGCATAGACAGGCTTCAGGTTCTTGCCGGTTTAACCCACGTAGTCGCCCAAGGCTGGATGGCGCCGCCAGTCGACGCGGCGGGGACCTGGACAACCCATATCGAGTTGCGCGGCGCGCAGTTCGGTCCCGAGCGGCCCGGCGCCGATCCGGTCGCCCTCGAATTGATCGTTTTGGACGCCCGATTCCTTGAAACGAGCTCCCATTTCATCCTCGATGGCCTGACCTTGCGCGGGCCGACCGTCGATGTGGCCGTCAGGGCGGAGACTGCGCCTGACGGTGGAGGATCTTCCCTCAAGCTCAACATCGACGCAGGCTCCAGCGCCACCTCCGATCTCATTCGTCTGTGGCCCCAATTCATCAATCCTGATGTACGCGAGTGGTGCGCGCAGAACCTGCACGGAGGGCGGCTTCAGGGATCGCTGCAAGCCAATTGGACTGCCGCCGACCTCGATGCAATGGAGCACAAACGCGGTTTGCCGCGCGAAAGTCTGCACGGCGAGTTCACCACCCGCGACGTCGGCGTCGATCTCCTGCCGGGGTTGCCGATGATGATGACCGAGGAGGGGACCGGGTCCTTCACTGGCCACGAATTCACCGTCTCCGGCAATCGCGCGACGATGGTCCTGTCACCATCGCGGCGCGTGCAAGCGAACGGTCTCGTTTTCACCGTCCCGGACACCACGCCCAGGCCCATCGTCGACGCTTCTGCGAAAGCGCACATGACCGGGACGGCCGACTCGCTCGCCGATCTGCTCATGCGCGAACCTTTGCGGCGCCAGGCGGGCCTGACACTCGATCCTGCGACCGTCAAGGGCCAGGCGGAAGGCGATCTGAGCCTCGATCTCAAGCTGGGCAGGACCGCGCGCCCAGAGGACACACAGTTCCACGCCAGCGGGGCGCTTAATAATCTCCAGATCGAGAAGTTTCTTGCCGACGAGAAGCTCGAGTCGGCGACGGCCTCGTTCGAGGCCGATCGCAATGCGCTGAAGATCGCGGGCGACGGAGAGCTCCTAGGCGCTGCGACCCATGTGGATGTCGTCCGCGCGCCGGGCGAGGAAGGGTCGGCGACCATAACGTTCGCTCTTGACGCGGCTGGACGCGCCAAGCGCGGCATCAATTTAGGCTCGTGGCTGACCGGGTCGCTCCCCATCAAGCTCAAGGCGCCCTTGACGCGCGCCAGCGCTGAAGTCGAAATCGATCTCACGCCCGCAGGTGTCGACAATCCCGTTCCGGGCCTCTCGAAGCCGGCGGGAAAGCCGGGCAAGGCGACGTTCCTGGTCAAGCCTACTTCACAAGGTGCTTCACTTAGCAACATCGCGATCGAACTCGGCGTGCCGATGTTCCGGGGGTCGGCTCAAATGGATCCCGCCGGCGCTATTGCGAGCGCCACGATCACTCAGGCGCGCATCGCGGCTGGCGACGATTTCAAGGTCGACGTTGTCAATGGCGAGTTTTCGCTTAAGGTTTCGGCGCGCGGTGCTTCGCTCGACGCTCGCGCCTTCGTTAAATCGATTTTGGAGGGCGGCTCCTCTGGACAATCGGCGACGAAGGATTTCGACATCGACGCCAAGATCGCGAGCGTTATAGGCTCCAATAAACAGGCGATCACCAACATGGAGCTCACCGCGTCCCGACGCGCGGGGGTAACTCGACTCGGGAGTCTACGAGGAAGAATTGGCGGCGGCGCGGTGACGGCGACCGGAAGCGGCGGGCAAACGCGACTCTCGACGTCCGATGCCGGCGCGCTTCTCCGTTTCGCCGATCTCTATTCGCATCTCGAAGGAGGTGACCTCAATCTGCTGCTCCGCTCGCGCGGGGAGGTGAGCGCCGGCGAGGTTACGCTCACCGACTTCGTCCTTCGCGACGAACCGGCGTTTCGCCAGCTGGTCAGCGCTGCGCCGCAGCGCACATCGGAAGGGCGAGCCGCCACGGTCGACGCGGCGCGCGTTCGTTTTGAGAAGATGACGGCGTCATTTGAGCGTAGCCCTGGCAAGCTCGCAATTCAGGATGCGGTTATCTACAATCCAAACGTCGGACTCACTGCGCAAGGCGAGATTGATTTTCAACATAACCAAGTCGACCTCAGCGGCTCCTTCGTGCCTGCTTACTCAGTGAACACGATGTTGACGAAGATCCCGCTCGTCGGGCTCTTGCTGAGCGGCGGGGAAAACGGCGGTGTTTTTGGCATCAACTATCGGGTGCATGGCTCGATGACCGACCCCACGGTCAGCGTCAATCCGCTGTCGGCGATCGCCCCCGGCATCTTCCATCGCATCCTCAGCGCGATCGACGGGACGACCTCCCGCGGCGCCGCTCATGATTTAGGCGAGGCTGGCAACACGGTGACGCGCCGCCCGGGGCGGTAGGCTAGACGGCTCGAAGCAGGACGTGTTTCTTGCGGCCGAGCGACAGCTTGACGATTCCGCCTGCTTTCAGCTCCTCACGGGTGATCAGCGCCTTCTCGTCGCCAAGCGTCGCGTCGTTGACCCGCAAGCCGCCACCGCGGATCTGGCGGCGCGCTTCGCCAGTTGAGGCGACGAGGCCAGCGCGCACGAAGGCGCTGAGCGCGCCGAGACCGGCTTCGAACTCCGTCCCCGGCACGTCGACCGTCGGCAGGCTCTCGGCGAGCTCCTTGTCCTCGAAAGTCTTGCGCGCCGTGGCGGCGGCCGCCTCAGCCGTCACGCGGCCGTGCAAAAGCGCCGTCGCCTCGTTGGCCAGCGCCTTCTTCGCTTCGTTGATCTCGGCGCCATCCAAGCTTTCGAGCCGGCCGATTTCATCGAGCGGCATGAGCGTGAACAGCTTGAGGAACCGGCCGACGTCAGCGTCATCGGCGTTACGCCAGAACTGCCAGTACTCGTAAGGGGCGAGCATTGTATCATCGAGCCAGACTGCGCCGGCAGCGGTTTTGCCCATTTTGGCGCCAGAGGCCATGGTGATGAGCGGCGACGTCAAAGCATAGAACGGCTCCAGTCCCATCCGGCGGCCGAGATCGACGCCCGTGACAATATTGCCCCACTGGTCCGATCCGCCCATCTGCAACGTCACGCCGTAGCGCTTGTTGAGCTCGGTGAAATCGTAAGCCTGCAGGCACATATAATTGAACTCGAGGAAGGAGAGCTCTTGCTCGCGGGTCAGCCTGAGCTTGACCGAATCCATCGCCAGCATGCGGTTGACCGAAAAATGGCGGCCAACGTCACGGAGGAAATCGATGTAGTTGAGCTTAGCAAGCCAATCCCGGTTGTCTGGAATGATCGCGTCGCGCTTGCCTTCGCCAAAACTCACGAAGCGCGAGAAGGCTTTGCGGATGCCTGCCTTGTTGGCTTCAATCTCGGCGACTGTTAGCAGCTTGCGGCTTTCGTCTTTCCCAGACGGATCGCCGACCATCGTCGTGCCCCCGCCCATCAGCGCGACCGGCTTGCTCCCCGTCTCCTGCAGCCAATGCAGCATCATGATCTGCACGAGCGAGCCGACATGCAACGAGGGGGCGGTGCAGTCGAATCCAATGTAACCGACGAGCGAGCCGGAGCGCGCCTTCTCGTCGAGTCCGGCGAAATCCGAGCATTGATGGATAAAGCCGCGCTCCTGCATCACCCGCAGGAAGTCGGATCTCGGTTGGAATACGTCAGGCAAACTTTGTCCTTCAGACGATTTGGGGCGCGACCTTTACGGGCGACTGACGGCGAGCGCAACTCTCCTCCCGCTACGTCGCAGCCGGCGCAGCGCTTATTTTGGCGGGCTGTATTGGTAAGCGCCTACGTCGATCGGACTCCGGCGCGGCGCGCCAGTCATGTCGACCGAGGGCGCGTCCGCGGAATTGCCTGCTCCGATCGCCGGAGCGCCGAATTTCAGCCTGAGATCGTAGGGGAATTTGGCGGGATCAAAGTTGGTCGGAGTTGTTTCCGCGGAATTGCTAGCTCCCATCGCCGGCGCTCCTGCTCTCACGGAGACGAACTTACCGGGTTCAAAATCGGCAAACATGCCTTTGGCGCCACGCCCGTCAATAATGTTGTGGTCGCCGTACATGCCTGGCTTGTAGACGCCCCAATTTGGCTTCCCATTGAGGTAAGTGACGATCTGGCATTTGCCGTCAATGCCGAGGCAAATGTTGTGATCGAGCGTCATGTTGGGGTCGAGATTATAAATGGCGAGGGAATTGGCGATATTGTTTCGGATGATGTCGTCGCTGGATGACGGCCCCTCGTGAGACTTGTCACTAATAGCCACGATCGGCTTGCAGGTCCCGGGCATGGGCATCAACCCGTCCGCGACAACGGTGTTGTTGATGATCTTACCGTTATGCAAGCTCGAATAAGCAATCCCCCAGCAGGCGCTGGTCACCACGACATTGTTGGTCACGGTCAGGTTGGTCCATTCCTCGTCGAAGGAGTCGATGCCTTGCAGATAGGTCGGGAACGCAAGCTTCGGGTCCGCCTGTCGGATGACTAGGTTACTGTCGATCAGGACGTTCGAGAAGGAGTTGTAAGGAACCCCCCTAAGGAGAGGCCCGTTCTGGCCTTGCATAGCATCTTCGTGGTTGCCGTCAGCGAGGTCGATGTTGTCGTGGATGTAATTTTTGACGATCGCAATGTTGTTCGCGCCGTAATCGAAACCATCATCGCCGAAATGATCGAGCTCTGTGCTCACAATCTGCGAGTTGTTCACCATAATCAGGTTGCCCTGACGGACGTTGAAAATGTGATTGCCCACCATAGAAACGCAGGTGGTGTTTGGCTCGCCGTTCGTGCCATTGCCAGCAGAGCCCCAAGCAAAAATGCCGACCTGGCGCGCGTGGGCGACCCAATCGGCCTGACTCCAAGTAGCAGCGGTCCCATAATCAGCCGAACTGATCTTCAGGTTCGTCAAGACAATATCAGAAGTCGGGAGCGCCGCGCCCTGATCCGCGACTGTGACCAACGCCAGTAGTTTCCTCCCGTTCGTGCCGACAACACTTTGCACTGTAATGCCGTCGAAGACCCATTTGTTGGTCGAGCGGATGTACAGAGTTGAGAACACCGGCGTCTGTCCCGGCGCAGCCTCCACCGTAACGAAGCTCGGGTTGGCGACCTGATGCGCATAATCGCCGATGGCAATGTCGCCATAATTGCCGCCCATCAGCTTGATCGTGTCGCCGGGGTGGACCGGCGGGTCGCCGAGCTGGTCCGCAACGTAAACTCGCTTGCCGCCAACGAAATGGATGTAGGGGACGCTCGACAGCAGCGGCCGGCCGTAGCCGGGGGGAAAAAAGTCCATGATCACGCCTGTCAGCGAGTTCCACGGCGCAGTCTGTGATCCATTCCCGCCGTCCGCCGGCGTCTTGCCATTGACCGGATCAATCCACCACACCTTCCCCGTCGGGCTCGGGCCGGGCTCAGCGCAACCGGGATAGACCTGCGCCGCCGAGGCGCTGCCGGTGAATGCAGCGGTCATGTAAAAGAAGCCGGCGAAGCCCAGCGCGCATAGGCACTTGTCCAAAATCATGGCGCAATCTCCAACAGGATCGCAGGGAGGGCAAAGTTAAAGGGGCTCGAATCGCTTTTTGCCGGGAACAATCTGTCAAGAGAAAGGCGCCGTGAGTCGAAGTGGGTCCGCGCCACTCATCGCCGCCGCGCCATTGGGCTTCACACGACACCATCCTCCGAATGCGCTAACAGACCGGAGCGCAACGGCCAGTTGCTGGCTCGCCCTTCCGGATTTGTCCTTTCCATGCCTCCTCGCCTCGGCGAAGCCGATCTCATCGCCCGGTATTTCGCCCCGCTGGCGGGGCCGGCGGCTTTGGGCCTGCGCGATGACGCGGCGCTGATGCGCTCGGCCCCCGGGGAAGACCTCGTGCTGACGGCCGACGCGCTGGTCGCTGGCGTCCATTTCTTCGCCGATGATCCTCCCGCCGCCATCGCCCGCAAGGCGCTGAGGGTCAACCTCTCCGATCTTGCGGCCAAGGGAGCTCGGCCGCTCGGATTTCTGCTCACGCTCGCGCTGCCCTCCGGCTGGCGCGACGATTGGCTGGCGGCTTTCGCCGAGGGTCTCGGAGCCGACGTCTTGGCCTTCAAATGCCCCCTCATCGGGGGCGACACGGTAGCCACGCCGGGGCCTTTGACGCTGAGCGTGACCGCGATCGGCTCGGTTGCGCAAGGGCGGATGTCCCTGCGCACGGGTGTTAAGCCTGGCGATCGCCTGTATGTCACCGGCGCCATTGGCGACGCCGCGATTGGCCTGAAGATCCGGCTGGGGCGCGAGCTCGATATTCCACAAACCGACAAGGCTTTCCTGCTCGAGCGGTATCTGACGCCGCAGCCGCGCCTGGCGCTGATCGATGCGATGGCTACGCACGCGAATAGCGGGATGGACGTCTCGGATGGCTTTGTCGGCGACTTGGCCAAAATGCTGGATGTCTCTGGGGTCACCGCTCGGGTGGCGATCTACCGTCTGCCGCTGTCTCCGGCCGCGCGCGCAGCGATCGCCGCCGATCCTCGTCTCTTCGAAGTTGCCGCGACCGGTGGCGACGATTATGAGCTTCTGGCTTCGGCGCCGCCCGAATCTGCGGCCGGCTTCGAGGAGGCGGCTGCGGCTGCGGGCGTGCCATTGACGTACATTGGCGAAGCCCTCGAAGGTCGCCAGCCCCCGATATTCATCGGTCCCGATGGCAATCCGGTCGTCTTCGGGCGCGGCGCCTACAGCCACTTTTGATAGGTTTAAGATGACCGAAGGCGCTACCACGCTCATGGACATGCGACTGCTCGCGGCCGAGGCGGTTGCCCGCGAGGCTGGCGCGATGGCGCGGCGCCGTTTCGTCGACCAGTCATTCACGGTCGGCTTCAAGGGTCCGCATGATTACCTGACCGAAGTGGATGGGGAGACCGAGGCGTTCATCGGTGAGCGGCTCCTTCAGGTTTTTCCAACTGACGGCTTCATTGGCGAGGAGAGCAAGGCTCGTCCCTCGGGCGACGGCGGAGCCGCCTGGGTCGTCGACCCAATCGACGGCACGGCGAATTTCGCGCGAGCCGTCCCGCATTTTTGCGTCTCGATCGCGTGTGTGGTTGCCAATAAGGTCGAGGTCGGCGTCATTTACGATCCGATGCGGGAGGAATTGTTCGCGGGCCGGCGCGGCGGCGGCGCGCGCCTCAACGGCGCGCTGATCCGCGCATCGGAGGCGACCGCGCTTGCGAGTTCCTCCGTCGAGGTCGGCTGGAACGTCCGCGCGGGTCCCGAACAGTTTGTCGAGCTGCTTCGGCGGGTCGCTTCCACCGGCGCCTCCCCGTCGCGGACTGGCTCTGGCGCGCTCGCGCTTGCCTATGTCGCGGCCGGCCGTCGCGAAGGCTTCGTCGAACATCACATCAATGCGTGGGACTGTCTGGCGGGGATTCTGTTGGTCGCAGAGGCGGGCGGCTATGTCAGCGACTATCTGCGCGGCGATGGCCTGACCAAGGGCAATGCGCTCATCGCTTGCGCGCCCGGGGTCAAGGATGCCCTTATTGCCGCAGCAGCTTTCGAGGGCAGTACGTTATGACTGAAATCACACTGAACTCATGGCGATGCGCAAGCGACCGTGGCGCTTCTGGGCGCCGAGGCGAGACAATGGCGCATCGCCGGACGTGACCTGCTGTGGCCCGGCGACCCCGCGATCTGGCCCGACATCAGTCCGATCCTTTATCCGGTCGTCGGCTGGACCCGCGACGGAGAGGAGCGAGTCGACGGCGTCACTTATCCGCTCGGTGTGCACGGCTTCGCCCGGTTCCAAACCTTCGCAGTCGAAAAATCGACCCCCGACTTCGCGCGGCTGACGCTCCGCGACAATGCGGAAACGCGCGCGGTCTATCCGTTCGCCTTTGCGCTTGCAGTCGAATATCGGCTCACCGCCGATGCGTTCGCAATCGCCATTGAAGTCGCCAATCCAGGCGAGAAGCTTGCGCCATATGCTTGCGGGTTGCATCCCGGTTTCCGCTGGCCGCTCGGCTCGGCGGGGCGCGAGGGCGCGCTGGTTCAGTTCGAAAGGGCGGAGCGGCCCGAGATTCCCGAGCTCGCGCCGGGGGGCCTCGTCCGCGGGAGCATGCGTCCGATTCCGCTTTGCGGCCGCAATCTTCCCTTGTCGGACGCCCTGTTCGAACGTGACGCGCTCTGCTTCCTCGACTGCAAGAGCCGGTCGCTCTCCTTCATCGACGCCTCGGGGGCGTCGATCACGATGGAATACGAGAGCTTTCAGCACGTCGCGCTGTGGACAAGGCCCCACGCGCCGTTCATCTGCCTCGAGCCTTGGACCAGTTGCAGCGATCCGGACGGATTTACGGGCGACCTGTTCGAGAAGCCGGGCATGCGGGTGTTGGAGCCGGGCGAGCACGCGCGCCACGAAGCGCGCTTCATCTTCCGGCCGGAGTAAGGCTCGATCCGCGACCTGCGTAAGGACGACCTATGACCAACGCGCCCGCCTTCGTGCTTGACGGCGCTGCGATCGCCGACGGGACCCTCGTCGACGTCGCCAGGGAGGCGCGCGCGCTCATCGCCCGCGGGGCTCAGCCCGGTCTCGCGGTCGTTCTGGTCGGCGACAATCCAGCGAGCCAAACTTACGTCGCGGGCAAGGGCAGGGCGGCCAAGGCGTGCGGCTTCCATTCGATCCAGCACAATCTGCCCGCCGAGACGAGCGAAGCGGAGTTGTTGGCGCTTATCGAGGCGCTCAACGCCGATCCTGCGGTGCACGGGATCCTGGTGCAATTGCCACTGCCGAAGCCCATCGATTTCGGCCCGAGTTCCTGGAAGCCATCGCGCCCCATAAGGACGTCGACGGCTTTCACCCAATCAATGTCGGCCTCTTGTCGATCGGCGACACGCGCCGCGCGCTGATCCCCTGCACGCCTGCGGGCGCGCTGATCCTCATCGACAAGGCCTGCGAGCGGCTCGGCTTGTCTCTGCCGGGCATGGAGGCGGTGATCATCGGCCGCTCGAACATTGTCGGCAAGCCGATGGCGCAGCTCTTGCTCGCCCGCCATTGCACTGTGACCATCGCCCATTCGCGCACCCGCGATCTGCCCGCCGTCGCGCGCCGCGCCGACCTTCTGATCGCGGCCGTGGGCCAGCCGGAAATGGTGCGGGAGAAGTGGGTGAAGCCGGGCGCGATCGTGATCGACGTCGGCATCAACCGTGTGGCCGCCGACGGACACGACGCGTTCGGCAAACCCAAGACGCGCCTCGTCGGCGACGTCGCCTATGCCGAGGTCGCCGCGGTCGCCGGCGCGATCACGCCGGTGCCGGGCGGCGTCGGGCGCATGACCATCGCCATGTTGATGGCCAACACTGTCCTTGCGGCGAGGAGGTCGGTGCGGCTTCAGGATTGAGTTGACCGGCGCTATCGGCTCGAAACTGGAGCGAACGCTCGCGTGGCGACGACCGACCGGCCTTTGGCCTGATCGTTGCAACTTGAGGTCGAGTTGAGCGAAAGTAAACGAAAGCAAATGAAAGGAAAATTACTTTCATTTCCTTTCATTTATTTTTTCGAATCGAGCCTTTTCAATGGGTAGCCTTGACTTGCTTGGCCGGTTGTTCCGAGCGCTTTTCAGTTCTTCTCCGTGGAGGCACAGCATGTCGGATCATCGCATGACACGAGTTCTGGCAAGACGAGTGTCGGTAGCACACGATATGTCCGGTTTAGGTAGCGCACGATCTGTCCGGTAATTCCGGCCCTTTTGGGAGGGTTTGGGATGCGCCGGAGGGAAGCCCGAGAGGCTGTGCGCATGGCGAGGTTTTTGAACGCTTCTTCACCGGTGGGAATTGGCGGAGCTCAATCAGGAGGAGGCGGCGGAGTTGCTGGGGGTGAGCGAGCGGACGTTCCGGCGCTGGACGCGGCGCTATGAGGAGGATGGCGAGGCCGGTCTTTTGGACGGCCGGCTCGGCAAGGCGTCGGGCAAGCGGGTTCCGAGGCGATCGGGCTGAGGAGGTGGAGCGGCTTTACCGCGAGCGCTACCAGGGCTTCACGGTCAAGCATTTCCACGAGCATCTGGTGAAGGACCACGGCTTCGGCTGGGGCTACACCTGGCTGAAGCTGCATCTGCAATGGGCGGGTGTTGTTGCCGAAGGCGCCGCGCAAGGGGGCGCATCGGAGAAAGCGCGAGCGGCGGCCGTTGCCGGGCATGATGCTGCATCAGGACGGCTCGCGGCACGACTGGCTCGAGGGCGAGGTGCCGCTCGATCTGATCGTGACGCTCGATGACGCGACGGGCGCGATCTATTCGGCGTTTCTGGTCGAGGAGGAGGGCACGGCCTCGACCTTCCGGGCGCTGAACGAGGTTTTCTCGCAGCACGGCCTGCCGA
This sequence comes from uncultured Alphaproteobacteria bacterium, assembly GCA_963836695.1. Classification (GTDB taxonomy): domain Bacteria; phylum Pseudomonadota; class Alphaproteobacteria; order Rhizobiales; family Beijerinckiaceae; genus Roseiarcus. The sequence goes on from CAWIKX010000024.1 coordinate 204,075, forward strand.
TGAGCCTCTATACGGACCGCGGCGCGCATTATTTTCACACCGCCGAAAGCCGGCGGCGAGATCGACCGCGGCTCATCCGACGCAGGTCGGGCGGGCGCTCGAGCAACTTGGGGGTCGAGCACATCGGGGCCTATTCGCCGCAGGCTCGAGGTCGCTCCGAGCGGGCGTTCCAGACGCTGCAGGATCGATTGCCCAAGGAGCTGAGGCTCGACGGAATAGCCGACGGTCGAGGCGGCCAACGCCTTCATCCAAGATCTATCTGCCGACCACAACGCGCTTTTTGCAATCGTTCCGCCCGGCGAGGGCTCGGCCTTCACGCCCGATCCCGGGCGTCGTCCTCGACGAGATCCTGTGCGTCGAGGAGGAGCGGCAGGTCGGCAAGGAAAATTGAGTAATCCGACCGGACGCTCAAACTGCAGATCCCCGAAAGCCCGATGCGGCCCCATTTCGTCAAGGCGCGGGTCAAGGTCCACGTCTATCCCGACGGCTCGCACGCCGTCTTTCACGGGCCACGCTGCATCGGCCGCTACGACGCGAAGGGAGCGCTCAAGGACAGCCGCGATGAAAAACGCGCCGCTTAAATCCGCTCGGCGGCGCGGCGCTGTGGATGGCGTGGACAAGCATCCCGGCTTGCCCACACCGTCCCGCAGCAGAACAGAACCAGAAGAAGCGGACATGTGATGTGTACCAAAACCGGAAATTCATTCGTTATCGCAAGAAAATTCAACTCTATTTCGGAACCGCGTTCCCCCGGAGCCCCTGGGAACCTCAACGCTGGCGGGAATCCGATCGAGCGACTCTCGCCCCGCAGGCGGCAAGCTCGAATGATGAGCGAGATCCCCGCCTTTCTCCGTCTTGCTATTCTTCTGGGAGCCCAATGCTGCGCATGATCTCGTAGATCTGCCGCCGCCTGCTCATAAAGATTGGGTTGTCGCTCGGCGCGTCGCCACGATAGCGCCGGATGGTGAACGTGGGATCGATGGAAAGCCCCTCTTTCGCTTCCAGCCGCGCTTCGTCGAGGCGGCCAAATTCCGCCAAGGCGACGGCCAGGTAGAAATGCCCGGCCGCAAAGTTCCGGTTGGCCTCAATCGCACGGCGCAGTTCTCCGACCGCTTCTTCATGCTTGGCAAGAAAGACTTTCACCGACCCGTTGAAGGTCCGCCAAAGATAGACGGCCGCTCGCGAGGGCTCAGCCGCAGCGCATCCTCGAATGTGACCCGCGCTCTCTTCGCCGTGGCCAACAAAGTTTTTGGCCAATCCGATATACGCGTGGGCGGCGGCGAGATTCCGGTCGATCGCAAGCGCTCGCTCGACTTCGGAAATGCCTTGCGCGGCCCGGTTGGTGTAGATGTGGACGACCGCCCAGGCACAAATGTCCTGACGCCTTCTCGGGCGCGATCGACACTGCTTTGACCGCGAGGGCTTCGGCCGCTGCGAGCCGATCGGCCCGGTCGTCGCTCATGTGAAAGCCGACGAACACGATGCTTGCCAGCGCGGCGCCAACGATCGCATCGATGTTGCCGGGATCGAGCGCTAGAGCGCGCTCGAAAAGCTTCCGGGCCTCTGAGAGATTGTCTGGGCTAAGCCCTTTGTTGTACGCGCTCATCCCGCGAAAATAGAGGTCCATCGAGTCCGGACTCGGGGTCCGTTCGGCGCGTCGCGCCTCGGCGATGATGAGCTGCACGTTGAGCGCGTTGGCGAGGCGGGCGACGATTTCATCTTGCATGTCGAAGAGGTCCGCCACCGGCTTGTCGAAACGGTCCGCCCACAGATGGTTGCCGCTCTCCGCATCGATGAGCTGAACGTTGACCCGCATTCGATTGGCCGAGCGCTGGACGCTTCCTTCGAGCACGTAGCGCACGTTGAGCTCGCGTTCGATCTGCTTGAGATCAACCGGCTTGCTCTTATAACTGAAGGCGGTGTTTCGGCCGATAACCAGCATCCCGCTCATTTGAGAGAGGTCGGTGGTCAAGACTCTCGGTGACGCCGTCGACGAAATAATTCTGCTCCGGATCGCCACCGATATTAGAGAAAGGGAGAACGACGATAGAAAGTCGGGGCGGGCCTGGCTTTTCTGAGGGAGCCGTCGTCTTCTCCTCGACTTGATGGCCGATTTCGAGGGCGTAGATGCGGATCGGCTCAGCAATATTCTTTAATTGGGTCGCGCCCAGGTCAGTGACCTGGAGGTCGAGCCGCGCCTTGACTTGCCAGTAGGCCTGCTCGGACAGGCAGATTGAGCCGGGCTTGGCGACGCCTTCGAGTCGAGAGGCGATGTTGACCCCGTCGCCCATCAGATCGCCGTCGCTCTCCTCGACCACGTCGCCGAGGTGAACGCCCATGCGAAACTCGATGCGTCGGTCCGCTGGCGCGCCGGCGTTGCGCTCGACCATTGCGCGCTGGATTTCGACCGCGCAGCGCACGGCGTCGACCACGCTGCGAAATTCGGCGATGAAGCCGTCGCCCGTTCGCTTGACGATACGGCCGTTATGGACGGCGATTGTCGGATCGATGAGATCGCTGCGCAGCGCCCGGAGCCTTGCCAGCGTCCGATCTTCGTCCGCGCCCGCGAGGCGGCTGAAGTTGACGATGTCGCTCGCCAGGATCGCGGCGAGCTTGCGATTCTCGTTCATGGCGGGCCTCAGCCGGCCGTCAGCTTAGCACAATGCGTTTTCCGCGCGCTGTCCGCGCTCGGGGGTCTTTCGGGCGAGCGGAGCCTTTGCGTGGTGGGGTTGTTGGGACGGGAATGGAAGCGCAAGGACCTGGACCGGTCGAACGGCTCTTCGGCTTCAAGGCCCTCATCCGGCCGCGCCGCAGCCCGTCCGAAAGGACGGGCGTCCTTCCGGACGCCCTATGGCGGGGCCACCTCTCCCGGAGGGAGAAGGAAAGGCGCTAAGTCGGCGCTTTCAACACATGATATTCGATGCGCCGGTTCTTGAGCCGCCCCTCGGGCGTATCGTTGCTGGCGATTGGATCGGCCTCGCCGTAGCCTTTGGCGACCAGCATATCCGCATCAGCGCCGTATTTGATCAGCGCCTCGCGCACGGCCTCGGCGCGCTTCTGCGACAGCGCGAGGTTCAGCGCAGCGTCGCCGGTGTTGTCGGTGTAGCCCGCGACCTCAAGCACATGGCCGGCCTTGAGCTGCTTCAAGTCCGAGGCCGCGGTCTTCAGGAACGGCGCCATCAATTCGGGCACTTCCGCGCTGTCTGAGGCGAAGTTGACCTTCGAATCATTCAGCGCGAACAGGAGGTCCTTGACGCCGAATCCGGATTGAAGCGAGGCAAGCTCGGTCGTGGCTCTGTCGTTGGCGACAGCGACGGCCGCCGCGCTTTTGTCCGAAAGCGCGCCAACGGTGACGCCCGCGCCCACCGCGCTCTTCAACGCCGCGATGATCTTGTCGCGCGCGGCGTCGTCGAGAGCGGCGCCGCCGACGTTGATTTTGTCGCCTTGGAAGATCGCGTCGACATTCGCGCTTTTGATCGCTTCGAGCGCGGCCCGGAACTTGCCAAGCCACGAGGCGGCGAGAGCGCTTGGGTCTACGCTGATGTCGCTCTTCACCTTGTCGGCGCCGAAGACCGAGTTGAGCGCGTCGACAATCGACGTCTTTGCGTCCTCATCGGGGACAACGCCCGACGCGCGAACGACGCCACTGTCGTTGCTGAGCGCGAATCGGGCCGGCTTGGCGGCGGGCGCGGGGGCGTTCGGCTCAGCCTTCGCGACGACTGCAGGGGCTGGCGGCGTTGAAGCCTGTTCGGTCGTTGCGGGCGAAGTCGTGGCGGCGGGCGCTGGCGGCGCCGTCGCAGGCGAAGCCTGCGGAGCGGGAGCTGTCGCCTGTGCGTTGGTTGACGGCGCCGGAGAGGCCTGCTGGCGCTGGAGCGGCGGCAGGCGCGGGGGGGCGGTCGCTTGTGCGTCCGTCGAGGGAGCGGGCGGGGCGGCGGGCGGCGGAGCCGGCTGAACCGGGGGCGCAGTCGTTTGCGCGGTTACCGCGGGGGCGGGGCTTGCGCTGCGGGCGCGGGAGCCGGCGGCGGGGTCGGCGCCTGCGCGACGGTCGCTGGCGCAGGCGTCGCAGGCTCTGGCGCCTTCGCGACGGGCTCCGTTCGGTTGAACGCCGACCAGAAATACGAAAGCAGGCCAATCGCGACGATGGCCGCGACCGCGAGCCATAGCCAGCGCCCGACGCCACGCTCGTTTGGCGCGCTTGTCGGGAGAACGTCGATCCGCTTCGGCGCGACCTGCTCCGCCGCCGCCGCGGCTCGCGGTTGTGAGAGAAAAGCCGTGATCTCTCCGGGGACGCCTGCTGGAACAACGCCGCCCGGCGTCAAGAGTCCGACGATCCTCGGCAGGGCGTATCCGAGCGCGGGTGTGACAATGCTCTGTTCGAGGCCCATCCGACTTGCAATCCCGCTGAGCGCCGTTGCGCCCAGCGCGCGCTCGACTTGCCCGGCGGCGAGCGGGGTTGCGTCAGGATGGCCGAGCCAAGATGCGACCTCCGAAGCGAGGCCCGCGGACTTGAGCTTATCGAGAAAACCGCCCAGGCCTCCCGGCGGGGCCGAGATCATCGCGACGATCTCGCTGACAAGCAATCGAGCGGTGGCGCCAAGGCCAAAGCGACTGCTTAGAATTTCGATCAGACTGTCGAACGCCGCCATGTTGTCCTCCCCGAGGGATCGCTCCGCATCTCAAGTTTCGCAGAAGACAATGACCACTCGAAGGCGGCTGAAACGGCAGTTCGGAAGCCGCCCAAGCGTCACCGCCCCCTCAATCCAGGAGTCCCTTGGCGCTTGCGTAGTAAATGAGCGCGATCGTCTTGGCGTCGGCGATTAAGCCGCGCTCGATCATCGTGAGCGCCTCGCCGAACGGGATCTCGAGGACCTCGATGTGCTCGTCCTCGTCCACGCCGCCGCCCTTTCCGGTCCGGTCAGCTTCGCGGTAAGGAGCGACGAAGCAGGCGATCTTTTCGGTCATGCCGCCAGGGCTCATATAGGCGTCGAAAGCGTGAGCGGGCTTGGTTATGACGATCCCCGTTTCCTCGAGCGCCTCGCGGACCACACAGACTTCCGGCGGATCACCATCCAGCATGCCGGCGCAAGCCTCGATGGTCGCGAGCGCTCCGTCGCTCAGATAGGCGCCGGCGCGAAACTGCTTGACCAGCGCAACGACCCGACGGTTCGCGTCGTAGAGCAGCACCGCCGCTGCTTTGCCATGGCGATAGACATCATGATTGAGCGTGCGGCTCGAGCCGTCATCCTCCTCAACCTCGATCTCGGTGCGGGTCAGATCGAACCGACCGGTGGCGAGAACGGTGTCGCGGATCACGCGGGCGGACTTGGCCATTGGCTTACCTAGTAGAGGAAAATTCACATTGCACTAAGATGTTGATATTGTTTAGCTTTCCTGCTGTTTGTTGGGATGACAGCAGGGGTTTAGCTATCGCTTTTTGAGACTTGACTCTGCAACGTACAAGGGGAAGATACCAGCGCCGCATTGGTTCGTCATACTGTATAAGTCGGCGCTGGTAGGGGATCAGGCCTCGAAGTCCCCCAAACTGCGGAACGCGCAGTCTCTTTGTTTTGGGAGACTCGCGCTATGCCTATCCCCCATCCTGTCGACCATGAGCCGCTGTACAACGTACAGGAAGCCTCTGCGTGGCTAACCGAGCGCGGATTGCCCACAGCGGTACCCTCTCTCAATTCTCTCGCACCAACGGAAACGGGCCACGATCTTTAAAGATCGGCAAGCGCTTTTACTATCGCGAATCCGCCCTGCTTGAATACCTCCTGTCGAAAATTAAAGAAGGCTAGGAGAATCATGATGAAGTGGACTTACGTAATAGTTACCATGTCTGACAACTTCCTCTTGAAAACTCCTACCTATAACGACGAGCTTAAACAGATAATAATCGCTAAACTCAAAGAGAAAGGATGAAAACTAATACCGCCATTCCAATGCTACTGCGCTCCACTTCCTGAGGATGATGCAAAACTGTTCGTGCGGAGCCGAATAATATCAGCTCTTCGCCATAAAGCACATCAACTAAACTGACTGGGGGCGCGCAGCTGCGATCTCACAGTCTTGGTTGCGCCACCTCCTTATGGAGACCTTACAATGAACAAAGCTAAACGCACCGAACGCGAAACTAAGGACCATATCACCGTGCTGGAATACGGCCTCGAAGAGTTTGAGCGAGAGCTACGCGCCATGCATGAGGACAAGGACAAGGCCAAACTTGCGGCGCTGGAAGACGCCAATTATCTAGCGGCGAGAGCTCATGAGCACGTCAAGCGAGTCAAGGCTGCTCGTGCCCTGATCGCCGAGCTTGATGACTTCACGGATGCGTGCGTCGTCAAGGAGCAAGCTGGCCAGATCGTTGATATTCTGATCCATAGCGCGCGCGATCTATCTTTCCATAGTTGGGTGAAAAGCTCACGCCAAGGGCCGTATGATCGTTACGAGGACGCTAAGGCTGAGATCGCCGCCGCCGAAAATAACAATGGTGGGGGAGAGTGACGATGGCTGAGCTAAGCAAACCCGCACGGCCAGTAAAATGCCATAACCGATGGTGCAGCCACAAAATACAATCACCAAAGGAGTTTGGATGGACATATCTGACACTAGGCCGGAAAGTAGGTAGAGTATTGCCCAGATTGCGCGGAAAAACGGGTTGCGCTCGCACAATGAAACACTGAGTATCTAAGTTTCTGGGTGCGCCGCTAGGATTATCAACAGTCCAGTGGCGAACATTTACGCAGCCCTCACGACGCGATTTTTTGCTTCGATTTCGGATATAGTGCGTTTCCAACTCTTCCGAGGTCATGCTGGATGGATCAAAGTCGTCACTTACATTCTTGACCGTAAGTGATGATTGCTCGCCCCATTTCTGCGGGCGGTATGCTCGAAGATGCTTGAATCTTCATCAATGCGAAGCTTGGCCCTTGCGATCACTTCGGGATCATGGTGGCGCTTCTCTTTGCCATTTCTTACAACAACTTTGAAATCTGCCTTTGCGTCATCGGCGATTGTCACAACTTCGTCCTCGAAGATGTTCAATCTGTCATCAACGGCCTGTCTGTAAGCAGCGCCAAAGTCAGAGTGACTACGTAGCCATTGCGTGGCGTTGCGCATAGTCGGCATGTGCGGGTCATTGCAAATGAGGGTCAAAAACTCCCCCTGAACTTACACGTTGAACGATTTCATCTGCCAGCGCCTCCGAATATCCAATAGCGGCCTTCCCCGCCATGAACTTGGCATAGCGCTCTTGCTCAAGGCGTTCTTGCTCTGCCAGCTTGGCCTCTTTGCGGCGCTTTTGTTCGGCTACCCACGCCGCGCACTCTGCCTGCCGATAGTCGCCCATGAAGCATCTTTCGGACTGGAACAGTTCCTCGTCACTCACGTGCGAGAAGTCAAAATTTGGCTGCGCGTTCATTGTTGTTCTCCTAGATGCGCCTCAGATTGGAGCCGCCGTAATTTCTCGGTGAGCAAGCGCCGTCTCTTTGCTTCGAGTGACAGAGCGTAAAGGGCGATGGCTCGCCGCGAATGGCCCTCCATCATTTCCCGAATATCTTTGGCAAATTTTGTCTGCGCCCGTGTGACGGCCCCGCGCCTGTCTTGCTGGCCTTCGATAACATCAGATGGCTGTAATTGTTTGGGCTGCTGTTCTGCGCCAGTCGCTTGCTGTTTGGCAGTTTTGAAATTCTTCTCAACCTGGTAGTTTTTCCAGCGTCGTTGCGCCCTCTCCTTTGCTGACTTTCTAATATCGTCAATGTGTTTCAACATATCGTTTGCTTTCGTTTGCACATACGCTGTTTCTCCAACTAGAGGAAGCGATTTGGGCCGGTAGCAAGAAGGAAATGAGTGAGCTTAACGAGTGGATTACCGGAACTAAAATTTCCACGAGAACTCGATTTAAAAGCACTAAACGGTCAAATTCGTTCACCAGAACTCTCCTGAATGCAAACCCAGGCGACGATTATAATCACTGGATTATACCAGCGACCTTCGATGAGCGACGATATTTTGCTCTGTACGCCTCTGCGGCGCACCAGAAGGATAAAGCTGGTTCTTTTGACCCGATTGATGAAGAGCTAGATAACGGCGGTTATGAGGCGCTCATGCATTTCTTTAAGACCTTCGACATCAGCAAGTATGATCTGTCGGTAGGAATGGATACAGAAGCTCTGAGGGACCAAAAAATCAAGACCGCCACCGCCGACAAGGGACCAAGAGGCTGGTTGATCAACTTCCTACATGAAGGGCAATTGCCATTTATAGGTGTGGTTGACTGCAACGACGAGACTGTAGCGCCAGCAGTTAGGAAGGATGATAGTGGAAATGTAGTCTTTAATGCCAATGGCGTTATCACTTATGACGACGCGGACCTCGTTGGAGATTATTATCATGTTAGCAAGACTAAGTTGCGGCAAACGTATGCTAAGTCAATAAGTAAGAAATTAGATGAGGTTGAGCCGCGCGCTTTCGGCTTAAATTTCAGTAGTTTTTTCCCAGAGCTAGATGATTGTGGGAAGATCATAATGATAAATAATATGCGGCGCGTCAAGAATGTTTTGGATGAGGGCAAGTCAAAGGGTAGCGCCAGAGAAAGAGTGAATATTTATAAGATTCGGAAATTGTCAGTATGCAGAAAGATGATGAATGCTGTAGGTTGGGTACGAAATAGACTGGGATGACATAGAAAAAGAATGGGAGCGTACAGAGTTTGATTAGGGATGTGTCCCGTGTGTCCGATGTGTCCCCTGTGTAATAGTGCTAAGTTGGTTTGTTACATCGTGTATGCCCCGTATGTAGAATTAGACACACGGGACATAAATCGCACATTGTTATGCAATAAAAACAATTAGTTAGAGGGGGATCGCACGCCCCATGGCCATGTCCGGTGAGCGATCTCAATTAGCTCGATATTGAATCAACGATATCTCTGCCTTTATACACCGGGCACACGAGACACTTAATACATACCTACCTAAGCTATTGAATTCATTACTCTTTCTATGTCCTAAGTATAAATTAAACATCGGACCCTAAAGACATTCCACCATTTAACCCCATCTGGGTGCGCTACTAGATGAGGGAGACGGATATTCCGAAAGTGGCTATTTCATTCCGCATAACTGGCGCGCCTCTAAGGACAGTGGCCGGGGACAGGTTTGCGATGGACACACTCCCCGGCCGCTCTTCGCCGTGCTTTCGTTGGGGATGCTCCAACGCCAGTTACATGGCTGCGCACTGGTACGCTCGGCAGTCTGGTATGATAAGCCTATGTGCAGGGAATGGAAGCTAATAGCAGTGGCCGGGACGTGGAGGGGGTTCTACCTTGTCCCGGCCACCCCGCCGATGCTTTCGTTGGAAATGCCTAAAAACCAACGCCAGCGAGGAAAAGGAACATGCGCTGGTACGCCTCGGCAATCTCCTTGTGGCTGGTAAACGATACGCCTACGGTCTTGTTCCAGACGCCTATCGAAGGCTGGCGGGCCAAGGTACCTTAGCAACTACGCCGACCACAACGCCATTCCCCAACAAACCAGCCCCGCATTCGCGAGGCCAAGCGCAGTAATCCTGTGCGCCGCTAGCTCAGTGCTTGCTAGTCATATGTGCTGGTGCGCAACCCACTGCGATTGTTAGTGGTTTCTCGCCGTAGCAATTCCAGAATCGCTCTCCAACAACCACAAGCACTTAAGCGTCTGGCACACAAGCACCCTACCGCAGTTTATCCCCATCGCTCTCCGGTAAGCGGCCATCTCATAGTGAATGGTGAACAAGGAAACAGTCTGAGGCGCAACTAAATCTTTTAATGTGAGCAATCGCCTTTCGCCATCATGGCTACCATCCTTGGCCCATCGACCGTCTATTCTCTCGCCGTGCAATAAGTTTGATACAACAGGCAACTGGCCAGCCTTCCCATCCGTGACGGCGCTCCTATTTGCGCTTTTTAGTCAGAAGAATTCTTTTGCTATTGACTTGATCGTTTAATTTATGATTAGCGCGTTTAGATTGCAGCATCAACAATCGCTGCGCCTGTCTCCTATTCTCATTGACTACTCTCGCTTAAGTATTTGCTGAGTAACTATGGACTGCAAAGTCTCGCCAATTCATTCTTAGCTCTTATTTTAGGGAGTGACGCATCTAATGGGTCTAGACGCGCCACTCTGCGCGACTTCCGTGATCCCCGGATAAAATTCCGGGGACAGAGGACTGGGCCATGTCTGTAACCCAGGGAAGTTCATTGTGACTCTTGTATCTGTCTATCTGGCGCGCTACTAGGTAGATCAGCAGGTGGCGGGCCAACATAGTCAGGAAAGTGCTTTGCCTTCTGCATCTGCCACGATTGACTGGCTAGCTTCGGGTCACTTCCGACCCAAATTGTATAAACGACGCCGTGGTAGTCGATGTCGCCAACATTCATGAAACCCACTTTGCGCCTCCCTCTTAAAGACTTTCCAGCCAGCCTTTGTCCACTTGCTCCAGATCCACTCCCGGCAGCTCCGGCTCCACCTCCTTTTTTTTAGAGCGAGGGAGGATTGTCCCATCCTGACCAGTTTTTAAAGTTATTACGTGGCTCTCGCTTTAAGCCGCATGCTGTTTAAGTCAGTGTCTTTTCTTGTCATTCCCGCTCTAAAATCAGCATACCTGTCGTTAGACATTAGCGGCGCTCCTATTTCACGAGTTTGGCTAACACTCCTTCTGGCACTTCTTTACCCGCCAAAGCATAAGCCTCTTTGACCTTATATTCAGCGCTATCTTGATAAGCAGCGATCCGTTGTAGCTCTACGAGCTCAGGAACAATACTCATGCTTGTGGAAATGGTACATAGAAGATGGCGGGTTATCTGGGGGTGGCAATGCCTTCGCTACCACCAGATACGTACCTAACTATTGGGTCTTTAAACTGTGAGAACCAAGGACCGACGCCAGTTTCTTCGTCAGAATAGAACTCGTGGATTTCACGTCCAGCAATGCATCGTGTTTGATGACCTCACGAAGCTCGCCAGGCTTTAAGAGAATAGCTGGGGATGCTCAATTTCCGCTTCCGCTATGGCTAGATCCTGCTTTACCCATTCTGCGAGCGCTGATGGCGGCAGACTGTATCTGTCAACGCGCTTACGTTCCTCAGGCCCAAAAACTGCTAAATGCTCGCCTATGCGAGCCATGTAATCGAAGTTATTTTCATCCGCTCTTGGAGCGGGAGCGAACAGGCCCAATTTACGGAGCGTAGGATCAGCTACTCCCTGTAGCTCGATGCTTTTCCTCCATCTTGTCGGGAACGCCATGTCATCGCCTTTGGCGATCTTAAACGTTTGAGTTTTGTTCAAGAGTATCAACAGACATAGAGGCGCTCCTAACTGGTCTTAATTCTCGTAACTCGCTTTCGGAGGTAAGGCTGAACTGGCGCATCCACACGGAGGGATGCTCGCCCTCGAACGTGGTAACGATCCTGCCAGCGCGCGTCTTTAGTGCGAACTTCACTTAGCTCAGGCTCTGGGGGCGCTGCTATTGTCGGTGGCTTAAATGGGGACGTTCATCTAGTGGCGCTCCTAAGCTGCGAACAGGTCACGTTTTACGTGTTCGATGCTCTCAGCCTTTGGCACATATCGCTCAAAGAGCTTTTCAAGAATTGTGAGCTTCTCGCTTTGGACACGTCGAAAGTTGGCGCTCTCGGCAGCGCCCAGAACAAAACTGGCGGCTTATTCTCTGCGGGATAAAGGACGCGCCACACTCTACGCAAATAATTGCGCTTTGCTTCATTTGTCACGCCGTTAGTTACTTGTCGTTACGAGACTATACTACGCCTTAGATCGGATGGGAAATGCTACAACTTTCGTGAAATGTACTTTAGCGCCGGTCTCGAAAGGCGTTCCCCTCCCGGCGCGATCTGCCCCCTGCCGGTCTCGTTTTCCTGCGGTTCTAAAGGGGTCTAGGCGGCCTTACCGCTAGGGGAGCTAATCGGAATCGGACACGAAAAAGGGCCGGTGTACGGCCCTCTAAAGCGGTCGCCTTTTTGCGAACGAAGATAAATGCGAGAAGGAACCTAGACGCGCATCAGTTTAAGGGTCTCTGCCGCCACCTTGTCCGCAGCAGTCACGAGCGTCTTGTCCAGGTGCAGATAGCGGCTGGTTATGGATTGCTGCTTGTGCCCGATAAGGCCAGCGATGGTGCTGTCGGCGTGACCTAGATCGGCAGCGAGGACTGGCGAAGCTATGCCTGAGCACATGCGGAGTCACATCCTCCGACATGCCCAATTTCACCCATTGGTAGCGCAGCGTATTGATGGGCTTTCCGTGTCCATCGTCGAACACGTAGGGAGAGCCATTCTGCTTCTGGCGTTTTATAATCTCGATGGCAGCGCTGCTAAGAGGGCGAACGCTGACGCCGGTCTTGGTGTCGCCCAGAGTTGCAACGGACTGCGCTCCAGATCGCACTCTGACCAGCGAAGATTTTTGGCTTCGGTGCTACGCCATCCGGTCACGGCTAGCAGCAAGAAAATATCAGAGAAATGCGCTGTCCTTAATAGCAGCGCCAAATTGCGCGTACTCATCATTGCTCAGTCGCCTAGTGCACTTCGTTTGTGCTGGCTTTTCGATGCCAGTGCAGGGGTTATCTGGGCGCATTTTGCGCTTGATCGCATAAGAGAAGATGGCTCCCAACAAACCTACGGTTCTGCTTTTGCTTCCAGCACTTAGACCACGCATGAAATCTTCTACATGATCGCTCGTCACAGCAGCGACCTTTAGCTTTCCCAGTTTGGGTTTTATGTGGACACTTGATGCGGGACTTGTCAGCCTGGATGGTTGCTGGCTTTTTGCCGTTGTCGCGCTGCTGGTATTCATCGCACAATTCAGCGACCGAAGGCGCGCTCCTGAGAGCCATTATGTCGGCGCTAGGGTTTTTGCCTAGATCGCTGAGCAATAAGCACGCTGCGCGCTTGCTTGCGAGCCAGGTCTGGCGTCCAGACGCCGTGGCGACCGATGCGCTGCCATCGTTGCGTCCCTTCCAGCGTCCGGTAAATGATGTTGTAGGTGACGACCTCCGAGAACTGGCGACGGGCGTTAAAGCCGCGCACCTCCGTGTCCCACAAGATCGAATTTGGCGGCATTGCCGCGATGGCCTTTAGGCCGATTTTTGCTCGCATTTTGCTCCGCTCCTAGCTTTGGGTTAGCTAGCAGTTGAGCGCAAATCAGAAACATGGCAATCACAATCTGTCAAATTGCCTGGAATGATAAACGCGACAATAAGTAATCAAAACAAAGTGATACAAACTGATTTTAAGAATTTAGAAGCGCCGCAAAATCATGCAAATCAGAAATTATTTCCTAGTAGAGGAATTGTTCGCGCAAGATCCGCTCGTCGAGCGAATGGCCGGGATCATGCAAGAGGATAAGGGACGTCGCCTTGTCCATCGCCACTTCGACCTCGACAACGCGCCGGATCTCGAAATGGTCCGCCACGGCGGCGACTGGGCGCTTATCGGCTTCCATGATTTCGATCGTCACCCGCTGCAAATCCCTGAGGAGCGCGCCGCGCCAGCGGCGCGGGCGGAACGGCGAGAGCGGCGTCAGCGCCATCAGCGGCACGCCGAGCGGCAGGATCGGCCCGTTGGCGGAAAGGTTGTAGGCGGTCGAGCCGGCCGGCGTCGAAACCAGGAGGCCGTCCGCGATCAATTCGTCGAGCTGCACGATATCGTCGATCTCGATGCGCAATTTCGCCGCCTGATAGGTCTGGCGCAACAGCGACACCTCGTTGATCGCTCGCGCGGTCGTCTCGGCGCCGTTGATGTCGCGCGTGCGCATGATGAGCGGGTGAATGATCGACGGCTGCGCGGCCCGAAGCCGTTCGGGCAGGCTTTGTTCGGAATAGTCGTTCATGAGGAAGCCCACCGATCCCCGGTTCATGCCGTAGATCGGCTTCGGCGCCTTCATTGTCATGTGCAGCGTCTGCAGCATGAGTCCGTCGCCGCCGAGCGCCACGATGACGCTCGCCTGGTCAAACGGGCTGTTGCCATAGAGGGCCGTTAGCCTTTCGAGCGCCTCGTTGGCTTCTTTTGCGCCCGAAGACAGGAAGGCGATCGTCTGTGTTCGCGCCGCTGGCGTCATGACCGTCATGCGCACGTTCCCTCAATGCCCTAGTCGTGACCACGAACCGGCGGCCCGTGTCTTCGCGACGCCGCAAGCGGGGCGCGGGTGCTTTTTAGCCGAGCGGAGCGAGGCTTGAAAGCCGGGCCCAATCGGACTGGCGTTGGACGCTAAAGGGACGGGATTATGGGAGCTGTTCGCGGGCTTCCGGCAGCGCCCGCGCGGTCTTGCGGGCGGCGGCCTCCGCTGTCGGCAGCTTGATCAGGAATCGCGCGCCGCAATAGAAATCGTCGGATTTTGCAGGCGCGAGCGTGATCGCTCCGCCGTTTCGCGTCACTAGGTCCGCCGCGATCGCGAGCCCCAGGCCGGCGCCGACGTCGCTCGTAGACTTGTGAAAAGGCTCGAAGATCCGCTCGCTTTGATCGCGCGGAAAGCCGGGGCCGGTGTCGCTGACCTCGATCAACGCCAGCCCGTCGGTGCGAATGGCCGCGAAGCGGATGGCTTTCGGGCGACCATCCGTAGCGCCCTTGCCCATGAGCGCCTGAGCGGCGTTGCGGCTCAGATTGTCAAGGACGCGCAGGACGTGGTCCGGGTCCGCATAGACGCAGAACCGCGGCGGAATGTCGATGTTGTAGTCGATCGCAGCGTCGTGTTCGGCTTTCCCCGTCTCGACCACTTCCCGCACCACCTTGCTCAAGTCGAACGGCCGGCGGGAAGGAGGAAGTTCGCGGCTTGCGCCATAGGTTAGCGTCGACTGACAGAACTGGATCGCGCGATCGAGGGTCGCCACAAGACGCGGCGCAAGCCTCTGAGCGAGCGGATCGGGGATTGTCGCAAGGCGATCCGAAATGAGTTGCGCGGCGCTCAGGATGTTGCGCAGGTCATGATTGATGCGCGCGACCGCCATGCCGAGCTCGGCAAGCCGCTTGCCTTGCGCGAGCTCATGGGCGAGCGACCGCTGCATGATCGCGAGCGCCGCCTCGGCGCGGCCGATCTCGTTGCCCCGCCCGGATGGATCGATGACCCGTGAGGCGTCTTGCGGACTCTCGCCGAAGGCGATGATGTTGGACGTGAGCCGCCGAACCGGCTCAAGCACCATGCGCCACAGCGCCGCCCACAGCACGCAGGTGACGACGGCGGCGATGATCACCGAAATCGTCGCGAAATTCCTGGACACGCGCCGCAGCGAATGGATGAGCTGCGTCTCGTCGAAGGCAAGCTCGATCGCCGGCTGACTCCCCTGCGCAGCGACGCCCAGCTTCACGATCGTCCCAGGCGCGGCGAAGAGGGTATGAAAGGTAGCCGCGAGGCTCTCAAAATAGGAACTGTCGTCGGCGGTGATCGGCTCCGCACCCGCCGGCGGGCCGCCGGCGATGACGAACTCGCGGCGTCCGCTGGGCGTCTCGACCGCAATCCATTTCACCCCGACGCTGTTCAGGATCTTTTGCGACAGTTCGTGTGAGGGGGGAGTCGGACCGGCGAGCCCGAAAGCCTCGACCGTCGTCTGCGCCCAGCCGATCTTGCTGTGCAGCCACATCTCCCGGTGGGCGGTGAGACGGGTCACATAGAAGAGGCCCATCGCCAGGAGGACGAAGCCGATCGTGACCGCGAGAACACGCGCCGCGAGGCCGAAGCTCTGTAGGGGCAGCGTCAGTCCCGGCGCGATATGCTGTCTGGCGAGGGCGTCCGCGAGAACGGGCGCGTCAGCGCGGCTTTCGCGTCTGGCCGGAAGGTCTAGCATCGTGCGCTCACGCCCTCACCCCATTGAGCTCATCTTCAATATGGGCGTTGATTATGGCCGAAAAACTGGCGTCGGCGTGAAATCCGAGGCTTTTAGCCCGCGCGGGATCGAAATCGCGCGCCCAGCCGGAGACGATTCTCATGATCGTCTCGTCGGGCTGACGCCGGATGAGCGCGACGGTTTTATCCCCGGCGATGGCGCGCAACGCCTCGATCTGCTCGCCAACCGTGACGCTGACGCCGGGCAGGTTGAGGGAGCGGCGTGAGCCGAGGAGCGCGAGGTCGAGTTCGGCCGCGTGCAGCAGAAATTCGATCGCGGCCCGGGGGGAGGCGTGCCAATGGCGAACGTCGTCGGCGACCGGCAGGATCGCCTCCTTGCCGGCGAGCGGCTCGCGGATGATGCCGGAGAAGAAACCGGACGCGGCCTTGTTCGGCAATCCGGGTCGAACGCAGATCGTCGGCAAGCGAAGACCGACGCCGTCGAAGAAGCCGCGCCTCGAATAGTCGCCGAGCAGGAGTTCGCAGATCGCCTTCTGGGTCCCGTAGCTGGTCAGCGGAGCCGCGAGGAACTCATCGCCGATCTTCTCCGGGAACGGCGCGCCATAGACCGCGATCGACGAGGTGAAGATGAGGCGCGGCTTGTAGGCGCCGCCCGAGAGGGCCTGCTCGCGCCGGATCGCCTCGAAAATCGCGTGAGTTCCGCCCATGTTGATGGCGTAGCCCTTGTCGAAATCAGCCTCCGCCTCGCCCGAGACCACTGAAGCCAGAAGAAAGATGACGTCGGGCCGCGGCGCGACCAGCTTCGCCGCCACATAGGAGGCGGCGATGTCGAAGGCGTCGAGCGAAACCGGGAAGGGCGCATTGGCCGGCGTTTGCGGCGCGATGACATCGACAAGATGCGCGTGAGTGATCGCTTTGCCGGCGAGTTTTCCGTCGCGGACGAGACGGGCGGTCAACTTGCGTCCGATCATACCCGCCGCGCCGATAATGAGCACCTTCATCCCAAACCTTCTCCCTTCGCCGCCCCTGCGTTTCCTGACTCGCGGAGCGATCGCAATCTAGAGCGGTTTTGCCGGCCTGCATATTCCCATTTGGTTGTCAAGTTGAGCTAAACATCCGTGAAGCGGAAAATAGCATCGCCTTGTTCTGGCCTCATATAGTCTTCAGAGGGCCTCGTAACGTCCAAAACAAGAGGTGTAGTGGATGCGGAAATTCATGTTTGTGTGTGCGGCCGTGGTTGGATTTACGAACGTTGCGGCCGCAAGTGAATTGGGTATAGCCTCATATTATCAAAATCCACATTACAGCGGTCTGATTGCAGCTCACAAATCTCTCCCGCTCGGAGCGCGAGTGAAGGTGGTCAATCTCGACAACGGCCGCAGCGCCATCCTGAAAATCGTCGACCGGGGGCCGTTCATTCGCGGCCGCGTCATCGATGTCTCGCCAGCCGCCGCGAGCGTGCTGGGCTTCCGCGGCGCCGGCCTCGCGCATGTGCGGCTCGAGCGGATGTGAGCCGAGCGCGGCCCGAAGGCGGCTGGAAGGCGAATATGATCAAACGATCTGGCCGCCCAGGGAACGTTCTCACGCTCGCTAGACACTAAAGACAAAACTGTCCGAAGGTTACATCGCTCTCTTAAGGCGATGATGGGCGAACGCCCGGCTGGCCGACCCACCATCGCGATCATGGGTGCTCAGTAGCGACTAAACAGGCAGGTGGACAATGAAGGCGATTGTGGTGACGGACCGGGCCGCGGGAACGGCCGGGATGAAGCTGGTGGAGCGGCCGGAGCCGCCGGCAGCGATAAACGACGTCATCGTTCAGGTTCATGCGTCGGGGT
The DNA here is from genome assembly GCA_963836695.1 of uncultured Alphaproteobacteria bacterium. GTDB lineage: Bacteria > Pseudomonadota > Alphaproteobacteria > Rhizobiales > Beijerinckiaceae > Roseiarcus. The sequence goes on from CAWIKX010000024.1 coordinate 221,730, forward strand.
TCGTACCGACTGAGATGGAGTGGCCATCGACCTGGGCCGATCGCCGCGACCGTGACCGGACGCCGTCGATTCCCGGCCACGAGCTGGCCGGAGTGGTCACCGCGCTCGGCTACGGCGCGACCGGGCTGTCGGTGGGACAGCGAGTGTTCGGCCTCGCCGACTGGCATCGTGACGGGACCCTGGCGGAATATGTAGCCATAGAGGCGCGCAACCTGGCGCCGCTGCCGGGCGACGTCGAGTTCACGGTGGGTGCGAGCCTGCCGATCTCCGGCCTCACCGCGTGGCAGGGACTGTTCCAGCACGGCCGCCTTCAATCAGGGCAGAGTGTCCTCGCGCATGGGGCGGCCGGCGCAGTTGGTTCGATGGTGACGCAACTCGCGCGCGAGGCCGGCGCCTACGTCATCGGGACCGGACGTGCGGCCGACCGTCAGAAGGTGCTCGACTTCGGCGCGAGGGACTTCGTTGACCTAGACAACGACGCGCTGGAAGACGTAGGCGGCGTCGATCTGGTGCTCGATGTAATCGGCGGCGACATCCAGAAGCGGTCCGCACGCCTGATTCGAGCTGGAGGAACACTGGTGACCGTCTTCGGGCCGGCCGAGGCGCGACCCTCCGACGGCCTTGCGATCTTCTTCGTTGTCGAGTCCGATCGCGCCCAACTGACTGAGATCGTCCAGCGGGTGCGAGACGGACGACTGCGGACAAATATCGGCGCCGTCGCGACCCTCGACGATGCCGTCGCCGCCCTAAACCCGACCAAGCGTATCAGCGGAAAAACGATCATTCGCGTTCGTCCGTGAGCGACACGCGCTCATCGATGCACGCGGCCGCCGCGCCGCCCACGCCCGCTCTACCGAGGGCCCTAATTCCCGCCGTCGAGCAGGCGCCGCGCGATCACCTGGGCCTGGATCTCCGCTGCGCCCTCGAAAATGTTGAGAATGCGGGCGTCGCATAGAACCCGCGAGATCGGATATTCGAGGGCGAAGCCGTTGCCGCCATGGATCTGCAGCGCATTATCCGCCGCCGCCCAGGCGACGCGCGCGGCAATAAGCTTCGCCATGCCCGCCTCGAGGTCGCAGCGGCGGCCTTACGTCCTTGGCGTGGGCGGCGAAATAGGTGATCTGGCGGGCGATGTGGATCTCGACCGCCATCATCACGAGCTTATCCGCAACGCGGGGGAATTGGATGATGGGCTTGCTGAACTGCACCCTCTCCCTGGCGTAGCTGAGGCCAAGCTCGAAGGCGCATTGGGCGACGCCGACGGCGCGCGCCGCCGTCTGAATGCGCGCCGAATTCGAAGGTCTCCATCAATTGCTTGAAGCCCTGGCCCTCGACCCCGCCAAGCAGGGCGTCGGCGGGAACGCGGAAGCCGTCAAAGGCGATCTCGTATTCCTTCATGCCGCGATAGCCGAGCACTTCAATTTCGCCGCCCGACATGCCCGGGGCGGGGAAGGGGTCGGCGTCTGTGCCGCGCGGCTTCTCGGCCAGAAACATCGACAGGCCCCGATAGCCGCGCTCGTCCGGGTTGGTGCGGACGAGCAGCGTCATCAGGTCGGCGCGAACTGGGTGGGTGATCCAGGTCTTGGCCCCGCTGACGAGATAGTCGTCGCCGTCCCGGGTCGCCCGCGCGCTAAGGCTCGCGAGGTCGGAGCCTGTGTTCGGTTCGGTGAAGACCGCGGTCGGCAGGATCTCGCCGCTGGCAATCCTGGGCAGGTATTTCTGTTTCTGCGCGTCGGTGCCTCCGACAAGGATGAGCTCGGCGGCGATCTCGGACCGGGTGCCGAGGGAACCCACGCCGATATAACCGCGCGACAGCTCCTCCGACACGACGCACATCGCCACCTTGCCGAGACCCATGCCGCCGTAAGCCTCGGGAATGGTGAGGCCGAAGACGCCCATGGCGCTTAAGCCCGCGATGATTTCGAGCGGGATATAGGCGTTGGCGCGATGCCAGCCGTGAGCATGGGGTATGACCTCCGCGTCGGCAAATCGACGCATCTCGCCGCGAATCGCCTCCAAGGTGTCGTCAAGGCCGGGGTCGCCGATCGGGCCTTCCCCCGCGTTTGCGATCAAAGCGGCCAGCGCGGCGCGATTTTCCCGCGTATTGCCGGAGGCGATCAGGGATTCCACGTTTTCGTTGCGAAACGGCGCAATGTCTTGAGGCCCGAGGCCGAAATCGGCAAGCCGCAGCGTTTCGCCCTGATTCATCGGGATGGCGCTGAAAATTTGAGCGAGATATTCGCCGAGGCCGATGCGCGTCATGACCTGCTCGGTCTCGCCGAAGCGGCCCCCCTCGGTCATGCGTCGAGCGTAGGCCGCCATTTCCTTGATCGCCTCGACATAAGTCGCGAGCCATGCCAGCCCATGGACGGCATGCTGCTCGGCCTCCAGCTTGTCGACGCTAAGCCTGCCGTTTTCGCTCACCCGGTCGCGCACGGAGTTCACTGCGCAATCCATGAGGCCCTGGACGGCGAAATGAGCCTGGCCGGCGAGATCGTCGAGCTTCACCGGGTCGCCTTTCTTTACGGGTGGCGTTAATGCTGCGGCGCAGCATGCGTCGCGCAATGCCTCGTTGCAATGCGATTTTTAGATTTAAAGCGTGGGATTCCGGCTCCGCGCTGGTGGCGAAGGTGGATGCATCCGGTCACAATAGCTACCGCTGACGGAGGCTCGAGCCAGGTTGAATTGGGCAGTGCGTATCATCTGGCAAGCCGCGGAGAAATTCGCAGCCGATGACGGCTGGGCGATCGCCAGCTACATTGGTTTGACGCTCCTGACCTCCTTGTTTCCGTTCCTCATCTTCGTCGCGGCGGTTGCCGGCTTTTTCGGTTCGAGCGATCTTGCGCATGAGGCGGCGAAGCTCGTTTTCGCTGAATGGCCTGAGGTGGTTGCGCGCCCAATATCCGAAGAGGTCGAGCGAGTGCTGACGACCCCGCGCAGCGGCGGATTGCTCACGTTCGGCGCGGTCTTCTCCTTTTATTTTGCTTCGAGCGCCATCGAGGCGCTTCGAGTGGGGCTCAATCGCGCCTATGGCCTCGTTGAGCCGAGGCCCTGGTGGATGCTGCGCCTCCAGTCGCTCGGACTGGTGTTGACCGGATCAGTCGCGCTGCTGGCGTTGGCCTTTCTGGTCGTGCTCGGACCGCTGATCGTGGATACGCTCGCGGCTTTCTTTCCCTCGGTCGAGCAGGCGCACAGCCTGCTCACGTTCCTCCGCATCGTGGTCGCTGGCTTGATGCTGGCGAGTTCGCTCATCCTCGCGCACCTCATCCTCCCCGCCCATAGAGTCGGATTTCGCGACATCTTGCCGGGCGTGGCGGTGACCTTTGTCGCCAGCATCGCCTTTGGCGAGCTTTTCGGGGCCTATCTGAGCGAGTATCTGCGCAACTACATTTCGACCTACGCGGGCCTTGCCTCGGTCATGATCGCGCTTGTCTATCTCTATTGGGTTGCGCTCCTGTTCGTGTTTGGGGGCGAACTGAATGCGGCGATCATCAGGGCGCGCCAGGCCCGGACGGCCGCCTGACGCGGGATGCGGATTGTCCGGCGCCGCGAGCGACCTTTCGCGCGAAGCGCAGCCGGGATTTTGAGACGTCTACGACAACAGCGCGTTGCGATAGAATGCCGCCCTCCAATGACGAGAGGTTAGAGTTGCCAAAACGAAGTAAAGCTCACCGCCCGTTCTTGACGGGTGGAGGGGAAGCAGCCGACATCATTGCGCTTTTCAACTGGGCTGCGACGCCGCTGGGTCCGATTGAAACGTGGCCCACGAGCCTGAAGAGCTCAGTTGCGCTGATCCTGCGCTCGCCCGTGCCGATCGTCACCTTGTGGGGCGAGGACGGGATCATGATCTATAACGACGCCTATTCCGTGTTCGCCGGCGGCCGCCATCCGAAGCTGTTTGGCTCCAAGGTTCGGGAGGGCTGGCCCGAGGTCGCGGCCTTCAACGACAACATCATGAAGGTCGGGCTCGCCGGCGGGACGCTGGCCTATCGCGATTTCCCGCTCACGCTTTACCGACATGGCGGCGAACCGGAGCAGGTCTGGCTCAACCTCGATTACTCCCCGCTGCTCGGCGAAGACGGCACGCCTGCCGGCGTCATGGCGATCGTCGTGGAGATTACCGACAAGGTTCGGATCGAGCGCGAACTCGAGGCCGAGCGCAAGAGCCTCAAGCGCATGTTCGAGCAGGCGCCGGGTTTCATCGCCATGGCGAGCGGACCCGAGCATCGTTTCACCATGGTCAACGAGGCCTATCGGACGCTAGTCGCCGGTCGCGATGTGGTCGGAAAGACCGTGGCCGAGGCCCTCCCGGAAGTGGTCGAACAGGGTTTCGTGAGGTTGCTCGACCAAGTCTATGCTTCTGGCGAGCCCTATGTCGGGCGTCGCGAGCGCGTGAATTTGCAGGAATCGCGCGAGGGCGCCCTGAACGAGCGCTATCTCGATTTCATCTACCAGCCCATCGTGGCCGATAATGCCGTCACCACCGGCGTCTTCATCCAGGGCCATGACGTCACCGATCAGCATGAGACCGAGCAGGCGATCCGCGCAGAGTCTCGCAAGCTCGATGTGCTGAATCGCACAGGCGCTGCGCTCGCGGCCGAACTTGATGTGGAGAAGATCGTGCAGATCGCCACTGACGCCTGCACGGAGATCGTGGAGGCTCAGTTCGGCGCTTTCTTCTACAACGTCGTCAACGCGAAGGGCGAGAGCTACATGCTCTACGCCCTCTCCGGCGTGTCGAGGGAGCACTTCGACAAATTCCCGATGCCCCGCAACACGGCTGTCTTCGGGCCGACCTTCAAGGGGACTGGCGTCGTCCGTTCCGCTGACATCCGCCAAGACCCCCGTTACGGGAAGAACGCCCCTTACTACGGCATGCCGAAAGGACATTTGCCGGTGCGGAGCTATCTCGCCGTTTCCGTGACGTCGCGGTCGGGAGAAGTGATTGGCGGACTGTTCTTCGGGCACGAACAGCCCGGAAAGTTTCTCGACGAGCACGAGGAGCTTGTGACGGGCATCGCCGGACAGGCGGCTACCGCCATCGACAACGCCCGCCTCTTTCAGGCCGCGGGGCGGGAGGTCGCGGAGCGCCGGAGGGCTGAAGAGGCGCTGCTGGCCTTGAACAACACGCTAGAGCAGCGGGTTCTTGACGAAGTCTACGCCCGCTCAAAGGTCGAGGAGCAACTCCGCCAGATCCAGAAGATGGAGGCGGTCGGGCAGCTCACCGGGGGCATCGCCCACGACTTCAACAACATGCTCGCCGTCATCATGGGCGGTCTTAGCCTGCTGCAGCGCAAGCTGGCGCGTGGCGAGACCGACGTAGAGCGGTTCGTCGAGGCCGCGATGGACGGCGCCCAGCGCGCTGCGACGCTCACTCAACGGCTACTGGCGTTCTCGCGGCAGCAAGCGCTTTCGCCTGAGCCCTTGGTCGTCAACAAGCTGGTCGGCGGCATGAGCGAACTCCTCATCCGGGCGCTCGGCGAGCAGGTCAAAGTGGAGACGGTGCTGGCTGCCGGTCTTTGGCAGATCAAGGCGGACCCAGCGCAACTCGAGAATGCGATCCTCAATCTCGCGGTCAACGCGCGCGACGCAATGCTGGGCGGGGGCAGGCTCACCATCGAGACCCAGAACGCCTTCGTGGATGATGCTTACTCCCGCGAATACGCGATCGAGGCTGGGCAGTACGTGCTCATCGCGGTTGCCGACACGGGTGCGGGCATGTCGGCGGAGGTCATTTCAAAGGCCTTCGATCCTTTCTTCACGACCAAAGGCGCCGGGAAGGGCACGGGTCTGGGCTTGAGCCAGGTGTATGGCTTCGTTCGCCAGTCCGGCGGCCACGTCAAAATCTACTCCGAGCTGGGGGTGGGAACGTCGGTGAAGATTTACCTGCCGCGCCTCTATGGGGAGGCGGCTGCGACAGAACAGACGAAACGCCTCGCGAGCATTCATCGCGGTGTGCGCAGCGAGATCATTCTCGTCGTCGAGGACGAGGAGCGCGTGCGCGCGTTGTCCGTCGAAGCCCTAAGGGAGCTCGGCTACGGCGTCGTCGAGGCCGCTGGTCCGGCGCAGGCGTTGCGCATGCTCGACGAAGGCCAGCAGGTTACGCTGCTCTTCACCGACGTCGTCATGCCGGACATGACTGGAAGGCAACTGGCCGATCGCGCGCGCGGCAAACGGCCAAACCTCAAGGTGCTCTACACGACCGGCTATACGCGCAACGCCATCGTGCACAACGGAATGCTCGACCCCGGCACCAATCTCTTGACCAAGCCGTTCAGCATCGAGGAGCTTGCCGGGAAAATTCGCAAGATCCTCGACGAGGGGGCGTAAGGGATCTCACAGTCCTCGCGACTTGAAGTACTTCAACAGCGTCCAGACAGCCGCCTGCTGCTCCTCGTCCATCTCACTGAGATCGAGGTGCGTGAGCAGGAGTTCTGACGGCTTTTTGCTGTCGGGGGAGGCCAAGGCCGGTCGAGGCTGAGGCGGGGCTGCTTCCAATTCCATTGCCTGCGGAAGCGAAAATGTTGGCCGCGCAGCTTTCCTGTGAGGCGTGAGGGAGCGCGGCTTCCGCCCCTTGAGCACACGGCCGCTGATTTTAACGCCCGCGTCGTTCGCCGCATAAAGAAAGAATGTCACGCACTTCTGGACGACCGCGTCGGCAGCCGGAAAAGCTTTCCTGAACGCCCCGTTGAACTGCGAGGGGGTCGCGGTTTCGAGGTCGATTGCGAAGATCGGCGCATATTCCTGCCGTAGGAGCTCCAGAAGCTTCTCGGTCCAGTGCGCGCCGCCATGCGCTTTCATCAACTCCCTGAGGTGCGGGGTAGGGCGTCCATCCTCTTCGATCAGACCAAGGAACCGAAGCGCATGCATGAGCTGGGCGCCGACCACGCCTGAGAAGCGGGTCAACACGCTGCGGTCGATGCGCGACGGAACGCCGTGCTCGTGAAGGTCCTCGATGAAGGTCTTGAACGTTCGGTACGACGTGTACGGCGGCGTTCCCGACGACCTCGCTCGATCAAGCATAACGATCTCCGGGCGGTTCGGAACATCGCGCCCCGTATTCTGCACGGGGAAGGCATTATACCGTATTTGTGGTCCCAGTTGGACTATTCCAAATAGGCGATTGCCGCCTGATTCGTTTTTTTAAGATGCTGAAGAAATTGGAAATTCTTCCCTTGGTTGGCGGTTTATGGACTGCAGCGTCTCTCTGCCTCCCGAGGAAAAGAATATCCGTTCTTAGCTCATTCCGCGGCTCAAGGGCCGCAGCGAAAGCCATTGGAGCATCGAAATGCTGTGGACCCCCGAGGCCGTCGAGGATCTCAAAAAACTTGCCCTCGCAGGAAAGAGCGCCAGCCATATCGCTGCGGCGCTCGGGGTGGGATCCCGGAACGCGGTCATCGGCAAGGCGAGCCGGATCGGGATCAAACTCACGGGCGGCGGCGGCCGCGCCGCCGGGTCCGGCGCGACGCCGGTCCGCGAGGGGCGGCCTCAATGGGCAAATGTTCGGTACGCTCGGCCGAATGCGGAAAACCATGGCTCCGATCCCGCCCCTGTTCGCGATCTGCAAATCAAGCCAAGAGAGGGAAGGGGCGCGGCTTGGACCTTTGGCGAAGCCGAGATCGGGGAGATGCGGCGGCTGCGGTTTGAGGAAATCCGCAAATCTGCCTGCCGCTGGCCGCTCGGCGATCCGAGAAGCGGTGATTTCGCCTATTGCGGGCTCACCCCAGTCGGGGGCCAGTCCTATTGCGCGGGCCATTGCCGGATGGCCTACCGGCCGCCACAAGCGAGGCCGAGCAGGCAGCGGCAAGGCCTCACCGCCATCGGGAATTCGTGGCGGGTGGCCTGAGGACAGCGCGCAGCGCCTATGCGCGGGCCGGCGCCGCCATCTTCTCGAACACGCAGATCAGACCGGGCGCGTCCGCGCCCGCTTCGCGCCGTGTCGATGCTGACTCGACGAGATGAGGCCGCAAGCCGGCCTCGTGGGCGGTCGTCTCGATATAAGACCGGCTGTGGGCGAAGCGCATCGTAGGCTCAAGCCGGAAGTCGCCACCCGCAAAGCTTTCGACCGAGAACGCGAACAGGCCGTCCGCGGCCAGCGCCCTCGCCACAGCGGCGAAAAGAGGCGCGAGGTCGCCGACATAAACGAGCGCGTCCGCCGCGACGATGAGATCAGAGATCCCAGGCGGCTCAAGATCGAGCATCGCCGCAGCGTCGCCAACCACCAGCCGATCATAGACGCCGCGCTCACGCGCCTTCGCGATCATGGCCGCCGAGAGGTCGATCCCGGTCAGACCGCCGACCCGGTCCCGCAGCGCTTCGCCCATCAGGCCTGTGCCGCAGCCGAGGTCGAGGGCCAAGGCGAAGCGACGATCCGGTGCAACCGCACTCAGGGCCTCGACGATCAGGGCAGGGGCGCGATAGCCGAGATTTTTGATGAGATGTTTGTCGAAGCGCCAGGCATAGCCGTCGAACAGCCGCGCGACATAGGCCTGCGGCAGCGCCCCCGGCGCATGCCCCCCAATGAGCGCGAGCCGCGCCAGCGCTCCCTGTGCATCGGCGGGATCGGCGGCGAGCGTTTCGCGAAAGGCCTGAGCCGCGGCGTCGAGGTCGCCAAGCTTCTCCCGCGCCTCGGCAAGCGCGAACCACGCCGCCGCCCAGTTCGGCGCGCGCTCCAGCGCCTGTTCGAATAGCTCCGCCGCTGCGGCAAAGTCTCCCTCGTCCGCGGCAGCCTTGGCGTAAGCGAAACGGCGCTCTGCGATCAGGTCGCCCGCCGCGAGGGGATCGTGCGTCATCCCAATTCTTGCTCCGGTCGGGTTGATATCAAGCCTGTGACGCCGCTCACACCCTATTCCGACGTGGGGGGTTATGCCGCTTTGGCTCTACTAAGTCACAGATCCCAAGGGTCCATGGAGGCTACCCTTACGACGCCTCGACAGAGGGCGCCGAGGAGCTCTGCATTGTTTAGCTTATCGTATTCTAACGATAGCAAGAAAGGACCACGTCGATGGCTAGCGTCACGCTGATTCTCACCCGAACGCCGGTGAACGAGTTCGTCTACACGTCGAGAGGAAATGTCGAGGTGGACGATATGACGGAAGAGCAGCGCGCGCGTTTTTATCGCTCCAGAACCCAGCCCAACGAGAGGCCCCCGAACGTTATTCATTACAGCGGCCGATGGGGAAGTTTGCTTCTGTTGAGGGGCCCGCGAGTCTATGGCGTTGTCTCGGTTGCGGCCGACTCGCCGGCTCTCGTGACAGTGGGAGCTCAAAATGTGACGTTGGCCGACCAAAACCTGCAGCTCACGACGGACGGCGCGGCGATCGGTCTTTCAAAAGAATATACCTCGATGGAACGGTATCGGACAGATTACGGCGAGCTCAGGGGACGCTGGATCATGCTGCATCCGAGGCCGAACGCCTATGATCTGACTTATGAACCTCACAACCCGGTCGTCCAAACTCTGCGTCCGGGCTATTCCGGCAACTGCATCCGTGTGCGGGGCGGGAATCCTGGTCCGGAAGAAGGCATTCTGATTCACGAAGCCCCCAACGTTACATGGTTGAAGGGCTGCATCTCCCCACGTCCTAAAGACGATTTACGCGAATTCGACAATAGCGATGGAAATCCATCGAATCTCGCCATAAACGAGATCATGGGCGAACTGAACACCTATGGAGCCGGCCGGGGGTCCCTCTACGTTCTTAAGTGAGCCGCGCTGCGTCGCGCAAACAGCTTTTGGCAAGCGAGTCGTTCGTCACGCTAGGGACCGACAGCAAGCGCGGCCTTCAGACGCGGCAGTTTGACACGCACAATGTTGGTGTTGGCGAGCTCGATCAGGCCACCGAACCGCCGCGCCTTCTTCGCCTCGTGGTTGGTGAGGATTTCGGACAGGCGGTGATTGAGAAACGGATTGGAGAACCGCTCGATCACAGTCTTCAGGTAGGCGTCCGCCTCAACCCCCATGCCGATCGCCGCGAAAACCGGAAGCACTTCGTCCTCGTAGAGCGCGTCAAGTTTCGTGCGCATCGTTTCGTTTGCCACCGCCTCGCGGACCGTCAGGCCCGGCGCGCCGCCTTCTTTGGCCCAAAGCTCGGCGAGGTACGTATGGCCGAGATTGAGGATGAACAGCTTCAGTCGCTCGTAAGGCTTGAGGTCGGCGGCGACGACAATGGCCGGATGGCGGCAAGGAAGCTCGAGGCCCGGCCGGCGCTCAATCGCCCATAAAGCATAGGGTTCGGCGACCGCGCCCAAAGGCTCGAGCGGCTCCGAGACGATGCGGTCGACGAGCGAATTGACCCAGACGCATTCCTCGCCGACCCAGTGGCGCGCTTCGGCCGGCGCGTCCCAGCGATCGAGCACATCGAGCACCACACCACGCAGGACTTGGCCGTTGGCTGGCGTCAGCTCGCAAGGGAAGAGCGTGATCGGCTCGGCCCCGGCGCGCTGACGCGCGAGCAGAAGCTTGGCGAGCTTGGCTGGGAACGATTTCGGCGGCCCGGCGTCGGGCCGGTCGTCCGGATCGGTCTCGTAACCGCGGTCCGCGGTGTTCGACACGGCACAGCGCGCGGCGACGAACAGGCGCTCGAGGTCGTCCCATTGGGTCGCGGCGTCAACTCCGGCGCCCACGCTCTTAACCTCCACGGTTTCATCGACGACCGCCCCGTCACGGAGGCCTTTGACAAGAACCGGGTAGGGCTGTCCCGCTGCAAAGGCGGCGAGGCGCCGGCGGCTTTCCGGGCTCCCGGTGGTTCCCGCCACGGCTATGCGACCCATCGCTTCGCCGCGCGGCAGGGCCTCGCTCACGAACAGGTCGACATGCGCCTGCAGGAAGCGGCTCGCGCCGAACTGAAGGATCGGGAATGCGGTCAAATCAGTCTCCGCGGAGGCCGCTTCTTGGCCCGCGCGGGAGCGCTTGTCCATTCCGACGAATGCGGCGGGTTGATTTTTTTGGCTATCTCTGCTTGAAGGCGTCCCCATGCGAATGGGATCGACGACCCTCCTCCTTAGACGCCCGGCGCGCTGACGCGCCGGGACGTATAGTTTCGCATCCGCCTTTCCATTTTGACAGGCACGGCCGGCAGGCTTGGTTTCAAAAGCCAACGCCGCTCCAAATCTTCCAGGGTTCGTCATGACACAGATGCCTATTCAGAAGTACCGCGCTTACGCGCCTATCGTCCTGCCCGACCGCAAATGGCCCTCGAACGTGATCGACAAGGCGCCGATCTGGTGCTCGGTCGATCTCCGCGACGGCAATCAGGCGCTGATCGAGCCGATGGGCGTCGAACGCAAGAACCGCATGTTCCAGCTCCTAACCGGCATGGGGTTCAAGGAGATCGAGGTCGCCTTTCCCTCCGCCTCGCAGACCGACTTCGATTTCGTCCGCTCGATCATCGAGGGCGGCGCGATTCCGGACGACGTCGCTATCCAGGTCTTGACGCAATGCCGCCCCGAGCTGATCGAGCGCACATTCGAGGCCGTCAAGGGCGCGAAGAAGGTCATAGTGCACTTCTATAACTCGACGTCCGCCTTGCAGCGCGAAGTCGTTTTCCGCACCGACCCGAAAGGCGTCGAGAAGATCGCGGTCGACGCGGCGAGACAGGTCAAGGCGCTCGCCGACGCAGTGCAGGGCACGGACTTTCAGTTCGAATATTCGCCCGAAAGCTTCACCGGCACCGAGCTCGAGGTCGCGCTCGACATTTGCGAGGCGGTCAAGGACGTCATCAAGCCGACGCCTTCAAGGCGGCTCATTCTCAACCTGCCGGCTACGGTCGAGATGGCGACGCCCAACACTTATGCCGACCAGTTCGAGTGGTTCGGGCGGCGTATATCCGACCGCTCGAGCGTGATCCTGTCGGTCCACCCGCACAACGATCGCGGCACCGCGATCGCGGCGGCGGAGCTGGCGCTCATGGCCGGAGCGGAACGCGTCGAGGGCACCTTGTTCGGCAACGGCGAGCGCACGGGCAACGTCGACATCGTGACCATGGCGTTGAACCTGTTCACACAAGGGGTCGATCCTGAGCTCGACCTCAGCGACGTCAATGGCGTCCGGGACGTCGCCGAGCATTGCACGCAACTACCGGTGCACCAGCGCCACCCTTATGTGGGCGAACTGGTCTACACGGCCTTTTCCGGCTCCCATCAGGACGCGATCAAGAAGGGTTTCGATGCGCAGGAGAAGCGCAACGATCCCGTGTTTCAAGTCCCTTATTTGCCGATCGATCCGAAGGACGTTGGTCGCGACTACGAGGCGGTGATCCGCATCAACAGCCAGTCCGGCAAGGGCGGCATGGCCTATATCCTGCGCGCCGACCACGGCCTCGATCTGCCGCGTTCGCTCCAGGTCGAATTTTCCAAGATCGCCCAGGAGCGTATGGATACGGAGGGCAAGGAGCTGACCTCGCCCGAACTATGGGCGTTGTTCCGCCAGGCCTTTCTTCTCGACGATCCGCCGATGACGCTCATCAAGCAGCAGACGGTCCCGACCAGCCCTGACAATCGCGAGCTCGTGGCGACGCTGCGCAAGGCCGACGGCTCGACCTTTACGCTTCAAGGCGAGGGCAACGGCCCGATCGATGGCTTCGTCGACGCCTTGAAGAGGGCGTTCGGAGTCGAGTTCTCCTTTATCGACTATCACGAGCACGCGGTTGGCCGCGGCGCCAACGCGACTGCGGCGAGCTATGTCGAGATCCAGGACGCGGAAGGCCGGGCCGTGCATGGGGTCGGCATGGACCCCAATATCGTGATGGCCTCGCTAAAAGCGACCTTATGTGCGGTCATGAGGCTGATGCGGCTGGAGCGCAGGGCGGTTTAGCGGAGCCGCCCTTATTCGGCGCGTGTGCGAAGCGCTTAGTTTCGATTTTCTTCAACGGGGACTCGAGTTCAGAAATCAGCTTTAGAAGATTAAGTCTGACTAGTTCCTCGGGATTAAATAGCTCTTTATATATTGTAGAAAATTTATCGTCGCCAGTCAATTCAACGAACTCCTTAAGAGTGCAATCCTTGATGACCAAAAGTTCTTTTGGAGTCAGGAGTCGTCTTTCAGCGAAATTACATTCGTAGGGACGTACTGCTTTTCTGAGATATTTCTTTATTGACTCTAGATTATCTCTGACAATGCGTCCGGGACTATCACTGTAAAGCAATACTTCCATAGGTGTGCCAATATCATCCGATATCTGATTGGACTGTAAATCAAACAACTCGGAGCGAACCTTTACTTGTCGATAAAGGCTTTCTGCCTTAAGTTGACAATCTTCTAATATCGCCATGTGGTGCTCGAAATCATGTCGTTCAATCAGTCGCTCTCTAGTCTCGTTGACATACGAGGCGGCACGCAGCGATCGCCTGATCTTCTTAAATTCCTGTTGAAGATCGTTTACTGATCTGTAAAGATCAACAAGGGCCGCGCGATTGAGTGTTCGTAACTCCCGTTGCTTTTCTTGATTTTGTGACTCAAAAGCACGCGTCTTCTCCTTGTTGTGGTAAATGAATGTGATTACGCCTACTACGACCGTGCCCAGGAAGAATTTTGCGTTGTCATGTGCGGTATCTTCATCTAAGAAAAAGTGGGTTTTAAGAAAACCGTTTACGTCTAATAAGTAATAAATCGATAAGAGAATTATGGCTATTGTAATTTCAAACCTACGTACGAGGGTGGGTTGAACGTATTTACGAAATAATTGCTCACTCTTTACTCCAGTCAGTCTGAGTAAATTGGCGTTGGTATCCATGGCTAGGGCTACCCTGTTCAATAAGACTAAACGAGGCCTACGGGACGACCGATAAAATTGCTCCGTCAATTCGAAAAAGCGACGCCCCACGGTGCGGCGGACGTGATCTCAACAAAAGGCCATTCGTGACAGGCGTGCAATATGAAGGAATTATGACAAAAATCCAAGTCTATCAAGTGAGGTGAGCGAGAACCTGAAGGAGTCTCCTGAATGGGGTCGGCATGGACCCCAATATCGTGATGGCCTCGCTAAAAGCGACCTTATGTGCGGTCATGAGGCTGATGCGGCGGGAGCGCAGGGCGGTTTAGCTAAGTCGCTGATGTCGTCATCGCGAGCGTAGGCGAAGCGATCCAGGGGAACATAGGGGTCTACGTTCTCTGGATTGCTTCGTCACTGCGCTCCTCACAATTACGCGAGCGTCGCTAAGCCGCCGCCAACACTGCCTTCGGCCGCCGCCCAATCGTCAAGACCAAGCCCGCGGCGATCACGCAGGCGATTCCCGCGACGTAGAGCGCCGGCAGGTAAGTCGCGAAATCGCTGCGCGAGAATCCGGCGCCGAAAGCCGCCGTCGCCGCGCCGAGCTGATGCGCGGTGAAAATCCAGCCGAAGGTCAGGTTCGCCCTTTCCGCGCCGAACCGCTGGGCGGTCAGCCGGACGGTCGGCGGCACGGTTGCGATCCAGTCGAGTCCGTAGAAGACGGCGAAGGCGGACAGTCCGACGACCGTGAAATTGGTGAAGGGCAGCGCGATCAGCGAGAGGCCGCGAAGTCCGTAATACATGAACAGGAGCCAGCGGTTGTCGTAACGGTCCGACAGCCAGCCGGACAGGATCGTGCCAACGAAGTCGAAGATTCCGATCAGCGCCAGCGCGCTCGCGGCCGCGACCGGCGCTATGCCATAGTCACCGCAAAGCGAAACCCAATGCGTCTGGATGAGGCCGTTGGTAGAAAGCCCGCAGACGAAAAAGGTGGCGGACAGGACCCAGAAGGTGCGGCTCGTCCGTGCGGCGTAGAGCGCGCGCAGCGGCGACGCCATCATCGCGAGGAGCCCCAGATCCTGCTTCGGCGTCCGCTGGACGGCGCGCTCGCCGAACGGCGCAAGCCCAACGTCCGCCGGGCGGTCACGCAACACCATCAGCCCGACGAATCCGGCAACGAGTAGCATGGCGACGACGAAGACGAGCGCATTGCGCCAGCCGTAGTCCTGCGTCAGCTTCGCGATGAACGGTAGAAAGATCAGCTGTCCGGTTGCGTTGCTCGCGGCCAGCAGGCCCACCACTAGGCCGCGCCGGTGCACAAACCAGCGAGCGGCGATGGTTGCGCCAAGCACCAGCGCGACCATGCCGGTGCCGATTCCGACGAGGACGCCCCAGATCGCGACAAGCTCCCAAACTTGCGTCATCGCCATCGAGGCCAGGAAGCCCGCGATGATCATCGCGACCGCCGAAATGACGACCGGCCGCACCCCGAAACGGTTGATGAAGGCGGCGGCGAACGGCGCGATCAGGCCATACAGCGCGAGACGCACCGAAAGCGCGACCGAGATCTGAGCCGTGCTCCAGCCGAATTCCTTCTCGAGCGGTTGAAGGATGACGCCTGGCGCGCCCATCGCTCCGGCCGTCGCCAGCATGACGAGGAAGGTCGCCCCCGCGACAAACCAGCCATAGTAAACGCCGCGCTCGGCCATGGCGGCGGCGAGCGGATTGGAGAGAGACAACGCCGCGGATGTCCGCCGCGCCGTAGGAGCATTCGAACTTTCGATGGCCGGCCCCGATGCAGTCATTTCAAACCCTTTTGCGGGTAAGCGCCCGCATATCCACGAAAAAAATCACAGACTGAGTGCAAGCGTCCGCAGCTGCCCAGCTTCCGCGCCGCCCAGCGCCGCCTCTACCCGTTGCTGCGCTTCCTCCCATAAGGGAGCGGCGCGCCGCAGGGTTTCTTTTCCGGCAGGCGTGAGCCGCACCGCCGCCTCGCGCTGGTCGCGCGCGGAAGCGGCGCGCACCAGTCGAAGCGCCTCGAGGGCTTTCACGTTCCGTCCCACAGTCGATCGATCCAGTTCCGCGAGCTCGCCGAGTTGGGTGAGCGAAACGGTTCCGACGCGCTCGATTTTTCTCAAAAGACTGAATTGCGCGAGCGTGACGCCCGCCGGCTCGAGGAGTGCGTCATAAAGCGCGGTCGTCTTTCGCGCCGCCATCCGAACCGCAGCGCAATAGCAGGTCGTTTTCATGCGCGGGTATATACCCGCATTGCAGTCAGCATGCAAGCGAGCGCTTCGACCCAAGTGTAACGCCTGTGATTCATCCTTCCAGACGCGAGGCGACGCCTCGCCCTCAGCACGAGGGCGGTGGTTTGCACCGCGACAGTCGGCCAGCTTGGGAATCGCAGGCGCCCGGCGCTTGGCGCCACGGCCAAAGGATCAATCCTCGGCGGCGCCCGCCAGGCGCGCAGCTACGGATTCGAGCCTCGACCCGAGTTCGTCGAGGCGGGAAGCTAGGGCCTGCGCGCGCAGCTCGGACTCCTCCGAGCGCTTGCGATGGGCCGCCGCCTCATCCTTTGCTTCGGTCAGGCTGTCGGCAAGGGTCAGCGCGGCCATGATGACGAGGCGCTGGTCGCCGATTTCTCCGAAGGTCTTCCGCATTTCGCCGATCTTTTCGTCGATCAGCCCGGCCAGCAACTCGAGCCGCGCCTCCTCGCCCTCATTGCAAGCCAGGCGATATTTTCGCCCGTCTATGGTGACCGAAACCTGTGACATGGCGCGGGCCTTTTCCATGGCCGACCGGCCTTTAAGGGTCCGAGTCCGCAGTCAGCCGACCGAGCGCGCGTTCGATCGTTTGCGCCGCATGAGTAAGCCGCTTGGCCGCCTCGGCATTGGCGGATTCCAAGGCCCGCGAGCGATCGACAGCGGCGTCAAGCTCGACCGCGAGGCGTGAGCGGTCGTCTTGCATCAGTGCGAACTCTTCTTGCGTCGTGGCGCGCGCTTCGTCGTGACGCATGCGGACGTCAGCCGCCCACTCGAGCGCGTCGACCGCGGAAGCAAGTCGTTTCAGCGAGGCCTCAAGCAAATCCATGGAGGTTTTGATTCCATCCATTGCGGGGTTTTGTTTACGCGATGCTTGAACGAAAGGTCAACGCGGCGCCGAGGCGCAATTGACAGCTTCCTCTGACCGCCCCTAATTGGCGCGCCCGTTCCGGAGCGGGGTCAAAATTACTGCCCGAGCTCGGAACTCCGAAATTGCCGGCGCCCGACTGTTTGAGGAGACTCCCCGATGGCGACAACGACCGTGTCCTCTGGTGCGACGAGCGTGTCTCACGATGCGATGGCCAATGCGATCCGCTTTCTGGCCCTCGATGCGGTGGAGAAGGCGAAGAGTGGTCACGCTGGTCTGCCGATGGGCGCGGCCGACGTCGCGACCGTGCTCTGGCGCGACGTGCTCAAATTCGACGCATCCGATCCCCAGTGGCCCGACCGCGACAGATTCATCCTTTCGGCCGGCCACGGCTGCATGATGCTCTACAGCCTGCTCTATCTGACAGGGGTCGGCGGCGCCAAGGCGCTGGGCATTGAAGACATCAAGCAGTTTCGGCAGGTCGGTTCCAGAACGCCTGGGCATCCGGAATACTTGTGCGCTCCGGGCGTCGAAACCACGACCGGTCCGCTCGGGCAGGGGATCGCCACCTCGGTCGGCATGGCGATCGCGGAGCGGATGCTGGCCGCGCGCTTTCCTGGAATCGTTGACCACCACACCTACGTCATCGTCTCGGACGGCGACCTGATGGAGGGCGTGAGCCAGGAAGCGATTGGCATCGCGGGCCATCTCAGGCTCAACAAGCTGATCGTCTTCTGGGACAACAACGGGATCTCGATCGACGGGCAGATCCCGGTCCTCGCTGACAACATCGACCAGGTCGCCCGCTTCCAGTCGGCGGGCTGGAACGCGAGCCACATTGACGGGCATGATCCCAAGGCGATCCTCGACGCGATCCATGCGGCGCAGAAAGCCGACCGGCC
Organism: uncultured Alphaproteobacteria bacterium; assembly: GCA_963836695.1. Lineage (GTDB taxonomy): Bacteria > Pseudomonadota > Alphaproteobacteria > Rhizobiales > Beijerinckiaceae > Roseiarcus. Next base: position 239,470 of record CAWIKX010000024.1, read on the forward strand.
GACGATGATCGCCTGCAAGACGACGATCGGCTTCGGCCTGCCAACCCACGCGGGAACCCAGAAAGCGCACAGTGACGCGCAGGGGGCGTCCGAGGTCGCAGGCGCGCGCAAGACCCTGAACTGGCCCTACGAGCCGTTCGTCATCCCCGACGACATCCTCGCCACCTGGCGCAAGGCCGGAACGCGGGGCTCAGCCCAGCGCGAAGCGTGGAACCGTGCGGTTGAGGGGCTCGACGCCAAGGAGCGCGTCGAATTCGAGCGGCGGCTGCGCGGCGACCTGCCGCCGGACCTGGACAAGGTGATCGACGCCTATAAGAGAAAACTCGCCGACGAGAAGCCGGAGCTCGCCACTCGCAAGGCGGGTCAGGCGGCGCTCGATGTGATCGGAGCCGCCGTACCCGAGCTTGTCACGGGTTCGGCCGACTTGACCCCGTCCAACAACACTAAGTTCTCGCCTGAGCAGGAAATCAGGCCCGACGACTTTTCCGGCCGCTATATCCACTGGGGCGTCCGCGAGCACGGAATGATCGCCGCGGTTAACGGTATCGCGTTGCACGGCGGCTTCATCCCGTCGGGGGCCTCATTCTTCTGCTTCACCGACTATTGCCGCCCCTCGCTGCAGACTCTCTGCTCTTATGGGAATCCGGGTCGTGAACGTGTTCACTCACGATTCGATCGGTCTCGGCGAGGATGGCCCGACCCATCAGCCGGTCGAGCAGCTGGCGTCACTGCGGGCGATGCCGAATTTCTACATCTGGCGCCCCGCCGATAGCGTCGAGACCGTGGAGTGCTGGCAGGCGGCGCTCGAGCGCGAGCACTCGCCCTCGATCCTGGCGCTGACTCGGCAGGGCCTGCCCGCGCTGAGGACCACGCATGTGGCGGAAAATCTGTGCGCGCGGGGTGGCTACGAAATCTCTCCCGCTTCTGGCCAGGCTGAAGTTTCCATCTTCGCCACGGGCTCCGAAGTATCGCTTGCTGTCGCCGCGCAGAAGCAATTGAAGGAGAAGGGCGTCGCCGCGCGCGTCGTGTCCTTGCCCTGCTTCGCGGCGTTCTTCGAGCAGCCGGAAGACTATCGCCGCTCGGTGATCGGCACGGCCAAGGTCAAGGTCGGGGTCGAGGCGGCGGTGCGCTTCGGATGGGATGCGATCATTGGCGATGGGCCGTTCATCGGCATGAAGAGCTTTGGCGAAAGCGGACCCTACAAGGCTGTCTTCCAGCACTTCGGGATCACGCCCGAGGCTGTGGTCGAGGCGGCGCTCGGCAGCCTTCGTTCTTAAGGCCGCGCTGGAGACGCCGCTTTCGCGTGAACGTCAGGCGCTCCGGCGCCTGCGCATGAGGTCGCGTTAGATGTGGGCTCGTGGCCAAACGATCGTCGGCGCTTATGTGATCGCCGGCGGGAAAGAGGGCAAGGAGCGGCTCGACCTGCTTTCGGACGCGATGCGGGCGACGACGCTCGAGCTCCTCGAAAGCGCGGGTCTCAAGACTGGCGACCGATGCCTGGACGCCGGATGCGGGGGCGGCCATGTCGCCCTCGACATCGCGCGCATTGTCGGATCGACTGGGCATGTCACGGCGGTCGACTTCGATCCACACGTGCTCGAGCTTGCGCGCGCCGACGCTAGAGAGGCGAAGGCGGACAATGTCGAGTTCATAAAGGCGGACGCATCGGGTTTCGACGGCGGCCCTTTCTCGTTCATCCATGCGCGCTATCTGCTGTCGCACGTAAGCGAGCCTGATCGGGTGTTCGGCCGCCTCAAGGCGCTTCTCGCGCCGGACGGACGGATGGCGATTGAAGATATCGACATGTCCGGCTCGTTCTGCCATCCGCCGGAACCCGCGCAGGATAAATTCCAGGCGCTTTACACGGAAGCGGTGCGCCGCGGCGGGGCGGACGCCAACCTCGGTCGCAGATTGCCGGCAATTGCGCTTGCGGCTGGCCTCGGCAAGTCGCGCTGGAGGATCTTTCAGCCGATTTATGCTGCCGGTCCGCACAAGCACATGACCGCGGTGACCATGCAAATGATTGGCGGGTCGCTCTTGCGCTACGGGCTGGCTACCGAGGCCGAAATCGATACGCTCGTTTCGCGATTAAACGCCTTCGCCGACGATCCCTCGACGCTCGCCGCTCTCCCGCGCATCGTCCAGGTTTGGGGAACCGCATAGCTCGCGGCAGAGCTTGCTCGCTCGGAACGAGGCGCGCTCGTTTTTGCGGCGGATCAAACGAAAATGCCGCATTTTCCGACGAAACTGTAGACATCGGCCGGGGATCGGACAATAACCGCGCCTTCAGCGACTTGAGTTTTGAGGCGTCGGCGGGCCCATGCGGTGGCGCCCGGCGCAGAAGGAGCGATTGAAGATGGTTGCCAAGGTAGCGATCAACGGCTTCGGCCGGATTGGGCGGCTTGTGCTGCGCGGAATTGTGGAGTCCGGCCGCAAGGACATTGAGGTCGTCGCCATTAACGATCTGGGCCCGGTGGAGACCAACGCGCACCTCTTGCGCTACGACAGCGTCCATGGGCGGTTTCCCCATAAGGTCGGCGTCGAGGGCGACGCGATCGTTGTGGACGGCCATAAGATCAAGGTCACCGCGATCAGGGATCCTGCCGAGCTTCCGCATAAGGCGCTCGGCGTCGACGTCGCGCTCGAATGCACGGGCATCTTCACCGCGCGCGAGAAGGCGGCGGCCCACCTGAAGGCAGGCGCGAAGCGCGTCCTCATTTCCGCCCCGGCGGAAGGCGCGGACCTGACTGTCGTTTACGGCGTCAACAACGACAAGCTGACAAAGGATCATCTCGTCGTCTCCAACGCTTCATGCACGACCAATTGTCTGGCGCCGGTCGCCAAGGTGCTCAACGACGCCATCGGCATCGAGCACGGCTTCATGACGACCATCCATTCCTATACCGGCGACCAGCCGACGCTCGATACGCTGCACAAGGATCTTTACCGCGCCCGCGGCGCGGCGCTGTCGATGATTCCGACTACCACCGGCGCGGCGAAGGCGGTCGGCCTCGTTTTACCCGAGCTGAAGGGCAAGCTCGACGGCTCCGCGATCCGCGTGCCGACGCCGAACGTGTCGGTCGTCGACCTCAAGTTTGTCGCCAAGCGCGAGACCAACAAGGACGAGATCAACAACGCCGTTAAGGCTGCCGCCGACGGCAACGGGTCGCTCAAGGGGATCCTCGGCTACACCGATGAGCCCAACGTCTCGAGCGACTTCAACCATGACGATCGCTCGTCGATCTTCCATCTTGACCAGACCAAGGTGATCGACGGGACCTTCGTTCGCGTGCTTTCCTGGTACGACAACGAATGGGGCTTCTCGAACCGCATGGCCGATACGGCCGTCGCGATGGCGAAGCTGATCTGAAACTAAACTAGACGTCATCCGTATCCTCGCGTGGGCGCCGAAGGGCGCAACGCGGGAGACGCCACATGGTCATCAGCTGGAACCGGGCTTTTACGGCCGGCCGAACCGCCATTCGCGTCCGGTTGGCGTCGGCGGTGGTGTCGCTTGGCCTTGCGGCGTGGACGCCCGCTGGCGCCGCGAACCTGGTCATCGACGGGGGGTTCGAGGACGATGTTTCACAAAATTACGCGGCGACGAATTACTTGTTCCCCCTGGGCCCGAGCACCTTCGGGCCCTGGACGGTCAACAGCGGCTTCGTGTTTGTCGATGGCTTCGCCGTTCAGGCTCATAGCGGCAACAACAGTCTCAATCTTGCCCCGGGGAATCCTGCGTTTCCGAGCGACATCACCCAGACGCTCGCCACCACCGCCGGCCAAACTTACGAGCTTTCGTTCTTCGCGGCTGCGGGTGGCGAGAACACCTTCAGCGTCAAGTTCGACGACGCGATTGTGCCCGGTTCTCCGACCAGCCTGCCATCGACGATTCCGGGACAGGCGAGCGACTTTACGGGCGACTATCGGGCGTACGATTTCACCGTTCTGGCGACTTCCAGTCAAAGCGTGCTGGAATTCGGTGGCGCCTCGACCGACGATCCCGGCAATGGACCTGATACCGTCCAGCTTGACGATATCAGCCTCACGCCCACAGCAGTGCCGGAGCCGGCTACCTGGTCGATGATGCTGATTGGTCTTGTTGGTCTTGGCGCGTGGACCAGGATTTCCCGGCGGCGCGCGTCTGGACTTGCGCGCCTCGCTTAAGATACTGAGCGCGTGCGCGGAGCTCTGTCGCGCGTCTGAGGCGATCCGAGCATGACCTCATCTTTTCGCACGCTCGATGACGCCAATGTGGCCGGTAAGCGCGTCTTGCTGCGCGTTGATCTCAACGTTCCGACCGAAGGCGGCCGGGTGACCGATGCGACGCGCATCGAACGTGTCGCGCCTACGATCACGGAGATCGCGGACAAAGGCGGCAAGGTTATTCTTCTCGCGCATTTCGGTCGGCCCAAGGGGGGGCCGGACGAGGCCAACTCGCTTAGGCCCGTCGCCGCCGCGGTCGCCGACATCATCAAGCGGCCGGTGGCTTTCGCGACCGACAGCGTCGGCAAGACAGCCGACGACGCGATCGCCAAAATGAAGAACGGCGATGTGCTTCTCCTGGAGAACACGCGCTTTCATAAGGGCGAGGAGAAGAACGATCCGGCTCATGTCGACGAGCTGGCGAAGCTTGGCGACATCTATGTGAACGACGCGTTTTCCGCCGCCCATCGCGCGCACGCCACCACCGAGGGCCTCGCGCGCAAGCTGCCGGCCCATGCCGGGCGGGCGATGGAGAAGGAGCTTGAGGCCTTGGCTCTCGCGCTTGGCGTTCCGACGCGCCCGGTCGCAGCAATTGTCGGCGGGGCCAAAGTGTCGACCAAGCTCGATCTTCTGCAAAATCTCGTGAACAAAGTCGACGTGCTCATCATCGGCGGTGGGATGGCCAACACGTTCCTGTTCGCTGAAGGCAAGGGAGTGGGCAGGTCGCTGTGCGAGAAGGATCTCGCCGACACCGCGCGCTCGATCGTCGCGGCGGCTGAGAAGGCCAAGTGCCGAATCCTGCTACCGGTCGACGCGACGGTCGCAGCGGAGCTTAAGCCCCATGTCCACGCACATGTCGTCAGCGTCGATCATGTGCCTCATGAGGAGATGATCCTCGACATTGGCCCGAGGTCCGTGACGGCCGTCGAAGAGGCTTTGGCGCACGCGAAAACCCTCGTTTGGAACGGCCCGTTCGGCGCGTTCGAGACCCCGCCTTTCGACGCTGCCACGATGGCGATCGCGAAGACCGCCGCCTCGCTCACCAAAGAGGGCAAGCTGAAGTCGGTTGCGGGGGGCGGCGACACCGTCGCCGCGCTCAACGAGGCCAAGGTCGCAGGCGATTTCACCTATGTCTCGACCGCTGGCGGCGCATTTCTGGAATGGATGGAAGGCAAGGCGCTCCCGGGCGTCGAAGCGCTGAGGGCGAAGTAGGGTGCCTGCATACATCGATCGACCACAGACTGATGGCGCAGCCATTAGGCTTTCTAGGCTCCGGACCAAGCGAGCAAAGGTGAAAGAGGGCATGCGGCTGGCGGTTCGACTGCGCAGGCAGGCTCTGGCGCTGAAGATGCTCGGAGGACTGGGTTGGGAAGGCGACCTCGGCGAGATGCGCCAGGACCGGCCTTCGCCATCTTCGTGACGACGGCCTTGTGGCTTCATGAACCCGGTCATAGGGCGATCGCGACCTCACAGAGAGAGCCGGCGGCTCGCACTTTATTCCCAATGATCAGTAATAATGACCTGAATATCTTTCACGGGATTCGTAGAAAACTCGTGCTTAAGCTGCGTCTGATGTAGGGTATAGTACTCTTGCTCGTCGTAGTTTACGACAAAATATGCGATCCTTTGCGCCGTGCTGCCCGGATCGTAACAAATCATTTGAGCTCGGGCCGACTCTGCTGTTTTACGAATTTTTGCGACTAGCTCGTCCGGCACTCTCTCGGGGCTCGTAGGACACCGCCAGTACGAGCGCGCTCGACCTCGTTGTAGGACCGATTGATGGTCTTCACATCGCAAAGGACTTGTTGTCCTCGATGTTCCGCAGCCAAATCCGGAGTCTTCTCGTTCTGACGGGCAGACACACGGACGAATCGAACGTTCGAGCAGCCGGTCCTTTTCAAGTAATTGTAGCCCTTCGCTTCATTTAGAATTTCATACAGCGGTTCCAGCGCCCGGTGTTCGTGCGTTCGGACTTTTGGCCAACGCTTGAGCTTTTCTTTAATCGCAGCCCAGGCGGCCTCGTCCATTCCCTGCAAGTCAACCTCTGTCTTCTCAAAATACTCGCGCTTACCGGGCTCCAAAAGCGTCTTGTTAAGCGCTGGGAAAGCGAGACTCGCTGGTACCGGTTCGGGCAGCAAGTCACTAAGTTCAAAGAGCCGAGGAAAATGATTGCGACACATGTCGACACGCTCCGGGTCACTGGCAGCTGGCAGATTTTCCATGCAATGCCGTCGACTAATTAAGCCGAGCGCCCCCTTACGGCCAGGCTCTGCGTCGCCCGGCCGATCATTCCCCGTTCGTCGTAGAGTGCGGACTCGGCCAGTCCGCAGCCGTTCTCGCCGAACAAGCTGCGCGCCTCGAGGCAGATCCACTCTCCTTCCGGTCGGCGGAGGAGGTTGATGGTCAGATCGCAATTGATGAAGACATATTTCGAGAAGTCCAACGCGGCGCTGATCCCATTGCCGGAATCACCGGCGACCGCCACGCGCTGATAGGCGCTTGGGATCTCGCCTTCGACCAGCGGATGGTTCATGCGGAACCAGACGGCGCAAGGGCCTTTGAAGAAGCGCCCCGCCGCGAGGCGGTTCTCCACCAGATCGGCGTAGCCGAACGAGCGGTCGGTGAAATGCATTGTCACGACCGGGCATTGGTCGACGGGTTTCGGCGCCGTTGGCGGCGGATGTCCCGGCGTTCCCTCCGGTACAAGCGCTGCTTCCTCTCGCTGCATGAGCGCGGTGAAGCGCGCGCACTCCTTGCCGCCCGCGATGAACCGACCGGAATAGTGCCCGGCGTTGCGGCCAACGTAATCCGTCGCGACCTCGACGCCGCACTCGCCGATAGGCGTAGGCCTCAACAGATTGACAGTAAGCCGTCCGAGATGGGTCAATCCGTCTTTAGCGGCGGCGCGTTCGATCGCGCGGCAGATGAGCGCTGAGGGCGGGCCGGCATGCTGATGGCCAGGGTGCCAAGGTCCGTGAGTCAACTGACTGGCGCGAAACACGCCCGTACCGAGATCGACATAGGCCGCGTCTGACATCGAGGCTCCGCACCGCCGCTCGCAGAGTCGCGGCGGCTTCGGCTTCGATGTGCGCCGACCCTATTCGCGACGCAAGCGTCGGGAGAGGCGGCGTGCGTTCAGCCGCCGCGCCGCCCCGGTCTTATGGCGTTCAGGCCGCCTTGACGCGCGCCAAGGCATGAACGTCGGCGGTCGTGAGCGGCTTGCCCGCAATTCCCCAGTCGCCGCTTTCGACCTCTTCGACCACGCACCAAGTCACGCCGCGCATAGCTTCGCCTTCGATCGAGACCATCGCGTCGGTGAGCTTGTTGATGATCTGACCCTTCTGTTCCTTGGTGAAAACGTCCTTGATAACTCGAACCTAAATCAGCGGCATGGAAATGCTCCTTCGTTGAGAAATGTGAGAGCGCCTTCCGGCGTCGACGTCGAGACCAAAACACTTGACGCGAAGGTCACCGTGCAGAACACTCGGCAAAAGCGAAATATACAGTCTGCTCGTTGTTCGACGTGACTGTACCGGTTCTTTGACCGAGCCAGTTGTTGAAGAGGGAAGCCTCTATGCTGCCGCTCGACATCCGTCAGAAGACTAAGCAGCCGCTGACGGACCAGATTGTCGCTGGCCTCATGCGTCAGATCGACGAGCGCCAGCTTTTGCCCGGTGTGCGATTGCCCTCAATCCGCAGTCTGGCTGACGCGCTCAGCGTGAGCCGCTTCACCGTCGTCGAGGCTTACGACCGCCTGGTGGCGCTCGGCTATCTGCATTCGCGTCGTGGCGCAGGGTTTTACGCCGCCGCTCCCGCTCCCATCCCGTCCGGCATGGCGGAGGACCATAAGCGTAACGAGCAGCTTGTCTGGCTCATACGCCAGCTCCTCGAGTCCGAGGAAAGCACGTTGCTCGTCGGCGGTCCCTGGCTACCGCGGGCATGGCTCGATGAAGCGGGAATTCGGCAAACCTTGAGCGCGCTGGCGCGAAAGAATGGAGCCCACCATCTCGAATATGGCAATCCGTTCGGCTATTTGCCGCTTCGCGAGCAGCTCTCCCGCATGCTGGCCTCTCTGGGCATCGCCGCAGATGTCGGGCAAATCATGCTCACGCATGGGACGAGCCAAGCGCTCGACCTGGTGATCCGATATTTCCTGAGACCGGGCGACGAGGTTCTGGTCGATGATCCCGGGTACTACAATTTGTTCGGCAGCTTGAGGCTGCATGGCGTGCGGATGCTCGCGGTTCCGCGTAGCCGAGACGGACCGGACATTTCCGCGCTTGACGATCTAGCGAGGGCGCATCGACCGAAGCTCTACTTCACTCAGTCGGTGATTCGAAAATCCAACCGGAACGAGCATCGGCGCGCATAAGGCGTTCCGTTTGCTGCAGATCGCGGAGAAGCGCAATTTCGTAGTCGTCGAGGATGACATCTTTAGTGATCTGCAGGTGAAGCCCACTCCGCGGCTCGCAGGTCTCGACCAATTGTCGCGCGTCGTCTACGTGCGAAGCTTCTCCAAGACGTTGTCGGGCAGCTTGCGCGTCGGATTTATCGCGGCGTCGGCGCCGCTTGTGCAGGAACTCGCCGACATCAAGGTGCTGACAAGCATCACCTCCTCGCAGTTCGCCGAGCGCCTCGTGTACACGCTGTTGGTGGACGGCCACTATCGAAAGTATATCGCCCGCCTCCAAGAGCGTTTGGGCGAAGCGCGCCTCGAGGTTGCGCGAGGTTTCGAACGGATCGGACTTGAAACCTTCGTTGAGCCGGAAGAAGGGATGTTCCTTTGGGCGCGGCTGCCCGACATTGACGATTCACTCGCATTGGCTCGATTCGCGCGGCAAGATCAAATCCTTCTCGCGCCAGGCTCCGTCTTTCGGCCCGATCTCGCACCTTCGCCGTGGATGCGGTTTAACGTGACGGTGTGTCAGGATCGAGAAGCTTTATCCGCCCTTGCGCGCCTATGCAGCAAGCGCGCCACGTTTCTCGTCGAGGCTAATTGAGCAGCGCTGTCGATCTCGCCCGTATCTTCGGAGGGGTTGAACGAACGGGCCTCGTTCCGCGTGGGGCCTTCCTCCTCGAGGAGAGTGAGCGAACCGGCGGGCTCGCCGACATTCGCACGATCGTGCTCGCGGGCATGGCTGGGCGCGAGGGCTGGGACGCGTTCGCCGCCTCGCCAGAGGCGAGCGACGGCCTCGCCGACCCGCTCGACCGCTGGAGCAGGCGGATGATCGAGGCGCTCGCTCAAGAACTTGGAGGAAGAGCGCTGTTTCCCTTTGGCGGGCCGCCGTTTCTGCCGTTCCAGCAATGGGCGCGCCGGGCGGAGCCTGTCCATCCTTCTCCGATCGGAATCCTCATCCACCCGCACTACGGGCTCTGGCATTCTTATCGCGGGGCGCTCGGCTTTCGCGAGAAGCTGGCGATTCCCGAGCTGGACCGAACTCCAAGTCCCTGCGAATCGTGTCTGGGACGCTGGTGCTTGAAAACCTGTCCTGTCGGGGCGTTCTCAAGCGCCGGCTATGACGTCGCGGCGTGCGCGGGCTACGTTCGAAGCGAGGCCGGCGGAGATTGCATGGGCTTTGGTTGCCGCGCCCGGCGCGCTTGTCCGGTCGGCGCGGAACACGCTTATGGTCCCGAACAGACCAGTTTCATTATGCGGGCGTTCCTGCGCGGGCAGGGCGGCGGCTGAGACTTCCATTACCAGCCGCTCACCAACGGACTTCGTTGCGTGCGCGGCGGAGGCCCGCGTAGCCAAGGCCCACGAAGCCGAGGAGCATCATTGCCCATGTTGCGGGCTCCGGAACCAGGAATCCGTCCTGAAAAACCGTCCCAACGGTCGAGTCCGCTGGATTCAATGGATTGTAGGTGATCATCTGAGCAAGGACGAAATCATCGGCGCCGTTTTCTATATCGAACGTCATCGATTCGCCGGGAGAGAGCGTGAAATCGGGCACGGAAGCCCCAAACCCCGGCAGCGTATAAGGAATTAGCTGGTCGAGAGGCGTGTGGCTTGAACGGATCTGAAACTGAAGATTGTGAAAGACGAGCGACGTGTCCGCGTCGTCGTTGCTCACAGAAAATTCGATCTCCCCGAACAGCGGGTTAGTCTCGAAGTCAGGAAGAAAGAGCTTATTGCCGATTTGCTTCCCGTCCTTGTCTGTCCACCACGCGTCGTTCGCGTGTGCCTCACCAGCCGGGCTATCGAATTCGAGTTCGACATGCGTCGATGACCCCTTGGGGACAGTACCGTCATTCCACGTCACTGTCGTTTCGGGGAATCCTGGCTCTGTGGCAGTATGGTTCTTGAATGCTCCATCCACCCAGCTTGTGGGAGGATGGAGCATTGGCTGGACGACGACGACGTGGAAATCTTTAGCGTCTTGATCAGTGTTATTCATGATGTCCCAATTGGCGCTGACAATATCCGCATGGGAAGACTGAACCGCCAGCGTCGTTAAGCTGACTCCGATGAAACCAACGACTATTGGCGTTCTCATGCCTGTATCCTCCCCAGACATCCGCCAAATATCCGTCCGGCGCAGGACGCGGGCGGTGAACAAGCCCTTGTTGAGCTTTGCCGAAGCATTGTAGGCGGAAAGCTGGAGATCCCCAATTTTATTTTAATAGTCGTTTTCGGGCGTCAGCCTGGCCCAAACTGGTCGGGCCCAGGAGGGTAGCGCACGGCGGTCGCCCATTCCGCCGTTCCAGCGATGGACGCGGCGCTCGCGCGCAACCTCAGACCTGCGCGCCTGACGATTCCCACGCAAGGGCGCCCTCGGCGCCGGGCTAGGCTACCCCGAGCGCATGCCAGCTCGAGCCGGGATTGATGCTGACGGCGCCGCCGCCGATCCGCGCGGCGCCGTCCATGTCCCAGACCGAGACCTGCCCCGTGCTTGTGTTCTGAAAAAGAATGTCGGAGCCACCGCCACTGGGTGGGACGGCGCGCCAGCTCGGCCCGAGATTGCTGACCGTCCCGCCCCCGATCCGGGTATTGCCGTCCATCTCCCAGATCGAGACTTGGCCAGTGCTTGTGTTCTGCCACAGGATGTCGGACTTCCCGTCGCCATTGAAATCGCCTGTCCCGACGGCGCGCCAGCTCGGCCCGAGATTGCTGACCGTCCCGCCCCTGATCCGGGCGGCGCCGTCCATCTCCCAGATCGAGACCTGGCCAGTGCTCGTGTTCTGCCACAGGATGTCGGACTTCCCGTCGCCGTTGAAATCGCCTGTCCCGACGGCGCGCCAACTCGGCCCGAGATTGCTAACCGCCCCGCCTCCGATCCGGGCAGCGCCGTCCATCTCCCAGATCGAGACCTGGCCAGTGCTTTTGTTCTGCCACAGGATGTCGGACTTCCCGTCGCCGTTGAAATCGCCTGTCCCGACGGCGCGCCAGCTCGGCCCGAGATTGCTAACCGTCCCGCCCCCGATCCGGGTATTGCCGTCCATTTCCCAGATCGAGGCTTGGCCGGTGCTCGTGTTCTGCCACAGGATGTCGGACTTCCCGTCGCCGTTGAAGTCGCCTGTCCCGACGCCGCGCCAACTCGGCCCGAGATTGCTAACCGCCCCGCCCCCGATCCGGGTATTGCCGTTCATTTCCCAGATCGAGGCTTGGCCGGTGCTCGTGTTCTGCCACAGGATGTTCAAGTCAGGAGCGGGGGCGTTCGGATCGGGAGGAGCGGCGGTGACCGACACATGGCTGGTCACTGGAGCGGACGCGTTGACGCCGTCGTTGACGGACCAGAGGATCGTTCGGCTCGAAGTCGTGGCGTTGGCGGAAGCGTAGGTTATGGAGTTGAGTTCGGTTTCATAGGCGGCGAGGCTGCCCGCGCCGGACAAGCTCAGCACCCCCGTGGCGGCGTTGTACTGGCTCACGATGCCGGTCTGGGGCGAGCCGACGCTCAGAGTATCGCCCTGAGCGAAGCCGGCGCTGATGCTGACCGTGGCGGCGGAGAGGTTGACCGCCGCCGCATCGGCGAGGGAAAGCCCGGCGTCGAGCGCGACAGGCGCCGCTCCGGCGACGTAGCCGACGCTCGCGCCCGCGGTCACCACCGGAGGGAGGCGGCTGACCGACACATGGCTGTTTGCCGGAGCGGACGCGTTGGCGCCGTCATTGACGGACCAGGCGATCGTTCGGCTCGAAGTCGTGGCGCTGGCTGAGGCGTAGGCGACCGAGTCGAGTTCGGCCTTATAGGCGGCGAGGCTGCCCGCGCCGGACAAAGTCAGCACACCCGTGGCGGCGTTGTACTGGCTCACGATGCCGGTTTGGGGCGAGCCGACGCTCAGCGCGTCGCCCAGAACGAAGCCGGCGCTGAAGCTGACCGTCGCCCCGGAAAGGCTGCCTGCCGACGCATCGGCGAGGGAAAGCCCGGCGTCGAGCGTGACGGGCGCCGCTCCGGCGACATAGCTGACGCTGGCCCCGGCCGTCACCACCGGTCCCGCAATCGCGATCGCGATCAGATCAGATGGAGCAAAGTTTGCCGTCGACGCCCCGACGATGCCGGTCAGCTCGTGCGTTCCGGCCGCGGTTCCATTCGTCTCCCACAAGGCAAGCTTGCCGCCCGCGTCGTAGCCGCTGAACAAGGCTTCCCCATTGTAGACCGTGATATTCGATGGGTCTAAGCCCGATCCCTTCGTCTGCGCTCCGGCGATGCCGGTGAGCTCGTGCGTGCCGGCGACCGTGCCGTCCGTCGTCCACAATCCAGCTTGGCCGCCTAAGTCGCGGCCGCCGAACAACACTTGGCCATTCAGCACGGTCAGACCAAATGGGGATAGCCCTGTGCTCGCCGCTCCGGCGATGCCGGCGAGCTCGCGCGTGCCGTCCGCTGCGCCGTCCGTTTCCCACAAACCAAGTTGGCCGCTCGCGTCGTCGCCGGCGAACAATGCGTGGCCATTGAAGACCGTGAGATAGCTCGGATCCAATCCCTTTCCGGTCGTCGGCGCTCCGGCGACGCCGGTCAGCTCGTGCGTGCCGGAGACGGTTCCGTCGCTCACCCATAAGCCGGTTTGGCCCCTTACGTCGTTGCCTCCGAAGAGGAGGAGGCCATTGTAGACGGTGAGGTCGGAGGGCAGGATTCCGGGCGGCCCTATTCCCTGTCCAATCGTCGCCGCGCCGGCGATGCCGGTCAGCTCCTTCGTGCCGACGGCGGTTCCATCCGTCTCCCACAATCCGACGGCGCCGCTCGCGTCGTCGCCGCCGAAGAACGCTAAGCCATTGTAGAGGACAAAGCCGAACGGGCTCAGTCCGGCCGGCAATAGTCCATGCGGCGCCGTCAGAGCTCCGGCGACAGCCAGTTCTTGGGTGCCAGCGGCTGTGCCATCGGTCACCCAGAGCCCGACACTGCCCGCTGCGTCGTAGCCGGTGAACAGCGCTTTCCCGTTGTAGGCAACGATGTTGGACGGATAGAGACCTGCTCCGCCGGTCGCGGCTCCGGAAATGCCGGTGAGCTCGTGCGTGGCAGCGACCGTTCCATCCGTCTCCCATAACCCGTCTCGACCGCTTGCGTCCGCGCCGCCAAACAATGCTTCGTTGGCGTTGAGGACCGTCAGGTTGACAGGATAAAGGCCGCTGCTGGCCGCCCCGGCAATGCCGGTGAGCTCGAATGTTCCTGCGGCCGTTCCATCCGTCTTCCACAATTCTCCATGGCCGCTGGAATCGACTCCCTGGAAAAAGACGATGTTCGGCAACATAGCGGTATTCCAAACTCAAAGAGACTTTCCAATTGCTTATCTTATGTAAGCTTCTCTTGGTGTTAAATCATAGTAGAGAATTGTATCGCTTTATTGGCGCCAGACGTTAGTAATGATTACGCGCGTAATTCTTTGGGAGCAATATGTTATAGATTTAATACATAATGATCTGACGAATTTGATGAAAAGCCCGACTGCATGTTGCTGGATCGCCTCGGGCGCCCCGGTCAACGGACGCGTCCTGGGGGACGGCCGCTTCCGGTAGGGCGCTCGGCGTCGACGTTGCGCTTGACCGGTCGGCGCGGAACGCGCCTACGGCGCGGATGAGGCAAGCGTCGTTATGCGGGCGTTCCTGCGCGGCCGGGAGGGCTAACTCCACCACGGCGCGTCACAGGCTCAGATTTTGATTTCGTGAGCGTCCGCCGCGCGGGTTCGATGCGAGGCGCAGCCGTTGAGGCTGGGCATGACATCGCCAGGCGCACCTTGACTGCAACCTCGTCGAGCGTTGCAGCCAAGCGATTCAACTGCGCCAGCGTCGACGTCAGTTCGGGCCCATAACGTGTGACCAGATATTCGCGCGTGCTGGCGATCATTTTCAGATGCTTGGATGTCCGCTTCCGAAAGAGTAATCCACATGCGATCGCGAGATCGGCCCGGGCGGAAAAATCGTGATGCAGGCCTCGAATGCGGCTCGGCGCGTGTCCCGCGCGCAAGAGCAGAGCGTTCAAGTACAGTTCGATCGCGTGGACCGCCGCGTACCGATAGGGCGCTCGCGACACGGGATCGCCGCGCCTTCCAAGTTCCGCCAACGTTAGGGCCGCTTGGCGGTAGGAGTTGGCTAGTCGAAGAATCTCTTCCGGCGTGGCCACTTCACCAGGATATGAGCTAGGGGCGTCCGGCATCGGTCATGCATTGCCGCCGCAATCCTTGCTGTTCTGCGAAACTCGATCGCTTGAGCCCATGCCGGCTTCTGTGAGCTGTCGCCATCGCTAAAATTCCGTTGAGACCCATGCAATTGCTTGTTTGGTTCTGAAAAACATGATACATGTACTGATGTTCGGAATCCGGTCCATTCAGGAGAGCGAGGGAACCCGAATAACGCGTTGTTTCGGGGCCGGGAATGAGACGCAGCCCCAAAATCTATTTGGACCGCTCGTAACCCATTGAAAAGTCCCGATTTCGCAAAATTAAACGCTAGTAAACGCTAGCTATTTTACTAACGTTTACTAACGTTTACGCCTCGCTTACTGGCGTTTATTAGCCTTTATTGACGCGTGCGGGAAGGTCGCGCGCCATTCCAGCGTCCGGCACGAGAGCTGAAGAAGCGGCTCCGCGTCAGCCCGGGTTCCTCGCCGTAACGATCCAGATCGCCGCGCCCAGCGGCACGCTGTCGCCCCGCGCCTGCGCCGCGAGCGCCTTGCGAATGTCTGCGGTCGCCGCGCCGCGAACCTCGTCGCTCTGGCCGTTGAGCATTCGGCTTGTCGGCCCGATCGTGAGCGCGGCCCTGACCGCGGTTTCGAGCCCGCAGCCGGCTGCGATGTCGAGTTCGAGATCATGGGGAATGAGAACGATGTCGGCGAAACCAGCGTCGCTGAGGACCCGCCGCACGCGCTCCTCGCTGGCGAAGGCGAACGGTCCGGGCGCCTCAGGCGTCGTCTCGGGGAGGAGAGGGGCATGTTTCCCGGCTTCTCTCAGCGGCACGACGAAGAAGGGGTTCTGCTTGGCCTCGCGCCAGCAGGCGAAGGCGAGCCGCCCGCCAGGTTTCAGGCCCTTGCGCAGGTTGGCGAACGAGCGCGCCGGGTCGGCGAAGAACATGACGCCGAACCGCGAGACGATGAGGTCGGCTTGGGGCTCGAAGTCGTAGACGGTGGCGTCGGCGAGTTCGAACCGGATCGGCAGGCTCTGCGCCGCACGTTCGCGAGCGCGCCCGAGCATCGGCTCGGAAATGTCGAGCCCCAGGATCTCGCCGCCCGGGCTTATCCGCGTGGCGATGTCGATTGTCGTCGCGCCGCAGCCGCAACCGACGTCGATCACGCGATCGCCTGGCTTTGCCTTCGCTTCGGCGATGAGCCGATCGGAAACGGGGCGCAGAACCAGGTCTTGATGTTCCTGGTGGTCGGTCCATTTTGGGCCAGCGACGCAGCTCCAATATTCCGCTTGCGCGGCGTTATCGGCGTGGATTGGCCTTGCGGACATGGACCTTCCCTCATCGGCTCGCTCGTACGAGGCCGCTCAGATGATCAGGTTTTCGCGCGGATGCAATAAGCGCCGCGCCGTGACGCGAGGGAGATTGTCGTCGAATTGTGATAGAGTGGGCAGATCGTGGAGCCGCGGCTCGCCTAAAGGCGAAGCGAGCAATTGCGGGGAGGAGGCCCAATCGAGGGCCAAGGAGCCGCTAGTTGAAGCGGAGCGCGCTTACTGGATCTGGGTTGACAAAGGCCGACCGCAGCGGGCGACCTCGAGGAACGTGCGCTGGCCGCGGTGACATTCGGTCTGGATCGCCTCGGCCCGTCCGGACGTTGAGCTGAAACCCAAGCGCCGGCAGAAGCCAGTTGTCACGCAAACGATATCGGCCCAACATTCGGCCTCCCGAACAGCGCAATGAGGAAACAGAGAGGAAACGACGATGGCGACCACGACCGCTCTGAAGAAGAAGGAAAGCGCATCGAAAACCGGAAGCACGCTGTCGAAGACCGAAAGCGCGCTCATCGACGCCTACTGGCGCGCCGCCAACTATCTGTCCGTCGGTCAGATCTACCTGTTCGACAACCCCTTGCTGCGCGAGCCTCTCAAAGAGGAGCACATCAAGCCGCGACTCCTCGGGCACTGGGGCACGACGCCGGGCCTCAACTTCGTCTACGCGCACCTCAATCGGCTGATCAAGAAATACGACCTCGATATGATCTACGTCACCGGCCCTGGACACGGCGGGCCGGGGCTCGTCGCCAACACCTATCTCGAAGGCACGTACAGCGAAGTTTATCCGGGAATCTCGCAGGACGCGGAGGGCATGAAACGGCTCTTCACGCAATTCTCGTTTCCGGGCGGGATTCCGAGCCACGTGGCGCCTGAGACGCCCGGCTCCATCCACGAGGGCGGCGAACTCGGCTATGCGCTCTCACACGCCTACGGAGCGGCCTTCGACAATCCCGACCTCATTGTCGCCGCGGTGGTTGGCGACGGCGAAGCGGAGACCGGGCCGCTCGCGACAAGCTGGCATTCCAACAAGTTCCTCAATCCGGTGCGCGATGGCGCCGTGCTGCCGATCCTGCATCTCAACGGCTATAAGATCGCCAATCCGACAGTGCTGGCGCGGATCAGCCATGAGGAGCTGGAATCGCTGTTTCGCGGCTACGGCTACAAGCCCCATTTCGTCGAGGGCGACGACCCGGCGGTTATGCACGAACTCATGGCCGCTACGCTGGAAAACGTGATCGGTGAGATCCGGAACATCCAGGCAGACGCGCGGAAGAATCGATTCTCCAAACGCCCGATCTGGCCGATGATCGTCATGCGCACGCCGAAGGGCTGGACCTGTCCCAAGGAGATCGACGGCAAGAAGGAAGAGGGATACTGGCGGTCGCATCAGGTGCCGATGAGCGCGATGCGGGGCCATCCTGAGCACGTCCATATCCTCGAGACATGGATGAAGAGCTATCGGCCCAACGAGCTGTTCGACGCGGACGGCCGGCTTAAGAAAGAACTCGCAGCGCTTGCGCCGGAAGGGACCCGCCGCATGAGCGCCAATCCGCATGCGAACGGCGGCCTGCTTTTGCATGACCTGAAGCTTCCAAACTTTCGCGACTACGCGGTTGAGGTATCGTCGCCCGGTTCAGTGACTGCGGAAGCGACGCAGGTTATGGGCCAGTTCCTGCGCGACGTCATGAAACTCAATCTGGAGTCGCAAAACTTCCGCCTGTTCAGCCCGGATGAAAGCAACTCCAATCGCTGGCAGGATGTCCTGGAGGTCACAAACCGCGCCTGGGCAGCCGAGACCCTTCCTTATGATGACCATCTCGCGCCCGACGGACGCGTGATGGAGATGCTGAGCGAGCACCAGTGTCAGGGCTGGCTCGAGGGCTATCTCATGACCGGCCGGCACGGCTTCTTCTCCTGCTACGAGGCCTTTATCCACATCGTTGATTCCATGTTCAACCAGCATGCGAAATGGCTGAAAGTCTGCAGTCACATCAAATGGCGTCGACCGATCGCTTCGCTGAATTATCTGTTATCCAGCCACGTCTGGCGCCAGGACCACAACGGCTTTTCGCACCAGGACCCCGGCTTCATCGACCACGTGATGAACAAGAAGGCCGAAGTGGTACGGATCTACCTGCCGCCCGACGCTAACTGCCTTCTTTCCGTCACCGACCATTGCCTGCGTAGCCGCAACTACGTGAATGTCATTGTCGCGGGCAAACAGCCCGCGCCGCAATGGCTGACCATGGACCAGGCGATCAAGCACTGCGAAGCAGGGCTGGGGATCTGGCCATGGGCGAGCAACGACCGCGGCGGCGAGCCGGACGTCGTGATGGCCTGCTGCGGCGACGTGCCGACGCTTGAGACGCTCGCCGCGGTCAAGCTCCTGCGCCAGCACGCGCCGGAACTGAAAATACGGGTCGTCAATGTCGTCGATCTCACGACGCTGCAGCCGCCAAGCGAGCATCCGCACGGCCTTTCCGATCGTGACTTCGACGCGCTCTTTACCGTCGACAAGCCGATCATCTTCGCCTTTCATGGCTATCCGTGGCTCATCCATCGCCTGACCTATCGGCGCAATGGCCACGATAACATTCATGTCCGCGGTTATAAGGAAGAGGGAACGACGACCACGCCTTTCGATATGTGCGTGATCAATGACCTCGACCGGTTCCATCTGGTCAGCGACGTCATCGACCGCGTGCCAAAGCTCGGCGAGCGCGCCGCCTACGCCAAGCAGGAAATCCGAGACAAGCTCATCGATCATCGCGAATATATCCAGCGCTATGGCGACGACATGCCCGAGATCAAGAACTGGACATGGGCGCGGTCCAGGCGCGGCGCGAGCGGCGCGGCTCGACCGAGGGCGACAACGTGTGATGGTCCGGCTGGCATGAGCTGTACCGTCGCCTGAGCGTCACAAGCGCCGGGTATCAAGCGCTTTTTCGGGAGGGCAAGGGCAATGAACGACGTGCACGAGCTCAGTCGAGCGGCGCAAGCCTCGCCGGATGCCGCCGCTCTCCTGAAAAGCTACGCGATCAGCGCCGCTCTTTTCTCGGGCGCGCCTGACGCGCTCTACGAGCGGCACCTTAAGTATGACAACATTGTTGAGCCGGACACGGCGAATACGCGTGAGCGCTACAAGGCGGCCGCACGCGCGGTAAGAGACATTCTTTCGGATCGTTGGCTTCGGACCAACAAGACCTACGCCCGCGAGAACCCGAAGCGGATCTATTACATCTCGATCGAGTTTCTCATCGGCCGTTCACTCGGCAACAACGTGATGAACCTCCTGCTCGATCCCATCGTCGGGCCGAGTTTCAAGAGCGATGGCCGCGAGTGGTGGGAAATCCTGCACGAGGAGCCCGACGCCGGGTTGGGTAACGGGGGCCTCGGCCGTCTGGCCGCCTGCTTTCTTGAACTCGATGGCGACGATGCAGCTGCCGGCGATGGGCTATGGCCTGCGTTACGAGCACGGCATTTTCAAGCAGAAAATTCGGAACGGCTGGCAGGAGGAGCGCCCCGACAATTGGCTCGCTCATCCGGACCCCTGGGAGATCGTGCGTCCGGCGGAAAGCGTCTCGGTGACATTCGGCTGCTCGTTTGAATTGCGCGAGGGCAGGCTGCGGATGATTCCGAACAGGCCATCGACGCTCATCGGTGTGCCCTACGATCGGCCGGTGGTTGGTTACGGCGGCAAGACGGTCAACACGCTGCGCTTGTGGAGCGCCGCCGCCGCCAACTCGTTTGACTTTCAGCAATTCAGCGGCGGCGATTTCGTGGCGGCAATCGCAGAGGCGCTCAACGCGGAATCGCTCACGCGCGTTCTCTATCCGGACGACCACACGCAGCAGGGGCGAGCACTGCGGCTTATGCAGGAGTATTTCCTCGTCGCATGTTCGCTGGCGGACGCTATTCGCAGGTTTCGGGAGTCGAATTCCGATTGGCGGGTCCTGCCCGAGAAGGCCGCAATTCAAATGAACGACACGCATCCGACCCTTGCCGTGCCGGAGCTCATGCGCATCCTGCTCGATGAAGCGCATCTCGGCTGGGACGAAGCGTGGCATATCACCCGTGCGACCCTCGCCTACACCAACCACACGCTGCTTCCCGAGGCTCTCGAGCGTTGGCCGGTGGAGTGGATGCGACTCCTCATTCCGCGCCAACTCGAGATCGTCTTCGAGATCAACCGGCGGTTTCTCGAGGGCATCCGCGCGCGGTATCCTGATGACACCGATCGCGCGGCGCGCGTGAGCCTCATTGAAGAGGGTCAGACGCAGCACATCCGCATGGCCCACCTCGCGATCGTTGGATCCCATAGCACGAACGGCGTCGCCGCGATCCATTCCGAGCTTTTGCGCAAGACGACGGTCAAAGACCTCGCCGAAGTGTTTCCTGAGCGCTTCAACAACAAGACGAACGGGATCACCCCGAGACGCTGGCTCCGGCTGGCAAATCCGTGGCTCTCGACGACGATTTCGTCAGCGATTGGCGACGGATGGATCACCGATCTCTCGGAGCTGCAGAAGCTTAAGCCCTTGGCGAAAGACGCAGCGTTCCTTGTGAGCGTTCAAAAATCCCAGCGCGAGTGCAAGGCGCGCTTCGCCGACTGGGTCAAGAGGCATGCAGACGTCACAGTGGATCCGGACACTGTCTTCGATTGCCAGATCAAGCGCATTCACGAGTATAAGCGCCAGCTGCTCAATGCCCTGCGCATCGTCGTTCTCTATCAACGACTGCACGAAAATCCCGCTCTCGACCTCCCTCCGCGCACGTTCTTTTTCGCGGGCAAGGCGGCGCCCGCGTACTATCTCGCGAAGGTGATCATCAAGTTCATCAACAATCTGGCGCAGACGATCGACGCTGATCCCGTAATGCGCGGCAAACTCAAGGTCGTTTTCCTGCCGGAATACAATGTCACGCTGGCGGAACGTTGCATCCCGGCCGCCGATGTCTCGAACCAGATTTCGACCGCCGGCTACGAGGCGAGCGGCACCAGCAACATGAAGTTCATGATGAACGGCGCGCTGACCATAGGTACGCGGGACGGGGCGACGATCGAGATGGCTGAGGAGGCTGGCGAAGAGAACTTCTTCTTGTTCGGCCTCACCGCGCAGGAGGTCGCCAATAGCCAGCCTTGGTACAACCCCCATTGGCACTATGAAAATGAGCCGGAGACCCGGAAGGCGCTCGACCTTATCTTCTCCGATCATTTCAGTCCGCACGAGCCTGGGATCTTCGAACCGCTGCGCGGCGCTCTCCTGACGCACGGCGACCACTTCATGCATCTCGCCGATTTGACCTCCTATCTTCATGCCGACGGGAGGCTCTGCGACCTCCACCGCCGCCGTGATGGATGGACGGAGAAAGTCATTCTGAACATCGCGGGCTCGGGCAAGTTCTCAAGCGATCGCACGATCGGAGAATACGCGCGCGACATCTGGGGCGCGACGCCCTGTCCGGTGGCGTAGCCTCGCCCTCGCATTATTAAGCGGCGCTCACTCGGCCCCGGCCGACGGAGCGCGCCGTCTAAGTTTGTCAGCTCTTAGGAGCTGCGGGCGCCATACGCATCTGGCGCATATGTTCGGCTCCCGCGCGCGCCCTGTCTTTGTGCGTGTTTCGGCTGTGGCGTAAATGTCTGCTATGCGACCCGCCACCGCCGGCGTGGGCGGACTGCGCCATTGCGGCCAGCGGCGCACCGACGATGACGACGCCAAGGACGACTGCGACGAATGTTTTGATCATTGAAGTTCCTCCCACAACATGGGTTGAGGTTTGCCATTGCTAACAACCGCAGTCTGGCCAGTGGACCTGAATTGGCCATGAACATATCAGCCCATATACATGCCCCCGTTTACGTGCAGCTCTTGACCGGTGATGAATCGACTTAGGGGCGAAAGCAGGTAGAGCACAGTGTCGGCGACATCGCGGATGTCCGAGCGGAACGGCAAGGATTGCTTGCTGATCGCCCATTCATCGTAGGCCGCGCGGCCACTGGCGGCATAGTGCTTGTGCTCCATCTGAGTTGGAATGGCGCCCGGGCTCACGGCATTGACGCGGATATTGTGCGGACCCAATTCGCGAGCCAGGGAACGCGTGAGGCCGAGCAGCGCTCCCTTCGACATGGCGTAAGGGACCTTCTCGGGCCAGCCTCCGGACAGCACGACGCTCATCACGCTGACGATGGCGCCGCCGCCCCTACGCTTCATATGGGGCGCCAGCGTCTGGCACAGCACGAAAGCCGCGTGGGCGTTAATCGTCTGAACCGCCAGAAAATCCTCGAGCGAATACGCCTCGATCGGCCCTACCGGATCGATCGCGGCGTTGTTGACGAGGAAGTCGAAGCCATCGACCGCGGCAGCGAGCCTCTCGCTCTCGCGTTTGAGCGCAGCGAGGTCACTCAGATCTCCAGCGACGAAGATCGCGCGGTCATCGCCGTATCGTTGACAAAGCGAGCGGGCCTTTGCCGCGCCGTCGGAGGTCGGCAGATCATGGAGGAAGACCCGACCTCCGCTCTCCAGGATCGCTTCGCTGAGTGTCGAGCCAATCCCGCCCGCGCCTCCGGTGACCAGCGCGGTCTTGCCTACAAGCCCCTCCATCGCGCGCTTCCTCCTGTCATTGCTGCACCGGGCGCCCGCAGCCAAACTCCGTCGTGTTTTCTTTTACTTCGGTCAGGAGTTCGCAATCAACGGCCTCCAGTCTGCAGGATAGAAACGTGACCAGGGTTTATGTTTTTCGCAAGTCGCTGAATTGGGCACCGCCTCTATTCTGCCCGGCCGCTCGAGGGACAGCCAAGAGATTCGGCCAGGCGTTGTCCGGTTTGCTTGATGAAAAAAGAAGCCCCGCGTGGGGAGGGCCGACGCGGGGCTAACGAGCGCCTTTGGCTGGGGGGCTGGGGTTCAGCGCCCGTCGAGGCCTTAACAAGTCGCGCACCTATCTGTTCCGCTGCTGAGACGTTCGTTGAGGTCTCCGATCCGATTGTCGGCCTGCGCTTTGGCAAAGCCGCTCATGAAGGGCGTTGGCGCCCTTCACCCCGCCATACGCTCAGCCCAGGACCCATCCGCAGCTTCCCGCATCGCCGCCCAGACCGAGGCGACATCTGCCTCCTCCGTCGCGAGCGCGCCGATCGATACGCGCGTCATCCAGCGCCCGTCGAGGACGGCTGGCGTGAGATAGGCCGCGCCTGAGCGATTGATCGCCTCGACCCATGCGGTCGTGTGGGCGTCGAGCGCCTCGCCTTTGAGGCCTACCGGCTCGTGGCGCACGCACACGGTTTGCAAATAGACCGGCGCCAACATCCGCCAGTCCGGAGTCGCAGCGACCTGTTTCGCAAGCCATTGCGCATTGGCGAGGTCGCGCCGCAAGCGCTTCTGCAGTCCGCTCACGCCCTGTTCGCGGATGACGAACCAGAGTTTCAGCGCCCGGAAGCGGCGCCCGAGCGGGATGCCCCAGTCGCGCAGGTTCTTGACCTCTCCGGCGACTGGGGATTGCAGGTAGCTCGGGTTGGTGGACATCACCCGCATCAGATGCTCGGGATCGCGCACATAGTAGACCGAGCAATCGAACGGCGCGCCGAGCCATTTATGCGCGTTGATCACCAGAGAGTCTGCGCCCTCGATTCCGTCCCACATCCAGCGGCATTCGGGCAGGATCATCGCGCTGCCCGCCATCGCGGCGTCGACATGCAGCCAGGCGCCGTGCCGGCCCGCGATCTCTGCGATAGGCGCGATCGGATCGATCGCAGTCGTCGCCGTCGTCCCTACGGTCGCGACAATCGCGCAAGGTAGATCGCCGTTGGCGAGGTCCCTTTCGACCATCTCGGCGAGCGCGTCTGGGCGCATGGCGTAGTGGCCATCGAATGGAACGAGCCGTAGATTGTCGCGGCCGAAGCCGGCAAGCAGCGCGCCCTTGTCGACTGAGCTATGCGCGTGCGCTGACAGATAGACTCGCGGCTTCCGAGTTTCGCCCTGCAAGCCGCCGCGCGCGAGCGCATAGTTCGTCGCTCGCTCGCGCGCGCAAATGAGCGCAACGAGTGTGCTGGTCGAGGCGGTGTCCTGGATCACCCCGCTCCAGGCGGGCGAGAGGCCAAGCATCTGCCTGAGCCAATCGGTTACAACTTCCTCGATTTCGGTCACTGCTGGGCTTGCTTGCCATGAGAGCCCAAGCACGCCGAGCCCGGTGCTCACCAGATCGCCAAGGACACCTGCATGCAGTGCATTGGCGGGGAAATAGCCGAAGAAACGGGGATGCTGCCAAAGCGACAAGCCCGGAACGACGAGGCGATTCAGGTCCGCGATCGCCGCGGCGAAATCTTCCGGGTCGTTTGGCGGCGCGGAGGGTAGCGCATCGCGGATTTCGCCAGGCTTGGTCTTCGCCATCACCGGTCGATCAGCCAGGCTCTCATGATAGTCGGCCAGCCAGTCGATGAGTTCATGGCCATAGCGACGGAATTCTTCAGGAGACACGAGGCGTCCTTGGAAGCCCGCGCGGACTACGGGCAAGCCTGCTTCATCGCTTGGCCGGATGAAAGTCAACTGACAGGACGGCTACCAGGTCGACGAGGCCGCCTCGTCTCGGACGGAGCGATGCAAGCCTACTTGGAGGGATCAATAATTTTATGATGCATAGCATAACTGCGGAATGTCGAGGACCTGGTTGGGACCGTTGCCTGGAGCGCAACCTGCAAGTTGCAAACGAACAACAATCACTGGATACTGGATCTGCGAGGGAACAATAAAGCCGTGGCCGAGTTTTCGGGATACGTGCTACCGCGCGCGTCCCAGCTTAAGGGCGCGCACTTCGCCCCGCGCAGACCCCCAATGCGCGGGGGTCCTTTTCGCGGATCCGCCTATGCCGTCCTCTCGTGCAAATCCAACGCGCCAATTGAGCCTGAAGGCAGAAGACGGCGCCGAGTTTTTTGGCGTCGTGGAAAGCATGGAAGGCGGCCGCCTATTTCGGGCAAGTTGCCATGCCCGACGCGATCACAACGACGAGGTCGAAACGGAGATGCGAGAATTTCGCATATGTCCGAACGCGACCGACGCCGAAAAATGGATTGCGCAAAAGGCGGCGCAACGCGGATTTCCGGGCTACAAGCTGTTGTGACAACTCGCAGCGGACTTTAGCGCAAAGCGCGCCGCTTCGTAGTCAGTCCGGCGCGCTTGCGCGTCGCGCGTCCATAAGCGCGCGCAGCGCATCCGGCGTCGTGACCGGGAGCGAGCAGGTCTGGCCCTGGCATAGCATCGCGATAGGCTCGTCGGCGCGCGGCAAGTCGGCCCGCAAAGGGCCCTCCGGCCATATTCGCCGATCGAGGCGCAGCACCGTCAGCGACGGGTCAGGCGCCCTGAGCGCGACCGCAGCGAGCGCCTGAGCGCGCGGGTCGTCTAGTGGCCCGTCGATGACGACCGAGCCGCCGCGCGCCAGCATGTCGGCGCTCATGAGGGTCAGCGGACTGCCCCCAAGCCCCTCGGGCGCGCCGGAGACGGCGCGATTGAGCCCTTCGGCCGCCTCGACCCAGCGCGCTTCGTCGGTCAGATGCCAGAGCCCGACGAAGGTCTCGGCTAGAAGCCCAACGCCTGAGGGCGCCGCCCCGTCGTGCATCTGGCGAGGGCGCGCGCCCGGCACGTCGGCGGCGTCCTTGGCAGTGAGATAGAATCCGCCCGCGTCGTCGCTGAAGAGATCAGTGGCCTCGCTTGCCAAGCTGCAGGCGGCTTCGAGGTCCCCGGGCTTGCCGCTCGCCTCGAACAGAGCGAGCGCCGCGCGGGCCATCGACGCATAGTCGTCGAGCAACGCGCGAGCGCCGGGGCGCCCCTCGCGCCAGGCATGAAGAAGCAGGCCATCCGGCCCGCGCAGCTTCAACATGATGAAGTCGAACGCGGCGCGCGCTGTCTGCAGCCACAGCGGTTCGCCGAACACAGCGCTGGCGTGCGCGAGCGCGGCAATGGTGAGGCCGTTCCAGTCGGCGAGCACCTTGTCGTCGCGACCGGGCTTGGGACGCGCCTCACGCAAAGCGAATAGTTTCGCGCGAGAAGCGGCAAGCTCGGCCTCAGTGTCAGGCGACCCGCGCGGCGCGATGCGGCGCAACACCGTTCGACCTTCCCAATTGCCGCCGCGCGTCACGTCATAGGCCTCTTTGAACGCACGCGCGGCTTGGCCGAGCGCGGCGTCGATCTCGTCTTCGTCCCAGACATAGAACAGGCCTTCCTCTCCGTCCTGATCGGCATCGAGGGAAGCCGCAAAAGCGTCGCCGACCCGCATTTCGCGCGTCAGCCACCCGACCGTCTCGCGCGCCCGTTCTTCGAAAGTCGGATCAGGCCAGAGGGAATGGACGAGCGCCAGCAATTCGAGGATCTGCGCGTTATCGTAGAGCATCTTTTCGAAGTGCGGCACGAGCCACATTTCGTCGGTCGAATACCGCGCGTAGCCGCCCCCGAGATGATCGTAAATGCCGCCAGCGTTCATGGCCTCGAGCATCGCGCGCACCGACTCGCCAAAAGATGGATCGCCACGACGGAACATCTCATTCCAGAAGAACCGGAAGATCGGCGCGTTAGGGAATTTGGGCGCGCCGCGAAGGCCGCCGTGGACGGGGTCCACTGCGCTTTTCAGCGCATCGGCGACGCGGGTCAGGTCGGCGGGGGAGACGCCCGGACCGGCGTTCAGTTCGGAAAGCTTCGCCAGATGGTCGGCAAGCGTGAGGCCGCGGCCCTCCATCTGATCGCGCTGCGTGCGCCAGGCGTTATCGATGGATTGCAGCACTTGGCGGAACGAGGGGCGGCCGTAGCGCGGCTCCGGCGGCCAGTAGGTCCCGCCGATCATTGGCTTACCATCGGGCGACAGGAACATCGTGAGCGGCCAGCCGCCCTGCTGGCCGAGCGCATGCAGAGCCGACATATAGATGTGGTCGATATCTGGCCGCTCCTCGCGATCGACTTTGATGTTGACGAACAATTCGTTCATGAGACTGGCCGTCTCCGCGTTCTCGAACGACTCGTGCGCCATCACGTGACACCAATGGCAGGCGGCGTAGCCAATCGATAAGAGGATCGGGCAGTCGCGACGTCTGGCCTCGGCGAGAGCGTCGGCGTTCCAGGGACGCCAATGCACCGGGTTTCCCGCGTGCTGCAAAAGATAGGGCGAGGTCTCGCCCGCGAGCAGATTGCGGCCGGACTCCATGCGCGTTCCCTTGCTTGTTCAAGCCGCCAGCGCAGCCTTCAGCATAGCCTTGAAGCGGTGTGAGTTGAGGGCCCAGAGGACATCGGCGCCCTCGTGCTCGCCGTTCGCCTCACGCCAGACATTGGCGTTGTTCTCGTCATCGTGGACATTCAGGCGGTCCACGACCGTCATGCCGCGGGTGAGCCTGCTCCCGGTCTCGATCGCGACACGATGACGCGACCAGGAGAGGCCAATCGAGCGGTCAAGCGCGACCGCCATCGCGGTCGGGTCGGCGAGCGAGAGGCCGATCTCGCCGGTCTGGGTCCGATAGGCCTCGCGGGCGGTCGTGTTCGATTCGATGGCGAATTTCGCCTTCGTCGTGCCGAGCGCCTCGATCGCCGCGATCTCGTCGTTAGTCAAGACGGATTCGCCTCGCGAGACGTGCCAGCCGACCATCTCGATGTTGAGCTTCGAGCGGAAGACAGCGCGCGCCGCTTCCGGATCGACCCAGATGTTGTATTCCGCCGCGGGCGTCACGTTGCCTTCGCAGCAGGGCGCGCCGCCCATCACTACGCAGCGCCCAATCCGCTCCACAAGCTCGGGCTCGCGCTTGAGCGCAAGCGCCACATTGGTGAGCGGCCCGAGCGTCACCAAAGTGAGGTCGGGCTCCTCCCACGCGATGCGGACGATAGCGTCGACGGCATGCTCGCGCTCGGCCTTGCGCTTTGGCGCGGGAAATCCACGATCGCCAAGGCCGTCCTTGCCGTGGAACCAATGCGCATGGTCATGTGAGCGGGTGAGCGGCTTGTCGGCGCCGGCGAAGACCGGGACGTCGGACTTGCTGACCTCGGCAGTCAACAGCGCGTTTTGGGTCGCCTGCTCGAGCCCGACATTGCCCGCGACGGTCGTCAGACCGAGAACGCGGACGTTCCGATCGGTCAGCGCCATGATGATCGCGACCGCGTCGTCGGAGGCGGTGTCGGTGTCGATAAGGAAGTTGCGCATTGGCTCCAAAATTTCTCGCGTTCGTTCAGGCGGCGCGTTTCCAACCAAAGAGGCCGTCGAGCAGTGACCGGGTGACGTGGGCCTCGCTCACCCAATAGCCGCTGACCTTCGGAACGTTGTCGGAGACGTCTGCGACCCGCCGATCGCAGAAGATGTGGCTGCCCGGCGTCGGCAGTTCCGCAGGTCGAGGGCAATTCTGCGAGGGAACGAACGCAAGCATCAACCCCGGGACAAAGTGCAGGAACCCAACGACCGGATTGCTGCATTTCTCGCAGACGCCTCGCCTCAAGGCAGGCGGTGGACGATAGCGGCGGAATTCACTCGGCTGATTGGCCGGCACGTCAACCGAGCTGGCCCAAAAGCAGGTGACGTCGGCGAAAGGCTCTTGATAGACCTTTTGGCAAATCTTGCAGTGGCATAAGAAGCGGCCGATCGGATTCCCAGCAACGGTGAAACGCGAAGCGCCGCACGGGCAGGCGCAATCCTCGTTCATCGAGACCTCCAATGTCGCGCCGGCGCTCGCTGTCACGCTGTCGCCCTTAGCCTCGCGAAGCCCCGATCGAGATCATCCTTCAGATCCTCGATGTCCTCAAGGCCGACGCTGAAGCGGATCGTCGGGCCGCCGGCGTCAAAGCGCGTCGCGGTGCGGGCGGGCGTGCAGTCGAAGGGGAGGGCAAGGCTTTCATACCCGCCCCAGGAATAGCCGATGCCGAACAACTCGAGGCCGTCAAGTAACGCGGCAACCGCGGTTTCCGACGCGGGTTTGAGCACGATCGAAAACAGGCCCGACGAGCCGGAATAGTCGCGCTTCCAAAGAGCATGCCCAGGATGATCGGGCAAAGCGGGGTGGATGACGCGCAGGACCTCAGGCCGGTCGCTCAGCCATTGCGCCAGCGCCAAGCCCTGACGCTCCGCCTCGCGCAGCCTGAGCTCCATGGTGCGCAGGCCGCGAAGCGCGAGAAACACATCCTCGGGGCTGGCGGGAATGGCCATCAGATGAACGCAGTTGTGAAGTCGCTCGAACCATTCCGCATTGGCTGAGACGAGGCCGAGCAGAAGGTCCGCGTGACCGGACAGATATTTCGTGCCAGCTTCGACGGCCATATCGACGCCGTGGGCGTGGGGCGAGAAGAAGAGCGGCGTCGCCCAGGTGTTGTCCATGATGACGCAAGCGCCGTGAGTATGTGCGGCCGCCGCGATCGCCGGAATGTCCTGGATCTCGAGCGTCTCCGAGCCCGGCGACTCGGTGAACACGACTTTGGTGTTGGGCCGCATGAGGGCGGCGACGCCTTCGCCGATTGCGGGATCGTAGTATGTGGTCTCGATCCCCATTCGCTTCAGAGTCATGTCGGCGAACGCGCGCGCAGGCCTGTACACGGAATTGGTCATCAGCATGTGATCGCCGGCGCTGAGCGCCGTCATTAGCGCGACAACGATCGCTGCGAGCCCTGAGGGAACGAGCACCGTCCCTGCCGCGTCCGAAAGGTCGGTCCAGGCGGAACACAAGGCCTCGGTCGTGGGCGTGCCGCGAGTGCCGTAGGTGAAGCGCTGCGCGCGGCTCTTGAGAGTGGCAACGTCGGGGTAGAGCACCGTCGAGCCGCGGAACGGCGGCACGTTGATGAAGCCCTGCGAGAACTCTTCGTCGCGGCCGAGAGTTCACGAGCCGCGAGCGACGCCTCAGCGAGGCGCGCGTTTCGTCAGTTAGTTTGGCCATTGGCTCGGCGCGAACTCCAAATACGGCGTCGTTCGGCCGTTGCGTAGCACGCTTCACCGGCTAGTGGCAGCGGATTGACTTCCGCCCGCGGCGCCCGACTATGCGCCTCCCGGCCATCGTCGGGGCAGCATCGGGCCGGTTTGAGGAGATTGTCATGCGATCGCACATTGCTTGGCTCGCTGGGGCGGCGTTCAGCGTCGCGACTGCACTGTCCGCCAACGCGGGCACGCTCGATCAGGTCAAGGCGCGGGGTCAATTGATCTGCGGCGCCAATCCAGGACTTGCCGGCTTCGGCCTGCCGGACGATCAGGGGATGTACAAGGGTCTCGACGTCGACGAATGCAAGGCGATCGCCGCAGCAATCTTCAACGATCCAAACAAGGTCAAATACCTGCCGATCAACGCCAAGGACCGGCCGACGATCCTGGCTTCAGGCGAGATCGACGTTCTGATCCGCAACACCACCTGGACGCTCTCCCGCCAAACCGGAGGCATGTTCTTTACGGGCATCAATTTCTACGACGGGCAGGGGTTCATGGTGCGCAAGAAGCTCGGCGTCGACTCGGCCCTGAAGCTCGACGGCGCGTCGGTTTGCGTGCAGCAGGGAACGACAACCGAACTCAATCTTGCCGACTATTTCCGCGCCAACAACATGAAGCTTGAGGCGGTGGTCTTCGCGACCGACGAGGAGGCGACCAAGGCCTACGACAGCGGCCGATGCGACGCCTACACCACCGACGCCTCGGGCCTCTATTCCGAGCGTCTGAAGATGTCGAATCCGGACGACCATATCGTGCTTCCGGAGATCATCTCCAAGGAGCCGCTCGGCCCATCGGTGCGCAAGGACGACGTCCAGTGGTTCCAGATCGTGCAATGGACCCACTACGCGCTGATCACCGCGGAAGAATTGGGCGTCACCCAAGCCAATGTCGACGAGAAGCGTAACTCGGACAATCCGGCGATCCGCCGCCTGCTCGGCGTCGAGGGCAGTTATGGGGAGGGCCTCGGCCTCACGAATGATTGGGCCTATCGCATCATCAAGGCCGTTGGTAATTACGGGGAGATCTTTGAGCGCAATGTGGGGCAGGGCTCGCCGATCAAGATCGCGCGGGGCCTCAATGCCCTATGGAACAAGGGCGGCCTGCAATACGCCCCGCCGATAAGGTGAGGCCCAAATCCGCTACGGGTGAGCCGTGGTAGGGAAGGACGCCGATTGCCTCACGCGGGTTGAGGTTGAGAAATGATAACCTCCCGCAGACTCGCCGCAATTCTCGCCGCCGATGTCGTCGGCTATTCGCGCATGATGGGCGAGGACGAGGCCGGCGCCGCCGCTCTGGTGCGCGAGCGGCGCGAGACTGTCCTGCCGATCATCGCCGCGCATAGCGGGCGGCTGTTCAAGACAATGGGCGACGGGATGTTCGTCGAATTCCCGTCCGTCGTTGCCGCGGTCGAATGCGCCTTGGCGATGCAAAGGCAGATGGCGGCCGGCAACGAAAGCGCCCTCGGGGCAAAGCGCGTCCTCTACCGGATCGGCGTTCATCTCGGCGATGTGCTTGTCGAGGGCGAGGATATCCTTGGCGACGGCGTCAACATCACCGCCCGCCTGGAGGGCGTCGCGGAACCCGGCGGCGTGTGCATTTCCGGGGCGGCCTATGAGCATGTGCGCGGGCGGATCGAGGCGGAATTCATCGACCTCGACGAAAAGACGTTGAAGAATATCGCGCGGCCGGTGCGCGTCTACGCTGTCCGCGCCGAAGCTGGACGCTCCGGGGGCACACTGGCCGCCGCGACATCTTTCGAAGCTGGCCCGCCACGTCTCTCGATCATCGTGCTGCCCTTCGCCAACATTGGCGGCGACACGGAGCAAGATTATTTCGTCGATGGGGTAACGGAAAGCCTCACCACCGATCTGTCGCGGATTCGTGGCTCATTCGTTATTGCGCGGAACACCGCTTTCACCTATCGGGGCAAGGCCTCCGACGTCACCAAAATCGGGCGCGAGCTGAACGTCCGCTATGCGCTCGAAGGAAGCGTGCAACGGAGCGTGAATCGCATGCGGGTCAATGTGCAGCTCCTTGACGCGCAGAACAGCAGTCATCTTTGGGCCGAGCGTTTCGAGAGGCCGGTGACCGATCTCTTCGAGATGCAAGACGAGATCGTGGCGCGTATCGCGAACACCCTCAACGCGCAGCTGATCGCGGTCGAGGCGCGACGGGCCGAGCGCGCGCCTTCACCCGACTCCCTTGACCTCTATTTTCAAGGCGAGGCATGGGTCAACAGAGGAGTCACGTCTGAAAGCATGACCAAGGCCCACGCCTTTTTTGAACGCGCGCTGGCGCTCGATCCTGCCAATGTCGACGCGCTCGCCGGCCTCTCCCAGGTCGAGGCCAATTTCGCGATCAGCCTCTCGGCGACCGACAAGGCCGCGCGGTTCGCCGCGGCGGAAGCCGCTGCTGCTCAGGCTTTGTCGCTTGCTCCCGACCATGCTCTTGCTCACCTGAGCATGGGCATGGTCCTTGGTTTCACCAACCGCTCCGCTCAGGGCATCGCTGAATATGAGAGAGCTTTGGCCTTGGATCGAAACATGGCCGGAGCCCACGCTTTGATTGGGCAGAACAAGGTGTTCATCGGTCTGGCTGAGCAGACCGAGTTGCACGTTCTGGAGGCGCTCCGCCTGAGCCCGCGCGATCCCTGGGCCTATGTCTGGCTGCTGACCGCCGGCTTCGCGGCATGTCTTCTTGGTCGCGACGAAGAAGCTGCATCGTGGTTTCGTCAGTCCATAGAGGCCAATCGAAATTTTGCGCTCTGCCGTTTCATCCACGCCACGGTCTTGGCGAACATGGGTCGAGCGGATGAGGCGCAGTCCGAGCTGGCGGCGGGGCTAGCTCTCGACCCCGGGTTCACCATCGCGAATTTTCGATTCGCCGTGTCGAGCGACAATCCCCTCTATCTTGAGCAGCGCGCGCGCATCATTGACGACATGCGTCGCGCAGGAATCCCCGAAGGCTAGCTGCGGTCTGCACGCTGAAATCATCAGGCGCGACATCGGCATGGGCGGCGATCTGCGGCGCCACTCGGCACCAGTCCATTTCCGTCGGAGACTCTCGGGCCGCCAGCGCGCTCAGACGTAATCGGTCGCCTTCGCCGCCTCTTCCCAGGCGTCGATGTCCTGGGTGAACTCCGCAATCTTCGTGCGCGCCAGAGCGTAAGCGCGCGCGCCGAGCGGCAGGTGGAGCGGCGGCTTTTCCGCGTCGACCGCTTTCAGGATGACTTTGACGGCTTTGTCTGGGTCCCCGACCTGCTTCCCGTCGTTGTTGGCGCGGAAGGTGCGGAACACCCCGGCCGTCTTCGCATATTCCGGCATCTCTTTCTTGGCGGCCGAGATCGAGCGGCCGAGGAAGTCGGTTCGGAACGGACCTGGCTCGACGGTGATGACCGCGATACCGAATGGCGCGACTTCGGCAGCGAGGGCTTCCGAAATACCCTCGACGGCAAACTTGGTCGCGTTGTAATGCCCCGAGCCTTGCAGGCCCTTGAGGCCAGCAGCCGACGAAATGTTGACGATACGGCCGCCGGCGCCCGTCTTGCGCAATGCTGGCAAGGCCGCCCGTGTCGTCTCCAGAAGGCCGATGATGTTAGTCTCAAACATCGGCCGATATTCGTCCGGAGTCGCCTCCTCGATGGCGCCGATGAAGCCGAAGCCGGCGTTGTTGACGAGCACGTCGAGCCGGCCGAATGCGTCCACCGCCACCGCCACAGCCTTGTCGGCGGCGCCGGCCTTAGTCACATCGAGCGCGGTCGTTCGCGCCGTCTTCGGATAGGCCTTGGCCATATCGGAGAGGGTGGCGGGGTCGCGCGCTGTCGCGACCACCTGATCCCCCCGCTCGAGCGCCGCTTGCGCGAGCAAACGGCCGAAGCCCGTGGAACAGCCGGTGATAAGCCAAGTCTTGGTCATGATGTCTCTCTTGTTCGGAGTTTCAGGCTGGTTGTTCGGGTAGGAAGAGCAATAACCAGAAACCTCACCGCCTCCACGCTCGACCGCATGGCCACCATCGCGGAGGCAGCGGAGATGACGGAGCTTGCTGACGTCGCATTCGAACCTGTGGAAAACCGCAATCGGCGGCTTTTCGGCGCGATCGAGCGCGACGAAATCTGGCGGCTGCGGAGCTAAACGATGCCTGCGCGGTGACTAAGAATGGTGCCCAGGAAAGGACTCGAACCTTCACGGCTTGCACCGCTGGTACCTGAAACCAGTGCGTCTACCAATTCCGCCACCTGGGCATGCGCCCGCTTCTTAAGAGGGCGAGCGGGCGGCTGTCAACGGCGCAGGCGGTCCGTTGGCCGTCCGCATGGCAATGGCGCCGCCGTGGCGCTAAACTGCCCTCAATCAGCGTGAGGCGCATCCTGATCGCGCCGTCGGAGGACACTCGATGACCAGCGCCCGCCTTTCGCTGCACGTGCCCGAGCCGACCGTGCGGCCCGGCGGCAGGCCCGACTTCAGCCATGTCGGCATCGCCGAAGCAGGCAAGGTTCGTCGCCCGCCGATCGACATCAACCCTTCCGACATACGCGACTACGCCTATACGATGATCCGGGCGCTCGACGACAAGGGCGAGGCGGTCGGCGAGTGGGCCGGGCCGCTCAACGCCGATGATCTGCGCAAGGGCTTGCGCGACATGATGCTCACCCGCGCGTTCGACGCGCGCATGCTCTTGTCGCAGCGTCAGGGCAAGACGTCGTTCTACATCACCTGTCTCGGCGAGGAGGCGATCGCGACCGCGCATCGCAAGGCGCTTGCCGAGGGTGACATGTGCTTTCCGACCTACCGCCAGCAGGGCTTGCTCATCGCGTTGGGCTGGCCGATCGTCGACATGATGTGCGAGATCTTCTCCAACGAGAAGGATCATCTCAACGGCCGCCAGCTTCCCGGGCTCTATTCGTTCAAAAAGGCAGGGTTTTTCACGGTCTCAGGCAACCTTGGGACGCAATATCCGCAAGCGGTCGGTTGGGCGATGGCGTCGGCGATCTCGGGCGATACGCGGATCGCGTCAGGCTGGATCGGCGAAGGCTCGACGGCAGAGAGCGATTTCCACGCGGCCCTCGTATTTGCTTCCGTCTACCGGCCTCCAGTCATTCTCAACGTCGTCAACAACCAGTGGGCGATCTCGTCCTATCAGGGCATCGCGGGCGGCGAGAGTGCGAGGTTCGCCGCTCGCGCCCATGGCTTCGGGATTCCGTCGCTTCGCGTCGACGGCAACGACTATCTTGCGGTGCACGCGGCCTCGCTCTGGGCGGCCGAACGAGCGCGCGCCAATCTCGGCCCGACGCTGATCGAATGGGTGACGCACCGCGCCGGCGCGCACTCGACCTCGGACGATCCGTCGAAATATCGCCCCAAGGATGAGTGGTCCGCCTGGCCTCTGGGCGACCCGATTGAGCGGCTGAAGGTTCACCTCATCCGGATCGGCGCGTGGAGCGAAGAGCGCCACCAGCAGATGCAGGCCGAGGTTGACGCCGAGATCCTCGACGCCGCCAAGGAAGCCGAGAGCCATGGCACGCTGCATGACGGGCCGAAGCCGAGCGCAGCGACAATGTTCGAACAGGTGTACAAGGAAATGCCGCGCCATTTGCGCGAGCAGCGCCAGCAGCTCGGAGTGTGAGGATGGATTGCCGGCCCAGAGTCGCGTCCCTTCTCCCTCTGGGAGAAGGTGGCTGGCCACAGCCCGTCAGCAGCGGACGGGCGTTCTGGCGAACGCCCTATAGCCAGCCGGATGAGGGTCGAAGGCAAGGGCCATTGTTCGCGCGCGAAACCCTCGACCCCTCTCCTGTAGGAGAGGGGAGTCGATCGAGCGGAGCCTAACAGCATGCCGCGCATGTCGATGGTCGAGGCGATCCGCGACGCGATGGACTGCAAGATGGCCGAAGATGAGCGCGTGGTCGTGTTCGGCGAGGACGTCGGCTATTTCGGCGGGGTCTTTCGCTGCACCGACGGGCTCCAGCGCAAATACGGCAAGTCGCGCTGCTTCGACGCGCCGATCAACGAATCCGGGATCGTGGGCGTTGCGATCGGCATGGGCGCCTATGGCTTAAGAGCGGTCGCTGAGATCCAGTTCGCCGATTACGTCTATCCGGGCTATGACCAGATCGTTTCCGAAGCTGCGCGGCTGCGATACCGCTCGGGCGGGGAATTCTTCGCCCCTATCGTGATCCGCATGCCCGTCGGAGGCGGCATCTATGGCGGGCAGACGCATAGCCAGAGCCCGGAGGCTTTGTTCACCCACGTCGCCGGCCTCAAGACCGTCATCCCCTCCAACCCCTACGACGCCAAGGGTCTGCTCATCGCCTCGATCGAGGACGACGATCCCGTCATCTTTCTTGAGCCGAAGCGACTCTACAACGGCCCATTCACCGGCCATCCCGACCAGCCTGTCGTTGCCTGGGCGAAGCACCCCTTAAGCGACGTGCCGGAGGGGCGCTACGTGGTGCCGCTTGGCAAGGCGGCTGTCCGGCGAGAGGGTAAGGGGGTCACTGTCCTCTGCTATGGCACAATGACTCATGTCGCCGAGGCTGCGGCGGAGGAGACCGGGGTCGATGCCGAGATCATCGATCTGCGCTCGCTCGTTCCCCTTGACGTGGATGCGATCCAAGCATCGGTTGAGAAGACCGGTCGCTGCGTGATTGTGCATGAGGCGACGCTGACCTCGGGCTTTGGCGCCGAGCTCGCGGCGCAGGTGATGGAGCGATGTTTCTATGCGCTGGAGGCGCCGGTTCAGCGCGTCGCAGGCTGGGACACACCTTATCCGCACGCCGAAGAATGGGACTATTTTCCGGGTCCCGCGCGGATCGGGCGCGCGCTCGTCAAGGCGATGGAGGCCTCGTGATGGGCGTCCGCTCAATCAAGATGCCCGATGTCGGCGAGGGCGTGGCCGAAGCAGAGATTGTCGAGTGGGCGGTCAAGGTCGGCGACCTCGTCAGGGAGGATCAGGTCGTCGCTTCCGTGATGACCGACAAGGCGACCGTCGACATTCCGACGCCCGTTGCGGGCAGTGTGCTCGCGCTTGGCGGCGCGGTCGGGGACGTGCTGGCGGTTGGGGCAGTGCTCATTCGCATCGACGCGCCCGGCCTGCCGAACTCGATCGCTCCCGCCGCCCCGAAATCGACCCCGAAGAAGCCCGAGCCCGAGCCGGCGCGCAAAACCGAGGCCGCCGAGCTCAAGCCAGCGCATGAGGCTCGCGCGCTTGCCGAGGCGTCCCCGCAGCCCGCGCGTGCGCCCCAGATGGGCGCGCCTCGCGCTCTCGGTGAGAAGCCGCTCGCTGCACCTGCCGTGCGTCTCAAGGCGCGCGACGCTGGCGTCGATCTTAAATTCGTGCGCGGCTCGGGACCTACGGGACGGATCACGCACCAGGACCTCGACACTCATATCGCCAGGCCGCCGGAGCCGACGAGAGCTACAGGCCGGGCGCCCAATCAAGCCGTCGAGACGATCAAGGTCGTCGGAATGCGCCGGCGCATCGCCGAGAACATGGCCGAGTCCGCGCGCCGGGTCGCGCATTTCTCCTATGTCGAGGAGACCGACGTCACCGCGCTCGAGGAATTGCGCGCTTCGCTCAACGCCCGCGCCACCGAAGGGCGACCAAAACTCACCCTGCTCCCGTTCCTCATCCTGGGGATCGTCAAGGCGGTTGCGGAATTCCCACAAGTGAACGCCCATTACGACGATGACGGCGACGTCATCTCCCGCTTCGGCGCGGTGCACCTAGGGATCGCGACGCAGACGCCGAACGGCCTCATGGTTCCGGTCGTCCGCCACGCTGAGACGCTGGGCTTGCATCAATGCGCGCGCGAAATACGGCGGGTCAGCGAAGCCGCGCGCCAGGGCGCCGCTGCGCGCGATGAACTGTCAGGTTCGACCATCACGCTCACTTCGCTCGGGGCGCTCGGCGGGGTCGCCTCGACGCCGATCGTCAACCGGCCGGAAGTGGCGATCGTCGGCGTCAACAAGATCGTCGTGCGGCCAGTCTGGCGCGACGGCGGGTTCGTTCCGCGAAAAGTCATGAACCTGTCGTCGTCGTTCGATCATCGCGTCGTCGACGGCTATGACGCCGCGACGTTCATTCAGCGCCTCAAGGCGCTGATCGAGGCTCCGGCGACACTGTTCATTGAGGATTGATCCCGTGGAAAGTGTCATACTCGCGAAAGCGGGTATCCAGCAGCGCCGGCACAGCATGCGACGCTCTCTCTGGATGCGGTGTCTGGACCCCCCCCTTCTCGGGGGTGACAACCTAGCGGGCTTCGGAGCCACGCCGTGAACGAGCTTCGCTGCAAGGTTCTCGTTATCGGCGGTGGCCCCGGCGGTTATGTCGCTGCGATCCGCCTGGGCCAACTCGGCCTCGACACGATTCTGGTCGAAGCCGACCGGCTTGGCGGGGTCTGCCTCAACGTCGGCTGCATCCCTTCGAAGGCGCTGATCCACGTCGCCGGCGCGGCGCATGGTCTTCGTGAGCCGCGGGGCTTGAGCGCCATCGGGCTCTCGATCGGGACGCCAGAGCTCGACTTCGCCCGCACGATCGCCTGGAAGGATTCGATCGTCACTCGGCTCACGGGCGGCGTCGGCGCGCTGTTGAAGAAGGCCAAGGTGCGCACGCTTCTCGGAACGGCGACGATCGTCGACGGCAAGACGGCGATCGTTCGCGCCGACACCGGCGAAAGCCGCGTCGCCGCCGATCATCTTGTCCTTGCGACGGGGTCCGAGCCGGTGGAATTGCCGGCGCTCCCATTCGGCGGCGACATCCTGTCCTCGACCGTGTTGCTCAAGCTGACCGAGGTCCCGCGATCGCTGGCGGTGGTTGGCGCAGGCTACATCGGAATGGAGCTGGGCATGGCGTTCGCGAAGCTTGGCGCGAAGGTGACGATCGTCGAGGCGTTGCCTAAGATCCTGCCGCTTTATGACGCCGAACTGACCCAGCCACTCGTGCGGCGTCTCGCCGACCTCGGCGTCGAGACGCTGGTTGGCGCAAAGGCGATTGGGCACGCGAAAGGCGCCCTCAAGGTCATGGGCGCGGACGCCAAAGAGCGCGCGGTTCCCGCCGACAAGGTTCTGGTCGCGGTCGGCCGGCGCGCGCGCACCACGGGCTTTGGCCTCGAGACGCTTGACCTTACGATGAGCGGCGCATTCGTGCGCATTGACGCCACCTGCGCGACCTCGATGCGCAACGTCTGGGCGGTCGGCGACGTCACCGGTGAGCCTATGCTGGCCCATCGCGCCATGGCGCAAGGGGAGATGGTCGCCGAGATTATCGCCGGGAAAAAGCGCGCTTTCGATCGCGTCGCGATTCCCGCGATCTGCTTCACCGACCCGGAGATCGTCGCCGTTGGACTTTCGCCCGACGCCGCCAGGGCGGCGCATGGCGAAATTCGCGTCGGCCATTTTCCCTTCCGCGCCAATGGCCGCGCCATGACGCTGCAGGACGACGAGGGCTTCGTGCGGATCGTCGCGCGGGCCGACAACCACGTCGTTCTTGGCGTTCAGGCCGTCGGCGCTGGCGTGTCGGAACTCTCTGCAGCCTTTTCGCTGGCGCTGGAGATGGGCGCCCGGCTCGAAGACGTCGCGCTCACAATTCATGCTCATCCGACGATGAGCGAAGCCTTTCACGAGTCGGCGCTCGCGGCGCTCGGCCACCCATTGCATATTTGAAGTCGGGCTACGCGACCGACATTGATCCCCTCAGGAGCGTTAAGCATGCGGCAGATCTGGATTTCGAAGGCCGGGCCTCCGGAGACGCTCGTCGTCAAGGAGGCTGCCGATCCGAACCCTCAAGCCGGTGAGGCGCGCATTCGCGTCGAGGCGAGCGGAGTCAATTTCGCTGACGTGATGGGCCGAATGGGTCTTTATCCGGATTTGCCTAAAATTCCCGTCGTTCCGGGCTATGAGGTCGCTGGGCGTGTCAACTCGGTTGGCGAAGGCGTCGATCCCGCGTGGATCGGGCGCAATGTGTTCGCGTTGACGCGGTTTGGCGGCTACGCCGATGTCGTATGCGCGCCGACGGGCAGGATCTTCACGCGGCCCGAACGCATGTCGGCCGACCAAGGCGCAGCAATTCCAATCAACTATATCACTGCCTGGCAGCTCATTGTCGTCATGGGTGGGCTCAAGGCTGGCGAGACGATGCTGGTCCATTCCGCCGGCGGCGGGGTCGGCGTCGCCGCGACTCAAATCGCCAAGCACCTCGGCGCCAACGTCATTGGGACAGCGTCCGCCGCCAAGCACCTGGAACTGCGCGCGCTCGGCGTCGATCACCTGATCGACTACCGGACCGAGGACTTTGAGAAGCGCACGAAAGAGATCACCCACGGACGGGGAGTCGAACTCATACTCGATGCGGTGGGCGGCGAGTCGCTCAAGAAGGGCTACAGGCTTCTCGCGCCGACAGGCCGGCTGGGCATGTTTGGCGCGTCATCTGCCGCCCGGAGCAAGACTGGCGGAATGCTCGGCATGGTGTCGATGCTCGCTGGAACGCCCTGGCTTCAGTTCAATCCGCTCTCGCTCATGAACGCGAACAAGGGCGTTTTCGGCGTGAACCTAGGGCATATGTGGGACGAAGGCGGTCGCATCGCAGGCTGGGTGGATGAACTCGTCCGGCTGTGGGAGCAAGGCGCGATCAAGCCTCGAATCGCCCGGACGTTCACCTTCGAGCGAGGCCGCGGCCGCTCATCACTTCATCCAGGACCGCAGCAACCTGGGAAAGGTGTTGCTCATCCCGTAGCGGATCACGGCTGCGCTCGAGGCTGCGGTTCGTCCAAAGAGAGCGTCGTCGCGCGCACCGGTTCCGCCGGGCCGCCCCACATATTTAACTGTCCATGTTTGGTTGACAGCCGTCCGGTCGGTGTTAAACCCGCTCTCAACTCTGAGGAAACCTCTGGATGGCGTCGCAACCGATTTTCTGCGTGGGCTGCTGGCAGAACATGAAGCTGCCCATTGCTTTGCGCGGCGTCGTCTCCGTACCTTACCGGGCCGTCGGCATTCGCCAGAGCCGCATGATTCCGAATGTCTGCACGATCTGCGAGACGATGTTCGAGCGGGTGATGAAGGCGCGGCAGGTCGAGCTCGACGCGACTATCCTGTTCGCCGATCTGAGAGGCTACACGAGCCTTTCGCAATCGCAGTCGAGCGGCGCGATCGCGTCGCTGCTCGACGCCTTCTACGATGTCTGCGGGGAGGCAATCTGGGAGCACGACGGCATCATCAACAAGACGATGGGTGACGCTGTTCTGGCTGTCTTCAATTTCCCGATCAAGCATAAGGACCATGCGGCGCACGCGGTCGCGGCCGCTCGGAAGATCCAGGAGCTTTGGCGCGCGCGGCGCAATGAGCTTTCGCGGGCCTTCGGTGCCGAGGCGGCAACGATCGGCGTCGGGATCGGTCTCGACACTGGCAAGGTCAACTTTGGCGAGTTTGGCCGCACGCATCACGATCTGACGGCGATCGGCACCGTGGTCAACGTCGCTTCGCGTGCGCAGAGCGCGGCGGCGGCCGATCAGATTCTCATGACCGACGCGGTGCGCGAGAGGGCGGGGGCCGCGCTGCCCGAGAGCGCTGGGCGGGATATCAGCTCAAGGGAATCAGCGAGCCCGCGAAGTTGTGGGCTGCTTGAGGGGAGCGCCGCGGGCATAAAGGGCGATGCCCTGCCAAGCTCGTAAGGCTTTTCCCGCGGCATTCGCTACGCATTCCGTTAACCCATGGAGAACTGAGCCCATGACCTACGCCAACATCCTCGTCGAAACGCATGGGGGCGTGGGCCTCATCAGGCTTAACCGTCCGCAAGCCTTGAATGCGCTGTCGGCGGCCTTGATGGAGGACCTCAACGCGGCGCTCGAAGCTTTCGAAACCGACTCCGCGATCGGCGCAATCGTGCTGACCGGCTCGGAGAAGGCGTTCGCCGCCGGGGCCGACATCAAGGAAATGCAGGACAAGACGTTCGCCGAGGCTTTCGTCGGCGACTTCATCTCACGCTGGGAGAATGTGGCCAAGGCGCGCAAGCCCATCATCGCCGCCGTCGCCGGCTTCGCGCTGGGCGGAGGATGCGAGGTCGCCATGATGTGCGATTTCATTCTCGCCGCCGACACCGCCAAGTTCGGCCAGCCCGAGATCAAGCTCGGCGTCATCCCCGGCGCCGGAGGCACGCAGCGCTTGACCCGCGCGGTCGGCAAATCCAAGGCGATGGAGATGATCCTGACCGGCCGGATGATGGACGCGGCCGAGGCCGAGCGCTCAGGGCTCGTCTCGCGCGTCGTGCCGGCCGCCTCTCTGATCGAGGAGGCGCTCAAGGTCGCGGCGTCAATCGCAGCTCTGTCGAGGCCTGCGGTCTACGCCGCCAAGGAGGCCGTCAACCGCGCTCAGGAGACGACGCTTTCCGAAGGCATCCGGTTCGAGCGCCGCGTCTTCCATTCGCTGTTCGCCACCGAGGACCAGAAGGAAGGCATGCGCGCCTTTGCGGAGAAGCGCACGGCTGCATTCAAGCACCGGTGAGGTTACGCGGCGGTCCACCCGCCATCGATCGACATATTCGCGCCTGTGA
Organism: uncultured Alphaproteobacteria bacterium; assembly: GCA_963836695.1. Classification (GTDB taxonomy): domain Bacteria; phylum Pseudomonadota; class Alphaproteobacteria; order Rhizobiales; family Beijerinckiaceae; genus Roseiarcus. The sequence continues at coordinate 282,004 of CAWIKX010000024.1, forward strand.
TCGAGGCGCCTGCGTCCGAGCAAAGAAACACCGCGACCGCTGCGACATGGTCGACGCTTATGAATTGCTTGGTCGGCTGGGCGGCCAATATGACATCGTTGATCACCTGCTCGCGCGTCATGTTGCGCGCCTTCATCGTGTCGGGGATCTGACGCTCCACCAGCGGGGTCGAGACATAGCCGGGCGAAATGCAATTCGCCGTGACGCCGAACGTCGCAAGTTCGAGCGCAACCGTCTTGGTGAGCCCGACGAGGCCGTGCTTCGCCGCAACATAGGCGCCCTTGAACGGCGAGGCGACCAGCGAATGGGCCGAGGCGGTTGAGATGATGCGGCCCCATTTCTGGGCCTTCATGCCCGGAATCGCGGCCCGCATCGCATGGAAGGCCGCGGTAAGGTTGATGGCAATGATCAAGTCCCACTTCTCGAGCGGAAAGTCCTCGATCGGCGAGACATGCTGGATGCCCGCGTTGTTGACGAGGATGTCGACCGAACCCATCTTATCTTTAGCGTCGGCGATCATCGCCTCGATTTCCGCGCCCCTCGCCATGTCGGCCGCGTTGTAGAAAGCTTTGACGCCGAACTCTTTCTCGATTTTGACGCGCTCGGCCTCGATCGCAGCCTTGTCGCCGAAGCCGTTGATGACGACATCCGCCCCTTCCTTGGCGAGCGCGCGGGCGATCGCCAGCCCAATGCCGCTCGTCGAACCGGTGACAAGGGCATGACGTTTCGCGAGAGACATCGGCGTTTCTCCTGTGGGGAAGGGCGAATTGTCCGCGACGGAGCTCATATTGCATTGCGATGGAGGTTGCGAGCCTCTGTTGCACTGCAGCGGCCGCGGATGACAAATTGCCGCTGAGCGCTTAAAACGTCGCGAGCTAATTCGTTTCGGGCGCGGGGCTGAGAAAGGTTATCGCGATGAGCCTTGCGATGTCGGAAATGCGATGCGGGCCGCTCTCCCGCCACGCAACCCTCTGGGTTCGGGTCGGCGAGGGCGAGGGGGCGGTCACTGTCGGCGGGGGCGCGCCGATCGTCGTCCAGTCGATGACCAACACCGATACGGCCGACATCGAGGCGACGACGCGCCAGATCGCGGCGCTTTGGCGCGGGCAGGGTCGGAGATGGTGCGCCTGACCGTCGATCGTGACGAGGCGGCGGCCGCGGTGCCGCATATCCGCGACCGGCTGCGTGCGCGAGGGAACATGTCGCCGCTGATCGGCGACTTCCACTATATCGGCCACAAACTGCTCGCCGATCATCCGGCCTGCGCCGAGGCGCTCGACAAATATCGCATCAATCCCGGCAATGTCGGCTTCAAGAACAAGCGCGACCTGCAGTTCGGCAAGATCATCGAGATGGCGATCCAAAACGGCAAGCCGGTGCGCATCGGCGCCAACTGGGGTTCGCTCGATCAGGAACTCCTGACGACTCTAATGGACGAGAACGCCGCGAGCCCAAAGCCGGTTGAGGCGGGCGCGGTCACGCGCGAGGCGATGGTGCGCTCGGCGCTTCTATCGGCGGCGCGGGCGGAGGAGATCGGGCTCCCACGCGAGCGTATCATCCTGTCGGCGAAGGTCTCGTCGGTCCAGGATCTCATCACCGTCTATCGCATGCTTGGGCAGCGGTCCGATTACGCGTTGCATCTTGGCCTCACCGAAGCGGGCATGGGCTCGAAGGGCATCGTCGCCTCTTCCGCCGCGCTTGGCATTTTGCTGGAAGAGGGTCTTGGCGACACGATCCGCATTTCGCTCACACCCGAGCCAGGCGGCGACCGGACGCAGGAAGTGAAGGTTGCGCAGGAACTCTTGCAGACCATGGGGTTCCGCAGTTTTGCGCCGCAGGTCGCGGCCTGTCCCGGCTGCGGACGCACGACCTCGACCGTGTTCCAGGAGCTGGCGCGCGATATCGAGACCTATCTCGCGACGTCCATGCCGGAATGGCGCGCGACCTATCCTGGCGTCGAGCGGCTTAACGTCGCGGTGATGGGTTGCATCGTCAACGGGCCCGGCGAGAGCAAGCACGCCAATATCGGCATCTCGCTGCCCGGAACCGGCGAAGCTCCGGCCGCGCCGGTGTTTGTCGATGGGGTCAAGACCGTCACGCTTCGCGGGCCGCGCATCGCCGAGGACTTCAAGGCGCTGGTCAACGACTATATCGAGAAGCGGTACGGCGTCGGCAGGCAGGCTGCGGAATAAGGAGGGCCGCGTGGCAAGACCACCTCTCCCGCCTTTTACTGCAGAGACTGCGGCGCAGAAGGCGCGCTTGGCGCCGAGGACGCCTGGAACACTCGCGATCCGGCGCGTGTGGCGCTTGCCTATTCGGAGAACAGCCGGTGGCGAAACCGGTCCGAGTTCTTCTCTGGTCGTCCGGCGATCGAGGCGTTTTTGACCCGCAAGTGGAATCGCGAGCGGGACTATCGGCTGATCAAGGAAGTCTGGGCCTTTCACGAGAACCGCATCGCGGTTCGTTTCGCCTACGAATGGCATGACGACGCGGGCAGCTGGTTCCGTTCTTACGGCAACGAGAACTGGGAGTTCGACGAGGAGGGGCTGATGCGGGTCCGGCACGCGAGCATCAACGATCTGCCGATCCGCGAGCAGGACCGCCTCTACCGCTGGCCGCTTGGGCGTCGTCCGGACGACCATCCCGGCTTGAGCGAACTCGGCCTCTGAAGCGAGCGCCTTCGGCCAACGGCCCACCGATTTGGATTGTCTTGGTCCGGAGCCTTTTCGCTTTGGAATTCTTCGATTCCGGGGTTGGAAAAGCTTGGGTTTCCTTGGGATTCTCTCGTTCGATTGTGACTTTCAATGGTTCGCGGTTTTCGTGTTTATCGTTCTCTGGTCTGGCGGCTGCGGCTGTTTCTGTGGGGTTAGGTTTGTCTGCTTTTTTTGTTGCGCAATAAATTGTCGCGGAGAGCTTCTCACAATTAGGGCTTTTTGGGTGGGATGGGCGTTTTTGTGGGCTGAAGGGATGGTGGGAGACGAGGTGTGGGCGTGTTGTGGCGGGCGGTGCTTGTTCGACCCGCCCTGCGGGGCGCCCGCTGGCGGATCGGCCGGAAAGATCCCTCAGTTTTGCTCCATGAGGACGAGCGCCCGTTTCATGTTCATGGCGGTGGCGACGAACCGGAGATGGCAGGCGTTGCGGGCGAGCCCGCGATAGCGGACGCGGCTCATGGCGTACCATTGCTTCATCGTGGCGTGAGCGCGCTCGACGCCGCAGCGGATGCTCGACGACCAGGAATTGAGAAGCCTCTGCCAATCTTCGAGCGGATGATGGGGCCGCCCGCGCCACGCCACGCCGTCGATCAGTCCGCGCCGTTCGAGCGTCTCGCGGAAGGCTTGGCCGCTATAGGCCTTGTCCGCGAAATAGCCTTGCTCGTCGCCCTGGATCAGCGCTTCGGCCAAACGGGAGTCATGGACATTGGCGGAAGTCATCTCGGCCTGCCGCACAAGGCCGCTGACTTCGTCCACCGCCAAATGCGCCTTGTAGCCAAAATGGACCGTCTTGCGCTTCATCGTCACCCGCGCGTCCGGATCGCGCGGGTTGATCCCGCCTCCCCCATACGGCGGACGCTTGACCGCAGCGGCGATCAGGGTGGCGTCCACCAGCGTGCCGCGCTTGACGATGAGGCCGAGCGCATCGAGCTGCCGGTTCGTCTCCGCAAGCAGCGCCGCCGAAAGGCCGAGCTTGTCGATCGTCTGGCGGAAACGCCAGATCGAGGCGTGGTCCGGCGTCTCCATCTCCAACGGCAAGCCACAAAAGCGGCGAAACGACAACCGGTCCCGCACCGCCTCCTCAGCGCTAGGATCAGACAGCGTATGCCACTGCTGCAGGAGCAGGATCTTGAACATCACAAGCGGCGGATAGCCAGGCGCGCCTCGGGTCGAAGCGTGAATCGGAGCCAGCAAAGCCTCGAACGCCGTCCAATCGAACGCCTGCTCGATCCGGTCCAGAAATCCGCTGCCCTTCCCGCACCCGCTCACCATCGCGTCCACGAACGAAGGTTGGGAAAGGTCACGGCGAGACATCGGCAAATCATCCTCTCTGGCTTCACCTCAGAGAATCAAAACTCGCCACTTCTGCAAAGCTCTCTGTCGGGTTTTCCAGCTTGCAACTCGCGCACCAAGCGTTGGATCGGTCAGCTCCCCGATCTGCCGCGCGCTTCACATTCGCTTTGACATTGCCCACATGAGGATTCTGCCCCATGAAGAAGCCGACGAGGCTGCCTTGTACGAACCCCCTCTCCATCGAAACGAAGATCTCCCGGCGCTGCAGGCGCTGATCCAGGACCGCGTGTTCGGCCTTCTGATCAGCAATGGCGGCCGAGGGGCTCATCGCCAATTCGGTTCCATTCATTCTCGACACGGCCGCGTCGAAGCTTGGTACGCTGAAAGTCCATCTCGCCCGCGCCAACCCGCAATGGCGCGATCTCGAAGCTTCGCCGGACGCGCTCATCGTGTTCCAGGGCCACGACCATTACATCACGCCGTCCTGGTACGCGACCAAGCAGGAGACCGGCAAAGTCGTGCCGACTTGGAATTACACCATGGTCCAGGCGAAGGGCCGGGCGAAGGTGATGGATGACGCCTGGCTCTCCCAGCAGATCGAGGAGCTGACGCAAACGCTCGAGCAACGCCGTGAACAACCCTGGGCGGTCGGCGACGCGCCCGCCGATTTCATCGCCATGCAGCGCCGCGCGATCGTCGGCCTCGAGATCGAGATCCTCGACATCCGGGGCAAATGGAAGACCAGCCAGAACCGCAACGCTGCCGACCGCGCCGGGGTCGTCTCCGGGCTCGAGGCGATGGGCGACGAGGACTCGCGCGCTATGGCGGAGATCGTGCGCCAGACGAGCCGCGATTGAGGCTCACCCGGGCGGTTGCCTCGGGCCTGAAGGCGTGATCCTATCCGCGCCATCCACCGAAACGTCCCTGAGGAGAAACCACATGGCCGATGCGATCAAGCCGCTTTACACCGCCCATGGAACCGCCAACGGCGGCCGCAACGGTCATACAAGCTCAGACGACGAAATCGTGAGCCTCGATCTCTCGGTGCCGAAGGAGATGGGCGGACCTGGCAAACCGAAGACCGGAACCCCCGAGCACTTGTTCGCCGCCGGCTACGCCGCCTGCTTTGGCGGCGCGCTCGACTTCATCGCCAAGCAGCATAAGAAGGACGCGTCGAAAGCGACGGTGAAATGCGCCGTCACCATCGGGCCGCGCGAGAAGGGCGGCTTCGGTCTTGCGGTCGTGCTCGACGTGACAGACGCGAGCTTACCCCAAGCCGAGCTCGAGTCGCTAGCAGAAGAGGCGCACGAGAAGATCTGCCCCTATAGCCACGCGACCCGCGGCAATGTCGACGTCAAGGTCGTCACCCACGGCGCGTAGTTCGAGTTATTGGTTTTTGCGCCGAAGCGAACAGTTTCACGAAGGCATAGCAAGCCTTCGTGATCTTCGCGAACCCCAAACGCCCGTTCAGACGGAAGCGGCGCGCGTCCGGCTCTGCCGGAAGCCGGCGTAACCCAAGCCTGCGAAGCCCAAGAGCATCAGGGCCCAGGTGGCCGGCTCAGGAGCGGTTACGGTTGCGGTCGCGATGACCTGATTCCCCTCTCGATCTGCAAGCTGTGCGTCCCATCGTCGAAGTGTTGCGGAACCACCGCTTCGCTCGCGCCGCATGCGTCATTGCCGGCGTCGACGCACCAATACTTATTCCCGCTGCCCTGGCCATCCTGGAAGACTAGAAAGCCGCCGTCATTGCCAGAGAAGTTGAAGAAGACGTTCGTCGCGTCAGCCGTGATGTCCACGCCCTGACCCCACACGGCTGCGTTGCTATCGGTGTTCGTGATGATGCGTCGTCGCGCCCAGTCCGACCAGCTGCAGATCCCACGCAGATGAAATCCATAGGGTCTGATCGTCCCCGTCGCGCCGTCCGTGGTGATCGTGCCGACGACAGAGCCGCCGTCGATGGTGCGATTCACGTTATAGACGGTTGCATCGGCCGGAGAGACGGCGGCGGCCAAAGCCGCTACGGCGCAGCCGAGCAAAGTGAACTTGACTTGTTGACGCATCGAAATAGCCCCATTTGCACGCTAGCGTTGTGTATCAGCGTGTATAATCGCGCCCTGACGAGGCACGCAAGCCCTGGGCTCCATGATTCTGACCGGCTCCGTCGCGCACAAGGCCAGGCGCAACGCTGCCGACCTTCCATGCTCGCAGAGGCGCCGGACAAAAGGGCGATTTTGGGCCGCCTTTCTTGCCTCGGAGTGTCGTTACGCTGCTGCCCCAGTCGTTGTGCGAAGTCGCGCGCCAGCCCGCGAAGCCCAAGCCCGCGAAGCCGATGAGCATCATTGCCCAGGTAGACGGCTCAGGGACCGGAGACGACGTCACGGTGATGTTTACGCTCGATATGTCGGCTTCCACGAGGTCCCCGGTGTCGTCCTCCAGCTGAATAAGAGTTTGGTCGGCATCACCCGTCGTGTAGGAAAAGGCGGTCGCGGGCGATGTGAGGTTCCACGCGAAGTCCGTGCCTTCGACAGTGCTATCCAAATGGTTGGATGATGCGCCGTTTACGACCGCGTCGATCACGCTTCCGATGCCGAAGACTTGGGTTTCGCCCGTGAGCTCGCCTGACGTAAAGATGGGCAGAAGGCCGGTGTTGCCGTTGATGGCTACGGACGCGGTGGCGAACGAACCATAGGGTCCGGCAGAAAACCCGCCAATTGTCGGGTCGATCATCGTGTCGGTCGCATTTGCAAGGTTAAACACGTAGGTCGCGACGAAAGTGTCGCCCTCCGACGCCGGCGGAAGCCCGCCGCTCTGATCGAAAACAAAGTTCACTGTCCCCGTGAATGTCGCCGTTACGATTTCGGCCGATGCGACGCAGGGTAGGCCGAGAACGCCTGCAGCAACCGCCATCATGAGTAGATTGGTTTTCACTTAGTACCCCCTTCAATAGAGCAGCGCCCCGGCGCCGCTGCAACGAGGAGACCATGATTTCGTGTCATCCTCAACGTAACAGCGTCAACAGAACGAACCGATCGGCTCACTGCTGAGCGCGGCGGTGCGCGCGACGAATTCCACTGCTCAAGGCGTGTCTTGACTCGGCAATTCAGGCCAACCTCAGTCCCGAAACAAGCTGGCCTCAACCATTTGCTAAGCCTGTCTGATGGTTCGGCTTGCGGCTGACGGATGGTCATTCGCTACCCTTGCAAGTTGAGGCGCCGGATAGCCCCGGGGCCCATCTACGGATCGTTTGTCGCCGGGCAACGCCCGGATGAAAAAGGCTTGAGCGCGATGATGGAGACTGCGCGGCCTCTCAGCGAGGGGACGCCGCTCGATAGTGGCTTACGCGCTCTATGCGGCATCGCGGCCTATTACCGAATTGGCGCCGATCCAACGCAGCTTGCTCGCGAGCTGGCGCTCGGCGCCCGTCCGGCCGATGAGGCTGATCTCATACGCGCTGCGCGACTTGTTGGGCTGAAGGCGCGTCTGGTCACGAAAATCACCCTCGAGCGGCTTACGCGACTTTGCCGACGCCGGCGATCGTGCGCGTAAACGGCGCTCTCATGGTGTTCGGCGGCCGCAATCCGTCAGGGCTCTGTCGGCTGGTCGATCCGATCAGCCATGCGGTTCAGGAGGTCCCGCTCGATGACCTCGCGCGCTTAATCGGCGGGCAGGCGCTGCTCATCGCTCGCCGGATCGGCGGCGCCGGCGTCGATCCACGCCAGTTCGGCATCCGCTGGTTTCTGCCCACCATCTGGCGGTATCGTCGTCCGCTCGGCCATGTGCTGGCGGCATCGCTGTTCGTGCAGATTTTCGCCCTCACGACGCCCCTGTTTTTCCAGGTGGTCGTCGACAAGGTGCTCACTCATCGCGGCTATGAGACCTTGTTCGTGCTCGTGGCCGGCCTTGTGGCTGTCGGTTTGTTCGATGCGGCGCTTCAATACCTGCGCACCTATGCGCTGTCCCACACCACCAATCGGATCGACGTTGAGCTCGGGCAACGCCTGTTCGCTCATCTGTTGCGCCTGCCGATCGCCTATTTCGAGACGCGTTCGACCGGGCAAACGGTCGCCCGGGTGCGCGAATTGGAGACGATCCGTAATTTCCTTACCGGACAAGCTCTGTTCTCGGCGCTCGACCTCCTGTTCGCCTTCGTGTTCGTCGGCGTTCTCTTCGCCTATTCGTGGTCGCTGACCCTGATCGTGCTTGCCGGGATTCCGTTTTACGTGGTGATCGGCTTCTCCGTGAGGCCGCCTTTGCGCGATCTGGTCAAGGAGAAATTCGATCGCGGCGCGGCGAGCCAGCAGTTTCTGGTCGAGACGATCGTCGGCGTGAACACGGTGAAGGCTGCCGCGGTCGAGCCGATCATGCGCGCGCAGTGGGAGGAGAAGCTCGCAGCTTACGTCAAGACGAGTTTCGCCGCTGCGATGCTGGGCTCTGGTGGGCAGCTCGCCATTCAGTACATCAGCAGGCTGACGACCGCGGCGCTGCTTCTGTTCGGCGCGAAGGCTGTGATTGACGGCGAGCTCACCGTCGGCGCGCTTGTCGCCTTCAACATGATCGCCTCCCAAGCGGTCGCGCCGATCCTTCGCCTGTCGCAGATCTGGCAGGACTTCCAGCAGGTGCAGATCTCGATCGAGCGCCTGGGAGATATCCTTAACGCGTCCCCCGAATTTTCGTCGACGGCCCGGCTCTTGCCGCCGACCCCGCGCGGCGCGATCGAATTTCGCCGGGTCAGCTTCCGCTACCGTCCTGGCGCGCCCGAGGTCCTGAAGGACATCTCGCTTAGCATTCGACCGGGCGAGACGATCGGCGTTGTCGGGCCGTCGGGTTCGGGCAAATCGACCCTGACCAAGCTCATTCAGCGCCTTTACCTGCCGAACGAAGGACAGGTGCTGCTCGACGGCGCGGACCTCGCCCATGTCGATCCGGCTTGGCTGAGGAGCCATATCGGCGTCGTGCTACAGGAAAACCTCCTGTTCAACCGCACCGTTCATGAGAACATCGCCTTCGCCAACCCGGCGATGTCGCGTGCGCGCGTCATCGAGATCGCGCGTCTCGCCGGCGCCGACGAGTTCATCGACAAGCTCGCCGAAGGTTACGACACGTTGATCGAGGAGCGGGGCGCGAACCTCTCCGGTGGGCAAAGACAACGCATCGCCATCGCCCGCGCGCTCGCCACCAATCCGCGCATTCTCATTTTTGACGAAGCGACCTCGTCGCTCGACTACGAGAGCGAGCGGATCGTCCAGCGCAACATGCGCCGCATCGTCAAGGACCGGACCGTGATCATCATCGCCCATCGCTTGGGCGCGGTGCGTGGATGCGACCGCATCGTCGGCATGAGCGACGGGCGCGTCGTCGAGGTCGGAACCCACGCCGAACTGCTTCGCCGGCCAGGCGGCCTCTACGCCTATCTTTGGGGCCTGCAGAGCCAGCCGGCAGAGGTCGCCGCATGACAGCGCTTCGCGCCGTCCCGGCCGCGAATCGCCGTCTCCAGCCGCCGAGCCGTTCGCCTCGCGCGCGTTGGCGCGGTTCAAGAATCCGAGCATGAACCTGAGCGACCGAGAATTTCTCGCGCCCGCGCTCGAGATCCTGGAGACGCCGCCGTCTCCGGTCCACGTCGCCTTTTTATGGATCATCTGCGCCTTTGTCGCGAGCCGCCCGCCTGGGCCTATTTGGGCCGCGTCGACATTATCGCCGCCGCGCAGGGCAAGTTTCAGCCGACGGGACAGGTCAAGGTCGTCGAGCCGGTGGAGACCGGGAAGGTCGAGGCCATTCTCGTCGGCAACGGCGCGGTCGTGCGCGCGGGCGAGGTTCTGGTCGAGCTCGATCGCTCGGCCGCCCTAGCCGACGCCAATAGCGCGCGCGCCGAGCTTGCTTCCGTGCGGGCGGAAATCCTGCGCCGCAAGACCGCGCTCTTAAGCGCGCGGTCGCGTCGCTTCGATCCCGTACCAGCAATTGACTGGCCGGAAGGAACCGCGTCGGCGTTGCGCGAGCGGGAGGACCGCGTGCTCACCGCAGATCTCGGGCAATTGGCGGCGACCGTCGCCTCGTACGACGCGGAGCGGGCGCAAAAGACGGCCGAACGCGACAAACTGAAGGAAACCATCGCGACCCAGAAGAACCTTGTCGCGACGCTCAAGGAGCGCGTCGACATGCGCTCCAAGCTCGTCGAAATGAAAGCCGGCGCGAAGGCCGCCGTCATCGACGCAACCGAGACGCTGCAATATCAAATCACCCAGGAGGCGAAACAGGAGCAGGATCTAGCCTCCTCGACCGCCGCGCTCGATGTCATCGCCCGCAATTCCGACAAGGCGGTTCAGGACTTCCTCTCGGAGAACGCCCAGAAACTCGAGGACGCCGAGCGGCGCGCGGAAGACGTCGCGCAGCGTCTCGCCAAGGCTCAGGCTGAGCTCGACCACTTGACGCTGAGGGCGCCGATCGCGGGACGCGTGCAATCGTCGATCATCACCAATGCCGGGCAGGTAATCACGAGCGGTCAGGAGATCATGCGCATCGTGCCGGAGGATTCGGGCCTCGAGATCCAGGCCTATGTGCGCAATCGCGACATCGGCTTTGTCAGCGTCGGCCAGGAGGCGGTGGTCAAGATCGAATCCTTCCCGTTCACCCGCTATGGCGCGATCAAGGCGCATGTCATTCGCATCGCCAAGGACGCGATCCCCGAGCCCGACGCCAATGCGATCGAGGGCGACCCCACGCGGGTCTCGAACGCGGCCGGCTTCGCGGGAGGGGAGCGCACGCAGAATCTGGTGTTCCCGGCGGTGCTGAAGCCCGATGTCGAGACAATTACTGTCGACGGCGCCGTCGAGCCATTGACCTCCGGCATGGCGGTCACCGTCGAGTTCAAGACCGGCGCGCGGCGCATGATCGAGTACCTGTTCTCGCCGCTGGTCGAGGTCGCGTCAAAGGCGATGCGGGAGCGGTGAGCGCGGCTGCTCGCTTCGCAGAGCGATCAGCGCCACCATAGCAGCAAGCGTAGGTATTTTCCCCTATTTCGCACTATCGCGAAGGTCTCTACTTTGGGCCGCGCCATCGGACTTGACCTGCTATCGCGAGCCTCTGAGCAGCGAATTCAAGCGAGAGAGGACGGCGGTAAGGGAGGGCGCAATGAGGCGAGGGCTGATTTCCGCGACGACAATTGTCTGTTTTTTTGGCGGAGCCGGCTGGTCGCCGGCGAGAGCTGGGTCCGTGCCGGCAGATTACTTTGTCGAGGGAATCTCAGCAGTGGCGGTCGGAGACAATAGCCTGCCGGAAGGCTGGGACGGGATGTCGCCGGTTCCCGGTATAACCACTGGACAGATCGCTGGACCAAGCGCCAATATCACAAGTCCGGCCACGGCGACTTACTATCATAGCGGGATCAACACTGACGGCGACGGCCCGCTGGTAGCTGGGGGAATTTCTACAGCGGCCGCCAGCCTGATTGACGGCAAGCTGCATGCTGCGGCCGGGCCAATCTCGGCGAGCGACCTATTCGACCTCGGGGGCTTTCCCGCCGCGGCTTATGCGGAATTTGGAGAGACGTTGTCCTTCACAACCGCGGGCGCCGAAGCTGACACAATAACCACCGTGAAATACAAGGTCCATCTCGACGGCGTGTTGGGCGATTGCTGCACGATCGGCGGTAGCGCCTCAGTTCTGCTTTGGCTGGCGCTGGGGGATCCGCTTGCGGTTGGCGGAGCCGGATATCCGGGTGGATTCAATCCGCAAATTGAAAATATCGATACGTCGGGATCTATTCTGGAACAAATCTCCGACGGACCGCGAACCGTGGATGAGACTCTCGAGGCCCAGTTCACCTACAGGGGATCAACCGCAAAAGCTGGCCTATACATGGTGTTGGGGGTGGAAGGGCAATATCAAAATTCAGTCTTCAACCAAACCGCTACATTCTCGTTCGATCCCTTGCCGGACGGCGTCTCTTTCACTTCGGCCTCGGGTAACTTTCTGACAACCCCGGCGGTGCCTGAGCCGATGACCTGGGCTTTGGTGGCGCTCGGGTTCGCTGGCCTTGGTTTCGCTGGAAATCGACGCGCCAAAAACACTCGTGCTGCGATGGTAACCGGCTGAGCCGCGGACACTCCTTGGACGGCGATCAGAGGCTACCGCCTTCCAGGCGTCCTTTGAGGCGGCTCTGCCGGGGTTCGTCATGGGCCGACAATGGGACTGTGACGAACCCCCGGATCACCCGACGGCGACGCTCCATTCGCTCGATGGATTGTTCGTGAATTGAGAGGCCGCCAAGGCTACCTGAGCACCTCCCAGAAAATCCCGACGACGCAAACGAAGCCCAACGTGAAGAGCACCGTTCTCACGTAAGGGATCGCCGCCCAATAAACGATTGCGTGCGCGAGCCTCAGCCAAAAGAAGCTCATCGCCCAGAAGGCCGTCATCCCGTTCGCCTTTCCGGCGATCTGGGCGACGATCACAAGCGCAGCGAATGGCGCGAAACATTCGACCGCGTTGAGATAGGCGCGGTGTGCGCGCTGTCCCCAAAGGGGTACTGGACGTGGCGCGGGGTCGACGTAGTTTTCCCCCGACAGGGGGCCGTTCGTCATCACCTGGCATACGATATAGGGAATCCACAGCGCCGCCGTCAGCATTGCCGTGTACGCAAGATACCTGAGATCGGTCGTCATGAGCTTTGCCTCCCCATCGACGGCGGCTGGAAGAGCGCCATCGGAATATAGACGTCCGAAGGCTTGGTCATTTCGACATCGGTCCCGAGCCGAGGCGTCGATTTTCCACGGTCGCTTGATTTTTGCGCGGGTCCGGCATCCATATGGCCGCCGCCCATCGGGAGCAGGGCGGGGGAGCGGATGAGCGCCGAGGATTTGGGCCGTGCGCCCGCTTTTCGCCTAAGCGACCTCATTCGCCACGGGGCGGAACCGCCGCCCATCGGGCTCCTCGCGCGCTCACCCTCATATCCGTGGCTGGTCGTCGGAGCGTGCTGCATCGCCGGGCTCATGGGCCAGATCGATGCGAGCATTGTCCAGCTCGCCCTGCCGACCTTGGGCCGCGTATTCGACTCCACGTTGGAGAGTGTGAGCTGGGTTGCGCTGTCTTACCTCCTTGGTGTCGCCTCGTTCATGCCAATCTTCGGCCAGCTCTGCCGGATCTTTGGCAGAAAGCTGTTCTACCTTGTTGGCTTTGTATTGTTCACGTCGGCCAGCGCTCTCTGCGGCTTCGCGCCCGATCTCATTACCCTTGTCGGGCTTCGTTTTCTGCAAGGCGTGGGCGGAGCGATGATTGGCGCCAATAGCATGGCGCTTGTCGTCGAGGCGACGGACAAGAACCGCCGTGGACGCGCGCTGGGGCTGTACGCCGCCGCGCAGGCGGTTGGAATCAGCGCCGGTCCTGTCGCGGGAGGCCTGTTGATCGGGACCTTGGGCTGGCCCTGGGTGTTCTGGGTCAACGTGCCCGTCGGGCTGGTCTCGATCGTCGCCGCGTGGCTGGTTCTTCCGGTTACGGCGCGACAGGATTCACGCCCAGCCTTCGACTGGCGCGGCGCTCTCCTGCTCGCGCCGGCTTTGATGCTCGCGGTGTTTGCGCTCAATCAGATGTCCGCGCTTGGGCTCACTTCCCCCGTGTTCCTGGGCTCCGTCGCGGCAACGATCGTGCTTCTCTTCCTATTCGTCCGCCAGGAAAACAAAGCTCAGTCTCCGTTGGTCGATCTCGCGCTGCTTGAAGGGCCTGCATTTCTAGGCGGCGCGCTTGCCTGCGCGCTCTCCTACGCCATGCTTTACGGCATGTTCTTCCTCGCCTCGTTCGCGCTCGTGCGCGGCTACGAGGACAGTCCTGTCGTGGCGGGACTCAAGCTTGCAATCGTTCCGGTCAGCATCGGCGTCGCCGCGCCCATTGCGGGCACGCTCGCCGATTGGGTGGGCGCGCGGCGCTTGAGCGTTGCGGGGATGTTCTTGTGCTTCGCCGCGCTGGTCGCCCTCACAATGGTGGTGATGGAGCCCGCTCCCAATCTTTGGGCCGGCTTCGCCGGTCTGGTTGCGTTCGGCGTAGGCCTTGGGGTGTTCATTGCGCCCAACAACCATGCGACGATCAACGCCGTGCCGGCCAACCTTGCCGGTGTGGCCGGCGCGACACTCAACCTGACGCGCATTCTGGGCACCGTCGCTGGCGTCGCCAGCGCGTCCGCCGTGCTGTCATGGCAGCTACAGGTCGCCCGTGGCTCAAGCGAGCGCAAACTCACGGTTTTCTCGCCCCATCATTTCATCGAGGCGGTGGGGGGAGGCCTCCTTATGCTTGCGGTCTTCGCGTTGATCGCCGGGGCGGTCTCGTTGATCCGCAAGCCCGCGGCCTGAGGGGCGGAAGCGGCCTCACCTTCGCCCGCTCTATTTGCTATAAGCCCTCCATCCTTTGGAGGCCCCCTGTGAAACTTGCTGATCCATCGCTGCTCAAAAACCAGTGCCTTGTCGACGGAAAATGGGTGGGCGAGGGGACGCGTTCTATCGCCAATCCCGCGACCGGCGCGGTGCTCGCGAAGACGCCGCGCTTTGGCGAAGCCGAGACGAACAGCGCGATCGAAGCGGCTCAGCGCGCTTTCGGGCCCTGGGCGAAGGAATTGCCGAAGGAGCGCGCAAGATCCTGAGGCGCTGGTTCGACCTCATCATAGCCAATCGCGACGATATCGCACTCATCATGACGAGCGAGCAGGGGAAGCCGCTTGCTGAGGCGCGCGGCGAGGTCGACTACGCCGCCGGCTTCGTCGAGTTCTACGCCGAGGAGGCCAAGCGCATCTACGGCGAGGTCAACCCGACCTTTCGCGCCGATTCCCGCATCGTCGTGGTCAAGCAGCCGATCGGCGTGGTCGCGGCGATCACGCCATGGAATTTCCCCGCGGCGATGATCACCCGCAAGGTCGCGCCCGCGCTCGCGGTCGGCTGCACGACGGTGACGAAGCCCGCGGGCGAGACGCCGCTGACCGCGCTCGCGCTTGGCGAACTGGCGCAGCGCGCGGGCTTCCCGCCGGGCGTCTTCAACCTCGTGACCGGCGATGCGCGCGCCATCGGCAAGGCGATGTGCGACCATCCCGCTGTCCGCGCGATCGGCTTCACCGGCTCGACCGAGGTCGGCAAGGTGCTGATGGCGCAGGCGGCCGGCACAGTGAAGAAGGTCGGGCTCGAGCTCGGCGGCAACGCGCCGTTCATCGTGTTCGACGACGCTCATGTCGACGCGGCTGTCGAGGGCGCGATCATCTCGAAGTTTCGCAACATGGGCCAGACCTGCGTCTGCGCCAACCGCATCTATGCGCAGGAGGGAATCTACGACGCCTTCGTCGCCAAGCTCACGACCGCGGTGTCGAAGTTGAAGGTCGGCGACGGAACGGAGGACGGCGTCACCCAGGGCCCGCTCATCAACGAGGCGGCGGTGAAGAAGGTCGAAGAGCACGTCGCCGATGCGCAGAAGAGGGGCGCCAAAGTGGTGGCCGGCGGCAAGCGCCACAAGCTCGGCCGCACGTTCTACGAGCCGACGGTGATCTCGGGCGTCGATTCCTCGATGCTGGTCGCGCGCGATGAGACGTTCGGTCCGGTCGCGCCGGTCTTCCGCTTCAAGGACGAGGCCGACGTCATCGCCCAAGCCAACGACACGCCGTTCGGCCTCGCGTCCTATTTCTACGCTCGCGATCTCGGCCGGGTGTGGCGTGTGGCCGAGGCGCTGGAATACGGCATCGTCGGGATCAACACTGGCGCGATCTCGAGCGAGCTCGCCCCGTTCGGCGGCGTCAAGGAATCCGGCATCGGCCGCGAGGGCTCGCGCCACGGCGTCGAGGAGTTCGTCGAGATCAAATACATGCTGATGGGCGGCCTCGATCGGTAGGGCGGCTTCCGCCACACACGCATCGACAAAAAAAGGGCCGCGGAGCGACCGTTTTCCTCGAATATCGTCGATTTCAGGCCACTACGGCCCCAACTCTTCGCGCCTGCGCGCGCCGGAATCCCATGAAGGCGACGCCCGCGAATCCGATGAGCAACATCGCCCAGGTTCCAGGCTCGGGCGCTGCGGCTCCGAGTGTGGTGGCGACATTATATTCGTAGAACTCCGGACCGCCGTCGATGTGGCCGAAGAGACCCGACTGATAAGTTCCGCCGCCCGAGGCGTAGATCGGGAAGATTGGAAAGCCGCCCCATACAGGGCTGCTCGCGCCGACGTCGAACAGGAGGCCATCGCTGTCGATCGGGACATTCTGGTTGACGCCAAACCAGTCGGTCCCGTCATTGGCGCGGTAACCGGAAGGGTTCTCGTAGCCGGGCGCGGACGGGGTGATCAACACCAGCTCTTGCGGCGCATAGCCCGGGACATCTAGCGTCCCGGTCCCGCTGGTCGCGACACCGCCGGTCACGTCGAGGCTGATTGAGCCTGACCAGAAGCCCGGAGCTGAGAAGTTGTAAGTCACGATCGAGGCGTTGGCTGGCGCGATCAATCCCATGGCGGCCACAGCGACGGCGCCTAAACCAAGCGCAGTCGCAAGCCTGATTTAACTCAACATTTTGCCTCTCTTGGCCGTCTGATGCCTGGCATAGCACAGAATCATAACGGTTTACATATATTCCATACATAAAAGTAATATAGGAGGAGGAATTCGTCAAGTCCGGTCCGTTACACAATGGCAAATCTGTTCTTTTCTGCGGCGCAGGCGGACGCGATGAGCTCAGATGGTCAGTCGCCGGGGAGCCAACTCGCTAGTCGCGCCGCAACCCGTTGAAATCCCTCAAAACGGACTCGTAGACACCGAGATCGCCCTCACTCCCTTGGCGCGCCTGCCGGCTGTGGCGTCTCCGCCTCGCGGACGATGTCCCTCAGCGCCACAAGCTGCGCCTCCAGCGCCTCAAGCGCCGGCTCGGGCATCCGGCCCAGGGTCGAGGCGATCCAACGGCGCTGAACGGCGATCGCCTTCTCCGCCATCCCGCGCCCGGCTGGCGTGAGATAGATGGCGTGCTGGCGGCGGTCGGAGGCGGTCGAGCGGCGCTCGACGAGGCCTGCCTCGGCCAGCCGATCGATCAGGCCCGAGATGTTGCCCTTGGTTACGTAGAGCCGGGTCGCGAGTTCCTGCTGGCTCACGCCCTCCTTCTCGGTCAGCGTGGTTAAAACGTCGCATTGGGGAATGGAGACGCCGATCTCTCGCAGGCGTTCGCCGACCGCGGCCTGCATGCGCGCCTCGAGGCGGATGAGACGAAACCAGACCCTCAACGAGCGCTCGGCGTTCTGCCGGTCGGGCATCAGGCTCCTCATATCGGGGCGCGGCGGCGAGGAAAGCCCCACTTTCGGCGCATTGCAAACCGGCGCACAGGGCGCCAAGTATTAGTCGCATGAACAATCCCCGCGCCGCAATCAAGCACCTACAGGGGAGTGGGGAGAAAGCGCATGTTAGGACGGATGCAGGACTGGCCTTTGCTCATGCACAAGGTCATCGACTTCGCCGCCGTCCAGTTCCCTGAGCAACAGGTCGCTTCGCGGACCGTCGAAGGGCCGATGCACTATACAAACTACCGCGAAGTGCGGGAGCGCGCGCTCAAGGTCGCCAAGAGGCTGGAGCGCGACGGGATCAAGCTCAGCGATCGGGTCGCGACGCTCGCGTGGAATGGCTATCGTCATCTCGAAGTCTGGTATGGCATCGCCGGCGCGGGCGCTGTCTATCATACCGTCAATCCGCGCCTGTTCCCCGAGCAGATCGCCTGGATCATCAACGACGCCGAGGACCGCGTCGTGTTCGTCGACCTGACCTTCGTGCCGCTCATGGAGGCCCTTGCCGACCGGTTGCCGACGGTCGAGCGCTACGTCGTTCTGACCGACGGCGCGCACATGCCCGCGACCAAACTCAAGAACGCCGTGGCTTATGAGGACTGGATCGGCGAGGTCGACAGCGATTTCGCATGGGCTGAGTTCGACGAGCGGACCGCCGCGGGCCTCTGCTACACCTCCGGCACGACCGGACACCCGAAGGGCGTTCTTTATTCGCATCGCTCGAACGTCCTGCATTCAATGATGGCGAGCTCGTTCGAGAGCCTGATGGTGACCGCTTATGATTCGGTGCTGCCGGTCGTGCCGATGTTTCACGCCAATTCGTGGGGTCTCGCGCTCTCCTGCCCGATGCGCGGCTCGCGCATGGTGATGCCCGGCCCGAGGCTCGACGGCGCCTCCGTCTTCGATCTCCTCGAGACCGAGAAGGTGACGATGACGGCGGCTGTGCCCACCGTCTGGCTGGGCCTGCTGCAATATCTGCGCAACGAGAACAAGAAGCTCACCACACTCAAGTTCGTTGGCATTGGCGGCTCGGCTTGCCCGCGGGACATGATCCGCGTCTTCCAAGAGGACTATGGCGTTACGGTTCGCCACGCCTGGGGCATGACCGAGATGAGCCCGGTTGGCTCGGCGGGCGCGCTGAAGCAGAGCACGCGCGCGCTCTCGGCCGAGCAGAGGCTCGCGGTCCAGTCCAAGCAGGGCTGGGCGCCGTTCGGGGTCGAGATGAAAATCGCCGACGACGAGAACAATGAGCTGCCTTGGGACGGCAAGCGGTTCGGCAGGCTCAAAGTGCGAGGGTTCGCCGTGGTCGAAAGCTACTTCAAGGACCAAGGCGGCAAGATCCTCGATGACCAGGGCTTCTTCGACACCGGCGACGTCGCCACCATCGATCCCGATGGGTTCATGCAGATCACCGACCGATCCAAGGACGTGATCAAGTCGGGCGGCGAGTGGATCTCGAGCATCGACATCGAGAACCTCGCTGTCGCTCACCCGGATGTCGCTGAGGCCGCCGTGATCGGCGTGGCCCATCCGAAATGGGACGAACGGCCGCTGCTCGTCGTTGTGGCGAAGGAAGGGTGTTCCCCCAAGTGTGACGAGGTCCTCGATTTTCTCAAGCCCCAGATCGCCAAATGGTGGATGCCGGACGATATGCAGGTGGTGACGGAAATTCCCCACACCGCGACGGGCAAGATCAACAAGCTCAAACTGCGCGAGACGTTCAAGGAGTACAAGCTGCCGACGGCGTGAAGGGCTTCCGATGAGTTCGGAGGGCAGGGACCAACGGCCGCCGCAGCACGCAAGAACCCATCGCAGCCCCGTCTTTGCCCTTGCGCCGGCGGCTAGGTTCCCCTATATGCGCGTCAACAACATCTCATAGCCTCTCCGAAAGGAGAGACAAGTTGAGAGTGGGCCCCCGCCGGGACCCGCTCTTTTTTATTGCCGCAAGGTCGTATGGTCGAAGGCTCGCATCGAACCGCCGCGGAGCCCGTCGAGGGACTCGACGAGGTGCGACTGATCGAAGATTCCGGCCCGGGCGAACGGGTCGGCCGCATCGCGGCGCCGGTCCTCAGGGATCTGGGCTACCGGCTTGTCCGGGTCAAGATCTCGTCGGGTGAGGGTCCAACGATCCAGATCATGGCGGAGCGTCCCGACGGGACGATGTCGATCGAGGATTGCGAAAACGTCAGCGTAGCGTTGTCGCCGGTCTTCGACGTTGAGGAGCCGATGGCTCAGGCCTATCGGCTGGAAATTTCGTCGCCGGGCATCGATCGGCCGTTGGTGCGTGAATCCGATTTCGCCCGCGCCGCCGGCCACGAAGCGCGCGTGGAGATGGCGACCCTGGTCAATGGACGCAAGCGCTTTCGCGGACATCTCAAGGCCGTCGCATCCGGACCCGACGGGCCAGCGGCGCGGATGGCGCTGATCGCCGACGACGGAAGCCAAAGCGAGATCGAGCTGTCGATCCGCGCGATGGCCGAGGCGCGACTCGTTTTGACGGACGACCTCATCCGCGCCGCGTTGCGTCGAGAAAAGGCTGCCCTGAAGGAAGCGAAGCGAGCTTCGGGCCGCGGGACGCGCCGAGACATCACTCCGCGCGCCAAAGATAAGGCAAGCGAATCCAAAGCCGCGGCCCGCGGCTCGGCGTCGAAGCCGCTCGGGCCTGATGAAGGAGAGAATCATGGCCGTTAGCGCCAACCGACTCGAACTGTTGCAGATCGTCGACGCGGTCGCGCGGGAGAAGTCGATCGATCGATCGATTGTATTGGCCTCGATGGAAGACGCGATGCAGAAGGCCGCGCGCTCACGCTACGGCCAGGAGACCGAAGTCCGCGCGGAGATCAACCCGAAGACCGGCGAGATTCGGTTCTCCAGGCTTCTGCTCGTCGTCGATGAGGTCGAGAACGAAGCGACCCAGATGACGCTCACCGAGGCGCAGAAGAAGAATCCCTCTGCCCAGATCGGCGACTGGATCGCCGAGTCGCTGCCGCCGTTCGACTACGGCCGCATCCCCGCCCAGGCGTCCAAGCAGGTGTTGGTGCAAAAGATCCGCGAGGCGGAACGCGACAAGCAATATGACGTCTACAAGGATCGCATCGGCGATATCATCAACGGCGCGGTCAAGCGGGTCGAATACGGCAACGTGGTGGTCGATCTCGGCGGCGCCGGCGCGGGCGAGGCGGTCGTCCGCCGCGACGAACTGATTCCTCGCGAGATGTTCCGGCCCGGCGATCGCATCCGCGCGTATGTTTATGACGTCCGGCGCGAGGCCCGCGGCCCGCAGATTTTCCTCTCCCGCACCCATCCGCAATTCACCGCTCGGCTGTTCGCCCAGGAAGTTCCAGAAATCTACGACGGCATCGTCGAGGTGAAGTCGGTGGCTCGCGATCCAGGCTCGCGCGCCAAGATCGCGGTGGTGTCGAACGATTCCTCGATCGATCCGGTCGGCGCCTGCGTCGGCATGCGCGGTTCGCGCGTCCAGGCGGTGGTCAACGAATTGCAGGGCGAGAAGATCGACATCATTCCCTGGTCTCCGGACGCGGCCACGTTCATCGTCAACGCGCTGCAGCCAGCCGAGGTGATGAAAGTGGTGCTCGACGAAGACTCGACGCGCATCGAGGTCGTCGTTCCCGACGATCAGCTGTCGCTGGCGATTGGCCGGCGGGGGCAGAACGTGCGCCTCGCCTCGCAGCTTACCGGCTGGGATATCGACATCCTGACGGAAGCCGAGGAGTCCGAGCGCCGGCAGAAGGAATTCGCCGAGCGGACGCAGACCTTCATGGACGCGCTGGACGTCGACGAGACGGTAGCTCAGCTTCTTGCGTCGGAAGGCTTCCGCACGGTCGAGGAAATCGCCTATGTCGAGCTGCCCGAGCTGGCCTCGATCGAAGGCTTCGACTCCGACACGGCGACCGAAATCCAGACCCGCGCGCAGGGCCATCTCGCGCGTATCGAGGCCGAATTTGACGACCAGCGCAAGGCGCTGGGCGTATCCGACGATCTCAAGGAGATCTCGGGCCTGACCACTCCCATGCTGGTCAAGCTCGGAGAGAACGGCGTGAAGTCCCTTGAGGATCTCGCCGACTGCGCAAGCGACGACCTCGTCGGCTGGATGGACGGCGACTCGGCGAAGCCGGGCTTTCTAAGCGGGTTCGACGTGTCGCGCGCTCAGGCCGACGCGATGATCCTGGACGCGCGCGTGCGCGCGGGCTGGATCGAAGCGCCGGCGCTGGAGGAAGAGCAGCAGGCGCAGGAACCAGAGCACGAGGGTGAAGGCGCCTAAAGGGCTTCGAGGCCGATCGATTGCGAACGAGGAGCGAGGCGGCGGGGTCCGAGCGGACCTGTATCGTGACGGGGACGAAAGATGTTCCCGAGGCGATGCTTCGCTTCGCGCTGGGACCCGACGGCTCGGTCGTCCCCGACATAAGCCGCAAGCTGCCGGGACGGGGGGTGTGGACGGAGTTGAGCTTTAAGGCAGTGAGCCGAGCGGCGGCGAAACAAGCGTTTTCACGGGCGTTCCGCGCCAAGGCGGGGGTCCCTGCGTCGCTGGCCGAGACAGTCGATGCGCTCTTGGAGCGCGACGCGTTGCAGGCGCTGTCGATCGCCAACAAGGCGGGTCTGGTCGTTGCCGGGGCGTTCAAGGTCGACTCGGCGATCGAGGCGGGGGGCGTCACAGCGCTCATTCAAGCGAGCGACGGGGCGGCCGACGGGGCGGCCAAGCGGCTCCAAGCGCTTCGCGCGAAACTCGGGCCGGAAGCGAACGCCATCGTGTGCGTAGACATCTTTTCGTCGGGCCAATTGGATTTGGCATTGGGGAGGGCAAATGTGATACATGCTGCCCTCAAACATGGGGCGGCGAGTTCGGCCTTTCTTGCAAGGGCGGATCGTTTGCGCCGATATCGCGACGGCGTAGCGCCGACGGCGACCGAAACGGAGCAGGGCGATGTAACGGCCGACGAGGCTGAAACGTTTGGCAGGCCCATCAAATTGGCTGAGAAGCCAAGCGGTTAGGAAGTGGCATGAGTGAAACGGGTAATACTGATAAAACTGTGACGGCCGCGCCGGCGAAAGCGACTTTGCACCTAAAACGCCCCGTTGAGCAGGGTACGGTTAGGCAGAGCTTTTCGCACGGCCGCAGCAAGGCGGTCGTTGTCGAGAAAGTGAAGCGGCGGATTCTGACGCCTGCAGAGGCGGCTGCGCAAGCGCGCCCTGCCACGGCCGCGCCCGCCGCCGCCCCGCCGCCGGTCGCGCCGGGTCCGGCCAAGCCTGTGCTCACCGCCGCGGGCCGGCCCGCTCCAGTCGCGCCCGCGAAGCCGACCGCCCCGCCCCCGCCCAAGACCGGCGTCGTGCTGCCCACCTTGAGCGCGGAGCAGCGCGAGGCGCGAGCTCGGGCGCTGAACGATGCGCGCGTGCACGAGGAGGAGGATCGCCGCCGCCAGGAGGGGGAGGCCGGAATCCGCCGCGAGCGCGAGGCCCGTGATCGGATTGAGCGCGAGGCTGCGGAAGCGCGCAAGCGCGAGGAGGAGCTGCGCCGCGCCCAAGAAGCCAATTTCAAGCGTCAGTCGGAGGACGAGGCGCGCCGGCGTCTTTCCGGAGGCGAACCGGCGCCGTCTCCCTCCATCCCGCGCGTTGCGCCGGCTGCGCCCAGCGTCGCCGCTCGCGCGACCGCTGCCCCCGGAGCCGCGCCAGGCGGCCAAGAAGAAGGAGTGCCACGGGTCATTCGTCGTCCGGCGCTCGCGCTCCCACCGGGGCAGAAGGTCGTCGTGCCGACGCCGCGCCCGACGCGGACCGGCGAGCAACGCAACCGTGGCCGGCTAACCGTCGCCAGCGCGACTTCCGGCGAGGACGAACGCACGCGCTCCGTCGCGTCGTTCCGTCGGCGCACCCAGCGGCTCAAGGGTCATGGAGCGGACGACCAGAAGGAAAAAATCGCTCGAGAAATCATCCTGCCGGAAGCGATCACCATCCAGGAGCTCGCGAGCCGTATGTCTGAGCGCGCCGTCGACGTCATCAAGCTCCTGATGCGCCAGGGCCGCATGGTGACTCTGACCGATGTGCTCGAGGCGGACGACGCCCAGCTCATCGCGGAGGAAATGGGCCATTCGGTCAAGCGCGTCGCCGAGTCGGACGTCGAGGAGGGTCTGTTCGACCGTCCGGACGAGGAGGGCGCGTCCGTTCCACGGCCACCCATCGTCACCATCATGGGCCACGTCGATCACGGCAAGACTTCGTTGCTTGACGCGATTCGCCACGCCAACGTGGTTGCGGGCGAAGCGGGTGGCATCACCCAGCACATTGGCGCCTATCAAGTGATCGCGCCTGGCGGCGAGGCCATCACCTTCATCGACACGCCCGGTCACGCAGCGTTCACCGCGATGCGCGCGCGCGGCGCCAAGGTCACCGACATCGTCGTGCTGGTCGTGGCGGCCGACGACGGCGTCATGCCGCAGACGATCGAGGCGATTCGGCACGCCAAGGCGGCCCAGGCGCCGATCATCGTCGCCGTGAATAAGATCGATAAGCCGGAGGCCGATCCTCAGAGAGTTATGCAGGAGCTGCTTCAGCACGACGTGCAGGTCGAGGCGTACGGCGGCGACACGCTTGCTGTTGAAGTGTCGGCGACCAAGGGCACCAATCTCGAGAAGCTGCTTGAGGCGATCGCGCTTCAGGCGGAACTGCTCGATCTTGTCGCCGATCCCGACCGCAGCGCGGAAGGCACCGTCATCGAGGCCAGACTTGATCGTGGCCGCGGACCTGTAGCCACGGTGCTGGTGCAACGCGGCACCCTCAAGGTCGGCGCGCTGGTTGTCGCCGGATCGCATTGGGGCCGCGTCAGGGCGCTGATCGACGATAAGGGCTCGAACCTTGAGGCGGCTACGCCATCGACACCGGTTGAGGTGCTCGGATTCTCCGGCGCGCCGGAGGCGGGAGATCGGGTCGCTGTCGTTGAGTCCGAGGCGCGGGCGCGCGAAATCACCGAATATCGCGAACGGCAGAGGCGAGAGAAGCTCGTCGCGCGCGGACCGGCCGCCAGGACCTCGCTCTCCGACATGATGAGCAATCTCAAGGCGGCAGGTCACAAAGAGATGCCGATCGTCCTTAAGGGCGACGTGCAAGGATCGGTCGAGGCGATTACCGCAGCGCTCGAAAAGCTTGGCAACGACGAGGTCATGGCGCGGGTTATTCATGGCGGCGTCGGCGGCATCACCGAATCCGATGTGACGCTGGCCGCGGCCTCGAAGGCGGTCATCCTCGGCTTCAACGTGCGTGCGCACAAGGAGGCGCGCGACCTCGCCGAGCAGGAAGGCGTCGAGATCCGCTACTACAACATCATCTACAACCTGGTCGACGACGTGAAGGCCGCGCTCTCGGGGATGCTTGCCCCAACGTTGCGCGAGACGATGCTCGGCAACGCCCAGATCCTGGAGCTTTTCAACATCTCCAAGATCGGCACGGTTGCGGGCTGTCGTGTAACCGACGGCGTCGTGCAGCGTGGGGCGCACGTGCGCCTCATCCGGGACAGCGTGGTTGTGCACGAGGGCAAGCTCTCGACGCTCAAGCGCTTCAAGGATGAAGTCCCGCAGGTGCAAGCTGGGCAGGAATGCGGCATGGCGTTCGAGAACTACCAGGACATGCGGGCCGGCGACGTCATCGAGTGCTATAACGTTGAGGAGATCCGTCGCACGCTCTAACCGGCGCGGCGGGACGAGAAGCCATGCGAGCCAACGTGACCCACGCTGCGGAGGGTTTCGATCGCCGGTCGTTCACGGTGACCGAAATCCTGCGCCTGCAGGACGCCGGCATCATTAGGGAAGACGAAAACTTCGCGCTGATCGAAGGCGAGATCGTGTCGACGCGGCTCGCCGCGTCACATTCGTCCACCGGGAGCCCGAAGGCGAGGGCTGGCGCTCGATCGCCGAGCGGGGTCCGGACGAGGCGCTGACCTTGGCCGCTCCGCCCGACTTTTCCGTGCGGCTCGGAGCCGTCTAAGCCCGGCGGGTTCGCCGTCTCGCCATCTTGGAAAACCAGAGTTTGCCGCGCGCCGCGCGAGGTCAAAGAATGTCCCATTCCTCCTCCAAACATCGCAGCCCGAGTCACAGGGCCGAGCGCGTCGGCGAACTCATCCGTCATGCGGTCGCCGACATTCTCGCCCGCGGCGAGGTGCGCGACGAGGCCTTCGATCGCCATCCGCTCACCGTCCCTACGGTGCGCATGTCGCCCGATCTCAAACTGGCGACGATTCTCGTGATGCCGCTCGGCGGCAAAGGCTCAGGCGCGACGGTTGAGGCGCTCGATCGCCACAAGAAGGAACTGCGCACGCTTGTCGCGCGCCGGGTCAATCTCAAGTTTGCGCCCGATCTGCGTTTCGTCCTGGACATGAGCTTCGATGACCAGGCCCGCATGGATGCTCTGTTGAGATCGCCTGCGGTGGCGCGCGATCTGAGGGACGTCGGCAAAGAGGATGAGGAATGACCGACGATCCCCGCGAAGACGGGCACTCCAGCGCCGAGGGACGCGAAAGGCGTCGCCGCGGCCAGCCGCATGAGAAGCGTTCGCCTCGGCTCGAGATCAACGGCTGGATCAATCTCGATAAGCCGACTGGCGTCTCCTCAACTCAAGCGGTCGGGCGGCTCAAGTTCCTATTCAACGCCAAGAAAGCGGGCCACGCGGGCACGCTTGATCCCCTCGCGTCGGGCGTATTGCCGGTCGCTTTCGGCGAGGCGACCAAGACCGTGCCGGTTGTTCAAGATGGGGCCAAATCCTACCGCTTCCGCGTGCGCTGGGGCGAGGAAAGCGCGACCGACGACGCCGAAGGGGAGATCGTCGCACGTTCCGATCGCCGGCCGGCCCCAGCTGAGATTGAGGGCATGCTGCCACGCTTCGTCGGCGCCATTCTCCAAACGCCGCCGACGTTCTCCGCTGTCCGAATCGCCGGCGCGCGCGCCTATGACCTCGCACGCGGGGGCGAAACCTTCGAGATCGAACCGCGCGAGATCCACGTCTATCGGCTCGAACTGATGACGGCTGAGGCCAATGAGGCTGTGCTTGAGGCCGAGTGCGGCAAGGGCGCGTACGTGCGAGCGATCGCGCGGGATCTGGGCCGCGCGCTCGGCTGCTACGGGCATGTGGTCGAATTGCGCAGGACTCGCGTCGGGCCGTTTTCCGCCAACTCGGCGGTCCCGCTCGATCGCCTGCCGGACGACGAGGATCTGATGGCTCGCGCGCTCCTGCCTTTGCAGGCGGCCTTAAGCGAAATGCCGATCCTGCGCATCGAGCGCTCCGGCGCTGCGATTCTCCGGCGCGGTCAGAAACTGCTGCTTCGCGGCGCCGCTCCGACGGAAGGACGCGCGTATGCCGAATGCTCGGGAACGCCGATCGCTTTCGGCGTCGTCGAGGACGGCTACTTCGTCTCGACCCGGGTGTTCAACCTGCGCGGATAGACCTTCCGCTACTTCCACGCCTCGAACGCCTTTTCCAGCATTGCCTGGCCCTCGGGCGATTTCTGGAAAACGATCTTGGCGATGCGATCGTCGTTGAGCAGCAGCGGAAAGTCGAACCAGGAACGCGTCTGCATCAAATCGAGGTTGCGCGCGGTGTCGGCTTCCCCCTTGGCCAGCGCGATCAGGAAATAGGTGTCGCTGATCTTGACCTTCACGCTGGTCAGCACTTCGGCAGCGGTCGAGTCCTCCTTGCGCATTTGCGGCAAGCCGACGTCTTTGAAGCCGGTGATCGGGGCGCCTTCGGCGAAGGAAAATTTCAGGTCGATCGTATGCGTCGCCTGCAGTGTCGGATCGGTGTTCTTCCTCAAGGTCATCGTCGCGTGCATCTTGAGGTCCGGAATGTCCGCTTCCGCCTTCACGCCAACCGTCGCCGGCTGGTTCGGCGCCGGCGGAATGAGCGACCATACCGTAGATCCTAGGCTCACCGCCGGTTTCTGCGGATTGTCCGCAGAAGCTATCAACATCGCGGCTCGGCCGGCTGGTGGCGCGGGTGATGCGGCAGGGGCGGCAGGTGCAGCCGGCGCGCTTGGCGCTTCTGCCGCCGGGGTCGCCGGGGCCGCTCCCTGAGCGGTCGGTTGGGCCGGTTGCGGCGCCGTCGCGGGAGCCGAAGCCGGAGCCGTCGTCGTCCCCGAAGGGTTTGACTGGACGCGCTCAGCGATCTTCGCAGACGGTTCCGGCGGGGCGGGTTGCTGCGTCTCGGCCGAAGGCTTGATGGCGAGGTCCTGCGGCTTCTGACGCATCAGGATTGCCGCTCCGGCCACGGCAAGGACAATGCCGAGAACGACGGCGGCCGCGATCCACAGCAGGCGTTTCGGCTTGGCAACCTCCGCGCCCGGCGCAACCGGGCGCTGAATCTCCGCCTCCGGTCTAGAGGTTACGCCGGGGCGGTCGAATTCGGCCGCGACTTCCGGCGCCTCTGTCCATTGCACCGGTTCGTCGCGACGGGACACGATGACCGGCGGCGCCCCGGACTCCTCGGCATCGTCCGCTCTGTTCGGTCGGACCGCCCTGCCTGGGTCTAGCGCCGCCACCCCAGGCAGGCCCTCATCCTTGCCCTTCGTCCCCACGAGTGGAGCGGTCCGGCCGCTTCTCAATCCGGGGGAAGGCTGGTTGGCCATCGCGGCAGCCAGCTGCGATCGAGCCGGCGAAGCCACGGCAGGGGCCGTCGCGGCAGGCCGTCCCGCAACCGGGGTTGGCGCTTGTGGCGGCCCGCCGGTTGGCTGGCTACGCTCCTGGGTAGGCGGTGAAGGTCGTGGCGGCTGCCCCTGAAGGGGCGCGCTTGCGATCCCGGGCTGGACTGGCGACCCGGTTTGTGAGGGCGGTCGCCCCGGAGGCGCAGCGGACCCAGGGGCCGAAGGCGCAATGGGACCGGAGGGCGGAGGCGCGGCGGGACGCTGGACACTGGCGAATTTTGGGGGAGGGGGCGGTGGAGCGGCCTTCGCTGGCGCTGCGTCCGGCTTTCTGGCTGCCGGCGCGGTTGGCGTCAGAGATGGCGAAGCTGGGGGCGGAGCCGGGGCCTGCGGCTTATATCTTTCCTCTATCTCTGCGATCGCGGCGTCGAGCGCGTTCTCTTCGCGAGTGATGTCGCTTTCCGGCAGCGGCGGACGCAAGCTTCTAAGCTGCTCGAGTAGCGCCTTGCGAGCGCGATCGTAGAGCGCTCCGCGCGTCGCCGGCGTGCCCGCGTTGGGCAGATTGGCGACAGCTCGCATGAGCAGGGAATGATAATCAGCCATGAAGCGTCCGCTCAACCGCTTCCCGCGCGACGCTGCGCGGGGGTTCCTTAGTCTTGGAATGGATCATGTACAAGAATCGTATCGTCGCGCTCAGGACTCGTCGATAATAAGGCGACCGGCGCGCCGACCAATTCCTCGATCCGTCGCACATATTTTATCGCTTGAGCCGGCAGGTCGGCCCAGGATCGAGCCTTGCTTGTCGCGCCCTTCCAGCCTTCGATCGTTTCATAAATCGGCTCGATGCGCGCCTGCGCGGATTGCGAGGCCGGAAGATAGTCGATCTCCTCGCCGTCCAGGCGGTAACGGGTCGCGACCTTGATGGTCTCAAAGCCGTCGAGAATGTCAAGCTTAGTCAGCGCCAGTCCGTCAATGCCGCAGGTGCGGACCGCCTGGCGCAGAAGCACCGCGTCGAACCATCCGCATCTGCGAGGCCGACCGGTGTTGGTGCCGAACTCGCGGCCGCGCTCGCCGATCATTCGGCCGACCTCGTCGTCGAGCTCGGTCGGAAACGGGCCGCCGCCGACCCGCGTCGTATAGGCTTTCGCGATGCCAAGCACATAGCCGATCGCTCTGGGTCCGAGGCCAGAGCCCGTCGCCGCGTTCGCCGCAACAGTGTTCGAGGACGTCACGTAAGGATACGTGCCATGGTCGACGTCCAGCATGGCGCCCTGCGCGCCTTCAAACAGAATGCGCTTGCCGGCCCGTCGCTCGCTGTCGAGAATCTCGAATGTCGGCGCCATGTACGGCAGAATCTTGGGCGCGACCGTAAGCAACTCAGCGCGAATGGCGCTCGAGGTCGGCGCCGGCAACCCCAGCCCCCGGCACAGCGGGTCATGATGCGCGAGCAGGCGCTCGATCTTGTCGTCCAACGCGTCGGGATCGGCGAGGTCCATCAGCCGGATCGCGCGCCTCGCGACCTTGTCCTCGTAAGCCGGTCCGATGCCGCGTTTGGTGGTGCCGATCTTGGTTCCGCGAACCTTTCCCGACTCGCGGTGAGCGTCGAGCTCGCGATGCAGCGACAGAATCAGGGGGACGTTCTCGGCGATCTTGAGGTTGGCCGGCGTCACTTCGAGCCCCTGCGCGCGCACCTTCTCGATTTCCTCGATCAGATGATAAGGATCGAGGACGACGCCATTGCCGATCACCGACAGCTTCCCGGGCCGAACGATGCCTGACGGAAGCAGGGCAAGTTTGTAGGTCTTGCCGTCGATCACGAGCGTATGGCCGGCGTTATGGCCACCTTGGAACCGCACCACGACGTCGGCGCCGACCGACAGCCAATCGACGATCTTGCCCTTTCCTTCGTCGCCCCACTGGGCGCCGACAACGACAACATTAGCCAACGTCGATTGCTCTTCCGATGGGTAAAACGAACGAAGCCCCGGTGCGGCGGCAAAAAGCCGAGCCGGGGCTCTTTGCGGCCATCGCCTAAACGATCGGCGGGCCTGAGTAAAGGCGCGGTCGCGGCGTCATCATGACGTCATCGTAATGCAAAAAAAGTCCGCTCGTTGTCTTCGTGCGGAAAAGCGCGCTCGCCGCGCGAAAAACCCGAACGAACGCCTTGGATTGGCCGCATGCGTCGCTACATCTTGGGCGCGGCCGATCCGGCCGCAGGGAGATCGACATGACCCCCGAAGAACGCCAGATGCTTGGTGGCCTTTTCCAGCGCGTCAACTCTGCGGCCGCGACGCAGCGGGACCCCGAAGCCGAATCCTTCATCAATGACGCGGTTCGCACCGCGCCGCACGCGCCCTACGTGCTGGCGCAAACCGTCCTTGTCCAGCAGCAGGCTTTGGAGGCTGCGGCCAACCATATCTCGCAGCTCGAGGCGGCGGCGCAGCAGGGCGCCGAGCAGGGCCAGGAACACGGCAGTTTCCTCGGCAACCTCGGCAAGACGATTTTTGGCGGCGGCCCGTCCTCTCCTCCACCACGGCCTGATTCCGATCCGCAGGCCTATCAGCGCGCTGCGCCTCCTCCGCCCCCGCGGGGCTACGCGCCAGCTCAGCCTCAAGGCAATTATCCCCCGCCGCCCCCGCAAGGCTATCCGCCGCAACCTGGTCCCTGGGGCCAGCCTCAATCTTCGGGCGGTGGCGGCTTTCTGCAGAATGCAGCCTCGACCGCGACGGGCGTCGCCGGCGGCGTCGTCCTCGGCAATCTCCTGGGCGGCCTGTTCGGCGGCCACGGCGGAGGCAGTCTTTTCGGCGGCGGAGCCAGCGCCGCCGGGCTCGGAGGCGCGGGCCTTACCGGCGGCAGGCCAGAGATGACGGAGATCAACAACTACTACGGCGACCGGCCCGACGCGGGCAGCGACGCCAACTTTCAGCAGTTCGATCCCGGCGCGCCGGGCGTGCAGGACGCCAACTTCGACAATCTCGACGATTCGACCTTCGACAATTCTGATGGATCGTCGGACGACGGCGGAGGCTACGACGACGTCTGACGGTTTTCTCCGCTAGGACCTTTGGCGGGGCGTGCTTCAAGCGCGCCTCGCCATTCTTGTTTCAGAGCACGATCACCTTCGCGCCGACGGGCACGCGACTGTAAAGGTCGATCACGTCCTCATTCATCATCCGGATGCAGCCTGACGACACGTTGTGGCCGATCGTCGAAGGCTCGTTAGTGCCGTGGATGCGGTAGAGAGAAGAGCCGAGATAGAGCGCTCTCGCGCCGAGCGGATTTTCGGGGCCCCCCGCCATATGGCGCGGAAGGTCGGGACGGCGCAACAGCATCTCCTGCGGCGGCGTCCAGTCCGGCCATTCCGATTTGCGGCTGACCCGCTTGACGCCTGACCATTTAAAGCCAGGCCGCCCAACGCCAACGCCGTAGCGCAGCGCCTTTCCATGTGGCTCGACCAGAAACAGGAGCCTTTCTGGCGTATCGATGACGATCGTCCCGGGGGTCTCTGGTCCCGTGTAGTCGACTTCCTGGCGGCGGAATTGTGGCTCGGGCTCGCCTTCCGCGTCAGTTGCGGGCTCGCTCGCGGTGTAGGCGGCCGCCTGCGGCTGTTGCATTAGGCCGCCGGTCAACAGCGCTTCGATGAAGCCGCCGCCGTACTGGCCTCGCGTGGTCGCTGGCGCGGGGACAAATGCGGGGGCGGGCAGGGGCGTTGGCGCGGGGAGGGATGCGGCCGCTCGAGTCGACGGAGGCACGAAGACAATGACGCCGTCGTTCGACGCCATAGCGGGCGCGGAGACGACAAGAAGGGCGGGAATGCAAAGAGTGGCGAGGCGGCGCATGCCTGTCTCCAGTTGGGATTAAGCTTGGGCGCTCAGCATGCATCGGGGGAATTAGAGTTAGCCTGATGAAAAATGTTAAAATGTCTGGGTCGGCTGCGATACGCGGGTTGGATCGGCGATTGGAGCGGGCGCGCTGACAAGGACCGATTGACAAAAATAAACGCTAGTAAACGCTAGCGAATTTACTAGCGTTTAGGCTCATTTAGCTTGGTTTTGCTAGCGCTTATTGGGAAGCAATTCCCGCTTTGGTTGCACCCCCTGCTTAGCTAGGCCTCCCGCGCGGCCAGGGGCTCGGTCTGTGAACCCGTTCCGCTCAGCGGATTCTCAGGGTCCCAGGCATATCGCAGCGTCTCGAACCGCATGGCGCGCGTGTCGATCATCAAGAGCCGACCGACCAGTCCCTCATCGCCGTCGCCAAAGCCGCCGACCAGGACGCGGATCGCCTCGAGCGCCATCAGCGAGCCAAGCACGCCGGCAAGCGCTCCCAATACGCCCGCCTCCGCGCAAGTCGGGATGGTCCCGGGCTCCGGCGGCTCGGGGAAGAGACAACGATAGGTCGGGTTGGGCTTGCCGTCCGGTCCGTTCTCGTATGGCTTCAGCGTCGTGAGCGTGCCGTCGAACTCGCCGAGCGCAGCCGACACGAGCGGGCGCCGCTCAAGGAAACAAGCATCGGATAGCGCATAGCGGGTGGCGAAGTTATCGGAGCCGTCGAGCACGACGTCGAAGCGTCGAATGATCGCTCGCGCGTTCTCGTCAGCAAGCCGCAAAGCGATCGTCTCAACCGCGATATGAGGGTTGATGCGCTGAATTGCAGCTTCCGCGCTGTCGGTCTTCGGCCGCCCGACATCTTCCGTCGCGTGGATGACTTGGCGATGCAGATTGGAGAGCGAAACGGCGTCGTCATCGACGATGCCGAGCGTGCCGACGCCGGCTCCGGCGAGATATTGGAGCGCTGGCGAGCCGAGCCCGCCCGCCCCGACGACAAGCGCGCGCCCCGCTTTAAGCTTGTTCTGGCCGGGGCCGCCCAACCCATGCAGGACGATCTGGCGCGCGTAGCGCTCGATCTCTTCGCTCGAGAGGGTCATCGGCGCGTATAGTTAACAAAATCTTGCGGCATAGCCGAGCGCAACCGCTTTCCCTCCAGACTTCGCAAAAGACAAGCTGGGAACAAGTTTGGGTGACCCAAGTTTACATAAACAATATGGCGGCAGGAGATCATCGAATGATACGGCATAGATTTACGCTGACGCTCCTAATCTCGCTAGTCGCTGGCCCCGCTCTCGCGGAAACGCTTTCTCCCGAAGCGGATGCGTGCAAGGCAAGCGGTCTGCTCGCGCTCAAGCAAAAGTTCCCGCAAGTGAAGGACGTGCTCATCGATCTCGACAGCGCCAAGATCATCAAGGCCGATACGACCATCGAAAATGTTCCAATCAAGACCGTTGTCATTGGCGACGCTTATGTCGAGCGCACCAAATCGACCAAGCCGCAGACGCTCGTGTGCGTGATCGGAGACAAGGGAAAAGTCCTGCTCACGTTGTTCTCGGACAAGTGATCAAGCCGTCCGACGATAGCGCTCGTCTTTCTGCAGGAGAACACCATTGGCGCCGGCGACCCCGAGCTCCAAGCTCTCGGCCACCCGGCGCGCCCGTTCGATGAAGCGCTCGGCTGCGACAGCCGGGCAGAGTTCACGCGCGGTTTCTCCAAACAGCATGAGCCACCGATCGAAGTGCTGGGCATCCACCGGCAAGGGCATATGCTTCGCCATCGGCTGGCCGTGATAGCGCCCGGTCTGGAGCGTCAG
The DNA here is from genome assembly GCA_963836695.1 of uncultured Alphaproteobacteria bacterium. GTDB lineage: Bacteria > Pseudomonadota > Alphaproteobacteria > Rhizobiales > Beijerinckiaceae > Roseiarcus. The sequence continues at coordinate 315,553 of CAWIKX010000024.1, forward strand.
CGACGACCAGAACGCGAACATGTTTTCAAGATGCGGCTCCCACTCAGAGATGCGGGATTCGAAAATGGGCGCGAGCAGCGGATCTTGCCTCACCCGGGCATAGAAGCCGCGTATCAGCCTCTCGATCATCGCTTCGTCGATGCCGGTTTCCTTACGCGTCAACGCGACGATGGCGGCGCGCCGCTCCTCGGCGCTGCGAAACTCACGGTCCATTCCGGTCTCCATAACAGCGTTCTTATCCGACCGCGGCGCGGCCTTTGAGGTAGTCAGCCAGGACGCGCGCGTTATTGTGCGCTTCATCATGCGCAGCATAGAGCAAGGTCACCGGTCCGGCCTCCACGAGTTCCTCCAGCCGGCCGACCGTGTCCTTGTTGGCGCCGAGCTCAGCCCGATAGCGTCGCGAGAATTCCTCGAACCGCGCCGGATCATGGCCGAACCATCGCCTTAAGTCGTCGCTTGGCGCGATATCCTTCAGCCACAGCGTCAGCTTGACCTTATCCTTGCGAGCGCCGCGCGGCCATAAGCGATCCACCAGCACCCGGGTGCCATCCTCTCGGTCAGGCGGATTGTAGACCCTCTTCACCCTTATGTCCGGCGCCGCATGGGCCATGTTCATTCCTGGAGTCGCCGGCGTTCTCAAGCGCTCGCTTGTCCCCTATATGAGGATTTGCGGCCATGCTCGCCAGTCCCTCTCAATATGCCGTGAGCCGCCTCGAGACGGAGCAAGTCCCATGGCCAGCCCAGACTCCATCGTTATCGTCGGCGCGGCGCGTACGCCTATGGGCGGGTTTCTCGGCGACTTGAAAGACGCGCCGTCGCACGCGCTAGGCGCGCGCGCTATTTCGGCCGCCGTCGAGCGGGCAGGAATCGCCGCCGATAGCGTCGACGAAATCCTGATGGGCTGCGTCCTGCCGGCGGGGCAGGGGCAGGCGCCGGCGCGGCAGGCGGCGATCGGCGCCGGATTGCCGCTCGCGGCGGGCGCAACGACCATCAACAAGATGTGCGGCTCGGGCATGAAGGCCGCCATGGTCGCCCATGATCTTTTGCGCGCAGGCTCGGCTCACGTCGTCGTCGCCGGAGGCATGGAGAGCATGAGCAACGCGCCCTACCTGCTCGACCGAGCGCGCTCCGGCTATCGCATGGGGCACGGGCGCACCATCGATCACATGTTTCTGGACGGCCTTGAGGACGCGTATGACAAGGGCCGGCTCATGGGGACTTTCGCCGAGGATTGCGCGGAAGCCTATCAGTTCACCCGTCAGGCGCAGGACGCCTATGCGCTAAGCTCGCTGGAGCGCGCCAATCGCGCGATCGCCAACGGCGATTTCGCTTGGGAGATTGCGCCGATTGGCGTGAAGGCGGGGAAGGCCGAGACCCTTGTAGCTACGGACGAGCAACCGCCCAAAGCGAAGCCGGAAAAGATTCCCACGCTAAAGCCTGCCTTCCGGGAAGGAGGCACCGTGACGGCGGCGAATTCAAGCTCGATCTCCGACGGGGCGGCGGCGCTCATCCTGATGCGCGAGAGCGAGGCGGAGAAGCGTGGAGCGAGGCCCCTCGCACGCGTTGTCGCGCATTCGACGCACGCCGCCGCGCCAAAGGATTTCCCGACCGCGCCGATCGGGGCGCTGAAAAAGCTGTTCGACAAGACCGGTTGGAGCACGGATTCCGTCGACCTCTACGAGATCAACGAGGCGTTCGCCGTTGTCGCCATGGCCGCGATGCGCGACCTCGGTCTTCCGCACGAGAAGGTCAACGTCAACGGCGGCGCCTGCGCGCTCGGCCATCCGATCGGCGCTTCGGGCGCACGCATTCTCGTGACGCTCATCGCGGCGCTCCGGGCGCATGGGGGCAAGCGCGGCGTCGCGTCCCTCTGCATCGGCGGCGGCGAAGCGACGGCTATGGCGATCGAGCTGTTGCTTGATAACTCTCCGGGCTCGGGCTGGCCGAGGCTCAACCTTGACGTTGCTGTCGTGCGGTGGTGCCGTGCCGCCGACTAACATGTCAGGGTGGCCGAGAGGGCAGTCTCCATGTTGCGCATCGCTGCCGAACTGTGGCCGCAAGGCTGCGGCGCGCGGCGTCCAACCTTAGCGCGGCCCAAAGTTGCGCGCGATCGTCCGCTGGCGCGACTGGAGTCTTGCCTGCGCCAGAGCAATGCTTTCTGATCCTATCTTGACTCACTGCGACGCATCTCGATAGAGAACAATGGCCAGACCACTATGATAAAGGCGGCCGCTCGCTATTGGCAGGTCGGCCCAAAGGGAGGAGACAAATTTGCTTTGAACCGCCGAGTGACTCTGCGGGCACTGCCGCGTGGCGCGATTTCCGCACATAGGCGCTTTCGCGGACGCCAAGCCGCTCACCTTTTGGTCTCCGTCCCGGGCATGGCTTTCCCTTCTTCGTCCACATGATGAACGCAGGTGAAGGCCGAGGCGGACAAGCCGGCGGCATCAACAGATCGTGGCGCGACGGCCAGCGCTCCTCGCCCAAGCAGACCGCCGACATCGAGGCGGCGATCACCAAAGGCGTCACGGGCATCGTCCTCAGCCCGAACGACGTCGACGCGCTGGCGCCGGCGATCCAGGAAGCGGTCGACGCCAAGATTCCGGTGGTCACCATCGACCGCCGCGTCGACAAGGTCCCCGGTATCCTCGCCCATGTCGGCGCCGACAACGTGAAGGGCGGCGAGGCGCAGGGCGAGCTGATCGAGAAGATGTTCCCGAACGGCGCCGACGTCGATGAACCTGCAGGGCCAGTCCGGCGCGAGCCCGGCGATCGACCGCAACAAGGGCCTGCACAATGTGCTCGACAAGGCCAAGGACAAATACAAGATCGTGTTCGAGCACACCGCTGGCTTCGACCGCGCCAAGGGCCTGTCGATGACCGAATCCGCGCTCGCCGGCATGAGCGACGCCGCCGGACGTCATTGTCTGCCGCCAACGACGACATGGCGCTCGGCGCGCTTGGAGGCTCTGAAGGCCCGCAACCTCCTCGGCAAGGTCAAGTCATCGGCTTCGACGCGTTGCCCGAGGCGCTCGGGCAGATCAAAGCCGGCGAGCTGACCGCGACGATCGAGCAATTACCCGGCGGCCAGAGCCAGAAGGCGTGGATACGCTGGTCGGCGTTCCTCCGCGATGGCAAGAAGCCGGCTCAGCAGAGTCGACGCTGCTGACTCCGGTCGCCATCACCAAGGACAATCTCGAAAGGCCGAGCGCCTCGACGAGGTGAAGTAGACGAGACGGCGATAGGCACGAGCGGCGATCGGCAGGCCAGGACGAACAGCTTTTCGTCCTGGTCTCTGCCTTCTTGGGCGAGCTGCCGATGGCTCGCGCCTGCAGCCGTTCTCCCGCTGCACGCCAGCGATGACCGAGCCGTTCCTCGCATGACCGGGATCAGCAAGCGCTTTCCCGGCGTGCAGGCGCTTGAAAATGTCGATCTCGAAGTGGTTCCGGCGAGATCCATGCGCTGCTTGGCGAGAATGGCGCCGGCAAGTCGACACTGCTCAAGATCCTGTCGGGCGCGCAGCAGCCGACGCCGGATCGAATTCGGCTGGACGGCCAACCAGTCGACTTTCGCGTCGCCGCACGATGCGCAGCGGCTCGGCATCGTCACCATCTACCAGGAGTTCACGCTCGCGCCGAACATGACCATCGCCGAAAACGTGTTCATCGGCCGCGAGCCCGGCTCGGAGCTGTTCGTGAGCTGGCGGAGATGGCGGCCGAGACGCGGGCCATCACCGAGCGGCTCGGGCTCGAGCTGGGACCCCATGACGCTGGTGCGCGACCTTTCTGTCGCCGAGCAGCAGATGGTCGAGATCGCCCGGGCGTTGTCGATGCAATCGCGCCTCATCGTCATGGACGAGCCGACCTCGGCGCTATCGTCGGCCGAAGTCGACAAGCTGTTCCGCATCGTCCGCGACCTGAAGGCGCGAGGGCTCAGCATCATTTTCGTCACCCACCGGCTCGAAGAGGTCATGCAGCATCTGCGACCGCTACACCGTCCTGCGCGACGGCCGCCAAGTCGGCAGCCGGCAAGTGTCTGCCGACACCAATGTCGACGGCGATCATCCGGCTGATGGTCGGCCGCGAGGTCGAGCGCGCTGTTCGCGCATCGCGCGAGCCGCCGAGCACGGGCGGTGTCGCTCTGAAGGTCGAGGCCTGTACCCGGCGCGGCACGGCGCAGGACCCGAACGCCATCGTTCTCGACGATGTCTCGCTGGAGGTCCGCCGCGGCGAAATTCTCGGCTTCGCCGGCCTGGTCGGCGCCGGGCGCACGGAGACTGGCGCGCGCCATTTTCGGCGCGGATCCGTTCGATTCACGGCGCGATCGTGATCGACGGCAAGGCGGTCGGCCATCTCAACTCACCGCAGGACGCCATTCGGCACGGGATCGGCCTGGTGCCGGAGGACCGTAAGCAGCAGGCGCTGTTCCTCGGCCTCGCTGTCCGCACCAATCTGAGCATGGCTGCGCATGAGCGAGGTCACGCGCGGCTGGTTTTCATCGACGAGGCGGCCGAGCGGCGCGATGGTCGACGAGTATCCGCAAGCGCCTAACATCCGCATGGCGAGCCCGGAGCAGGTGGTCGCCAATCTTTCGGGCGGCAATCAGCAGAAGGTCGTGCTGGCCCGCTGGCTGGCTCTTGCGGCCCAAAGTGCTGATCGTCGACGAGCCGACGCGCGGCATCGATATCGGCGCCAAGGTCGAGGTCCACAATCTCCTCTTCGAGATGGCGCAAAGCAGGGCATCGCGGTCATCGCCATCTCGTCGGAACTGCCGGAGGTGCTGGCGATCAGCGACCGCATCGTGACGATGCGCGAGGGCCGCGATCACCGGCGAGATCGCGCGCGACAAGGCCAACGAGGAAATCCTGATGGCGATGATGACGCGTCGAGCGACAACGGCGGCGTAGGCTGCGAGACGGGAATGACCGAATGCAACGAGCGCGTCGAAGCCGCGGCGGCCGAGTCAGGGCCGATCGATGTCTTGGGCTCCTCGCGCGATTCGCGCCGCTGATGTTCCTCATCGTGCTGATGGTCGCCTTCGCCATCATCGAGCCGCGTTTCCTGACGCCCGATCAATCTGTTCAACGTGATGCGGCAGGTCTCGATCACCGGCCTGCTGGCGGTCGGCATGACCTTCGTCATCCTGACCGCGGGCATCGATCTTTCGGTTGGCTCGCTGCTCGCTTTCGCCGGCCTCGTCGCCGCCGCTGTCGCCAAGGGCGGCTTGTCGAATCGCTTCACCGTCGGAGCGGGCCAGGAGCGCTCGGCTACGGCTGGTCGCTCGCCGCGCTCGCGGCGATCGCGGTCGGCCTCGCCGGCGGCTGGCTTCAGGGACTTGCCATCACCCGGCTCAAGGTGCCGCCCTTCGTCGTGACGCTTGGCGGCATGTCGGCTTTTCGCGGCGCCGCGCTTCTGTTCGCCGCCGGCGGGCCGATCAGCGGCTTCGAGCCCAACGTTCGTCTGGTGGGGCCAGGGCAAGATCGGACCGGTTCCGGTGCCGGTCATCATCTTCTGCTCGTCGTTCGCGATCTTGGCCCATATCGTGCTTCGCTACACGCGCTACGGCCGGCAGGTCTATGCGGTCGGCGGCAATCCGGAGGCGGCGCGGCTGTCGGGGCTCAACGTCTCGCGGGTGATCAGCAGCGTCTACGTGATCATGGGCTTTTTCGCGGGCCTTGGCGCGCTTCGTGCTTTCCGCGCGCCTCAATTCGGCGGAAGCCGTCGCCGGCACCGGCTACGAGCTGACCGTCATCGCCTCGGTGGTGATCGGCGGCACCAGCCTGTTCGGCGGCGTCGGCACGATATTCGGCACAGTCATCGGCACGATCCTCATCGGGGTGCTGCTCAACGGCCTCGTGCTGATGAATGTCTCATCCTACATCCAGCAGATCATCATCGGCGTGATCATCGTGCTTGCGGTCGCCTTCGACACCTTCGCCAAGTCGAGGCGGCGGAACGCGTGAGAGGTGTCGAACTCTCCCGCGGCTGGCGACGGGAAGGGGCATGCGTCAGCCCACTTCGCCGCGCCCAGGGGCGAGCGCCACCGCCTTGACCTGGGCGTAGACGTTCATTCCTTCGACGAAGCCGAGCTCCGCCCAAGACTTTCGCATCACGCGCGACAGGAGCCGCGCGCCGGTTCCGTCTGACCCCAGCGCGACGACAGCCACGACCTCGTTGGTGTCGAGCGACTTCATCGACACGATCCGCGCGGGCAGCACGTTGAGGATCGAGCTGGGAGCGGGCGCCTCGCGCGTGAGGCTTACGTCGCTCGCGATAACCCGGATGCGCCGCCGCTCGCCGACGGGGGCAGGAGGCGCAGGCGCATTGAGCACCCCGCCGCGGACCTTCAGCGCGACGAGGCCGTATGCCTCATCACTCGCCTGGACGATTCCGTCGAGGCTTACGGCCGCGTCCCGGGCCGCCGAAAGAGGCAGGGACTGGGTCGCTCTGCAAGTCTTCGAGCGGGCCCGCGCCGATCACGCGCCCTTTGTCCATCAGCACCATCTGGTCGCCGAGGCGCTCGACCTCGGCCATATCGTGGGTGACGTAGAAGATCGGCAGCGAAAAATGATCGCGCAGCTTCTCAATGAACGGCAGAATCTCCGCCTTCGTCTTGCGATCCAGGGCCGAAAGCGGCTCATCCATCAACAGGACCTTCGGCTGGGTAAGCAAGGCCCGGCCAATGCCGACGCGCTGGCGCTCGCCTCCGGATAGATTGCGTGGCGAACGGTCGAGAAGTGGACGGATTCCCAAGAGGTCAACGACTTCGTCGAAATCGATCACGGGCCCATCGTGCTGCTTCGTCGGAGCGCCGAAGAGCAGATTCTTTCGCACGGAGAGGTGGGGAAAGAGGCTCGCCTCCTGAAAGACGTAACCCAGCGCTCGCTTATGCGTCGGAACGAAAGCGCCGTTGTGGTCCTGCCAGATCTCGCCCGCGACATCGCACAGCCCGTCCTTGACATGGATCAGTCCGGCGATGCAGCGCAGCACAGTCGTCTTGCCACAGCCCGACGGGCCGAACAGCATCGTGATTCCGGTCGCGGGGGCCTTGAAGACCGCTTCGAGCGTGAACTTGCCGAGCGTGCTGCGAAACTCGGCGTGGATCTCGCGCTCCGGCGTCATGCTCGAGTTCCCGCAGAGCAGGCCCAGACAGGGATCATCGGCGGCATCTGACGTGTCCGCAATCGAGACAATGCGTTCAGGCCGGATGCGCCCCGGTCTTGATGATCGTGCCGACATGCTCGCCGCGCAACGCAGCTGTGAGCCGGCCTGGAACGAGGCCGTTCACCACCTGCACCCGCTCGATATGGCGCGCGGTCGCCATGATTTCGAGCAGAGCGCGGTCGAACGGCAACGTTCCCTTCTGCTTCGCGAGATCGGCGGCGCTCGTCTCGCGGAGCACCTTCGCTTTCTTCCCGTCGGCGCCTTTCGGATCGAAATCGTACACGCCATCGACATCTTCGACGATCGTGAGGCCTGCTGCTCCAAGGGCGTCAGCGAGCAGAAAGGCGCCGGCGTCGGCGCGATGCGCCGGGAGGCGGGAGCCCGGGAACTCATGATGGTGGTACGGAGGAAAGGCGCTGCCAACCACGGCGCGGGCGGCGGAAAGGTGGATCGCGAGCTGGTTCGCGATTGTGCCGTGCTCGATATACGCGACGCCCTCCGGCGCGAGCAGCGCCGCGAGAATGTGGCCATTCTGGCCGGCTTCGCTCGCGGCTAGAGGCGCAAGGGATCCAACCGGAAGACCAAGGTCGAGGGCAACGCTGTAAAGGTGACGAGCGCGAATGCCTGCCCCTGTCAGAATGAGCAGGCGATGCTCTTTGAGAAGCTTGCGCAGTTCGTCGACGATGGGAAGGATCGCGTCCGCTCCGCGATCCATGATCGAGCGGCCGCCGATCTTCACAACTTGCACCCAAGGGAGAAGCCGGATTGGAAGCCCGCCCGCGACGGGGCGGGTCAGATTGGAATCGAGCAGGGTCTGGCGTGCGAGCGGCGAAGCGACGTGCTTGGCCGAGTTGGTGCTTTCGGTCATGGGCGTCGGCCTCACTTCGCGGTGATGATGGTGCCCACATGCTCGCCGGCGAGCGCGCGCGTGAGGTTGCCCGGGACGAGGCCATTCACGACCTGCACCTCGTGAATGTGGCGCGCCGCCTTGAGCAAATCGAGCATCGGGAACTCGAGAATCGAGTTTTGCAATCCCTCCGCTTTCATCTCATCGACTGATATCTTCGGGATAAGTCGCGCGTTCCTCGAGGTTTTTGGGTTCGCTGTGTAAAGGCCATTCTCGTCCTTGACGAAGATCATCGCCTTGCAACCGAACTGCTCGGCGACGAGGAAGCAGCCGGCGTCGGTGCGGTAGGGTGGGATCACCCCCTCAGGCGCCGGCCGTGTCCACAGGCCGTAAGGCGGCATGCCGCTGAAGACGACCGCGTTCACCTCGGTAAGGTATAGCGGCACTGCCGAGAGTCCGGCGTCCCCAACGGACGATATGCCATGCTTCGCCAGAAGTTGCCCCAACATCTCGGCGTTCTGATCGGCGACCGAGGCGCCGAGCTGCGACAGCACGCCCGCCGGCAGGCTTAAGCCCGCCGCGATCGAATAGAGGTGGCGCGCGCGTGTGCCGGCGCCCGTCCCGATTAGCATTTTGTGCGTCTTGCGGGCGGCGAGGATCTCATCGATGAGCGGAAAGACCGCCGCGCGACCCCGGTCGATGACGCTCTGTCCGCCGATCTTGATCACGGAGGCGTCCGGCAGGATCCGGAAGTCCGCCGCCGTCTCGGCCTTCGCCTGAAGCTCGGGGTCGGTGAGCGAACGCTCCATCAGGAGCGTCTCAAGCTCTGACGCCGCACGGGTCATGGGTCCCTCCCACTAGTGGTTGCCAAGCATTCGCACTGTTCGGTGAGCGCGAGCAAGTTTGAGCGAGGCGCTACCCTCCTAGCAGCGCCTCCGGCGGGCTTCGTCTTGTCAGTCGGACTTGCCCTAAGTTCCTCCGACGGTGAAGCGCTTTTCGAGCAGGGTCATCGTGAGGATCACCACGAAGGCGAAAGCCACCATGCCGCCCGCGAGCAGGTTGGCCTCACGCCATCGCATCGTCTCGACAAAGTCGAAGATCGCGGTCGACATGACCCGTGTGCGGCCGGGAATATTGCCGCCGATCATCAAGATGACGCCGAATTCACCGACCGTATGCGCAAAGCCAAGCACGGCGCCGGTAAGCAAGCCGGGGCTCGCGAGCGGCAGGGCAACCGTCCAGAAGGCGCGGCGGGGCGAAGCGCGCAAGGTCGCCGCGACCTCGAGCGGCCGATCGCCGACGGCTGCGAATGCGTTGCGGATCGGCTGCACCACAAACGGCATCGACGAGATGATCGAGCCGATGACGAGACCCGTGAAGGTGAAGGCGAGGGTACGCGCGCCCCACAGAGACGCGATCACGCCGCCCGGTCCGTCGGGACCAAGCGCGATCAGGAGATAGAAGCCGAGCACGGTCGGCGGCAGCACCATTGGCAGCGCCACGATGGTCGCGGCGGCCTCCTTGAACCAGGCCTTGGAGCGCGCGAGCCACCAGGCCAACGGCGTCGCCACGACGAGCAGCGAGAGCGTCGAAATGGCCGCGAGTTCGACCGTCAGCTTGATCGGAACCCAGATATCGTCAGGCATGCCTAGCATGTCGCGCTTACGGCAGCGCGTAGCCGAACCGCTCGATGATCGCGTGCGCTTCCGGACCCTTGAGGAAGGCGAGGAAGGCCTTCGACGCCTCGCTGTTCGCTCCTGTCTTTAGTAGCACGGCGTCCTGGCGGATCGGTGAAAAGAGATTCGCCGGAACTTCCCACCGCGTTCCGGCGGTCACGCCTTGAAGCTGCGACAGGGCGACGAAGCCCAGCTCCGCATTTCTCGTGTCGACGAACTGGAACGCCTGCGCGATGCTGTTGCCCTGGACGATTTGCGGCTTCAACGCGTCGTAGACGCCAAGCGCCTTCATCGTCTCCACGGCGGCGGTCCCATAGGGCGCCGCGACCGGATTGGCGATCGACAGCTTTTGGAAGTTACCCGCCTTCAGCGACGCCTCGCCGTTGGTCACGTCGACGACACGGCTCCACAGCACCAACTTGCCGATCGCATAAGTGAAGCGGCTGTCGGGCACCGCGAAGCCCTGCTCAACCGCCGCCTTCGGCCGTTCTTCGTCGGCCGAGAGGAAGACCTCAAACGGCGCGCTATGCGTGATCTGGGTTAAGAAGGCGCCGGACGCGCCGAAGATTAGCACCGCTTCGTGGCCGGTTTTCTGCTTGAACAGAGCGGCGATCTCCTTCGCGGGCTCGGTGAAATTGGCGGCGACGGCCACATGAGTCACATCCGCTTCAGCCGTCGTGACAAACGAAGTCACTAACGCCGCCAACGCGGTTGCAAGCGGGGTCAGCTTCAAGGCAGTCTCCTTAAGCGTGGGGAGCTATCAAGCGAGTTCCCCATCTTTTCCGAGTGGACTCGCCGGGCGTTGTATGTTGTAGAACATAGCCCGTATTTGAGCAAATACGGGATCATGGCGGTCGTCACGGCTAGTGTGATGATTGGCCCTCGCTGACTGGGGTGTCGCGAGGCGGCGAAAATTCGTCGCGAAGGCTTTCCCTCCCTGGCCTTCGGGGCGAACCGGCTGTGTGCCGAGCGTGCCTATTCTTGGCCGCTTGGCTTTTCAGCCGGCCGCGCCTTGCGCCGGGCGAAACCAACGCCACTGTCGTAACCCGCAACTCCGTCTAACGCCCTGCCGGGTGCGCTCCGCCGCATCCCAAAGCTTAAGCAGCCGCTATTTCTTGACCAGCGGGCAGGCCGAATCCGCCAGCGACCCGAAGGCCTCCTCGCCCGACATGGTTCGGACCAGCTTGTAATAGTCCCAAGGACCTTTCGACTCCGCGGGGGTCTTGACCTGCATCACGAACATTGAGTGCTGCAGCAGTCCGTCGGGGCGGATGATTCCGTCGCTCGTGAACATATCGTCGACCTTGGTCCTGCGCAGCTGATCCATCACCTTGTCCGCGTCGGTCGTGCCGACCGCCTTGACGGCGTTGAGATAGGTCATGGTCGCCGAATAATAAGCGGCCTGATTGAAGGTCGGCATGGCGCCGGTCTTGTCGAGGAAGCGCTTGCCGAAGGCGCGACTCTTGTCGTTCAGGTCCCAGTACCAGCCCGCGGTCAGGTAGAGGCCCTGCGCCGTCTCGAGGCCAATCGCGTGAATATCCGTGATGAAGGCGAGCAGCGCCGCGGGCTTCATCGTGTTTGTGAGGCCGAACTCATGCGCGGCCTTGAGGGAATTGCTGAAATCGGCGCCTGCGTTGGCCAGTCCGAAAACCTGCGCCCCGGACCCCTGCGCCTGCAAGAGATAGGACGAGAAGTCCGACGTTGCGAGCGGCACGCGCACCGCTCCGACGACCTTTCCGCCGCCGGCCTCTACCACCTTGGTCGCCGCCTGCTGGAGTTGGGTGCCGAACGCGTAATCCGCCGTGATGAAGAACCAGGATTTGCCGCCCTGATCGAGGATGGTCTTGGCCGTGCCGTTGGCAAGCGCCGTCGTGTCGTAGCCGTAATGGATCATATAGGCGTTGCAGTCCTTACCGGTCAGTGAAGCGCCTGCCGCGCCGATGGCGAAAAGAGGGATCTTCTTCTCTTTGGCGACGGGCGCCATGGCGAGGCTCACGCCGGTGTTGGAGCCGCCGAGCAGCATCGTGAGGCCCTTCGTGTCCGCCCATTCGCGGAACTTGCTCGCGCCGATGTCGGGCTTGTTCTGGTGGTCGGCGGTCAGGAATTCGATCGGCTGACCAAGTGCGCTGCCGCCGAAATCGGCGATCGCCATCTTGATCCCATCGACCGCCCTCGGGCCGTTCACGTCGGCATAGACGCCGGACAGATCGTCGATGTCTCCGATGACGACCTTGTCCGCCGCCCGCGCCGCAAAGGGCGCGAGCGAGATGAGGAGCGCGGTCGAGATCGCCGCGAGCTGTTTCATGACTGACATTTTCCTTTCCTCCCGCCGCTGACTGCGGCTAATTGGCTTCCACCGCGCAAGTCTAATTGCCTACGATACTTCGGCGACTTGCACCACGCCTCGCCTCGGGGAAAGACGCCTCTCGATCCACATCATGCAGAGGCGCCGCGAGCGTTTGATTGCGTCGCGGCGCGTTCGCGCTCGACGCGCTCCGTCACGTCGCGGGCGACAGCGACCGCGCCCTCCGCTGTCGCGCCGTCTGAGACCAGTGCGAACGTCAGTTCGACATAGAGCTTGCGTCCGCTCTTATGCGTCGCGCGGGTCAGGGTCGGGCGGCCCTCGAGCCTCAGCGCGCCGCTGTTGATCGCCGCGTCGAAGCCGCGCCAGTGCGCGGCGCGCAGATGGTCCGGGATGATGATCTCAAGGCTCTTGCCGAGCGCCTCTTCCGCGGTGAACCCGAACAGCGCGGTCGCGGCGCGGCTCCAACGGCGGATCGCTCCCGCGCCATCTGCGAAGATGATCGCGTCGCCGGCGGAATCGAGTATCCGCTCGGCCAGATCTGATAAATCGTCCAATGGCGGCCTCTCATTGCCAACCGGGATAGGCCCTTCAGGCCGGTCCGCCGCGATGCATGAGGATTGGCCCGTAGATGAACAGGAATAGCGGGAAGGCGAGAATCCACGCCCCCGCCGCGACCTCCATCATAGGCCAGGCGAATTGGGGCGCAAACGCCATCGCGAGGCGCGCGACGAGCGCGACGAGGACGCAGAGATAGGCGGCTTGAGTCGCCTTCGAGGCGACGAGCGGGCGCCCGCTGTGCCCGAGGGTCGCGCGCGTCATCATCGCGAGCGTCATCACGCCGATTGCGCCGACCGCCCAGACATGCACGCCGGCCGCGTAAGGAATTCTGCGACGGCCACAAGGCCCCGCGCCAACTACGAGGAAACCCGCCGCGGCGAAGAAAAAGCCGGCGTGCAGGACGAAGACGAGCGCGTCGCGGCTAGCGGCGAGTCCGCGCCAGCGCGACAGGCGCCAGAGATTGGCGGCGCCGGCGAAAAGCGCGAGCGCCCCTGTCGCAACCCCCTCGGGCGCCGCGACCCATAGCGCGAGCGTTGCAGCCGATAGGGCGAGGATTGCGGCGTCCGCCTTCGAAAAGGGCGCCGGCCGCTCGGCGAGCTTCATCCTCGCGAGCCAATTGTTGGTGAAGCTTGGCGCCACTCGGCCGCCGATCAAGAGGATCAGCATCACGATGAGACCGAGCGCGGCGCGCGTCGAAAATTCCGCAAAGCCAAAACGCGCGTCTTCGAGGTGAAAGGCGACATTGTCGAGCGCGAGCGCCAGAACAAGTCCGACCACCTTGAGATTGCGCCGGTCGCGGCCATTCATCACCTCGCGGCCGATAAGGCAGGCGAAGACCGCGAGGAACGCGACGTCGATAAGCGCGGCGGGGATGCGGCCGGTCTCGGCCGAGAAGAAGACGGCGAGCCGGCCTGCCGCCCACAAGGCGGCCAGTGCAGCCAACGGCGCGCCGACAACCGGCAAGCGGCCAGTCCAGTTCGGGGTCGCCGTCAAGAGAAATCCCGCGATGACCGCGCCGACATAGCCGAAGATCATTTCATGCGCGTGCCAATCAACGGTCGAAAAGGCCGTCGGAACCTCGATCCGGCCTTCGAAGAATGGCGGCCAGATCGCCATGCCGATCACCGCCCACGCGCCCGCAACGAAAAAGAACGGACGGAAGCCGCGGCTCAGCATCGCCGCTCCGCGCCAGAGCCGTCCCGCAGCGGCGGAACCGATGTGAGAAGACGCTGACGTCATTGGAAGAGGCCTCCATGCGCGCCTGCGACCGCGCCGAGAAGGTCACAATCGCGGGCCCATGAGCAGAATGATGCGCCCGCGTGAAAGACCCCGCAAGACGACTTCCGGATGATCCCGCGGCTTCCTCTCCGAGTCGGGAGTGAGCGGCGGCTCGACGACGAAGACGAGCGCCATGAACAGCGCTCACCCTCTTCAGCATTCGCGCTCAGTCGCCCCCACGGGAGTGCGACAAGCGTGACTGACTGCGCGCCGCGTTGTGACGCAAACGCTCAGCCGAGCGCCTTCATCGACGGGCGGCAATTGTCTCGACAGCGAGCGTCACAAGCGCGCTCAGCGCGAGCGCCGAACCGTAAACGAGCGCAGTCGTGACCAAGCCGAACCGGGGCGCGGCAAGGCCGGCGGCAATGGCCGCCAGCGCGAAGGCGAGATAGCTCTCCACGAAATAGGCGGAGAGCAGACCGGCGCGCTCATGGGCGGACGCGAGCGGCAGGAGCACGCGCAGCGACGCTCCGTAGGATGCGCCGAAGCCTGAGCCCGCAACGACCGTTCCGAAGAACATGGCCCCGGGCGACCCGGCTGCAATGGCGAACAAGGTGAGGACAATGCCGACGGCGAGCAACGCCGCCGAGGCGCGCACCGTCTTGCCCGCGTCGAGGCTGCGCGTCGCCAGCGTCGAAAGGGCGCCCGAGACCATCAGCGCCGAGACGACGGCCGCGCCGACAAGCGGCGAGCGAATCCCCGTCGCCTCGATCACCAGCGAGGGCATCAACGAGAGATAGAATCCACCGAGCGCCCAGGCGGAGAGGGTTAGCGGAAAAAGCCGAGTCATAGGGGCGACCGCAGCCGCCGGCACCTTCAGTTTGGGCTTCATCCCACTCCAAGCGCCGGGCTTTCGCGACACCGTCTCGGTGACCCAAGCGAGAACAATCATTTCAACGAGCGTCACGCCGAGCAGCACGGCATAGACGAGATGCGTAGGCGAGGGCGCAAAGGCGACGAACACCCCTGCGATGAGTGAGCCGAGCGCGAGACCTAGGAACGCCGTCACGCTGTTCAGCGTGGCGGCCCATTTCGGCATGGTGTCGGTGAGGACCGCCCCAAGCGTCGCCAGCGCGACGCCGGTCCCCACCCCTTGCACCGCCCGTGCAGCGACAAGCGCGCCCGCTGAATTCAGCGACGCAGAAAAGGAGAAGCGCGATCGCGTTGAGGCCGAGGGCCGCCAACATCATCGGCTTGCGGCCGACATAGTCGGAAAGGCGCGCGATCGTCAGAAAGGCGCCGATCATCGTGAAGGAATAGATGGCGAAGATGAAAGTGATCGAGAAGGGGCTGAGGCCCAGCGTCTCGCGATAGAAGCGATAGATAGGCGTCGGCGCGCCCGCGACCGTTGCAAAGGTGATCGCCGTCGCCGTCGCGTAGACGGCGGTGAGGGAAGCCGAAGCCGGCCGGGCAGGGACCTCGATAGAGACAGTGGACATTTTCGCGCCTAAGGCTAAATTATTGCGTTAAGGTAGATAGCACGGTCGCGGCTTAATGCAATATCTTTGCTTTAAGCGGGTGGCACAACCACCCCTCGTCCTGAGCCGGCGGCGCAGCCGCCGTGTCGAAGGGCGTTCCAGGAGGCGCAAACGAGGGCGCGAACTGGACCCTCCTTCGAGACGCGCCGTCGGCGCTCCTCGGGATGAGGATGGGGTTGATCTTTTCAAGGAATGCGTATGGCGCGCGAAATGGTTCGACAGGGCGGCCGGAGCGCCCGCATTCAGGAAGCGGTGTATCTGGCGACGCAAGCCCTCCTCAAGGAGGTCGGCCGGGGCGAGATCAACGTGCCGATGATCGCCGAGCGGGCGGGTGTGACCCCCTCAACCGTTTATCGCCGCTGGGGCGACCTCGCGCAATTGCTGGCCGACACGGCCGCCGAACGCTTGCGCCCGGTGGCGGACCCGGACGATACCGGCTCGCTTGCCGGCGACTTGCGCGCCTTCGTCCTGCAATATGCGGAGGAAATGGCCTCTCCCGTCGGCAGGGCCTTGCTGCGCGACGTGCTGGCCGAGACAGCCTACGACTTCGCCGCCGCGCGCTGTTGCGCCTACACGACCCATCATCTGCAAACCCTCAACAGCCGCGCCCTCAAGCGCGGCGAGGCCGCATTTTCGGTCGACGAAGCGATCGACATCCTGATCGCCCCGATCTGCTACCGCATCCTGTTCGCCAACGGCGAACCCTCGCCGGACTATGTGCATGCGCTGCTGGCGCGCTTCGCGCGGCTGAATGGCGTATTGAGGTGAAATAATCCTAGTCAGTCTAGTAATATAAAATGACGCCTGCCGTCGCCGGAGTAGCGTCTTAGGCTACATCTCATCGATCATTACCTGTACAATATCGTCATCAAGAGGGCCGCTCACTAGACTGAATCCAGCGAACAATTCCCACAAGAAATTTCCAAGCCCCTCTATCGAATTGTAATCTAGGGTTATTCCCTTTTTGAGTGCAATGGCATTTGAAAACCGCTTCAAGAATTCAAATAATTTATCGTCTCTAATGTCGATATTGGCCAGAACGAATTGAATTTCATCTCGAAATATCTCCATATATTTAATTATAAGTTGATATTGATTCTCGTCTATATTGTTATGAAACGCGTCCCATCGGTCCTGTAGACGACGATATTTTCTGCTTGAAATAGATCCTAAATTCCTTGTGATCAACTAACGTTTCTTGGAATCCATAGGCATAAGTCCCGTCCACAACAGTCAACATAATCTGGATGCAATCTTCCTTGAACTCTCTATAGTGCTTCGAGATAGCTCCTCTTAATCCGTTTTATCTTCGAACGTTCCGGAATACGAACAACAAGCCAATAAGAAAAACAGGCTAACAATACTCCCGATTCTCGAAATCATATGAAACCTTTATCCAAGATTTCGGATGCAACCACTCGGGGAAGAAAGCTTGACGGAATGCTGCATTCCTGACGAATGGATCATCTAAGCCTAAGAGAACCGCGGCTATGCTCAATATAGAAAATGGCTATGAGCGCGATGTCCGCAATGGGCGTCTTGCATATTCGCGACAAAATCGTTCTACCCAATTGATGTTAGTTTCATTGGCGTTGTCTAGTTAGGAAACTACCAGAAAGCGCGAAAACCGAACTCAGATTTAGCGGCGTGTCCGCGGAGACATCAAGCGCAATAGCGCGAGCGAACTGGAAGAAAGCAAGTGCGTGGGGCACGCGAGTTTATCCGCGCCACTTTTCCTTTCCTTCTCGCTGCCACTTTTCGTTTACTCTCAATATATGTTCGTACCTACGTTTGCCGCCATCAGGCAGATTGCGAGCGTGATCGATGATTGCAGCTCCTTCAGTCCCCGCTTTATTCAATATACCGTGCCAAAACCCGTAACACACCCGCTGATCAAAAGCTTTGCTGTTAATACCAATACAGATTAATTCATTTACGTCCAAGTATGTACGAACCGCTCTGTATGATTCTATATCGACGTCTCGGAACTCAGTAATATCCTTGAATTGCTTTGACTTCTCTAGTCCATCCTCATATGCGCGAAACGCTTTTACCATTTCCTTGTCCATCTCAGTTTTAAGAAAAACGTCAATGGCAGCGCGTTTACGAGCGATATCCTTCTGTGTCCGTAGTGACGCCAAAGCAAGCCAAGCTGCGCCAAAGGCGATCGCAGCGGTGAGAATCGGCGAAATTTTGCCGACATGCTCCCAGAACGACCAATCTGCTAAATCAGACAATGCCATGGTGTTACCTCGGCTTTCTAATTACTCCATACCCAGTGCCAACCTCATAAGCCACGGCGTCTTCGGCGCATAAGACGTTATCCCCAAGCCGCGACACAGCGGGAAGCTCCTCGGTTATCTCCAGGACGGATACTGTTAGCGAACGGCGAACTCGCCGGGACTATGTGAATGCGCTGCTGGAGCGCTTCGGCGGCCGGACGACGGTTCGGAGTAAAAATCCAGGCGGCCGGAGGCGCATGGTACGAAAAGCCGTGCAAGCGCTTTCAGAAATACAGAACGTGTGGTATGGTATTTTCTACTGGCAGGATCGCGGTCGTGCACGCCGCAGGGTGGTAGCAAGTGAAGGAAAATGTCGTCAGAAACGTCCGTGAGCACAACCGGAAACGGGAGACAAAGATCGGAGGCGTTTGTTTTTACTGAGTCGCCCGTAACCCATTGAAAAGTCCCGATTCGAAAAAATAAACGCTAGTAAATGCTAGCTAATTTACTAGCGTTTAGGCTCATTTACTGGCGTTTAAGAGCGTTTATTGAATTTGCCCCATGCGAATTTCGCGTCCGGTTGCATCCTTGGGCTGGCGCGCAATCCGTCGATTTGGGCGCCGCTGCGATCAACGATCACGGCTACAAGCGATCGACGGCTACAAGGGCAAGGCGGGCGATTTCCGTGCGCAATTCCCCTTTCCTCGCCGCCCCATCAGGCATAGATAGCTCGAACTCCCTTCCATTCGCGCCGAAAAGGCGCGCCGGAGATCGATGATGTCCACGCCGCGCACGTTATACGACAAGATCTGGGACGAGCATGTCTTGGAGACGAAGGCGAGCTTAGCCTCATCTATATCGACCGGCACCTCGTCCACGAGGTGACGAGCCCGCAGGCGTTCGAAGGCCTCAGGCTTTCCGGCCGCAGAGTGCGTGCGCCGCAGAAGACGCTCGCGGTCGTCGACCATAACATCCAGACCACCGACCGCAGCGGCGGCATCGCCGATCCGGAAAGCCGCCAGCAGGTCGAGGAACTGGCCAGGAACGCGCGCGAGTTCGGCATCGAATATTACGACGAGTTCGACCGCCGACAGGGCGTCGTGCACATCATCGGGCCGGAGCAGGGCTTCACGCTGCCCGGGACAACGATCGTCTGCGGGGACAGCCACACTTCGACCCACGGCGCTTTCGGGGCGCTCGCTCACGGCATCGGCACGTCCGAGGTCGAGCACGTGCTCGCCACCCAGACGCTGATTTCAGAGCAAAGCCAAGAACATGCGGGTGAAAGTTGATGGCGCGCTTCCGTCGGGCGTGACCGCCAAGGACATCATCCTCGCCATCATCGGCCAGATCGGGACGGCCGGCGGCACCGGCCACGTCATCGAATATTGCGGCTCAGCGATCGAGGCCCTCTCGATGGAAGGCCGGATGACGGTCTGCAACATGTCGATCGAGGGCGGGGCGCGCGCCGGGATGATCGCGCCCGACGAGAAGACTTACGCCTATCTCAAGGACCGGCCGAAGTCGCCGAAGGGCGCTTTGTGGGATCAGGCCCAGCGTCACTGGGACACGCTGCACAGCGACGAGGGCGCGCATTTCGACGCCGATGTGAAGCTCGACGCCGCCAACCTGCCGCCGATCGTCTCCTGGGGCACCAGTCCCCAGGACGTCGCGCCGATCTTCGGCGTAGTGCCTCGCGTCGAGGACGCGGCGACCGAGCAGAAGCGCGCCTCGATCCAGCGCGCGCTCGACTATATGGGGCTGAAAGGGGGGGAGAAGATGACGGATCTTGCTATCGACCGCGTCTTCATCGGCTCCTGCACCAATGGCCGCATCGAGGATCTGCGCGCCGCGGCCGCAATCGCCAACGGTCGCAAGGTGAGCGAACGCGTGAACGCCATGGTCGTGCCGGGCTCAGGGCTCGTGAAGGAGCAGGCCGAGGCTGAGGGCCTCGACAAGATCTTCCTCGCCGCCGGCTTCGAGTGGCGCGAGCCCGGCTGTTCGATGTGCTTGGCCATGAACCCCGACAAGCTTGCCCCTGGCGAGCGCTGCGCCTCGACCTCGAACCGCAATTTCGAGGGCCGCCAGGGCTATAAGGGCCGCACGCATCTTGTTTCGCCGGCCATGGCCGCCGCCGCCGCCATCGCAGGGCGGTTCGTCGACGTGCGCGAGTGGCGATAGGGACGTGAAAGCCGGCGATCTCTCAATCGACGAAAGCGAGATCGTCGAAAGCTTCGTTCGCTCCTCGGGACCGGGCGGGCAGAACGTCAACAAGGTGGCGAGCGCGGTCGAGCTGCAATTCGACGCGCGCCGGAGCCCAAGCCTGCCGAACGATGTCGCGATCCGGCTCATCAAGCTTGCGGGGGCGCGCGCCACGCAGGACGGCGTGATCGTCATTTTCGCGCAGAGGTTTGCGAGCCAGCCGCGCAACCGGGAGGACGCGCGCGCGCGCCTCGCCGAGCTCATCATGCGCGCGCAGGAGCGGGCGAAGCCCCGCCTAGCCACACGACCGACGATGGCCTCGAGAGTGCGCCGGGTCGACGACAAGACCCGCCGCGGCGCGGTGAAGGCGCTAAGGGGCAAGGCGACTGGGGCGGATTGACGACGCGAGTTCGCTTCAAGCGGCCCGGAGTTCTTATCGCCTTGCGCGGAGGTCCCGCTGTTGGGCTGGCCGCGGGGCGCTGACCGGCTCGGGCGCGATGGCGGATTGGGAAGCCGCCTGCGCTTCGCGCTGCGCGCTCTTCATCGCGAAAAAGTCGGAGGGATCGTGCGAACAGATAAGGGTGACCCCGCCGGCGGCCGTCCGCGCAAGCTCACGTAAGCGCGCCTGGTTGGCGCGCCGCTGCGCGCCGTCAAACTGGACCATAGACTCGAAAAAACGCACGCCCTTAGGCGTCGCGCCAGCGTGCGGCTCGACTTCGGAGTGATGGAAATAGGCGTCGCCGCAATGAAGCAGCCAGTCGTCCGCTCGCCTGACCGCGACGCCGCAATGCCCACGCGTATGGCCGGGCAGGGGGATCAGCAGCAATTCGTCGCGGGTTCCCGGAATCGCCCGCACGGATGAAAAGCCAAACCAGGAATCGCCCTCTTCCTCGGTTGCCGCCCATTTCTTGACCGAGTCGATCTGCGCCTTGCGGTAGCGGTTTCGCTCGCCAAGGGTCGATCGATGGGAGGCCGCGCGAAGTTCGTTGGCGAAAACATGGACTGCGGCGTCGGGGAAATCGCACAATCCACCGGCATGGTCGAGGTCGAGATGGGTCGGCACGATGTGGCGAACGTCGCTTGGGCGGTAGCCCAAATCCACCACTTGCCTGAGCGCCGTCTCGGCGACATCGAGCCGTGGCCGGGCCATCGCGTTGAACAGGAAACCGAGCCGCCGCGGCTCGTTGACATCCTCGACCCCCAGCCCGGAATCGACCAAGACGAGGCCGTCTTCGCCCTCGATCAGGAGGCAGTGGCAGCACATGGGCGCCGGCGACAGGGGCCCGCCCAAGCCGCCGAACAACCTCCCGCCGCGCGGACAGAGGGACCCGCAGTTGAGGTGATGGATGCGCACGTGGCTGATCCTCCGACCGGTCTTAACCTGTCACAGATCGGTCGTCCACCGAGACGACTGCAAGATCACGCCGCAGTCAATTGCGGTTTTTAACATGAAAAAGGGCTGCCCGAACTGGGCAGCCCTAGTGTCTATCCTCCCGGGCACTGTGGCCCGGCGGCGGCGTTCGTAATGGTTACGCGATGGCCGAAAAAGCTGTTTTCCGGCCGCGGCGGAACGCAGCGAAGGCGAGACCGCTAAAGCCAGCCAGCATCATCGCCCAGGTCGAGGCCTCAGGCACTGTGGTGCTGACGTTAACGAAGATATACTGGTCGTCATTATAGTCCAAGTCGCCGCCGTTGGGCAGATCTTCCCATCCGACATACGTGCCCGCAGGGCTCCCAGCATAGGCTTGACCGGCGAATACATCAGTCGAGTAGATGTGCTGGGTGCCGTCGCTGTTCCCACTGGGATCAGAGACCCAGGTCGGCGGCGGAAGCGGCGAACCGCTCGCAGGCGGGATGTACATGGCGAACGTCAAGATATCCCCGGCGTGCGCAAAACCGAGATCGACCGTGTCGCCCTGGACCGAGGTGTGGTTGTTCAGCCCTGTTATGCCCGTTGAAACACCATTAACCCAAAGTCCGATGTTCTCCTCAAGGCCCGCGTCCGATCCGACGAAATAGGCTACGATGTCACCGTCACTTGCTGCGGTGAAGGTGTAGACATCGGGGTTGACCGTGCCGGGGTTGGGATACGGGATAGGTCCAGCGAATGCTGCGCCGGCAAATGCGAGACCCGCCGAAAGGGCGCTCGCTCCAAGAAGCTTCTTTAAAATCCCCATTTCATTTCTCCATAGGCGAAACAACCCGGAATGGTGTGTCTCGCGTTGATGACTAGCAGCACTTCCAACGTTTAAATGCCCGTTGCCGCCACGAAGGACAGGCGCAACCAAGCTTAGCCTTCCACCAAAAGGCGTTGGAAGGTACTTACCAAGAGTTAATGTCAAGATTTTTGCAACCCACGGTGATGCAAAAAAATACCTAGGTAGTCTGGGATGAGGTCAATGATCAGAGCGGAATTTCGGAAAGAGCGGCCTAATATAACCGAGGCGGACGGGCTCTGGTCGCTACCATATTTGTTCGCGTCGCTCTCGGGCGGCGGGAATCGGCCTAGAAGATCATGAATCGCTAAATCGTTACTCGGGCCGACCGGTGAGATTGACGGCGGATGTTCAATGAAAAGGGAAGGCCGCCCGCGCCCGGCGGCGGCCCTCGTAGTGGTTATGCGATAGCCGAAAAAGCTGTTTTGCGCGTGCGGCGGAACGCGGCGAAAGCGAGAGCGCCAAAGCCAGCCATCATCATCGCCCAGGTCGAAGCCTCAGGCACCGTGGTGCTGACGTTGACGAAGATATACTGATCGTCATTGTAGTCAAAGTCGCTGCTGCCCTTGGGCAGATCTTCCCATCCGACATAGGTGCCTGCGGGGCTGCCGCCGTAGGCTTGGCCGGCGAACACGTCGGTCGAATAGATATGCTGAATACCGTCGCTGTTCTGAGTGGGGTCAGACGACCAGGTCGGCGCAGGAAGCGGAGAGCCGTTCGCTGGCGGGATGTACATGACGAACGTCAAAATATCGCCGGCGTGGGCCATACCAAGATCAACCATGTCGCCCTGGCTCGAGGTGTGATTGTTGAGTCCGGTCACCCCTGTGGAGAGGCCATTAACGTAAAGGCCGATATTCTCCTCGAGACTGGCGCTCGATCCAACGAAAAAGGCGTCGATTTCCCCCGTATTTTGCGCGGTGAACACATAGGTGACGGGGTTGATCGTGCCAACGTCGGGATAGGGAATAATGCCCGCCGACGCGTGGCCGGCGAACGCAAGCGCCGCCGACAAGGCGCTCGCTCCAAGAAACTTCTTTAAAATCCCCATCATCTTCCTCCTAGAATGGAAACGTCGAAACAACTCGGATTGGTGTGTTTCACGTTTATGACTCGCAGGTTATTTTCTTATTTGTCAATGTGCTGTTCTTGTATGTAGATGCCGTCGCCGTGAGGATCCCAGCACATACTTAAAATATAAGATTTTCTTGCGTAAAACGGAGTTGCAGCTACAATCGATCGGAACTGGAGAAACTGGCCGCTTGATTCAGATTCAATGAGGTGAGCGCTCACTCGTGCTGGATTTGGGGAGTTGCAAGTCCGAAAAGGCACGCGACGAAAATGGCATGAGGCGACAAGCATCGATCTTGATCATCAAATTATTTCAATTGGTCACGACCAGTCTATAAACCGAACTTTTGGGTTCGGCTGTTTGACTCAACGTCCGAAACGAAACGGCGTTGCCCGCGTCGAAACCATGAGGCAGCAGTCGCAACGCGACCGCAATTGTGACCCCGGGTCAGCCGGAGATTTCAGGCCGGCGCGCTCTTCGGCGGTGGATCGCCCCGCCAGGACGATCGTGGCGCCTCCGATCGAGGTATGGCGACCTGAGGAGCGAAAGTAGTTTTCGTAAATGAGCACTTAAGCCATTGAGAGAATTGGCGCGCGTAGCTCGTGCGTGATGCCGATGGGCTTAGTTCAAGGCGAAGCGAAGGACTGCGGAACGTTCCCTGGTCGTCTCTGCGGACGTTTCGGCAATAGGGGTCAAGCTTATGACAGCCGGTGAATTGCGTATGCTTGCCTCTCTGGTGGGTGAGCTCGGTTCGACAAACTTTACGACGGCGATTGGGCGCCAATTTCGGCAATTTCGCCGATGACGCCGAGGTTGCGCTCGATGTCGTCGCAATGCTGTTTCCGCCGAGCGCGCCATTCGACGTCGCTGCCGGCATCCTGCTCGAGACTGTCGCGTACTATGCGCCGTCGATCCACATCACGCCGGATCTGAATCCCATCGCCGACGCCCAAACGACGCTTGCCCGCGCCGGGCGTGTGTGAGTTTCGTCGCTCCTCAAGAACCGCCCGCTACGCGTCGAGGCCGATCGGCTTGTAACTGTCGCCCGGCATGACGAGTTCCGGAACCTGCGCAAAACTCCAGGCGCCGGGGGCCTCAAGGTCGAACACCCAGACGAGGTCATACACGTGACCTGGCCATCTCGGGGGAACGCCTTCCTCGCCGCCGCGAATGAGAGCGGCGATTTTGGGGATTCCTTCATGTTGCCAAGAGATCAGGACCGGGTCTTCAGCTTTTTTGGCAGCGGCAACCAGCTCAACCTCCTGACCCTTGAGGAAAGTCCTGATAGGGACATTGAGTGCAGCCGCGAGCGGCGCTACGGTTTGCTTCGGCCGCAGACTTTCCGAACCCGAGGCGAACAGGCTATTCGGCTTTGCGAGCGGCGGTCTCGGCAAGGCGCCGTCGGGCGGATTGAACAGGCCAACGAGAGCATTGGCCCGCTTCCATCCGGGGAGCGTCAAAGCCCTAGGGTTCTCCACGCCGCTGGGCATGAGTCCCGGGCCGACGCCGTCCTCTGGCTTTTCCGCATGTCGGATGAGCATGATTTTGGCGGCCGGCATACTGTTCTCGGCTCCCTTCGCTTCGCCGTCCCAATGCTTCATTCATCGCGGCTGGCGCTGCGACGGAGCACAGTCGAAAACCCAACACAACTAACCGCTTGCTGCTGAATGTCCAAGCCTTTACCTGCGCTCCCGTCGTGCTCGCCTGCGCGGCGCGGAGCAGAGCAGGGGGCAGGTCTTGCGGCGGCCAGCATAGCCTCTCGAGCGATCGGTCGTCGAACCGCCGCTCTCGACAATCGCCTAGGCGGCGCCCTCAGTGGCCTTGGCGCGTTCGGCGCGCTTGCGGTCGTTTGGATCGAGCAGGGCCTTGCGGAGACGGATCGACTTCGGCGTCACTTCGACGAGCTCGTCGTCCTCGATGTAGGCGAGAGCCTTCTCCAGCGTCATCTGGATCGGCGGGGTGAGGCGCACCGCCTCGTCCTTGGAGTGGGTGCGGATGTTGGTGAGCTTCTTGCCCTTGAGTACGTTGACCTCGAGGTCATTGTCACGCGTGTGCTGGCCGACCACCATGCCGTGATAAACCTTCCAGCCGGGCTCGATCATCATTGGGCCGCGGTCCTCGAGATTCCACATCGCATAGGCGACCGCTTCTCCGGCGTCGTTCGAGATGAGCACCCCGTTGCGCCGCCCGGCGATCTCGCCCTTCCATTCGCCCCAGTTGTGGAACAGACGGTTCATCACGGCCGTGCCGCGCGTGTCGGTCATGAGTTCGCCGAGATAGCCGATGAGTCCTCGCGTCGGCGCGAGGAACACGAGGCGCAGGCGGTCGCCGCCCGAGGGGCGCATCTCGATCATCTCGCCTTTGCGCTCGCTCATCTTCTGAACGACGACGCCCGAATGCTCCTGATCGACGTCGATCACGACCTCTTCGATTGGTTCGAGCATGTCGCCGTTCTCGCCCTTGCGGTACAGCACCTTTGGCCGCGAGACCCCGAGCTCGAAGCCCTCGCGACGCATGGTCTCGATCAGGATCGCGAGCTGCAATTCGCCGCGGCCCGAAACGACGTAGGAATCGGAGTTGGGAGCTGCCTCGACACGCAGCGCGACGTTGCCCTCGGCCTCCTTGAACAGTCGGTCGCGGATGACGCGGCTCGTCACCTTGTCGCCCTCGGTCCCTGCGAGCGGACTGTCGTTGACGGAAAAGGTCATCGACAATGTCGGCGGGTCGATGGGCTGCGCGTGCAGCGGCTCGACTTCTTCCGGATTCATGAGCGTGTCGGCGACGTTGAATTTCTCCAACCCCGCGATCGCGATAATGTCGCCGGCGAGCGCCTCATCGATTGGCGCCCGCTCGATGCCGCGGAAGGCGAGGATCTTCGAGACCCGACCCGCCTCGACAAGATCGCCCTCGCGATCCAGCACTTTCACCGCCGTGTTGGTTCTGATCGAGCCGGAGAACACGCGGCCGGTAACGATGCGGCCGAGGTAGGGATTGCTCTCCAGCAGCGTGCCGAGCATGCGAAATCCGCCCGCGCCGACCTTCGGCGGCTCCACATGCTTCAGCACCTGGTCGAATAGGGCCGCCATATCGGTCCTCCGCTCGTCGGGCGAATCCGACATCCAGCCCTGTTTGGCGGAGCCATAGATGATCGGAAAATCGAGCTGTTCGTCGGTCGCGTCGAGCGCGGCGAACAGGTCGAACACTTCGTTGACGACTTCGGTCGGACGGGCGTCCGGCTTGTCGACTTTGTTGACGCAGACGATAGGCTTCAGTCCGATTTTTAGCGCCTTGCCCAGGACGAACTTGGTCTGCGGCATCGGGCCCTCGGCCGCATCCACCAGGATGATCGCCCCGTCGACCATCGAGAGAATGCGCTCGACCTCGCCGCCGAAATCGGCGTGGCCCGGCGTGTCGACAATATTGACCCGAACGTCCTTCCACACGACGGAGGTTGCCTTCGCGAGAATGGTGATGCCGCGCTCGCGCTCGAGATCGTTCGAGTCCATGACCCGTTCGGCGACGCGCTGGTTGTCGCGAAACGCGCCCGACTGCTGCAAGAGGCGGTCGACAAGGGTCGTCTTGCCATGGTCGACGTGGGCGATGATGGCAATGTTGCGAAGTTTCATGGGCGGGCTTTACTGGCGGACGTTCAGGGGCGAAGCGCGCGGGCGCCTGTCCTCTTGAACGCGAAGATGACGGGATTACGTCGGCGAGCCGCAAATAACCGCTCAGCCGATTGATTGTGCGGCGCAATACACGAAAGATCGGCGAAAGGGAAGGGGCGGCGCAACGCGTCCGGCGACCGTAGCGGACACTATGGTCCTGCAAACGGCACGTCGCTACAAAATCATTTGCGCCCTCTCAGAGGCGCAAACGGAACGGCTTGATCGGTTACCGGTCGCTGCGGTGAACATGTTCCGCGGATGGCGGGCTGGGGAGATCGCGTAGGCGCTCAGTCGATATCGAGGACGCTTCAGGCGAAGGCGGCAGTTTTATTTTCGCCAGCCGCTCATGCTTTACGTCTTTGCGCTTCGCCACGACTCTGTAGGAGAATTTGATCGTCCCCTTCGCGCCCTTGGCGAGCACCTCAAACCCCTCGCGATGCCGCTGCGCCACATGAATGCCGGCGGCTTCGCCATAGGGCGACAGAAATACGTGGTAGTGGCCCGCATCGACGAAATAGGCGAATTCCGGGTCGATCCGGACCTCCGCCCTGCCGTCCGTCAGTTCCGCCTCGCCGAAATCCTCGAACCAACTGTCGGGACTTTCTACAGAAAAAAATCGGCGATGCGATCCGTCCGCATGCACGACCGCGGCGCTCTTGGCGCCTGTCACGATGAGATCGTGCAGGACGAGAACCGGGCCCCCGAGGAACCAGCCGGAAAAACCTACCCCGGACGCGGCGCCGACAACCCCGAATCCTTCAAGAGCCTCGCCATAAACGCCGATGGCGCCGGGTTTGGGGGTTCGCCCGTGGACTCCGATACGCCCAATGCCCTCGCCGATGCTCTCGCCGAGAACCCCCACCGAGGTTTGTGTGGTTCCGATCACTCCGGCCCCGTTTGTTGAAACTCCCGCGGCTCCGGTGCCTGACGACGAGCCGCAAACGCCAGTTCCCTGCGGCGAATTGCAAAGGCCGAACAGGCCGTAGGCCGGACCCTGCTGGCTACCGTTGAAGCCGAAAACCCCGCTCTTTCGATTTGCCTCACTCCGCCCTGAGACGCCGTCTCCCGTTACCCCTAGGCCAAAGACGCCCGTGCCGCTTGGGCCGAGCGTCGGAACGGCGAACGGCCCTGGCCAGTTTGGGACGCCCGAAGCACCTACAACGCCGACGTCGCCCACGCCATGGACGCCCGTCCCCATATTGTCGCCAAAGCCATAGACGCCAATGCCGCCGACACCGTCCACCGGGCCGCCGCGGGGAAACATCGGTCCGGCCCCGGTGAAGTAGGCGCCTGTCGCGCCGCCGTCGCCTTTCACACCATTGCCATTCAGACCCGCTATTCCGTGGACGCCAATATTTCCGAAGGCGCGGACTCCAGTGAACGCAACGGTCTCGGCCTGGCTATTTATGGAGGCAACCTGGAGAAGATAATCGTTTCCTTCCTTTGACTTGTTGAGATCGACGATCAATTCCGTCCCATCGGCACATTTATTGGTTTGTCCTGCGGTGATTGCATCCCCATCATTTTGCGCGGCCATATTAATCTCCAAAAATACTATTTTTGCATGCCGAGAGTGTCGCATTCAACGTTCTTTGGCAAGCGATGACAGCCGCGCGCGCAACGATCGGGTGAACCGGCCAGCAGCGCTTAGCGTACCCTCGCCCAAAGGTTTCGCGGCCGGGGATTGACGGTTAGTCTGCCCCAACCAGGGATTTGCCATGCACACGCGTATGATCGACTCGCCGAATGGCGCAATCGCGGTTCACCAATCGGGCGGCCGGGGGCCCGCTGTCGTGTTCATTCGCGGCAACTCGTCGCAGCGTTCGAGGATGGCCAGATGGCCGACTCGCCCAGTCCGTCTTAGGCATTTATGGATATTGCAATCTTTCCGTTCCGACCCCGTTTTTGGAAGGGGCTGAGCGACGGTTTCAGTCGCGGTGCGCGGCCGTCCCGGTTGATACTTTAGAGATTCTTTGAGGCCGAATGAAAACGCAGAAGATCGACACGCCAAATGGCGCAATCGCCGTACGCGAGTCCGCCGGTCGAGGGCCGCCCATGGTGCTCATCCATGGCAATTCCTCTTCGTCGCGCGCCTTTTCGCGGCAGCTCGAGGGCCGGCTGGGGGCGCGGCTCCGGCTGGTCGCTATTGATCTTCCGGGCCATGGCGAATCAGATGACGCGAGGGACCCCAGCGCCTATTCGCTTCCTGGACATGCCCGCGCAGTTAGGGCGGTCGTCGAAGCGCTCGGCCTTCATGAGGCGCGGTTCGCCGGCTGGAGCCTCGGCGGTCATGTCACGCTAGAAATGGCGCCGGATCTGCCTCAAGCGCGTGGTTTCGTCATTTTCGGCACGCCGCCGATCCCTTCTCGCGGGGCGGCGCGGACGCCTTCCCATCAACCGATGCGCGAACCCTTCTTGCCGAATCCGGCGATGAGATTCAGCTTTCAGGAACGCTTGGAACGCGACGAGGCGTCCGCCTACGTCGCTGCGTTCTTCAAGCCGGGCTTCGCCGACATTTCGTCGTTCTACCTTGAGGACGCGCTGCGGACCGATGGGCGCGCGCGCAGCGGCCTTGGGTCAGCCACGCAGAACGGCTTCTACCGCGATGAAGTCGTAATCGTTCGCGACCTTAAAGCCCCCCTGGCTGTGCTGCACGGTGGCGACGAGCAGCTGGTCAACGGACAGTACTTCGGGTCGGTCACGATGCCGTCACTGTGGCGCGGCGCGGTGCAGACGATCGCCGACGCTGGCCACGGGCCACAATGGGAGACGCCTGAGGCCTTCGATGCGCTGATCGAAGCGTTCGTCAACGAGACCGCGTGAGGGCGCCTGGCGGCGCCTCACGCGGGGTCATAGGACCAGGCTCACTGCTCCTTGATGGGCGCGTATTTGCCGGCGGTCCACTGGTTAATGTCGTAGCTCGGGTCGAGGACGTCGCCCTTCTTGTCGAATCGCACCGGTCCCATGACGGTCTCAACCGGCTTGCCATCTTCGAGCGCCTTGGCGATCGCCTTGGGATCGTCCGAGCCTGCGCGCTTGATCCCGTCAGCGATCGCCTGAACCACGCCATAACTGAACAGGGTGAAGCCTTCCGGGTCGAACCCCTGGGCCTTGAACTGCTCGAGCGCCTTGGCCGCGTTCGGCGAGCGGCGGGGATCTGTCGGGAAGGTAAAGAGCGTGCCCTCGCCGGCCGGTCCGGAGATCTGCCAGAACTCGGAGGTGGCGATGGCGTCGCCAGTCATCAGGTTGAGCTTGTAGCTCTGATCGGCGGCTTGCCGCAGCATGAGCCCGGCTTCGGTGTGATAGCCTCCGAAATAGACGAATTCGGCGCCGGCGTTCTTCAGCTTGGTGATGACCGCCGTATAGTCCTTTTCGCCCGGATTGATGCCCTCGAATAGAACCTCGGTCACGCCGGCCGCGTTCAGCCTGTCCTTCACGACCTGCGCCAAGCCCTTCCCATAGGCTGACTTGTCATGCAGGATGGCGATCTTCTTTCCCTTGTATTTCTCCGCGATCCAAGGAGCGATGAACGCGGCCTGCTCATCGTCGCGCGGGTAGATGCGCATGATCGTCGGGCGGCCCTTTTCGGTCAGGACCGGATTAGACGAGGCGGGGGACATCATCAGAATGCCATTGTCGGCATAGACGTCGGACGCGGGGATCGACGAGCCCGAGCAGGCGTGGCCATCGACATATTTAATCTGCTGCCCAACGATACGATTGGCGACAGCGACCGCCTGCTTGGGATCGCAGGCGTCGTCCTCGATCACGATCTTGATCTTGCGCCCGTTAACTCCGCCGGCGTCGTTTATCGCCGCGGCGGCTGTCTCGGCTCCGCGTTTCATTTGTTCGCCGATGCTGGCGACAGGACCCGTCATTGGTCCAGCGACGGCAATGGTGATGTCCTGAGCATGAACCGGAGCTGTCAACGCCGCGAGCCCGAGCCCGGCCAGCGAAAGTGTCCATGATTTGTGCAAGTGCGATCGCTCCTCTATTCCGCGTTTCCTCCGCGATCCGCCCAATTGATCAGGCATGCTCGCGCGCTTTGAGACCAAATTATTCGCCTAAGCCGATAGCCGGGAACGACAGGAATGGCAACTACCGGGAGCATGCGCTCTTTACGCGAGCCCCCGGCAACCTGAGAACCGGGCCTCCCAGTGTACCCCGCGAAACCCTTACCGCTCTGTCAGCTTAAGCTCGATGCGCCGGTTGCGGGCGCGTGACTCTTCGTCCGTGCCCTGGTCGAGCGGTTGGAATTCGCCGAAGCCGGCCGCCGCGAGACGGTCGGCCTCGACCCCCTTGCTAACGAGATATTGCACCACCGCCACCGCGCGTGCGGCCGACAGTTCCCAGTTCGATTTGTAGGGACCCGTTCCTGTGATTGGGGTGTTGTCGGTATGTCCGTCGACCCTGAGGATCCAAGGAATGTCGGGCGGAATCTCCCGCTCGAGGTCGATCACCGCGGCGGCGAGCGAGTCGAGCGATTGGCGACCGGCCGGGCTGATGTCAGCCTTCCCGACATCGAACAGCACCGAGGATTGGAACACGAACCGGTCGCCCACCACGCGCACGTCGGGTCGGGAGCCAAGGATCTGCCGCAGGCGGCCGAAAAAGTCCGAACGATAGCGATTGAGCTCTTGAACCTTCTGCGCCAGCGCGACGTTGAGCCGCTGGCCGAGGTCCGCGATCTTCGATTGCGATTCCTTGTTCGCCGACTCCGATGCTGCGAGCGCGTCCTCGATCGCCGCGAGCTGCTTGCGCAGCGCGGCGATTTGCTGGTTCAGCACGTCCACCTGAGCTAGCGCCTGCGCCGAGATCTGCTTTTGCTGATCGATCGCGATGGCCGCCGCCGAGGCTTGGTTGGTGACAGTGTCAGCGTCGACTACGCCTCGCGAGGCGGCGTCCTTGAGCTGCTTCCGCTCCCGCTCCGCCGAGTCGAGAGTGGCGTTGAGGGCCGATATCTTGCTTTCGTCGGCGCCTTTCTGGGTTCGCTCGAGCGCGAGGAGATTGGTCAGTTCCTCGATCTGCCGATTGAGCCTGACCAGCGCCTCGTCCTTGCCCGTCACCTCGCGCGACAGGAAGAATTGGGCCAGCATGAACACCGACAAGAGAAAAATGATCACCAAGAGCATCGTCGACAGGGCGTCGACGAAGCCCGGCCAGTAGTTTACCGGCTCATATCGTCGTGAGCGCGACAGCGCCATGATTCAACTCCCGAACCTTCCGCCGCTCTCCCACCTCACCGTGCGCCCAATTCCTCCAACAGGCGCCGCAAGAGCTTGCCAATGTCTTCTTGCTGGGCCGCCTGCGCGTCGACCCAATCGCGTATTTGCTGCTGCTCGGTGCGCATGTGCCCGACCAGAGCCTGGATGCCCTCAGCAAGCGTCGCCATCGCCTTGGCGTCGCGCTGATACTCAATCGCCGGCTGAGCGGCTTGGGTGATGATTGGCGCGTCCGGCGTCGCCTCGGCAACCGGTGTCGTCTGGACATGGCTTGCGAGAAATTCTTCGAACTCGGAATAGAACCTGTTTTGCGCCTGGCCCGCCTGGAGATCGAGAAACCCGAGAATCAAGGAACTCGCGAGACCGAATAACGAGGAGGTAAACGAAACGCTCATGCCGGCGATCGGCAGCGAGAGACCGGCCTTAAGGTCGTCGAACATGCTTGAGTTGTCGTTGCCCGTCTTCATGCTGTCGATGACGCCGGCGATCGAGTGGACCGTCTCCAACAGACCCCAGAACGTGCCGAGCAGCCCGAGGAAAACCAAGAGCCCGACGAGATAGCGGCTGAGTTCGCGGCCTTCGTCGAGCCTGGTGGCGATGGAATCTAGAATTGCGCGTGTAGTGAGCGTCGATAAGCCTCGCGCGCCCGCGCCCGCGTTAAGCATCACCGCCATCGGCGCAAGCAGTCGAGGCGCCGGAGGGGCGCCGTCTGTCACGGCGCCTGTCAACGAGTTGACCCAGTGGATTTCGCGGAAGAGCCGGATCACCTGTCGAAAGGTGAACAGCGCCCCAATCACTAGCACGCCAAGGATCAAGCCGTTCAGGCCGGGATTGGCGCTGAAGGCGAGCGCGATTTGTTGGTAGAGGATGAGAACGACGAATCCGACCAAAGCCAGGAATGCCGCCATCCCGACCAGAAAAATACGGGGGGAGGTGAGCAGGCGGATATCCGGATCTTGCGCCATGGATCGCCGAATCAAACCCTACAACACAACGCGGACATTCTTGTTCTCATATCATAACGAATAAACGGACAAAGCGGCGAGACGCTATAAGATTGCCCAACGTGTCGCCTTGCACATGAAATGATTGATCACGCGGCCTTCCTTTTGGGCTTGAGCCAGCCGCGATTCGCCAGCACCTCCGCAATTTGCACCGCATTGAGCGCCGCCCCCTTGCGCAGGTTGTCGGACACCACCCAAAGGTTGATGCCGTTGTCGATTGTCGGGTCGTCGCGGATTCGCGAAATGTAGGTCGCGTCCTCCCCCGCGGCTTCGTGGGGCGTGATGTAACCGCCAGGCTCCCGTCGGTCGATCACGAGGCAGCCGGGCGCGCGGCTCAGGATCTCCCGCGCCTCGTCGGCGCTGATCGGATCGACGAATTCGATGTTGACGGCCTCCGAGTGGCCAATGAACACGGGCACCCTGACGCAGGTCGCAGTCAGCTTGATCTTGGGATCAAGGATTTTCTTGGTCTCGGCGACCATCTTCCACTCTTCCTTGGTGGAGCCGTCATCCATGAAAACGTCGATCTGCGGAATGACGTTGAAAGCGATTCGCTTGGTGAACTTCTTCGGTTCGACCGGATCGGACACGAAAACCGCGCGCGTCTGCGAGAACAACTCGTCCATCGCCTCCTTGCCGGCGCCGGAGACCGACTGATAGGTCGCCACCACCACCCGCCTGATCGTTGCGCGGTCGTGCAGGGGCTTCAGCGCGACAACGAGCTGGGCGGTCGAGCAATTGGGATTGGCGATGATGTTCTTCTTGCCGAACCCCTTCGCCGCGGCCGCGTTGACCTCGGGCACGATCAGAGGGACGTCAGGGTCCATGCGCCAGGCCGACGAATTGTCGATGACGACACATCCCCGCGCGCCGATCTTGGGCGAATATTCTTTCGACACCGCGCCGCCCGCCGACATGAGGCAAATGTCGGTGTCAGAAAAGTCATAGTGTTCGAGCGCCTTGCACTTGAGCGTCCTGTCGCCAAACGAGACTTCGCGGCCTATCGAAGCGGGCGAAGCGAGCGCCACCACTTCGGACACCGGGAAACGGCGCTCGGCCAGAATATCGAGCATCTGGTGGCCAACATTGCCGGTAGCGCCGGCAACCGCGACCTTGAAGCCTGACATGATGAAAATCCTTGTTCGTCCTGCCTCCCCTCAAGGCCCGGAGCGCGGGCCGCATGACCCCGGCGCCCCGCCGGGGAGGAGCCGGAGCAGGGGCGCGGTCAGCCGTTCGTCCCGCCTTTCAGCGGGCGGCGCATTTTGGTCGTCGTTTTCAATCGGTTGCGCGGCATCGAGCTTGATCCGGACGCGAAGCCAAAAAGCGCCAGCGGCGTTTTGGAAAACCATGACCCGCGCGGGTTGTCAATGCGAAGATATGGGTATTGGTCGCTTTCGTTCGAGGGTTCCTCCAGGGCTTCGGAACATCGGGGCCTGCCCCACGGCAATTAGGCCGGTTGGACTTTTAGAAACGCCGAACGGAGCGTTGGAGACGCGAGGATGATGAGCCTCGTTCATCAGTAGGCGCCGATGTTAGGTGGATCGGTCCACCCCACGCCGTCGTGATTGGCGATCGGCGCCTGAGCCCCAAGGTTGGCGCCGGCGCCAATGATACCGGTCTTGACATTGTAAGTGCTAACATAAGTCCACACCTGACCGCCGAAACGGTACACTCCGGGGAGGGACGCCCCGCCCCGCCCATCGGCGCTTTCCGTGCGATAAACGTCACCCCGCTGCGCATTCACCGTCCTTGCGGAGCACCAGCGATACGACGGGTTTGCTGTCCGCGTTACCTGCAGGCACCTCGCCGCCCTTACAGATCCAGCTATGGCGGGAGGGTTTATCGGAACAAAAGCAGGGTTGGGGCGGAAATTGATAATTCCGCTGCTCCCCGGCGCGCAGTCGCCAGTCGCGGGGAATGAGTTCTGAATGCATGGGCTATAATCTGCTCCGTTGCCCACTATAGCAGCCCCTGGAGCGGGAGGAGGAGCTGGTGGATTGAGCGGATGATAGTCCATAAAGAGCGGCGACACCTTGGGCATGTTCGATCGCCAATCGAGGCCGGTGGACCAAGCCGTCAACCCCTCGAACACCCCTGTTCTCGCGCCCGCGACAGCGACATGGTCTGGCGTGCAATAGGCGCTGGAAGCCAGCTCGACAGAGCTCCCAATAACAACCGGAATGGATAAATTGCCCGCTACTGTATCGCCTTTGGTGTTGCAAAAGTCTGGAACCATCTTGTTACCATTGCTATAATCACGAGAAACGCCAAATCCAATATTATTGGCGATCAGTGAATAGGTCGGACTCTTCTGGCTAGATTTTGGCTGATTGCCTTGTATTATGCCCCCCATAACTGTATTATGGGCAACTACGTCATATTTGCCATCAATACTCATGGCGTTGCCGGTAACAACAATAAGATTGCAACATACATACATCCCCAGATGCATGTTTTCGGTCGTGTTGATTCCCTGCATTTTTTTAGGAAATAAATTCGTTTGATCTGTATATGAATAAAACTCATTTTCAATCGCGGCGTTACCGTAGTAGTCATCCGCTACCCTGCCATGCGAATCGCCGAACTGAATTCCGTCCTGATGCGCCATCATAAAAGTGGAATCTGAAGCGTAATTATGGATGAGCCAAACCCGGTGGTCCGAATATACATCAAAATCATCGGCAGTCATAAATTTAATCTTATTGTTATAAATAATTATATTTGTAGTATTAGAAGTTAAGATACCATTATACGCTTCCCTGATAATATTATCTTTGGCAGATAGGCATTTAGCCCCAACAAGATCAGTAGGCTGAGAATTAATGGTGTTTGTCAGGTACCCACCGATAAACGCTATTCCGTTACTCATCACCGACACCCAATCGAGATGGTTCCAGTAGCCTGCCGGGCCGATGCTCATCCAATCCGTCAGGTTAACGGGTTCATTATCGAGCGCACGGGTGGTCCCGTTCCAGGCGGGAGGCGTCGACGGGCAGCCGGCGCTCGCATTTCCTACCGGGTCGCAACCCGGCGGAGGCGCCGCAGGACATCCGGTGGGATGGTCAGCTTGAGGATCGCAGGGAGCGACCGTGTAATATAAGGCTCCATCGTCATCCCAAACCGACGTTGACGTGTTCCAAATAAACATATGAACGCCGCTAGGCTCGGCGACGATATTGGCATCAGTGCTTGCACCGCCAGTTTGGGGAAGGAAGGAGCCGCGGACAACCCAGCTAGCCGTGCCGGCCGCGCCATTCGGACATACGCCCGCTGTCGGAACCACACACCATTCATATAAAGCACGCGCCGAGGTCGCGTTCGGCGTAAGGACAGCATATTGTCCCACAGTCCCCCGCGCACCAGTAAGATCGGCCGGCGTAGTGAAATTATAAGAAATTGTCGTAGCCAGTGGCTCGACGTCAACCGTGGTGGCTCCAGTTAAAGTATTTCGTATAGTAAGATCAGTCCTTCCCTGAATATTGGCAATCTTCGTGCCGTTTGGGATGCCGGAATTCGATCGAGTAGTCGGAGGGAAAATGTCAGCTCCCTCATAATAATAATTGGGAGACCATATATACCATCCAATCGGTGGCGTGTATGTCGTCGGTCCACGCGCAGTTTGATAATTAGCATAGATTTTACTTGCTCCTGCCGCAGCAGTTATATAAAGACGCGGAGGATCTTGCGTAAACGGTGGGTTGACCGACATCGTTGGATTTGCGGTGTCAATCTTCCCATTGGAAGCTCCGCCTGAATTGGGATAGTGTGACGGCAACCATGGATCGCCGGAGTGTCCAAGCCAGCTTGTTATGCTTAAATTTTCTATCGCCACGTCATGAACATCATTAGCGCCATTGCCTGAAACCACGACCGCGCTTGGCGTTCCCCCTGTTTCTCCGGCATTCTTTTTCAGCTCAAAATTCAAACCTTTAACGACAAGGCCGGCCGCGCCGCGGGTAGAAAAAGTGGCGAGAATTGGCGTTGAACTGGCCGCTGGGTCCGGCAAAATCCAGGTCCATTCGATCGTCCCTCTGCTGGTCCCGTCGCTGGTGCTATATCCGTTGTTGACCGCTAAATTTCCGAGAGGATGGGTGCTGTCTCCGGGCCGAATATAAATCGTGTCGCCCGGGTGAATGACCGAATTCGGATACTTGGCTAGCGCGCCAAAAAGCCGCCTATATCCAGTCAGATCAGCAAAAATTGCCTGAATGTCCTTGAACGGGTGGGCGCCGTGGCCCTGGTCGGCTGCGGCGACCACAGCCCCACCGTCACCGGACACGCCTGTCGCGGACGCGCCTCTCCACAACCCCGCATCTGTCATGGCCTGCTGGGTTCGCCCGTTGATCAGATCGAAATACCAGACATGCGCCGGATCGGTGTTGGGCGAAGCGGGAGGGATCGAGCAACCGGGGAAGATCGCGTGCCCGTTTTGCAGGAAGTGCGCGGGCTCGGTCGGGAGAGGGACAGTCGGATTCGCGATATGCTCATACTCGGGAGGCGCGGAAGGGAGCGTGTTCTCAACCGGGCCGAACCAGTGGCTCGTCGACGTGGTCGAACCGGACGCGTTGGACGCGATGACGTCAACTTCGAGCGCATGGCCCAGGAAGCTCGCGTCCAGCGTAAGGGCCGGTCCGGCATGCATGACCGGGGAGCCGACAAGGCGCCACCCGTAAGTGTACGTTATCGGCTGCGGCCCCCTCCACCTTCCGGGCTTCGCGATGAGGGTGTTGGGGTTCCCGCCGACAGTGACCGTGTCCAATCCGATGATCTCAGGCTGCTCCACATTAACCGGCGCGTCGCCGCTGACGAGGGGCGGCGCCGGGCGAGCCTCGTTGCTCGTCGCCTGAGTTGAACCCCGGCTGTTTGTCGCGGTCCCAACCGCGGGCCGGTAGGACTCCGCATCGGCCGTCTGGAAGGCGTAGGCCAAGTCCGAGGCGTCGGGGATTGTTGCCCATGGGGCGGACGGCGACGACCCGTGCTGCCACTGGTAGGTGTATCCAGCGGGTGATCCATCCCATGCGCCGGGCGGGATCGAAGCCAAGTTCCCCACAGTACAGCAGCTGCTGATTGTAGAGGATGTGATGTTTGCCGGCGGCCCGCCGCTCCCCCCCGAACCGCCGACCACAAACGCATACGCGGCTATGGGCGCCAATACGGGAATTGCACCGGTCGCGAGGACCAACCAGCGTCTGATCATCACACGTGCTCCCAAACCAAACGGGCTCTCGCCTCCGGGGCGGCACGCGCCTCGCACCCCTTTTGGGACCATAAACCGCGTCGCCGCGGCCCGCTCCGCCGCCCGAGCCCCCGTCACCCCCCAGACGCGGCAACGGGCGCCACTCGCGAAGAGGAGCGGGCCGTTCGTCTGGTCGGATCGTGAGCTGCCTCAACCTACCGCAGTCCCCACCAACGCAACAGCCACCGGCGAGTCCCAGGAGGAATCTTCGCACCGCCAAATGTGCCTTGATCGGCTCCCAGGCGTTAATTTAAGCCTCGGGTTTCCTGGGCCTCCCGTTTGATTTTTAAGTCGGCCCGATCGCGCCCTCATTGTTCGAGACGCCTGCTATTTTTTCGGGAAATCACTTCACCCCCAGCGAAGCGTCCGGGGCTCGAACCCGATTTCCAATCGAGCCTTTCAACCGGGAACGCCTGGCCGCCGCTCCTCCCATTCGCTCTTCAGGATCGCCATCATGACGAGGTCTGTCCGCGTTCCGTCGGCGTGTCGATACGCCCTCCGCAGCACGCCGTCGCGAGTGAATCCAAGTTTCTCATAGGATCGCTGAGCGCGGACGTTGTCGGCAAAGCAGTCGAGATGGAAGCGCTCGGCGCCCAAGGGCCCGAACGCCTCGTCGAGGACGAGCCTTAGAAACGCCGTTCCCAGGCCTCGGCCTGGACGGGTGACCGCGATGCGCTTGAGGTAAAGGTTCAAGTGCGGATCGCCGAGCCCGCGCACGATGGCGAAGGCCTCGACCGCGCCAGATTCCCCAACGCCGAGCCGATAGGCGTGCGACGCTGAGCCGAGCATCGCGCGATGCTCTTCCTCATCCGATCGAGCGACGTACCGCTCGTAATCGGGCGAGCGCTCGATCGCCATGACGGCGCCGATGTCGGCGAGTGTGCCCGGGCGCAATGTCAGGCAAGGTTGGCTCATGATGGGTGGCGTTGGTTTGCTGGCAAGTCCAGGTCGCCTCACCCATTGCGCGTCGCGCCGCGAGCGTTTATACCCCGCCGTGCTTGAGCCGGCTAAGGTCGCTCGGGATCAGGGGAGATGGGCGCTTAGCTCAGCGGTAGAGCACTACCTTGACATGGTAGGGGTCAGAGGTTCAATCCCTCTAGCGCCCACCATCTCCGACAATCTCCTAAGCCTTGGAAGTACAGCGGTTTTAGCGCGCGCTTCCCGCCTCGTCGGGCTAATGCCATTCGGCAGGATAAAGCAGAACGGAGCGTCAATAAAGACGTGCAATCCGTGCAAAACACATGCGCCAAGCCGCCTGTCCGTCCGTCGCCCGCGGTTCAAAGATTTGTTCGCGCTATGGGCGTCACGGGCGTAGCCGCGAAAGGTTCCTTTAGGCATGCCGCACATCGACTGACGCCGGAGTCACCGCCAGTTACCTTGCAGAGATTTGTACTCGGGAAAAAATTGAGCCCCATGAAAATCGCCTAGCTGGCGAAGCCATTTTTGTAAAATGGCTTTCTCTTCGCCCGCATTCGGTTGCATGCCGTAGTGTCCCCGAGTTGGCTGGCGGGCTGGGCGTCGGTGGCCGGGCGCCCCGCCGCCCAAGCTCAAGTGGTCAAGGTCAGTGAGGTGGGCTCAACGCATCGCATGGGTTTTGCCGGCCTGGGCGTAAGCTTCGGCCTCGCCGTGTTCGTGCAGTTATATTACCGGGCCATTAGGAGAATTGATCCTCCTCAAACCGCTCTTTTCACGGCAGCAACCGCCGAAATCGGCATATGGTGTCAAATCACGCGGCTGTCCCATGAACGCCGCGCTGAAGAATCGGAACGCCGCGTGCAGCTCGCCTTGGTTCCCGCCCCGCCTTATAGGAGAGTTCGCGCCCAGCGCGGCGATCATGAGTGGGAGATATGGTCATCGATCAGAGATAAAGATCACTTCCAGTGACCCATGGTCGAGCTCTGAGGGACCGCGGCATGGCCCAAAGGCCGGGTTTTGAGCTAAGATTCAA
The DNA here is from genome assembly GCA_963836695.1 of uncultured Alphaproteobacteria bacterium. Lineage (GTDB taxonomy): Bacteria > Pseudomonadota > Alphaproteobacteria > Rhizobiales > Beijerinckiaceae > Roseiarcus. The sequence continues at coordinate 355,645 of CAWIKX010000024.1, forward strand.
TAGGTGACAGTAGGCTTGGGGAGCATCCGCGATGTCCGTCATGCGAACGGTACGGCAAGAGAAGCCGGCAACCCTTCTGCCCATCGCCGCCCGATCGCAGACCGTGCGGCGGCTGCATCATCTGGGGACCCAGGGCCAGAGCGGGCGCATTGCGGAAAACGCCGCGCAGGCCGCCGCGGCCCTGGGCGGAAGCGGCCGGGCCCTGGACAGCCGCACGCGATCGGAGCTCGAGCTGCGCTTCGGCTACGACTTCTCCAGTGTGCGCGTACACACCGACGGGGCCGCGGCGCGGGCGTCGCGCTCGATCGGGGCGGTCGCCTATACCGCGGGAACGGACATCGCCTTCGACACCGGGCGCTATCAGCCGAACACCGCTCCAGGACAGGCGCTGCTCGCGCACGAACTTACCCATGTGGCCCAGCAAAGCCATCGCGCCGCCGATACACGATCGGTCGTGGCGCCGACCAACAGCGCCTCGGAGCAGGAGGCGAACCGCGTCTCCTCTCTCATCTCCGCCGGCGGCGCGCTCGATGGTCCGGTCTCGGTGGCGCAGGGCGACATTCAGCGCGCGACCGCGGGCCTCGTAGGCGGGGTCCTGGGCGGAGTACTGGGGGCGGGCCTCGCCGCGGCGGCCATAGAAGTGCTTGCCCGCGGGTCGCGCGGCCTCACCGACAAGGAGAAGACCGAGGCGCGCAAGGTATTCGGCAACAGTTTGGACTACGGCAAGGTGCGCGTGGCCGAGTCCTCGGTGATGACCTTCGGCTTCGGGACGAGCTACGCACGCACGCCCGGCAACACCATCTACTTCCCCGCCGGGACGCTGAAGAACGCCCAGGCGCACGAGAGCGGGGCCACAGACGCGGACAAGGCCGAGTACAACCGCTACCTGCACTGGCTCGTCCATGAGATGACCCATACTTGGCAGACCCAGCACGGCACGAGCACGCTCACCAAGCTCAAGACTGCCCTCGGCGGGGAAAAAGCCTACGACTACCAAGGCGAGGACGGGCTGAGGAAAGCTTGGTCCGAAGGTAAGCACTTCCTTGACTTCAACACGGAGCAGCAGGCCGACATCTGCGCCAACTACTATGGCGTCAGCGAAGGGTTCATGGGTGGGGACAAGTCCGTCTACGAGCCTTTCATCAGGGAAGTTCGGCGCGGCGGCTTGCGGGACGCCCCAAGGCAAAGACCGGAAATGAACGACGGAGTAATATCCGCAGGCCCAAGCATGGTGGCCTAGATGTTTAGTCCGGCAATTGCTGGATCGGACTGATTTTAAATCTTTGTGGCTGTGTAGTGCGGGCTTTGCAGACGAACTCATAGGGGTGAGGCCTTTGAGGGTCTTGAGCCTTCGGGCGAGGTTATAGGCGTCGACGAAGTCGCGCAGATGGGCTCGCAGCTCATCGTGGGTTTCATAGAAGTAGCGTTTAACGGTCACATCCTTGATGGTTCGGTTCATCCGTTCGACCTGGCCGTTGGTTCAGGGTGCTTGGGCTTTGTCAGCCGATGATCGATATCATTGAGGGCGCAGGCGTATTCGAAGGCATGCGCGTGGAAAAGCTGCCGATTGGCGATCATCTGTTGGATCTCAGCCGGAGACCATGTTTCGCTAGCAGGGTTGGTGAAGTGGGTCCCATTGTCGGTGAGGACGATATGGACCCGGTAGGGGACGGCCTCGATCAGGTGGCGCAGGAAGTCTGAGGCCGTCTTGCGGGTCACCTTTTCGTACAGCTCGACGAAGGCAAATTTCGAGGCCCGTCGATTGCGACGATGAGATGGTGCTTGCCCTCAGGTGGGCGGTTTCGCGCGCGACTGAGGCCTTTAAGCTGCTTAGATTACGTTCTTTCTAGACTGCGAGCTTCCCTTATCCGGCCGCCTGTCGCCCGGCCACCTTCTCCAGCATAGCCCGTCGGGAGAGGGTGGCGGCCCCCGGGTGAGGGCCGATCATTTTCCCTTACGGCCCCCCGTGCGCTTGACGGGCGGGGCCGCAGATTGCGTAGTCGAGCGCGGCGATGACGTCGCCGCGGCTCTCCTCGCCAAGCCTGTCGATGACGCCGTAAGCTGTGTCAACTTCACCACACCTTGCTCGAGGAGGCCCTGAATGGTGGGGACGGCGTTGGTTTGAGCGGTGAGGACGGCGAGCGGCGCATAATGGTGGTCGACCCCGTCGGGCGGTCGCGCCACCGGCTGGAGCTGGCCTTTGTCGTCGGTCTCCTGGGGCCAGATCACGTCGCCGCTAGCCACCCGGGCTGGGATCAGCCAGTAGTCGCCGGTGCGGTAGGTCGCTGTGGCCTGCGCCTCGAACAAGACCTGCAGTCCGTCCTCGATGTCGATCCACTGGTCCGTGGCGCTGGGGATAGGCACGGCGCCGCTCTTGGTGAGGGCAACCCCTCCGGCCGCGGGGTCGCCGGCCTGCTGGTCCCAGCGGCGCAAGAGCGGATGGAGGCCAGGCCTGGAGCCGAAGGCCGGGTTGGGCGCGGCGCCAGTCAAGGTCACCTGCATCATGCCGCGATTGATCGACTGGACCTGGAGCAGCACCGGGGCCTGGGTCATAGCGGCGGCGCTGGAAAGCGCGAGCGCGTCATCCTGTAACTCCACCCAGTCGCCTTCGGCCAAGCCGAAGCGGTCATCACGGCCCAGAGTGGACAGGGGCGCAGTTACCGTGCCGGTTCCGGTGATGGCCGCGGTGGACAGCGGGAAGACGGCGGCGCCGTTTTCCCGCGACCAGCAGAAGCTCGGCCCCGCGCCGATGGCGCCGCCGTCGTGGATCTCCACGCGGTACAGCTGGTTCTCGGCGCCCCGATATGACGAGGTCGGCGAGACCGCGCAAGGGTCGGCGGAGGAGGCGCTTGGCTGGACGCGGGCGCGCAGAAGGCCACGATTGGCCGGCTGGAACTTCTGGGCGAGCTGGGCGGCGGTTACGCTGGCGCCAACGTTGGCGTTGGGCGTCAACTGCGGCGCGGGGATGGTCTTGATCTGCCAGACCACCTTGGTCCGTGCGGCCGTGTCGGCCCCGCCCAGCGCAATCTCACGGATGCTATCGTCCTCCGCGGAGGTGATCAGCCGCTCCCATACGTCGATATAGAGCTCGATCGGGCCCTGGCCTGCGAAGAGGGGCGGCGGCGCGACCAGGTACGGCTGAGTCTTGTAAGTGACGAGGCGCGCGGCCTGGACATTGGCGTTGCCGGCCGGAATGCCCTGAGTGGTGTCAACGGCGACCTGGCCCGCTGTGTAGTCGACGACGGTGGTGATCTTGCACACCACGGTCGTTCCCGGCGTGGTGGGGTCAAAAAGCTGCAGGTACTGGCCCACGGCGAAGGACACGTCGTCCACCGTCCAGCGGGAGAGACTGAGCGTATTGGGGGAATTGGGTTGCAGCATGACGGTGACCGGGGTCGCGAGGTTCTCGACCAGGATGCCATCCACGTAGACGTCGCCCGCGGCGAAGGCCACGTCATCTGTCACCGGACCGTCGCTGAGCGCGAGGGGGATGAACCCGCCGTTGTTGGTCCAGGCCTGCCCACCCACGTCCGCGGCCAAGCGGCGGATGAGGTGCAAGAGGATCGACGCTTGCTCGTTCCAATCGGCGTCGAGCTGAACGCGGCCCTGCTGCATCAGGACGCGGCTGAAATCCCTTCACCGGATCGTAGCTTATGCGGGTAAGGTCGGCCTTCACTGGGATGCTCCCTCAGTTCGCATAGATGACGGCGGCATCGGCGCCCGCGGGGGTGAATTCGCATAGGCGCTGGTTCAGGTTGGCCAAGCGCTGAGGCTGGTAGAGATCGTGGTAGACGCCCATCTCCGAGAGGTCCGAAGCGCCCCAGGCGATCTCAGCGGCAGTCGCACGCGCGAGGCGGGCGTAGACCGGCGTCCCATAGCGGACGCTTTCGAATTCTGGTTCGACACGCAGGACCTCGTTGAGCCGCAGGGCCTCGGTCTCGTCGGGGGTGAGATTGTCGCGGCTGGCCTCGGCGGCGACGGTGGCCAGAACCATGTCGGGCTGGCATTCGTAGCGCCGGGGCGTTCTCGACCCTTGAGGCGCGTAGCAGAAACGCATGCAGCCGGCCTGGCGGCGGCAGGCGCGCACTTCGCCCATGAAGATGCTGTCCTGGGCGAGCTCGATTTCGCGCGCCTGCAGCATGCCGAAAACCGTGGTGCGGCGGACGTCCACAATGGCGTCGGCGCAGGGCTTGCCGTCCGACCCCAGGGCAATGCGCGTCGGCCCTAGGGCGTCAAGGATGCTGTCGCTGATTTTAAGGCGCAGAGGGTTCTCCGCCGTTTCGTCGCGCTCTACACGGATAGCCCCGAGGATGGTGTGCTCGATGGTGATGCAGAGCACTGCACCGGTGACCTCGAGACTGGGCTCGGTCGGGTGTTGGGGACTGCAGCCGCAGTCGAGTCCCCAGCCCGGAACCAGCGTGCAATGGCGGAGCGTGAGGCCCGAGAGCGCCTGGCCCGCCTGCACGCCCCGGCCCGAGATAACTAGGCCGTCGAGCACACACCAGCTCCTCCCCGCGCCGGTGACGGCAAGACCGTCGGGCGCCGAGGTCTGCCAGTCGAGGAGGCGGATGGTGGGCCTCGCGCCATTCGCGGCGCGCAACTCGAGCGCCTGGCCCTCGGTGAGCGCTATGGCGATGGGCTCGGCGTAGACGTTGCTGTCGACGATCTCGACAACCGCCGTGGCGGGCTTGTCAATGCTCCATTGGGCCAGCGCGTCGCCGATTTTCTGGTATTTGGTACCTCTGCCCACCTCATAGTAGGCCGCCCCGGCGGGTTGGCTCAGGGTGCGGGCATATTCGCCTCCGCCGAGATCGGCGGGAAACCCGTAGGCGTACGAGACCCATACGGTCTGCCGCTTGGGTTGACCCGCGGGAAACATGATCCGTCCCAGATGGGGATCGAGCGCCACCTGGTCGCCGGTCGGCCGGTACGTCCAGCCGGTGAGGTTGGCCGGGACGATGCGGCTGGGATCGATCGGGTTGTCCGGTGAGCCGAGCGCGATCTCAATGCTCTGGCCAGGGCCATAGAAGGCCGCGACGTCGGGAACCGCGCCTGTCGCATCGTCGGTTTCGTGCGCCTCCATGGCGCGCCGAGTGATAGGGATGGGCAGCTTGGGGTCTGCGCCAGCGGCCTCGGGGTTGACGAAGAGCGGGGTGTCCGCGCCTAGGGTGCTGAACAGGAAGCAGTTCGGGGCCTCCTCCTCGTAGCAGTAGGCCGGGGAGGCGGTTACAGCGTAGGCCCGTAGGCGCCAGACGAAGAGGCCCACCTCGGGGATGTTGAACCGGCCTTGGGTACGGACGGAATTGACCCGGCGCACCTCCACTGTCCGGGCCGTCTCGTCGAAGGCGCTTCCCAGGTTGTCGAGCGCATCGCCGTCGCGCAGGTCGACGGTGCGGCCGCGGTCAAGGTGCAGATAGTCGATGTTCTGAGTGACGGAGAGCAGCTTGTAGAATTCCACTGCCCGGCCGGGCCAGCCGGCCACGGCCGCCAGGTCCTCCAGCACCGAGAGCGTGCCCTTGCGGCGGCGAAAGCGGATAGTGTTGGCCACCTCCCGGCGGGGGATGGCGATGCGCTCGCGGGCCTCGGCGCGAACGCCCGCTCCGGGGTTGGGGCCGATCGCGACGGGGGCGTAGCCGACAAGGGCACCGATGTAGGGAACAACCCAGTTGTCGCAGGTCTCTATGAACCAGTTCTCATAGAGCTGGCCGATGTCCTGTTCGATCACACCGGCCTGCTCGGCGACCACCCGGAGCAGGGCGCGCAGAGGCCAACCCTGGTCGGCGTCGCGCAGGCGATAGACCGCAGGGACGAGGTCGTACAGGAAGTCCGGATCGCGGATCATGGGTGAGCCCTCATGCGCCGGCATGGGTGAGGATGAGGGTGTCGGGGATGTCCTGGGTCATGAAGACAAGCTCAGCTGGAGTGATGCGGTTGGCCGACCCTGGCGTAGCCAGCTTGTTCACCTGAGCGAGCTCCGCGAAGATATAAGGGCGGCCCTTCAGGCTCGAGGCGAGGCCAGCCAGCTTTTCGGCGCTGATTCCCTCGGCCACGCTGTCGAACGTAGTGATGTTGACCCAGGCCACGCCTTTTACCGCCTGCATGGCGGCCACTGCCTCGCTTTGGAACGCCGCCTGCCCGAGCTCGCGAGCGTCGAAGCCGAAGAGGGCCAAGACGGCGGCTCGAACCGTCGGGATGACGTCATCCCAGAAATAGTCGCTTGAAAGGCCCACGGTCGCGGCCAGTACGATCAGGCGCGTCCGGCGCACCGCCAGCTCCACCGGCTGGTGGGGATCGCCGTACGTCTGCAGGGAGGCGAGAAGGTTTGCGTAGAGGTCGGAGCCCACATCGATGGGGCTATCCTCGACCCCGGCGACGGTGACGTGGACGGTGAGCTGTCGCCCGTCGGAGAGGCGCACGGCCGAGGACTTGCCGATGCCGGCGTAGACGCGGCAGAAGTCGGCGTAGTCGCCCACCGAGACAAGGCGGTCGAGCGCGTTGACCGACAAGGGCGCGTTGATGCGGGCTTGGCCGAGGGTGTCCGGGTCGGCCCCACTACTGGCCGGCAGGGGATTGATCACCCCCTGGACGCCCAGCGGATGGGTCGCGAGCTGTGAGATCTGGCCGGCGTCGACGTTGCCGCCCGAGCCCATTCCGTAGCGGTACATAGCCTTGACGTTGGCTGTTCCCGTAGGAACCCGGGCGCCGCGCACCCCGTTGCCGAAGGTGATGGTGGTCTTCTGTGCGTCATTCTCGCGGGTGACGTAGCCGCGGGTCTTCGGGCCCGCCTCCGCCAAGTCGTCGAGCTCCCGCCAGGCCCGGTCGTTGACCGCGACGGTAAGGGCCGAGGTCGCGCCAGCGGCGGTCGCGGCTGGTACATAGGTGAGCGGCGACTGGCTGAGCGCGAAGGAGAGATAAGCCTTGGCGGCGTCGCCGTCCCCCAGCACTTCCCCCGTGCTCTGGCCCTGCGTTGCGTCGGCGACATTGCCGTAGATCGTGACGCTGGCGCGGTCGTAACCGTAGGCCAGCGGGGCGGCCAAGTTGAGCACGGTGTTGAGCGCCTGGCCCGACACCCGCCAAGCGAAGACGCCGTCGGCCAACAGTTTGGAGAGGTCGCCGCCCGGCAGCGGCAGCTGGCTGCCGGGATGGACCACCAGGCCGGCAAAAGTGGGGAACAGGCCCTGCTTTTCGCTCGCCGTAAGCACATAGGCGTTGGCGTAGACCCCCGGCGCCAGCTCGACCGCCTGGGCGTACTGCTGGTTGAGCCGGTCGGGCGCCGGCAAGTTCTGAAGCTGCCCGACGAAGTCCCTCCAGGCCGCCTTGAGCTGACCGACCACCAGCCGGTCGCCGAAGGCGTCGGCGTCAGTCGTCTGGTAAATGCTATCGAAGGGGGGGGCCGACAGGGGAAAGGCTTGGCCGTTCACGGGCTGGGCGCCTTGCTGGACGCCCGCGATCATGGCCAGTTCGCTGGCGGTGACCCCGCTGACGTTGGGGATGTCCGTGCGGGTTCCCGAAACGATAACCCAACGCCCGGGCTCGAGGCCGTCATAGACCGGGTCTAGGTCGATCGAGCCGCCGGCGATGTCGGTGTCCAGTGGCTCATTGGTGAGAGGGAGCTGTTCGGTCTGGGCGTAAACTACGGTCTGGCGCAGCATCGCCTCGGAACGGATGTCGGCGTCGTACTTGTCCTTGTCTTCCGACAACCAGCGGGGCTCCAGGGTGAGTAGGGTGACCTTGGCTGAGAAGCCGGTAGAAACCGGGACATGCGAGACGGCCAGCTCTGCGGCCCCTGAGTCGGGGAGGTGGGCCGTTGCCACGCTGCCGGTGCGCAGGGACTGCACGATGTGGAAGGTGACCTTGCGATCGCCGGTGGGATTTCCATTGGCGTCCACCACGGGCCGGTCGATGGCCACCCAGCTCCCTGGCTTGATCTGGCCATAGGTGGTGTCCAGCGGCAATTCGGCGATGGTGGCGGCGACATTGGCAGTCGCGGTGGCCCAGGCCCTGGCGATCGTGGGCGCGGTGAAGGTGGTCGTAACCAGGTCGCCAGTCTTCACCGTGGCCGAGCCTGCCCAGGCGCTGGCGAAGAGACCGGCCTTAGCGCGGGCGGCGTAGACCTCCACCTGGCCGGTGGGGGTGGCGAGCGAGGACCAGGCGGGGTAGAGGCTGTCGGACGCGGCGGGCTTGAGGGCCGCCAGCAGCCGCGGCGCCATATCCGACTGGGGCGCGAAGCTCGTGGCCACCGAGCGGGCCAGGCGCAACGCGTTCACTGGTTGCCGCGAGGGCGTTAGGGCCAGTCTATCAACGATGGCCGCAAGACCTGCGAGAGGCGAGGAGGGTTGGGCGGGCGGCAGGTTCATCAGACCGCCGGAGCTCACTCCGCGAATCGGCGGCAAGGGCTGGCGCATGACCTGCAGTAACGCGGTCAGCCAGGCGGTAACGCGGGTGAAGCCCCGCTTGACGGCCACCCCACGCAGCAGGGCGACGCGCGAGACGGGCGTCTGCAAGAAGGAAGCTACCGCCGCCCGACTGTTTCCCGCGGCCTTGAGGTTGGCGATGGTGGGGGCGAGCAGGTCGCCGACCTGGGCGGCAATGCCGCTGCCGGGAAACAAATACTGGGCTTTGTCCGAATAGAGCTGCAGCTCGCCGGCGGCGTCGAGGCCCACGGGGACCTGAAGCGCAAGGCTGACGGCGGTGCGCGACTGGGCCGCCTCGGGGTCGATCGCGGCGGCTTGGCGGAGGAACTGCTGGGTGGGGGCGGCGTTGTCAATGGCCGAGCCGAAGACGAACAACAACGCGTCGCCCGGATTAAGGCTCGTTGAGACGCCGTCGAAGTAGACGGAATCGATCACGTCGGCGCCGCTGACAAGCGGGATTTTGGTGACTGGATCTGCGGCCGGGGGAGTGATCAGTTGGGGCCGGGTGAGCCTGGGGGCGAGCGCATTCCAGGCGTCGCGCACGGCGAGGTCAGCGGAAGTCTCGAAGAACTGCGGGCTCTCGCCCGTGCCTGGGATGCTCTGGGCGCGGGTCCCGGCCGGCAGGGTCCCTGTGAAGCCGCCGCTGACGGTGAAGGCGAGGCGCACGCTGGCGGCGACGCCGGGACGCAGGCGATAGCCAATCAGGCGCGAGAGCTCGAGCAGGGAACGGCGTTCGATGGCCGTCGGCAGGTAGCCCTCGTTGGCGATGCGCTCCTGGTAGAAGGTGAGCACGTCGCAGACCACTGCCCAGGCGTCCAAGAGGGCAATCGAGGGATCGGCCGGATCCCGGGTGGTGAGGCCCTTCAGAGGCATGACGTTTTGCGCTGGCCCGCCGTCCGGCGCGGGAATCTCCAGTCTGGTCCCGCTCAGGCGGGCGAGCATGGTCTCATAGAATGCGGCGTAGTCGCCGGCGCGGTAGGCGAGCGCGGTGAGGCCCGGAGGGTTGACCTCGCTCTGGGGCGTCCCGATCTCGACGCCGGCGCAGCATCCACACGGCTCGCTCATCGTCCGCCTCGCAGCAGGAGGGTCAGCCGACCGTTCTCCGGATGGTTGGGATCCTGGTCGAGCCGTGCGATCTCGCCGGGCGTCAGGGGAAGCATGCCCGTCGCCGGCACGCTGTCGGGCGAGGCTGCCGGGGGCGGCCGGCCAGGAACCAGTCGGTCGAGCCGGGTGATCTGCACCTCCATCACGCCCGGGATGGTCTGGGCCGCGGCGATGATCGGGCTCAAATACACCGCCTGGCCGAAGGTGAGACGGTCGGGATTGAACAGGGCCAGCGATCCGTCGGGCAGCACGCCAGCCCCCAGGCGCTGGCGCAACAGGGCCAGCACCTGGGCGCGCAGGTAGAGCGGCTTGACGCAGATGGAGAGGCCGAGATCGAGGGCGGCATACGCCGCGCCGGTGACGGTGAGGTCGTAGCCAATTCGGCCGTAGCGCGCGAGATAGGCGTCGACCTCGGCCAGCAACTCCGGATCGGCGCTTTCGCTGCCCTTTGGGTCGAGAGCGACGCGAGCCTCATACCAGCTGCCGTTCCAGCACAGGGTCCCGCGGGCGTTCTGAAGGGGAGTGAAGGGGATCACGCAGAGATCGGCGGGCAGGGCCATGGGTTCCGGCGGCTCCTCCTCCTGGGCCTGCCGCGGCAGGGTGGGCGGTGGCGGGGTGGGGCGCGAGGGCTTTGGCCGCTCGGCGAGGCGTCTTTCATTGTCTCGGGCCAAGGTTGTGTAGTCGTCGGCGGTCACTGCGCGCTCCAGCACGTCGCGGAAGGCGTAGGGGGCGATCATGCGCACATCAGCCACAGCCTCCGGCGCGGTTCCACCCGTGGCCGGCAGGGGATTACGAGGGGTGAGAGCCCCCGTGCCCTCATCCGTTTCGCGGAAAATGACGTAGCAGATGGCCTCGGGGCCGACGTTTCCCGCCGGACCATTGCCAATCCGGTAGCGGGCGGAGACGGCCGCCCCGGCCTGGGGCTGGCGGCCCTCGTCGCCATCGCCGAAGCGCAGATGGGCGACGCCGGCGTCGTCCATTTCGACCACAAAGCGGGCGTCGTCAGGCCCGCTCTCAAGCAAATCGTAGGCTGGGGTCCATGTGGTGCTCACCGGGCAGCCGGGACCTTCGACAACACTCGTGAGCGTGATCTCCGGCAGCGCTTGGCATGGATCTTGGATCGCCGCCGGGGCGGCGCAGACGCAGTCCGGCAGGGGCTGGGCGAAGGTGAGCGGCGTCTGGCCGAGCGTTGGCCGAAACCGGCCGGCCGTGAGGGTCACCGTGGCCGGGGCGCAGTCGGTGGCGCAGCTGGCGGAGCTTGAGTCCGTGGGAACCGTCCCCAGGCTTTCCGGAGGCAGCGTCTGGCCCTGGTCGACGAGAATGACGTTGCCGCGAGCGACGCTGATCCCTTCGCGGCAGTCGCAATCGGGCGCCGGCATCACGGCGGAGAGGCAGAGTGGGAAGGTGAGCGCGTCCTCGGCGCACCAGGCGATGCGGAGCACCGGCCGGCCGCCTCGGTCCGCGTCGTAGAGCGGGTCGACGTCGGGGGTCACGCTGGTGAGCCGCACCGCCTGCCGGTGGGTGGGATCGGCGTCGGGCGCCGCCCCCGTCTTCGGACCCAGCACCTCTTCGAGCACCAGGATGTCGCCCGGGCTGAGGTTGAGGAACTCGAGGCCGTGGCCCGGGCGTCACGGTCTTGATGTCGCCGCCGCCTGGATTGTCTCCGCGAACCGACGCGGCGTTCCCGCCCTCTTCGCCGGCCTCGTCGTAGTCGGCCAGTGTCGCCGAGGTGGCGCTAGCGGGCAGGCAGCAGGCGCAATCGCCCCATGAGTAGAAGCGGATCTCGTTGTGGGCCTTGCGCAGCGTGATCGTCTGGGTCGTATCGGCCAGCAGGGGTTCGAAAACAGTGAGATTGCCGGCGAGAGCCGTGGCGAAGTCGGTAGGCTGGAGGATTCCCGGGGCGGGACCGCCCGCATAGGCCGTGCCGAAGAAGAGGCCGGTCGGATCCAGCACACATTGGGCGGCTTCGGCTGTGATCACCACCCAGGTCCGGGCGTTGCAGCCCTCGTGCAGGCGATAGTCCACCAGCCGTGCGTGGCGGCGGACGGAGATGCGGCGCCGGGCTGTGCCCAGATAGGCCTCGGTGGCCACCGCGTCCTGATAGTAGCTCAGCTGGTCCCCCACATAGGCGAGCAAGTCCACCAGCATCACCCCGACGTCGGGAATGTGGGTCTCGGCCCAGTCTGGCAGGGTCTGGGCCAGGCGATCGAGAATCAGCTGCCGGAAGCTGGCGTAGTCCTTGGCTAGGTAGTCGATGGGCGGGGCGGGGCGAGCCCGCTGCGGGCAGACGTGCGGCGCCGCGCAATCGGCGTCAGTGGGACAGGAGGCCTTGAAGCTGAACGAGGCGGACGCATAGACCGGGTCGCAACCGGCCAGCGGCCCGGCCGTCTGCGCGCCGGTCTCATCGGTTTGGACGAGCGAGAGGGTGTAGGAGGAGGCGTCACCAGGCTGATTGAGGGTGATTTCCATCCAGTCGTCCAGGGTGAGGTCGCGCTCGCGCTGAACGCGCAGGCCCGTCACGGTCACCGCTGCGCCGCCGGTAATGGCGATGTTGCCGGCGGCAAGCTTCGTCGGCGCGCGGCCGAGGAAGAACACCTCCAGGGTCGTCTGGGCGGGGCCGACCTCCACATAGTCAATTCCTAGAAGCGGCGACTGGCGTACGGCTTCGCGGCGCCGGTCCAGGCTGCAGCCCTCCATGGCTGCGGTCATGGCGCGCTCCTGACAAAGGTGGCGGTCTGGGACCGCTGGGTGGCGCGGATGACGTAGCTGACGGTCACGCTCAGGGTGGCGTCCTGGGCGGTGACGGTGAGGTTCTGCAGGTCGATGAGGTCGCCCAGGTTGCGCTGCACGGCCGCTTGGGTGGTGAACTGAAGAGCCGCGGCCAGTTCGACGCTGTTGGGGGCGAAGACCATCTGCGAGAGGCCGCTGCCGAAATCGGGTCGGTTCACACGCTCGCCCGGCGAGGTGAACAAGAGCTGCTCCACCATGTCGCGGATATGGTCTGCGTCGTCGGTGGTCGCCGTGCGGCCATGGGCGTTGAAGGCGAATGGGAAATCGATATTCATGGCCTCAGATCCCCACGACGCGGGTCTGAGTGGCGGCCACGATGAGCGGCGTGCCGGTTGGGGCGCACAGCGCCTGGCTGGAGATCAAGAGCAGCGGCTGGCCCATTGAAGTGACCCGCACCGAGCCGGTGAGGAATTGGGCTGTGACGCAGGGGCCATTGGCGGCAGGCGGCGGCGGGAAACTGCAGCCGGCCACCACGTAGGGCGAGGTAATGGCGACGGTGGGCTGGCCCATGACCGTCACGCGGGGATTGGGAACGGTGGGCTGGGCTTGGCCGCCGTGACTGCAAGTCACCGTCGCTCCGATGTGGAGGAGGAAGCCTGGCATCAGGTCACCACCAAGGCGCCGGCGTTGATGGTGACCGAGGGGCCGGCCAGGATGATGCTGGCCCCCTTGCCGTTCTGAATGTAGATGCCGGTGTCGTTGACGATGATCGTGGCGCCAGTGGTGCTCTTGAGCATGATCCCGCCGGTAGGGCCTGGCAGGTCGCTGACTACGATGGCGTTCTGCAAGGCGGTCTGCAGAACTATGTTTGGCGAGCCCGGCGGACCAGCCAGGGCGAGAGCCGGCACTTCGGCCGGATTGCCCCACCAGCCGCCGGTCCAGACCGGATAGTCGGAATTGCCACCCTCGAACTGGATCCACACCCCCGAGCCGATCTGGGGGACGAAGAAGGCGCCCATTTGCTTGCCGGTCATCGGCACGCTCGGCATGGCCCACGTGGAGGGAGTGATCCCGCCCACGTCCGGCACGGTGACGTTGATGCGGCCCATCAGCATGGGATCGACGTTGTTGACCACCGTCGCGCGATAGATGCCGAAGTACTGGCTCATGGTGAGGCTGTTGCGACCGTTGAGCCCGTGCCGCCACGAGCGAGTGAGAAACTCTGCTTATATTCGCCACGCTTGATGTCGTGCGTGACCGACTTGACGTAGTAGAGACCGTCATAGTAGGCGCCGCCCCCGCGCACCGAGCACAGCTGTCGGGCCTTGAACACCCGGCCGTACCGCAGCACGTCCAATTGGCCGCTGGCGGTGACGACGTCGGAGCTCTCGAAGAGCTTGCCGAGGCCGACCAGGGCGGCGCCGATCGGGTCCTGGTTCGCGATCGGCCGAAGCTGGGTGTACTTTAGCGGCGTCGGCACATTGGCCGCTTGGGGTGCTTTGAGCAGGGCAACGCTTGGCAAAGGGATGGGGATTGGCAGCTGGGTGTTCTGCTCGATGATGGTGACCAGGTAGTTGCTGGCGAGCGTTCCGTCGTAGCTGAAGCTCAGCTGATCCAGGGTCGCGGAGCCATCGAAGTCTATGCTGATCGCCGGCTGAGTTCCGCCCAGCAGCTTGGAGAGATCCGGTCCCCAATAAGCGAGGCTCTCGCCGGGGTTTGGTCCGGGATCGAGGTAGAAGACCGCGCCCACCTGCTGGGCCAGCGAGGTTACGTACTGATAGTCCGTCCCGTCCTGCTTCATGAACCGCGCGATGGGGTTCTGGATGAGCGCGAGCAGCGGCGGGATCGCGAGCGGTATCACCCCAAGCGGCAGATACTTGGCCAGGACGAGTTCGACGATGACAAACATCGGCATGGCCGGGTAAGGGATGCCGGTCAGGTCGATGAGATCCATCAGCGCGGTGAGGTCGACGCCGGTGACGGTGAACGTCGCCTTGCCGGCCTCCAACGAGGGCGTCAGATCCTGCTTAGTGATGATGCCGTCCATCAGCACTTCGGTCGCGCCGTTGACGGTGACGGCGACAATCACCCGCTGTCGGGGATCGAAGAACCCAGAGGCCTGCAGCGTGGCGAGCGGAGAGGTCTTGCCCCAGGTGAACTTGAGCTGGAACCCCCCCTGGCTGCCCAAATTGGTGGTCACTTGCACTGACACGAGGGCGTCGATGACCGCCTGGGGCACCGGACTGGCGGAGAAGCCGCCCATCATAAGCGTGAGGTAGAAACCCTGGTTCATGGGGTCACAGGGCGCTTCCGGTGACGCCCATGGGCATGGTGATGTTGAGCGTCCTTCCCAGTGTTTCGGTGAGCACCCAAGACTTGAAGACCCGATTGGCGTCGCACAGGCGCCAGAACAGCGTTGGATCGCCCAGGTATTGGGCGGCTATATTGTCAAGCCGTTCGCCCTGCTCGACGGTGTGGGTCTGGATGACCTGGAATCGCTCGGGCTGCGGGACGAAGCGGCGCTTCACATAGGTGACCGGGCCGTCAGGGGTCTCGAAGGTCGCTGTGGCCAGGCCATAGTAGCGGCTGTTGGCCTGGAACAGCGAGCGCTGGAGAGACGTCTGCGCCAGCATCGCCTGGACGGGATCGGTGGTCGGATCGGTGGTCATGGCGCGCCTGTCAGGCCGAAAATGCCGAAGGACCCGGGCTGACTGAGCGCGGCCAGGGCCTCCTTCTGCCGCTGGTAAGCCATGTATAGGCTTCCTCCCTTGTCATTGAAGAACAGGTCGTCGATCGAGAGAACGCGCATGCCCAGGCTCACCTTGGCCCGCAAGGGGTTGAGCCTCGGGTCGAAGGCCTCCTCGGTCACGCTGAGTTCTGTAATCCGCACCGGTAGGATGCGCAGCGGGCTCCACACGAACAGGGGAAGTGGCTTCATCATCGGCATGATCTCCAGCGTCCCCTGCTGGGAGAGGCTGTTGTTGTTCTGCAAGGCGGCTGAGGTGGGGTAGACCAGGGTCTCGAGGACCGCGAGTTGAGGGCTGACGCCATACTGCACCGTGGCCGGATTCTGGGTCGGGTTCTCCAGCTGATCGGTGGCGTCGATCTCGACATCGAGCTTGATAGTCTCCACAGCCGGGCCGGTCAGGCGGAGGGCCTCCGAACGGTCGCCGCCCTCCTCGGCGCCCTTGATCTTCAGCGTCCGGCTCAGGGTGTCGGGATTGTACTGCAGGACGATGATCCCGCCCGGGACTACGGCGAAACTCACCGGGTCGAGTAGCACCAACCCGCCTTTGAGAATGCGGGGAGACCCCGGAAAGCCGCTCATGACCCGGGCTCCGGCGCTCGAGCCGCGGCGCGCCTACCTACCCGAGCGATGGCATTCCGCGCCGGGCCCATGCGTGTCAACGCCGCCTGCGCGATCCCACGTCCCAGGGCTTCGGGGCCGGCGCCAAGGTCGGTCGGTCTGAGCACGGCGGGATGACGGTCCGACGGGGAGGAAGCCGACGCGCCGCTCCGCGCCGGCGCGGCTAGAGCCTCGGAAAGCTCGGTTTCGAGGGCGGTGCGCAGCCGGTCTAGCTCCCCCCCTTTGGCAAAGCCTTCCAGCACCACCCGCTCTATATGGACTACGACCTTCACGCCGCGGCCTCCCGTGAACGGAAGTCCGCCTCGTTCACCGGCCGTCCGAGCTTGCGATATTCGATGCGCGCGGCGTTGAGCACCATGGGCATGGTCACCAAACCTCCGGCGCGAGCGGCCTGGAAGGCGGCATTCAGCGCGATTACGGCGATGTGGCCGCCGGTGACATTAAGTTGGGCGAGCCGATCGAAATCTAGCCCCTGAGTGGGCGTGGCCGAAGGGAAGACGCGCCGCCAGATGGCGCTGCGCTCCGGCAGGCCCGGGAACGGGAAATCGAGGACGAAGCGCAACCGTCGCAGGAACGCCGCGTCCAGGGCGCTCTTCATGTTGGTGGCCAGGATGGCCAAGCCGCCGAAGGCCTCCATACGCTGCAACAGGTAGTCGATCTCGATGTTGGCGTAGCGGTCGTGACTGTCCTTGACCTCGGTGCGCTTGCCAAACAGAGCGTCCGCCTCGTCGAAGAACAGGATGGCGCCGCCGTCCTCGGCGGCGTCGAACACCCGGCGCAGATTGGCTTCCGTCTCGCCGATGTACTTGCTGACCACGGTGGACAGGTCGATGCGGAATAAGTCCAAGCGCAGATGCGAGGCCAGCACCTCCGCGGCCATCGTCTTGCCCGAGCCGGACGGCCCGGCGAACAGCACCGTGATACCGAGCCCGCGGTTCATCCGATCTGCGAAACCCCACTGGCGGTAGACCTTCGCTCGCTGGCCCACCTGATCGGCGATGGCGTGTAGCAAGGCGGTCTCGGCCTGAGGCAGGACGATGTCGTCCCAGGTGGCGCGAGGGATGAGACGCTTAGCCAGGGTATCGAGGCGCGGCCGGGAAACGCCGCGGGCGGCGTCCCACAGGCGCTCGTTCAGCCCAACTGCGCCAGCCTCGGAGTCGCTGGCCTGGACCTGTTCCCGGCGGGTAAGCTCGACGATGGTGTCGGCATTTAGGTTGAACTGGGCGGCCATGGCATCAGGCAAATCTCCGGCATCGGCTCCCAACGCCCCGCGCCAGACGTCCGCTTGCTCAGCCGAGGTCGGCTTCTCGACATCCACAGTCACCGACGCGCCGTGGGTGTTTGGCCAGAGTTGGCGGGCGGCGAGCAGGACCGGGCCCTCGATGCGGGCGATCAAGCGGTCGACAATGACCGCCTGGGCGGCGTCCGTGCCGTCGGCGTCAAGGTAGAGGGCCAGAGGCAGGAGCCGCGCCTCGCGCTGCCACAGCCGCGCGAAGGCGTCCAGATCAGCGGGGGCGGTCGGCAGCAGAGCCGGGTCCAGCCGAAGAAGCCGAAGACCAAGCATCTCGCCGATGCGCGCCGCGACGGCGCGCTTGCTGACGGCGTCGAGGCCCAGGAGCTGAATCGGCGGCGGCGGTTGGTTTGGATCGATGGCGCGCCAGACGCGCACGCCCCGCTGTGCGGCCCGCTGTTGGGACGGCGGCAGTTGGCCTTCTGCGGCGGCTAGCGGTTCGAGCAGCGCGCTAAGGCGATCGTCGAGATAGGTCACGCTCTTGAGATAGTTGACAATCCACTCATCGGCGCGCAGCGGGCTGACGGTGAGCGGGGTCCCGGCCGCCTGCGCAATCTCAACGAGCCGCCAGCGGCGGAGAGGTCGTTCGGGCGAAAGCACGTCCCAGGCCGCATCATCGAACAGGGACAGCGCCAAGGCAAAAGTGGGATAGGGCCGCGCGGGGTCGCCCTGGGCTTTGGCGCAGAGACTGGCGACTGAGGTGTCCAGCTCCACGGCGGCGCACAGCAGCAAAACGCCCCGCTCGAAGGGGCTGAGCCCCAAGCGGTCGGCCAGGATGAACAGCGCCGGCGGGGAGGTCATCGTCTGGGCCGCCGCGACCATGGCCGCCTCGGCGCTGACGGACTCGTCCGGGCTGCGGCCGACCCCCACGCGGGAGCGCCAGTCGGGGCGGCGCGCCGCTTGGTCGCCCACGCCACGACGCAGCAGCGCGCGCACCCATGCCACGGCGGCGGCCATGAACCGGCCGTTGGCCTCCAGCCAGTCGTCCTGAGCGACCAGGACCTTGCTCACGTCACCGTGACCTTTTGGGTGGGATCATAGGCGGGAGGGGTCCTGGTGCGGTCGATGAGCTGGGTGTCGACCCCATCGACGCGGATTCGGAACCAGTAGTCGCCGGCGACGACGTTCGTGGCGGTGAACGTGAGGGCGCCGGTCTGGCCGACATACGCATCAGCGACAATCTCAGTGCTACCGAGCAGGAGGGACGCGCGCTGGGCTGGGAGCACCTCGGGCGAGACAGTGGCCGTATAGGCGATGGTCCCGGCCGGCGCACTCGCGGGCGAGAGCATGGCTGCGGGGGCTACCGCAAGCGGGGCGGCGTTCGTGGCGCGCTGGAAGGTCTCTCCCGGCCGCTGGACCATCACCGTGACTGTGTAGAAGCCCGCCGGCAGGACAGCCGCGGTGTTCGGGACCTTGAAGGCCAGGTTGGTGGCTGTCCCGCCCGGGTTCGGGACCACCGGCACGGGCCGCTCGAGGAGGGGATGAGCCAGCAGCACGCTGATGTTGCTGCCGTTGAGGTTGAAACCGCTGAGGGCGACCACGTCATTCAGCCGGGCGCTCGGCTGGGAGTCGGGCGGGGTGACGCCTGTGAGGGTGGGTTCGGGCGGCAGGAGATTGGACTGGGCAGCCACCCCTTGATCGCCAGGGCCGCGGGTGAGCACCGGCAGACCTGCCTGCGTCCCACGCGTGCTCTCGATGAGCGCCACCCCCACCTCATAGGCGGCCGAGAGGCGGTACTGCATTGAAAAGCCCGTCCACAGCTTGGAAAGCTCGTCGATGGTCAGGGGGTGCATGGTGACTCGAACCCGCTCGAACTGGGAGGCGAGGTCGTTATCCGGCAGCAGGGTCTGGGTCGCGCTGGTGATGTCGGCGGCGCTGAGGGTCGGGTGATCGTAGAGCACGCTCATGGCCTTCCCAAGCAGTTCATGGCCGAAGGGCTGGACCACGTCGTCATCGCGGCCAAAGGCGGTGACCAAGTAGTAAAGGTTCAGCGGCAGGGGCGATATGGCCACTTCGCCCGACTGCACCTGGCGAGGCATGTTAGCGTTTGCAAAGGCGGCGTTGCGGTTCACCATGTAAAGGAAAAGGTTGAGCTGGTTGTTCGTGTTGGCCCCCCGGGCCTTGTCCAAAGGCAGGATCGAGACGCTGAGGTCGACCAAGTCGGGCGAGCCCAGAGGCACTTCGTTGAGCAGGATCGCCTGCAGAGTGGCGGTGATCGCCGCAACAGCCTGAGCGTTGCTCATCCACCCGGCCTCCTGGCCGCCTCGACCGTCATCGGCGTCCGCGTCTCGATTGCAGATAGTCCTCGAAACTCATCACCGGCGAGTGGGGCGGCTTGGGGCGCTTGCTCTCTGGGGAAGGCTGCGCGGCGCGGACCTCAATGGGACCGATGCTCACGTGCACCGTGATCTCCTCCGAAAGTAGGGCGGCGGCGCGGCGCTCGGCCCGAGTTCGCGGCGCGCGCGGGGCCGATTTGTCAGGAGCTGATCGGGCAGTGGCGAGCAGGAGGGACGCTTCGGTCGGCGCCGGCGTGAAAAGCTTCGCAGTGGTGGTGGGACGCGCCTCGGGTTTGGAAGCATCGGGCCCCGCGACCTTGTCGACGACTGAGGATGGAGCGTCGATGCGCAGCGGCGGAGCGGGGGGCGCTACGCCGGTCGCTTCGAGTGGGCGCGCCGCCAGCCGCTCGGGGTGCGGGGCGGCGGGCGTCTGCGGCCTGGCTTCGGCGCGCGCAGGCTCCGCCTGTGAGATGGCCATCGATGACGGCGGAGCCGACGCGTCGAGGCTGGGCGTCTGCGGCGAGACGGCGGCAGGCGGCGGTGAAGAGTCCGCTTGGGCAGGGGTCGGCCTTGGCGGGCGCAAAGGCTCGGCCTCGCGAGGCGCGACGGGTTGGGGCGGAACCGAGGGCTCGGCAATCGTCTCGAGGCGGAACTCCAGCGGTTCAGGCCCGGCCTTCTCGAAGCGGCTGGGCAGGCGCGGGCGGACGGCGACCGCCTCGCCGCGGGCGCGGGCTGCAACGCTCTCGAAAAAGCTGCTCACCCTATCACCATCTCCAGATATTGCGCCCGACGTCCGGGGCTGAGCGACAGGATGTCCCGCTCCGTCCAGCCATAAACGCTGGCCAGTGCATGCACCTCGCGCAGGATGCGCCCCGCCCAAGCGTCGAGTTCGGTCCAGAGGAAGCTGGTCGTGTCGAATGGCGACTGCCAGACATGACCGCAAGCGACGCAAGTGAGGCCGAGCCTCAGATCAGCCAGAGGATCGGCCTGGGCCAGAGCCTTGCCGGCCGCCTCGACCACGCCCGGGGGCAGTTCGTCGGAGGGGACCGAGACGCCGTCTCGCTTGGCCTCGGTGACGCAGAAGGCCAGGAGCCGGGCGGCCGCCGTTTCTGCCGGGCCTTCCGCGACTTCGCGGAGATCGGCGCCGTCTGGCAGACGCAGCCGCAGCGCATAGCCTTCGTGCTCGAGGGCGAGCCTGTCGGTTGGGGGTCCATGAAGAGCCAGCAGGTCGTCGACCGGAAGCTCGAGCTCTAGGGGCTCGCCGCAGGCCTCGCAGGCGACCAGGCCGGTGAGCTGCGGGCCAAAGGCGGCGGCGCGCACCAAAAGTAAGCGCCGTTCCCGGTCTCCCAGGGGGAGAGCGTCGAGCGCGGCGGCGTCGGTCTCGGGACTGGCGAGCGCCAATAGGGTTTCGGTGCGGCCGAGCGCCGACCGCGACAAGCCGCAGTCCCAGGCGTCGACCAATTGGGCGGTGGACAGCGAGAGCATGGTCGGCCAATTAGGATGGGGGCGTGAAGCTGGGCTCGGTCGGCTCCGGAACCGAGAAATCGCGCACCCAGCCTTCGTTCTCGAGCTTGATATGCTGGATCGCTACGGCGTTGGCATTGGCATCCAAGTCTGGCAGGGCCTGATACTCGGACACCCACGCCCGGTAGACGTTGTAAGAAATCGCCAGCTGGCCGGCTTCGTTGTACATCTCTAGGATGATGTCCTTGCGGAAGGATGCCAGGGAAACCTCCGAGCCCAAGAGGTTGTTCAGGCTCCAGACCTTATTGGCCCAAAGCTCGAACTCGGGATCGTGAGTGACACCGCGCTCGAGCGTGATGGGGTCATATTCGGTTCGCCCAGGGGACTTGCGGCTCGTGGAGGGGTCGCCGCCCTCGCGGTGTTTCACGACCTCTGTCGTGCGCTTGAGCATGCCGACCTTGCTGACGCCGGCCACATACTTGCCATCCCACTTCACGCGGAACTTGAAGTTCTTGTAGGGATCGAAACGCTGCGGATTGACGGTGAACTGAGCCATGGCGGCGCGTCCTTAGGTCGACAGTTGACCTGCCATCTGCTGGATCGAGATGATCACGAATTCCGCCGGCAGAAGCGGCGCGAAACCGACGACGATGTTGACGATGCCCTGGTTGATGCTCGCCTGCGGATTGGTGGTGGCGTCGCAGACCACGAAGTAGGCCTGTTGCGGGGTGCTTCCCTGGAATGCGCCCTGGCGGAACAGGGTTTGCATGAAGGCGCCGACATTTAGCCGAATCTGCGCCCAAAGCGGCGTGTCGTTCGGCTCGAACACGACCCACTGGGTGCCGCGATACAGGCTCTCCTCGATGTACAGTGCGAGTCGGCGAACCGGGATGTATTTCCACTGGTCAGCCTGCTGGTCGGAACCGTTGAGGGTGCGGGCGCCCCAGCAGACCGGCCCGTAGATCGGGAAGTTGCGCAGGCAGTTGATCGCTAGTGGGTTGAGGACCCCGTTTTCAGGGTCGGTGAGAGCGTACTCAAGCTTCTGCACGCCAGTCAGCGTGGCTGCGGTACCGGCTGGGGCCTTCCACACGCCGCGGGCGCCGTCCGTCCGTGCCCACAGCCCCGCCACTGTGCCGCTGGGCGAGACCGAGCGGAGCCGCTGCTGGTTCAGCGGATCTGCGATGTCCATCCGTGGGAAGTAGAGGGCGGCGTTGGCGCTGCGCAGGCCCGCCGCGCCGTCCAGCCAGGACATGATCGAAGAGACGGTGTCGCGACTGGCGGCTGCTTGGGGAGCGTCCAGCAGGTACATGGCCCGTTTGATTTCGCAGAGCGAGATGGCCGCCGTGGCAACGGCGAAAGTGTCGTTGTCGCCCAGGTTCATGGTCGCGGGGACGCACAGAATGTTGAACAGATCGACATTCATTAGGGAGTAGAGGCCGGTCTTGGCCACGGGATCGCCGATGATGCCCGCGGCGATGCCCGCGGTGGACGACCACTGGGCCGGAATCTGGTTGGGATTCCAGCTGCCGTCCGCGCCGGTGACGGAACCGGTCGCGCCCGTGGGCAATGCCTGAGCCCCCCCCGCGGCCCCGCCGAGCGCGTACTGCTGGACGTTCGAGCTGGCGTTGGTGAAGCCGAGCTTGGAGGCAAGTCCCCCCGCAGCTGCGTCCGAGAAGGAGAGAATGTCCTGGGCTTTGCCGGTTCCGGTCTTGGCCATCAGATAGGCTGTGCCGGAGGGGCTGCCGACCACGCTGACCACGGCGTTGGGCAGCGGGTTACCGGTCAGGCCGCGGATCTGAGCCTGCAAGGCCGCGGCGAGCGAATTCAGGTCGCCGGGATTGCCAGCGGTGGCCGAGAGGGGACCAGTGGCGCCAAGGCTGGTCCCGTTCAGGCTGACAGTGATGGCGTCAGTGTTGACGATGCCAAGCCCGGGGAAGCTGGCAATGGCCGCGCTAGCGGTCCCAGTCTGGGCGGGCCTTTGGCCGGAGCCTCCGGAGCCGGTGGTCGCGACGGTGATCAACTGGGAGGCGGCATTGACCGTCGTGGCCGCATCGTTGGATTGGGCGGCGTCAATGATGAGATTGCGATACACCTCCTTGGCGATCACCGTGGTCGTTGCGCCACTGACTGCGATCTCGGTGACGGTCAGGTTGAACTGCGAGGTGGGATCCGAGGTCCCGTAGTCCACGTCGATCCGCAGGTTGGCCCCCCAGGATCCTGGCCCGTCAGCACTGGCGGTGAGCAGAATCGAACCGCCAGGCTTGTCCTCCAGGGCGATCTGGGCTGGCGTGGCCGGCGCGCCGCCGCCCACGCTGGTGACGCGCACGACATAAGCCTCCGAACCGCCATTGAGGAAAAACTGCTGAATAGCGTAACTGGCCTCGCTGCCCGGGGCGAGGCCGCCAAATTGCGCCTCGAAGGCGGCGAAGCTCAGCACCTGCACGGGCTTGTTCAGCGGTCCGGATACGAAGGTGTCAACGAAGGCGCCGATGGAGGTCGCGACGCCAGTAATGGTGTGTACGCCGCTTGGCAACTCCTGAATATAAACGCCAGGGTAGCTGACCGTCACAGGCATAGCGTTTCCCCTTGGTAGAATAAGTTTTAACGGACGCCTCGCCAAGCAGCAGGCGTGCAATTAGTTGTGTGCGTACACGTCAAAAATCTGACGTTATGCGATAGTAAATCAATTACGCGCTGGCCCCAGTATCGCCCCGTTTTCGGCCCGCGAACAAAAGTCTTTCAGATTTCTTTCGATCGCGCAATGGGTAGTTTAGCCGCCTGATGACGCCGGCCGGTGAATCCCCTGAAAACCGTCTGTTGACCTGCGCGGCATCGAGAACATCATCGGCGCCCCGTCCTGCTACTTGGCGGGACGACGCGAACGCAGAAGTCCTGCAGCGGCAGCTCCCCGGCGGAAAGGTGGCCGGTGGACGATCTCGCGCCCTTCGTCTAGGATCGGATCGCATCAAGGGTCGTCTTTTCGGGACCTCGAGGCGGACTTCTGATGGCGAAGTTGGTCGTGGTGCGTCAACGAACGTCAGCTCCTGAGCCGCAGCGGCGGTCGGCCATGTCCGCCCAGCGGCCCATCTTCGTCCAGCGGTTTGCCGAAATCTCCGCTTGGGCAACCACGGACCAACCCTCCGCCATGGTCCGCAGCGCGCTGGCTGGGCCGGGCGCCCGACTCGACCCGGGGACGCGGGCGTTCATGGAGCCCCGCTTCCGCCAAGACTTCAGCCAGGTGCGGGTGCACTCCGACCAAACCGCCGCCGAGGCCGCCCGCGTACTCAACGCCCGGGCCTTCACCGTCGGCGACCACATCTTTTTCGGGGCCGGCCAGTCCGGGGCAGACGGGGCCGGACAGCGGCTCATGGCCCACGAGCTGACCCACGTGATCCAACAGCGTGAGGGCGCGGTCTCCGGCGTTCCGGGCCCGGGTGGCCTTAAAGTGAGCAATCCCGGCGATGCGTTCGAGGCGGCTGCCGAACGGAGGGCGGCCGCGGTGGTGTCGGGGCGTGCCCGGGCGACGAGTATTCCACTCGCGAGGGCTGCGGGCACGGCGCGGGCGCGGGGCGGTCCGCCGGCGATCCAGCGCTTTCTCGCAGGCGAGTGGGGGCATGGCGGCGTGGAGGAGACCGCGCTGCAGGAGGCGGGATATTCCAAGCAGGAAGCTGAGGAAGCCTACTTTGGCAACTGGCTGCGCGATTTTTCGCAACAGATGGACAAGGACTCGCCAACGGATCCGGATACGCTCGAGATGATCCGACTGCTCGCCGTGGGCGAGTTCAACCGCGCTCCGACCAATGAGGATCTTGGCAGGTACCTGCCAAGCGAACATGTCGATAATCCGCTTGGGGGCAAGACTGCGGAGGACGAGGATCGGAAGATGACCGAGGCCGAGCGCGCCCAACGGGAGAAGAGCCGCGGCAACCTCAATGCGGAGCAGCAAGCCTGGGTGAAGAAGGAGAGAACGGACGAGTTTCGGGACGAAATCAAGCACGCCTCAGCGGCGTCGGGCTTGCCGGAGTATATCGAGCGGGGAAAGGCTCATGCAAAGGAGGAGATTGCGCGCGCGGCGCGATTGGGCCGAACGCCCGAGGGTTTGCGCGCGCTCGGAAACGGTTTGCACGCGGTCGAGGACTATTTCGCGCACTCGAATTTCGTCGAGGTGGCGCTCGACCAGTTGGGGCCTGCAGGACGCACCGCCGCCAATGAGCCGGGTGAGCAGCATGAGGGACGCATTGCGGCGAACAATCCGGCCTTAGAGGCGACGCGCCATTATGCGGGCGTAGATCCCAAGCACATTGTCGGGCCGGATGGGAAGACAACCGATAATCTTAAGCGGCCGCGCATCGTCACCGGCACCTCGGCGAAAGACTCGGGCGATACCGTGGGCAAGTGGGAAGTAATCAAGACGGAGATCGGGAATCACGAGTTCCTCAAGGCTGCGATCCGGAGCGCGGCCAAGCGGCCCTGGGCGGCGTTCAGGACGATCGGCAAACAGATGCTGAGCCGCGTGCCCGGCGCCCTGGCCGGCGTCGCGCTAGGCGTCCCCGCTTCGATTGTGGGTGGGGCGATTGGCGGCGCGGCGGGATTTCTTGGCGGGGCCGCAAAGGGCGCCGCCGAGGGTTGGCGCACGGGGCACGGTTTGTCGAAGGTGTGGACAGCGCTCAAGGGGCTGGGCGTCGGAGCCGCGAAGGGGCTGGTTTCCGGCGGCAAAACCGGTGGGAAGTTCTTGGCTGGAAGCTTGGTTCGGGCGCTGGCCAGAAGGGCGTTGGCTTCATCGGAGGCCTCCTCGGCCGAATACCCATCCTCCGTGAGGTCGTTGGCGCGGCCTCCCTGGTTGCGGGCGCGGTGTTGGGCGCCGTGGTCGAATTCGCCCCGGTGCTGAGCACCGGTGTGAAGGCGCTTGCCCGCCACGAGATGAAAGGGGCGACGCAGGACACAATCAAGGAAAATCCAGGCAGGCTGCCGACGCATTCGCAGATCGCCAAGGACGATCCCGATCATCCGCTGCACAACGCTGCCGCGCGACTCGCACGCGTCGCGGACCGCGACATTGGCAAGGTGGTGAGCGATGTGTGGGCGGGGAAACGGCCGGTTGTGGAGGCGCAGGATCTGGTCGACCGTTACGTGGCGCATCCGCAGGCGGGCGATTGGTGGCAGAAGGATTTGCTTGATGTGGTCCGCGCGAAGCCCCCCAAAGGGAAGCCCGACCCGTCGCTCCGCGTCCGTTGGTTTTGGGAGATGAAGGAGCACTAGATGTTTAGTCCGGCAATTGCTGGATCGGACTGATTTTGAATCTTTGTGGCTGTGTAGTGCGGGCTTTGCAGACGAACTCATAGGGGTGAGGCCTTTGAGGGTCTTGAGCCTTCGGGCGAGGTTATAGGCGTCGACGAAGTCGCGCAGATAGGCTCGCAGCTCATCGTGGGTTTCATAGAAGTAGCGTTTAACGGTCACATCCTTGATGGTTCGGTTCATCCGTTCGACCTGGCCGTTGGTTCAGGGTGCTTGGGCTTTGTCAGCCGATGATCGATATCATTGAGGGCGCAGGCGTATTCGAAGGCATGCGCGTGGAAAAGCTGCCGATTGGCGATCATCTGTTGGATCTCAGCCGGAGACCATGTTTCGCTAGCAGGGTTGGTGAAGTGGGTCCCATTGTCGGTGAGGACGATATGGACCCGGTAGGGGACGGCCTCGATCAGGTGGCGCAGGAAGTCTGAGGCCGTCTTGCGGGTCACCTTTTCGTACAGCTCGACGAAGGCAAATTTCGAGGCCCGTCGATTGCGACGATGAGATGGTGCTTGCCCTCTGGGTTCGAAGCTCGGCAATAGCTCCCGTTGTGAGCTCATCCGCACGCATGAGTTGTGTGAGCGTGATCACAGACTAGAGCCGCTATCGGCGATAAGAAGACAGCGAACGAACATGGGAGGGTTCCATGGCTGGACTGTCGAATATCGTTGGAACTAGTGTTGTTCTCTTCGGTTTTGGCCTGTTTTCCTCTTCGACGGCTCGAGCCGACGAATCCCCATCCCGGGATGAAAGCTCTTATTCGTCGCTGGTCGACGAACCCTCCCGAGAACAGCTCTTTCAAGAGCAAGTAATTCCCACCGCGATCGCCGAGGTAGCGGCAGAGGCCAAGGCAAAGGGGGAAGACATCACCAATCTTGCCTTGCCGGCCACCTTCTCTTTTCCGCACAGCGCTTTGAAGAACATCGTTACCAACGCGTCGGGACAAAC
This sequence comes from uncultured Alphaproteobacteria bacterium, assembly GCA_963836695.1. GTDB lineage: Bacteria > Pseudomonadota > Alphaproteobacteria > Rhizobiales > Beijerinckiaceae > Roseiarcus. Next base: position 382,528 of record CAWIKX010000024.1, read on the forward strand.
AACCGAGGAGGACCGCAAGAACTCGATCTTCGGCATTGACGTTAGCCATTACACTGCCCCGTCGCTTCTTCTGGACGGGCTCAAAGACCAGCAAGTCAAGTTCATCTATGTCAAGGCGACGCAAGGCGCGACTTTCAAGGACGACAATTTCGCAGATTTCTGGACTCGACTGGCGGGGGGCGACTCAGTCGGTCGGGATCACGTCCGCCGCAATGGCGTCCCCGCCGACGCCCGGATTCCTCGCGGCGCCTATCATTTCCTTTCATCCTCGTCCTCCGCCACTGGAATCGCGCAGGCGAACGCCTTCGTCGACTACGTGAACCTGCACGGCGGATTCAAGCCGAACGATCTGCCGCCGACTGTTGATCTCGAATGGGACGCGACCAGAACTGTGAAGGACCAATGGCTCGGCCACGACGCAGACGAGATTGTCGCAAAGGTGCTGGACTGCCTCAAGCAGATCGAAAAGCGCACCAATCGGAAGCCGGTCCTGTACACGGCCAGAGGCTGGTGGACTGATCACACCATCCCACTCTCGCGCATTGGCGAATTCAGCGCTTACCAGATCTGGCTAGCAGACTACAATCCTCGAGACAAGCAGTTGGAAAAGCCCACCGATCTCCCGAAGACCACTCGAGTTCCTCTGGCAGTACACCGACCGTTCGCTGCTTCCCGAACTCGGCATCACCAAGGGTGGCTTGGACGCCAGCATTTACTACGGCGATAAATCGACGTTTGCGAAGGATTTCGGACTTCCGGCGGCTGCCCACTAGGAGCAGGCTCCGGCTAACGAGTACCGGCGCTTTGGCGACGCCCGCGCCGTCCTTATCCAGAAAGGCAGTGGAGGACTGCGATGGCTTGTTCCAAACTGGCCCTTCCCCGAAAGCTCGGCCGCTCTCCGGGGGTTCGCTTCGCGCGCAAGCGTGGACTCGCGGGAATGGCGTTCCTCTTAACAGCCGCTCTGGCTCATCCAGCGGGGGCGCAGGTGCACCGCTGCGACGGCGGGCAAATCGTCAAAGACAATCCGAGCTTCGATTATTGCTCGGCGTTCCGTCAATACTTAAAACCTGACGAGGGAGTAATCGACCGAAAGCTAGAAGCGATACTCAAGAACGATGGCAGTCTAAAAGGAAGGTTGAGAAGCTATGCCTTCGTCGTCAGTGTATCGAAGTACCCGAACCTGCAGAATCCGGACGACCAGGTTATCAAAGGCGTCGGTGCCGAGCTCGACACCATCGTCGACTTTCTGAAGGCGCAAGGCTTCGACGAAATTGTCGTCTTGCCGGAAGAAGAGGCGTCTCACGAGAATATTGACTATTTTCTTTCGGATTATTTCCTAACGGCCTTCAGAAAGCAAAAAGACCAAGATCGGCTAGCGCGATTTCTATTTGCTTTTGACGGGCACGGAATGCCGGGAAACGACCCCGACACGCACGGCGCCCTCGCCTTGTCGGAAGCGACCGGTGACGACGATATCGACTTGAAGCACAGTTTTTTCTTGGACGACCTGAGTGCGCGGTTGAAGAACTTAGCCGTGCTTTCCTACGAGACCCTCGCCCTAGTCGGTTCCTGTTTCTCCGGCGGATTGTTCCAGCCCTCCGTCCATCGGGGCGACACTTTCTTCTATCCCAACGGACCCGGCGCCCATGCGATCACCGCCACGAAAGCCAATCAACTGGCTTGGACCAGCCTCGGCGGCAAGGGGACAGTGTTTTTCACTCTGCTGAAGGCCGAGGTCAACATGAAGCATCCCGACGCGCTAGCCTCAATGCTTGAGGGCGGAGTTATCAGCGGAGCAGACGGACAGTCCGACAGTTTCTCGGATGGCGTAGTTGCCCTCAGTACAATCATAGAAAGAATCAATAGCACCCTGTCAAAAATCCCGAACCCCAAGAGCGCCGACGGAAAGTATCCATTGTTGAACATAGGTGAACTTCTGGAGGCCAATGACACTCGATACGGCGCCTTCTTTTTCCTTGAGCCGTCCTCGGCCGAACAGCCTCCAGCGGCAGTCATGGTCCCTGCCGCGCCGCCGGCTGCTTCCGCCGCTGTGGCAGCCGAGCCGTCGCAGGCAAGTCCCCCGCTCGCATCGCTTCCCGCTTTGGGGGAGCGAACGTTATCCGCCGGAATCGCCCCCTCCGAGGCATCCTCGGCTCCAAACGCACCTAGCACTAACGATCAGATGGCCGATGAAGCTGAGATCACCGGGGCCGTGCAACACCACTCGAAACACGCCGCGAGACACTCTCAAATCTCAGCGAGCAGCGAAAACGCGGAGGTGCAAACAGCCGAGCGCTCCGCCGCACCCTCAACAACCTCAGCACACGCGCGGATTGGCGCGGACGAGGAGGAGCCCCAAGCGACGGCGGAAGGCGAGGCGGTTCCCTCTCAATCTGCCGCGGCCGCTCCGAACCCGCCGAGCAGCCCCGCTCAGCACTACGGCGATCTGCCGCCGACCACGGGGAGCGCCGTGCTCTTTCATCCGGAGCTCAAAATTTTCAAACGCCCCGAGTCCTACCCGATCCGCGGCGTCGATCTCAGCTGGTGGAATGGAGCAATTCCATTCGAGAAACTCGCCGGCACCCACGAGATCCGATTCGCGTATCTCAAGGCGACCGAAGGCGCTAATAAGAAAGACCCAGCTTTTGACGATCTCCTGAGGGGGGCCCACAGCGTCGGAATTCTGACGGGCGCCTATCATTTCTTCAACTTTTGTGATTCCCCGCAAAGTCAGTTCGAAAATCTTTCGAAAACTGCCGCGGGGGAACTGGACCTGCCGTTCGCGATCGCTGTCGAGTGGCTGGACGGTCCGAGCGATCCAAAACAACGCGACTGCTCTCGCGATCCGGAAGTGGTGAAAAGCAACCTGCGTCAGTTGCTCGAAGACGTCGCGGCCCGATACAAGAAAGTCCCCATAATCTACGCGCCTTCGTCCGCGGTGGGGACGCTTATTGACGCGAGCTTCAGTAATTATCCAATTTGGCTCGCGGACTACCACAAGATTTTGGGCCTCAGGAAACCAACCATGCGCGGCAGGAATCCGTGGACGATTTGGCAATTCACCGATCACGCAACTTTGCCCGGATTGGACAAACCAGTTGAGCTCGACGTCTTTTTTGGAAATGAAGAGCAATTCTCCAGTTTTGTGAAAGGTGAGGGGAATATTGGCCTTTCAGCTGCTGAGAAGAGTCAGTAGAATCGGTATAAAACACGAAAGATAGTTCAGATTTTTTAGCGGTCTACTTTCAATTTTGGAGCTTTATCCATGTTCCGCAAAATTGCATCTACGGGCTCGCTGGCGATCACCATTTTTCTCGCGCACGCTTCAGCCCAGTCAGCAAGCGATGCCTGTGGCTTCGTGAGGGCCTTTAATCAGCCGGACGAGGGCGGTGCTCAGAGCGTCCACGTCTATCGGGGCGGGGCAAGCACGACCATTGGTGGGGCGCGCCCCTTCGCGTTTGTTGTGCCAGATGTGAAAGTGAACACAGACGGAACACGAATTTCTTATGCTGCCGACGATCCCCGCGCCAAAACAAAGGCGATCAATGACATACGCAACGCGTACAATAAGCCTAGTCGACCCATCGCGGATTTTGAGGCAGTACGAGACGCGGGATGGAAGCCTGCGGCCCGTGTTTGGGATGTCTTAAGTTCCAAGATCATCGAGAAGGACGCTCGTCCTGGCCAAGAGGGCCGACCTTGCCTTGACGACAAAGGATTTCTCATTTCGATGACCGCGATCCGCGCGAAGAATAGCGGGGTCCAAGGCGATTGCGACCAGTCAAAATGGGTCGATGCGCTCACCGTGCCAGCGTTCGTCCTTCCGGGAGGATCGCAGTTCGAACAGGGCGGTGTGACCCTGGGAAACATCATCGTCGGTCTGACGCTGCGTGAGCCACGAAAGATTGTGCTCGGAATCGTGGGCGACATTGGTCCGCATAACGAGATTGGCGAAGCGTCGGTCGAGATGAATCGGATCCTCAACGGCCTACCTCAGGGCGCGATTCCTGGCAATCGCCTTGACGCCGAGGCTAAGTTTCAGGGCCCGAAGACTCTTTTTCTGATCTTGCCTGGCAAGGCCAACCGGATTTCGCAGCCCATCAACGCCGAATCGGTGAAGTCTTCCGCTGAGGCTCGTTTCAACGCCTGGGGCGGCCAGGCGCGCCTTGAAGCGTGCATGCCGGAAATTCCCGAAGCCGAATAGTTGGCCCACAGCCGCACGAGATCCCGACGTTCAATGGCGTACGAATTCAAACTATGGGTAGGCCTCTGTCGGTGATCTTGAACTATGTGGATCACTGTTGCTCATCATTCTGGTTGTGGATAAGTAGTGCCAACCCTTTGCTAAACTTCTTTGTTATGACATTTTTCAACGTTGATGGTCCGGCGATTTGTATCGTCAGTGTTGTCGCCACGCGTTAATCGTTCACTTTGTGGGATCTTGTAAATCAGGGCCCCGATTTAGACGTGGTGTTACGCGTCAATTTGGCTTGACTGCGATTCTGCTTCCACACGCTCCCCTCAGCGGAGAATATTGTGCCAGACTCACTCTCCTCCGTTCTGTATCGTTTACTCACTTCACCCCCGAGAAAAAGACCACGATATCATATTTGTTTGGTTGTCGGAGTTTCTTTTTGCTTGCCCGGCTGCGGCGAGATTTCACCGACACTTCGTTCCCCGGACCGAATTATCCCATTGCAGGAGGAGGTCGCCAATCTTAAGGTCGCACTTGACAATCCAAGCAATTTCACCGGTGCTAACACTACCTTTGACGGCCGAAACGCTTATATCACCGAACGCATGTACGGTATAGATCTGGAATATACTCACTATGAGGCTTTGCTGACAAGCTCTACCTCGGATGCTAATCTTCTGGCCGCTATCACTACTATCGGATTAACAGGGACTGCGAGCGTTCTGAATGTACCTCAGACAAATAAAATATTGTCCGCAGTCGCCGCAGGCGTTACAGGTGCCTCACAAGCCTACGACAAGGATATACTCCTATCTCAAGCAATACAAAACCTACAGATGCAGATGCGTACCGACCGCAATAACCAAGCCAAGATCATAATCGCAAATATGAAGTGCGATATTAACAAATACCCGCTCGGAATGGCTCTGTCCGACCTTGAGACGTACTATCGCGTAGGAACCCTCGAAAGCGCTGAAATCTCAATTTCTAGAACAGTGAGCAACGCCGAAGACACATCAAAGGCGAATAAAGAGAGCGTCAATCCATCGCCTGCGGTTTCACAACCGGCGCAAGAGAAGCTTAAGAACGATGCAACAGTCGGGACTGCTCAAGCGGCTGCGTCAGAAACCGCGAACCAACAGATAAATTCGGTACAACTTGCGGGTAGTAATTCGGTTCCCGCGTCTTGCAATGTTAAGAGAGGTAAAGGTTTCTGATCTGCCGCGCTGTCCCTGCTGCGGCCCGGCGATGCTTTCAGGCTGCTTGAAGCCGCCAGTGCGACCGACAAGCGCCTTGGCGCCCATATGACGTTCCTGCTGTACGCCGGCCCACGTCTCAGCGAAGCGTTGCGGCTGATGTGGGTGGACGTTGACTTGACCGTTGCGATCGCGTTGCTGCACTAGACGAAGAATGACGAGCCGATCTTGGTTCATCTTCCCCGCCAGCCGTCGTGTCCCTCGCCGGTCTCGACAAGACGAAGCGGCGAGTTTTTGAGTTCACCAGATGCGCGCGGCTATATGCCCCGCTCGACAAGGCTGCGAAGCTGTCCCGTGTCATCTTCCCGACTGGCAGTGTGTTTCATATGCTTCGTCATTCCCACGCCATTTGGAAGCGTCTATACGCCAATGCAGACACCGCCGTCTTGATAGCATCGGGCTTATGGAAGTCCCGCAATGCGGCCAGCGTGTACGACACTTGGACCTTCCGGCTGAGTCGAGTAAGTCCGACCTGTTCCCCACACCCACACGTGCGAAAAGCGTGCCGCAGATGACGGACGTTTCTATTTCTTGCGATAAATCAATTACTTGTGGGCAATTCGACCTACACCTTGACAATTTAGGGGTCAGAGGCTCAATCCCTCTAGCGCCCACCATCTCATAACCCTGCTTCGCACCGTGTTTCGGCCAGAGGCGCAACACCGTCTCCTTGCTGATCCTTGCCGCCACCCACCTACGAACACAAAGGATTCATTGGGGACGATGGCCCTCACCAAGGCGAAACGATCGAAGGCCGGCTGGGCCATTCTGAGCCTTGTCAGCGGCCTGCTGTTGGCCATGTCGCATGCTTCCGCAGTCGAATCGCAGCCCCAGGGCGGCGCCGTAAGGGACAAGCACGGCGATTGGGCTACCCGTTGCGAGACCCCTCCCGGCGCCGCCCACGAGCAATGCGCGATCGTGCTCAGCGTCGTCGACCAGGACCGGCCTAACCTGATTCTGGTCGTCATCGTGCTCAACACCGCCGACCGCAAGGCGCGGCTCATGCGCGTCATCGCGCCGCTTGGGGTGCTGCTTCCTCCCGGCGTAAGCTTGCGGATCGACAACGCGGAGGCGGGGCGGTTAAGTTTTCTCCAGTGTCTACCGAACGGGTGCGTCGCCCAGTTGGCGATGGACGAAGCCCTGATCGGCAAGTTGAAGAGCGGAAAGACCGCGACGCTTGGCATTTTCCAGACGCCCGAGGAAGGCGTCGGCGTGCAGGCACCGCTCGCCGGCTTCAAGGAAGCCTACGAACAATTGCCTTGAGGCCGTGGTCGGGTTAAGCACCGCCCTCATCTTCAAACGAGTCCCAGCTGCTCAATTGCCGAAGTCAGCCGCAATGATCGTTCGCGCCAAGCTCGTTCATATCGCCCTTGTTTCGACCGCCCTCGGCGCTCTGACCGGTTGTGACACAGTCGGCGGAGCGATGAGCTCAGCCGGCAGCTCCGTCGGCGGGTTTCTCTCGCACCGCGATCCGAACGCTGAGGGCATCAATCTAGGGACGGGCGCCGACCCGAAGCGGGTGGTGCTCCAGGCCACCGCCCGCCCCAGCGACAAGGTGAAGGTTCTGCCCGTCGCGGCACAAGACATAAATTGCCCGGAGGTGACCGTCGCGGAGGGCGGGGCGGCGTTCCGTGTCGGTGGCGCGGACAATGCATCCGTGCGCTATCAGTTCAATGTCGGCGACACCGCGCGCCAATGCGAGCCGGCGGGGCCGGGTCAGGCCGCCATCAAAATTGGCGTGGCTGGCGAGGTGGTCATAGGACCGGCGGGATCGGCCGGGACCTTTAGCGCGCCAATAAAGATCACCATCACGCAGGTCGGCAACGACAAACCCATCTTTTCGCAGGCATATCGCGCCGAGGCGACGACGGACGGGGTCAAGGCCGGCCAGTTTCGCATTGTCACCGATCCGATCAACGTGCCCATGTCGACGCTCCAGCTCGCGGACGTCTATTCGATCACGGTCGGGTTTGAAAACGGGACTGGCGGTCCCTCCCCGACGGCCCACAAGGGCAGGAAGAAGAGGACCGCGGGCTAGGCGGTTCTCGAGAAAGCGGCCCTGAGCCTATACCGCCCTAAGCCCTTCCGCCTGTGGGGCCGTTGCCGCCTTCTGAAATCGACCCTTGAGGCCAAGGATCGGTTTTTCCACAAATTCATAGGATAGAATAGAGACAATAAAAACCAGCGCTAGAAGTATAGCTCCGTAGGAATAGAAAGGAAGATGGATTTTGTGGTCCTCTCCATAAAAGAAGATCGGAACGTGATATAGGTATAGCCCGTATGAAATCTTTCCGATGTACCTCAGAGGATTCCATGAAAGAGCATCAATTACCACTCCTCCCCCGATTGAGCAAACAATGATTGTGGCTGTTGCAAGAGAAACCGTCAAAGGCGCGGAAAGAAACGCGACGCTATTTCGATCGGCGATGATCACCATGAATCCGATTACGAGAAACATTGCGGGAGCGGTGATGTCCGGCAAGCGCCATCTATCGATGGGCAAGAACGCGAGCGCTGCGCCGATGAGAAGTCCAACAGGTCGAATCCCCGTGCTGTATTGCAGAGCATGCTCTGTCCTTGAATTGCCGCCATGCCAGAAAACGATCTCTGCAACGGTCATTGCAGCCACGCCCGCGGTGAGCCAAATCAATGGCCTCCGAGTTGGCAGGAATAGCAACGCCAATGGCCAAAATAGGTAGAATTGCTCTTCGACGCTGAGCGACCAGGTTGGGCCCATATAGCCCACCGGCCACCAGCCAAAGATCATATTCCAATTTTCCATGTAGGTCAGCGAGCCCAGCATTTCCTTGCGGATTTCAGTTCCGTTGCGATCGAAGAAGGATAGGAGGAGCTCGCATATCGCGAGGAGTGCCAGCGCGGGAAGGAGCCGGAGCGCCCGGCGTGCGTAGAAGTTGCCAAACGAGATTTTGCCATTTTCCTGCAGCTCGCGCACAAGAATCGATGTTATCAAGTAGCCGCTCAGAACGAAGAAAACATCGACTCCGACCCAGCCCGCAAGAGGGAGGGCCCAATGCAGCAAATGACTGAAAAGTACCAGAATGATTGCAATGGCGCGCAAGCCATCGAGCGCAGGATTGTAGCGCACTGAAAACTCCCCCGAGACGGAAAATTACGACCGCGCGATGGCCTATGGGTCCACAGCCAGATATATGTTGTCAAGTCATAGGCGGATACATGTGTCAAGCTTATGGCGCATACGGCGTCCGAAGCAGAAGGGCAGGGTCGGTCTTGCCGTTGGCCCATCATCGCGAGGACCGGAGTGACGAGGCGATCCAGAGATCATAAGGCGAGCCCAGCGTCGTCTCAGCAGTACGGAAGCGCGCGGGCCTCGATGACCACGAAGGCCTGGGCGTACGGGCCTTCGTCGGTCAGCGTCAGGTGGATGAACGGCTCGGTCCCATGCGGCAGCATGGTTTTCAGCCGTTCGGCGGCGCCCCCGGTCAGCTTCATGGTCGGCTGCCCGGACGGAAGATTGACTACTCCCATGTCGCGCCAGAATACGCCTCGCCTGAGGCCAGTGCCCAAGGCCTTGGCGCAAGCCTCCTTGGCGGCGAATCTCTTGGCATAGGAAGCCGCGCGTCCGGCCTTTCGATCCGAGCGGCGCTGTTCGGTCTCGGTGAAGCAGCGGGAGGAAAAGCGTTCGCCAAAGCGCGCGAGGGTCATCTCGATGCGCTCGATGTCGCAGAGGTCGCTGCCGATTCCGATGATCAAGGTGCACGCTCCACAGACGCGCGCCCTTCGTTCATCACCTCGCGCATCGCCTTAACGCTTTCGGCGAGACCAACGAAGATCGCTTCGCCGATGAGGAAATGGCCGATGTTGAGTTCGACGATCTGCGGCAGGCCGGCGATGAGCCGGGCTGTCTTGTAGTCGAGTCCGTGGCCGGCGTGACATTCGAGCTTGAGCGCCTGGGTCCCCGCCGCCGCGCGGAGCAGGCGGGCGAATTCGTGATCGGCCTTAGCGGCTTCGCCTCGCGCCACCGCGTCGCACCAGGCGCCGGTGTGCAACTCGACGACAGGCGCCCCGAGTTCGGCGCTGGCTTTCAATGCCTCCGGCGATGGCTCGACGAACATCGACACCCGGATTCCTTCGCGTGTGAGCTCGGCGACGAACGGCTTCAAATCCTTAAATCCGTTGATCACATCGAGACCGCCCTCGGTGGTGCGTTCGGTCCGCTTTTCCGGCACGAGGCAGCAGGCATGCGGACGGATCTTAAGCGCAATGTCGAGCATGGGTTCGGTCGCGGCCATCTCGAAATTGAGCGGCTTCGAGATCGACGCCTTTAGGCGGATCATGTCCTCATCGAGGATGTGCCGGCGATCCTCCCGCAGATGCGCCGTGATGCCGTCGGCGCCGGCTTCGATCGCAAGCAGCGCCGCGCGAACGGGATCGGGGACCGCGTCGCCGCGAGCGTTGCGGACGGTCGCGACATGATCGACGTTGACGCCAAGCCTGAGCGCAGTCATCGGGCCGGTCCTCTTTCGTTTGGGCCGATCAAGCCGCGCCGACGAGCGCGCGGCTACCCGGCTTGACCGCCGGTTGCGCCGCGAGTTCTGGCGGCAGGGCGTCGGGTGCATAGGCCGGAATGTCGAGCGTCGCCAGCGCCACGCGGGGAACGCCGATGTCCGCTTCGCCCCCCGATCGATCGATCAGGCAGGCGGCGCCGACGATCTTGCCCGGATGTTCAGCCAAAGCCGCCAGCGTCTCACGCGAGGAGAGGCCCGTCGTGATGATGTCCTCGACCATCAGCACCCGCGCGCTGGCAGGAATGGCGAAGCCGCGGCGCAACTTGAAGACGCCGCCTTCGCGCTCGACGAAGATCGCCTTGGCCCCGAGCCAGCGCGCGGTCTCATAGCCGGGAACGATGCCGCCGAGCGCGGGCGAGGCGACGATGTCGATCTCTCCGAAGGCTTGACGGGCTTTCTCGGCCAGCGCCCGGCAGAGCCGCTCGGTGCGGGCCGGATCTTGGAAGACGAACATCTTTTGCAAGAACACCGGCGAGTGCAGCCCCGACGACAGGATGAAATGACCGGTGAGCAAGGCGCCGGCGGCGCGAAACTCGTCAAGCGCCTGATCCGCGGTTAGGCTTGGGTTCGTCATGCCCTTAATGTAGCAGGCCGCCGACCGCCGCGCCAAGATGAGCGCGGCTTTTGAGCTCTCGCCGAACCCATGAGGCACCTAACCGATGGCGTCGACCAAGTCTTACGAAACGAAGATGCTGGGCAAGGCCGTCGATGCGACCGCGCCGGACGGAACGGCGGTGCGCCTGCTTCCGAGTCTCGCCGGGGGGAGCATGGCGCATTTCGAATTGCCCGCAGGCGCGGTATCACACGCGGTCACGCACCGAACGGTCGAGGAAATCTGGTTCGTGGTCGAGGGCAGGGGCAGCATCTGGCGCCTTCAGGACGGGGTTGAATTGATCGACCCGCTCGCGCCTGGAACGTCGCTGACGATTCCGCTCGGAACGGCGTTCCAGTTTCGCGCCGAAGGCGGCGCCCCGCTCGCGTTCGTCGCGATTACGATGCCCCCATGGCCCGGCATGGACGAGGCCCGGCCCGTAGAGGGGCCTTGGGCGCCGACCGTCGCGGCCGGCTCCGCCTGAAGGGCGCCCTTGCGCGGGGGCCTACTCGCTGGTAGCGCAAACGCCGCTTGGAGCGCCGGATTAGCTCAGCGGTAGAGCAGCGGTTTTGTAAACCGAAGGTCGGGGGTTCAATCCCCTCATCCGGCACCAAGTGTCCTTCCGGCCGAGGGGAAAGTCGCAAACACCGTCGGCAAGTCGAAATGGTTGCTAAGCCTCGCCCTGGCCCGCGATCGGAGCCCGGCCGATCAAGGAAATCGTCGTGTCCCGGCAGAACCCCACCTAACTCTCTTCTCCGCGCGGCTTCTTCAGCAGCACGCAATCCATGATCCAGCCATTCGCTGAACGCGCGGCGGACCTGAGCTTTTCGATCTCATCAACAATGTCCTTGAGCTTGCCCGAGACCAGAATCTCTTCCGGCATTCCGACATAGGCGCCCCAATAAGCTTCAAGTTCGCCGTCAGCGCTGCGCAGCGCCTTGTCGGCGTTCAGCAGAACCATGACGCTGTCGACGTTGTTGGGGAAACTCTCAGCCAGTTCCCTGCCATTCGTTATCAGGACGGCCCGGCCAATCGCGTTGGTCGGGACGCGGTGTTGCGCCGCCAGCGCCTGAATGCTGCTGATCCCCGGGATGACGTCATAATCGAGTTCGAAACCGCCCTTCGCCCGGAGATGCCCAAAAAATCCTGAGCGTACTGTCGTAGAGCGTCGGATCGCCCCAGACGAGAAATGCGCCAATGTCAAATTCGCCGAGTTCCTTGGCAATCAGCCGACCAAAAGTTTCGCTGATATCTGCGTGCCATTCCGATACCGCTCCTTCGTAATCGTCGCTCTCTCGACGTCGGGAGGGGACCTGATACTCAACCGTTCGAAATGGCCGATCACGAACGTACCGGTCGATGATCAGGCGGCGGACGCGGCTGAGATCGGCTTTCTCGGTTCCCTTGTCGGGGATGAAGAAGACATCGACTTTATTCAGCGCGTTGATCGCCTGGATGGTGATGAAATCCGGATTCCCTGCACCGATGCCGATGATCATGACTTTGCGTTTCATCGCCAGAGAGCCTCACAATTCCGACCGAGTTCAGCATCCGTCCGCGGCAGTCCCGCTATCGGCGAAGTCGTAGGCTTGCCGCCATTGTGACAAGCATGGCGACGATCCATATCGCGCAAGCAACTGACGGAGGGCCACCCTTATCACGCCCCTCGCGAATTTGCCCCGAGGCGCGATTAACGACCCAGGTCGATCCCCGAGGGTGACGCTGTCGGACACCCGCCGCTTTAGGTCCAGAAGCTCTGGGTCGCCGAACGCGGCGAGAAGCCTCTGGAACTGGTCGTATTCGGCGCGGTCAAACGGCTTGGTCGTCCCCAGCCCGTTTTTCTGCGGATGCGCGGGATAGAGATGAAGGCAGGGCGTCCAATCCCCGGGAATGGGAACGGTCGCTGGATGCGTGCGTCCGGTGCTAAGCAGCTTCGGCAAAAGATGGGTATGTGGCCCGTCGCGGTTTTGCCGCCGGCTGTGGGGATCGGTTGATAGACTTCCGCTCGCCGGGCAAGCATAAGGGGGGCTTCCCGTGAACTGCAATTGCGGTATCGCGCCGGGACTGGTAACGCTCAGGGTCGCTGAAGAGCCGACTGCTAAGCCAGATTCGGGCGGGCCCTGATCTCGCGGGGAGCCAGAATGCCGGATACCGCCAAACGCCGACGATTTCTGCTGTTTCTGATCAAGCCTTCGCACTACGACGATGACGGCTATGTTATTCAGTGGATGCGCTCGGCGCTGCCGTCCAATTCGCTGGCCTGCCTCTATGGAATTGCTAACGACGCCGCCGAGAATGGCGCGTTGGGCGACAACGTCGACATCGAGATTTTTGCCCTCGACGAGACCAACACCCGCATCCGGCCCGACCGTATCGCCAGCCAGATCAAGGAAGCTGGCGGCGGCCTCGTGGGCTTCGTGGGCGCGCAGTCGAACCAGTTCCCGCGCGTCATGGACCTCGCGCGCCCGTTGCGTGCGGCGGCCATACCCGTCTGCATCGGCGGATTCCATGTCTCCGGCTGCCTCGCCATGCTGCCCGAGACGCCGGAGTTGCTTAACGAGGCGCTCGACCTCGGCATATCCCTGTTTGCGGGCGAGGCGGAGGGCCGATTCACGGACCTGCTGCGCGACGCCGCCCGCGGCGAGATGAAGCCGATCTACAATTACCTCAATGACCTGCCGGGTCTTGAGGGCGCGACGGCGTCGATGCTGCCGCGCGAGCGCGTCAACCGCACGATAGGCATGATCGCCAGCTTCGATGCCGGGCGCGGCTGTCCATTTCTATGTTCGTTCTGCACCATCATCAACGTGCAGGGCCGAAAGTCGCGGTATCGCACGGCAGACGACATCGAGACGTTGGTTCGCGCCAATCATGCCAATGGCATCCGCTATTACTTCATCACCGACGACAACCTCGCCCGCAACCGGAACTGGGAGTTGATCTTCGACCGCCTGATTGCGCTTCGTCAGGAGGGTCTCAACTCGCGGTTCGTGATCCAGGTCGATACGGCATGCCACAAGATCCCGCGCTTCGTCGAAAAGGCGATGGCGGCCGGCGTCAAGCGGGTGTTCATCGGACTTGAGAACATCAATCCCGATAGTCTCAGCGGCGCCAAGAAGAAGCAGAACCACATCAGCGATTATCGAGAGATGCTTCAGGCTTGGCGCAAGGCGCGCGCCATCACCTACTGCGGATATATCATCGGCTTCCCGAACGACACGCCAGAATTGATCGTCCGCGACATCGAGGTCATCCAGCGCGAGCTACCCCTCGACATTCTGCAATTCTCGTGCCTGACCCCGCTGCCCGGCAGCGAGGATCACGCCAAGGCGGTGAAGGCTGGCGTCGACATCGACGCCGACCTCAACAAGTTCGACCTTGAGCACGTGGTCTGCGACCATCCGAAGATGACCCGGCAACAATGGCAGGAAGCGTATTGGTCGGCCTGGAGCACCTACTACACTGACGACCACATGAAGACCGTCATCCGCCGGGCCGCCGCCGGTGGCGCCCGCGTCGACGCCGTCTGCTTCCTCATGGTGACATTCTGGGCGAGCAGTCAGCTCTACAACATCTACCCGCTCCAGGCAGGACTCGTGCGTCGCAAAGTACGGACCGACCGACGGCCCGGAATGCCTATCGAGAATGCGCTGATTTTCTACCCGCGGTACGCCTGGGAGACAGTCTCGATCTTCGCTCGCGCCGCCGGCAAGCTCTGGAAGCTTTGGCGTTTCGCGCGCAGCGTCCAGCGCGACCCAAATGCAAAAGCTTACAGCGACGCGGCATTGGCAGGCGCGACATCCGACAGTTCGCTTGAGATGTTCCAGCTCTCCGAATCGGCCCGGAAGGCTGGCGAAAAGGCGAGACGAATCGACGAGCAAAAGCAGCTTGCGCCTGCTCCGGCTCAGTTCGAGGCGGTGAAATAGGGGTTTCGCAGAGCCGGCATCCTTGCACCGCGCTATCCGTGGGCGCGTAGGTCAGCAATCAAGGCTGCCGCGCGCAGATCGTCTATCACTTCCGAGGTCGTGGTTCGGTTTCTGGGACCAGAGCTAAGAGAAGCCGGAGCCATCCTGCTCGAGTTCTTTTGTCTTTCTGGCGCCGCGAGATCTGCCCGCTCACGTAGCGACGGCGGCTTAAGAACACAGGCGTGCGTGGCGCCATTTAGATCGATCCGAATCCAACTTGACGACCCTGGCGAATATGTCCTTATGAGCATATGGCGCGCGAATGATCGGCCTCTTTGCAGACCGATTTCGGTGTCTGGGAAACGCTGCCATTGCCCAGCAGAGGTAATAACCAAGGAGATTGATCGTGAACCGTCGTGAATTCATTTGGACGAGCGGGGCCGCTGTCACGGCCGTGCTGGCCGGTACGCCGGCTTTCGCCGAAGGCAAGCCGATCAAGATTGGCTACAACGTCGCGACGCTCGCCAACCCGTTCTTCCAGGGCATGACCAAGGGCGTCGTCGACGCGTCGTCCAAAACGCCCGGCGTGACCTTGCTCAACACCAACGCGAATGGCGACGCCAACACGCAATCGACGATGGTGGTCGACCTGATCAACCAGGGCGTCGACGCGCTGATCCTCAATCCGATTAACGCCAACGCGATCGTGCCCGTCGTTCAGCAGGCCCAGAAAAAGGGGATTCCGGTCTTTACGCTCGATCGCGGCGCCTCATGCGGGCCGTGCCAGGTCAATTTCCTCGAGACCGATAATGTCGCGCTGGGCCGCGAGGGCGCGCAGTACATCATCGACAAGCTCAAGGCTCGCTACGGCAAGATCCAGGGCAACGTGGTCGACCTCGTCGGTCTCATCGGAACGACCGCCGGTGACGACCGCGACAAAGGCTTCCTCGAAGTCTTCAATAAGGCCGCGGCGGAAAATCCGGGACTGAAACTGATCGCGCGCCAGGAGGGTCAGTTCGATCAGGAGAAGTCGTTCAATCTGATGAGTCAGATCATGGCGGCGAATCCGCAAATCGACGCGGTCTTCAACGGCAATGACGACAACGCCGTCGGAGCCTTGCGCGCCATCCGGCAGGCTAGCAAAAACGTGCCGATGAATGATCCCAAGCACATCATCATCGTCGGCATCGACGGGACCGAACAGGCGCTGACCGCGATCCGCAAGGGCGACATGGACGCGACGCTGTCTCAAAATCCGCTGACGATGGCCAGTCAGTCGGTCAAATACGTCAATCAGTACTTCAACGGCGACAAGTCGACGATCCCCCAGCACGAGTTTTGGCCGCACATCCTTTTGACCAAGGAGAACATCGACAGCCCCGAGGTGAAGGCCTATGGCCTCTGGGCCGACGAAGTGACCAAAGGTTGAGGCTCGAGGGGGCGGAATGGAAGCGTCAGCAGGCGCGGCGCCGCATCTTCTCGAAATGGACCGCGTCTCCAAGGCGTTTCTCGGTGTGCCCGTTCTCAACCACGTGTCGATGTCGCTCGATGAGGGTGAAGTTCTTGGCGTCGTCGGTGAGAACGGCGCCGGCAAATCGACTCTGATGAAGATCTTGGCCGGCATCCATCAGCCCGGTGAGGGGACGATCAAGCTGGGGAGCGAGGTCTTCGCTCCCCATAAGCCCCGCGACGCCTTGGATGCGGGGATCATCGTTGTCCATCAGGAGCTGAGCCAGTTTCCGGATCAGACAGTCGCTGAAAATATCTTCGCCGGCGGATTGCCTCGCACGGCCGCCGGAACCGTCCGTCACGGTGAACTCATGCGCCAGGCGCGCGGCGTGCTTGATCAGGTCGGTCTCGACATTGCGCCCTCGACGCGCATTCGCAACCTGTCGCTCGCCCAACGCCAATTGGTCGAGATCGGGCGCGCGCTTTCCCGTAGCGCGCGCGTCATCGTTCTCGACGAGCCGACCGCGACGCTCACCACTCACGAAGTGCAGATTTTGTTTGCGACCGTCGCCCGGCTGAAGAAGACGGGGGTCGGCATTATTTTTATCAGTCACCACCTCGAGGAAGTGTTTGAGATTTGCGACCGCATTACTGTGATGCGTGACGGCGTGAGCGTCGAAACCAGGCCCGTTCAAGATTGGACGGAGGAGTTGCTCGTGCGCGCCATGGTCAACAGGCCGATCAGCAGTTTTTTTCCGAAGCAGAATATCAAGCTCGGCCCGTCGCTGCTCGAAGTTAAAGGCCTGTCCTCGGGAGACCGCTTCGCCGATGTGTCGTTCGACGTCCGGGCGGGCGAAATCTATGGCATAGCAGGGCTTGTCGGCGCAGGGCGCACCGAGGTTCTGAAGACAATTTTTGGCGCGCTGCCGATGACCGGCGGCCGCATTCGCGTCGAGGGCAAGGACCACGTGCCGCATTCTCCACGTCGCTCGCTCCGGGACGGGATGGTGCTGACGCCGGAAGACCGAAAGGCTGAAGGGCTGATTTTGCCGTTCTCCATTCGCCAGAATATTGCGCTTTCGACTCTCAAGGCCATGTCGCGCTGGGGCGTTCTCTCGTCGCGGGCCATACAGCGGTTGGCCAGCGCGTCGATCGAGAGTTTGCGCATCCGCGCGACTTCAGCCAGCCAAGAAGTTCGACGCCTCTCGGGGGGCAATCAGCAGAAAGTTGTCCTTGCGCGCGCCATTAGCGCTTCACCGCGGGTGTTCCTGCTCGACGAGCCGACGCGCGGCGTCGACGTCGGAGCGAAGGTCGAAGTCTACAATTTGATCGGCCAATTGGCCGCCAAGGGAGCCGCTGTCGTGATCGTTTCGTCCGATCTTCTCGAGCTCCTGGGTCTTTGCGACCGCATTGGCGTGATGCGAGCCGGCCGGATGGCGGGCGAGGTCGATCGGGTCGATTTCAGCCAGGACCGTCTCATGTCTCTAGCAGCCGTCGGCTAAGCTTATGTCGACCGATGAAAGGGCGCAGGCGCCCGTTACCCGCGCAACCGTGAAAGGGCCGCGTTTCGGCGATTTCAGCGAGATCGCCATCGTTGTCGTCTTCCTGGCGATCGTCCTCTATCTGTCGCTCTCCACCTCCACCTTCCTGTCAGCGCCGAACATCATGGCGATCTTGGTGGCGACCTCGCTGATCGCGGTCGTCGCCTGCGGGCAGACCTTCGTCATCATCACCGGCGGGATCGACCTTTCTTCCGGCTCTGTCGTGGCGCTCTCCGGCGTCATTACGGGTCTCGTGCTGCACTTGGGCGTGCCCATATGGGCCTCGATCGGCGTCGGCATCTTGGTCGGACTTGCTTGCGGGCTGTTCAACGGCCTCTCTATCACCTACCTCAATATGAACCCGTTCATCGTCACGCTGGCGATGATGTCGATGGCGCGCGGCCTCGCCTTCATCGTGACCAACGGTCAGACAATCTTTGGCTTCGACGACACCTTCGATTCGATCGGCGGCGGCGTCTGGACAATTCCCGGTATCGGCAGGGCGCCGGTTGCCGGCGTCATTTCTTTGGCGGCGCTCGGCATCGGCGCTTTCGTCCTAAAGAAGACCGTGTTCGGCAGCGAGGTCTATTCCGTCGGAGGAAATCGCGAAGCGGCGGTGATCGCGGGCATTCCCGTCCAGCGCACCCAGATCCTCGTCTATATGATCTCAGGCGCTTTAGCGGGCCTCGGCGGCGTCATCCTGACAGGCCGGCTCGAACTCCGCGCAGCCGATCGCCGCGACGGGCCTCGAACTGAACGCGATCGCAGCGGTCGTCATTGGCGGAGCCTCGCTCTTCGGAGGCCGCGGCTCCATGCTCGGCACCATTCTGGGCGTGCTTCTCATCGGCGTGATCAACAATGGGCTCACGCTTCACAATGTCGAGCCGTTCTGGGTTCAGTTCATTCAGGGCGCGGTGATTTTCCTCGCCGTCCTGTTCGACTCGCTGAACCAGAAGCGCCGGGGCGCATGAGAGCTACCGGCGGTTCACCGACACCGCGAGAATGATGATCGCGCCCTTGATGACTTCCTGGATGCTGGTCGAGAGCCCCATGACCAGAAGGCCGAAGCCGAGGATGCCGATGAAGATCGCGCCGACCACCGAGCCGATAATCGAACCGTAGCCTCCAAAAAGGCTCGTTCCGCCGATAATCACCGCCGCGATCACGTCGAGCTCGAGCCCCGCGCCGAGGCTCGGGTTGCCAGCGGTCGAGCGTGCGGCGAGCATCATGCCCGCGAGCGACGCCGTGACGCCGGAGATGATGAAGGCAGCAATCTTCGTCTCGTCCGTCCTGACGCCTGAGAACCGGGCCGCGATCGGATTGCCGCCGGTCGCGAAGACCCTGCGGCCGAACGGCATCTGGTGCAGGAGATAATATCCGAGCGCCGTCAAGACGAGCGTCCACAAGATCGGCGCTTGTATGCCAATGAACGAGCCGTTCCAGAAGACAGCCGAAAACGCATCGTCGAGAATTGGGACGGATCTCGTGTCGGTGACTGTCAGCGCGAGGCCAGAGAAGATCGACAGCATGCCGAGAGTGACTAGGAACGATGGAATTCGGACCTTGGTGACAAGAAGGCCGGAGGCGGCCCCAATAAGGGCGCCCATGGCGAGCACGATCAAAGGCGTAACGAAGGTCGGAATCTCGCGCTCGTAGAGGATGGCGGTCACCATGCTTGCGAAGCTCGAAGCGACCCGACCGAAAGATCGATCTCGCCGCAGACGATGACGAAGGTCATTCCGATTGCCATCACGGATACAATCGCGGTGATGCGCAGCACCGCGCTCGCCGTCGTCAGCGACGCGAAATGGGGAGCAAAAATGATGAAATAGAGGGTGATGAGGGCGAAGATGCCGTAAGTGATGTGATCTCGGGCGAAATTGGCGAGACTGCTCCTGCCCGTGTGCCCGACGGGCGTCGTCATGCCGCTTTTTCCTCATTGTGCAGTTCAGCCTGTCGGGCGGCGTCAGTCTGGAGAAGCGCCCGAAGGGACGCTTCGTCGTCGATCCTTTCGAGGCCGCGCGTGATGCGGCCTTCGGCCATCACCAGGATCCGGTCGCAAAGCTCGATCAGCTCTTCAAGCTCCGATGAGATCAAGAGAACCCCTACGCCTTGCGCGGCCATTCGCTTGATCAGCTTACGCATGTCGCGCTTGGCGTTGACGTCGACGCCGGCTGTCGGCTCGTCAAGGATGAGCAATTTTGGGTTCGTGGCGAGCCACTTGGCGAAGACCACCTTCTGTTGGTTCCCACCCGACAGCTCCTGCGCGGCTTGCGACGGCCCCCGACAAAGCAGGGTCAGTCGGTGCGGTAGCGCGCGAAAAGCGAGGCGATCCGCTGCGTCGCCATCGGTCCGAAACCGCGCGCATAGGACAGGTTGTCGAGATTGGTCAGCGCGAAATTCTCCGAGAGCGATCGGATGGCGACGAGGCCCTCCAGTCTTCGGTCCTCCGGGACAAAGCCGATCTTTGCCGCAACCGCGCTCGAAACGCTGCCGGTTTGCACTGTTCGCTCCGCAACCAAGATTGCGCCGGCGGCGTCGGGGACGAGGCCGAAAATCGCCTTGGCCAGGGTGGAGCGTCCGCTGCCGACCAGACCCGCGAGGCCGACGATCTCCTGCGGCAGAATCTCAAAAGAGATGTCTGAGAGTTTGCGCGCGGTCCTGAGCCTGGAGACGGAGAGAACGGGCGCCCCAGACTTGGCGGCGGCGCGCTGTTGAACCGGCACGTTCTCGACCGGCGTCGATTTACCCTGAGCCTCCGGTGACCGTGACATCAGCGACGCGATATGAGCGATCGAGGTCTCGCCCGGCAGGAGGGGCCCGAGGAGGCGCCCATCCTTGACGATAGAGATGCGGTCCGACAGGCGCAGCACGTCCGCCATGCGATGGCTGATGTAGACAATGCCGATGCCAGAGGCTTTGAGCTGGTCGACGGTCGCAAATAACGTTTCCTCCTCGCGCACCGTCAGAGATGAGGTTGGCTCGTCCATGACGAGGAGCTTGGCGCCGCGTGACAACGCCTTCAGGATCTCCAGCATTTGGCGCTGCGCGAAGCCGAGATCGCCAACACGCGTCGGAGGCGCGTAAGTTGAAAGCGTAGCGATCGATGAGCGCCTGGGCGTCGGTGACCATACGTTTCGTGTCGACTTGCTCATCCGAACGCGCGCGGCTCGCGTAGGATGAAGAGATTCTCCGCCACCGTGCGGTTTGGCAGAACGCTGAGCTCTTGAAAGATCATCGCAATGCCGCGGTCGAGCCGCTCCCGCAGGGACAGCGCCGTGACGTCCTCGCCATCGAGAACGATGCGGCCGCCGTCTGCCGCATAGACCCCGATGAGCACCTTCATCAGGGTCGATTTGCCGGCGCCGTTCTCGCCGAGCAACGCGTGCGCTTCGCCCGCGTTGACCACGAAATTGACGTCGATCAGAATTCTATTCTCGCCAAACGACTTCTCGATGCGCTCCATCGATACAGCGACGCGCAGCGCTTGCGAGCGCCGAGCTAGGCAGGGGCGCCGTTCTTGGTTCTGATTTTGGCCTGGGAGGTCGTGACTTGCCGGGCCTTGAAC
>CAWIKX010000025.1:0-236644 GCA_963836695.1 uncultured Alphaproteobacteria bacterium
GCGTCGCTGCTTCCAAAGGGCAGCAAGGTCATTACGCTCGATCATGCGCCGACCAACGACAACGGGCAGACCCGACGAAAGGGCTTTGAGACCAAGTCGGCCGAACTCGGCCTGCAAGTGCTTCCCGAGCAACCCGTCGGTGCGGCCTACGTTCGACGATTTGCGCAAGGCTATGGAAGACCTCCTTGGTCTCGGAGCCTGACGTTAAGGGCGCTTTTGCCTTCAATCAGCTGGTGCTTCAAGGCGCCTATCAGGCCCTTGAGCAGGCGGGAAAGGCAGGCCAGGTCAAACTTGTCGGATTCGACCTTGATCCCGTGTCGTATCAGATGGTGAAGGACGGCAAGATCGACGCCTTGGTGATTTAGGACCCGTTCAAGATGGGTTACGAAGGTATGAACACGGTCGTCACCAAACTTGAGGGCGGGCAAGTCAACGAGTTCATGGGGCTCGGCACGAAAAGCTGCTGACCAAGGCGAACGCCGCCGAATTCGCTAGCGATCCGCAGGTCACCGGCAAGTGACAGCGCCGTCCGTCGAGGCTTTCGGCCTACGGACATCGGCAGGCGCGCGAGCAAAGCGCGCGCCGAGACGCGAATGGCGCCGTAATCCGGAATGCTCGTGGCTGCGCGCGAGAGTGCCGTCCTGCTGCGATGCAAGCGGCTGTCGCGCAGTTTCGCCGCGGTCCGCGCCCTTCGCGGGGTCGATTTCTCAATCGCGTCGGGTCGCGTCCGCGGCCTTGTCGGAGAGAACGGGGCCGGTAAATCGACGCTGGCCAAGATCATTGCCGGCGTACACACGCCGGAGGCGGGAACGATCGAGCTCGAAGGCCTCGGCCGGTGCGATTTACCGGCGCAGAGCAGGCTCTGCAACAACGCATCGTCACGGTGCATCAGGACATCAACCTTATTCAGACGATGAGCGTGGGCGAGAATTTGCTACTCAACAACGAGCCGACCTATCGCCTGGGGATTGTTCGCCGCAAGGTTATGCGCGCGGCAGCGCGCAGGCCTGCTCGACAAATACGAGGTCGCGGTCGACCCGGACGATAACGTCGGCTCGCTTACAAACGACCTCAAGAAGATGGTGCAGATCGTCAAGGCGGTAAGCCTCGAACCGAGGATCCTAATCCTGGACGAGCCGACGTCGTCGCTGACAGACGCGCAGGTTCGCGTCGCATTGCGCCTCATCAGGCAGCTTGCGTCCCAAGGCGTCGGCTTGGTCCTGATCTCGCACTATCTCGCGGAAATATTCGAGGTGTCCAGACGACCTGACCGTCATGCGTGACGGCGAGGTGGTGGCGGAGGGGCCGGTGGACGAAACGACGCTGCCGCGAGTTGTGGCCGCAAATGGTTGGGGCGCAGAATTGAGACTTCGCGCCGCGTGGGCCATGTGAGGGCCTCCGCTGAAGCGACCCTGTTGATGAACGTCGAGTCCTGAGCCTCCCGGGGCTTCTGCAAAATGTCAGCTTTGGCTTGCGCAGCGGCGAGGTGCTCGGCGTCACGGGCCTCGCCGGCTCGGGGCTTCGAGAGCTATCAAGGGGGTTGTTTGGGGCGGCGGGCCGCGAGGCCTCGGGCCGAATCCTCATTCAAGGAGTCCCTGTCCCCCCTCGAGATCCGTCGGCGTCGCTTAAGTGCGGGATCGCACTCCTGACCAGCGACCGGCTTGGCGAGGGCATCTTGCCCAATTTCACGCTCGTCGAGAATATATCCCTTCCGATCCTGTCGCGCTTTCGCCGCCGCAGCGGCGCCCTTGATTTCCCGGAGATGGAACGCACGACAGCGCAAAACATCCAGCGGTGGGCATCCTGCGCCCGGCCCTTCAGCTTTGGCGCGTCAACTTTCCGGAGGAAACCAGCAGAAGGTTCTGTTCGCCAAATGGTTGGAGACAAAGCCGAAGGTATTCGTCATGGACGAGCCGACAATCGGCGTCGATATCGGCGCCAAGGAAGAAATCCGGAAAATCATCCACGAGATCGCCAGCGCAGGCGTTGAAGTCGTGCTAATAACGGCGGAGCTCGATGAGCTCGTATTGTTATGTGACCGCGTGCTTGTCATGTTTCGCGGCGCTGTCATTGGGGAGCTCTCTGGGGAGGCAGTAAATCCGAGCGCATCCTCCACGCCTCGGCCTGCGGAGAAATTGAGGCGGCCGCGGCGTGACGACTGTCTCCTCACCAAATCCCGAACGTCTGGCGGCTGTTTCACGCGTTTTCGCTAGCCTCAGGCGCTCCTACAGCCTCTTCCAGGCGATTGGCGTCCTTCTGATCTTGATCGTCGTGATGCAGATCGCCAACGACCGTTTCCTCTCGCCGGTCAATGTCGGTAATCTGCTCGGTCAGATGACGATGATGCTCATCGTAGCCGCGGGGATGACGATCGCCATGATTGCCGGCGAGTTCGACGTTTCGGTTGGTTCCGTCGTCGGCTTGTCGGCGGCTGTCGCCGGCTGGATCATGGTCCGGTGGATTCCGGCGCCGAGCGCCAACGATCATCCCTGGTGGGTGATCGTTCTCGGCCTCCTTGCGCCACTCTTTATCGGGCCAATTCTCGGCCTCTTCGTCGGCTTCGTCGTCACCAAGGCGAGAATTCCGTCATTCATCGTGACGCTTGGAATGTTAATGATCGCCCGAAGTCTGACTCTCGTCGTTACTCAAGGGCAGCCCATTCCCGACATTCCGCTGATTGTCCGGTCTTTCGGCCAAGGTCGCTGGGCGCAGATCCCGTTGCCGATCGCATTCGCCGACTTTTTTCACACTGGATCCTTTCTGAATATATTCGTCCGGTTCCCGATCCAGAATATCGTTTGGGTCGCCGCGATCGTCTACGCCGTCGGGTGGTTCGTGCTCGAGCGCACGGCTTTCGGCAAGCGCGTCTATGCCGTCGGCTCCAACCGGACGGTCGCAATTCTGTCGGGCATCCGCGCGGACCGAATCAAAATTCAGTGCCTGATGATCGTCGGCTTCACCGCCTCGCTTGCCGGCATCGTCAGCGTGTCGCGTCTGGGGGCGGTGTCGCCGAATACCGGGGAGGGCCTTGAGTTCGAGGTGATCGCCGCAGTCGTAATCGGCGGCACCGGCCTTTATGGCGGGCAAGGCAAGATTCTTCGCACAATCATCGGCGTCATCATCATCGCGCTGACGAGGAATTTCCTCAACCTCGCCCGCATCGCAATCTTCTGGCAGGGCTTTGCAACCGGAGCGATAATATTGGCTGCTGTTCTACTAGAGGCGCTGCAGCGCCACGTCTCCGAACGGCGTTGAAGAGCAAATCGGCCTAAGTCCCGCCCGCGCGTCGGTTGCGCAAGAAGAGTGGCGCGGCGAACCTCGCACGCCTATGAGCGCTGCTTCGTCCTAGCGGCGACTGATTGTCAGCCTCTCTTGAAGTAATATGTCGGAACCCCTTCATTTTCAGCCTCAAATCGTTGTGCGGAACTCTTCCAGACCGCGCGAAAACTCCCCGACTTCCAGGTGAAATGGTTCGAGGAGCGAGGGGTGTGGGAATTCGGGCCGTTTGGGGCTCGTTAGCTGTCTGATGCGACCTGAGAGGTGTCCAGGTGACTCCATTGCGCGCGTATAGCGCCGCGTAATCCTGGCCGATCGCGGCTACTTCAAAATCGAGGACATCGAGCGTTGCGAGAAGACCGGCTGCGTTCCCCACGTTCCCAAGCCGCAGCACAGCTCCTCGGTGCGCGAGGGCCTGTTTCGCGAGGACGAGTTCCGATACGATGGCGGGCTCGATGCTTACGTCTGCCCGGCGCGATCTCGCCAAAGTCGATTATGATAATCGAGGAGCTGTCGTGGCTGCCCGATGCGCGCGCGATACACAAACGACGTGCGCTCGGTTTCTCGCCTCGAAAACGAGGCCGTGCTCGATCGCATAGCCGAGCGCCTCAAAGCAAGATAACGGCGGCGACGAAGTTGGCGGCGTTTCGGTCGTATCGTGTGGCGATGCGCCTGAAGTCCTTGAGGCGGCAGAACATGCGCTCGATGGCGTTGCGGTTGCGGTAGAGAAACCGCGAGAAGCAGTTCTTCCATTTGCGGTTGGCAGTGGGCGGGATGTTGGGGATCGCGCCGCGCTCCTCGACCTGGCGGGGGATGGCGTTGGCGTCATAGCCCTTGTCGGCGTGCAGGATGTCGCAATCTGGAGCTGTTCGAGCAACAGAGCGCCTGCTGCGCACTCGGTGACTTGGCCGCCAGTCAGCATGAAGGCGAGCGGCTGGCACTGAGCGTCGGTCAGCGCGTGGATTTTCGTCGAGCGCCCGCCGCGCGAGCGGCCGATGGCATGATTTTTCTCCCCCCTTTTCCACCGGCCGCCGAGCGGTGGGCTTTCACGGCCGAAGAGTCGAGGAGCACTTGGTCGGGCGGACCGTCGGCTTGCGCGAGCGCTTGAAAGAGGCCGACCCACACGGCCTTGGCCGCCCAACGCAGATAGCGATTGTAGAGGGTTTTCCTCGGACCATACTCAGCCGGCGCGTCGATCCAGCGCCCGCCAGACTTCAAAACGTGAACCATGCCGCTGATGACGCGACGATCGTCGACCCGCGCCTTGCCGTGCGTGTCAGACGGCAGATGCGGTTCGATCTTTGAGAATTGCTCGTCCGTCAGCCAAAACTCATCCCAATTCATCCGCGCCCCCTCTTCGGAAGCCGTGAATTGATTCCCAGGAGACGCCGGCCGTCCTTCGAGTTATTGGCGATGTCGGGAAGGGGCGAGTTTGACGGCTTCGAGACTTCGACCATTGGGGAAGAGCGGACGAGCGACGAGGCGCTTACCATCCGTGCGCTCGATCTGACGAAGGCGGGATCGAACTCAATCCTTGGAAGGAAGCTCAACCTGGTCGAGCTGTTGGCGTCCGGACTCAAGGATGTATCTGCAGCGATCACGATGGGAAATTTTGAGCATGTCGCCAATTCGCCGGCCGAGGAAATCGCTCGTGCGCGGGAAGATGCAACGAACAGTTTGGCGATGGCCCTCAACCTCTACGAGGCCAATCGCTGTAATTACGGCTACGGCGCCTTCGGGCTGCGCCTGGCGCACTGGATCGCCCACAAGGCGCCAGACACCTTGCTCGACAGCATGACACTTGTGATGTTTCGGCTTCGGCACGTCCCGGGCGCCATTCTGCCCTCAGATGAGATCGCTGAAATGACGCAACAGGTCGCAAAAAGTCATGAACAAGATTGTCAGTCGCAACGAGTTCACCCTTGGTACAACCCGATCGCCTGCCGATTGCGCTGCGCGCATATGCCACGCCGCCTCTGCCGCCGGACGACGAGGGGCCGAAAAAGAAGCGTCAAGGTGAGCCTGCGCCGGCTTCCCAAAAGAACCACAAATCGGTTTGAGAACCGTCAGGATTGCCGGCAACCCCGACTATGAGGTTGACCTGGCCACCGATGATTTCTTCGAGCGCCTGATCGACCTCCGCACGACCGTCAAGGCAAGGCTCAAGAATACAACGGCTTTGAACAGGGACGCGCTCGACAGTGAGCAACAAGCCCTCAAGATTCTCGCGAACTCGACGAGCTATGGAATCTTCGTCGAGATAAAGACGCCTCCGAAAAGCTCACCTGCTAGGGACCCGATGGCGAAGGCTTTCCAGTCTCGTCAGACAAGGTGGAGGAGCCAGGCCGCTTCTTCCATCCGCTGCTGGCGACATTGATCACCGGCGCGGCGCGATTGATGCTCGGGATTGCCGAGCGGCTGTGCGTTGAAAAAGATCTCGACTGGGCCTTTTGCGATACCGACAGCATGGCGCTCGCCAAGCCCGACGGGATGGGGCAAGCCGAATTCCTTCAGCGTGCGCAATCGATTTGCGAGTGGTTCGCGTCACTAAATCCCTACGAGAAGAAAGGCTCGATCTTCAAGATTGAAGACGCTAACTACCTACTCGCAGGTGACAGTGTCGGAAGCGATTTCGAACCTCTGTTTTGCTACTGCATCTCGTCCAAGCGATACGTGCTGTTCAACGTCGGGCCGTCCGGCGAAGTCATCATTCGTAAGGCGTAGGCGCACGGACTTGGACACTGCCTTCCGCCCTACGAGGCCGACGACGCCCCTCAATCCATCCCCGCGCCATCGGTCGCCTTGGATAAGATCGGCGTTGATCGCTGGCACTATGACTTATGGCACAAGATCATTCGCGCTGCGCTGGACGGACATCCCGATCAGGTCGACCTCTCCTATCACTCAGGCCTCAGTAAGCCTGCGGTCAGTCGCTATGGCGCGACGACCCCCAAGCTGTTGGGCTGGTTCAAACAGCTCAACAGCGGCCGCGAATACGGAGACCAGGTCAAGCCGTTCAACTTCTTGATCGCGTTGCAAAGTCGCCAGAAGCTGACCGAGATGGGCGGCGAGCCATGGACTCCTCAACGGGGGCGGCCCCGAAAGCCGTCTCGGATCCGACCAGTCGCACCCTTCAGTCGAAATATCAGCGAAGCTGCCGAGGCGGCCTTCGATCGCGAGACTGACAAGCGGGTCGAGCCCGAGTCACTCATCACCTATTCGGAAGCGCTGGCTCAGTACCATCTCCGGCCCGAAGCAAAATTCCTCAACGGCGATTTCTTCGATCGTGGTCGGACCGAACGGCGGCACGTCGTTGCTCTCCAGATCCTCGCCCGGCGTCCCGTGGATTGGCCGGGCCGACGCGGCGAATGTCGCGCAGCGTTTTCATTGCGCGTTCTCCCCGACGATCGCGTTGAGTCGCGTCGCCCAAGCGTCTAGCGCCTCTCGCTTTTCCGCGGCGTAGTCGTGCTTTTGATAAACGCCAACAATCCCCGCTCGGCTTCCTGATACGTGGTTCAGGATCGCTTCGGTCACTTCAAGCCAAACGCCGAGCCGTTGCAAATTCGTCGCCGCCGTCCGGCGGAGGTCATGGAACACCCACGGCTTAATCGGCTCGGGCTCCTTGCCCCCGGCCTCGGCCCTGCGAAGTTCCTCGATTGTCCCGTCAAACTGAAGCTTTGCCTTGTTGAAGCCGGAAACAGGAACGCGGTCGCCTGTCGTTGTAAACACGAACCGGTCGCCGAAGCGCGGAAGGCTCTTGAGGATGTCGACTGCCAGTCGGATAGCGGGGATATCATTCTGCCGCGCGTTCTTCGCCCTTGCCGCGGGGAGACGCCAAACGCGCGCTTCGAGGTCGACTTCACGCCATTCCATTTGACCGACCTCATCGCGTCTCGCGCCGGTCAAGATCAGCAATTGAATGACCGGACCGAACGGCCAGGAGAGTGCTTTGGACGCGCGCCAGATAAGATGGAGATCGTCATCGTCGAGCACGCGTTCACGCGCGCGGCCCTTCTCGCTCGACGGCGGCGACACGCCTCCCCATGGTGAGCGTTCGATAATGCCGCGGGTGACGGCCCAAGAACACATAAGCCGCAGTTGAGCGAACACGCGATTTGCGGCGATAGGCGCGCCTCGGTCGATGATCGAGTCGAGGAGATCATGGACCTGCCACTTCGTAATCGTCGATAGGCGCCGCCCCTTCCATCTCTCAATAACGTTGCGCTTCAAGAGACGTTCGGTCTCTTTCCAATCGCGCGTTGCTCGCTTCGCATGGCGCTCGATAAATGTCTCGACAACTCTCTCTATCAAGTCGCCTTTCTCCTCCCGCTCGGCCTTCGCTGCAGCCCTGGCGGCCTTCTTCTCGCTGGCCGGGTCTTCGCCGCGGGCAATCGCGCCGCGGGCTTCCTCGGCCCTGCGGCGGGCTTGGGCGATGCCGAGAGCGGGGAACGATCCGAGCGTCAATTTGCGCGATGCGCCATCTGCCCGGTAGCGAAGCGCCCATGATGTGCCGCTCACCGGCATGGAGCGACTTCTGGCGGACTCAAACCAGCATTGTCATGCGCGGGTGCCTGCGCCCGTCGCGCGGCTGCCGCCGGCGGGCAGTATGCTGTACAGTCCGCGCGCCTCGGCCGCCGGGCCCCGCCGTTCGCCATACGCCTCGACCCTCGCCACGACCCATTTCGGCCCCTGCGCGAAGGTCAGAACATCGCCGCAGCGCACGCCGCGGCTGGGTTTGTCGATCGCGGTGCGCGCGCCGCCGCGCGTGAGACGCACGCCGCCCTCCTCAACGATCCGCGCGGCGAGGCTTCTCGTCTTGAAAAAGCGGGCGCGCCATAGCCAGACGTCGATCCGGCAGGCGTCTTCCGTCACGAGGCGGCGCGTCCGGCTGCGCGGCGCCGCCGGGCCTTGGCGCGTCTCGCTCGGCGCACGGCGGCGGCGTTGGGCTTCGCCAGCGTC
Source organism: uncultured Alphaproteobacteria bacterium (assembly GCA_963836695.1). Taxonomy (GTDB): domain Bacteria; phylum Pseudomonadota; class Alphaproteobacteria; order Rhizobiales; family Beijerinckiaceae; genus Roseiarcus. The sequence goes on from CAWIKX010000025.1 coordinate 8,236, forward strand.
GCGAGCACGGCGAACGGGGTCGCAACCGGGGCCGCTTTGGGCGCCGGTTCGCTCGACATAGAGCGCCGCCGAAACACCGCGCGTTCCGCGTTATCGTCACGCACACGCGTAAACCCAAGCGCGCGCAGTATGTGATGGGCGTCGTCGCGCGGCCATCTCAGATCCGCGAGCAACGCGTCGGTGAGGTCGATGGCGCCCGCGCCTTCCGGCCACGCGGCGCGCGCGAGCGCATCGAGCCGCTCAAGGTCGGCGATCGGCGCGGCGAACTGCCCGACGGGGCGCAAGCCGCGGAGCGCGAGCGCTTGTGGGCGCGGGGCAGGACGGGGCATCGAATTGAGCGCCCGCGGGTCGGGCCGCCATCCGGGGCTCGCGAGCTCGGCATAAGTGAAGGCGAGGAGCTGCGCCTCTGGCTCGAGAAGCGACGGCAGATAGAGGCTGAAGGCGCCAAAGCGCGCGCCAAGCGCCTTGAGTGTCCTCCGCTCGTTGCGGCTGAGCAGTCTGATGCGCTGATCGGCGCCGCGACGGTCCAAGACGCCGAACTGCTCGACAAGCTGGTAGGCGAGACCGCGTGCAAGACCCTTGAGCCGCCCGTCCTCGATCGCCTCCTTGAGATGCTTGAGCGCGGAAAGACGCCGTGTGGCCTCGGCGGCGACGAAAGCTTCAAGACGCCGCGCGGCGCGCTCGCGCTGCGGTTCGGCGCCGAACTCCCCAATCAGTCTTACGCGCGGCGCGAACGGCTCGCCGGCAACGATTTCGCCGGCCGTTTCGCCTCGCCAGCTGACTACGCCGCCGGCTTGGAGGGCGAAGGCTTCGTCATCCTCGCTCGCTAGCGCGCCAAGGCGACGCGCGACTTCGGGGGCGACAACCCGCTCAACCGCGCCGCGCAAGGCGCGATTCTCGAGCGCTGTCGCGCCGCGCTCAGGCTCGAAATGGAAGCCCGCGAGTTGGCCGACTAGGTGGCCCTCCACCGTCACCGCCCCGTCTTCGTTGATGCCGCCCAGGATCGGGCCTGCGCGCTGATTCAAGCTGCGCAAAAGCGCGCTGGTGCGGCGGTCGACGAACCGCTGCATCAGGGATTGGTGCAGCGTATCGGAAAGGCGATCCTCGAGGCCGCGCGCCCTGCCCTGCCAGGTTTGCGGATCGGCTAGCCAGTCGGCGCGATTGGCGACGTAGGCCAAGGTGCGCACCCGAGCGAGTTGCGACGACAGCGCGTCGATATCGCCATCAGTCCTGTCGAGGCTGGCGAACTGCCCCTGCATCCAGTCCTCCGGCAGTCGCCGGTCGCCCTGGGTGAGGTGCTCAAACATGGTCCCGATGAGACGCGAGTGCTCGTCCTGCGTGGCTTTACGGAAATCCGGCGTCTGGCAGACCTCCCAAAACCGCATCAGGTTGGATCGGTCGCGCGTGCGCCGCACGACCATTTCGTCGGTCGACAATTGGCGCAACGTCGTTTCATCTTGGGCCTCCGCCGAGAGCCTGAGACCCAGCGCTGGCGGCGGCGCGGCCAGCGAGCGGACGAGACCCTGAAGCGACTGGAAATCAAGCCGATGATTGCGCCATTCGGCGGCCATGAGGGATGGAAAGACATGGCCTTCGACCGCCGCGACGACGTCTGCATCGAGATCGGGCGCGTCGCCGGTGACCCCGAAGGCGCCATCCTTGCGAAACCGCCCAGCACGACCCGCAATCTGGGCGATCTCCTGGGAACAGAGTCCGCGAAGGCGCCGCCCATCGAATTTGCGTAAGCCAGCGAAAGCGACGTGGTCGACGTCCATGTTCAGGCCCATCCCGATCGCGTCGGTCGCGACCAGGAAATCGACCTCGCCGGACTGGAACAGATTGACCTGGGCGTTGCGGGTGCGAGGACTGAGCGAGCCCATCACCACGGCGGCGCCGCCGCGCTGGCGACGTATGAGCTCGGCGATGGCGTAAACCGCGTCGGTGGAGAATGCGACGATGGCGCTGCGCCGAGGCAAGCGCGTTACCTTCTTAGGGCCCGCGTAGGTGAGCTGCGAAAGGCGTTCGCGGAACTGGATCTCGACTCCCGGACAAAGCTGACGGACCAGGGCCGCGACGGTCGCCGCACCCATCAGCATCGTCTCGGCCGAGCCACGCGCGTGCAGGAGCCGATGGGTGAACACGTGCCCGCGTTCCGGATCGGCGCAAAGCTGGATCTCGTCGACAGCAAGAAATTCGACCTTGCGGTCGAGCGGCATCGCCTCGACCGTGCAAACGAAATAGCGTGGCCTAAGCGGAACGATCTTTTCTTCACCGGTGATCAGCGCGACTTCGGCTGCGCCACGCGCCTTGACCACACGATCATATATTTCACGGGCGAGCAGCCTGAGCGGCAGGCCGATCACGCCGGAGGCATGTCCGAGCATCCGCTCGACCGCCAAATGCGTCTTGCCCGTATTCGTCGGGCCCAGAACGGCTATGAGCCGCGAGGCGTCGCCCCGCGCTGGCGAGCAATTCATGTGCACCAATGTGGATGATGGGCGCGCGGCCTGCAAGACTGAGCACGCGGTTAAATGCGCGCTCTCCGGCGCCAATTGTCACTTTTCCTTGACATCGCAACGATGACGCCGCTCTTGCCCTTGCGCGCCGAAGGCGCCAACCTTGAGCAAGAGCGCCACAGCAAACGGGGGGAAGCAGATATGTTCCATGGACAGGTCGAGGGCACGGACCTCGTTGTGCTCGACAAGCGGTTCGGGCAGCTCTTCGCCGGCTATCAGCGGGTTACCCGCCACTGGACCGGCTCGATGTGGGCCGAGGGGCCTGCGTGGTTCGCAGCTGGGCGCTATCTCATCTGGTCTGACATCCCGAACAACCGCATGCTGCGCTTCGTTGAGGAATCGGGTCAGGTGTCCGTCTTCCGGCAGGCGTCCAACAATTCGAACGGCAACACCGTCGACAACCAGGGTCGGCTCGTCACCTGCGAGCATCTGACGCGCCGCGTCACCCGCACCGAGTTCGATGGCTCCATCTCCGTCCTCGCCGACAAGGTGGACGGGAAGCGGTTCAACTCGCCGAACGACGCCGTCGTGAAATCGGACGACTCGATCTGGTTCACCGACCCGGCCTACGGCATCGACGGCGACAACGAAGGCGACCCAGCGAAGCCTGAGATCGACGGTTGCCATGTTTATCGCATCGACAAGAGCGGCGCGGTCACTCGCCTCATCGACAATATGGTGCGCCCAAACGGGATTGCTTTCTCACCGGACGAGAAGCTGCTTTATGTCGCCGACACCGGCGCGACGCATAACGAAAAAACGCCGCGCGCCATTCGCCGCTACGCGATCAATGCGGACGGCAAGAGCGTCAAGGGCCCGGGCGACATCTTCTGCGAATTGGCCCCGGAGGACGGGTTGTACGACGGCTTCCGGGTCGACCGCTCGGGTCGAATTTGGACGAGCACCGGCAAGGGCGTCTACTGCTACGAGCCAGATGGGAAGCTGATCGGCAAGATCCTCGTCCCGGAGATTGTCGCCAACGTGACTTTCGGCGGTCCGAAGCGCAATCGCCTCTACATCTGCGGCACAACCTCGCTCTATTCGGTCCTTTTGATGACCAACGGATCGAAGCTCGGCTGAAGCGACGGCGCTCCGTCGCTTGAAGCCGGTCCGATCATGTCCGTCTTTGACCCATTGCTGACCTAAAACCGTGGAGACAATGGGATGGAGCTCGGCCTCAAGGGCAAAGTTGTTCTCATCACCGGCGGCTCGAAGGGCATCGGGCTTGCCTGCGCGCAGACCTTCCTGAGGGAAGGCGCGCGGATCGCCATCTGTTCGCGTTCGCGCGAAAATATCGACAAGGCCAGCGCCGACCTCGACGGGGCGTTTGGCGCCGTCGCCGATCTCGTGGACGCCGTGGCGGCGGAAAGAGTGGTCGAAACGGTCGAGGACAAGCTCGGGCCGATCGACATCCTGGTGAATTCGGCGGGAGCTGCGAAGCGCACCCCGCCGGATGACTTGAATCCCACGGTCTGGCGCGATGCGTTCGACGCCAAGTTCTTCTCCTACATCAATGTCATCGATCCCCTCGTGAAGCGCATGGGAAAACGCGGGAGCGGGGTCATCGTCAGCGTCATCGGAGTCGGCGGCAAGATCGCGTCGTCCACCCATCTCGCCGGCGGCTCGGCCAACGCCGCGCTGATGTTGGCGACGGCCGGGCTTGGCGCAACCTACGCCAGCAAGGGCGTTCGCGTCGTTGGCGTCAGTCCAAGTTTGACAGAGACTGACCGGGTGGCGGAGGGGCTCGCGGCCGACGCCCGGCTCGCCAACATTTCGGTCGATGAAGCGCGTCGGCGCGGCGTCGCCAAGCTCCCGTTGGGTCGCATGGCGTCGGCCGAAGAGATCGCCGACGCGGTTCTCTTCCTTGCCTCGGCCAGGGCGGGCTATATCACGGGTGTGACCCTATCCATGGATGGCGGCCAGAATCCCATCGTGCTCTGAACGATTGCAACCGAAGCGACCGGAGCCGCCGCTGCAACCGATAAAGTTGCGTCAGCGGCCCGTGTCATCGGCACTCGTCGAAGAGGCGCCGTGCGGGCCGAATCGACCGCCCGATCGAGCTTGCCGGGACGACGGATTCCTCGACTGCTCGCCGAATAGAGCCAAAAGAAACGGAGGCAGGTTCGCGGCCTTCTCACGGTTCGCGCGACGCCTTGGCTCAGAGCTGTGCGAGGCGACGCCGGCGTGCACCCGATGTCGAGATTCGGCCCGCGATCTCGCTTCCTGGGCCGAAGCGCCCTTCGAAGCGCCTTGAGTGGCAGGAGAATTTGAAGACCCGTCTTGGGCAGCGTCAACTGGAACCGCCGGCGCCGCATCCAGTCGCTTTGCCAGGAGGAGGAGTAGCGGCCGCAACTTCTCACAGCGCAACTCGATCAACAGCCGAATGACTCCGTCGCTCGTCGGGCTACTGGACAATTGCTGCAAACGGTCTTGGTCGACTCTGCAGATCTCATCCGAGGCAAGCGTCGCGGCATTGGACTTCGGCGCCGGCAAGGAAGGAGGAATGCTATCGACCGTAAGCTTTGCGTCAGCCGCCCCAGCGTCCGGCGCCTGCGCTACCGCCGGCGTGGAAGGCGCCACGGATCCAGCCAGTGCGTCGAGCTCCGCGCGGGCGGATTGCGCGTGGGCCCCGTCGGGATGAGCGGATAAGAATTCGCGCCATCCTTCTGTCGACTTCGTCCGTTCCGCAATTCCATAGTCCAAGTCCTCGTCGACTTTCGCGGCAGCAATCGGATCGACTGCGGGAATCTCTGCCTCTGGCTTTGCCGCGAAAGACGTACTGATGACGAGGCTGATGTCAGTAAGCCACCGCGGTTTCGCCAGCTCTTTGAAGCTCGTCGGCGCGCAGGCGTATATCGCAGGGACCGCCAAGGCCAAGAAGAGCATGTATTTCCAAGATTTAAGCATGCCTTGACCTTCCATCCTCCGGCTAATCACGTAGCCGGGGATTGGTCAATTCACGTCTTTATCCAAAGTTACTCAGCGTAAACCCAAGGAGAGTCGCTTTGACTCGCGGCTTCAGGCGGCCAGCCGCGTTCAGAGCTTGGTCCGCCGCGTTTCGGGGTGGATCTTTCAAAAACGACGCGAAACGTCCGCAAATTGGTCCGGCAAACCTCAGCCACGAACGATCAACGTGCGAGTTCGATCCAATCCGGCGGTATCAGGACGCCTTCCGTCGCACGGCCCACGGCGCCATGCGCCGGATCTGAGCCACGCTCGCCTGCTTGGGCAGTTTCTCGGCGATGCCGTAGACGCGCTCCCTGCGGTCGATCTCGGCCATGACATCGGAGGGCGAAACGCCGCATTCGGCCCAGATGACGGCTAGGTGATAGAAAACGTCGGCGCTTTCCAGGATCACCAATTCGCGGTTCATCTGCACCGCGTCGAGCCCGACCTCGATCGCCTCCTCGACGAGTTTCTTTGCCATTTTCTGCACCCCGTCGCGAAACAGCTTGGAGGTGCGAGACGTTGAGGGGCTTCGGTCCCTGGCCTCCTGGACGTCGGCGAACAGCCTATCGAGCGAATCAGTCATGCGTTCGGATTATCCTTACCCAAACCAGATAATGCCGAATAAGAGTTCACGCAGTGTGACAAAACGACTGAAACGGAACTTTTTTTTTGCGAAAAGCCTGGGGATGAGTTGAAGGCGGCATTGCTTCAGGCAGTGTACGAGGCCGCCGCGCTGACCTGACAAGCGTGTCTACGCTGCAAGCGAAGCGAAAAGCGCACGTCCGTCCGTGCCGCCGACCAAGGGGTCGATCAAGTTTTCCGGATGCGGCATCAAACCCAGCACATTGAATCTGTCATTGAACACGCCTGCTATGGAATTGACGGCTCCGTTGGGGTTCGAGTCGGCGCCGACTTTGCCTTCAGCGTCGCAATAGCGAAACGCGACCTGGCCCTCCGCCTCGAGTCGGCGGACGACGTCGTCATCGGCGACGAAGTTTCCCTCGCCATGGGCGATGGCGAATTTGACCACCTGCCGCGGCGCATAGCGGCGCGTGAATGGAGTCTGTGCGTTCTCGACGCGCACATGCTGCATTTTGCAGACGAAGCGCCGCCCCCCGTTGCGCATCAAAACCCCGGGCAAAAGGCCAGCCTCGCACAGGATCTGGAAGCCATTGCACACACCGAGCACCAGCCCGCCGCGCGCCGCGTGATCGCCGACCGCCCGCATGATCGACGCCCTCGCGGCAATGGCGCCGCAGCGCAGATAGTCGCCGTAGGAAAACCCACCCGGCAAAACGACCAGATCCAGGCCAGGCGGCAATTCACGTTCGGCGTGCCAGACGATCGCAGGCTCCGCGCCCGTGGCCTTCCGAAGGGCGCGCGCGACGTCGCCTTCGCGATTCACTCCGGGAAAGAGGATGATCGCCGCCCGCATCGCTCACGCAATCTCGATGGCGTAATTCTCGACAATCGTATTGGCGAGCAGACGCTCGCAGGCTTCGCTCAGCCTGCTGCGAGCGGCTGCGCGGTCTTCGCCATCGAGCTCGATGTCGAAAACCTTGCCCTGACGCACGCTTTTGAGACCGTCGACCGACAGTCCCTTGAGGGCGCCCTCAATCGCCTTGCCCTGCGGATCCAGGACGCCAGACTTCAACGTCACGATTACACGCGCTTTCATGGGGGCAACGCTCCCGGCTGGTCAGGCCGCGTTCGAGGTCGGCGCCATGGTCAGAAGCGCGTAGAGCGCCGCTGGGTCCTTGGTCGCGCGCAACTGAGGCGCGATCCCCCCGTTGCGCAAGAGGCGCGCGCCCATCGCCAGCGCCTTGAGATGGTCTGCTCCGGCCGCTTCCGGGGCGACCAGCATAAGAATGAGGTCGACAGGGAGACCGTCCGGCGCCTCGAAATCGATCGGGCGCTCGAGCCTCGCGAAGACGCCGAAAATCTGGTTGCATTTGGCGGGCTTGCCATGCGGGATGGCGACCCCGTCGCCGACCCCGGTCGAGCCAAGCCGCTCGCGTTGCAAGATCGAATCCAGGATCTCGCGTGCGGACAGGCCTGAGACCAGCGCGGCGCGCTCGCTCATCTCCTGCAACGCCTGCTTCTTGCCGTTCGCTCTCAGAGCAGCCAGCACGGCGTCCGGCCTAACGAGTTGGGATAATGACATGTTCGTCCTGATTATGCGGCGTGCGGCGATTTGCGAGGGGCCTGGGGGTCGAGCCAGCCGATCGCGCCGTCGCGGCGACGATAGACAACATTCACCCGGCCGCTGCCGGCATGCTGAAAGACAATGACTGAAGCTCCAGTCAGATCGAGCTCAGCGACGGCCGAGGCGACCGAAAGGGATTTGAGGTCTTCCGTTCCTTCCGCCACGACGACGGGATCGAAGCCGCCTGAAGGTTCTTCCTCTTCCTCGCCCGGCTGCTCGATAAGATAGTTGGCGACCTTGCCCCGCGCATTCGCGCCAGAGGCGGCGGCGTGACCCTTGAGGCGGGTCTTGTAGCGGCGCAAGCGGCTTTCAATCTTGCCGGCGGCCTGATCGAAGCAGAGATAGGGTTCGTGCGCCCGGCCTTCGGCGTGCAAGCTGAGCCCAGAGCTCAAACGCAAGGTGCAGTCCGAACGATAGCCCGAGCCTTCGCGCGTCATCACGACGTGGCCGCCAACCGAGCCGCTGAAATAGCGAGCGACTGTCGCCTCAACTTTCTCCAGGACATGCTGACGCAAGGCTTCCCCGATGTCGAGGTTCTTACCCGATACCCTCAAGGTCATAGAACGTTGGCCTTACCTTTCAGGCGCCGGGGCCCTCGACCCGTCGCTCCTCCTGCGCCGCCCCCGCGCGCCGCCGTCTTCCCCTCCGTTTCGCCTCGGCCGGATCCCCCACTAGCTGAGTTGCGGCTAGGGTTAGGAGCCTGCCCGGCGCATGTCAATCGGCATGATAAATGCTTCATTTTAATACTAAAATCAATATTATGCTTCAGCGGAAAGGAAATTAGGCCGCCCAACGGGTGGGCGCACCGACCCCATCTTAAATTTGCGCCGTTCGACGGACGATGGAATTCTCAGGCTATCCCGATATTTGGCGACGGTGCGACGGGCCACAAGGACATCCAGCTTGCGCAGGCGTTCGACGATCACGTCGTCCGACAACACTTCATGAGGGTCCTCGTTGTCAATCATCCGCCTGATGCGCTGGCGCACGGCTTCAGCCGAATGGGCCTGTCCCGCCTCGCTCGAGGCGATCGCCGCGGTGAAGAAATATTTCATCTCGAACAGGCCGCGCGGCGTCTGAATGAATTTATGCGCGGTGGCGCGCGAGACCGTCGACTCGTGCACGCCGATCGCTTCGCCGATCATCTTCAAGTTGAGCGGCCTTAAGCCCGACACGCCCTCTAGTAGGAACGAGTCCTGCCGGCGCACGATCTCGCTTGCGACGTTGAGGATCGTGCGGGCGCGCTGTTCGAGGCTCTTGGTCAGCCAGTTCGCCGCCTGCAGTTGGGTGGAGATATATTGGCGGTCTTCGTCGCGCTTCGCGCCACGTCGGATTTCAGCCGCATAGACCTCGTTGACGAGCACCCGCGGCAAGGCGCGAGTATTGAGTTCTATCCGCCAGCCGAGATCCTGCGCCGCCGTGACATGGACGTCGGGGATCGCCGGCGCAGCCGGCGGGTCACCGAAGGCGCGCCCGGGCTTCGGCTCGAGGCGCCGGATTTCGGCCAGCATGTCGCGCAAGTCCTCGTCGTCGACCCCGCAGACCCGGCGCAACAGCGGAAAGTCCCGCCTTGCGAGCGCCGGCAGATTTTCGATGAAGGCCTGCATGGCCGGATCGAAGCGGTCGCGTTCCCTGAGCTGAAGGGCCAGGCACTCGCCGAGCGAGCGCGCGAACACGCCGGTCGGCTCGAGCGTCTGCATGCGCAGAAGCACGCTCTCGACATGGTCGACGTCGGCGCCGAGCCGTTCGGCGATTTCGGCGATCGAGCCGACAAAATATCCGGCCTCGTCCAGCGCGTCGATGAGCGCCGCGCCGATCATGGCTTCGGCCGGATCGGCAAGTATGACCGCGGCCTGACGTTCAAGATGGTCGCGGAGCGAAATGGGTTGGGCGACATACGCCTCGAGGTCCGGGCTCTCCGCACCCTCATGTCCGGCGCCGACGCCCGTCCAGGAATTGGCGCTCAAGCCGTCGGCAGGCGCGGACGGGGACGGCGGCGCGGTTCGGTCCGCGTCAAAGGCGTTATCGACTTCCGTTCCGAGATTGGCAGCAAGATGGCCTACGTCCGTCTCCAGCGCCTCCCCCGCCCAATCGCCCGGTTCGGGGGACGATTCGGCAAAGCCGCCGCCTTGGGGCTCGGCCTGCTCGAGGTTCGGCTCCTCACGCTCCTCGCGCTCCTCCGCGCGCTCCAGCAGCGGGTTGCTCGCCAATTCGTTCTCGATGAACTGGGTCAGCTCGAGACTCGGCATCTGCAGCAGCTTGATCGCCTGCAGAAGCTGCGGCGTCAGAACCATCCCCTGACTTTGCCGCAACGCCAATTTGGCCGAGAGCGCCATTCCTAAAGCCAGCCCTTCACCGCATCACATCTGGATTTCTTTGCTTGCAGCGGGCTCTCATAGCAGCATCTCCACCGTTGTCTAAGCAAGAATCGCGCCGCCGCCTTAATTTCATTCTAGGCGCTCGATGTGACACAAAATATCATGTTGCATATGTGTATTAACCGACTGCCCTCTACCTCGAGCGACGGGAGCAAAAATTGATATAAAGACTTGCTTATATGTTTATTGCGCGTTTTCGCGACCCCTGCTAAGAAACCGACCGTTATGAAAAAGGACATTCGCCGCCCATGACCAAGACCTCCGCTACGCTCGTGAGCAACCCTCACGACTATACCGTCGCCGACATCAAGCTCGCGGACTACGGCCGCAAAGAGATCGCCATCGCCGAGACCGAGATGCCCGGTCTTATGGCTACCCGCGCCGAATACGCGAAGACCCAGCCGCTCAAAGGGGCGCGCATCGCCGGCTCCCTGCACATGACCATCCAGACCGCGGTCCTGATCGAGACGCTGAAGGCGCTCGGGGCCGACGTGCGCTGGGCCTCCTGCAACATCTATTCGACCCAGGATCACGCGGCCGCGGCGATTGCGGCCGGCGGCACGCCGGTGTTCGCGGTCAAGGGCGAAAGCCTCAAGGACTATTGGGACTACACGCATCGCATCTTCGAATGGGCGGACGGCGGTTCGCCCAACATGATCCTCGACGACGGCGGCGACGCCACGTTGCTCATCCACTTGGGCTCACGCGCCGAAAAGGGCGACACGAAATTCCTCGACACCGCCTCGAACGAGGAAGAGGAAGTGCTCTACGCCGCCATCAAGGCGCGGCTGAAAAGCCATCCCGGCTGGTATGGCCAGAACGCCAAGTCGATCCGCGGCGTGACCGAAGAGACGACGACCGGCGTCCATCGCCTCTACATCATGGCCAAGGAGGGCAGGCTCCTGTGGCCGGCGATCAACGTCAATGACAGCGTGACCAAGTCGAAGTTCGACAATCTCTACGGCTGTCGCGAATCGCTGGTCGACGGCATTCGCCGCGGCACTGACGTCATGATGGCGGGCAAGGTCGCGATGGTCGCGGGCTTTGGCGACGTCGGCAAGGGCTCGGCCGCGTCCCTACGCAACGCCGGTTGCCGAGTGATGGTCTCCGAGGTCGATCCAATCTGCGCGCTTCAGGCGGCGATGGAAGGCTACGAAGTCACCACGATGGAGGACGCCGCGCCGCGCGCCGACATTTTCGTGACCGCGACTGGCAACGTCGACGTCATAACGATCGACCACATGCGCGCGATGCACGACCGCGCCATCGTCTGCAACATCGGCCACTTCGATTCTGAGATCCAGGTCGGGGCGCTCCGCAACATGAAATGGAACAACGTCAAGCCGCAGGTCGACGAGATCGAGTTCCCCGACGGCAAGAAGCTCATCCTTCTGTCGGAAGGGCGCCTGGTCAATCTCGGCAACGCGACAGGCCATCCCTCGTTCGTGATGTCGGCGTCGTTCACCAACCAGACGCTAGCCCAGATCGAGCTCTTCACTAAGCCCCGCCAGTACGAGAAGCAGGTCTACACCCTGCCCAAGCATCTCGACGAGAAGGTCGCCTCGCTGCACTTGGCGAAAGTCGGCGCCAAGCTCACCAAGATGACCCCCGAGCAGTCGAAATACCTCGGCGTCCCCGAGGCCGGCCCGTTCAAGGCGGAAACCTACCGGTACTGAGTTCGGCCCCCCGGCGCCTCCCCCTTTTCCGGAAGGGGGGCTCCGGCGCCGCAGTTCACTTCTATGGCACTCTGACATGGCGAAGGATGCTGACCCCTTCAATAACGTCTGCCCCGGCAGATGACTCGATAACGGATTGGATTAGGTTAAAAACATCCGACCGCGGAAGCTTGATGCCTGCAAGGCAGGCTATCGCCAATAGAAATAGGAATACGGCGCCTTTGAGCAGATTACGCGCGCTGGGCCGTCGTGCGAGAACGAGACCTGTGTGTGACGACACGTGGTTCGGCGGATCGCCAAAAGACCTCGGCTCGTCTGTGACAATCAATTCTGGCGTTGATTCGATCGCATTCGATGCAGCTTGTACCGTGCGTTTCTCTCCGGCGCGGGAAGCGTAATCAGTCATAATCGCGCGTACGCCGTTAATTAGCCTTTTGATGTCGGAATTGAAGTTGGAGTCGGACAATTCGAGGCCTTGCATGTCGGTAAGCTTTTTCAGGGTCTCCGGGAGGTCTTCGGGTCTCGGCATCGGCGCGCCCTGAACAAGGGTTGGTATCACCGGGATGCTGCGCATTAGCGCTGTCTCAATCTCGACGCGAACATAGTCGCTGGGATTGTCGATCCGTCGCCGATTCTCTTGATCCGTAGTCGAGGTCCAGTCCTTTCCAATGACTGCTATGAGTGCGTGGCAGACGGCCAGGCGCTGATTTAACGTTTCTGTGAAATCCGTTCCGAGCGGAGTGGAGTCGACATCAAAGAAAATGTTTTCGCTCCCGAGACTTCGGGCCAGACCGTTGCGAATGAGCCGCGCGGAAGCCGCACTACCCTCCCGCCGATAGCTGATGAAGACGCCGCCCCGCATGCGATGCCCCCGCCCAAAAAGATTTCTAGCGCGAGCGCTATGGTTGCAAGTCTACGCCGGATTCTCGGGGGGCTGCTGTGATCTTCGTCACACCCCGCCATCAGCGTAGAGCAATCGAAATACCTCGGCGTCCCCGAGGGCCGACCCGTTCAAGGGCGGAAACCTACAGGTACTGAGGCGAGAGCAAGGCGCGGCGGCGCTTTCAAGCCAGCAATTCGCCGCCGCCATTAGCCTGCCAGGCCCGCGAAAGCGGGCATTCAGACTCCCAGAGCAGAACGCAATTCCGTCGAAGCGGGCTCTGTAGGCGCGGTCGCTGACCGCGCCGGCGGGGCTCCAATGGGCGTTCGTACGAACCCGTCTCACGACTGGCTATCGAGCGCGGCGACCAGGTCCCGGGTCAAACCCGAATGCGCTCTGCGCCAGATTCCACCTTGCGCGGGTATGACAAGCGCCCACAGCCCGCGATGTCGCGAGAACGATCTGGGTTCCCACAATTCCTTTCGCACAATTCACACTCTGCAAGGAGCATCGCGCCGCGGTATCTTATGCTTACTGGAAGTATAATATTCAGCCAAGAATATTTTAAATATATCTAAATGTTTTTACTGTTTCAATTACTCCTTCAGTAGACGGGGCGGTATTTTCTTTAGCAGGGGAGATCCTCAAAACATGCGACATGTTCTTGGCGCCGTGGCTACGATTCTGATCACCGGTCGCGTCGTCACGCTCTCGGCTTTCGCTGCCGATTTGGCCCCCCGCTGGTGAACTCGTCAGCGCCCGACTCGCTTGTGCCGCAGTCGGCGTTTTTCGTGGGTCTGGGAGGGGGCTTGGACTCGGCCAATTTCGGCAATCAGGATTGGACAAGGTAGTTCCCGACAAACGGAGTAAACGTTCCGTCCTGCGTAAATCCGCCCGACTGCGGAATGAGAAGACCGTTTTTGGCAGAGCCCATATCCAAGTAGCTGTAAGAAAGTTTACCGCCCCACATCCACGGGGTGCCAAAAAAATGCTGGAAATATCCGGCTTGAACTGCGGGCGCGAGCGCCGTTCGAGTATCCAGGTCAAGACCGGTTGATCCTTGGGCGGAACCGATCTGCGGCGTAACGTGACCAAGGGTCGGCGGGGTAAAGGATGTTCCCTTGCCAAAGACGTTCTGAATACTCAGGCAATCACAGTGTCGATCAACGCGGCATTCTGAAACCTCCTTGGGGCTCGATTCGCGCGCGCGGCTATTCCGCGGCCTTATTGGCCCGTGACTTGAGATCGTCCGCCCAACCGCGACCGGGATCGCCACCCCAAAGCAGCCAGGCGATATAGCCTGCGGAGGGGTCGCTTTCGTCTCCCCATTCATGACTCATGGACGCCTTGTCGACCTCGTGTCGGGCGAAATAGGCGCTCATCGCGACGATGTCGCGCAAGCAGACGTCTCGGCGTTCCGCGAGCTGCTTTGCCCGATGAACGCCAACCGAGGTTCCGCCCCGATGGAATTTCTCGCGCAGCTCAAGCCCTCTTTTTGCAGCGGCTGCGACATCGGCCGGCGGGATGAGGCCCGGGTTCACTTGACCCTCCTCAACGCCGAGGGTTTGTGAGCCGCGACCTTGCCGGACTTTTCGGAGCGCACGACATATTCCGGATTGGCTTTAGAGGCCGCGACCTCATGGCCTTTGATCCTGCCGGGCGACGTCAGCTTGCGTTCGACGCGGCCAGCAGTTCCGCCGCCGCTCGATCGCCAGGCGACTTTGTCGCCGGTCTTGAGCTCCTTCGCCATGCCGTCCTCCAAATGAAGCCGGCTTCTCAATGCGCCGGAGGCCGGAAGGTTGCCGGAGGCCTGGCATTAAGGCGAAAGGCTCGACACCCACAATTCGTGTTGCACAAAACAGAAATTGATGTTACAAGTTTCTTTCTCGCCAAACCGGCCATGCCGTATCTTCGAGAGCTGGGCCGACCACTGAAACCAAAGGAAGACGACACGGGTTTTTGCCAAGCGCTCCCAGGCAGGAGCAGAGAGTTTTAGCTGGAGCCGTTGTAACCCATTGAAAAGTCTCGATTTGGAAAAATAAACGCTAGTAAACGTTAGTAAATTTACTAGCGTTTACTAGCGTTTATGCGTATTTTACTCGCGTTTATTGGCGCTTAGGCCGCAACAGAGCCGCGCGTCCAGGCGCTAACCAGCCGCGAGAAGCTGTCTGAGATGCGCCCGCCATGCCTCGGGGTCGTGCGCCGGCGCTGCGAACTGGGCGCGGGCCGCGCGGGCCCCTGCCGCAAGGTCGAGGCCCTCGGCGTCGAGACCGATCGCCCGCCAGGTCGGGCGCGAAGCCTTGTGCCCCGAGAGGCGCGCGAGTTTGGCTTGGCCCAGCGCGTTCACCTCGACGATGAGCCCCTCTTCGGCCTCGGCCAATGCGACTTCGCCCTCGCCCGAGGCGAGGACTTCCGCCACGGTGAGCGGCGCGGCCCTGCCGAAGCCGCCGTTGAAATGGACGTCGTCGATTCGAAGCCTGTAGAGCGAGAAATCGGCGAACCCGGCGTACAGCCCAGCCTTGGGATTGCGCTGTAAATACCGGGCCTTGGCGCGGGGCGCCGCCCATCGCTCGACTCGCCCGCTTAAAGTGACGCGCGGGTAGTTGAGCGGGTCGCCGCGTTCGTGGGCGCCGGTCAACAGGAGGGACGCGCGCGGGTCGTTGGCCAGGTTCCGGGTATGGCGGGATAGGGTCGACATGAGGAACAGAGGCGCGCCATCGAAATCGCTGGCGACGCCGACGAGCGTGGTCAGAGGCGCGCCTCCCGTCGGCTCGAGCGAGGCCAGTGCGCCGGTGCGAGCGAGCCGCATCAGCCGCTTGACGCCGGTGACGGCCGCAGGATGGACCTCATTCGAATCAGGGGCATTCGCCATGGCGGCCTTGACGCTTCGAGCGGATTGGAGTGAGACCTGTGTGGGGTCGAGTGGTCAAGAGCGATTTGGAGGCTTGATCGCGCCCTACTTCGGTTGCTGGCCAACGGCTGCAACGTCATGGTAATCTTGCACAATTCGCCGGGCGTCCCATCTGTGGTCGGCCGGGTGGAAGGATCGCCCTCCTCGGAACACATTCAGTCGATCAATGGTTTGAACTTTGAACCAGCCAGCCCAAGAGGCCGCAACAGACCAAAACGGGAGCTTCATGCCCACCATCGCGCTGGTCGACGACGACCGTAACATACTGACTTCTGTCTCGCTCTCGCTCGAGGCGGAGGGCTATCGGGTGCAGACTTACACCGACGGCGCGAGCGCGCTGGACGGTGTGAAAGCCAATCCGCCCGACCTCGCCATTTTCGATATCAAGATGCCCCGCATGGACGGAATGGAACTCCTGCGGCGGCTACGACAAAAGTCGGATCTGCCGGTCATTTTCCTGACGTCCAAGGACGAGGAGATTGATGAATTGTTCGGGCTCAAGATGGGCGCCGACGATTTCATCCGCAAGCCTTTCTCCCAGCGCCTTCTCGTCGAGCGGGTGAAGGCGATCCTTCGACGCTCCAATCCCAAGGACGCAGCCACCCAAAAGGAGACCGAAGCCAAGATCCTTGAGCGCGGCCGGTTGAAGATGGATCCCGAGCGGCATACGTGCACGTGGGACAATACCGCGGTGACCCTAACGGTCACCGAGTTTCTTATTCTCCAAGCGCTGGCGACGAGGCCAGGCGTGGTCAAGAGCCGCAATGCTCTGATGGATGCGGCTTATGACGATCAGGTGTATGTTGACGACCGCACCATCGACAGCCACATCAAGCGATTGCGCAAGAAGTTCAAGGTAGTCGAACCGGATTTTGAAATGATCGAGACCCTTTACGGCGTAGGCTACCGATTTAAGGAAGGGTAGCGGCTCGGCTGGACAATGAGCGCCGAAACGCAGGTTCAACATCGCCTTTCGGCTCATGCGGCTCGCGGCAGACTCCGTTGGCTGCGAGCGCGCACGCGTGTCGCTTGGCGATTTCTGACTGCGCGGTTTTCGTCATCGCTCACCCGGCGCATCGTCGTCCTCAATCTAGGCGGCCTCGTCGTGCTGGTGGTCGGCTTTTTGCTCCTCGACCAGTTTCGCGCCGATCTGATCGCGGCGCGGACCCAAAGCCTCACAATTCAGGCGGACATCATCGCCGCCGCTATCTCAGCTTCGGCGACTGGGGACACCGATTTGATCACCATCGATCCCGACAAACTACTGCAATTGGCGCCAGGCGAAAGCATACCGCCGACGCCGAGCGATGATGATTCAACGCAGTTCTCTATCAATCCCGCGCTTGTTGGGCCTTTTCTCCATCGACTGGTGACGCCGACGCATACACGCGCGCGTATCTATGACAGCGACGGTCGGCTTTTGCTCGACTCGCGATCCTATTCCGCCCGAGGCGCGGTCGTGCGCTCAGATTTGCCAGATGTTTCCGAGCGCCGCGGCTTCGCGGATGGGATCGTCGGCCGTCTGCGAAGCTTGTTTCTGGGCTCCGCAGCGCCGCGGGCCGAAGACCCGTGGGCGACCAATGGCCGCACCATGCCGGAGGTCGGCGGGGCGCTGCAGGGCAAAACGCAATCTCTGGTGCGCGTCAACCACCTGGGCGAGACGGTCGTGTCGGTCGGAGTGCCGATCCAACACATGATGGCGACCCGCGGGGCGTTGCTCCTCTCCACTCAGGGCGGCGACATTGATCGTGTGATCACCGCCGCGCGTTTGACGCAACTGCGCTTCTTTTTAGTGCTCGCCGTCGTGATGTTGGTTCTGTCCCTCTCGCTCGCCAACACAATCGCCGAACCGGTGCGGAGGCTCGCTGACGCTGCCGAACGCGTGAGGCGCGGTATCCGATCGCGCCAGCAGATTCCCGATTTCACCGCCCGATCGGACGAGATCGGTCATTTATCTCGCGCATTGCGCGATATGACGCGAGCGCTCTATAATCGTCTGGACGCGATTGAGAGTTTCGCCGCCGACGTCGCGCACGAGCTCAAGAATCCGTTGACGTCGCTGCGCAGTGCGCTCGAAACATTGCCGAGAGTAAGCGCCGGTCATTCGCGCGATCGTCTTATCGCCGTGATGCAACATGACGTGCGCCGGCTCGACCGATTGATTAGCGACATCTCCGACGCTTCCCGCCTCGATGCGGAGCTGACGCGAGGCGAAGTGGGGCCGGTGGATGTTGCCGCTCTTCTGCGCGCGGTCGTGTCGATGGCGCAGGATTCCGCGCGCGGCGGCGTCCGGGTCGAACTGACCATACCCGTAAGGCGCGGCAAGAACGCGAGCGCCGATTATTTTGTCCTTGGACACGATTCCCGTCTTGCGCAAGTCGTCACCAATCTCATGGACAACGCTTGCTCATTTTCCGAACCTGGCGGCGTTGTGCGCGTTGCTCTCGAGCGCACCACTACTCGCAGAGAGCCGGAAGAGAAGCCCGTCAACCGTGTTGTTATCACCGTCGACGATGACGGACCTGGAATTCCGCCGCATGCGCTCGAGCGCATCTTCGAGCGATTCTATACGGATCGTCCAAGCCAAGGGTTCGGCCAGAACTCAGGCTTGGGACTGTCGATTTCGCGCCAGATCATTGAAGCTCACGGCGGTCGCGTTTGGGCCTGCAACCGGCCCGCCGAACTGGCTGGCGTTCGTGTCGGATCACAGGAAGACGACGGTTCCGATGAGGTGACGCGGCATGGCGCTGGCGCCCGCTTTGTCGTCGAACTGCCTGCATTCTCGGGATGAGTGTGGCCGCATTGGAGGGAGGGGAAAGCCTCCACGCGACGGCCATGATTTACGGCGAGAGCGGCGTTTTGATTCTTGGACCGTCAGGCTCGGGAAAAAGCTCGCTGGCGCTGGCGCTAATGGCGCATGCGCGCGCCACCGGCTCGTTTAGCGCGCTGATCGGAGACGACCGGGTTTTTGTGAGCCAGGCGCATGGTCGTCTGATCGCACGAGGAGCGGCCAATATGGCGGGCGTTATCGAGCGCCGAACCGCTGGTCTGATCACAGTCAGACACGAGCCGGCGGTGGTCGTGCGGCTGGCGGTTGAACTCTCCGAGCGTGAGCGGCGATGGCCGAGAATGCCCTACGATGAGGAAAGTCTTATCGTTGGCGAGGTCACACTTCCCCGTCTGGCGCTTGATTCCGGCTTGAGCGTCTGCGATCAAGTGCTGGCTGTCGACGAGCGATTGGCGGTTTTGACCGTGGGAAGCCCGGCGCGACTGGGAATTTCGCTTGAACATTGCGCCGCACTGCACAAAAATGGGCGGTCAAAGAATTCGCCGCCGGCCTGATTGGCGTCGGAGTGTGCCCGATCGACTGATGGATAATTGATGATCGGAATGGTCCTCGTGACCCATGGCCAGCTCGCCACTGGTTTTCGGGCAGCGTTAGAGCACGTCGTTGGGCCCCAGTCCCAGCTAGAGACGATAACAATCGGCCCGGAGGACGATATGGAACAGCGCCGCTCGGATATCCTGAGCGCCGCGGCGCGTGTTCAGGACGGCGGCGGGGTTGTCATTCTCACTGACATGTTTGGCGGCACTCCATCAAATCTAGCGATTTCAGTGATGGACGGAGGACGCATCGAGGTGATCTGCGGCGTTAACCTGCCGATGTTAATCAAGCTCGCGACTATGCGAGACGGTGCTGATCTCGATCACGCCGTGGTGGAGGCCCGGGACGCTGGCCGCAAATACATTACCATCGCAAGCAAGGTGCTGGAGGGTAAGTGACCCAGGCCAGTTCCGACGGAGAATGCTCGACGCCTCCGCTCCCCGAGGGATTGTCGCGCGAGTTGCAGATTATCAATCGAAGGGGTTTGCATGCGCGCGCCACTGCGAAGTTTGTGCAGTGCGTTGACCAGTTCGATGCCGAGGTCAAGGTCACTCGCTGCGGCGAGACGGTAGGCGGGGATTCGATCATGGGCATCCTGACGCTCGGCGCCGGCCCAGGCTCGACGATTACGGTATCGGCCTCAGGAACCGAAGCTCGAGAGGCGCTAGAGGCGCTTGCGGCTCTGGTTTCCAGCCGCTTCGGCGAAGACGAGTGATGCTTACGCTCAATTTTTGCCAGTCCTGCCGGACCTACATCCGAAAGTCCTCACCCAAATAGAAGCGCCGCACATCCGGGTGAGAGATGATTTCCTCTGGTGGGCCTTCAGTCAAAACGTGGCCGCTGTGAATGATATAGGCTCGATCAATCAGCCCGAGGGTCTCGCGCACATTGTGATCGGTAATCAAGACGCCGATGCCCCGCCCTTTGAGGTGACGCACGAGGTCCTGAATGTCGCCAACCGCAATCGGATCGATGCCCGCGAAAGGCTCGTCGAGAAGCATGAAAGATGGCTTGCCGGCGAGCGCGCGGGCGATCTCGCACCGTCGGCGTTCACCACCCGACAACGAAATCGAGGGCGCTGAGCGTACGCGCGCAATATCAAACTCCTCGAGCAGCGATTCCAGCGTCGCCTCGCGCGCGCGACGGTTGGGCTCATTGACCTCGAGCACTGCGCGAATGTTGTCCTCGACGTTAAGTCCGCGGAAAATCGAGGCCTCTTGCGGCAGATAGCCCACTCCTAGCCGGGCTCTTTGATACATTGGCAGCCCCGTGACGTCATGGCCGTCTAGTTCTATTTCGCCCTTATCGGGTTTGACCAAGCCGGTGATCATGTAGAAGACGGTAGTCTTGCCAGCCCCGTTCGGCCCCAACAAACCGACCGCCTCGCCTTGTCGCACCGAAAGACTGACGTCCTGCACGACCATTCGGCCGCGATAGCCCTTACCGAGATGATGCACGGCGAGAGTGCCCGGACCGGCAGGCTGATCCGGTCTTTCGGGAACTGGCCCGTCGCTCTCAGCGCGCAACCATTTGCGCCATCGAGGTACGTGGATGCGTTCACGCACGGCTTCGTCGCTCATTGGCGACCACTCACTGCAGGCGCGCGAGACATCGGCAATGACCCCGCCCTTATTTCGCCCTCCCGGCGTCCGCCTTTCTGGGGCCGGCCCCCGATTTCGGCTCGTCCGCATTCGATTTCGGGACGAATTGTCCGTGTACCCGGCCGGATTTGGCGCTGGTGTCGACGGTCGCCTGGCCATTCTTAAGGTCGTAGGTCAGCTTGTCGCCCTTGGTGACGTTTTGGCCATCGCTCAGCGTAACATGACCGATAAGCCATACTTTGTCCTCGGCCTTATCATAGCTGCCATTGTCCCCAGTGGCGACCTGGGTTTTGGACAGGACGGTCACCGGCCCTGTCACATCCAGATGCTTGACGCCGGAGTCCGCGGCTGAGGGGGATTGGCCGCTGGACGTCTGAGGAGCAGCCCCCTGAGTTGGAGCGCGATCGAGAAACACGGTCATGGCCGAGCAGGTCATCTTTGTGTCGCCCTGAACGACGACGACATTGCCAGAATAAACCGCCTTATGCTCCTTGTCGAAGTAGACGAGCTTGTCGGCGTCGATCGAGATCGGCTCCTTTGAAGTTGTGCCAGGGAAGATTGCGACCGAGTCGCCCGGTCCAGATGGCTTTTCAGCCGCCGCGTCCGCACCGCTTGCACAGAATAGAGCAGCAACCAGCGCCCCCAACCATCCAGGAACCCGAGAGGGCAACGTCATAGGTTAGTCCTTTTTTATATCGGCTGTAGGCGGTTGGTTGGCCTGGGGAACGATGCGCGTTCGGACATGACCGTCGAAGGTCAACTCTTGCCCGTGATGGACGGCTGCGGCCCGGTCAGCAACGATAGTTGTGCCGTCGCCGGCTTGAACTTCGACCGGCTCATCGCTTCCATAAACTCCGGACTTGAAATCGAATCTCGCGCTACGCAGCAGTACGGTAAATCGACTGTTCTTGATCTGTACATTCCCCGACAGCTCCATGTGCTCGGCCACGCTGTCGTAAACGCCGTCGTCGGCGCGCAAATGGGTCACTTCCCCGCCAGCCATGCCCATTTCACCATCAACCTTTCGCAACTGCACGATGGTTGGCTGTTTAACATCCTGCAGCGCTCGCTCGGCCGTCATAACGTAAGGTTGTCCATCGCCCCGAAAGCCGGCAAGCTTCGGCCGTTCCATGACAATCTTAGTCCCTTCCACCGAAAGGGCGCCAAAAGGTAGTGACGCCAACTTTGTCGCGAACGGGTTGAAAAAGGCGGCCCCAAGCACCCCGACAACCGCGCCCAGGCCCCCAATTAAAATCACTAGGCGCAACAGTCTGACGCGGGCTGACCGCTGCTTGGCTTTGGCGAACGCCCGCTGACGGGTCTGAGGCGGCGCGCCCACACGTCGCGTCGTGGAGGGGGAGTCCGACGGTCCTATCCGCTCACCGCCGGCGATGCCCATCGGCGCTGCGTCATTGTGAAACGCTGGCATTGATTCCTGTTCGGCCACAGATCCCGCGAAGAACCCAAAGTACATGGCGAAGTTAGGGCCGGGTAAGCGCGAGCGCCAATGCTAGAGAACTTGTCCCGCCAAGCGGCGGCCGGACGAGCCCATTTCCGCCGCCCCAAAAAGCCTCAAGATCAAACGGCGATCCGCTCCAGTTACAACGTATTCGCCATTCCTTAATAAGAGAGTCGGAGGTCCGCCAGAGTGGAATAACCCCCGGCGCGCTGTAAATCCAGCATGATCAGCAAGTCGGCGGCTTGGGCGCGCTCGTCGGAGCAGACTTTTCGATGCGGAACACCGTCTCGCGCTCGCCGCGCTCGATGATCTCCCAACGGTCGCCAATCGCCCCGACCAGATGGGGGATGTCGATCACCGAAAGCGGGTCAGTGCAGCGAACTTCCAGCCGATCGCCAGGCGCCATTGATTTCAAGGCTTTGCGTGTCTTGAGCACGGGAAGAGGACACTTCAGTCCAGACAGATCCAACTTAGTGACGGTCATGACTGGACATGTGTGTCAATGGGGCGAGAGGATGCAAGGGGACGGTCGGCCGATCGCGGCGTGCGGGAGTCGTGGCCGGGGCCTCCCCTGACGAAAACGACTGCAATGACCGAAGATACCGGCATACCTGGGGTAGTTCTCGCGGGCGGGCTGGCGCGCCGAATGGGCGGCGGCGACAAGCCGCTGCGCGAAATTGGCGGCCAGACGATTTTGGCTCGCGTCATTGCGCGGCTTGAGCCGCAATGCGAATGTCTGATTATCAACGCCAACGGCGATCCCTTGCGGTTTGCGCCGTTCGGCCTGCCGGTCATTGCCGATGGGGTGAAGCATTACCCCGGCCCGCTTGCCGGCATCCTCGCTGGACTCGACTGGGCGGCGGCCCATTCGCCCGATGCGCAATGGATCCTCAGCGCCCCGGGAGACTGTCCTTTTCTGCCAGGAGATCTGGTCGTGCGATTGCGCGAAGCGCTGTCCGCTGAGCGCGCTGAGTTGGCGGTTGCCGTATCTCAAGGCCGACCTCATCCCGTAATCGGCTTGTGGAAGGTCGCCTTGCGCGACGCTCTGCGCGAGGCTCTCATCGTCGAAGGTCTCCGCAAAGTTGAGAATTGGACCTCCCGCTACCGGGTTGCGGCGGTGAGCTGGGCGGTCGATCCGGTCGATCCGTTCTTCAACGCGAACACCGTTGAGGACCTCGCGGAGGCTGCGCGGCTCGCGCCGCTTGACGGTCCGGCCTAAAAAACTCCCTCGATCCTCGGCCGTTACCTTCGCAGCAAGGTTTCCCGGCGCTCGATCAACTCGGCCAACTCCTTCTCCTGCTCGGCGATCCGCGCGCGCGTTCAAATCCTCATCGCCCGCGCCCGAGTCCGCGGCGGCTTGTTCCGACAGCTCCCTCAGGTTCTCGCGGACCCCGGCGATGCGTTCCTCCAATTCCGTCAGGGTCAGCCCACTTTTCATCGCCATCGCCAAATTCCGCTATCGCCCGTCGTCAGCTTAGCCCCAATGTGTCTTCTTCGCCACAATTTAGCGCAATTGACCAATTCGTGATTTCCACCAGGCCACAACGCATGGGTCGAACATCGCGCGCCATAATCGCGCATGGCGGAGCCGCGCCAAATCGCATCACAAGCGGTCGGTCGCCGAAGCAGGTTCCAAAGCCACCGAGTAAGCGGAGGATGCACGCTATTCCCAGACGCATATAACGTCCTGAAAACTTGGGCCTTCGCGCACGGGGTCTCACCTTCCTTTTAAGCCGACGCCAGCTTATATCCTTCAGCGATGAACATTCACGTGCCTGCGGTCGTTTCGCCGCTCGTTGACCCATTTGGGCGCGCGATCGCCTATGTGCGGGTATCCGTCACCGACCGGTGCGACTATCGGTGCGTGTATTGCATGTCCGAGGACATGAATTTTCTGCCCAAGCGGGACATCTTGTCGCTCGAAGAGCTGGATCGTTTGTGCACGATTTTCGTGAGCCTCGGCGCGCGAAAAATCCGCATTACCGGCGGAGAGCCGCTGGTCAGGCGCAATGTGATGTCGCTCTTCCACGGTCTTTCACGGCACCTGAGCGCCGGCACACTCGATGAAGTGACGGTCACGACCAACGGCTCCCAGCTCGCACGCTTTGCCTCTGAGCTTGCGGATTGCGGGGTCCGCCGCGTCAATGTCTCCCTCGATACGCTTGATCCGGACAAGTTTCGCCAAGTCACGCGTTGGGGTGACTTGAAGGCCGTGTTCGCCGGCATCGACGCCGCGGCCGCCGCCGGACTGAAAATCAAGATCAACACGGTCGCCTTGAAGGGGTTCAACGAAGACGAAGCCCTGGATCTGGTCAAATGGGCGCATGGGAGAGGCTTCGACATCACCTTCATCGAGGTGATGCCGCTAGGCGACATGGAGCCCGACCGAACGGATCAATTCCTGCCGCTCACGGAATTGCGCGCTCGCTTGGGCAGCTCGCTGACCCTGGCGCCTTCGGCTTACGTCACCGGCGGCCCGGCGCGCTATTACGACACCCCGGAGACCGGAGGACGCCTCGGCTTCATCACCCCGCTTACGCACAATTTCTGTGAAAGCTGCAATCGCGTGCGCGTCACCTGCACGGGCACCCTCTACATGTGTCTCGGCCAGGAGGATGCGGTGGATTTACGGGAACCGTTGCGCCGCTCCGCGTCCAACGGGCCGCTCATCGAGGCGATTCGCGGGGGCATCAAGCGCAAGCCCAAGGGGCACGACTTCGTCATCGCACGGTCCGCCGCGCCCGCCGTTCACCGTCATATGAACGCGACAGGCGGCTGACAATCCTTATTTTTGTGAGCACTCCGCTGGCGTCGAACGCAGCCTGGCATTATATCATTCCGCGTTACGGGCGGCGACCTTGACTCACCGCTCCTATGAGGACCTGACCCATGGCTGATGCTCGCGAACGTATCGAGAAGATCATCTCGGAAAACCCGGTTGTCCTGTTCATGAAGGGGACGCCTGAGTTTCCGCAATGCGGGTTTTCCGGGCAGGTGATCCAGATCCTGGACTACGTCGGAGCGCCGGTGGTTGGCGTGAACGTGCTCGAGGACCCCGACCTTCGTCAAGGCGTCAAGGAATACGCCAATTGGCCGACCATTCCCCAGCTCTATGTCAAGGGCGAGTTCGTCGGCGGGTGCGACATCGTGCGCGAGATGTTCCAGTCCGGCGAACTGGCGTCGGTTTTGACGGACGCGGGCGTTCGGTTGCAGTCCAAGGCAGGCGCCTGACGCTTGCCGTGATGGCTGCCCCGGACTGCGATCCCGGGCCAGGACGCACAGAGAGCGGCGGCCGGGCGCGGAACCTGAGCGGCCCAAGCGGGGTTTCCCGAGCGCCGCCACCGCCTGTGATCCTATCCTTAAGGCTTAATTGCTAGGCTGCGGCGCACAAGGTAGGCTGACATGTCAGCCCATCAGCGCCAGACTGGTCCCCGTGCCTATGTCCCGAAGCTATCCCTACCAATTCTACGAAATGGCGCACGCTGCACTGGCGCCGGCGCGTGTCGTTTCCGATGCGACGCATTTCCTGTTCAGCAACCCCTGGAATCCACTCTCGAAGACCTTATTCGGCAAGAACATGTCCGCCAGCGCGGAAATGTTCGAGCGCCTGACGCGCCGCTATGGCAAGCCCAGTTTTGGGCTCGACGACATTCACGTGAACGGCCGCGTCTATCCGATCCTCGAGGAGATCGTCTGGACCAAGCCCTTCTGCAATCTCCTTCACTTCGCTCGACCGGACTTTCGCGAGGGCGCGGGCCAGCCGAAGCTACTCATCGTTGCGCCGATGTCCGGCCACTACGCCACATTGCTGCGCGGCACGGTCGAGGCGTTTTTGCCCCATTTCGACGTCTACATCACCGACTGGGTCGATGCACGCATGGTTCCCTTGGCGCTCGGGACCTTCGACCTCGACGACTATATCGACTACTTGCGCGAGATTCTGGTTCACCTCGGCCCCGGCGTGCACACGATCGGGGTCTGTCAGCCTTCGGTGCCGCTGCTCGCCGCAGCGGCGCTCATGGAGGCTGACGGCGATCAGGCCGCCCCCGCGAGCATGACGCTCATGGGCGGCCCGGTGGACACCCGCAAGAGCCCCACCGAGGTCAACAAGCTCGCCGAGCAGCGCGGCGTCGAATGGTTTCGCCGCAACTGCCTGCATACGGTCCCTTTCCCCTATCCCGGCCTCGGCCGGGAGGTCTATCCGGGCTTTCTGCAGCTCAGCGGCTTCATGGCGATGAACATCGACCGCCACGTCACCGCTCACCTCGAGATGTTCCAGCATCTTGTCGCGGGCGACGAGGATCCGACCGAGAAGCATCGCGAGTTCTATGACGAATATCTGGCGGTGATGGATCTCGCCGCCGAATACTACATGCAGACGGTCGAGACGGTGTTCGTGCGCCATGCTTTGCCGAAGGGCGAGATGACTCACCGCGGGCAAGTGGTCGACCTGAAAGCGATCCGCAACAGCGGGCTTCTGAGCGTGGAAGGCGAGAAGGACGACATCTCGGGCGTCGGCCAAACCCGCGCCGCCAACGATTTGTGCGTCAACATCCCAGAATCACGGAAGCACTATCATCTGGCCAAGGGTGTGGGCCATTACGGTGTGTTCAACGGCTCCCGCTTCCGCAACGAGATCGCCCCGACCATCCGCGAGTTCATCGCCGGGATCGAGGCCAGCGCCAAATCGGCCAAGCCGCCGAAGCTCAACGGATCGCGACGCCCGAAACGCGGCTAGCCCAAAAAAGCGCTCTCGGCGCCGGCAGTTGATTGAACCGCGCTCGTCATTGCGAGGAGCGTAGCGACGAAGCAACCTAGGGGAACGTAGGACGCCCTACGACTTCTGGATCGCCACGTCGGCCTTCGGCCTCTTCGCGATGACAATTCCATTGCGCCGCCGCCACGGCGGAGAACCTCAGGCGGCCGACGCCTGAGGCCGAGCGACGAACTTGTCGCAGGGAATCTCGACATCGATCTCAAGCGTCGAGAACGAGTCCGCGCGCTCCATTTTGACGGACAGCTTCTCCGGATCGAATTCGATGTGACGCGCGATGGTGGCCAGCAATTCGTCGCGCAGGATGGTGACGAGATCGCGCGGACCCAGCGCCGTGCGCTCGTGGGCAAGCAGGATTTGCAGGCGTTCGCGCGCGACCGGCGCGGTGCCGCGAGGCTTGAGGAAGTTAAACAGGTTCATGCTGCCCTCCGGCCGAACAGGCGCGTGAAGAAGGTCCTCTTCTCATCCGGGATCGCGACCGGGCCTTTCGTCTCGCCGCCAAGGCGCCGCGCCGCTTCGAGATAGGCTTGTCCAGCCGGGCCGCCCGCGGCGTTGATCGTCACCGGAGCGCCGATATTGGAAGCGCGCAGGATCTCTCTGCTCTCCGGGATCACGCCCAAGAGCGGGATCGACAGGATCTCCAGCACGTCTTCGATGCTGAGCATCTCGCCCGAGTTCGAGCGGGCGGGATCGAAGCGAGTGAGCAGCAAGTGTTTGTCCATCTGCTCGCCACGCTCGGCGCGAAGCGTCTTGGAATCGAGGAGGCCGATGATGCGGTCGGAATCGCGCACCGACGACACTTCCGGATTGGCGACCACGATCGCCTGGTCCGCGTGCCGCATCGCCAGAAGCGCGCCGCGCTCGATGCCCGCCGGACTGTCGCAAAGCACATAGTCGAATGTCTCGCGCAATTCGCCGATGACCCGTTCGACGCCTTCGGCGGTCAGTGCGTCCTTGTCGCGTGTCTGAGAGGCTGCGAGCAGGTACAGCGTGTCGATGCGCTTATCCCGGATCATCGCCTGCGCGAGCTTGGCGTCGCCCTGCGCCACATTGATGAAATCAAAGACGACGCGCCGCTCTGCGCCCATGACCAGATCGAGATTGCGCAGCCCAACGTCGAAATCGACGACGCAGACGCGTTTTCCGCTATGCGCGAGCGCCGCCCCCAGCGACGCCGTCGAGGTGGTTTTGCCCACGCCGCCCTTTCCTGATGTAACGACGATCACCTTGCTCATGCGTGTTGTCCCTTTGGAGCCCTTCAGCTTAGGATTCGGAGTTTGAGTTCGTCACCATCGAGCCGCGCCTCGAGAGCGCGGCCTTCCATGCCCGACTCGGTGTTTTCCGCCGTGACATAGGCGCCCCCGATGCAGAGCAGTTCGGCCCTTGCTTCGGTGCAGAAGATGCGCGCGGAGCGTGAGCCCGAGATCCCGGCGATCACCCTGCCCTGCAGCGCGCCATAGATGTGAACCGAGCCGCCGGCGACGATTTCCGCGCCAGAAGCGACGCGACCAATGATTGTGACGTCTCCCTGGGGATGCATGATCGTCTGGCCCGAGCGCACATTGCCATCGACGATTAGCGATTCGGTCTTTTCGGCGGCGCCTTGCGCAACGACCGGCGACTCTTCCTCTCGCTCTGTCGGCGCATCCTCCCGCAGCGTCGGCGGATCGATCGGCCGCCCCCCGGAGACGACCGGAGGCAGGTGCGGGCCGACCAATCCTCGGTCGACGTTCTCCGCGCCCATGACCCGGATGTGGCGCCGCGCGAGGCCGCTCAAGAGGTCGCGATATTCCTTGAGCGTGATGTCGAGCGCCGCCATGTCGAGGATGACGGGCCTCGCGATGAAGAAGGTCGGAGAGCGGGCGAGCCACGCGTCGAGCGCCGTAAACCAATCAGCGAGCGGTTGAACGGGTTCGAGCACATAGGCCAGAAGCGATTGAGCTCGAAACTTGAGCGTTTGAGCGGGGCCTACATGCGCGTTCATCGCACCAGTCCGTTGGCGTTTCGTTAACCACGTTTGCGTCGGAATGGTTACCGAACGGTTAAGAACCGGCCTTCCCCTCATGTTTGTCGGTTGAAAATAAGCGCCCGCGCCGTCCGGTCGGACGGCTCATCTGCGGAAGAACGAACGCGGTCCGCAAAGGAACGCGTGGTGAGGGCAATGCGGAGCCGCAGCCATGGCGCGCCGATTGCGTTGGGCCCTAATTCATTGCCTTGAGGATCTGCGGCTTGATCTCGCTCTCCAGCGTCGCAGCGGTGATCGGCCCGACGAGCTTGAAGGCGAGCTTGCCGTCGCCACGAACCACGAATGTCTCGGGCACGCCATAGACGCCCCAGTCGATGCCGGCGCGATTGTCCTCATCGAGACCCACTCTGGTGTAGGGGTCGCCCTTGGCGCCAAGGAAGCGACGGACGTTTTCAGACGAATCCTTTTGCGCGACGCCATAGATGGCGACGCCCTTGGCCTTGAGGGCGGGGTCGCCAGCGAGCGCCATTAGATATTGATGTTCGAAGTGGCACGGCTTGCACCAGGAGCCAAAGACGTTAACGAGGCTGACATGGCCGGCGCGCAAGTCCGCGTCGGTCAAGCCGGGCGCGCCATCGAGTCCAGGCAGATTGAGCGGCGGGGCCGTTTGTCCGATCAGGACCGAGGGGATGCTGGCCGGATCGCCCGCGCCGAGGCGCTCGAACAGAAGCCACGCCAGGCCCATGAACACGACGAGCGGCAGGTAGGCAAGCCAACGCCGTCGGGGGCGAGTGGCGACCGCAGGTTCGGCCTCGACGCTCATCGGCGCTCAGCCCCTCGGGCGCCGGCTCGCGCGCCGTCCAGCGCCCGCGTTGCGCGCGCCAGCTCGGCGCTCAAGCCGCGGAAGTCCAACACCACCCAGCCAATCATCGCGCCGACCGTCGCCGCCGCGACCGCATAGGCCGCGACGATGAAACCGATGTGCGGGTCGCCCATCATACGCCTCCCGCGGCCAATTCCGGCGCGAGCCGGTCGCCTTCGACCGCCGCCAGCATGGTGACGCGAGCAATCCGACGACGCAGGATTTCGTTGCGGATCGCCATCAGGTGCAGGGTGAGGAAGAGGCAGGTGAAGGCGAGCGACATCACAATCAAGGGCCATAGCAGTTCTGGCGCGATCGTCGGCCCGTCGAGCCGGAACACCGACGCCGGCTGATGCAAGGTGTTCCACCAGTCGACCGAGAATTTGATGATTGGCAGATCGACCGCGCCAACGAGCGTCAGGATCGCCACGGCTTTTGCCGCGCGGCCCGGATCGTCGATCGCCCGCCATAGTGCGATGAGGCCAAGATAAAGAATGAACAGCACCAGCACGGAAGTCAGGCGCGCGTCCCAAACCCAGTAGGCGCCCCACATCGGCTTGCCCCACAGCGAGCCGGTGACAAGGCAGATGAAAGTAAAACCCGCGCCGAGCGGCGCCGCAGCCTTCTGCGCGGCGTCGGCAAGCGGATGACGCCACACGAGCGTTCCGAGCGCGGCCGCCGTCATGACCGCATAGATGAAGGTCGCCATCCAGGCCGCCGGCACATGGAGATACATGATCTTGACGGTGTCGCCCTGCTGGTAGTCGGGCGGCGCGACAAAGGAGAGCCATAAGCCTGCGACAAACAGGATCGCCGTCGCCGCCGCGAGCCACGGCAGCACCCGGCGCGTCAGCTCGACGAAGGCCGTCGGATTGGCGAGATTGACCATGGGCGGCCTCTCTTATGCCAGCGCGAACGGGGCGGCAATGCGGCGATCTGGCGGGGGTGCCGACCCGCGCGAGCGCGATCACCTAAAGCCAAGCGCAACGAGCGTACGCCCGCAATGCTTAAGAGACGGCGCCGGTTCCCCGTCGGGCCCCGGTGAGGGCGCTCAGAGGCAAAATCGCAGATATCACGTGGCCTCGTAGGCCAAAGCGCAGGCTCTGCGCGGCAATGGGTGCGCACTATGCTTGCCGCTTAGGCAACGCGCACATTACAACATAGTACACATGTAATAGTGGCGAGCGCTTGCCGTGTTTGCCGCTCCTCGAATTGCGGGCTCCCTCGCCGAGGCAAGCGGCGGACGACTCGCTAATCGCGCCGCAAGCCCTTGAAAAGGCTTAATCGCAACTCGCAAACACCGCGAGCCGAGCCTCAGGTGATGACAGTCGGTTCCTTGCGACCCGTCCGCTTCTCGATCTCGGCAAGGCTTCTTGAAAGCTCGATGAGATCGGCGAGCGCAGCCTGGGTGTCCTGATCGAGCTTGCCCGACGGCGGCTCGTAATGTTCGATATAGACACGCAGCGTCGCGCCGACCGTCCCCGTGCCCGACAGGCGGTAAACAATACGCGCGCCGCCCTCGAACATCACCCTTATGCCTTGATCGGGCGTGTCCGACCCGTCGACCGGGTCGTGATAGGCGAAATCGTCCGCCGCCTCGACCTTATGCGCGCCGAAGGTCTTGCCGGGAAGCGTGGCTGTGGCGTCACGCAGGAGGTCCATAAGGCCGTGGGCGGCGCCAAGATCGATCTCCTCGTAGTCGTGGCGCGTGTAGTAGTTGCGGCCATAGGTTCGCCAATGCTCGCCCACCAGGTCTTTGACCGACATGCGACGCCTGGCGAGGATGTTGAGCCAGAACAAGACCGCCCACACCCCGTCCTTCTCGCGAATATGGTTCGAACCGGTGCCGAAGCTCTCCTCGCCGCACAGCGTCGCCAGGCCGGCATCAAGCAGATTGCCGAAGAACTTCCATCCCGTCGGGGTCTCGTAGGACTTGATGCCGAGCTTGGCGGCGACGCGGTCGGCCGCGGCGCTGGTCGGCATCGAGCGCGCGACGCCGGCGAGGTCCTTGGCGTAGCCAGGGGCGCAATGAGCGTTGGCGGTGAGGATCGCGAGCGAATCCGATGGCGTGACGTAAGCCCCACGTCCCAGAATCATGTTGCGATCTCCATCGCCGTCCGACGCGCCTCCGAAATCCGGCGCGTTCGGCGACATCATGAAGTCGAACAGGTCCTTAGCGTAGGTCGGGTTGGGGTCGGGGTGATGGCCGCCGAAATCGGGCAACGGGGTCCCGTTGACCACAGTTCCGGCGCCTGCCTTCAGTTCGTCCTCGAAGATCACATGCGCATAGGGACCGGTCACCGCGTGTAGCCCGTCAAACCGCATGCGGAAGCCCGAGGCGAACATGGCGCGGATGGCGTCGAAGTCGAACAGCGTCTTCATCAACGACAAATATTGCGCGACCGGGTCGATGATCTCGACCTCGGTCTTCTCGACCTTGACCGTACCGAGGCGGTCGATGTCGACGTCCGCGGCGTCCGAGATCTTGTAAGAGGAGATCGTCTTGGTGTGGGCGAAGATCGCTTCGGTGACATTTTCCGGGGCGGGTCCGCCGGCGCTGATGTTGTACTTGACGCCGAAATCGCCCTGCGGGCCGCCGGGATTGTGGCTCGCCGATAAGATGATCCCGCCGTAGGCCTGCAATGCGCGGATCAACGCCGAGACGGCGGGGGTGGAGAGAATCCCCCCCTTGCCGACGACGACGCGGCCAAAGCCGTTCGCCGCGGCGATCTTGATCACAACCTGGATCGCCTCGCGGTTGAAGAAGCGCCCGTCGCCGCCGAGGACAAAGGTTTTGCCCTGAAAGCCCTCGAGCGAGTTGAAAGTCGACTGAATGAAGTTTTCGAGGTAGTGGGGCTCCTGAAAGACCGTCACCTTCTTGCGCAGACCCGAGGTGCCTGGCCTCTGGTCCGCGAACGGCTTGGTGGCGACGGTCCGGATCATCGGCGTTCTCCCAGGAAGGCGACTGAACTTGTGAGCGCCGCTTAAGCGCTTCGGACGAATGCGCCTAAGCACTCTAGGCGCCCGGAACGGGTTGGGCAACGCCGCCTCGTAGCGTTAACGTCTAGCAACGAATTGTGAAACTTTTGTCCGCTTATATGCGGTATGAGCATGACGCAGCGTTCGAACGGCGTCGTTTGATTCGCCTGGGAGCGTACATGGCG
Organism: uncultured Alphaproteobacteria bacterium; assembly: GCA_963836695.1. GTDB lineage: Bacteria > Pseudomonadota > Alphaproteobacteria > Rhizobiales > Beijerinckiaceae > Roseiarcus. Next base: position 40,963 of record CAWIKX010000025.1, read on the forward strand.
CGTAGGTATTTTGGCACCGACGGCATTCGAGGCCGAGCCAACAGCCAGATCACGGCGGATATGGCGCTGAAGGTCGGCCAGGCGGCCGGCCTTGCGTTTCATCGCGGCGACCATCGACACCGGGTAGTGATCGGCAAGGATACGCGGCTCTCGAGCTACATGATCGAATATGCGCTGGTCGCGGGCTTCACTTCGGTCGGCGTCGACGTGCTGCTGCTCGGCCCCGTGCCGACGCCCGCCGTGGCGATGCTGACGCGCTCGATGCGCTGCGACTTGGGCGTGATGATCTCCGCTTCCCACAATCCCTATGAGGACAATGGGATCAAGCTGTTCGGGCCGGACGGTTACAAATTGTCCGACGAGGTCGAGACGCGCATCGAAGCCTTGATGGATGGCGACGTTGCGCCGAAACTCGCCAACCCCCCCGACCTCGGCCGCGCCAAGCGTATCGACGACGTCGACGCTCGCTACATCGAATACGCCAAGCGCACGCTTTCCCGCGAAGTGTCGCTTGAGGGCCTGCGCGTTGTCCTCGACTGCGCCAATGGCGCGGCCTACAAAGTTGCGCCCGAAGCGTTGTGGGAGCTCGGCGCCGAGGTGATCAAGATCGGCGTCGAACCGAATGGGCTCAACATCAATTTCGAGGTCGGCTCGACAGCGCCCGAGGCTTTGGCGCGCAAGGTCCGCGAGATGCGGGCGGATGTGGGCATCGCGCTCGACGGCGACGCCGACCGGATGATTCTGGTCGACGAGAAGGGCCGCATGATCGACGGCGATCAGGTGATGGCGGTCGTCGCCGAGAGCTGGCGCGACGAGGGCCGTTTGTCCAAGCCCGGAGTCGTCGCCACGGTCATGTCGAACCTGGGCCTTGAGCGCCATCTCGCGGGCCTCGGGCTCTCACTCGAGCGCACCGCGGTCGGTGATCGCTACGTGATCGAGCGCATGCGCGAGAAAGGCTACAACGTCGGGGGCGAGCAGTCAGGCCACATCATTCTGTCCGACTACTCGACCACCGGCGACGGTCTGGTCGCGGCAATGCAGGTGCTGGCGGTGGTGCACAAGGCGGGTAAGCCGGCGAGCGAGGTCTGCCGCCGATTCGAGCCGGTGCCCCAGGTTTTGCGCAACGTTCGCTTCAAGGGCGGCCGGCCGCTCGATAATCCGGCGGTGACGAAGGCGATCGCGGAGGCCACCGCCAGGCTCGGCGACCGCGGCCGGCTCCTGGTTCGTCCGTCCGGCACCGAGCCGGTGATCAGGGTCATGGGCGAAGCGGACGATCAGGCGCTGGTTGACGCTCTGGTAAGCGATGTCTGCGAGGCTGTCGCGGGCGCCGCTTAAGCGGCCGTTCTCGCGAAACCCTAAAGAATTCTTAACTGCGCGCGAAAAATTCCTGCTTTCAAATTTCTCAAATCACCGTAACATGCCAGTGTCGTCAACCAGCCGAAAGGAGGTGATCCAGTGTCTCATTGTCTTACGCCCCGCGTGATCGAAGAGGCCTGGGTTATTGCCCCCGCGAAGGAATTTCGCGCATAGCGAGCGCTCGCTAGGCAACAACTCTAGGGCGCCGGCGAGCTTGCGTGGCGCGACAATGGAAGGGCCGTTCCGAAAGGAGCGGCCCTTCTCTTTCCGGGGGGTTATGGCCCGGAAGCCGTCTTAGTGACTCAATTTGGCCGTTATTTTGCCGCGGTCCTCGCGCCCGGTCGAGCCAGGGCGGCTGCGACCTTCGTCTAAACGGTACGGCGACGCGGAAAGTTTGTGCCAGGGCCGGCAATCAGGTAGATTGTCGGGACGGGGCAGGCTCCGGGTCCGGACGAGTAGTCCAATGCTTGGGTTTCGCGGTCCGAATCCCCATATCCCAAGCCTGCCATCGCGGCTTCTCCGGGATAGCCGTCAGAAAAGGCCACGCGAATGGATTTCCTCAAGCCACGGTCGCACCGCATGAATCGCCGCAGACGCATTTATGAAGGTAAAGCCAAGGTCCTGTACGAGGGCCCGGAGCCCGGCACCCTCATCCAATATTTCAAGGACGATGCGACCGCGTTCAACGCCAAGAAGCATGAGGTCATCGAAGGCAAAGGCGTTCTCAACAACCAAATCTCGGAATACGTCTTCCAGCGCCTCAATGACATCGGCGTTCCCACTCATTTTATCCGCCGAATCAACATGCGCGAGCAGTTGATTCGCGAGGTCGAGATCATTCCGCTCGAGGTCGTGGTGCGCAATGTCGCGGCCGGGTCGCTGTCCACTCGCCTTGGCCTCGAGGAAGGCACTCAGCTGCCGCGGTCGATCATCGAGTTTTATTACAAGAACGATCAGCTGAACGACCCGATGGTTTCGGAAGAGCACATCACCGCCTTCGGCTGGGCCGCGCCGCAGGAGATCGACGACATCATGGCGCTGGCGATCCGGGTCAACGACTTCTTGTCCGGGCTCTTTCTTGGCGTCGGCATCCGACTGGTCGATTTCAAGATCGAAACCGGGCGCCTATGGGAGGGCGAGACCATGCGGATCGTGCTCGCCGACGAGATCAGCCCCAACTCGTGTCGTCTGTGGGACGTCAAGACCAACGACAAAATGGACAAGGACCGCTTCCGCAAAGACCTCGGCGGCATGATCGAAGCCTATACTGAAGTGGCTCGCCGGCTCGGCGTTGTGCAGGAGAACGAGTATACGCGCGCCGCGGCCGGTCCCCGGCTGGTAAAATAGGGCGATTTGTAGTCGAGCGAGCCTTGGGCGGCTCGCTCGGGAAGCTGACCCTCGCCAGCCGCGGGCCATCGGAACCTGCGCTCCCCTTGGAGGCCGCATGTCGGATAGCGCGACCACCGAACGTCCTGCAGCCTGCGTCCGCCTGCGCGCGGGTGAGCCGTTTGTCGGCAAGCAGGGTTTCACCTACGCGGCTGCGATTTCTGCCGAAACCGCGGGCGCGTCGGGCATACATAGCAGCTGTTGACCGTCCCGCCGAGCGCCAGGGCCAAGGCGCACAAGCACGAAGCGCACGAGACGGCGCTATACGTGCTGAGCGGCGAGGTCGGTATGTATTGCGGTGAAAAGCTCGAGAACCATATGCGCACGCGAGCCGGCGACTTTGTCTATATTCCCGCCAACACGCCGCACCTGCCCTATAACCTCAGCCAGACCGAGCCGGCGACAGCCGTGATCTCCCGCACCGACCCCAACGAGCAGGAAAGCGTCGTCATGCTGCCCGAACTGGACGCGACCCGCTTTTAACCGTCGTCTCGCGATCGCGCTTGACGGCGCACGGGCTCGACCCTGACACTCGGTTCGCGTTTTAGAAGCAAATTCTTCTGCGCCGCGAACGCGGTGAAATAAAGTTATGCGGGAGGCGTAGTTGCCGCTCACCAAAGAGCAACATCTCGATCCCAACACCGGCCCGAAACGCATTCTCGCGCTCGACGGCGGGGGCATCCGGGGGATTCTCACACTCCAATTTCTCCAGGCGATTGAATCCCTGATCAAGAAGCGGTTCGGCGACAACACGCTGCTCTGCGATTATTTCGATCTGATCGGCGGGACCTCGACCGGGTCGATCATCGCCGCAGGCCTCGCTTGCGGCATGACCGTGGAGGCGCTGCAGAAGCTCTACCTGAACATAGGCGCAAGCGTCTTTAAGCCTGCCGGGCTCGGAAAGTTTATCCCGGGAAAGCTTCAGGGCACATGGGCGCCCAAGTTCCCGTCTGAGCCGCTTCAGGCCGAACTCGACAAGCAACTTGGCGCCGATACGACGCTCGATAGCGCCAAGATCCGCACCGGCCTCATGATCATGACCAAGCGGCTCGATACCGGAAGCCCTTGGCCTTTGAACAACGGAGGACACGGGAACTACACCGCCCAGGATGGGGCGCTGCATCTCACGCAAGTGGTTCGCGCCAGCACGGCGGCTCCCACCTATTTCGCGCCGGAGGAGATCGCGATCCACGCCCGCGACGGCTCGGTCGTCGACGGCGCCTTCGTTGACGGCGGCGTCACGCCATTCAACGACCCGGCGCTGCAACTTCTGATGCTGGCGGCGCTGCAAGGTTACGGCTTCCGCTGGCCAACGGGCAAAGATCGCCTGCTGATCATCTCCGTTGGCACTGGCCAGTACAAAGACCCGCGTCCAGCCAAGGCGGTCCTGGGCGACCCCGCCGCCCTGCAAGGGGTGGCCGCCCTGCAATCGCTCATGGGCGACTGCGAACGCGTGAACCGCGCGACCCTTCAGTGGCTGACGAACTGCCTGACCCCCTCGATCATCGACCGGGCCGTCGGCGACATGAAGCTTGACAGCCAAAGTGGACCGCAGCTCGCGACTTATGTTCGCTACAATGCGATCCTCGAGCAGGCGTGGCTGAAGACCGAACTCGGCGTCGATCTCGCGGCGGACAAGCTCCAGCAGATCCGCAAGATGGATGATCCGTCGAATATGAATAATCTCGCGGACCTTGGGCGGAAGGCCGCCGCGACGCAGGTCAAACCCGACCATCTGCCGGCGACCTTCGATCTGGCCAAGGCGTCCGTCTGAGACCTCGAGCGGAGCGTCAACATGCCCGAGTCGACACCCCAACTGCCCCGCAAGGTCGTGCTGTTCAGTGGCCACATGATTGACGCGCCCGACCGCGACCGGCCTCGCTTTCCGCCCGACAAGGAGCCGGTCGCGGCGCAGGCGATCGCCGACGCCTTGGCGGACCTCCACGTGGGGCCGGACGACCTTTGCATTTGCGGCGGGGCGTGCGGCGGCGATCTTCTGTTCGCCGAAGCCGCGCTCACGCGGTCTTCCCTCCTCGAAATCTATATCCCCTTCGAGGAGCCGACCTTCCTCGAAAAGTCGGTCGACTTCGCCGGCGAGGACTGGCGGGCGCGATATTTCGCCGCCAAGGCGCGGTCGGCGCTGCATGTCGCTCCGCTCGAGCTTGGTCCTCTGCCGGAGGGCGAGAACCCTTACGAGCGCGAAAACCGCTGGATGCTAGACGAGGCCACGCGCTTCGGCGCGGACAAGGTCGATCTTGTCTGCCTGTGGAATGGCGAAGGCGGCGACGGGCCCGGCGGCGCCCAGCATATGATGGAAGAGGTTCGCAGCAAGGGCGGACGCACGGTGTGGCTGGATACGACGAAGCTGTGGAGTTGAAGCTCGCCCGGGGGGCCCGACCAGCACCGGATCGGACGACAATTTGGCTTTTATAGCGTTAACTGTTGTTTCCGGAATTCTGCCGTGAGCCGTCATGGCCGCGCTCGTCGCGGCCATCTACGCCCCGCCGCGATGATCTGGATCGCAAAAGGATCGTGTTTCGTATCAGCCGTTTATCCTGAGGAAGCGCTGTTCTCGTGGGTGGACGGGTCGATCCCCGGATCAAGTCCGGGGACGGCCATGACGCTTGATGACTTGTTCGCCTCCTGGGGCCAAAAATCCAGTGGCCAACACATAACGCTATGAGAGTCGACAATATCTTGCAGAAAATCAGAAGCCGGCCTAAGCTCAGCGCCATGACCAATCCCGCCTTCCGCACAAGGCCAGACCAAACGCTACCTGGCTCTCACACCACGGAAGAGCGCGTGAAAATTTTTTCGCGAAAAATCCCGTGTAACCCATTGAAAAGGCTCATTTCGAACGAGAGAATCCAAGGAAATCCAAGCTTTTCCAACCCCATAACAGGGGTGATTTCGCGGTCAAACTCCCATTCGCCAAGACAATCCAAACGGACCGGCTTGAGCCAAGGTCGCAGCCTGCTTTCGAGATGACAACAGATTGATTAAGTAGAAACAGAAAGCGCCCTAAGCCGCGAGCTGTCTCAGCACGTAGGACAGAATGCCGCCGTTGCGGAAATACTCGAGCTCGTCCAGCGTATCGATGCGGCAGGTGAGCGGCACGAGCGTCACACTGTCATCGGGGCGGCGAACCTCCGCTTCCAGCTTCTGCCGCGGCTTCAAGGACTCGCCGAGACCGAAAATGGTCACGGTCTCGTCGCCCTTGAGGCCCAGCGTTTGCCAGCTCGTTCCTTCCTCAAACACGAGCGGAAGCACGCCCATGCCGACGAGGTTCGAACGGTGGATGCGCTCGAAGCTCTGCGCGATCACCGCTCTCACGCCGAGCAGTTTGGTGCCCTTAGCCGCCCAGTCGCGCGATGAGCCAGTGCCGTATTCACGCCCCGCGAACACGACCAACGGAACTTTCTCAGCCTCATAGCGCATCGCCGCGTCATAGATGGGAAGACGCTCGCCGGACGCTTGCTTGACGGTGAAGCCGCCCTCGATCACCACGCCTGCATCGTCTTGCACCATCTGATTCTTGATGCGGATATTGGCGAATGTGCCGCGCATCATCACTTCGTGGTTGCCGCGCCGAGTCCCGTACTGGTTAAAGTCGACGGGGCGCACCTGATGTTCGATGAGATATTGCCCAGCCGGACTCGCGGCCTTGATCGAGCCCGCGGGCGAGATGTGGTCAGTTGTGATCGAATCGAGGAATAAAGCGAGAATGCGCGCATTCTCGATGTCTGTGACCGGGACTGGCGTCTTGGTCAGCCCCTCGAAATAGGGCGGCTCTTGAACATAGGTCGACCCCATGTCCCAGGCGTATGTCTGGCCGGAGGGCGCCTTGACCCTCCGCCAATTGGCGTCGCCGTCGAACACGCCTGCATATTTGGCCTTGAACATTTTCGACGAGACGGTTGCCTCGACGTAACGCTGAACCTCCTCGGTCTTCGGCCAAATATCAGAGAGATAGACAGGCTCCCCCTGCTTGTCTGCGCCGAGCGGATCGCGTGTGATGTCGACCTGCATCGAGCCCGCGAGGGCGTAAGCGACGACCAGCGGCGGCGAAGCTAGGTAGTTTGCGCGCACGTCCGGATTCACGCGCCCCTCAAAGTTTCGGTTGCCGGAAAGCACCGCGGCCGCGACCAGATTATGCTTCGCGATCGCCGTCGAAATCTCTGGGGCGAGGGGACCCGAATTGCCGATGCAGGTGGTGCAGCCGAAGCCGACGATATTGAAGCCGAGCTTGTCGAGCGACTTCTGCAGATCGGCTTCTCTCAAATAGTCCTGGACCACCTGGCTGCCCGGAGCGAGGGAGGTCTTGACCCACGGCTTGACAACGAGCCCCTTCGCGACCGCGTTGCGCGCCAAAAGCCCTGCAGCCATCATCACATTCGGATTGGATGTGTTGGTGCAGGAGGTGATGGCGGCGATGACAACGTCGCCATGTCCAAGATCGAAGTTCGTCCCCTCGACCTTATGACGTTCGGCGATCATGTCGCCCTGCCGAAATTCGTTGGTCATCGCGGCGGCGAAGCCGACCTTTGCCTCGGTCAGGACCACGCGGTCCTGCGGTCGCTTCGGCCCGGCGAGAGAGGCCGTCACCTCGCCGAGGTTCAGCGCAAGCGTGTCAGAATAGACAGGGTCGGGAGTCAGACGGGTGCGGAACGCGCCTTGCGCTTTCGCATAGGCTTCCACCAGAGCAAGCCGCGAAGGTTTGCGGCCTGTGATCTTAAGGTAAGCGAGCGCCTGAGCGTCTATCGGGAAAAGGCCGCAGGTCGCGCCATATTCCGGCGCCATATTGGCGATCGTGGCGCGGTCGGCGACCGTCATTGCATTAAGGCCCGCGCCATAAAACTCGACGAACTTGCCGACAACCCCCTTCTTGCGCAGCATTTGCGTAACGGTCAGCACGAGATCTGTGGCCGTCACGCCCTCACGCAGTTCGCCCTCGAGTTTGAAGCCGATCACCTCCGGCAGCAGCATTGACAGAGGCTGACCCAGCATGGCGGCTTCGGCCTCTATCCCTCCGACCCCCCAGCCGAGGACGGCGAGGCCATTGACCATGGTCGTGTGGCTGTCGGTGCCGACCAGCGTATCGGGAAAGGCGACCTCGACCGTCTTGCCGTCGCGCTTCTCTTTCGCCGTCCAGACGGTCTGCGCGAGATATTCGAGGTTGACCTGGTGGCAGATGCCAGTGCCAGGCGGCACAACGCGGAAATTGGAGAATCCCTGCTGGCCCCATTTCAGGAACCGGTAGCGCTCCTGGTTCTGTTCGTACTCGCGCGCCACATTCTGCGCGAGCGACTTGCCGGTGCCGAAAAAGTCCACGACCACCGAATGGTCGATGACCAGGTCGACCGGAACTAGAGGATTAATCTTATCGGGATCGCCTTTGAGCGCGACCATCGCGTCGCGCATCGCCGCGAGATCGACCACCGCCGGCACGCCGGTAAAATCCTGCATCAACACGCGCGCCGGGCGGAAGGCGATTTCGTGTTCCTTTTTGCCACGATTGTCGATCCACGCCGCGATCGCCTCGATGTCTTCTTTCTTGACGGCGCGCCCGTCTTCGTTGCGCAGCAGGTTTTCGAGCACGATCTTGAGCGAGAAGGGCAGTTGCGAGATCCCGGTCAGCCCATTTTTCTCCGCCGCCTTCAACGAGTAAATCTCGTAGGTCTTCGCCCCGACGGTCAGCGTTTTGCGGCATTTGAAGCTGTCGAGGCTGGCCATTGCAGGGCGCTCCGGGCGAGGGACGGGGACGGGAGGGCTTATAGATATAATGGGCTGTGTGGGCTACACAAAGAGGTGTCTGACGCACGTTTTAAGCCGGCGACACGTCCCGAGTGGGGGTAAAATTTGCTTGATCTTCAAGGACGTGTCGCTCTCGTCACAGGCGCTTCGCGAGGCATCGGCCGGGCGATCGCGTTGGCGCTTGCCGAACGCGGCGCGGCGGTCGGGGTCAATTTCCAGACGCGTTCCGAGGACGCGGATGCTGTCGTCGCGCAAATCCGCTCGGCGGGCGGACGAGCGATAGTCGCGCGCGCGGATGTATCTATCGCCGCCCAGGTTGGCGATATGGCTGCGCGCGTCGCGAGCGAACTCAGCGCCATCGATGTGTTGGTGAATAATGCTGGCATCGCAATTAGGGGCGTCCGCGAGGAGGATTTTGATCGCGGGATCGCCGTCAATCTGAAATCGGCCTTTCTATGCACCGAGGCGGTCCTACCGGCCATGATCGCGCGCCGCTGGGGGCGGATCATCAACATTTCCTCCGGCGCCGCTCGAGGACCGGGCCTGCTCGGCGTCGTCTACAACGCATCGAAGGCTGGGCTCGAGGGCCTAACCCGCGGATATGCATCGCGCGTGGCGAAGGATGGGATCACCGTGAACGCTATCGCACCCGGGCCGACCGATACAGAAATGGGCGCGCCGTTAAAAGCCGGAGGCGTCGAGGCGCGCATCCCTGTCGGACGCATGGGGCAATCGGAGGATGTGGCGCAGGCGACGGTCATGGTCATTGGCAACGAGTTCATCACCGGCCAGACCATCGCGGTGAATGGCGGGCTGGCGTTTCTTTAAGCTTTTTCAGGCGAAGGAGTTGCGCCTGGAACGGGCGAGTTAGCTGGGCGCCTCCTGCCCTAACGCGGTCGCCCTGGAGGCGCAATGCGGCTGAGAGCCTGGGACCTATCGATCGAGCGGGGCGGCCGTCGGGTCATATCCGGCCTATCGTTCGAAGCGGCTGGAGGCTCAGCGCTGCTTGTGACCGGTCCAAACGGGTCGGGGAAAACGAGCCTCCTGAGAGCGCTCGCCGGGTTCCTGTCGATTGAAGCCGGCGGCTTTGCATTGGACGGCGGCGATGCCGACCGAACGGTCGGCGAACAGGCGCATTATCTGGGCCACGCGGACGGCGTTAAGGCCGGGCTGAGCGCGGGCGAGAACCTTGCTTTCGCCGCGGCGATGTTGGGCGGCGATTCCAGCCGCGCGGCGCAGCTCGCGGCGCTTTCGGCGCTCGGCTTGGCGCACGTGATCGATTTTCCGGCGCGGCTGCTCTCGGCAGGACAGAGGCGGCGTGTCGCGCTTGCCCGCCTGCTTGTCGCTGAGCGCCCTCTCTGGCTGCTCGACGAGCCGACGACCGCGCTCGACGTCGCCGCTCAAGCCGCGCTCGCGGCAATCATGCAGGCGCATCTCGAGGGCGGCGGAATCCTCGTGGCCGCCGTACACGCGCCGCTCGGGCTGGACGGCGCACAGGAGCTGAGGCTCGGCTCCGCTCGGGAAGCAGCCGCGTGAGGGAAACGTGACCCCCGCGCTTGCCCTGTTCGTCCGCGAGTGGCGCATCGCCCGGCGCATCGGCGGGGCCGCTTCGGTCGGGGTCGTGTTCTTCCTCATTCTGGTCGCGGTCATGCCTTTCGCGCTCGGGCCGGACCTCAATCTACTTGCGCGGCTCGGCCCGGCAATCCTCTGGATCGGGGCTTTGCTCGCGACCCTGCTCGGGCTCGACCGGCTGTTCCAGGCCGACTACGAGGATGGTTCGCTCGATCTTCTCGTCAATTCGTCCCTGCCGCTTGAAGTTATGGTGCTCGTCAAATGCGCAGCCCACTGGACGACGAGCGCCCTGCCGCTCGTCGTTTTGAGCCCGCTGTTCGGTCTCATGCTTGCGATGGCGCCGATGCCGCTCGCACTGACCGCCGCGACCCTCGCCGCCGGCACGCCGGCGCTGACGATAATCGGCGCAATCGGCGCGTCGCTCACGGTCTCGCTTAGGCGAGGCGGCCTGCTCATGGCGATTCTCGTGCTGCCGCTGGCGATTCCGGTGCTTATCTTTGGCGTCGCCGCGGCATCGGCCGCGAGCGGGGCGCCGCGCCGTTCCTCAGTCCGTTCCTGATTCTGTGTGCATTTTCCCTTGCCACGATCGCGCTTGCGCCCTTCGCCGCCGCGGCAGCACTCAGGCACGTACGGGAATGACTATTGCTGCCAGCCGAAATAGCTGTCCTCGATCGGCCGCCACTCCTGGCTTGCGGTGATTCCGACTGGGGCTTCGTCTCTCCGCCGCGCGGCGCCACAGATCCACGCTGACGCCGTCGATGGATCCGTCCGGCTCGACAAGGCCATAAGGGGGCGCATCGTAGACCGCGACCTTGAGCGGCGCTTCCTGGGCTGCGGCAAGACCGGCAAAGGCGAGACAAGCGAGCGCCGTCGCGAGGCGCCGAATGAAAGTTGGGGTGGCCGAAGAGCGCACGAGTGGGCCGCGTTATCCTCGATCAAGCGGCTATGATTCGGGATAACTAACGCAGCCACACGAAACCCATGTGTCGATCTGCTGGCTGAGGTGTTAACTGCTGCGTCAACGCGAATCGCCCTCGTGAGAGGACGTGAGGGGACGCTGGCAAATCTAAGGATTGGAGGCGGGAATGAACGGACTCTACGCGACGCTGGAGAGGTATCGGCCTTATATTCTGAGCATTCTGCGCATTGTCGTTGGGCTTTTGTTTCTGCAGCATGGGCTTTCGAAAGTGTTCAACTTTCCCGCCCCCTCCCCGGTCCCTTCGCTGAGCGGCCTCATGATTCTGGCGGCGTTTCTTGAAACTATCGGCGCTCTATTGTTCCTGGTGGGCGCCTACACCAGGATCGTGGCGTTCATCTTGTCCGGTGAAATGGCCTTCGCCTATTTCATGGCGCACGCGCCGCGTTCGTTCTACCCGGTCGTCAACGGCGGGGAATTGGCCGTCATTTACTGTTTCATATTCTTGTATTTCGCCTTTGCGGGCGGCGGCCCGTTGAGCGTCGATCGCGGGATGTTGAAGCAGGCTTGAGCCTGCCCGGGCGCCTGCCGCCTCTCTCAGCTAAGGCTGGAAGGGTATTTGACACACAGCGGTCGAGCGCGCGTCTTAAGGGCGGCTCGCGGAAGTGCGAGATCATGCGCGCAGGCGACGGCAGGCGAGGAAACATGAACTTGAGCGGAGAGGCTGGCTTAAGCCAGGGCGCGATCTCGGCCCGTATCGACCGGCTGCCGGCGACGCGCACGATCTGGACAATCGTGGCGCTGCTCGGATTCGGCATGTTCTTTGAGCTCTACGACCTCCTGTTTTCGGCGTACGTTGCGCCGAGCCTCGTCAAGTCGGGTGTCCTCACCGCGACGACTGCGGGCCTGTTCGGAACGACAGGGGTGGCGAGCTTCATCGCCGCCCTGTTCACCGGCCTCTTCATTGGCACTATCTTATGCGGCTTTCTCGCCGACCGCTTCGGGCGCCGGGCGATCTTCACCTGGTCGCTCCTCTGGTATTCGGCCGCCAATGTTATGGTGGCGTTTCAGCATGACGCCGCAGGCCTCAACTTTTGGCGCTTGATCTCCGGCGTCGGCCTGGGCGTCGAGATCGTGACGATCGGCGCTTATTTGAGCGAGATCGCGCCCAAGGGACTGCGCGGGCGCGCCTTCGCCGTTAACCAGGCGATCGGCTTCGTCTGCGTGCCGGTGATTTCGTTTCTCGCCTGGCTGCTCGTGCCGACCGCGCCCCTGGGGCTTCAGGGCTGGCGCTGGGTGGTGCTGATTGGAGCGCTCGCGGCGCCGGTCGTGGTGTTCTTACGACGCGGCCTGCCGGAGAGCCCGCGCTGGCTCGCCAAGCATGGGAGGCTGGCCGAAGCGGACCAGGTCTTGCGCGCGCTCGAAGCGAAGGTCGAGGCGGAGTATGGCCGGCCGCTGCCGCCGCCTGGCCCTGGGGAGCCGGTTTCGCCGGCGAGCGGTTTTCGCGACTTGTGGCTTCCGGGCGTTCGCGGGCGAGTCATCCTAATGAGCGTCTTCAATATCTTTCAGACGATCGGATTCTATGGCTTCGCCAATTGGATCCCCTCGCTCCTCGTCAAGCAGGGGATCACGGTGTCGACCAGCCTCGGCTATACGACCTTGATCGCGCTCGCCGCGCCAATCGGGCCGCTCCTCGGATTCTTCCTCGGTGACCGATTCGAGCGCAAGTGGATCATCGTGGCTTCCGCGGGCGCTATTCTGGTCTGCGGCCTCATTTTTGGCCAGGCGCTCGCTTCTGGGCTCATTATCGCCATGGGGGTCATGCTTACGCTCGCCGCCAACATCATGTCGTTCAGCTTTCACGCCTACCAGCAGGAGCTGTTCCCGACCGGAATTCGCGCTCGCGCCGCGGGCTTCGTCTATTCGTGGAGCCGCCTCTCGGTCATTTTCTCATCCTTCATCATCGCCTTCGTGCTCGAGCGCGCCGGCGCCTTCGGGGTCTTCGTTTTCATCGCCGTGGCGATGGGCGTCGTGATGGCGACCATCGGCTTCTTCGGGCCGCGCACAACCAATCTGGCTCTGGAGGAAATCTCTGGCTAAGCAAGTCTGCGGCGGTCCGCCAACGCAGACCTAGCCAGGATGAGGTGACCTGGCGAGCGCGGATACAACCGTAGCGCGAAATCCCCGCAAATAAACGCAAGCAAAACAGCCCAAATGAGCCTAAACGCTAGTAAAAGTGCTAGCGTTTACTAGCGTTTATTTCTTGGAATCGAGCTTTTTCAATGGGTTACGAGCGAGAGAAATAAGGAAATTTGCCTTGTCCCTTCCCTTGCGCCTCCGGGTTGCAATCAAGCGACGCCAGCCGGTATGCAGCTTCATTCTAGCCCTCGGCCGTCGCCAGCCGGTGAATGAAGCCAGCATCAATATCTGTAGCACGGATTTCTGTTTTTGCCAAGCGAAATGCGATCTGGAGAACACGCCCGGACATACCGCCGTTACAGAGGCCGCAAAACCGATGGGCGGAGCGCGGCAGTGACGGCGGACGCAATCGAGACGGCGCGCCAAGCAGCTTGAACCTGATTAGATTTTGCCGGCAAAGCTCGGGGCAGGCGCCGTCTTCTCAAATAGGGCCAAGCGATGGGGATTCGACCGCCAGTTTGCCGCGCCCAACTCGACCTGGATCAGATGCGCATAGGCTCGGTTGAAATCGACTTCGATCAACCTGACCGCGTCGGCAACTCCAATCGTGGGCGGTAGCCGAAACGGCGCCGTCGCGGGTTTTCAGGGTTGCGCCGTGCGCTCGAGGTCAATTGGCGACAGGCGGTCGGTCACCGCGCCCATTAAGCGCGCCGGGCGCCCAGTTCACCCCGTCGCGCATGGCGTAGAAGATGTGGGCGCCGATGCGGTCGACCCGTTTCAGGTAGCCGGTCCAGAACGGCGCCACATAATTGGCGTGATAGTTCACGGCCACGCCGACCTTGGGATTGTAGTTCGCGCCGCTGACGACATCGCGGGCGATGCGGGTCGCGACCGCCCATGGGCCGGGCTCCTCGACCCGCAGCGACTTGCCCTCGCAGGCGAAGGTGAACTGGCAGGCGAACGGTCGGTTGCGGTCCTGATACACGACGCCGCAGACGGTGTTGGGATAAATGCCGCTGCGCACGCGGTTGAGCACCACCTGGGCCACGGCCGCCTGGCCGTCTTCGGGTTCGCTGCGGGACTCGAAATAGATCGCTTCGGCCAGGCAACGCATCTGGCGGACGCTGTCCTTCGGATCGATGAGCGCGACATAGTTCGGCTTGCCTTCCGCGTCGGAGATCTGCGGAACCGTCGTCGTGCCCGAGCCATCAGTCTCAACGACCACCACGACGCCGTCGCTGGAAGTCGGCGAAGAGGAGTTCAGGGCGAATTCAAGCGGCGCGGCCGGCGTCGCGCCGTCCTCGAACGCGGTCGTTGCGAGCTCCGCATCGTCGCCATCGGCGGGCCGCGGCGGGCTCATCGTATGTCCAGGATCGAACTCATCGTCGCGTGGATCTTCAAGCTCGTGCGGCCACGACTTATAGGCGTGAGGGTCAGCCTCACTTCGTTTGCCGCTCAGCCGTCTGCTATTGAAGCCGGGAAGCTCGATCAGCGGATTGCCTTTTCCGAAGCGATCGACAGCGGGAAACGGTCGTCCGGTCCCCTTCAGCGCCGCATTCGGCTCGACCCCTTCGGAATCCGTTGCGAGCGCGTCTTCGTCGCCCGTCACGTTGCGAGCCTGCACAATCGGCAGCGGCTCGCCATCTTCGTCCACAGCGCGCAGGGGCCGCGCGGCGAGGCTCATCGGGTCGAGCCCCCTCGCAGCGCTTCCCAATTGACTGCGAGCGAAGGCGCTCATGAACTCGGGCGGCTCCTGCTCAGCTTCCGCGGTGATCGAGAGAAGCACCGCGAAAGCCACGCACCATGGCGTGGCGACCGAAAGAGCCCATCCGAACCGCGAACGACCCATACGCGAAGCAAGCACCCGTGCTTAGAGTTCACGTCCCCGCGCTGCGGCTTCATGAAAAGCGCGCAATGCGAACCATTTCCTTTATCGGCGCTTAAGGTTGCCGGGACGTTAACCAAAGGCGAGGGTGGGACGTCCCGGTTTGGGGCAAGGAGGCTTCGCTCGCTTCGCGGGACGGCGAAGCGCGGCTCGAGGTGCCGACCTCGTGGAATGGCGGCGGCTGAAGTCGCTTAACGGCGACGTTCGTTCCGTTGGCCGCGCTCGCGGCCGAAGAACTGGTCCTTGATCTCGCCTATGATCCTCGCGCCGTCCAGCGAGCCCTGGACGGTGGGAGCGTTGACGAGCGAGCTCTGCGCCGTCTTTAGGACCGCCTGCACATCGTCGACGCTGAGAACATTCTTTTGGACAAGGACCTCGAGCGTCGCCATGGCGATGGCGCCGCCGACCATGGCCGTTCCGAGCGGGCGGCTGAAGGAGGCGTTCGACATGATGGAGCTCCAAACAAGCGCCGGAAGGGACGTTGGAAGAAGGCGACCATCGTCCTCGGAAACGGCGACGGACAAGAAAAAGGCCGCACAGGAAAGCTGCGCGTTCGCACAGCCCGCCCCCGAAACCGGTCGCGCTCAAATCACGCGGCGCGCGGGCTCAGGCGGCGATGGATTCGAGCGCCACGTAACGCTCGCCGTCCCACACACGCGAATTCGGCGGCTTATAGGCCATCCGGCAATGGCCGGCGCAATAGGAGCGGCCCTTCGCCGTCTGAACGCCGCAATAGACGAAATCCTCAGCTGTTGGATCGCCGAGCGGCCATCGGCAGGCGTCCTCGCGAATCTCCTCAAGCCCAACCTTCAACATGTCTCCGACCAAAGCGTCGGCGAAAACCCATGATGGCTTGCGCTCGCGCGGGATCGCCGGGACAGAGGCGCGCTTCCCCAACGCCTCGGTGCGAGCGATAGCGGGTCGTCGCGGGCGCTCCGGATTCGGCCGGGATGCTCGCGGCGCGGAACAGTGGAGGTTGCCGGTGAGCTTGACGCCGATCCTGTTCGCCTTGCCGATCACGGCGTTACGCGACGACGCGCCGAGCACCGCAGCAATGGTGCTCGCGCTTTTTCCTTCGAGCGCCATTTGTCTCAGAGTCTCAATCGCCGCATCGGTCCACATATTCCACGCCCTCCGTTACTTCTCTTGTGAGTTCCGCCTGGTGGAAACGCCGCTTCCCCTACGCCCAGGGAGCCCATGTGACGCTGAGCCTTGTGTGTTCCAGCATCGTCATCGGCAGTTCTTCCAGGTTGTATAGCATGGTTAATACAACCATTCGTTGTGTCTGGCAATAGCCAATTTGTTGGGATTTGTTACGCCGTCCTTTTGAGCGACTCAGAGGCTGGGCCCGCCGAATCGGCGAGCGCCTCTTTTTCTAGGTGAGAAAGCTGGAGCGGCGCTGGCTCGGGGAAGCAGGGCGATTGGCCCCGAAAATTGAAAAAACGCGGCCGGCGCTTGTCGCTTACGCCGAAATGGGAATGAAAAGGCGGCCTTGGAGCCAGGACGCCCCTTAGCCGCCAGAGATGGGAGGCAAAGCCTCCGTCAGGACGTGCAAGAACTCGCGATCGACCGATGTAGGCGCAGCGCGTTTGTGTTTAGCGCAGAAGGCCGCGATCGCGCCCTTTGTCTTCGCGCCGGCAACGCCATCGATCGTCCCGGGGCTGAAGCCATGATAAAGGAGAAGCAGCTGCGCCGCGCGAATGTCGAGGTCGGGCGCGCCCTTTTTTGAAAAGCGCGTGTGCGTCTTCGCGAGCTTCTCGTCGTACTGGTTTTTCGCATAGGCCGGGCCGTTGTGCTCGCGAGCGAAAGCGGCCCAATCCGCGCGCTCGAACGCCTTAAGAAGCTTATCCTTGCTTCTCAAGAAGTGGACCATCGCCATCAACTGTTCATCTTCGCCCCGTTTCATAGCCGTGACCATATCCTCGACGTTGCGGAATCCGGCGCTCTTCCAGTTGGAGCCCAGGATCTGGCCCAGTCCCCATGAAGCGCTTTGGAGAGCGGCCTCGCGATGAACGGCTAACGCCTTTTCCAATCGATCGTGCTGGTGGTTCCCCCCGGCGCCGTAGCCGCCCGGCTTTGACGCGCTGATGTCCGGGTGCGACGCGTCGAAGCGTCGCTTGGTCAGCCTGCTGAAGATATGCCGCTCGAAGAGGATCTGTGGCCGCCGGTTCGGCAGGAAGCCCTGTCCGGACGTTTCGACGGCCACCACCACCCATAACTTGACGGGATCGGCGTTGACCTTGGCGGCGGCCTCCACGAGCCCCTGCTTGGTCAGCGGCGACGCTGCGCCGACGAATGGCATTGCGCTTTCCTCATGTTGCGGCCGAAACGCCTTCAACGCTTTGCTACAGACGAGCCCGGCGGACTCGGCGCTCCTTTGGCGTGACAAGCTCCGGAAACCTGATCCTATGGCCCGTCGCGATTTCGCAACGCCGTGGCACTTGCACTTTGTGGGTTAGGCGGTGGGCGCCTCCGAAGATTCGTTCAGCCGTAGATCGCGCGCCTAAGAAATTCACCGCCAACTGGACAAAAAGGAGCGCCGCCGCCATTGTCGGCGCCAATAAACGCGCTCTCAGGAGAACCGCCACGATGACCACCGCCACCGCCGTGAAGCCGCCCGCCCAGCGCGCGGAGGTGCCCAACGACTTGAGCGCGTTCTGGCTGCCGTTCACGCCCAATCGCGCCTTCAAGAAGAAGCCGCGGCTCATCTCGCGCGCCAAGGACATGCATTACTTCACTCCGGAAGGGCGCGAGATCCTCGACGCCACGGCGGCTTTGTGGTGCTGCAACGCCGGCCACAACCGGCCTCCGATCGTAGCCGCGATCCAGAGGCAGGCGGCCGAGCTTGATTTCTCTCCGACCTTTCAGTTCGCCCATCCGCTGGCGTTTCAGCTGGCGTCCCGCATAGCGGAGCTGGCGCCCGGCGATCTCGATCACGTTTTCTACTGCAATTCTGGCTCCGAGGCCTGCGACACCGCGCTCAAGATCGCGCTCGCCTATCACAATGTGCGCGGCCAGGGTTCGCGCACGCGCCTCATCGGTCGCGAGCGCGGCTATCACGGCGTCGGCTTCGGCGGCATTTCGGTCGGCGGCATGGTCAACAACCGCAAGCACTTCGGCTCGCTGCTCGCCGGTGTCGACCATCTGCCCGCGACCTACAACCGCGAGCACCAGGCCTTCACCAAGGGCGAGCCGGAATGGGGCGCCCATCTCGCCGACGCGCTGGAAAGCATTGTGGCGCTGCATGATGCATCCACCATAGCCGCGGTGATCGTCGAGCCGATGGCGGGCTCGACGGGCGTCCTTCCGGCGCCAAAGGGCTATCTCAAGCGGCTGCGCGAGATCTGCGACAAATACGGCATTCTTCTCATCTTCGACGAGGTGATCACCGGCTTTGGCCGTCTCGGCGCGCCATTCGCCGCCGAGCGCTATGGCGTCCAGCCCGACATGATCACCTTCGCCAAGGGCGTCACATCCGGCACAGTGCCGATGGGCGGCGTGATCGCGCGCAAGCACATCTACGACGCCTTCATGAATGGGCCGGAGAGCGCCATCGAGCTCTTTCACGGCTACACGTATTCCGGCCATCCGCTCGCTTGCGCGGCCGCGCTGGCGACGCTCGACGTCTATCGCGACGAGCGCCTATTCGAGCGCGCCAAGGCGCTTGAGCCCAAGTGGTATGACGCAATCATGGGGCTCAACGGATTGCCAAACGTCGTCGACATCCGCTGCGTGGGTCTCACCGGCGCGATCGATCTTGCGCCCGTCCAGGGCAGCCCTGGCCAGCGTGTTTTTCGCGCGCTCGAGCACTCGTTCTTCAACGAAGGCATCATGATCCGCCCGGCCGGCGACACGATCGAGCTCACCCCGCCATTGATCGTGAGCGAGGATCAGATCGGCGAGATCATGGAGAAGGTCGGGGCGTCGATCAAAGCGGCGGCTTGAACTCGGCCGACAACGCCTATGCGGCGCGGCGAGATGTCGCGCCTGCGCGACGTGAGCGCAGGAACGCTAGCCCCACGAAGCCAAGCGCAAGCGTCATCCACGTCGCCGGCTCTGGCGCGCCCACCATCAGGTACGGCTGCGCAGAACCGGGGGCGGCGAATGTATCGATCAGGTTGCTCTCGCCCGTGTCCCCCAGCGACGACCCGATCGTCATTCCGCCTTGGTCGCTCAGCGGATAGAACGTGACATAGGGCCAAAAGACCGTGCTCTATGTGACGGTGAACAGATCGTCCGACATGAAGTAGGGGCTCTCGCCAACGTTGCCATCGTAGAAGCCCGCGGGCGCTGAAACTTCTGCCATGGAGAATTGCTCTTGGCCGCCGTCGATGGAGAACACGGCGAGCCCTCCAGGAGGCAGCGTTATGACAAGACTGTGGAAGCCGCCGCCGTTAACGTCAGTCATGTCGTAAGTCCCGGCGAGGAACTTAACCATTGGCGTTGCAGCGTGCGCCTGGCTGACGCTAAGAACCGCAATCATCGCCGCCGCGAGCCCCGCCGAGCGCGATAGTGGCCACCCACAAGTCATGACAATCTCCCCAAAGCACGCCGCGCACTATTCGAAGGGATTGGACAAAAATCAAGCAGATCGTTGAGCTTAAGTCCATGTTGCGACCCCTTAACGAGGGTTACCTTATCCGCTAGATGACTTGAGGGCGCTGCTTCGCGTGGCGAGTTCACTGGGATGTCCCCATGTCGCCTTTGCTCTTTGCGCTTTTCCTGGCGACGTTCGCCATAGGGACAACCGAGTTCGCGGTCGTCGGCTTGCTGCCGGACATTGCCTCTGATCTGGGAGTCAGTATTTCCCGAGCCGGCCTTCTGGTCAGCGGCTATGCGATCGGCGTGGCCATTGGGGGACCGGTCATTGTCGCGCTCACCGCGTCCCAGCCGCGCAAGCGGACGCTGCTTCAGCTCTGCGCCATCTTCGTCGTGGGTCATGTGCTGGCGGCGGTTGCGCCCGACTATGGTTTCTTGATGGGGGCGAGGATCTTCGCGGCGGTTTCGCACGCCTCCTTCCTCGGCATCGCGGCGATCGTCGCCGCCTCGAGCGTTCCGCCCGAGCGCAGCGCGCGCGCCGTGTCCTTCGTGTGGCTTGGCTTCTCCGCCGCCAGCCTCGTCGGCGTGCCAGGCGCGACGGCGATCGGACATGCGCTTGGATGGCGCGCGGCCTTCTGGGCGCTCGCCGTCGTTGGCGTCATTGCGGGGACCGCGCTTCAATTCTGGATGCCCGCGTCATCGCGCAGGGAAGCTTCTAGCTTCAGACAGGAACTCGTCGCGCTCAGGCGACCTCAGGTCCTGTTGGCGATGGCGATGAGCCTCCTCGTCTGCGCTTCGACCTTCGCGGTTTTCACCTATGTCGCGCCGCTTCTCATGGAGGAAACACGGATCTCGGTCGGCGCGCTTCCGCTTATGCTGTTGTTGTTCGGCATCGGCGGCGCTGCGGGCATGGTGATCGGTGGACGGCTCGGGGACTGGAAACCTTTGGAGTCGATCGCCGCGCTCTCGTTGGCCTACGCACTCTTTTATGTCGTCCTAATTGCCGTGATTGACAGCGCGTCGCTGGTCGGCGTCGCTATGGTCTTTTGGGGATTTCTGTTCCTCGCGCCATGCGTCCCGTTGCAGACGCGGGTCGTCAGGAAGGCGATCGACGGGCCAAATCTCGCCTCGACGTTGAACCAGTCCGCCTTCAACGTCGGCAACGCGCTCGGGCCGACACTCGGCGCGGCTGCCCTCTCTTTTGGATTTGGCTACCGCACGTTGCCATGGATCGGCTCGGCGCTCGCGCTTCTCTGCGCCGCGACAGCGCTCTTCTCCTGCCTGGCCGAAAGAAGTGAAATCGCTTCGCTCAGCGCTGGGGAGACCGTGCACCGATAAGCTGACGATGGCTTGGCCATCGCCAGCGTTCGAACTCAAATTAGTGTTTTTCTAGCTGGGCTTCGTCCTCGTCCAGGGGCAATCAGTGTTCCGGGGCTCAGAACGCTTCCCACTGATCACCCCGCCAATACCCGCGGCCGGTATGCTCTCTCCAGGCGAGGGGTGCGCCGTTGTCAACCTGCCAGTCATACGGATGGACCACCACGTTCGCATCGGGCGGATAGTCATACCGCTCCACCGAATGCCAGCACGTCGTGCCCGCCTGATCGCAGACGATCGCAGACGACGAGCCGTATCCCTCAATCGTTACTGGAGCCGTGCCCTTCGGCGCGCCCGGGGCCGTTGCTTGAGCGGCCACGGGCGTTGACGCTGCGAGTGCAGCAATGGCCGTGGCCGACAACGCGGCGATTACAAAGCATTTCATCGGAAACTCCTTAGGTTTGACCGTGCGCGCCAACGCTACGTTTCGGTGTTTGTTCCGACCGCCTCGCCTATTCTTCGCCGGGCCGACCGCAATTGCGGTCACGAACCACTGGCGCCGCGTCGAGTCGCGCGCAGACCAGATGAAGGAACGAAGACGCTCGCGATGGCCCCGCGCTCGGCGGCGGACCCCTTGGTCAGAACAGCGACCCCTGCCCGTCGTCTTTGTCTGATCTGACCCGTCGGCGGGGCAACAGGGCGGGCGGAGTAAGCGGCGGACCGACACGCCCCCCGGCTATGGCGCCGATCTTTCCGTCGGCGAATTCGATCTCGAGGCGTTGAGCCTGCTTGACCTCCTCCGCGCGCCACAAAGGTCTTTGCGTCTCGTCCCGAACGAGGGCGAAACCGCGCGACAGCACGCCGCGATAGCTCATAGCGCCGAGCAACTGCCCAAGGGATAAGAGCTGCGCGCGACGGCTTTGCAGGCTTTCGTCATAGGCGCGCGTCATGCGCCGGGTGAGACGCTCGATCGCCGCCGCCTGCTCGCCGCGCCGCCTAGCCAGAAGCGCCGCCTCGCGGACGAATGTCCGGCTGACGGCCTCCGCCGAGCGGCGCGGCCGTTCGATGAGGAGCGGCCGTGTTCTCGCCAAGCGTCCGCTTAACCCTCTCAGCCGCTCACGTAAGCCCGCAAAATGAGCGCGTGGCGAATGACGGGCGAGGCTTCGGGCCAAACCCGCCGTGCGCAGCGCACGCTGGTCGATCGCCGCGCGCATGCGCTGACCCAGTGTCTCCGAAGCGCGGTCGAGACGCTGGCGCGGTCCGGCGATGATCGCCTCGCCCCCTGGCAGGGCGCGAATGAGCGCGCGCAAGTCGGAGCGAAGGCGTTGGGAGAAGCGCAGGATCGCGCCACGGCGGCGCGCGTCCAAATCCGCCATCGCGGCGAGGAGCTCGACCCGGACCGGCGCCGCAAATTCCGCTGCCGCTGTCGGCGTCGGCGCGCGCAAGTCCGCCGCGTGATCGATCAGCGTCCAGTCCGTCTCGTGGCCCACGGCGGCGATGAGCGGGATCGCGCTGCGGGCGACCGCGCGCACCACCTCCTCGTCGTTGAAGCTCATAAGGTCTTCGAGCGAGCCTCCGCCGCGCGCGACGATCAGCACGTCGGGCCGCGGAGTCGCTCCGTCCAACGGGAGCGCATTGAAGCCATCGATCGCCGCGACAATCTCGGCCGCTGAGGTCTCGCCCTGAACGCGCACCGGCCAGACGACGACACGAACCGGAAAGCGGTCGGCGAGGCGATGCAGAATGTCGCGAATGACGGCGCCGGTCGGCGAGGTCACCACCCCCACCACTTTCGGCAGAAACGGGACTTTGCGCTTGCGCGCGACGTCGAATAGCCCTTCCTCGGCAAGCTTCCTGCGCCGGGCCTCGAGCAGCGCCATCAGCGCGCCAATTCCGGCGAGCTCAAGCGACTCGATAACAATCTGGTATGTCGACTTGCCGGGAAAAGTGGTCAGTCGCCCGGTCGCGACGACTTCGAGGCCCTCCTCGGGCTTGAGCCGCATGCGCTGAAGCGTGGTGCGCCAAACGACGGCGTCGAGCCGCGCATTGGCGTCCTTCAGGCAAAAATAGGCATGGCCGGAGGAATGGCGGCCGCGATAGCCGGAGATCTCGCCCCGCACGCGCACATAACCGAACCGATCTTCGATCGCTCGCTTGAGCGCGTTCGCCAGTTCGCTGACGGTGATTTCGGGCGCATTGGTCGCGCGCGCGTCCGTCTCTGCCATCGGCTTATTATGTGCAATTCAGCCCGCAAACGCGAGACTGGCCCAAGCCCTATGGCGTGTCCCGGGGAAAACACGTATGAAGCGGCGGGGCGTGACCTTGAGGTCGTCGCCTTGTTCACGCCGCGATGTCGGTCTCTAACGGCGCCCGCTTTAGTGAAGGCGGAGCGGGCGCTCAGGATCGCAAGGCGCGCGCAGACGATTGACGAAATGAAGGCGGCGAACACACGCATGAGAAGCGCGTTCGGATACGGCAAGATTCTGACGTTAGCCGGCGCGTTGGCCGCGCTTGCGGCCTCCATCGTCACTTTCAGCACGGACGTTGCGGTCGCGCAAAACGCGGAATGCGCGCGGCTGCAGCAAGCCATCGCCGCCCGGCGCGGCTCAAGCGGGTCGCAGGCCGCGGTCGAACGTCAGCGGGCCGAGCTCGGGCGGACCAGGGCATACGCCGGTTCGCTCGGCTGCGGAAACCGCAAGTTCCTGTTTTTTGGCTCGGAGCCGCCACCGCAGTGCGGCGAGGTCGCCGCTCAAATCTCGCGCATGGAAGCCAATCTCGCGGAGCTGCAGGCGCGGGCCGGCGGCGGCGCTGGCGATCTGATCGCTCGCTATAACGCAGAATGCGGTCGTGGACAGCCGTCGGGGCCGAACAATGTCTTTGAGGCATTGTTCGGAGGCCTGGCCAGGCTCGGTCAACCGTCCGAGGACCAGCAGCAGACGGACGCCCGCTTTGAGGACCACGGCGATCAGCCGCATCAGTCTTCCCCTTCGGGCGAGAAGGGACCCGTGCAGGCCCACTCCGGCTCCTATGCGGTGTGCGTGCGCACGTGCGACGGCAGCTTCTTCCCCGTCTCCTATTCCGGCGCGGGCAGCCGGGCGGACAGCCTCGAGGACGTCTGCAGGGCCCTATGCCCCAACGCCGATGTGGCCCTCTATTCGTTCCCGTTCGGCGGCACAATTGAAGAGGCCGCGGCGCCAACCGGCGAGCCTTATGCAAATCTGCCCAACGCCGGCAAATTCGAGAAAACGTTCGACCCCACCTGCTCCTGCCGGCGCAAGGGGCAGAGCTGGGCGGAGGCGCTCGCCGATGCCGAGGCGCGTTACGGTCACGAGAAGCGCGATATTCTGGTGACGCCAGAGAAATCGGCCGAGATGGCTCGGCCAATCATTGATCCGAAGGCCAAACCCTTGACGGACGCGAAGGGCAAGCCGATCGCGCCCAACGGGTCCGTCGTGGCTGGACCGGGCGCGCCGACTGCTCCCGGGACCACCGCAACGGCCATACCTTCGCTGGACACGGCGACTGCCCCGGTTCTCGACGCGAACGGCGCCGACACGAAGCTCAGCGCCGCCGCCGCCACGGTGAGCCGCGAAGGGTCGGGTATTGCGGGCGGCGACCTCGAGAACGCCAAGAGCTTCAGCGTGAAGCAGGGACGAACGGTGGAAGCGGTAGGCCCCGACGGGGTCAAGCGCCCGGTGCGGATAGTCGGGCCAGCGCTTTAGCGCGGCCAATCAGCGGCAAGAGAAGCGCGAGTTCCGGGCCGGCCTCCTGCCCCGTCAGGGCCAGGCGCAACGGGTGAAACAACGCACGGCCCTTGCGGCCGGACGTCTCCTTCAGCCGAGCGGTCCAGGCGCCCCAGGTCGACTGGTCCCAAGGCCCCTCGGGAGCACATGAGGCGGCGAGCTTAAGATAGTCAGGGTCCTCGACGATCGGGGCGATCTCGCCTTCCGTCACGCGCCCCCAGGTGGCTGCATCGTCCAGGCGCGAAAGGTTGCCGCGAATAGCGAGCCATAAAGCTTCTGCATTGGGCCCCGCGACGCCGAACCCCGCCAGCCGGTCGGCGACCGCCGTGTAGGGGAAGCGATGCAGCGTGCGGGCCGAGAGCGCCTCGAGTTCGGCTTCGTCAAATCGGGCAGCAGCGCGTGAGAGTTGCGAGAGGTCGATCAGGTCCGCCAGTTCGTCAAGCGAGGCGACCGGCCGCACCGCTTCGGCCGAACCAACCAGTACCGCGAGCGCGGCGACGGCGAGCGACTCGACGCCTTTCGTGCGCAATGCGGAGATCGACAACGCCCCTGAGCGCTTGGATAGTCCCCCGCCGCCGGCGTCGGTCAGGAGGTTATGGTGGCCGAAGCTTGGCGCTTTGCCCGCCAGCGCCTCGAGAATTTGAATCTGGACGGCGGTGTTGGTGACGTGATCCTCGCCGCGAATGACATGCGTCACCCCGAAGTCGATGTCGTCGACCACCGAGGGCAGCGTGTAAAGATAGGTTCCATCCTCGCGGCGGAGGACCGGATCGGAGAGTGAGGCGCAGTCGATGTGGCTCTCTCCGCGCACCAGGTCGTCCCAGCGCACGGTCATGGGTTCTAGGCGAAACCGCCAATGCGGCTTGCGGCCTGAGGCTTCGAGCGCGGTCCGCTCGTCCGCCGTGAGGCGCAAGGCGGCGCGGTCATAGATCGGGGGAAGACCCCTCGCCTGTTGCCGCTTGCGGCGCCGGTCGAGCTCGTCGGCTGTCTCATAGGCCGGATACAGCCGGCCTAGTCCCTTGAGCTTCTCGGCCGCCTTACCATAAGCCCCCATGCGCTCCGACTGGCGCCGCACGAGGTCCGGCCGAATCCCGAGCCATTCCAAATCCGTCTCGATCGCGTCGGCGTATTCCCTCCTTGAGCGCTCGAGATCCGTGTCGTCGAAACGCAGGATGAACGTGCCGCCGCGGCGGCGGCCAAATAGCCAGTTGAGCAGAGCTGTGCGGGCGTTGCCGATATGGATGCGGCCGGTGGGCGACGGCGCGAACCGGACCACCGGGAGAGAGGCCATTCACCTTCATAGAAGCGTCGTGCGGCCGCCGCAATATGGTGTGACAAGGCCTTGTGATTCGGGTAGTCTAGCCCCATGACTATAGGCGCCCTGGCGGCGGGGATTTGCGCTACCAGCGCGGGGATGCACGGCCTGAGCGTCGCGCTCGCCGCCCGCCGGTGTAGGCGGCGGTCCGGGCCCCCGATGCCCCCACCGACGGACGCTCCGAGCGTTACAATCGTGCAGCCTCTGTGCGGCGTCGAGACGTTTTCGCGCGAGACGCTGCGGTCGATCTTCGCGCTCGACTATCCCAGCTATGAGATAATCTTCTGCCTCGCGAGCGGGGATGACGCCATCGCCCCGCTGGTGCTCGGCGCGATCGCGGCGAACCCCGATCGGCCGGCGCGCCTGTTGATCGGCGATGACCGGATCAGCGCCAACCCCAAACTCAACAATGTCGTCAAGGGATGGAAGGCGGCGCGCTACGAGTGGGTGATTATCGCAGATTCCAATGTATTGATGCCGATCGACTACGTTCAGCGCTTGCTTGCGCGCTGGCGCTCCGACAGCGGCATTGTCTGCGCCCCGCCGATCGGCTCTCAACCCGAGTCGTTCGCCGCCGAGATCGAGTGCGCCTTTCTCAACACCTATCAGGCGCGCTGGCAATATGCCGGTGAATCTTGTGGCTATGGCTTCGCCCAGGGCAAGACCATGCTGTGGCGCCGGGAGATATTGGAGGCGGGCGGAAGCATTGAGGCTTTGGCGGCGGAAATCGCGGAAGACGCCGCGGCGACAAAGGTCATCCGAGCGCAAGGGTTCAACGCCCATCTCGTCGACCGACCCTTCCAGCAGCCGCTCGGCCGGCGCCGTCTGCGCGACGTCTGGTCCCGGCAGCTCCGCTGGGCGCGGCTGAGGCGCGCCACCTTCCCCTTCTTTTTCGCTCCGGAAATCCTGACGACCAGCCTTCTCACCTTGATCGCCGCTGCGGTCGCTGCTCCCGTCTTCGGGATAAACCCGGTCACCGGCGTCGCGTTGGCGGCTCTGTTCTGTTACGGCGCCGAGGCCCTCCTTGCTTTCGTCGCCGGCTGGCCGCTGTCGTGGCGAAGTCCCGCAGCTTGGCTTACGCGCGACGTCGTTCTGCCGTTCCTGTGGGCGGGAGGTTGGTCGGGCCGCAACGTCACTTGGCGCGGCAATGCGATGGATGTGGACGAAGGGGTGTTCGTGGAGTCCGAGCCGCGGGCGCAGGTCTGATTAGACAGATTTGGGATCGTCTCACCGGCGGCGCTGTCAAAATTCCGCTGCACTAACTCGCTATCGTTCTTCCCAGCGGCGGAGCGGGCGGACGATCTGCGAACGAGATCGTCGACAGTCTCGCGGCTCAGAAACCAAGAACCTTGACGCCGGGAGGTCGAAATGCGCTCGCAAAGCGAAGACGTGCGCGTAGGCGTCTTGAACGCGCTACACTGGGATCTGGCGGTCCCGCGGGACCGGCTGAACGTCGACGTCGAAAACGGCTGGGTGACGGTTTCCGGACTGGTCGACCTGCCTTATCAGCGGACTTGCGCGGAGTCCGACGCCAAGAGCGTTCCCGGCGTGATCGGCGTCACTAATCTGATCCGTTTGGCGGCGGCTCAAGCGGCAAGTTTGCGGCCGGAAGAGATGGCGCGAAGCCAGCATTGACGTTGGTCGTCGCAGGCGGCGCGCCGATGGCGACCGATAGGGCAATTCGCCCGATCGAGCGAGCCTGCGGATAGTCCCCGCCCTGTCACGTTGCGCAAGTCAAGGCGCCTCAGAAGCCCTCGCAGGTGCCGCCGTCGGCGAGCTTCCTTCAACCCCGTCGCTCATAGAGGTCCGACGACGGTTCGCGACGACCGCCAAGCCGACTGCGAGAACCAGCGTAAATCCGTTAAATAGAGCCTCGACGAAGTAGGGCGCGCCCAATTGGTTGAGGCCCGCCACAGTGACCGCCAAAACGGCGACGGCGAGAATCGTGCCCCAAACGTTCACTCGTCCGGGCTTGATCGCGGTCGCGCCGAGCAGAGCGGCGGTGAAAGCGGGCAGGAGGAATTCGGGCCCAACTGAGCTCTGACCGACCTGCAATTGCGATTGCAGGACAATGCCCGCCCATGCCGCGATCAGGCCCGAAGCCATGAGGGCTCCGGTGACATATCTCCTCTCGGAGATGCCATTGAGCTGGCCGGCCTTCGGATTGACCCCCAGAACGTACAGGAAGCGTCCAACAGGAAGATATTCGAAGCCGATCCAGAGGACGACGCTGATCACCAGGACATACAGAGCCGGCAGCGGCACGCCCCAGATCACTGCCGAAAGCGCCAGAAAGGAATTTGGCATGGAGGCAATGATCTGATGGCCGCCCGTGTACCACTGGTTGACGCCCAGGATCATGGTTCCGGTGCCGAGAGTTGCAATGAAACTGTCGATACCAACGACGGTCACGAGGATTCCATTGCAGAAGCCGACGGCGGCGCCGAGACCGAGGATGAGAACGGCAACGATCGGCCAGGGAATTCCAGCCTCCTGAAAACCAACGGCCAGCACCTGCGAGATGCCGAGGACAAAAGCCATCGAAAGGTCGAAGCGATTGGCCGCGATTGGAATCATGGCCGCCAGCGCAGCCATGGCGGAGATCGACTTGTTGCTCAGAATCGACTGAAAATTGAATGCTGTCGGAAAGGTGTTCGGCCTGAGCGCCGAGAACAGTGCGATCAGGACAAGGAGAACGATCAGCAGGCCCCAGACCGACAGAAATCGCGCAACGTCGCGCGAGAAGCCCACCGGGCGCCGCGAGGAGTTTATCATCCTTGCTCCAAGTCCAGACCCGGCTCATTGCCGGCCGACAGGCTTGTCAGTTTGGAGACGCTCAGATCTCCGCGATCCAGGACCGCGACAACTTGACCTCTGCTGAACACAAGGGCGCGATGGCTCACCTTCACCACTTCTTCGAAATCCGAAGAAACGAGCAGAACGGCCATACCTCGAGCCAGCGAGCTCTTCAATAAATGATAAATATCCGCCTTGGAGCCGACGTCCACACCGAGGGTGGGCTCCTCGAGAATGAGAAGGTCCATGGCTGCCTCGAGCCAGCGCGCGACGATAACCTTTTGCTGGTTCCCGCCGCTGAACAACGCGATGCTGCGCTCCGCATCGGCAGGGCGAACGTCATAACGTCGGACCACCGCAGCGGCTTTCTGACATTCGCGCTCTCGGGAGAGCCACGCAAATGGGCGAGCGCCGGTGAGGGTGGGATTTATGAAGATATTTTCGCGCACGCTCAGAGATCCCGCCATGCCCTCTTCGGCCCGCTTGCTCGATATGAATCCTATTCCTGCTCGCATAGCCGATATTTCGTCGAGAGGAGGAAGCTGCGCTCCGCGCAGTCGGATCCGCCCGCCATCGATTGCTTGATTGCCAAATATTGCGCGCGCGATAACATCGTGCCCCGCGCCGCGGAGCCCGACCAGCGCGAGGGTCTCGCCAGGCTGAATTGTGAAGCTTACCGGCCCTGCGCTCCCGGAGCGCAGGTTCTCCACAGCGAGGAGCGGCAGCCCATCCGTGGTGAATTCGGCCAGGTCGCTTTCGATCAGCTTCCGGCCGACGATGTCTGAAACGATCTGGTCTCTGTTCATCGCGCCGATCGGCCCCGTCGCGACCCGTTTGCCGTCACGCAGGACCGTAACTCTATCGGCGATCCGGAATATCTCATCCAGTCGATGCGAAACATAGACAATTCCGAGCCCGGCGGAGCGCAAGCGTTCGAGCGCCTGAAACAGGCGCGCGACGTCCTTCTCGTGCAGAGAGGCGGTCGGCTCGTCGAGAACGAGGACGGCGCATTTCGTAGCCAAGGCGCGCGCGATCGCGACGATCGATCGCTCTGCGGCCGAGAGTTCGCTGACCGGTCGATCGGGATCGATATCGTCCGTCATGAGCGCGAGGGCGTTCGTGGCCGCCTTTCCGGTCGCGCTCCAGTCGATAAGACCTCGTCGCCTCGCAAAACCGACCGCTATCGCAATATTCTCGGCGACGGTTATTGACTCGACGAGCCCAAGATCCTGATGAATGAAATTGATCGGAAGCTTCATTGTCGCCGGTTCGACCAGCGATCCCGACAACCGGATCTCACCCCGATCGTATCCGTAGACGCCCGCAAGTATCTTTATCAGCGTGGACTTGCCGGCGCCGTTCTGTCCGAGCAGAGCATGAATTTCTCCGCTTCCGACGTCCAAATCGACGTCCTTCAGCGCCAGTGTGCCGGGAAAGGCCTTGCTCAGACCCGAGATGGACAGGAGAGGCTGATCACCTCGAACCGTCTCCAAAAGACCCCCGCCGGCAGCTTGCGCCGCGCCATTTTGCTTTGTTCAGGTCGCAGGCGTCACGCGCCGCCTTCCTACTTGACGCCCCAATTGGCGAGATAGTGCTCCTTGTAGTGGTTCGAGGGAATGAACACATTCTTGTCCCCGCCTTCCGCATTCACGTTCTCGGTGGTCACGACATAAGGGGGCTGAACGAAACCGCTTGGCGGCTGCCCGTTGAACGCTCTGTTGAACTCATCGATCGCCTGATAGGCCTGCAACTCGACCGGCTCCGACACCGTCATTTCCTGGTAGGCCTTCCCCTTGTGAAGGCGGTCGTAGGCGGAGCGCGTCCCGTCCGCTCCGATGAGTTTGACCTGGCCAGGCTTGATTCCGCCCGAACGAAGAACCGGGACCGCAAAGTCGAAGTCGTTGTCGCCGACCGAGGTAATGTAGAGGGGCGGGCCAAAGCGCTGGATCCAACTCGTTGTCAGTTGCGCCATTCGCTGGTCGGCCTGGGAGGCGGGCGAATTGGCATATTCGAGCACTTGGCAACCCTTGCACTTCTCGACCATGGTCTTGGCCGCTGTCGACTTCGTTTCGGCGATCTTGTATTCGTTGTGGGTCAGGATGACGACACGCGCTTTTCCGTCGCTGTCCGCAATCGCCCACTCCGCTTGCGCTTTGCCGACGTTGCGCGGATCGCCTTGAATGTTGAAGAAAACGCCAAGATCCGGGAAGGCGCCGGGAGTGCCTGCCGCGTGCAGGCCAATCACCACAATATGCTGGGCGTTGGCCGCTTTAATCGGATCCTGAAGACTGGCAGCGTCGGCAAAGATTGCAATTCCGTCAGGCTTGAGCGCGATGGCTTGGTTGAAGGCCGCGAGCCAGGAGGAGGGACTGCCTTTCCCGTCGATCACGGTTACATCCCAACCGAGTTTCGCCGCGGCCTCCTTCATGAAGACCCCGTACTCGTGCGACGTATCGATGTTCTCGTCGCCGGAGAGATAGACAATCTTCTTGCCGGATTGCGGCTTCGGCGCGCTTGTGGGACCGAGCCACTCGCTCTGCAAGCCCACATATTTCTGGACGGCGGCTTTCGCGCCGTCGGTGACTTCATCAGCCCAACAAACTGAGGCCGAGGCGCAGACGCCCGCGATCGCAAGCAAAAAAGCCGTCCGCCGCCCCGCGGCGCGGCGGGCTGAAAAATGACCGTTCATATTCCCTCCCTTGCGAGGCGTTTTCAATCCGCCCTCGCGGTGACAGCGACGCTACCGTGCAGCGGTCGAGCTTGCAAGCTGAGCTCAGATTACCCTGGAGCGGCGCTTCGGGAAGGCTTCCCACCCTGCGAGCCGGGGCCTATCCGCATTTCTGAACAGCGATGCCAGATTTCTCCGGCGGCCTCGCAAGAAATTGTCGATTTTTCTGGCGCTCACTTCCGGAGCGCTGAGCGGTCTCATCAACCCAATCCGCTCAGACCGACTTCAACATGCCCCCGTCGACGTAATAGGTTGAGCCGACAGAATAGCTCGCGCGGTCAGAGCAGAGAAAGACGAAGAAGTTCGCCAGTTCCTGTGGGGTTGCGAATCGCTTGATCGGCGCATGTTCGCGCGCGACGCCGTCGAGATAGGCCTCATAGTCGCCGCCCTTGTCTGCGGTGAGCTGCTTTGCGGTCTTGACCCAATCCGGCGTCAGAATGAGGCCGGGGTTGACGCAGTTCACGCGGATATTGTCGCCGATGAGCTCGGTCGACAGCGACTTCGAGAACATCATCAAGGCCGCCTTGGTGACGTTGTAGATCGGCTCGTACCAAAGGGGCTGGGCGGCGCAGATCGAGGCGTTGTGCAGAATGACCCCGCCGCCGCGCTGCTTCATAAGCGGCGCAAGGCCACGGGCGAGCCGCACCGCCGCCATCACGTGCAGATCCCAATAGGCCTGCCATTTCTCATCAGGCGCCTCCATCACCGTCTCGTTGCTGCCGGTGCCGGCGTTGTTGATGAGGATGTCGGCGCCCCCGAAGAGCCGCTTGACGTCTTCGATAAGGTCTTCGGCGCCCTCGCGCGTCGCGACGTCGCAGGCCAGGCCTTCCGCCCGGACGCCGAAGGATTTGGCGATACGGCTGGCCTCGTCCCGAACGCGCTCCACATTGCGGGCGGCGATCACGATGTCGACGCCCTCGGCCGCGAGGCCCTCAGCGATCGCAAGACCAATCCCTACGCTGCCGCCCGTAATGACGGCGACTTTCCCCTTAAGCCCGAGATCCATGTCGTTCCCTACCCGCTGTTGATGTCGCCTGATCCTTACCAGCAGGTATAGCCGCCGTCAGCCAGCACGATCGACCCGGTCATCAGGCTCGCGGCGTCGGAGGCGAGAAAAAGCACTACGGCGGCAATCTCATCCGGCTCACCCATGCGCGCCATCGGCGTGCCGTCGATCCAGGCGTCGAACATCGGCTGGTTGGTTTTTCCGAGCGCAGTCATCGACGTATTGATATAGGTCGGCGCGACGGCGTTGACCCGTACCCCGCGGGCGCCCCATTCGGCGGCGAGCGACTTCGTCAGATGATGCACGGCCGCCTTCGAAGCATTGTAATAGGCTTGCGGCTGCGGCTTGTTGACGATGAAGCCGGACATCGAGCCGACGTTAATGATCGAGCCGCGTCCCGCGGCCAACATGGGCCTGCCGAACGCCCGGCAACACCAAAAGAGGCCGTTGAGATTGACGTCGATGACGTTCAGCCAGTGCTCATCGGTGACATCTTCCGCCGGGGTTTCTGATCGCGCGATACCGGCATTGCAAACCAGAATGTCGGCGCGGCCCTTTTCCGACATCACCCGCGCCGCCGCGGCGTCGACTTGCTTCGAGTCGGTGACTTCCATCTCGATGACGTCGCCGGCGTAGCCTTTCGCTTTCATCGCGGTCCGCGCCTGCCTGGCGACCTCCAGGTTGCGGTCGGCGATATAGACGTACGCCCCCGCTTCTGACAGCGCCTCTACGCAGGCGAGGCCAATCCCCTGGGCGCCGCCGGTGACGACCGCGACACGGCCTTTGAGATTGAAGCGATCGAGATACATTGATCAGAAGCCTCCGAGGCCGTCAGCTTATCCAGCCGCCGACAGATAGTCGGCGAGCGTCGGGCGAACGCCGTCCGCCCAAAGCGCGGAGAGCGCGCTGGAAAAGGCGCTGACATAGGCGGGTTCTTCCGCGAGCCTGCCGAAGATGTCACGCAGCGCCAGAAAAGCGCGCGGATCGCTTCGGGCTTGCTTCGCCGCGGTTTGGATGCGCTCCCAGCTTGGATCGTTGGGCGCGATCGGCTTGCCGCTTTCGGTCTCGCCATAGCAATAGCGGCACCACAGAGCCGACACGAGAGCGAGGCCTCGGAAGGATCCGCCTGCCTTCAGCCGATCAGCGACGGAAGGCAGAATGAATTTCGGCTGCCGGTTCGAGCCGTCGAAGCAGAGGCGTGGGATCGTGTCTCCAATCTTCGGATTGGCGAAGCGCCGCGCGATCAGTTCCCGATAGTCGTCGAGCTTGGTGTTGGGCGGCGGCGGGACGACAGGCTGGATCTCGCGCTTGGTCAGCTTTTCGAGGAAGGCGCCGATCTGTTCATCGCCCATCGCGTCGTGAACGAAATGGATGTCAAGCAGCCCCGCCGGATAGGCGATCGCAGCGTGACCGCCGTTGAGGATTCGGATCTTCATCAATTCATAGGGCGATACGTCGGACGTGAACGTGACCCCTACGGTCTCGAGCGCGGGCCGCCCCGCCGGAAACTTGTCCTGCAAAACCCATTGCCGGAACTCTTCGCAAAAAACCGGCCAATTGTCCTCAAGCCCGCACTTGTCACGCAGCAGGGCGCGTTCCCGGTCGGTCGTCGCGGGCGTGATGCGGTCGACCATGGAATTGGGAAAGGCGACGTTTGAGCGAATCCAGCGCGCGAGTTCCGGATCGGCAAGCTCCGCGAGCCCGGCGACGGCGTTCTCGGTTACGTGGCCGTTGCCCGGAATGTTGTCGCAGGACATCACGGTGAAAGGCGCAGTCCCCTCGGCGCGGCGGCGCTTGAGCCCGGCGGCGATGAGGCCGAATGCGGTCTTCGGAGCATCCGGGTGTCGTCCGTCATAGACGATGTCGGGATGGGTGGGGTCGAAATGCTGCGTCGCCGGCGAGATATAGTATCCGCCTTCTGTGACGGTGAGGGAGACAATGCGAATATTGGGTTTGGAGATCGCATCGAGCAACGCCGGTGCGTCATAAGGCCGAACGAAATCGATCATCGAACCGGTGACGCGGATATTGGTCGTGTCCGCTTCTTGCTGGACCACTGTTGTCAGCCAGTCCTGTTCCTTGAGCTTCTCACGGATCGCTACATCCGGGTCTCGCACTCCCGTTCCGACGATCGCCCAGTCGTGATCGCGGCCGGCGTTGAGCAGATCGTCGAGATAGACCGCCTGATGCGCACGATGAAAATTGCCAATGCCGAAATGAACGATGCCGGCGCGAAGGTCAGAACGCCGATAGTTCGGAGCCGCAACGCCTTGAGGCAGGCGCGACAGCGCCGCCGCCGAGAGTTTGACGCTCATGATTCGAACCCATTCATCAAGTCAACCTGGAACTGACGCGTTCGCAGTTCGCCCGCCGTCAGTCGATCCTTCTGCCGTCCTTGTCGAACCGATGCAGGTGCGCTTCGCGAGGCGTGACATAAATGGTCTGGCCCGGCGTCAGCGGCGCCTCGCCCTCCAGGCGCAGGGTCAGTTGCCCCATGCCATCCGCCTCCGCGTGCACAAATGTGTCGGAGCCGAGGTGCTCGGCGAGGCGCACCTTCGCCGGCCATTCGCCCGCGGTCATGGACACGTCGGCATGCTCCGGCCGGATGCCGATGGTATCCGCGCCGCGCTTGGCGGCGGGCGCGCCCTTGATCAGGTTCATCGTCGGGGAACCGATGAAGCCCGCCACAAAGAGGCCATTGGGCTTGTTGTAGAGGTCGAGCGGAGTGCCGATCTGCGCCACCGAGCCTCGGTCGAGCACCACGATCTTGTCGGCCATGGTCATCGCCTCGACCTGATCATGGGTGACATAGATCATGGTCGTCTTCAGCGCCTCATGCAGTTCGCCGATCTCGACGCGCATCTGCACACGCAGCGCCGCGTCGAGGTTAGAAAGCGGCTCATCGAACAGGAACGCCTTCGGCTCTCGCACGATCGCGCGTCCGATGGCGACGCGCTGACGCTGGCCGCCGGAGAGCTGGCGCGGCTTACGGTCGAGGTAATCGGTGAGATTCAACGTGGCCGCCGCCTTGCGCACTTTCTGATCGATGACGCTGGCGCTCTGCCCCGCCATCTTGAGCGCGAAAGCGATGTTGTTGCGCACGCTCATGTGCGGATAGAGCGCGTAGGACTGGAACACCATGGCGAGCCCGCGCTTGGATGGGCCGACGCTCGTCATGTCTTTGGCGTCGATCAGCACTTGTCCGGAAGTGACGTCCTCAAGGCCGGCGATGAGGCGTAGAAGCGTAGACTTGCCGCAGCCCGAGGGGCCGACGAAGACCGCGAACTCGCCGTCGTCGATGTTGAGATCAACGCCATTAATGACGCTAACGGCGCCGAACTCCTTTCGCACGTCCTTGAGTTGGATGCTGCCCATGGCTGCTGTTTCCTTCAATCCAAAATCATTTTACTGCGCCGAAGGTCAGGCCTCGGACAAGCTGTTTCTGCGAGAACCAACCGAGGATGAGAATTGGCGCGATCGCGAGCGTCGAGGCCGCCGAGAGCTTGGCCCAGAAAAAGCCCTCCGGCGCCGAGTAGGAGGCGATGAACGCGGTCAGCGGGGCGGCATTCGACGTCGTCAAGTTGAGGGTCCAGAAGGCCTCGTTCCATGACAGGATGATCGCGAGCAGCATGGTCGAGGCGATACCTGGGACCGCCATCGGCGTCAGCACGTATACGATCTCATTCAAAAGCGACGCCCCGTCCATGCGCGCAGCTTCCAGGATGTCGTTCGGGATCTCCTTGAAATAGGTATAGAGCATCCAGATCAACAGCGGCAGGTTGAGGAGCATCAAGACGAGCCCAATGCCGATCAGGCTGTCAAGCAGATGCAGGTTCTTGAATAGGAGGTAGATCGGCACCAGCACGCCGACCGCCGGCATCATCTTGGTCGACAGCATCCACATCAATAAGTCCTTGGTGCGCTTGCCCGGCGCGAACGCCATCGACCAGGCGGCCGGAACGGCGATCAAAAGACCAATCAGGTTCGCGCCGACCGACAGCACCACCGAATTGAAGGCGAACTTGAGATAGTTCGACCGTTGCTGCACGTCGGCGTAGTTCTCCAGCGTCCAGTTGAAGAACAGGAACTTCGGCGGCATGGCGATAGCGTCGAGTTCGGTCTTGAAGCTCGTAAGAAACGTCCAGAGGATCGGGAAGAAGATCAGGAAAGCGACGACCCAGGCGAGGATGGTGATCCCGATGCGCTCGCGGGCGGATTTCTTAATCGCCATCGTTCAGCCCTCCAGGTTCCTGCCGATGATGCGCATGAGGAAGATCGCGACGATGTTGGCGAGAATGACCGCGATAATGCCGCCCGCGGAGGCGCTGCCGACGTCGAAGTTGAGCAGCGCCTGCTTATAGACGAGGAATGGGATATTCGTGGTCGCTGTGCCAGGCCCGCCAGAGGTCGTCACATAGATTTCCGCGAACACGCTCAGGAGAAAGATGGTCTCGATCAGAATGACGACCGTGATCGCGCGCGCGATATGCGGCAGCACGATGTATCCGAAGTAGGAAATCGGCCCCGCGCCATCGAGCTGCGCGGCTTCCTTTTGCTCTTCGTCGAGCGACTGAAGGGCGGTCAGAAGAATGAGGCTCGCGAACGGTAACCATTCCCATGAGACGACGATGATCACCGAGAGCATCGGCCAGTTGGTGAACCAGACGATCGGCTGGAACCCGAGCGAGCGCGCAATCCAGGCGAAGAGGCCCGAATCGGGATTCATGAGAAGGTTCTTCCACACCAGCGCGCTCACCGTCGGCATGACGAAGAATGGCGCGATCACCATGAGCCGCAAGATGTTCTGGCCATACACGGGCTGGTCCATCAACAGCGCGACTAGGAGCCCGCCGCCGACGCTGATGGCGAGCACGGAGACAACAAGGACGAGCGTGTTGATAAGCGAGGCGATGAAATCCGGGTCGGTGAGGAACGACGTGTAGTTCTGCAGCCCGACGAAGGCGGTGTTGTCGGGATCGAGCAGGCTGTAGCGCAGCGTCGAAAAGTAGAGCGTCATCACCAGGGGCACGATCATCCAAATGAAAAGCAGGATGACCGATGGTGAAACGAGAGCGCGCCCCGCTGTCGCTGTTTGCTGCGTCGCCATCCTCGTGGCCCTCTCCTCCCGCGCGAGACGCGCCGGTCCCTTCGGATCGATGCGCCTTTCTTGCTTGTCTTCCCTTCCCCCTTCCCCCTTCTCGCGAGGAGAAGGGGGCGAGGGGCGGGAGGATGCGCCCCTTCCCGCCGCTTTGCGCCAGGTATGCAGCGCGAAGCAGCGGGTAAGCGGTTTAGATCACTTGATGTAGCCGGCCTTCTTCATTGCGGCTTCGGTCGAGGCCTGCGCCTTGGCGAGCGCCGCATCGACGGTCATCGTGCCGGCGAGCGCGGCCGAGAAGTCCTGACCGACGTCCGTGCCGATGCCCTGGAACTCGGGGATCGCGACGAACTGGACGCCGGTATACGGCACCGGCTTCACGGTCGGGTGATCTGGGTCGGCCGAATCGATCGACCCGAGCGTCAGCTCCGCCCAAGGGGCGGCCTTGGTGTAGTCGGCGTTCTTATACAGCGAGGTGCGCGTCCCGGGAGGAACGCGAGCCCAGCCGTCCTTCGAGGCGACCAGGTCGGTGTAGTGCTTGCTGGTCGCCCATGAAACGAACTTCTCAGCCGCTTCGGCCTTGCTCGTTCCGGCCGGGACAGCAAGCGACCACGCCCAGAGCCAATTGGCGTTCTTGCCAAGCCCGTTGTTGGGCGCGAGCGCGAAGCCAACTTTGTCCGAGACCTTCGACTGCTTGGGATCGGTCACGAATCCGGCAGCCACTGTGGCGTCGATCCACATCCCGCACTTGCCGTCATTGAACAGAGCCAGGTTCTCGTTGAAGCCGTTCGACGACGCGCCGGGCGGCCCGGCGGCCTTCAACAGGTCAACGTAGAAGTCCATCGTTTTCTTCCATTCCGGCGAGTTGAACTGAGGGTTCCATTTCTCGTCGAACCAGCGCGCGCCGAAGGAATTGGACATGGCGGTAAGGAACGCCGTGTTCTCGCCCCAGCCCGGCTTGCCGCGCAGGCAGATTCCGTAGACGCCGCCGGCCTTGTCATTCATCTTCTCCGCGGCCTGCTTGATGAAGTCCCAGGTAGGCTTCTCGGGCATCTTGAGGCCGGCCTTCTCCATCAGGTCCGTCCGGTACATGACGAAGGAGCTCTCGCCGTAAAACGGAGCTGCGTACAGCTTGCCGTCATACGAGAGGCCGGCGCGGATGGGAGGAAGGAGGTCGTCGACGTCGTAATCGGCGCCAAGCTTATCGAGCGACACCAGCCATTTTTTCTTGGCCCAGATCGGAACTTCGTAGGTGCCGATCGTGAGGACGTCGAATTGTCCGCCATGCGTGGCGATGTCCGTCGTCACCTTCTGGCGCAGCACGTTCTCTTCGAGCGTGACCCAGTTCAGCTTGATGTCGGGATTGGCCTTGGTGAAATCCTCGGTCAGGCCCTGCATGCGAACCATATCGCCGTTGTTGACCGTGGCGATCGTCAGTGTCGTTTCAGCGTAAGCGGGAAGCGAGAAGCCTGCGAGCGCAACGGCGCCGAGCAGCCCCTTCACGAGAACCTTCATAGCGTTTCCTCCGTGCGGCAATGCCGATTTGGGCATTTGCCAAGCTAACGGGCGAATATTCGCCACATCTTCGGGCGCGAGTCAATCCGGTTTGTCGCCGACCTGCCGAAAAGACCGGCGAAAGGCGCCAACAAATTGATATGTCGGTATCTTTTTTCTTTGAAGTCACCGCTGCAGCAGGTGCTCGGCCGTCAATTCGTCGGTCACCAAGCCGGAAATAAGCTTCCCGGCAAGCGCTCCACGCAGCGGCGCGCGCCTCGATGGGCCCATCGCGACGCCGATCACGAGCCGGTTGTCGGCGCGCCTGAGCGGCGCCGCCGCGACCCGGAGATTTGAGCCTTCCGCCAGCACTTTGCCCGCTGCATCGAACGCCCAGCCGGTGATCTCTCCGACCGCGCCGAGATGGCGCAGAGCCTCGGCTTCCTGGCGCGTGATGATGCCGTCCTGCACCAAAGCGGCTGAATCACCCACTGCGCCGACGCCGACGAAACTGACGTCGGTCCGTTCGACGAGGTCAAAGATACTCTTCACCGAGGCGAGGCTGGTCAGGAGTTCGCGCTCCTCGACCGAGCGAGCGATGACCGGCAGCGGCATCGGATAGTGCGGCGCGCGCACGCTGTCCGACACGCGAATGATGACATCGTAGAACGAAGCCGAGCCGTCGGTCTTAGTGGTGCCGACCAGCGCGACCAGCTTGTGCTGCGGGCATTCCATCTCCGGCAACTGATCGGCGACAGCGCGCATCGTGCGGCCCGTGCCGATGCCGATGATCGCGGGTTCCGAGCGGCGCAGCCAACGCTCGAATTCCGCCGCGGCTGCTTGAGCGATGCCGAGCGTTGACGAAGTCGAACCCGGATCGGTCGGCGCGACCTCACAGAATCGTAGGTCGTAACGCAGCTTGAGCGCCGCGGCGAACTCCATACAGCGCGCGATCGGATGGTCGAGTCTCACCTTGATGAGCCGTTCGCTGATCGCCAGCGACACTAGGCGCTGCGCCCCCTGACGCGAAATGCCGAGCTTGCGCGCGATCTCATCTTGGGTGTTGCCTGCGACGTAATAGAGCCAGCCGGCCCGAGCGGCTTCGTCAAGTCGCAAACCATCGTGATCCGACTTGCGCGCCACCGCGTCAGCCCCTGTCGCGCGACGCGGCTTGCGCCGCGACGAGGTCAGGCAGCCGCGCCATATCGTCGAAGAGAAGCTCGGCGCCAGCTCCGGTCAAATGCGCTCCTTCATCAAGAGGCGAGAAATGGCTCGCGCCGACAAACCCGAACACCGCCATTCCCGCAGCGCGCGCGGCGACGACTCCCGCAACGCTGTCCTCGATAACAAGGCAGTCTTTCGGCTTGACGGCCATCGCGCGCGCCGCATGCAGAAAGAGATCCGGACTCGGTTTTCCCTCCGCGACGTCGGCCGCGGAAAAAATGTTAGGCGCGAACATCATCTCGTAGCCGGCCACGCGAAGCGAAAGGCGCAATCTCTCATGTCCGCTCGAAGAGGCGACGCATACACGCGTACGCAAGCCTTCGACAGCCTGCCGTACGCCTTCGACGCCCTTCAGTTCGCGCGCGAAGGCGCTGAGAATCTCGCGCGAAAAATCGTCGCGAAAAGTGCCGGGCAACGGTTCCCCGAGTTCGGTTTCGATTCTATGCAGAGACGAATCGAGCCGACGCCCCAGGAATCGTTCGCGCGTTTCCTGATCGGTAAGGCGAAGGCCGGCTTCGCTGAGCCTGCGGCGCATAACGCCAAGCGCGATCACCTCGCTGTCAACCAGCACGCCGTCACAATCGAAAATGACCAGTTCAGGCCAATGGGATTTGCGCTTGAGTTCACGGACATCTCGCTCGGTCTGGCGCAACATTTCAAAAGCCCGTCGCTTTCTTGCATGGAACGCCGCAATCGCTCCGCCGGCGGGCGTCATCGCGTCCGGGGCGATCGTGGACATAGAGGACATTGCGGACGCTACAGTGTGCCTGCCGGCCGCGACCGCGCCAATTATGGCCGAGCCGAGAAGCACCGGCTCCGGAGTTTTTGGCATTTCCACCGTCTTGCCGCATACGTCCGCAATGATCTGGCGGACCAGTCCGCTGCGCGCGGCGCCGCCGCTGACGACAATCGAGTCGAATTCATAACCCGAGTTTTCGAGCTTGCGCACGATGTCGGCCAGGCCATAGGCGAGGCCGCAGAGGCCCGCAACATAGAGTTCCTGCAAGCTCGCCGCATCTTCCCGCAGATCCATGCCGATCACGCCGCCACGCGCGCCCGCATCCGCCGACGATCGGCTGCCGATGAAGTCCGGCAGGACGTGCAACCCCTCCGCGAACAACGCCGCGTGCGAGAGGCTGCCCGCCCCCACGACGATCTCCTTCTCGAGCGCGAGGAGCGCCTGCGGCCCCGCCCGCGCCGACAATTCGGCAAAGGCCGGATGCAGCCGCAACAGGTGATCCATCGCTCCGCCGAATGCCGACTGTCCGCCGTCGATCAGCCATTGATTGGGCATGAGCGCGCCGAAATGCGGCCCCCAGATTCCGTCGACGAACCGCGGCTCGTCGGCAAGCGCCATGCAACTCGACGATGTGCCCAAAATCAGAGCCAGCCGCCGGCGCGGGTCGGCGACCCTGCCGCCTGTGTGCGCTCCCAACGTGCCCGCTGCGCCGGCATGCGCGTCGATGAGCCCCGCGCCAACCGGCGTCCCTGGCCGGAGGTCCATGGCCGCGGCGGCCCCAGCCGTCAATCCTTGGCCCAACGGCGCGCCTGGCCAAGCGATCGCGGCGCCGATGCGGGCGTAATGGTCGTCCTTGAGGAAACCGAGCCCAATGCTGTCGAAGAATTCGTCCGGCCAGCGGTTCTCATGCGCGAGATAGCCGAACTTGCACGTCGCCGGGCAGGCCGAGCGGGTCAACGACCCGGTTGCACGAAACGACAGGAAATCGGTGAGGTCGAAGAGATGTCCGGCCTTAGCGATGGTCTCAGG
Source organism: uncultured Alphaproteobacteria bacterium (assembly GCA_963836695.1). Lineage (GTDB taxonomy): Bacteria > Pseudomonadota > Alphaproteobacteria > Rhizobiales > Beijerinckiaceae > Roseiarcus. Next base: position 82,996 of record CAWIKX010000025.1, read on the forward strand.
CTTGTATCGCGCGAGCCAGAGGAGCTTCGGGGCATGCATCTCTGGCGAAATCTTGCCGCCGACATAGCGCAGAGTCTTGTGCCCGCCGGCGTTGATCCGCTCGGCATCTTCGACGGCGCGATGATCCATCCACACGATCACGTCACGTTCCGGAGCATTGGTCGGGCTCACCGACAACGGACGCGCATCGCGATCGAGCGCCACCAACGAACAGGTCGCGTCGAAGCCCATGCCGCGGACCGCCTCGGGCGGCAGACCCGACGCCTCGACCGCCTCCCGCACACCCGCGGCAACCGCGCTCCAGATATCGTCGGACGATTGCTCGACGATGTCGCCCGGCTCACGCCAGACAGCAATCGGTCGCCGTGCGCTGGCGATCAGCCGCCCAGCGGAATCGAAAACGCCGGCCCTGGCGCTCAGCGTTCCGACGTCCACTCCGATATAGGTTTCGCCCATGTCCTCCTGCCCGGCGTGAAATCGGGCAGGAGAATTCGCCGTTTCCCGCCTCGCTGGCAAGCGGCAGCAGTTGAGGCCGGTCACACCCGGGGCTTCAATAGCCGGACTTCGCTTAATTAGTGGTCGATACACCCGCTCCTGCTGCAGTCCTCATCATTGCGGCTGAGGCCATCGGTTTTGTGCTCGTCCACGACAGGCGCCGCCGGGCTGGCGAGCGCCGTGGCGGCGGCGAAGTCCGCCTTGCGATGATGCGCCGGCCTATGTCCTGTCTCGTGCGCGGGAGTGCCGAGCGCGGGAAGAGCGAGAAGCGGGATGGCCATAATAAAGCCGAGCACTGTCGGCGCTCTGTGAGAAGCGTTCATCGTAATCTCCTGTAGATCCAATAGCGTCGGATGCAGAACACCTTGACTTCTGCAGCTTCGCCATCTTCGACGATCGATGTTTGCCTTGCGATCGTCTTGCTTAGGAGACCTTGATTGAGAGCGATTTATTCCAGGGTCTTCAAAAAATTCTTCTGCTCTTAAAATCCTGCTAGCGCCCGCTGCCTTCGCACGTAACCGTCCTTTCGAGGAGCGCAGAGACGAAGCAACCCAGAGAACGAAGGACGTCGCACGATCCCTGGATTGCTTCGCTTCGCTCGCAATTGTGTGTTGGCGATCTGATAGGTTTGGGACGGGCGGGGCCCGATCGCAATGTGGTCTTTGACGACCGTCGTCATCGTGGGTCCCGCCCGCTGTTCCTCACCGCTTGAAGGATAGGAAGGGTCTAACGCCCGCACACAATCGAAAGCGAGGTCGAACCCATGGACACGATACTCTGCATCGGCGTCGACGTCAGCAGCCGCACGTTCGAGACCTCTCTCGGGGCGGAGGCGGCGAAGACCGCGCAGTTCCCTAACGACAAAGCGGGCTTCGCCGCCTTTGCCGCATGGTGCGGCGACGCGCTCGCGGACGCTCTCGTCGTCTGCGAGGCGACGGGCGGCTACGAGGCGGCCCTGGTCGGCTTCCTCGTCGCTCGCCGCGTGCGCGTTCACCGCGCCACGCCTTATCTCGTCAAAAGCTACATCCGCTCGCTCGGCCTCAAGGCCAAGACCGACCGCATCGACGCGCGTGCCTCGAGGTGCGAGCGCGGCGCGGACCTGCCCCCTATCGGCCGCCGTCGAAAGCAACGGGCTCGCCGCCGTGCTGACCCGCCGCGAGCAGCTCGTCGCCATGCGCGTGGCCGAGACCAACCGCTCCCGCCAGCCCCTTTACGCCGACACGACGCTGGCCCGCTCGCTCGCCGCCGTCCTGGCAACGTTGAACAGCGAAATCGCCGGCCTCGAGGCGCGCGCCGCTGAGATCGTCGCCGCCGATCCCAGCCTCAAGGCCCGCTTCGACGCGCTCACCTCGATCCCCGGCGTTGGACCTCAGACCGCCCTCGTCCTCCAGGCCCGCATGCCCGAACTCGGCCGCATCGATCGGCGCGCCGCCGCAAGCCTCGCCGGCTGCGCCCCTCATCCGCGCGACAGCGGGATCACGCGGGGCCGCAGAACCGTCTGGGGCGGACGCACAAGCCTCAAACGCGCCCTCTTCATGGCCGCCATGGCCGCACGAAACCACGACCCCGCCATGCGCGCCTTCTTCGAACGCCTCGTCCACAACGGCAAACCCAAAATGGTCGCCATCGTCGCTCTCATGCGCAAAATCGTCGTTATCGCAAACGCAAAAGTCCGAACCATCAATCCTCACGCAACAGGGTAGATGACGGCGCGAGGGTTTCGCTCTGGGCCCAGCCCTAAGCCGCGCTCATGGCCCTGCGCCCCTCGACCTCCGCGATGAAGGCCGCGACCGATCGGCCGATCGTCTCAGGATGATCTTCCTGAAGGAAATGAATGCCGTCCCCAAGTTTGACGAACCGGCAATCTTTCAGCGTGCCCGCCAATTCTTCTGCGAAATCAAACGGGACCAATCCGCCTGGCTCTGCGGCAAACAGAAGCTTCGGATAGGTCGAGGCGGCGAGCGCCACGTGGGCGCGCTCCATCGTGGCGTAGACGTCGGCGGGCTCGCCGGCGATTGGCAATTCGTTGGGGAAGCGCCAGGTCGGCTTCCGCGACTGAGGCGTCGGGAAGGGCGCGCGATAGACCGCCATCTCTTCGTCCGTCAGCTTGCGCCGCATGCCGCCGGGCAACACTCGCTCGACGAACGCATTGCCCTCCAGGATCAGTTTCTCCCCTTCGCCCGGCGTGCGAAATTTGCGAAAAATCTCGCGCGCTTGTGAGCCGCGGACGAACCCCTCCCAGGTCGGGACCGGCCAGATGTACTCCATGAACACGAGGCCCCGCACGAAATCGGGGCGCCGCTCGGCGAGGTGAAATGCGAGGCCGCTGCCCCAGTCCTGCGCCACGAGATAGGCCGAGCCGATCCCCATCTTTCCGATGAAGGCGTCGAGATAGCGCGCGTGGTCCTCGAAGCGATAAGGAATGTCCGGCTTGCCCGATTGACCGAAGCCGATGAGGTCTGGCGCGATGCAATGGGCGACCGGCGCGACGAGCGGGATGATGTTTCGCCATATGTAAGATGAGGTTGGATTGCCGTGCAGGAAAAGCGCGACCGGCGCGTCGCGCGAGCCAGCCTCCCGGTAGGCCATCTCGGAATCGAGGACGGAAAGCTTGGGTAGACTGATGTCATTCACGGGCGTGGCTCCTTGAACGCCGTGGCGAAGGCGATCCGCTTGAAGCGTTCGAGCGGCTCGGCGTTGCGCTCGACCTTCATGCGCAGGATCGCGCCCTCCCAGGACGAGAGCATAAACTCCGCCAAATCCTCTGGCGCGAAGGTCGTGGCGATCTCGCGCGCGCCCTGCCCTTCGGCGATGCAGGCCGCGAACGGGGCGCGCCATTCGGCGAAGATCTCCGCAAGACGCGTCCGCAGGAGCTCGCTTTGTGGCGCAGCCTCCAGACTGAAATCGCCGATCAGGCAGCCGCGGCTGAACTCGGCAGCGGCGAGCCGGTCGGTGATGATGTCAAGATATCGCCTGAGGCGCTGACGGGGCGAGCAGGTCGTGTCACCAAGCGTCTCCGTGACGAGACGTTGAAGATCGCCAAAATAGAGGTCGAGCACCTCACGCGCGAATTGCTCCTTCGAGCGGAAGTGGTTGGTGAACGACCCCTGTGGCGCCGGCGCTTCGGCGACGATGTCGCGCACGCCTGCCCCGACATAGCCTTTGTCGAACATGACTCTTGAGACCGGCTTTGAGGATGCGATCACGCGTGGAAGGCTTCGGCATCGGAAAACAATACGTACGTACGTATTGCTGGTCAAGGATAACCTTGGGTTCGCGTTTCCTCGTACTCCGTCCGCCCTGCCGGATCGCGCCCGCCGGTCACGGCGCCTTCGACATGATGGCCCCCAACACCAAAATCTACTCTAAACACTTCTGAAAAATTCAGCGTTCCAACTTTACTCGGCATACATAAAAGACCGCTTGAGCAGGCAATTAGCCACCCAGTAACAAGGGGAGGAGCTAGCTGGAAATGAGCGGACATATCATGGCAACCTCCATGAGAAAAATCGTGCGTTTCGTTGTCATTAAATCCTAATACCGTAATATTATTATTAAGCGTAACCGAATTATTATTTTGATCTATTGACCAAGAAACTGAAACCCCATAACCGCTTGCATTAAACCCTATAGTTTTGCTGTCGAGGGTTGCCGATGACACCGGCCAGATGACGGATGCGTACGTAACCGCTGAGACTACTAAGACTGTAAGTGTTTTGCTCATTTTGGCTCTCCACGAGTCGGAACCTATACGTGCTCCATTGTTGTAACGACCTGCTAACGTATAATATTGGAAATTTCGTTGCGCAAGACCGGAAAGCGCACTTCAGCCTCTCAGTCCTTTCCCTGGCGCAGGTCGAGCCTTAAAGGCGGAAGATCGGTCGACACGGGTGAGGTTTCTAGACGGGATTCGGAGCGATCTCGAAGGCTGTGCAAGAGGCTAATTTGCTAAACCTTTCTTTTGGCTTAGACAGAACGGCCCTCCCACAATTCCGAAAGTTTGCGTTGACATTGTTCTACTTTTGTTCTAGTTTTAGCGAATGCACATCGCCTCAGGCCTGCGCCGAAAACGGGATGAGATCGCCGCGACGATTGCGGCCTATGAAGCGCGGATCGATGCTGCGAGAAGTGACCTGGCGGCGCTCGATCAAGCCGCGCGGCTGTTCGATCTCGAAGCCCAACCCGCTGAAACCGTCATTCCGAGGGACCGAGACGCCCTCCTGAAGCCGAAAGAGCGTCTCGAAGCGCCTCGCAAGGCCAACGAAAAGCAGCGCGCGGGCGCCGCGGGTCAATTGACCCCTCCCATCGCGAGGAGCGAGGACCAAGAGCGTCAGCTCACGGAGGAGGTCGCGCATGCCGGGACAGGGCCGGAACGGATACCGGTGGAATTTTTTTATTTGGATTGGCCGTAACCCATTGAAATGTCCCGATTCGAAAAAATAAACGCTAGTAAATTTACTAGCGTTTACTAGCGTTTACGCTCGTTTTATTGGCGTTTATTCCCGGGTATTTCCGGTCCGGGAGGCGTTGGCCGGGCCGCCAAGGCTGTCCCTCATGGCGCTTGCCGGCCGCGCCGTTTGCGCGCCATATCGCGCCGGCCACTCGAGGGAGGAACTCGTGGATCTCGGCGCCACTGACAAAGTCCGTCCGCTCATTGCCGCCGTCCGGGCGATGGTGCGCGACGAGATCATGCCCCTCGAGGCGGAATACGAGGCTGAGGTCGGCCGTGAGGGCGACCGCTTCAAGCCGACCAAGCGCTTCATCGAGATCCGCGAACAGCTCAAGGCCAAGGCGCGCGCCAAGGGCTTGTGGAACTTTTGGCTGACCGACTCGGACAAGGGCTATGGCCTGACGACCGTCGAATACGCCTATCTCGCCGAGGAAATGGGCTGGTCGCCGCTCGCCTCTGAAGTGTTCAACTGCTCGGCGCCCGACACCGGCAACATGGAGGTGATCGAGCGCTTCGGCTCGCCCGAGCAGAAGGCGCGTTGGCTGCCTGATCTGCTCGAAGGGCGCGCGCGTTCCGCCTATCTCATGACCGAGCCCGGCGTCGCCTCGTCGGATGCGACCAACATCGCCATGGACGCGCGGCTCGAAGGCGACGAATGGGTTCTCAACGGCGAGAAATGGTGGTCGTCGGGCGCCGGGGATCCGCGCTGCTCGCTCTATATCACCATGACCCTGACCGACCCGGACGCGACGCCGCACGCGCGCCATTCGATGCTGTTCGTTCCCGCGGCGACGAAGGGCGTCGAAGTCTTGAGAGCGATGAAGGTCTATGGCGACGACGACGCGCCGCATGGGCACATGCACATCCGCTTTCGCGACGTGAGGGTCCCCAAGGACGCCATGATTCTCGGCCGCGGACGCGGTTTCGAGATCGCCCAAGGGCGGCTCGGGCCGGGACGCATCCATCATTGCATGCGCGCGATCGGCCAAGCCGAGCGGGCCCTCGAGGCCATGTGCCGCCGCTCAGCGGCGCGCACGGCGTTTGGCCAGAAGCTCGCGCGGCTCGGAGCCAATCCCGATATCATCGCGGAAGCGCGTATGAGCATTGAAATGGCCCGCTTGCTATGCCTGAAAGCCGCCTGGGCGATGGATACACAGGGCGCCCGCGCGGCAGCCCCGCTCATCTCCCAGGTCAAGGTGATCGCGCCGCGAATCGCGCTCGAAGTGATCGATCAGGCGGTGCAGATGCATGGCGGCGCCGGCGTCAGCCAAGACTTCCCGCTCGCCCGCATGTGGACCCATGTGCGCACTTTGCGCCTCGCGGACGGGCCTGACGCCGTGCACCGGCGGGTGATCGCCAAGGCCGAGATGAAGCGCTACAGCAATGAGGCGAGCGCGCCGTGAGCAGCGCGTTCCCAGAAGATACGAGCGCGCTCGACGCGTGGGCCAGGACCAATGTCGAGGGCTGGCGGGGGCCGAGCGCGGCCAAGAAGTTCCCCACCGGACAGTCGAATCCAACCTACCAGATCAACTCCGCAAGTGGCCGTTACGTGTTGCGTCGCAAGCCGCCGGGCAAGCTGCTCAAAAGCGCGCATTTGATCGAGCGCGAGTTTCGGGTGTTGAAGGCGCTGGAGCGGGTAGAATATCCCGCCCCGCGCCCGCTTGCGTTCTGCGAAGACGAGAGCGTGATCGGCACGGTCTTCTATCTCATGACCTTTATCGATGGGCGGGTGCTCTGGAACCCGGCGCTGCCAGATCTCGAGCGGGAGGACCGAGGGCCGATCTATGACGCCATGAACGAGGGCCTCGCCCGGCTGCACTCGATCGATGTCGCAGCGGCAGGCCTTTCGGACTATGGCAAGCCGGGGAGCTATTTCGGCCGTCAATACCAGCGCTGGACCGACCAATACCGCGCCAGCGAGACGGCGCGGATCGAGGACATGGAGCGGCTTATCGCTTGGCTCGCCGACAACGCGCTGGCGGACGATGGCCGCGTCGCGCTGGCGCATGGCGACTGGCGGATCGACAACATGATCTTTGACTTGAAGTCGCCGCGCCTGCTTGCGGTGCTCGACTGGGAGCTGTCGACGCTCGGCCACCCGTTCGCTGATCTTGCCTACCAGTGCATGCAATGGCGGCTGCCGGCCGGCAAACATCGCGGATTGGGCGGGATCGACCGCACCGCGAACGGCATCCCGACCGAAGCCGAATATGTCGCCGCCTATTGCAAGCGGATGGGGCTCGAGAGCATTCTAGACTGGACTTACCTTATTGCCTTCAGCTTCTTCCGCAGCATCGCGATCCACCAGGGCGTGTATAAGCGTGCGCTGGACGGCAACGCCTCGAATCCGGAGCTTGCCCGGCAAGTGGGCGAGTTCGTGCCTTTGGTGGCGCGTATCGCTTGGGAGGGAGTCGAAGCCGCTGCTTAGCCTCGGCCCGCCTCGTTCGTTTTCGCAAAGGAGCGTAAGCGCCTTGCCGGAGTTGACCGCCCATGCTAAGCGGCGCGCCGACCTCGCGACGGGCTTTCAAGCGCGCCGCCGCCGGCCCGGAGAGGTGGCAGAGTGGTCGATCGCGCCGCACTCGAAATGCGGAGTACGCGCAAGTGTACCGGGGGTTCGAATCCCTCCCTCTCCGCCACCCGTCCGATTAAGTGTTTGAATTAACTTTACAATTTGACAAAGCACCTGCGCGCCTTGTCGCTGAAAAATCAGGGCCGAATGGTTTCGGTCGGCGCAATTGCGGACTTCAAACTGACAAATCACGGAAGAGCCCCGCCTCCAGTCTTCGGCCAGAAGCGCTAAACACCGGTCGTTCCCCGGGCGCATAAAGGATGGCCGAGGAGAGCGGCTCTCGCGGTTTGGCCATCTAGATGGCGGCGCCCGTCGCAAGTTCGACGCCGATGGCGCCGGCCGCCCGCCAATGTCGATTGCCGCCTAGCTGGGCGTTGTATACAAAAAATGATTCATACCCTCACGGAAAAAGACGACGACCATGGCGTCGCCCAACGGCTCGACACTCAGTTCCTCGATTGTCGCGACTCTCAAAGGCCGGATCATCGCCTGGCGATATCCCCCCGAGCACCGCCTGACCGAGGATGGGCTTTGCCGTGAGTTTGGCGTGAGCCGCAGCCCAGTGCGCGAAGCGCTGCGTGTGCTCGCCACCAATGGTTTCATTCGCCGCATGGACAATCGCGGCTACGCTGTTCGGCAGGTCAAACTGTCGGAACTCGAAGAGTTGTATGATGTTCGACTGGCCCTTGAGCTCTTCGCAGTCGAGAGACTCGCGACGTCAAGCCCCCCCGCTGACGCGTTGGCCGAATTAGCCGAAGTCTGGCGTGGAGTAGGGAGGCGCTCCAAGCGAACGGTCGAGGAACTGGCCAAGCTCGACGCTCAATTCCACGAGCGGCTTGCCTCGCTGATCAACAACGAGACGCTGCTGCAGCAGCTCAAAGCGATCGACGAACGATTATTCGTCTTTCGGATGATCGATTTCGAAGCCGCCGATCGCGTGAAGAATACCTGTGCGCAGCATCTCGCCATTTTGGATCGCATCGCGGCGAGAGACGCCGAGGGGGCGCGCGAGGCCATGCGCCGAAACGTCGCTGACGGACGCAACATCGTGGGCAAATCCATCAAGGAGGCGTTGGCGCGCGCCTACGACCGGTGATCAAGGCCAAGGGGTTCTGATGCGGCTCGCGGCGGTCTCATTGGGCTTTGGCGTGCCCTCCGGAGATTTTTTGGGTGCAGTCGCCGCGGTCTATTCGCGCGCATGCACCCTTTCGCTAGTCGACGACCGCTTGTTGACGTTGGTCGAGCCGGAGATCGGTGGCATTCCGCGAAGCATTGGTTTCGAAACGCCGATCGGATTCGAGTTTGAAGAGGCTTTCCCCGTTGGCGCCGATGTCGCCGCGCGCGCCGGAATCCTGCGTATCGGCTCAACAGGGCTTTCGATCGATCTGCGGCACGCCGCAGCTTGGCGGTCGCCGCTCGCCGATTTGCGCCTCGACGGGACCCGCGAGCCGGTGAAGAACGCGCTGACGACGGCGCGTGCCGCGCTTGTTGAGGACGGCCGCAGCATGGCTCTCACTCGCATCGCCGCCGATCGCCTGGCCAAACTCACGACGGCGACGCGATCGCTTGACAGTAGGAGGGCCAAAGAAGCGATTTCCGACCTTGTCGGTCTCGGCGAGGGGGTGACGCCGGCGGGCGACGACTTTCTTGTCGGCTACCTGACCGGTCTTTGGGTCTGCGCCGCACGAAGTGAGCCGCGAATTGCTTTTGTCGCGGCCGTCGCCGCACAAGTTAGGCAGGTTGCGCCTCTGACGGGCAGCCTGAGTCGCGGCTATCTCGAAGCGTCCGCGGAGGGGGAGGTGTCGGAGCGGCTGTATGATCTCGCCCAGCGTGTTTCCGCAGGGTGCGGCGCCGATGTAGTCAGGCGGGTGTCCGCCGCGGCGTTGGCGATCGGCCACAGCTCGGGAGCATGCGGCGTGCAGGGATTCCTCGACGCCTGTTCATGCTGGGCCGAGCCCGTCCCCGCGTAGGACGGGCCCGCCCTCTCGATCGAAACGGCGGTGCACACCGACGCCCCTCACGAAGGCGCTTCCGATCAAGCGCCTGCGGACATCGTGGCCTTGGCGTCCGCAGTTGGGGCGCTCTCCTCGCGCATCGCCGCGCCGACACAGATAGCCGCGAGAAATGCGTACCCGAGCGCAACCAGCGGCGACGCTACCCAAGCGAGTTGCGTGGCGTGGATGAAACCGAAGAAGGACAGCACCGCCCCCGCGCCCGCATACGCAGCCGCCCTCCTGAACTCATGGTCGATGATGAAGGCAGCGATCGCTCCCAGCATCAGGCCGGCAAGCACTGCGCCTCCGCCGAGGAGTTGCATGCCGTGATAGACGACCCCGCTATCCATCAACTTGCCCATCCCGAGCTGGGATGCGCTTGTCCCGGCAGCAGCCAGCGCGCCGTCGATTTGAGTCTGGCCCCAGAGTGCGATGTTCGGAATAATGGCGAGCACCACTGCCGGCGCGTGTTTCGCGGGCGTAGCCTGAAACGCCTGAGCGCCGATGACCAGTCCGATATAGAGCAGAATCGGGAGGATCGCGACGAGCGGCACGACGGCGAGCAACAGCGCGGTGAGGCCGAGGAAACACACAAGGGCGATGACGACGCCGGTCGCCAGCGAATAGCCGATGCGGCCGCCGACCGACTTCCATCCGGGATGGCCGATATAGACCGCCGGCGGGAATGGGCTCCCCAGGATTGAGCCGACGATCGCGCCAATCCCGTCGGCCAGCAGAATGTGTCGCAGGTTGTAGTTGTCGCCGGCGGCTGACGCGCTCTCGACGTTGTTCATGCCCTCAGTGAAATTGTAAACGCCGAGGGGGATCGCGGTGACGAGCAGCGGTGCGATGTTGGTGAGGCCTGAAAGCACATCGGCGCTCGGCTTCGGCAGATGGACGCCGAACTGAGCGAAGGACGCCGAAACCTCGCCCGCGTTGACGACATCCGACCAGCCTAAAACCGCGGCGATCCAGGCGATCGCCGTGCCGACGATGACCGCAGCCAAGCCGCCAGGGACACCCCAAGGAAGCCTCACGTTGGCAGTCCAGGCCATCAATACGAGACCCAGTGAAACAAAGGAGATCCAAGGGAACTCCCACATCTGAAAAGCCGGTCGCATCGAGATGAAGGCGATCGAAATTCCCGCGAGGGTGCCGAGCATCGCTGCACGCGGCGTCAATCGGCGAATGGTTGGTCCAACGAAGGCGCCGATGAGCACAATCACGCCAATGATGAACGCCCAGGCAAGCCCATCCTGCCAGGCCAGGATCGCGTCCTTTGTCTTCAGATAGACGGGAAGCATGATGACGAAGACGACGATGAACATATGCGGCACGCTGGGGCCGTAAGGCATCGCCGTCACGTCGCTTCGGTTCTCGGCCTTGGCCAGCCTATAGGCGAGATAGGCGTAATACAGGTTGCCGATTGGCAGGGCGATGCCCAAGGCCGGGAGAATGCGGCCAAAGACAATGTCTCCTGGCAGTTTGATCACGCCGAGACAAAGGCCGGTCAAAACAATGACGTTGAGCACAACATTGGTGAAGAGCCCGAAGAAGCCGTTCCAATCGCCGGGCACCCACCAGCGAATAGCGATTGGCGTTTCCCTTTGTGCTGTCATGACCTTGCCCTCCCATTGCGAATGACTTTCAGTCTCTCCGCGGACCCGTGTGACGCTCGTTTCAGGCAGCTTGGGCGTACGAATTGAGCACAGCCACGAGCTCTGCCGATGCTCCAACCCAGCCGAAGATACCCCCCTGCGCCTTCACCATCTCCAATGCCGATTTATGGAACTCCGGAAAGTACGACGCGACACAGTCTTCGAGCACTAGGCAATCGTACCCACGGTCATTCGCTTCACGAACAGTCGTGGAGACGCAGACTTCGGTGGTGACGCCGCATACGATAATGTGTTTGACGCCTCGGCTCTTGAGGATGGCGTCGAGATCCGTCGCATAGAAAGCGCCCTTTCCGGGTTTATCGACCACCGGCTCGCCAGGCGCAGGCTTCAACTCGTCGACGATGTCATGACCATGCTCGCCCCGCACGAGGATGCGCCCCATCGGACCAGGGTCGCCAATGCCACTCGCGAGCCGGCCGCGCGCCTTCTTGCTCGGGTGCAGATCGGCCAGGTCGGGGCGATGTCCCTCGCGGGTATGAATGACCAGAATGCCAGCTTTCCGGGCCGCGTTCAGAACACGAACTGTCGGAGGTATCGCCTTGCGCAACAGCGACACGTCGTTGCCCAAGGCTTCGCCGAACCCGCCTGGGTTTACGAAGTCCCGCTGCATGTCGATGATCAGGAGCGCGACCGTCGACGGCTGAAAATCGAATTCGTAAGGATCGGCTCGAACGTTGGGCATGGCTCACTCACCCTGCTTTCTGATCGGTCAAATAGCGGCGCCAGCCGCCGAGATCGGTGATGTCGCGAGCTCCCTGGGTCGCATAGGCCTCGCAGATAAAGCTCTTCACATGTTCGCCGTCCTCCAGCTCAACGGTTCCAATGCCGAGCGGAGCAGGAATACCCGCGACGAAGCTCCCGAACTGGGAAACCGGAACCTCCCAAACCTCGACTTCGATGTTAGCGCCAGAATCAGCGCGCATGATACCGGGGCGGGCGGGCGGGCCGCCAGGCAGAGCAAACAAACGATAGTTCGGGGCAGTGCGAAAGGCGCCCCTGAATCGCGCGCCGCGGTCGGTGAGCTGGTGATTGAGAGGAAGTCCCGTCATATGCGCTCCGCAAACGGCGAGCTGGACCATCGCATCGTCACCATTGCTTTTCGCCGGACGGCTTTCAGGCAAAGTCTGGTTCAAACCCCCAAGCTTGAGATTCTGCGCCCGGTGGAGCGCGTCCGCGAGAGAGCAGAGCGCAACGTCGCTTCCAGCCGGAGCCCCTAGGGTGACGCCGAAGGGCAGTCCATCCGCCTGAAGGCCTGACGGAACCGCGACCGCCGCGAGATCGAGCAGGTTCATGAAGTTCGTGTAGTACCCGAGGTTGGAATTGAGCGTTATCGGGTCTGACAGCATGTCGGAGATGGTATAGTGATGTCCCGCCGTTGGGGTGATGAGAACATCGATCGCCCGCCAGACGGGTTCGACGGTTCGCCGCAACTCCTTGAGCCGGTAGTATGCCGCGAACGCGTCCGCAGCGAGCGGACGGGCGCCGCCAGAGATGATCTGACGGGTGACAGGAAGCAGGGCTTCCGGTCGACGATCGATGAAGTCGCGTATCGCGACATAGCGCTCCGCGACCCAGGGCCCCTCGTAGAGCAGTCGGGCCGTTTCGAGGAATGGACCAAAATCGATCTCGACGAGTTCGCCGCCGAGGCGCTCGATCCGCCGCAACATCTCGCCGAAGAGACGCTCGCCTTCTTTGTTGCCGAAGAATTCGAGTTGGCTCTGGCGAGGCACGCCGAACCGCGCGCCCTTCACGACGCGCGGGCAAGCGCGGTCAGTCGATCCGCTCTCATGGCGCGAGAACGGGTCCGCCGAGTCGAAACCTTTCGCGACACCGAGAACGTCACGGGCATCATCGGCGGTGAGCGCGAAGATGGAGACGCAGTCGAGCGAGCGGCACGCCGGAACGACGCCACGTGTGCTGAGGAGTCCGAGAGTGGGCTTCAGGCCGACTAGATTGTTGAACGCGGCCGGGACGCGACCCGATCCGGCGGTGTCGGTGCCCAGCGAGAACGAGACCAAGCCCGCCGCGACAGCAACCGCCGACCCTGAACTCGAGCCGCCCGAGATGTGCTTGGATGAGAAGACGCTGGCCGGCGCGCCGTAAGGCGAGCGCGTTCCATTGAGTCCGGTCGCAAATTGGTCAAGGTTGGTCTTGCCGATTGGGATTGCGCCCGCGTCAACTAGCCGTTGAACGACCGACGCCGAGTCTCTCGCGACATAAGTAAAATCAGGGCAGCCCGCGGTCGTCGGATGGCCAGCGAGATCGATGTTGTCCTTGATTGCAAAAGGAACGCCGTAGAGCGGCTTGTCGGCCGGATCGACGCCCTCTAGGCGCCGCGCATACGCCAGAAGCTGCTCGCGCGAGAGGCGATGGATCCAAACCAGGTCTTGGCCTCGCGCGTCGATTCGCTCGAGTATCTCATCGACAAGGCGCAGCGGCGTCAGCGAGTTCGTCCGATAGCGCGCTGCGAGACTTGCCAGATCCATGCCGCGCTGGGTCGGCAGCTCTCGCTGGTCTACCGCTCCTCCGGGAAAGTCGTTCATTGCCACTCCGCGCCTTGCTTTGGGGCTTGCGGTCCACCCTGCATTCGCTTTAGTATACATAATTGCATCCGGAACGCTACGACAAAAATGCGGTCACGGACCGGATGGGGTTCGGCGATGTCGAGGTCCTTGCACAGTTCCGATCGGGTGGAGGAGCTCAATGGCGAGCGCGATTAAGACTATCCGCAATTTCTATCGAGATTCGGTGGCGCTGATGCAGCTGTCGTCCAATCTCGGAAAGCTCCCCGGCGTTCGACAGGCGTCCGCAGTCATGGCGTCGGCGGCCAATCTGAGTTTGTTGCGCGAGGCCGGGTTGTTGACGAGCGAGGTCGACGTGGGGCCGAACGACCTCCTGATCGCTCTCGAAGGGGATGACGAGGCGGCTCTGGCCGCGGCCGAAGCCGAGGCCGAGCAGGCGCTCGAACGCAAACACGCCTCGACTACCGGCGATGCCCCAGGCCGCGAGCGGCCCAGGAGCCTCGAAATGGGACTGATCGCCACGCCCGCCGCCAATTTGGCCCTCATTTCGTGTCCAGGCGATTACGCCGCAGCCGAAGCCGACAAGGCGCTCCGCCTCGGCCTCAATGTGATGCTGTTCAGCGACAACGTGCCGGTGGACGACGAGATAGCCCTGAAGCGTTATGCCCGAGCGCATGATTTGATGGTCATGGGTCCGGACTGCGGCACGGCAATCATCGGGGGAATCCCGCTCGGCTTCGCGAATGTGGTGCGCCGCGGCGATATCGGAGTCGTCGCAGCCTCCGGCACTGGGCTTCAGCAAGTGACCTGCCTGATCGACCGCCTAGGCTGTGGGATCACCCAGGCCATCGGCACAGGAGGGCACGACCTGAGCCGCGATGTGGGAGCCGTCACCTTCCTGCAGGGCTTACAAGCGCTGGCGAACGATGACGCGACGCGTGTCATTGTCCTCATTTCGAAGCCTCCCGCGCCAGAAGTCGCCGCCGCGGTAATCAACAGCGCACGCCAGACGGGGAAACCTGTGGTGGTGAATTTCCTTGGCGCCGATCCGCAGTCAGTTGCCGGTCCGAACCTGACGTCTGCGAAAACACTAGAGGACGCCGCGCTCGCCGCGGTTGCGCTGTCGACGGGCGAAGCAAAGGATCGCCTCGCTCTGGCCGCGCCGACGTTCGAACCTCCGCGGCTCACGGCGGGCCAGTCGTACATCCGAGGCCTCTATAGCGGTGGCACGTTTTGTTACGAAGCCACGCTGCTGCTCGGCGAAAGTCTGTCCGACGTCTATTCCAACACGCCCGTGGGTCGCGCCAAGGCGCTGGAAGATGTGTGGAGAAGCCGCGCTCACACGCTGGTCGACCTCGGCGACGACGTCTTCACTCGTGGGCGTCCCCACCCCATGATCGATCATCGACTTCGTAACGAGCGTATCGTTAAAGAAGCTCGTGACCCCGAAACCGCGGTCATTCTGCTGGACATCGTCATCGGCTACGGCGCCCACGTGGATCCGGCCTCCCAGGTCGCTCCAACAGTCAGGGAGGCGATCGCCCAAGCCCTCGCCGTCGGCCGCCGGCTAACGGTCGTCGGGTTCGTTTGCGGCACCGCGGCCGATCCACAATCGCTTACTGCACAAGAGGCGGCATTGCGCGAAGCCGGCTTGGTCCTGACGCAGAGCAACGCCCAAGCCGTGCGGCTTGCGGCGCGAATCGCCAAAGGAGCGCTGGACGAAGGACTTCGATCCGGCAAGTCGGGGAGCGGCGGATGACGAATTTATTCCAGGAGGGCCCCCGGGTGCTCAACCTGGGGCTCGAATTGTTTGCTGACGCCATCGCCCGAGCCGGTGGCGCGGTCGAGCAGATCGAATGGGCGCCTCCGGCGAATGGGGATCGCCTCGCGGGCCGGGCTCTGGCTCGTCTGGTCAACCATCCCACGGTCGAAGCCGCGAACCGTGAGGCGTATCGGGCCTATCTCGCGGCGCAGCCTGTGCTCGCTGGCATCGGTGTCGCGGGCGAAACGATACCGGGCATGAACGGGCGCCTTATTCTCCATTCAGGACCGCCGATCGCATGGGAGCGGATGTGCGGCCCCATGAAAGGCGCGATCATCGGGGCGATCGTGTTCGAAGGCTGGGCGCCTGATGTCGAGAGGGCGCGCGCGTTGGCGGAGAGCGGCTCGGTTCGCTTCGAACCCTGCCACCATCATGGCGCGGTTGGCCCAATGGCGGGCATCATCAGCCCCTCGATGCCGGTGTGGATCGTGCGCGAGTTGGCGAGCGGTCGTTTGTCGTTCAGCAATCTCAACGAGGGGCTCGGCAAGGTGCTGCGGTTCGGAGCCAACAGCACCGCGGTAATTGACAGATTGAAGTGGATGGCGAGCGTCTTGCGCGAAACCCTCGAGGTGACGTTGGCGGAGATCGGCGGGATCGAGCTGAAACCGTTGATGGCGCAGGCTCTGCACATGGGCGACGAGGTGCACAACCGGAACTCCGCCGCCACCGCCTTGCTGCTCAAGCTTCTCGCGCCGGCGATGCTGAAGTCGAAGGCCACTCGTGCGTCTGTGACCGAAGCCGTCAGCTTCATTGCGGGCAACGATCATTTCTTCCTCAACATCTCCATGGCGGCGTGCAAGGCGATGCTTGACGCCGCACGCGGCGTGTCCGGCAGCAGCATGGTCACGGCGATGGCGCGAAACGGCGTCGATTTCGGCGTTCAACTTGCGGGAACGAACGAGCGGTGGTTCACAACTCCTGCGCCGATCGTCGACGGCCTCTACTTTCCTGGCTATTCGATCGCGGACGCGGCGCCGGACCTCGGCGACAGCGCGATCACCGAGACCGCCGGTCTCGGCGGATTCGCAATGGCCGCGGCGCCGGCCATCGTCAGTTTCGTCGGCGGAACACCCGCCGACGCAATCGCAAATACAGCGTCCATGGGCCATATCACGCTCGGCCAGAACAGCGCGTTCACCCTCCCCGCCATGAATTTTAACGGCACACCGGCGGGCATCGATGCTCGCAAGGTTGTCGATACGGGTCTTTTGCCGATCGTCAACACGGGAATCGCTCATCGCGAGGCGGGAGTGGGCCAGATCGGAGCCGGCATAACCCGTGCGCCGCTCGCTTGCTTTGTGCAGGCGGTCACAGCCTTGGCGGAAGCTGTGCCCGAGGCATGACCGCCAGACGCGTTTAGGAGGGTCGGATGGCGCCGTCTAAGAAACTCGCGGTTGTGGCGATTGGAGGCAACTCTCTAATCCGGGACAAGGATCATTTGTCCATACCGAGTCAGTACGAAGCCGCGGCGCTCACCGCTCATCACATTGCCGATATGATTGAGAACGGGTGGAATGTGGTGGTCACACACGGCAATGGTCCCCAAATGGGGTTCATTCTTCGCCGGTCGGAACTCTCCATCCACGAGGTTAGCCCTGTTCCAATGGACTACGCCGGCGCCGACCTGCAAGGGTCAATCGGCTACATGTTCGTCAAGGCGTTTCGAAACGAATTTCAACGCCGCGGGCTCCAGCGCGAGCCGGTCGCAGTGGTGACGGAAACCCTCGTCGACCGCGACGATCCCGCGTTCAAGGATCCGACCAAACCGATCGGGTCGCATATGGACGAGGCTAAGGCCAAAGAACTGGCCGCTAAGCAGGGCTGGGTGGTCAGGGACGACGCCGGCCGCGGCTGGCGCAGAGTCGTGCCGTCGCCCATCCCGCGGGAGATCATTGACTACAAGGCGATCGAGCACTTGGTGCGCGCCGGTTTCGTGGTCATCGGCTGCGGCGGCGGCGGCATTCCAGTCATCAGGAATGACTCGGGCGACTTGCGGGGCGTCGAAGCCGTGATCGACAAGGATCTCGCCTCCGGCCTGCTGGCGCGCGAGATCGGCGCCGATCTCTTCCTGTTGTCGACCGGGGTCGAGCGGGTGGCCATCGATTTCAACACGCCACGTCAACGCTGGCTCGATCGCATGAGCCTCAGCGAAGCGCGCCGCTACAGCGCCGAAGACCAATTCGACAAAGGCAGCATGGGGCCGAAGATTCTAGGCGCTTTGCGAATATCTTGAAGGAGGCGGCAAGGAGGGGTTGATCACTAGTCCTCCGAATATCGGGCGCGCGCTCGCCGGCGAAACCGGCACACGAGTTGTGCCCGGCTGAAAAAGAAACGGCGCAAGTTTGTTCGGCTCCTGACCGGCACGGCGGCGGGCGACAATCATGCCAGCCGCAGGCTACGTTTTCCATTGGTCGGCTGCGATCTTCGGCGTGCTTGGCGAGCGTGGCCTGCTACTACCCGAGCGATGCAACTTAATGATGATGCGGCGCCCACGTAGCCGACATGCTAGATGTCGAGTGGCTCAACTCGCGCCTAAAGCGCCCGCAAATCTTGGGCTACGTCAAAGAGCACTTGATCCACGAACCCCAATGGCATGGACCCGCCGATCGGCGGTCAATCGCATCGAGGTGCGGGTCGCTCTCATTGGTTTCGGTCTGGCGAAGTACGTCCTCGAGATTCATGGCAACGCGCCTGGCAAGATGCAGTCCGAGCAAGACGCTTCACGCACCTTGCTAATCCACGGCGCTCGCGCCGCGCTTGGGCGGGGTCACGACAAGCATGGTCTTGTGCAGACAGCAAAATTGTCGGCAAAGAGAGCCCATCGGGGTTCCACAGCGGCGTTCATCGAGCGTTAATCGCTCCCCATATCTGTTGGCTGGCCAGCATCGTTGGCCACACTAGCGGAGTTGTTGCCCCCGCACTAATCTACCGACTGGCCGCGAACGTCCGGATGATAGCCATGGCTAGCCGCCTCTTTGGGAGCCGACGAAATGGATATGATTGCGGCCATGGCCGCGAAAAAGCTTGGCAAGTTTCTTGCCCAAGACTTCCGCGAAATTTTTGGCTCGAATCAAAACGACGAAGCCGAACAGCTGGGCGCGCTGGCCCGAACGACGATCGAGTGCATCGCCAGGAGCGATGCTCTCTATCACACGTACGAACACACCATGCTCGTATCCATGGTTGGCCGCGACATCTTGCGAGGACGGACGCTCGCGCACACCGTCCAACCTGAGGATTACATCCACCTCATCGTCGCCTGCCTTTTGCACGACATCGGCTTCGTCCGCGGCGTGCTGAGTGGTGATACCAAGACTGAGTTCGTCATCGACAAGAATGGGCAAACGGTTACGCTGCCGCGCGGCGCCTCGGACGCCTCGCTTGCAGCTTACCATGTCGATCGATCGAAGTTGTTCGTCTACGAGCGGCTCGGGAAATCAACGACGATTGACGCGACCCGCGTCGCCGCTGCGATCGAGCTCACGCGGTTCCCGCCGACCCCGACCTCAGAGTCGGATCAAATCGGACTTGAACCAAGGCTGGTCCAAGCCGCCGATCTGATCGGCCAGCTTGGGGATCCCTTGTATCCGAAGAAGGCCAATGCGCTATTCTACGAGTTCGAGGAGCTCGGCAGCAACCGACAGTTCGGCTACTCTTCTCCCGCCGACCTCGTGGAAAAGTTTCCGGGATTTTACTGGAACACCGTCTCGGCGCACCTCGAGGAGGGAATGAAATATCTGAGCCTGACGGCCTCGGGGCGCCAGTGGATCGCCAATTTGCACAATCACATTTTTAACGCCGAGCATTTCAATTGGCAGATGGGCCCGCAGATCTGATCGCCTTTCGACCCTCGCCGCGGGCGCGCGGCGACGCTCCTTGTGGAAGGCTGGCTTATGCCGCCGCCAGTTCCGCCCTCACGATACGCGCCCCTTCGACCATCGCCTTCATCTTGCCGAAAGCTGCTTCGCGCGGCAGATATTTGAGGCCGCAATCCGGAGCGACAATGATGTCCTCCGGCTTGCGGTGGACGAGCGCGCGGCGGATGCGCCCGGCGACCGTCTCCGGCGTTTCGATCTCCGGCGTCGACAGATCGAGCACGCCGAGGATGATCGTCTGGTCCGGCAATTCCTTGAGCACCGCGCAATCGAGATTCGATTGCGCCGTCTCGATCGAGATTTGGCGGCAGCGGCAGCCCTTGAGCTCAGGCAGGAACGAATAGGCGCTTGGGCGCTCGTGGATGATCGCAGCATAGCCGAAGCAGATATGCACCGCGGTTAAGCCGTTCACGCCCTCAAGCGCGCGGTTCAGCGCCGCAAGCCCATATTCCTTCGCCGGACCGGGCCTCGCCTGCATGTAGGGCTCGTCGATCTGCACGATGTCCGCCCCGGCGGCGAACAGGTCCTTGATCTCCGCATTAACCGCTTCCGCGTAGGCCAACGCCGCTTCGGCCAGGGTCGGGTAATAATCGTTCTGCGCCTGCTGGCTCATCGTGAACGGACCTGGCACGGTCATCTTTACCTTGCGGACGGTATGGGCGCGCAGGAACTTGAGGTCGTCGACTTCGACGGCGTGCTTGCGGCGGATCTTGCCGACGATCCGGGGAACGGGATTGGGATGGCCCGACCGGTCCAGCGCGACGCCTGGCTGGTCGATGTCGATACCCTCCAGCGCGGTCGCAAACCGGTTCGAGTAGCTTTCGCGGCGAATTTCTCCGTCGGTGAGGATATCGAGCCCCGCCGCCTCTTGCGCTTTGATCGCGAGCACGGTCGCATCGTTCTGCGCTTCAGCGAGATAGGGCTCGGGGATGCGCCAAAGCTCCTTGGCGCGCACGCGCGGGGGAAAACGGCCCGCAAGCTTCGCTCGATCAATGAGCCATTCGGGCTGCGCGTACGATCCGACCAGCATCGTCGGCAGAAGCATGAATTCCTCCCTCGGCGATCGGTCAGAGCGGCCAATCGACCCCATCTTGCGCCGTCCACCCTGGCCGGACAAGGCGAACGCGCTTGATCGCGCAATTGGCGTTGCTGACGTTGATCCAGCGCAGGGCGCCGAATTGCGGAACAAATCGCGCTACTATATGGTTTCTCTGCGTCGAAATTGGGAGGATCGTGTCGTGAACAAGATTGCCTTGATTTCTTTGGCCTGCCTCACGCTTGGCGCCTGCTCGACGCCGACGCAAACGGTCGGCACGCTCGGCGGTGTCGCCACCGGGGCCGCGATCGGCGGGCCGGTAGGCGCGGTGGTCGGCGGCGCGGTAGGCGCGGTGGCAACTCGGCCCGGCTCGGTGCTCGGTGGCCACCATCACTGCCGCTATCACGACCGATACGGCCACGTGCACTACCGCTGCTAGGCAAGTCCGCTTAGCTGGTTAAGCGCCTGGCGAAGGCTTGCGATCATGCGCGGACTCGAGCGCAGCCGCGAGCGCTCGCCTGAGGGCATGCATCTGATCCAGGAGATGCAACACAACCCCGAGCCCCTCGTCGTTCACGCCCATCTTGTGTTTAAGATCGTGGATCAGGTTGGCGCGCGCCAGGTCCATGTCGGTGAAAGCGAGTTCGTCCGCAGTTGAACCTGGGATGAGCCATTCCTCCTCGATCCAGACCGTCAGCGTTCGCCGATCCAGCCGGGCGCGCTCCAAAAATTCCCGCTCGGTGATCACGGCTCACATCTCCTTGCGCGGATCATAAGTTCCCGCCGGCTTCCAGTCCGCCAGGAAGGCTTCGAGCTCTGGTTCGGCCTCGGTCGGCATCACCACCTTGAGCTTGACCAGTTCGTCGCCCGCGCGGCCGCGCGTCTTCACGCCCTTGCCGCGAAGGCGCAGCATGTCGCCAGTATTCGACCGCTTCGGGATTTTGAGCATGACGCTACCCGTGGTTGTCGGCGTTCTGACTTCCGCCCCCAGCGCAGCTTCTTTCACGGTGATCGGCAAATCGAGCAGGATGTCGTCGCCTTCGCGGCTGAAATAGCGGTGCGGCTTGACCGCGATCTGCACCAGCGCATCGCCCGGCGGCCCCTCGCCCGGGCTCGGCGCGCCCTTGCCGCGCAGCCTTAAGGTCTGCCCGTCCTCAACGCCCGCGGGGATGGTTACGTGCAACGTCCCGCCTTGCGGCAAAGTGATCGTCCTCGTCGCGCCATTCACCGCGTCGAGGAACTCGATCGGCAGTTCGTAATGGAGGTCCGCGCCCGGCCGCCGGCGCGCCTGCTCGGCGCTGCGGCGCAAGAGCTCCGCGAACAGGTCATCGCCCTGGGCAAAGTCCCCGTAAGCTCCCTGGCCCTCGTAAGGATGGCCGCCCTGGGCGGCGTAATCGCGATAATAGCGGGCATTGGGCGGCGCTTTCTCCGTCCCCGAGGCATCGATCTCCCCGGCGTCGAAGCGGCGCCGCTTCTCTGGATCGGAAAGCAGATCGTTGGCTCCGCTGACCTCCTTGAACCGCTCCTCGGCTTGCTTGTCGCCCGGATTGAGATCCGGGTGCAGCTTCTTGGCCAGCTTTCGGTATGCGGTGCGGATCTCGTCAGCTGTGGCGGTCTTAGTGACGCCAAGGGTTTCGTAGGGGTCTTTCATACGCGCATCCGTCGCGGGCGAGGCCCATCAGCCTTAGCAGAAGTATCGGCCAAGTCTCCAGACGCCCCGGCTACGCTGGGGGCGAGTTACGGCGCAAAAGGCGAAGGCCGGCGTCGCAACGTAGTCCTTCATGCGCGCGTCAAATCGGCTGGCTATCTTAGCGCCTGGTCTTGAGGGAATTCGGAGCCCGCTGATTACGAAATCGCGCAATCGTGTTCCAGAAATTGCAAAGCAATGATTGACTTGTGACGAAAATCGAGCAAAAGCGCGGCAGATAATTGACCCTAGGGCAATTTATCGCCGGAACGTCGATGTGACTTTGCGGCCGCGGCGAAGGGAAAGCTAATGTCGGGCACGATTATCAACCTAATCATCCAGCTCATCGCTGGCGCGATCGGCGGCAACGCAGTCGGCGCGGCGGCGAAGAATGTGAACCTCGGAACCGCGGGCAACACCATCGCTGGCGCTCTGGGCGGCGCGGCTGGTGGGTCGCTGCTGACTTCACTCATTCCAGCACTCGCCGGCGCGACGGGCGGCATGGATATCGGCGCGATTGTCGGCCAATTGGTTGGCGGCGGCGTGTCCGGCGCGATCGTCTCGGCAATCGTCGGCATGATCATGAACAGCATGAAGAGAGCCTGAGCGCTCTTATCGCCTCAGCGAAACATTGCTGTCCAGCCTGGTTCTTTAACGCTAGGATTGCGGGGCGCCCGAAAAGGCGCCCTTTTTTGAACTAACCAGAGCGCCGCTGGCGTCAGGAGCACGATTCATGGGATTGATCAGTTTCGTCAAGAGCGCGGGAGAGAAGCTGTTCGGCGCCAGTGAGGCGAAAGCGGCGACCGCCGACGACCTGCACAAGGAGCTTGTGAAACATGGCCTCGACACGTCCGGCGTAAAAATCACCGTCGACGGGGACAAGGTGCACGTGACAGGCAGCGCCCCGAACACGGAACAAGCCGAAAAGATCGCCATCGCGCTCGGCAACACGGTCGGCGTGCAGACGGTGCAGAACGACATCAAGCCGGCTACAGCCGCCCCCGAGTCGAAGTTCTACACGGTCAAGAGCGGCGACACGCTGTGGGCGATTTCAGAGCGAGAATACGGCAAGGCCCACGGCGGGAAATACGACGCCATCTTCCAGGCCAACCGGCCGATGCTGACGCACCCCGACAAGATCTATCCAGGCCAGGTGCTGCGCATCCCACCGTTGAGCTAAAAGGGCGGCGCGCTTTCGCCCGTGCGCGCGGCGTCTTTCGACGCCCGCCTGGGGCGGCTAGGCCCGCTTACTTCGCGTCCAGCCCGTAGAGCGTGTGCAGGGTGCGCACCGCGAGTTCGGTATAGGCGTCGTCGATCAGCATCGAGAACTTGATTTCCGACGTCGTGATGGCGCGGATGTTGATGCCCTTTTCGGCCAGCGCCTTGAAGGCGCGCGCGGCGACGCCGGAATGCGAGCGCATACCGACGCCGATCGCCGAGATCTTCACCACGTCCTGCGCGCCGTGCAGCTTGGCGTAGCCGATCTTCGCCTGACGCTGCTTGAGCAACTTGACGGCGCGCTCGTATTCGGTCGCCGGCACGGTGAAGGTGATGTCGGTCGTCGTCGCGTCCCCCGACACGACCTGGATGATCATGTCGACATTGATATTGGCGTCGGCCAGCGGCACAAAGATCGCCGCAGCCACTCCCGGCTTGTCGGCGACCTGGCGCAAGGTGATTTGCGCCTCGTCGCGCGAGAAGGCGATGCCGGTGACGACCTCCTGCTCCATGATATCCTCCTCGTCGCAGATGAGCGTGCCAAGCTGAGGGCGCCCCGGATCGTCGAAGGACGAGCGCACATAGAGCTTGACCTTATTCACCATCGCCAATTCGACCGAGCGCACTTGCAGCACTTTGGCGCCGAGGGAAGCCATTTCCAGCATTTCCTCGAACGCCACTTTGGCGAGCCGGCGCGCTTTCGGCACGACGCGCGGGTCGGACGTGTAGACGCCGTCGACGTCGGTATAGATATCGCAACGGTCGGCCGAGATCGCCGCCGCGAGCGCAACCGCGGACGTGTCGGAGCCGCCGCGCCCCAGCGTCGTCACCCGGTTGGTGGCCTTGTGCACGCCCTGAAAGCCGGCGACGACCGCGATCTCGCCCGCCGCGAACCCCCCGCCAAGCTGCGTTCCGTCGATGCCCGCGATGCGGGCCGCGCCATACGCGTCGTCGGTCATGAGCGGAATCTGCCACCCCGCCCAGGAGCGCGCCTTGAGCCCCATGTCCTTGAGCACCAGCGCCAATAGGCCCGCCGTGACCAGTTCGCCCGAGGCGACGACGAAATCATATTCGGGGTTGTCGAAGTGGGAGCCTGCTTCCTTGCACCAGGCGACAAGCTCGTTGGTCTTGCCCGCCATCGCCGAGACGACGACGGCAACTTCGAAGCCGGCGTCAATTTCCCGTTTCACATGCGCGGCGACATTGCGGATGCGTGGAAGGTCGGCGACCGACGTGCCGCCGAATTTCATCACCAGACGCGGCATGATCCTTTTGAGCCTTCGGGGAGATGCGCCAAGCTCGCGCAATGCGTGGCGCCGGCCTATAAAGGCGCGCGCCGGGTGGGTCAACGCGTGAGGCCGCCCAATCCGGGGGCGTGGGAAAAGGGTCGCGATGTCAGTCAGGCCGTCGCCGAGCATCAAGTCTGACGAGGTCGCGCGCTTCGAGGCGCTGGGCGACGCGTGGTGGGACCCGGAAGGCCCGATGGCGCCGCTCCATCGCGTGAATCCGCTCCGGATTGGTTGGGCGCGCGACTTGATCGTGCGGCATTTCAAGCTTGAGATGGGCGTCGGCGCGCCTCTCGGCGGAATCGACCTCCTCGACATCGGCTGCGGAGCGGGGTTGTTCGCTGAACCGCTGGCCCGCCTTGGCGCCGATGTCCTTGGCGTCGATCCGGCGCCCGCCGCGATTCAAGCCGCCCGCCATCATGCCGACGAGACGGGCGCGACGCTCGCCTATCGCATGGGCACGGTCGAGGAACTGGCGGAGGAGCCGCGGCTTTTCAATGTCGTAAGCGCCATGGAGGTGATCGAGCACGCCGCCGATCCGAAACGCTTCGTCGCCACGGCTGCGGCGCTGGTCAAGCCCGGCGGCCTTTTGCTCGTCTCGACCCTCAACCGCACCTTGAGGAGCTTTGCGCTCGCCATTGTCGGGGCCGAATATGTGCTGCGCTGGCTCGAGCCCGGAACGCACCGCTGGGAGCAATTCGTGACGCCGCTCGAGTTGACCTCCTTCGCCCGCGCCGCGGGCTTAAGGCGCCAGAGCCTGCGCGGCATGGTCTACGATCCGTTCAGGCGCGACTGGCGGCTGTCGTCCGATACGGCCGTGAACTACCTGTTCGCCGCGACGAAGGCGGAGGTTTAGAGCCGAAGCTCTATCGACTTTAGGGAAGCGGCCGCTTCGGTTAGAAAGCGGACTTAGCAGTCGTGCCGCACTTACGGCCGACTAGCGCGAAGAGCGGTCATCCGAGTTCCGCAACCGTACTGCTGCGCGTTCGTCTTTAGCTAATGCGCATGCAGCATGAAGCGCAGCACCGTCGCGACGCCACCGATCGCGATGACGCCGCCAAGCCACAGGGCGACGAACCAGCCCAGGTTCTGCAAGGTGGACATCAGGTGCCGGCGATCAGTGATAATGCGCATCCGCCTGGACCTTTCCACGGAACAACCAATAGCTGAAACCCGAGTAGACGAGGACTAGCGGAATGAGCACCGAGGCTCCGACCAAGACGAAGAGCTGGCTCGCCCTCGGGGCTGCCGCCTGCCAGATCGTGATGTCAGGCGGCACCATCAGCGGGTAGAGGCTGATCCCCAATCCCGCGAAGCAAAGCGCGAATACCGCCAAAGCGCACAGGAACGGCGTCAGATGATGCTCGCGTGCGATGCCGAAGCGGAAAACGACGGCCAGCAGCGCGATTAGGATCGGCACCGGGCTGGTGAGGAGGATGCCCGGCCAGCCGAACCAGCGGTGCATGAAAAGCGTGTTGAGGAACGGCGTCCAGAGGCTAACAGCGACGATCAAGCCCAATGTGGTCAGCCCGAGGGTGACGGCCTGAGCGCGGGCGCGGCGTTGCAGCGAGTCATCCGTTCGCCAGACTAACCAGCACGCCCCAAGCCAAGCGTACCCCACAACGACAGCGACGCCGCACAGGAGGGTGAAGGGCGTCAGCCAGTCGAACCACCCTCCAGCATATTGGCGATCTACCACGCGAACGCCCTGAAGGAGGCCGCCGAGCGTCAAGCCCTGGCAAAGTGCCGCCAGGGTCGAGCCGCCGAAGAACGCAAAATCCCACAGCTTGCGGCTGACGGGCGTCTCTACTCGGAAGCGCAGCTCGAAGCCGACCCCCCTGAGGATCAGCCCGAACAGCATGCCCAGGATGGTAGGATAGAAGGCCGGCATAATGATCGCATAGGCAAGCGGAAACACGGCGAAGAGGCCGGCGCCCCCGAGCACCAGCCAGGTCTCGTTGCCGTCCCACATGGGCGCGATTGTGTTCACCATCGTGTCGCGGTCACTCGAGCCGCGTTCGGCGGCGAACAGGATGCCAACCCCGAGGTCGAAACCGTCCAAGACCACGTAAGCCAGCACCGCGAAGGCTATCAGGCCAGCCCATATCGTGGCTATCGTTTCGGCGCTCATCGACCGTCACTCCCCCGGCTGTATCGCGGCTTTGCCCGCGCCGGGCGGTACGGCTCCTGGCAGTCCCGGATGCATGCCCGCCGTCCTGATCGGCTTGTCGGAGCGGATTTCAGGCTCGCCCGTTACCGGCGGCCGGGACATCATTCGCAAGATGACCGAGACGCCCGCGCCGAACACGACGAAGTAGACGATCGCGAAGGCCGCAAGCGACGTAGCGATCCCCGGCAGGCCGATCGGGGACACGCTATCGACGGTGCGGAGCACGCCGTAGACCGTGTAGGGCTGTCGGCCAATCTCGGTCGTCATCCAGCCGCAGAGCATGGCAACGATCGGCGCGGGCGCCATCACGAGCGCAGTCCGATGCAGCAGGCGGTTCGTGTAGAGGGCGCCGCGCCACCGTGCGAAAAGGCCAAACAGGCCGAGGCCGAACATCAGGAAGCCGAGACCCACCATCACCCGAAAGGTCCAGAACACGATAGGTGCATATGGGCGATCGGCGGGGAGCGCCTCCTTGAGGCCCGGCACGCGGCCGTTCCAGCTGTGCGTCAGGATGAGCGAGGAGGCGTGCGGTATTTCGATCTTATAGTCGGTGCGCTCCTTGCCCATGTTGGGCAGCCCGAACAGGATCAGGGGCGCGCCGTCCGGACCCGACGGCTCCCAATCGCCTTCCATCGCCGCGATCTTCATGGGTTGGTGCTCCAGCGTGTTCAGGCCGTGCAGGTCTCCCATGCCGATCTGGATCGGAGCGGCGATGGCAGCCATCCACATGGCCATGGAGAACATGGTCCGCACCGCAGGCGTGCTGCGGCCGCGCAGAAGGTGGAAAGCCGCGACGCCGCTGACGATGAAGGCGACGATCAGGTAGGAGGCCAGCACCATGTGCGGCACCCTGACAAAGACCGACGGGTTGAAAATCACCCTCCAGTAGTCGGTTGGATACATGCGGCCGCCGGCTCCAACGGCAAAGCCTGCCGGCGTCTGCATCCAGCTGTTCACCGACAATATCCAGAAGGCGGACAAGAGAGTCCCACCCGCCACTATGCATGTGGCGAAGAAGTGCAAGCCGCGCCCGACCCGCTCCATGCCGAACAGCATGACGCCGAGGAACCCGGCTTCTAGGAAGAAGGCCGTCAGCACTTCGTAGGCCATGACGGGGCCGACGACCGGCCCAGCCTTGTCGCTGAATTGCGACCAGTTGGTGCCGAACTGGTAGGACATCACCAGGCCGGACACGACTCCCATGGCGAAGCCGATCGAGAAAATCTTGATCCAGTAGCGGAAGAGGTCGAGGTAGACCTGCCTGCCCGTCCGCAGCCACAGGCCTTCGAGCACCATCAGGTAGCTGGCAAGCCCGATCGAAAAGGCGGGAAAGACGATGTGGAAGGCGACCGTGAAGCCGAACTGCGCCCGGGCGAGATGAAAGGCGTCGAACACGGGGATCAATCCTCCCGTTCCGAAGTGCGCAGCTTGTCGGCAATGAGGCCGCTAACCTTGCCCTTGAGCTGGAGAAGTTTCGATACACCCGCGCCGAGCGTGAGAAGCTGAGTCAGGCTGTGATTGTCGAGCGTCTGAACGTCATCGGCCCAGCCAACCAGCAGCTCGATCAGCTCGTGCATCTCGCGCATGCGTTTCTGGGCGTGCTTCTCGCTTGGGCTCGACGGCTCCTCCATCAGCACGTCGCGTAGCATCGACAAAGTCGGATCGATTTCGCGCTTGCGGCGTTCCTCGGCGAGTGTACGGACGATTTGCCAGATGTCGTTTGGGGCCTGGAAAAAATCGCGGCGATCACCCGGCAGATGGCGCTTGCGCACCAGGCGCCAAGCTTCGAGCTCCTTGAGCCCCATGCTGACGTTTGAACGCGAAACTCCGAGTGCCTCGGTGATCTCCTCCGCATGGAGCGGGCGGTCGGATAAAAAGAGGACCGCGTAGATCTGACCGACGGTGCGGTTGATTCCCCAGCGGCTGCCCATCTCGCCGAAGTGCAGGACGAAAGTCTCCGTTAAGGGCGAGAGTTTCATCATAAACTGCTATTTCAGAAATTACTGAAACAACAATATACAAAACTATTGGCGGGTCAACCCCGACGTATTGTTCGAACATGACGGCGCCGATAGCCCTGCTCGGGTTCCCAAATGTGGACGATAGATGGCCGGTCAAGCCGAGCAGGCGCTTCAAATTCTGTCGCGCGCCTTCAATATTCGGAATCTCATCGTCACCAATACCCAACGCTAAGAGGCGACATTCGATTGCAGAAAATCAGAACGTGAGTTAAGCTTGCTCGATGGACAATTCCGCGCTTTCCCATCGCCTTGTGCGCCTCCTTCCGCTCCGCCGCTTCGAACGCTCCAAGGGGGAAAGGGACTAAGAAAACTTTTTCAGCGAAAATCCCGTGTAACCCTTTGATAAGGCTCGATTCGGACGAGAGAATCCAAGGAAATCCAAGGAAATCCAACCCCCATTTCCGGTGGCTTTCAAAGCCAAACGGGCACCGGCCAAGAAATTCCAAACCCACGCCGACTCGCTTACCAGGCTAGACAGAGCAGAAGGCCGAATCACCAGACGTTCCTTGTGGACTACTTCGGCTCACGCCCCATAATAACAGTTATATCGAGTGGGTTTTGTCCAGGGGCCTAAGCGTCGGTCTCACTTGCCCGGGCATTCTTTCTGCAGCCGGTCCATGGCTTGGCTGAAACCGGTCAGCGAATAGGTGTCGACCGATTGGTGGCCTCTAAGCGAGGCGGCCTTGACCACGAGCTTCACCCCTTTCCGCATTTCGGCGATCAGCGCGCTCTCTTTCGCCGCGTTCTTGACCCAGAGGTTTCCGCCCTTGGGAAGCATCTCGAACGGCGCCTCGTCGACCAAGGCGACCGGGGCCGAGGCGGCTGGCGTCTTCGATCTCGCGCTCGACTTCGAGGTCTTCTCCCCGGATTTAGCCTCGGGGCTGGCTTCGGCCGTGTCGCCGCCCGAGACGTCGAAGCCCATGATGAAAGACACTTCGTTGCGCACCCCTTCGGCCGGGCGGTCCGAAATGAACGCATAACCCGGATCGCGGGTGAGGCTCGCGGGTTCGCGCGACTTCGGCTGAGCGAGCGTGTAGCAGATGCGACCCTTGCCGACCTCTCCGACGAACACGTTCCAATCCCCGAAATTGGCGACAAGCGACGGCTTGGCCGCCTCCTCCTTCGCGCTCGCCTTGGCCGCGGGCTTGGCCTTGGTCGCGGCGTTGGCGGCCGAAAGCGCGCTCAAGGCGCAAACCGCGGCGGCGGCAAATCCAACCACGCGATGGGACGAAAGGACAAAACGCGTCATCAAGAACAATCCTTTGAACCGGGCCTTGGCGTCGTGGGCCACGCCCGAGGCGGTCTCCCTGCCGTTCGATCCGGGCAAAATTCCGGCTTTCGCCTTGCCGGAGCAGGCCCGGCCTGCAATCCTGCATTTGGTTACTGAAAAATGAGTAAAATTAGGAGCGAATGCATGAAAGCTCTGGTCTGTCCGTCGCTTGGGCCCGCCGAAAACCTGGCTGTGACGGAGATCGAGTCGCCGACGGCCAGCGACGGCGAGGTTCTGGTCGAGGTCGCATACGCGGGGCTCAACTTCTTCGACACGCTGATCATCGAAGGCAAGTACCAGGTCAGACCCAAGCCGCCATTTTCGCCTGGCGGCGAGTTCTCGGGCCGCGTGGTCGCGCTGGGACCAGGAGCACAAGGGTTCCACATCGGCGACCGCGTCATGGGCGCCTGCCCTTTCGGCGCCGCCGCGGAGCGCATCGCTGTCCCCGCGGCCCGGCTCGCGAGGATCCCTGACGGTCTCGCGCTCGATAAGGCCGCGGGCCTGTCGGTCACTTACGGCACATCGCTGCACGCCCTCAAGCAGCGCGCCGAAATGAAGGCCGGCGAGAGCCTCCTCGTGCTCGGCGCTTCGGGGGGCGTCGGGCTCGCTGCCGTGGAGATCGGCAAGGCGATGGGCGCGCGCGTGATCGCGGGCGCGTCGTCGGAGGAAAAGCTCGCTTTCGTGCGCCGCTTCGGCGCGGCGGAGACGATCAACACCGCAAACGACGATCTTCGAGCTCGCCTCAAGGAGCTCGCGCCCAAGGGAGTCGACGTCGTTTACGATCCAGTCGGCGGCGCCCTTACCGAGCCAGCGCTTCGTTCGCTCGCGTGGAAGGGGCGCCTTCTGGTGATTGGCTTTGCGTCGGGCGAGATTCCCCGCCCCCCGCTCAACATCCCGTTGCTCAAGGGTTGCGACATTCGTGGCGTCTATTGGGGCGAATTCACCGCCCGCGAGCCGGAGGCGAATCGGCAGAACCTCTCCCAACTGATGGATTGGGCAAAGTCCGGCGTTTTGAGCATTCATGTCCACGCCACATATGCGCTGGAAGACTACCGGAAGGCGTTCGACGCGATCTCCAAACGTCAGGTGCTTGGCAAGACCCTGCTCAAGCTTGTGGCGACCGCGGATTGAAGTCCTGTTGAAAATCCATGCTGCGCCGCACACATAACGTGCGGGATGAAGCGCCGAGGATGAATCGGCGAGGTTTGAGCCATGGACGAAGCCAATTCATCCCCCCTGGAACTCCGGCGGCTTTGGCCATCGGACAAGGAAGCGTTCCGCGATCATCTCCTGAGCCTGGACCTCCGCAGCCGCCATATGCGCTTCGGCGGCGGCATGTCGGATGACTTGCTCGTCCGTTACGCCGAGAACTGCTTTGGCAAGGGCGACCTCGTCTATGGGGCTTTCGTCGGCGGCAGGCTGGTCGGCGCGGGGGAACTGCGCTCCGACGAGGCGATATGGAGCGAGCAGGCGCCGTTCGGACGTCATATCCATGCCGAGGCGGCGTTTTCGGTCGACCCGCATTATCGGCGGCGCGGCGTCGGCGAGAAGCTGTTCAAGCGCATCCTGCGCGCCGCGACCAATCATGGCGTCGAGACGATCGAGATCATTTGCCTGCCCGAGAACGTCGGCATGCTGAATCTGGCGAAGAAATTCCATGCTGAGTTCGCTTTCGAGCAGAATTGGCTGACCGGGCGCCTGACCGCTCGGCCGCCGACCGCGTTCTCGCTGATCCGCGAGGCGTCGAGCGACGCGCTCGATTTCGGGGCCGCTTTATTCGACGCCCACTGGCGAGCGGCGGGGGAAACTCGGGAAAAAGGCGCCTGAGCCTTATACCAAGTCTCTGAAGGCATGACTCGGATGGGGATTCCCGAATCGGTTGAGTTCTGATTCAAGGTGGTGAACGAAGGAGGTTCGCCATGCCCATTCCGCTCCGGGCTGATTTTGATGCGCAGATGGTGAGGTCGTCGGCGAAGCGATCGAAGGACGGGCCGCAGGCGCGCCGGCTTTTGGCGCTGGCGGCGATTTACGAAGGCGCGACGCGCACGCAAGCGGCCAGGATCGGCGGGGTGACGCTCCAGATCGTTCGCGACTGGGTGATGAAGTTCAACGCCCAGGGGCCGGACGGCCTGATCGACCGCAAGCCGCCTGGACAGCCATCCCGGCTTAACGACACGCATCGGGCGGGGCTCGCCGCGATCATCGAGAGCGGCCCGATTCCGGCGGTTCATGGGGTCGTGCGCTGGCGGATCGTGGATCTCTGCCAATGGGTTTTCGAAGAATTCCGCGTCGTCGTCGCCAAGCAGACGTTGAGCCGCCAATTGCGCGCCATGGGTTATCGCAAGCTATCGGCCCGGCCTCGCCATTACGCTCAGGCCGCAGGCGCGATCGAGGATTTTAAAAAAGCTTTTCCGCGCGCCTGGAAGCGATCGGGCGCGAGAAGGACGTCGAGCCCAGCGCCATAGAGGTCTGGTTCGCCGACCAGGCGCGCGTCGGCCAGAAGAACAAGATCACCCGCCGTTGGGCCAAGCGCGGCGCGCGTCCAAGCGCTCCCAAAGATCAGCGAACCGCCTCAGCTTATATCTTCGGCGCGATCTGTCCCAAGGACGGCAAAGGCGCGGCCCTGGTCATGCCACGCTGCAACACGGAGGCGATGAACCTCCATCTCGCCGAAATCGCCACCCAGATCGCGCCGGGAGCGCACGCCGTGCTGCTGGTCGATCAGGCCGGCTGGCATCTGTCGGACAGGCTCATCGCGCCATCCAACATCACGCTGATCCCGTTCCCGGCAAAGTGCCCGGAGCTGAACCCGCAGGAAAACATCTGGCAATTCTTGCGCGACAACTGGCTCTCAAATCGGATCTTCAAATCCTTCGACGACATCGTCGATCACTGCTGCGATGCATGGAACAAGCTCATCAACCAGCCCCGGCGGATCATGTCGATCGGCCTTCGGGATTGGGCCTATCGGTCATGATCTCCGAGTCTCGGTATTAGGGGCCCAGCACAGAGCGCGCTGCGCCCTTTTCTCTGACGTTGCAACCCGCCGTCGCGCGGCGTAGTCTCCTATATCCGTCCGGATATAACGATCTCCGATCGACCGCCGGGCGTCCAGCGCGAGAGCGAAACCTCGCGGTTCACGCCGTTCCTGGAGCGGCGGCACTCAAGGGAAGAAGCGCATGACCAAAGTCGACCTCAACATCGCCCTCAAATCCCCCTTCGCCAAGCGATACGAGAACTTCATCGGCGGCGAATGGCGCGCGCCCAAAGCCGGCAAGTATTTCGACAACGTCTCGCCGATCACCGGCCAGCCGGTCTGTGAGATCGCCCGCTCCGATGCTTCGGATATCGAGGCCGCCCTCGACGCCGCCCACGCCGCCAAGGAGGCCTGGGGCCGAACGGCGCCGGCCGAACGCGCGCAGATCCTCAACAAGATCGCCGACCGCATGGAAGCCAACCTGGAGAAGCTTGCGCTCGCCGAGACCTGGGACAATGGCAAGCCGATCCGCGAGTCCACCGCCGCGGACATTCCGCTGGCGATCGACCATTTCCGCTATTTCGCCTCGGCGATCCGGGCACAGGAAGGCTCGATCAGCGAAGTTGACCACGACACGGTCGCCTATCATTTCCACGAGCCGCTCGGCGTCGTCGGCCAGATCATTCCCTGGAATTTCCCAATCTTGATGGCCGTGTGGAAGATGGCGCCAGCGCTGGCCGCGGGGAACTGCATCGTTCTCAAGCCCGCCGAGCAGACCCCCGCCTCGATCATGGTTCTCATGGAGCTGGTTGGCGATCTGCTGCCGAAGGGCGTGCTCAACATCGTGAGCGGCTTCGGTCTCGAAGCGGGCAAGCCGCTCGCCTCCTCGAACCGCATCGCCAAGATCGCCTTCACCGGCGAGACGACGACCGGCCGGCTCATCATGCAATATGCCTCGCAGAACCTCATTCCTGTGACGCTGGAGCTCGGCGGCAAATCGCCCAACATCTTCTTCGATGACGTCGGCGCCAAGGACGATGACTTCTTCGACAAGGCGATCGAGGGCTTCGTCATGTTCGCGCTCAACCAGGGCGAGGTCTGCACCTGCCCGAGCCGCGCGCTCATCCAGGAGTCGCTCTACGACCGCTTCATGGAGCGAGCGCTGAAGCGCGTCGACGCGATCGTGCAGGGCAGCCCTCTCGATCCAAACACGATGATTGGCGCGCAGGCCTCCTCCGAGCAGATGGAGAAGATCCTGTCGTATTTCGACATCGGCAAGAAGGAAGGCGCCGAGGTGCTCATTGGCGGCGAGCGCAACATGCTCGATGGCGAGTATGCGGGCGGCTATTACATCAAGCCGACCGTGTTCAAGGGCCACAACAAGATGCGCGTCTTCCAGGAGGAGATCTTCGGCCCGGTCGTCTCGGTGACCACGTTCAAGACCGACGAGGAAGCGTTGTCGATCGCCAACGACACGCTCTATGGTCTCGGCGCCGGCGTGTGGAGCCGCGACGCCACTCGCTGCTACCGCTTCGGCCGCGCGATCCAGGCGGGACGCGTGTGGACCAATTGCTACCACGCCTATCCCGCGCACGCGGCGTTCGGCGGCTACAAGCAATCGGGCGTCGGCCGCGAGAACCACAAGATGATGCTTGACCACTACCAGCAGACGAAGAACATGCTGGTCAGCTACAGCCCGAAGAAGCTCGGCTTCTTCTGATCGAAACCCCCTCTCCTACGGGAGAGGGTCGGGGTGAGGGTTCGGGCGAAGCGCGCGCGTTCTGCGCGATCCCTCATCCGGCCGACTAAACGTCGGCCACCTTCTCCCGGAGGGAGAAGGGTACGCGGCGCGGGCATGTCCTGCGCCGCCGACTTCATGGGAGTAGGCAATATGGGAACTGTGACCGCAACGCCCGCGGCGCTCGACCTGATTGATGAAATCGTCGCCGACCATGGGCCTGTGATGTTCCACCAGTCGGGGGGATGCTGCGACGGCTCCTCGCCCATGTGTTACGCCCAGGGCGAATTCCTGATCGGCGACTATGACGTGAAGATGGGCGAGATCGGCGGCGCGCCCTTCTATATCAGCGGCTCTCAATACGAGGCCTGGAAGCACACCGACATTGTGATCGACGTCATACCCGGACGCGGCGGCATGTTCTCGCTCGACAACGGCCGCGAGAAGCGCTTCCTCGTCCGCTCCGAGATGTGCGAGATCCCTGCCCCTGCCAAGAAGGCCTCGGCCGAAGCCCTCTAGTGCCCGGGGAAGGTGACCAGGCTGCGAACCGGCACGGTTAAAGCTTCGAGCTTTGCCGCCCCGCCGAGGTCCGGCAGGTCGATGACGAAACAGGCGGCGATCACTTCCGCGCCCATCCGACGCAAGAGCTTGACCGCGCCCTCCGCCGTCCCGCCGGTCGCGATCAGATCATCGACCAGGATCACCCGTTCCCCCTTCGTCACCGCGTCCTCGTGCATCTCCATATGGTCGAGCCCGTATTCGAGCGAATAGGGGATGGAGACCGTGGCGTGCGGCAGCTTGCCCTTCTTGCGGATCGGGATGAAGCCCGCGGACAATTGATGCGCGACGGCGCCGCCCAGGATGAACCCGCGCGCCTCGATGCCCGCGACCTTGTCGATCTTCGTTCCCGCCCACGGCTGCACCAGCTCATCGACCGCGCGGCGGAACGCCCTGGCGTCGCCGAGCAGCGTCGTGATGTCCCGGAACAGGATGCCCTTCTTTGGGTAGTCCGGGATCGTGCGGATGGTCTCGGCGAGAAGCATGGGCGGAAGCTCGATTCGGAAGGCTCCAATCCATAGCGCATTCGGGCTCGAAAGCCATCGACCGGCGCGGCCGGCGCCGACGCCCTCCACTGGGACGCGGTCTCGCTCGCCCGCGGCCGGCCCTAAGAGGATAAGCGTGCGTAAACGCGAGTAAACGTGAGCTAAATGAGCATAAACGCTAGTAAAAGTACTAGCGTTTACTAGCGTTTATTTTTCCAAATCGGGACTTTTCAATGGGTTACGGCCAATCCAAATGAAGAAAACCGGAGCCCGGCTCAGCGCCGGAATGAGACCCTTCGAGCGGGCTCGCCTCTGCGACAGACTCGATGGAACCTGCGAGGTCCTCACCCTGCACTTCGGCTTCGCCCGCCTCGCCGTGCCGCCCGATCGCCCTCAGGTCCTCCTGCACCGGCTCCGACCTGACCTCTTTTGCGCGGAGGTTGTCGACCACGCGGTTGATCTTGTCGAACAGCTTCTTGCGCGCTTCGTCGTCATAGGCCTGGTTGGCGCTCGCGACGACCTGATAGCGGTCGAGCCGATCGAGCGCCTTGAGATAGGGATTGATCGCTGAAATATCGCCGGCCGCGATTCCCTCGGCCCCGAGCTGCAAAGCGGGCGCCAAGCGATCCAGCTGCAGCTTCGCGTGCTCTGCCCCGCTATCGACCCCGCGCTGCTGCAACTCTTGCGAGACGATCTGGCGGATACGCCCAGGGCTCACGCCTTCCTCGCGCGCGATTTCATCATAGGTGAAGCCCTCGCGCAGCTGGGCGAAGATGCGCCTTCGCCGAAACGTCATGCCATGACCGCCCAACCGCCGGCGCCGAACAGGCGCCCTGTCTTCGATCATCCAACTCTCTCCTGATCCATCCCGATGTGGAGGAAACCTGGATATAATAGCAAAAATTCTGCAAAGCACAAAGGTAATGTCGGCTGTGATTGCGATTTTCTGCAGAAAGAATAGCTAAATCAATAGATTGCGCTGCAATGCGCCCCGCTCGGCGCGATGCCCGCGCCGGTGCGGTTGTTAGTCGCGTGGGCGGCGTCCACCAATTGAAATCCCAGTCGTAGGGCGACGGTCTCTAAGTCTCCTTCTACCTCTATGGGAGCTTGCTCGTCGCCAAGTTCAATCTCCACCGATTGGTACGAAGCGGATCTAGCGGATGCTTTCGAGGTCACGAGACAGCGAACGAATTTCGGGTTTACGGCAACGGCCCGACCGCCGGAACCCGCCATAGTGAATTTCGTCAAGATCTTGTCGCTCATGGTATCTCCGTGCTTTGCGTTAAGCGTAGCACGGTACATGGGCGGATAATGAGGCGCGCGGAGCCCAATCGCTAACGGCGAGGCGGGACCCGTCCGTACAGAAAAATAGGCTGGACCCATCAACCAGAGCCGTTCAGGCCTGCATCAAGAACTGCGCGCAGGCGCCCTAATCTGAACTTATTGCAGGGCGACGGCATCTGCTGCGAGAACCGGCCCGGACGGATATCCCGTGCCAGATTCTAATCCCAAGAAAAGCTGTAAAATGTCGTCAACGACCGCCGAGAGCGTGATTTCATCTGCGCCCATTGCAGCCCCGGACCGGGAGGAAAGGCGCGTCAGCCTACTTACCCTCTGCCTTTTGGCGCTCGGGGTCGGGATCATGACCGGCATCGGCGCGGTGGCGCTGCGGGCGCTCATCGGCTTGATCCATAACGTCATGATCAATGGCGTGTTCAAGATCGCCTACGACGCCAACTTCCTAGAAGGCCCTAGCCGGTGGGGAAACTGGGTCATCCTTTCGCCGATTCTCGGTGGACTCGTCGTCATCTATCTGGTGGAGCGCTTCGCGCCCGAGGCCAAAGGCCATGGCGTTCCAGAGGTGATGGACTCGGTCTTCTACAAGCGGGGCGACATCCGCGGCGTCGTCGCCCTGATCAAGTCGCTCGCGTCCGCGCTCTCGATCGGTTCAGGCGCGTCGGTTGGTCGAGAGGGCCCGATCATTCAGATCGGATCGGCGCTGGGCTCGGCCTTCTCGCAGGCGATCGGGCTTTCCACTGGACAGAAGATCACCCTGCTCTCGGCCGGCGCCGGCGCCGGCATCGCGGCGACATTCAACACCCCGCTCGGCGGCGTGTTGTTCGCAATCGAGATTCTCCTGCCCGAGGTCTCTAACCGGACCTTTCTTCCCGTGGTCATTGCGACCGGCGCAGCGACCATGCTGGGGCGCATTCTCATCGGCCCTAATCCAGCATTCGCAGTTCCCGAGGTCTTCTTTCCGTCCGCCAGTTCTTTCGGGGTCGAGGAGGCGATCGCCTATGTCGCCCTGGGCGCGCTATGTGGCGTCGCCTCCTGGGCCTTCATACGGCTTCTCGTGTTCATGGAGGACGGCTTCCCCAAGCTGCCGGGCGGCGTCTACCTGCAAAACATCATCGGCATGACGCTGGTTGGCCTGATGATGGTCGGCCTCACGCACGCATTCGGCCATTCGTATGTCGATGGCGTCGGCTATGGCGTGATCCAATCCATCCTGGACAAGGACATGACGGCGACCAACATCCTGGTTCTCTTGTTCTTCCTCAAGCTTCTGGCGACGACGATCAGCCTCGGCTGCGGCGCCTCGGGCGGCATCTTTTCGCCCTCGCTTTTTCTCGGCGCAACGCTCGGCGCCGCTTTCGCCTCCCTCGCGGCATTCGTCCTACCCAACGCAGGCTTGACGTTGCCGTCGGCGGGGATCGTCGGCATGGCGGCTGTGGTCGGAGCGGGCACCGGGGGCGTCATGACCGCCATCATCATGGTGTTCGAGATGACCCGCGACTACGCGATCATCGTGCCCGTGATCGTCGCCGTCGCTGTCGCGGCAGGAGTCCGGCGCGTGCTCATTCCCGAGACGATCTACACCGTCAAGCTGCGCCACCGCGGCCATCGCATCCCGAAGGAGCGGCATGTCAATCTTTACCTCGTCCAGCAGACGCAGGACATCATGGAGCGTCGGTTCATCCTCGCCTCTTCGGGCTCGACCCTGCGCGAGTGCATGGGCTGGGAGGACGTGGACGACCTTCGCGCCGTCATAGTCGAGAATGAGGGTAGGATCGTAGGCTTGATCCCTCCGCGGTCCGGCCTCTGGCGCGAAAGCGTGAACAATCCCGGCCGGTTGGTCGACGATTTTGTCGAGAAACGTATAGTCGTCTGCCGCGACGTGGATTTGCTGAGCTTGGTCCTGGGTCGACTGAAGCGTCACCGCGCCGGCGCGGCGATCGTTTTTAAAGGCACGCACCGGCCGCGCGCCGCTGATGTCGTCGGCGTCATCACCAAGCGCGCTATCGCCGACGCGGTCATCGAGAACTTCGCCGAGTGATTGTGTCTCCGACGAAATGGGCCGCTCGCCCCATTTGCAGGCGCAGCCGCTCACCGCGCCTCCAAGCGCACCCGCGCTCTTCCACGTAAGTATAGCCAAATCAACCCAACGAGGGACCGCAGCTACCAGACGATGGGTGCCAGCCGATAGCGCACGCGGTTCCGATAGTCGTCGTAACCGGCGAGGTTGGCCGTGAGGAACGCCTCCTCGCGGATCAGCCGCCACATGAGGATAGGGACGAACAGAGCGGCCGGGATCAATCCCCACCACGAGCCAAGCGCCAGGGGTATTCCAGCGATCATGATGAGCGCGCCCGCGTACATGGGATGACGCACGACGGCATAAGGACCGCTGTCGATCACGCGCTGGCCTTCCGCCATCTCGATCGTGCCCGCGGTGAACGTGTTCGAGCGGAAGGTGAAGAAGACAATCAGAAAGCCGACGGCGATCATTCCGTCGCCGGCAAGCGAAACGGCGAGAGGAACGTGCGACCAGCCGAAGCGCCTATCGAGACCGGGCACGGCGAAGGTCGCCAGGAACGCCAGCCCCGCCAAAGCCTGGATTACGTTCTGCGTCGGATCAGGCTCCGAGCCTGGACCGGCTTTCACACGTCTTTCCAAGAGCGCTTGGTCGCGGAACCAGAGCCAGACGGTGATGACCCCGGCGCATCCGAAAAACACCGCCAGCATCAACCATGCACGTCCGTCGCTGAGGGACCCAGCCGAACCGAAGAATACGATCGTTACGACCGCGAACAGGAAGATGAAGCCAGCGATGGCTCGCACCAGCAGCATGTTTCAAAAATCCGATTCCAGGGAAGTTCGGGGGCTCGAAACGCCTCCGCGCATTCGATATTGTTAACAGGGTCAACGCGCGGGAAGGAGGCGCATATGCACGAACATCTGGAAATCATCTCCGCTATCGGGCTCGGACCGGGATTGGCGGTGGCCGTGGTTCCCGGCGCGGCTGCACAGCAAAATCCGGTGACCGCGATCGACATCGCGCTCGAACCCGACGCGACGATGGTTGAGCATGCGATGGCCGCGAACGCCCGCCTGCTCAAGTCTTTTCCGAAGGGCTTTTCGCTCGATGCAACGCATCACCCACATGTCTCCATTTTGCAGCAGTTCGTCCGCATGGATGATCTCGACGAGATATATGCTGCGGCGCGGGCCGTCTTTGACAAAGAGAAGCCCAAGTCATGGACGCTGAAGGCGTTCAAATATTACTATATCCCCTCTCCGCCGATCGGCCTCGCGGGGATCGTTGTCGAACCGACTGAAGACCTGCATCGGTTGCAAGACGAACTCATTAAAGCCGTCGAGCCCTACACGGTGAAGACCGGCGCCGCGGCGGCTTGCTACAGCGACGACGGCGGACGCGACATCCAGCCATTCCTCATCGGCTACGTCGAAAATTTCGTGCGAGACGCAGCGGGCAAGCGGTTCAATCCGCATGTGACGATCGGCGTCGCGACTGAAAAATACTTGAACGAAATGCTGGCGGAGCCGTTTCCGTCGTTCACGTTCTCGCCGGCAGGGGCCTCGGTCTATCAGCTGGGTTCCTTCGGCACGGCGCGGAAAGAGCTTAAGGCGCTCACGCCCTGAGGCGGAAGTTTCCTCCGAACAGAGCTACCGCCTCCCCGCGCCGTCAGTGCCGCGCATCCGCGACTAATGCCTTTCCCGAAAATTTTTTGTACGGGCGCGCAACTTCTGGGTTGTCGCCGCGTAACCCTATCAATGGGAGTGAAGCTTTCCAACGGCGAGCCATTTTGTAAGACCGGGCCGGCCGAGTTGCAGGAGGCCTGAGATGCGGACGCCTGCAGCTTGGCCCTTGCACCCGGCCCCCGGGAGGCGGCCACCGGAGACAAGTCCGGAGGCCCCGTCGCCCCGCGGGCGCGGTCAATCCGAAAAAACGGCGGAGCCGCTCTTGAGGCGACCGGTGGCCGAGGCCGAGCCCTCGCCTAACCCGCCTTCCCTCGAAACGATCCTTGCGGCTACGTCGCTCGACGAGCCGACCAATCGCCGCGGGCGACTGTTCGTAATCGCCGGACTTGCGTCGCTTGGGGTGCTTGTCCCTTGTCTGGTGGGGGCGGCCCTGGTGATGGACCAATCGTCCCTCGCGCTGCCGTGGCTGGACCGAACGGAGGCGTCCCTGCCGGAGCGCGGGGCGGCCCCCGGGATCTCCGCGGCTGGAGAAAGTGTCATCGCGTCGCGGGAGCCGAGAGCCTCGGCTGAGCAGCGTCACCAGGACGCAGCTTCGACAGAGCCCCTCGCCTCGCCCCCGCCACACTCCCCGGCCTTTGCCGCTCCCCCAGCCACAGCGCCGACACCTTCGGCCACCTCGGAAACGGCTGCCGGCGCTCCTGACCAGATTGCGGCCGTTGAGCCGGAAAAGAGCACGCCTTCACCCCAGCCCGTCGCCGCTGCGCCACCACCCGCGCCGCCGCCCTCGGCGCCATCAGCGAACGAAACTCCCATCCGCTGCTGCTCCCGCCCCCTCGATCGCGGACGCCGATCGCCGCATTGCGACCCTCGAGCGCGAAAGGGACACGCTCGCCGCGGAGGTGGACCGGCTTGAACATCATCGGGAGGCCACCGCGCCCGCGCAGGTCGACACGCCGGCGCCGCCGCTGCCGCCTCGTCCCGCAGATCGATCCGGTCCCGACCCCAGCGCCGCGCCTGGCGTCCCTGCCCGAGGGCATGCCGGCGCGCGTGCTGATCCGCTATCCCCGGAACAATACGGATGCTCGCCGGCAGGCCGAAAGTCTGGCCGACGCGCTGAAGAGACAGGGCGTTGAGGTCGCCGACCTTCGCGAAAGCGCCGCCGCCGTCCGAACGGGCGTCAGCTTTTTCTACGCGCGTGACGCAGGGGTTGCGCAGCGAATTGGGGGCCTCGTCGGCGTCGCGCCGGAGCGTCGACCACAAATGAAAGACGGCCTCATGGCGCGTCCGGGCGCCGTTGAGCTCAGTTTTTCCGGCGAGAGCCGCTCACCGGTCATCACCACTTCCAGAAAGGAGAGTGTCCATGAATAAATGCGCCCTTCCCGTCGTCCTGCTCGCGGCCTCGTGCATCGCCGCCTCTGCGGCGGCGCAAACCACGGACTCATCCCCCGCTCCGAAGGCGCCGACCGAGGCGCCGAAGACCGACGCTCAGCCTGCTCCGGCCGCGCCAGCGCCGCTCGTTGTCTTTTTCGACGTGGGGAGCACGGCGATTCGAAATGAGGACAAGGCCGTGCTCGATCACGCCTCTCGAGCCTATAGCGAAGGCAAGCCCATCGTCATGATTTTGACTGGCACGGCCGACCGCACCGGCAGCGCCGAAGTCAATCTTGATCTGTCGCAGCGCCGTGCTGCGGCGGTGTTGAAAGGTCTTCTCGCTCGCGGCATTCCGGCGGACCGCTTCCAGGTTCTCGCCAAGGGCGAGACGGAGCTGCCGGTCCCCACCAATCCAGGCGTGGCCGAGCTGCAAAACCGGCGTGTCGAGATCACCTGGAGGTGAGGGAGCGATGAGGATCGTCACGAGGGTTTGGGTCGCTGCGGCAATTGTCGCCGCGCTCGCCTCGTCAGTAAACTCAGCCGAGCTTTCCGGCTCTCCCGCCCCCG
Source organism: uncultured Alphaproteobacteria bacterium (assembly GCA_963836695.1). Classification (GTDB taxonomy): domain Bacteria; phylum Pseudomonadota; class Alphaproteobacteria; order Rhizobiales; family Beijerinckiaceae; genus Roseiarcus. The sequence goes on from CAWIKX010000025.1 coordinate 125,790, forward strand.
CGCCGTTGGAGGCGGAGGGCCCGGCGCAAATTTGGTTCGAGCGCGCGCTGTCGCTGGACATTGGCGCGGCAGGTTCGCCTGACGCGGTCCAGGCCTTTGCCGCGATGCGGCGCGCGGCGAATCTCGGTCATACCCAGGCTGCGTTCAACGTTGCAGTCATGCTCGACAGCGGCCGCGGCGCGCCCCGCGATGTAGCTCAAGCCGCGCTCTGGTACGCGCGGGCGGCGGCCGGGGGCGACCATCGCGCCGCCTTCAACCTCGGGCAGCTCTATGAAAGCGGTGAAGGCGTGCCCGCCAACGCCGATCTTGCCCGCGCCTGGTACATTGCCGCCGATCTGCCGGCGGCTCGCGAACGCATTGGGGAAACGAAGTCGGCGCCTGGTCGACCATCGCTCGTCCAAGCGCCAGCGCCTCTCTTTCCCCTGAAGAACAGCTCTCTTGAGCCCGGCTTGCAGCAAGTCGATATCGTCTGGACGGCGCCGCTCGAACCCGAGGCCGTTCGCTTCTTCGTCGAACTCCGTGTTCTTGACGCTCAAGCTTCGCACGAGGCCTGGAGCGGGTTCGTCGACGTGAGCAGCGTTCGCTTGCCCTTGCCCCAGGGGGCTCAGACTCTGGCATGGCGGGTCAGCGCGGTGGCGAGAGGCTCGGCGAACTATGCCGTGGCGGGCTGGTCGGTGTTTACGATCGCCTCGTTTTAAGGTGGGCGCCCGTCTCCGATGCCGCCGCAATGGCGTCGAAGACGGGACTGCGTCGGAGCGCCGCGTGCGCAGCATTTTGGCTAAACGACGCGGCCCGTTTTTCTCGCCCGCTCTTATTGCCGCGCCATCGCGATCTTGAACCGCTGCTCCGGCGTGATCAGGTGATTGTGATCGTCATCGCCTAGGTCGATCTGCACCCATTCGATGGCGCCGGTGAAAGCGTTTCCGCTCGCCCCGTAGTCGGGTGAGGCCGGCGAGCCGGTGTCCGACCCGACGTCGCAGGCCTCATCGGCAGAATAGCCCATTGGCTGACTGCGCTCGACCCTTCCTTTGCCGACGGCCTCGCCGTCGTAATAGAGCGTCACGTCGCCGCCCTTGGCGAGACCCCCGCCATCATATTTGAATTCCATTCGCACTTGATGCTTGCCCGGCGGAATCGGCCTCTCGGCCTCGGCGAAGAAATAGTCGATGCCGAAAAAGTTGTAGCAATATTTGAGCTTGCCCTCGTGGCAGTAGAGCGTCCAGCCGCCGGCCTCGCCCCCTTGCGTGATGATCACGCCCTTGGCGCCGCCTTCGGGCACGGTGATTAGACCCGTGACCGAGTGAGACTTGTTCTTGAGCGTCAAGACGCAAGCCTCGCTGACGCGCATGCCGGGAAACAAGAGCTGCGTGTTTCCGCGAATAAGCTGCGGACGGCCGGCGATGTCGGGGTTGATCCGCTCGAACCCGCGATCGTCGAGCGGCACGACGTTGTACTTCACCGCCTCGATCAGCCAGAGCCGCTGCAACTCCGCCAATTTCTTCGTATTGTCGGCGGCGATGTTCTTCGACTGCGTCCAATCGTCGGGGCTGTAGAGCTCCCAGACATCATCATCGAATGGCGGCGGAGCATCCGCCTTCCACGGCGTTCGATGCTTCGTCACCGCCGTCCAACCCTCATGATAGATGCCGCGATTGCCCATCATCTCGAAATACTGGACATTGTGCGTCTCGGGCGCGTTCGGGTCGCTGAACGTGGGCGCCATGCTGACGCCCTCGAGCGGCGCCTGCGAGATTCCGTTGACGAAGGTTGGCTCGGGCAATCCCGTGACGTCCAGGATCGTCTTCGCGACGTCGATGACGTGATGGAACTGGCTGCGAATCTCGCCTTTGCCTTTCACGCCGTTCGGCCAGTGGACGATCATGCCGTTGCGGGTGCCGCCCCAATGCGACGCGACCTGTTTCGTCCACTGATAGGGCGCGCAAAGCGCGTGGGCCCAGCCGACCGCGTAGTGGTTGTAGGCCTTGGGCGTGCCGAAATCGTCGATCTTCGAGAGCAGGAATTCGGGTGTCTCGATCCCCGGCATGCCGTTCAACGTTGTCATCTCATTGAAGCAGCCGTTGATCGTCCCCTCGGCGGAGGCTCCGTTGTCGCCGATGATGTAATAGATCAACGTGTCCTCGAGGACGCCGAGATCGGAAAGCGTATCCACCAGGCGGCCGACATGATGATCGGCCTGCTCCATGAACCCGGCATAGATCTCCATCTGGCGCGCGAGAACGGGCTTCAGGTTCGTCGGCATTTCGTCCCAGGACGGGATTTCCGTGTGACGCGCGGTTAGCGCTGCATCGTTCGGGACGACGCCGAGCTTCTTCTGCCGGGCGATCGTCTCCTCACGGAGCTTGTCCCAGCCGCCGTCAAACTTGCCTTTGTATTTGTCCGACCATTCCTTCGGAACATGATGGGGCGCGTGCGTCGCGCCCGGCGCAAAATACATCATGAACGGCTTGTCGGGCATCAGCACTTTCTGCTGACGCACCCAGGTGATGGCGCGATCGGCGAGGTCCTCAGTGAGCGTGTAGCCTTGCTCGGGAGTTTTGGACGGCTCGACGGCGGATGTGCCTTCATAGAGCCCGGGAAAATACTGGTTCGCCTCGCCGCCCACGAAACCGTAAAAATGCTCGAACCCCGAGCCCGTTGGCCACTGATGGAAAGGCCCCACCGGCGAGACCTCCCAAAACGGCACTTCATGGCACTTGCCAAACTGCGCCGTCGAATAGCCGTTGAGCTTCAAGATCTCGGGCAGCGGGGCCTTCTCCTTGGGCCGGATGCTGTTGTTGCCCGGCGCGGATGTCGCCATTTCGGTGATTGCGCCCATGCCGACGGAATGATGGTTTCGACCGGTGAGAAGCGCCTGGCGCGACGGCGAACACAAAGCCGTCGTATGAAAGCGGTTGTACTTGAGCCCGTTGGCGGCGAGGCGTTCCGCCGTGGGCGTGTTGCACGGTCCGCCGAAGGCGCTCGAAGCGCCGAATCCGACGTCGTCAAGGAGAACGATCAATACGTTCGGCGCGCCTGTTGGCGGGCGCAACGGTACGATCGGAGGGTATTTCGTATTGGGATCCTTGGCGTCGTAAGTCGTCAGACCGACATGCTTCCGATCAGGGATCGGCAAAATGTGGCGAGGAAGTTTGTCGTTCGAATCGGTCATAGCGTTCGCTCCCTCAGGCAACCAGGTTGGCGTTCTTCTTCGAACGCGTCGTTATGCGGTGATGCGGCTGTTGTCGAGACAGATGTAAACAATCACGTCGGATCGCGCGGGGCTGCGTGTCACAGGAGGTCAGCGCGAAGCTCGCGCACACCCCGTCCTAGACGCTCGCGCAGAAGCGTGTCCAAGGTCGCTCCGTCGAGAGAGCCCACTTCCGCCGCAACGGCGTCGAGGTCGAGGCGGCCGCCGTGCAGCAGGGATTGCGCGCGCTCGACGTGGAGGTCCTAGTGAGACAGGAACTTGAACGGCTCGGCGCTTACGAACTTATCCGAAACTTCGCCTGAGAGAATGGGGTGGCCGCTCAGGTCGAGCCTCGCCGGCTCCGACCCCTCCTGGAGTTTCAGCTTCGCCAGGTCGACCCAGAAGATCGAGGGGCTGTAGGAGGACTCAAAAAAGTAGCGCTTGGCTCCGGTGTCTGACACGGTCCGCCAGATTGTCGCGGCGATGTTCGGCTTCTCCGGGTCGGCGAGCCCGAGCGGAACGGAGATCGAGCGGATCAGCGAAAAAGCGGTCGCGACGGCAAGCCTCGGGTCCTTCTCCTTCGGCGCAGCGTTCAGGCTCCAGCTCATGCGGACAAAGCGGTCAGCGGAGCCGATCGTTCCGGGCTGAAAATTGAGGCCGTTGACGCCCTTCCAGTAGGTGTTGATCGCGAGTTGCTGGTCGAAGGTCGGCGAGTTGGTCATCACCGTGTATTTGCGGTCGTGGTGGATGACGAGCTTGCCGGCGATGTATTCGAAGATTGCGCTGTCGCCGGAAGCGTCAGCGAGCGCAAGGTGACCGCCGGCCTTCTTTCCGCCCGGCAGATCCGGCGCAACAACGGCGAATGGGTCGTGGCTCAGCGCGTCGACCGCTTCCGCCACCGTGCTGAAATTGTCGAGCGCGTATTGGGTCCAGGCTCCCACGGAGATCAGCGGCTTGCCGGAAGCCTTGGCGTCGCCGTAGTCGCTCTCGACGAGATAGAGCGCGTTGGCGACAAGACCCGCATCGTTCATTCCGTCGACTGTCGCGATATTGTAGAACGACGAGATCACTGAGCCATGTTTCGAGGTCCATTCGACTGAGCCCGGACCCGCCCCGCCGTCGCGCTTGAGGCCTTTCGGGAACGACCAGAGGTCGGTCGCCGGATCTTCGGCCCAGTCCATGGAACGACCGACGATATAGCTGTCCGTCCCGGTCTCATAAATGAACCGGGTGCACGCCAGCGCGGCTGCGCTGAGCGAACACAAAGCCAGCGTCGTGGCTGCGGCCACGGCGATGATTCTTTTGTCCATGATTTCGCCCCCGAAAGCGGCTGAGTCGATGCCGATCCCTTGCCCAGAAGACCTTTGCTAGGTTTTCGCCATGCAAGCAAGCACGGGGCTGCTCTTGTCAGCGAAGATCGGCGCGAAGTTCGCGCACGGCCCGTCCCAGGCGCTCGCGCAAAAGCGTGCCTAATGTCGCTCCGTCGACATAGCCCACTTCCGCCGCAATGGCGTCGAGATCGAGACGGCCGCCGTGCAGCAGGGATTGCGCGCGCTCGACGCGAAGGTCCTGAAAATACGAGAGCGGCGATTTGCCCAGGACCGCCTCACAGCGACGCTGCAAAGTGCGGGCGCTGGTGGCGATGAGGGTCGCCTCGTTAGAGGGCGGGCGCCGGGCGCCTATCGATTTCCGCCCGGCGCAGCGCCGGAAGCGGCCTCTCCCAGAGAGCCTCCCGAGCGCGCGGCGAAAAGCACCAGGAGAAAATAGATCGGCGCGCCGATGCCGGCCATCACCAGAAACCAGCTCGATCGGCCAAAGAGCGCGAGCAGGATCACAAGATAGATGAAATCGCGGCGCGACGCGGAATCGAGGAGCCGCGTCAGCGGATGGTCCGGGCCGTCCGACACCGATGTGAAGAGAGTGTCGGCGCCGTCCTTCATGCGCATTAGCCGCCAGTAGACGAACCCGGCGGCGCCCAGCGTCCCGAACACCGCGCCGACGCCGAGCGCAAGCGGCCACGGAGGGCCCGAGGCCAAGCTCCAGCCGATAGCCATGCAAGCGAAAATGACAATGTGAACGACATTGTCGCCCCAGAAATCGAGGACGCCGCCCCACCGCGATTGCTGGAATTTGAGCCGGGCGAGCTCGCCGTCGCATCCGTCGAGGATCGAATGGGCGAGAAACAAGAGCGCTCCCATGGTCTGCATCAACGGACGCGATGACAGGAAAAATGGACCTCCGCAGATCCCGACCGCAATCGAAATGAGGCTCATCTGGTTGGGCGTGATCGCGGTTGCCGCCAGGGCCCGCGAGATCTGCAAGGAAATCGGCCGCTCGACGTGGCGCGCCATGAATCCGTCGGTGTCCTTGACCAGCGACTTGAGGAGGCGGCGTTCGGCCGCGCGGACATGCCCCAGCGTTTCTACGATCAACGGATCGACGTCGGCGAGGATGCGGGCCGGCGGCCCGAGGCGGGCAATGAGGCGCGCCTCGACCTCGGCCATGTCTTGGACCCGGCCGGCGGCTAGCGCGTCGAGAGCATTCGAAGCCGACGACGCCGGAAACACGACGATCCGGTTCGGGATTATCCCCAAGCCCGCCGGCTCGATCCGCGTCGAGGCCAGCCGTTCGAGCCAACCGGTTTCGCCAAGGATTGCCGCGGGCGCAACGACCAGGGGCGCCGCAGGTGAGGAGGCGAGCGTCGCGGCGAGGCTCCGCCAATCGGCGACGGCCGCCATTCCCGGTTCGTTGCCCCCGCTCCCCCCAAGGAGGAAGACCTGACGATAGCCGGCGCGGTGTGCGACGAGCGTCGCGCGCTCGATCAGGCTGAGCCCGAGAACGATCGGGCTGCCATCCGGTCCCCGCGCGATCTCGGCGCCCGTTGTCGAAACAGGGGCGAAAGCAAGCAGAACCAGGACCGGGGCGTCAGACATGATGGATTCGCATATACGAAAGGGCGACGCCTCGGTCCCTCCACCTTGGCGACAATTGCTGATAGACGATTCCGCCCGGCGATCGTAGTCCCGCGCAGTCTTTGGCGCGAGCGGCGCCGGATAGGGAGCCCTATCATTTCCGTATCGCTTATTGTGGCCGCTTTTCTTGGCTTCCTGCTCGTCGTCTTTCTTATCGTCCACAGCGGCGCCGCCGAAGTGGCTTCCGCTATGCTGGCGGTGGGCTGGTGGCTAATTCCGATTACGTTGTTTCATTTCGTTCCGCTGTATTTCGATGCGGTTTCTTGGCGAGAGCTGTTTCCCCCTCTGAACCGTCCGGGCCAGTCGAGTTTCTTCTGGATGCGCTGGATCCGCGAATCGGTGAGCACGCTCCTGCCCGTCGCGGGCGTAGGCGGCGACGTCGTTGGCGCAAAACTCGTGCATCAGCGCGGGGTTTCCGGCGCGCAGGCGACCGCCAGCATGGTGGTCGACATCACCGTCGGCACCGCGACGCAGCTCGTCTTTGTCCTCGTCGGAGTGGGGCTCCTCGCCGCGGGTAAGACCCATGACGCTGCCGCCACCGCATGGGGACTCACGACCGGCGTCGCGATATTCGCGGCGGCGATCGCCGTTTTTATCCGGCTGCAGCACATGAGCATGTTCGGCGTGCTCATCGGATGGGCTCATCGCCTCGCGCCGAAGGGCTGGATGTCCGGCTTCACCGGGCGCGCCGAGGCGATCGACGAGGCTGTGGTCGCAACCTATCGCCGGCGCTCGGCCTTGTCTTTGTCCGGCTTGTTGCGGCTCATCGGCTGGATAATGGGCGTCGGCGAGGTCTGGCTCACGATGTGGGCGCTGGGCAAGCCCTTGAGCGTCACGGATTCGTTCATCCTCGAAAGTCTAAGCGCTGGCGTGCGCGGAGCGGCGTTCATGGTGCCGGGAGCTTTAGGTGCCCAGGAAGGCGGTCTCATCTTGTTTGGGGCGCTGCTCGGAGTGCCCGCCGATCTCGCGCTGACGATCTCTCTCGTCAAACGAGTCCGCGAGCTCGCGCTCGGTTTGCCGGGCCTTGCGGCCTGGCAATGGGTGGAAGGGCGCCGCCTTCTCGCTCGCCAAACGGATAAGGCGAGTTCGACCCCGTAAAGAGAGCTACTGAGGCGGCGGGATTGTGTAAGAGGGCGACCCGACGACCGCGCCCGGGGTGGCCGGCAATTCGATCTGCGGGGGCAGGCCGAGCGCCTCGCGCAATTGCGCCCGGCGCGTCTGATAATAGCTCGAGCGCAGGAAGCTGTAGAAATCGACCGACGAACTCTCGGCCTGTTTCCACTGGCCGAGATGAGCGACAGCGGACAGGGCGCCCGACCCAATCGACCACGGCCATCCAAAGATCATCCCACCCGCGACCCAGCCGACAGGATCGCCGACCGTATCCACGATTCCGCCGATAGAATCGCGCTGCGTCGAGGGACCAAAGTATGGGGACACTGTATAGGCGCCAGCCGGGACGCCCCAGACGAACATGGTCTGGCCGAAATCGCCGGTCTGCTGCGGCAAGCCGCCTTGCGAGGCGACGTCGAATAGGCCGCCAAGTCCGAACGTGGTGTTGAAGATAATGCGGCCAACCGTAATGGCGGCGGCGTTGAAACGCCCCTGGAGGATGTTATTGCCGAGGACGCGCGGCTCTTTCAGGTTCGCATCCAGATCCTGCAATCGGTCCCGAATCGCCCCCGGCACCGACTTGACGACCGTCGCCGGAGGGTCGAGCACGACCTGATTCAAATGAAGGACGCCGCGATTGAACTGCTCGTTGGGGTCATAGATCGGCAGCGACGCGTCGTGCGGGGCGCCCGCACAAGCGCTGACAAACCCCGCCAAGCCCAAAGCGCTTAGCCGTCCGACCCAGCCTCCAACGCCACGCATGCGTTGACGATCCTCTCGACATTGGAGCGCGGCGCAAAGATTCCCCGCGCAAGGCCCCCGCACGAACCCGCTTGGACCGTCAACCCGGTTCTGAGAAATCAGACCCAGCCCCAACTCAAGCTAGCAGAGCCGCTCCTCGACGACTATCACCCTTTTGCCACACTGCCGCCTTTTGTGCGAAGCGGCCATAATCACTCTTCGTGATGGGATTTACTCTGCGTCGCCAACAAGGCCGGCTGGAACAGCACCGCGGCGGAGAGAGTTGTGACCAGCGACAAGGCCATCAGCTTGCCCATGCTCGATGTCCCCGGATGATGCGAAAACCACAGGCTGCCGAAGGCGGTGGCGGTCGTGCAAGCGCTGAAGAAAACGGCGCGCGTCAGGCTCGACTGCAAGAAATTATGCTCTCCGGCGCGCCACGCCATGACGTAGTAGATTTTGAACGCCACGCCGACGCCAAGCAGGAGCGGCAGCGCAATGATGTTGGCGAAATTGAGCTTGAGCCCGATCGCCACGCAGATCTCCAGGGTGACGAGGATGGCGACGAGGAGGGGCACAAGCGTAAGCGCGACGTCCTGCCAGCGCCTCAGCGCAATGAACAGGATCAATGCGATCGACAACAGCGACCAGGCCGCGGCCTGAAAAAACGCTTTGACGATTGTCGCCGCGGCCTCGACGATGAACACCGGCGCGCCGCTGGCCTCAGGCGCGACCTTGCGCACCGCATCGACGAAACGATGCAGGACCGCGTTGTCGTTGCCGTCGCCGCTGGGCCTCGCCTCGATCCTGACTTCGCCGTCGGGCGCGACCCAGGCGCTCTTGAGCGCGGGCGGAAGCGTGTCGATGGTCACATGCTCGGCCGAGAGGATATCGCGGACTTGGCGAAGCGTCGTCATGAGCGGCTGAACGAGCACGCGCTCCGCCTCGTCCCGGGTCGCAGGCGACGCCTTCGCCACGGCTGTCAGCGCGCTCGCCAGGCGGCGCGCCTGATCGGCCGCCGGGGTGTGCAGATCGCCGACAGTCGCGGTTAGGTCGGCGGCCGTCTTGTTGATCGCCTCCAGAGTTTGCACAGGCGTCGGCGCAGGGTCGATCGGATCAGGATTGAGCGTGTTGGCGAAAAAGAAGTTGGCGTCGTCGATGATCGCGAGCTTTTCGTCCTGATCCTTCGGCACAAAGCTTTCGAGGGTGCGCACTTTGGCGACCTCCGGCAGTTGCTTGAGCTTTTCCGCCATGGCGGACGCACGGGCGAGATCGGGCTCGAGGACGTCGATGGTGTTGGGGCTCGTGTCAGGGTCGCGGATCAAATCGAGGAGCGTCGAGACGGATTCGACAGTTTTCGAGCGCAGATTGAGCGGATTGAAGTCGAAGCTTAAGCCCCGCAGGAGCGGCAGGCCAAGGACGACGGCGGCCAGTGTCAGACCCACGACCCAGTTGCGCTGCTTATCGAGAAAATGATCGAGAGGCGCGAGCCACGCCCAGCCGACCGGCGCCCGCTCGCCCCCGGGCTTGAGTACGGCGAGCAGCGCCGGAAGCAAGGGTGACCGTGGTCAAGAACGCGATGATCATGCCGGTTCCAGCGATGAGCCCGAGCTCTGAAAGGCCGACATAGGCGGTCGGCAGGAAGGAGTAGAAGGCGGCCGCGATCGAGGCCGCCGCAAGCAAAAGCGGCCCCGCCACGCCGCGGCCGGTATGTTCGAGGGCCTCGACGAGATCGCGGTCGGCGAAGCGCTCAGCGCGGTATCGGACGCTGAACTGAATGCCGAAATCAACCCCAAGGCCGATGAACAGCACCGCGAAGGCGACGGAGATGAGATTGAGCGCGCCAACCATCCATAGGCCGGCCGCGGCGGTGAAGCTCAAGCCGACGGCGAGATTGATCAGGACGGCGAGAATGATCCGCGCCTGCTTCAGCGCCAGCCACAGGATCAGGAGAACAATGAGGATCGTCACCACGCCGTTCAGCGCCGCCCCCTCTGCGATGGTGGAGAATTCCTCGTCCGACAGCGCGACCGATCCGGTGAGCCTCACCCTCACGCCGTTCTCCGGCGTCAACCCGAGTTTCGCGATCGTGGCTCGGATCGCCTTGGTCGCTTGCCCTCCCGGCGCGAGATCGCTGTAATTGAGAACCGGCTGAATGTTGACGAACCGTCGAAGGTCCGAGGGCTCTGGCGCCCGGCCGGAAATGAGCCGGCGCCAGGAGAAAGTGGGGTGCTTGCCCTGCTCGACCCCTTCCAGCGCGTCAGCGATGGCGGCGACTGCGGGCTTGATGTCTTCAAACGTGGTTTTCTTGAGCCGAACGCCCTCGAGCGATTGCGAGATGGCCCCGAGGATTCCGCGCAACGTCGGATCGAGAGCGAGCGTTCCAAGGAAAGGCTCCGCTTTGATCAGTTCGTTCATGTTGCGTTGAACGTCATCGACGCTGAGGAAGAGGATGCCGTTGCGCGCGAAGAATTCGCCGCCGTCAGGCCGGGTGACGGTGCGCGCCACAGTCTTCTGATCGACCAGCGCTTTGGCCAGCGCGTCCGCCGCCTCGTCGGCCGCTTCGGGAGTCTTCCCGTCGACGACCGCGATCAACTGGTCGGTTCGCTGCGGAAACAGCTCGTTCAACTTGGTCTCTTGCTGGCGCCAAGGAAGCGAGCTCGACAAAAGCTTGCTCGAGTCGGTGTTGATGGCGATATGGCTGGAGACGTAGACGGCGGCGAGAATTGACGCGATGAGAAACGCGGGGATGACGATCCAGGCATGGCGTGTCGACAGTCGCACAACTCGCGCGACTGTGGCGATGACTAGGGCGCTCTCGTTTCGCAGCATTAGACCGGCTGGAGGGCATGGTTTCGCGGCTGGTGTCAATTGGAATGTTGCGCTGCGAAAAACGGGGTCGACGGCGACTTGACGACACTTCTTGGCGATTTGGCGGCAAGGCCCTGCCCTAAGCGAGCGAAGACAGGTTTTGCGACAGCCTGGTTAAGCCAACCCCAACGGCCGGCGCTTCCGCTCGCGGAGAACTAAGCCGGGGCGACAGGCTACGCCTGGTGTACCGCAGTCAGCTTAGCGAGCGGATATCTTAAGCTCGCCGCGAAAGAGCCCTTCGGCCAGTTCGGGCAAGTAACCCCAAGCCGACGAAACCCATTAGCGAGAGCATCCAGGTGGAGAGTTCGGGAACATTGCCGGCGGCGGCGCTCACAGAGAAATTATCAAGACCATTGAAACTATCGTCGTTCGAGTACTCGATCGTGAACGTATCCGATCCCGTCGCGGTGACCTGAAATATCGAGGGCGTCCACGTTCCGCTGGACAGGTCCGGGAAGCCGAGCAAGATGCCGTCGAAGAAATAAGAGACGTCGCCCAGACCACCTGGCGTCGTCGCATCGCCGATCGCCCAGCCCGATATGCTCAACCTTTGCCCGGCCGTGTCAGCGAATGTCTGACTGAGAGAGCCAGGGAAAGAGGACGGAGGGCCCGCATTGACATAGAAATCGCCATCCTGGGCGCTAACGCCCGCGAAGCCGCTATTCGCGACGAACGTAAGCCCGAGGAAATCGGTCAGAGTCCAGCCGGAAACGTCACCTGCCTCAAAACTTCCGTTTTCCAAGTATTCCGTGGCGTAAGCCGACCCTGTCGCGGCTATAAACATCGCCGCAAGCGCGCCCTGAAGTTTCATACCGCGCCCCATGATCAAGAAGTGAAAGAAACCGCCGCCCTTCTACTGATAACCATTTCGTGAACGCCGGTCAACTCGGCGGTGCCCCGCCAGCGCAAAGCTGCAAGCGATCGCACTCCAATCGCGTCAGTCAGCGCCACACGCGGCAAAGAAAAAGCCCCCGGCGTTTAGGCCGCGGGCTCGACAGGTAACGTTGGTTGCGGGGGCAGGATTTGAACCTGCGGCCTTCAGGTTATGAGCCTGACGAGCTACCGGGCTGCTCCACCCCGCGTCAACGGTTCTATGGCTGCCGGCAAGAGATAACGCCGACTTGGCCTCTCATGATCGAGAGGCTTGATGAAGAGGAAATTCCGTTCTTGGCAGACCTGGCGACGACCTACTCTCCCATGTCTTAGGACAAAGTACCATTGGCGCTAAGGCGTTTGACGGCCGAGTTCGGGATGGGATCGGGTCTTGTCACCTTGCAAAAGCCACCAGGTCGGCGAAGGACGGAAGAAGCAAAACTGGTTTTTCATGTTTCTGTTTCAAAGCGGTATGCGCTTTGAAAGTCTCGCGCCTTGGCGACGAGAGCAATCAAGCCAAACGAGCGATTAGTACCGGTAAGCTTCACGCGTTGCCGCGCTTCTACATCCGGCCTATCAACGTGGTCGTCTTCCACGGCTCTTCAGGGAGAACTTGTTTTGAGGCTGGTTTCCCGCTTAGATGCCTTCAGCGGTTATCCATTCCGTATATAGCTACCCTGCACTGCGGCTGGCGCCACAACAGGTCCACCAGAGATACGTTCACCCCGGTCCTCTCGTACTAGGGGCAAATCCTCTCAATTCTCCAACACCCACGGCAGATAGGGACCAAACTGTCTCACGACGTTTTGAACCCAGCTCACGTACCACTTTAATCGGCGAACAGCCGAACCCTTGGGACCTTCTCCAGCCCCAGGATGTGATGAGCCGACATCGAGGTGCCAAACACTCCCGTCGATATGGACTCTTGGGGAGTATCAGCCTGTTATCCCCGGCGTACCTTTTATCCGTTGAGCGATGGCCCACCCACGCGGGACCACCGGATCACTATGACCGACTTTCGTCTCTGCTCGACTTGTTGGTCTCGCAGTCAGGCTGGCTTATGCCATTGCACTCTAACGACCGATTTCCGACCGGTCTGAGCCAACCATTGCGCGCCTCCGTTACTCTTTGGGAGGCGACCGCCCCAGTCAAACTACCCACCATGCGTTGTCCCGGCTCCGGATGACGGAGCGCGGTTAGACATCCATGAACTCAAGGGTGGTATTTCAAGGGTGGCTCCACTCGAGCTGGCGCCCAAGCTTCCAAGCCTACCACCTATCCTACACATGACTACACGAATGCCAACGCAAAGTTATAGTAAAGGTGCACGGGGTCTTTCCGTCTGACCGCAGGAACCCCGCATCTTCACGGGGACTTCAATTTCACTGAGCTGACGTTGGAGACAGCGGGGAAGTCATTACGCCATTCGTGCAGGTCGGAACTTACCCGACAAGGAATTTCGCTACCTTAGGACCGTTATAGTTACGGCCGCCGTTTACCGGGGCTTCAATTCAAGGCTTGCACCTCTCCTTTTAACCTTCCGGCACCGGGCAGGCGTCAGACCCTATACGTCATCTTGCGATTTCGCAGAGCCCTGTGTTTTTGTTAAACAGTTGCCACCCCCTGGACTGTGCCCCCCCGTCAAGCTTGCGCTCACCGAGGGCCTCCTTATTCCGAAGTTACGGAGGTAAATTGCCGAGTTCCTTCAACATCATTCTCTCAAGCGCCTTGGTATACTCTACCTGTCCACCTGTGTCGGTTTCGGGTACGGTCTTGCGTAGGGGCTATTTCCTGGAACCTCGTCGACGCCCGATCAATCCAGTAAGATCGAACGACATAAGAGATCCGTCACCACCTACAGGCTCACGAATATTAACGTGATTCCCATCGACTACGCCTTTCGGCCTCGCCTTAGGGACCGGCTAACCCTGCGGAGATTAACTTTACGCAGGAACCCTTGGACTTTCGGCGACACTGTCTTTCACAGTGTTTGTCGTTACTCATGTCAGCATTCGCACTTCCGATGCCTCCAGGAGGCCTCACGGCTCTCCCTTCATCAGCCAACGGAACGCTCCGCTACCGCGTCTTGCGACGCCCAAAGCTTCGGCTCATGGCTTGAGCCCCGTTACATCTTCGGCGCAGAAACCCTTATTTAGACCAGTGAGCTGTTACGCTTTCTTTAAAGGATGGCTGCTTCTAAGCCAACCTCCTGGTTGTTTTGGGATTTCCACATCCTTTCCCACTTAGCCATGAATTGGGGGCCTTAGCTGTTGGTCTGGGTTGTTTCCCTCTCCACAATGGACGTTAGCACCCACTGTGTGGCTCCCGAGTATGACTTCCAGGTATTCGGAGTTTGGTTAGGTTTGGTAGGGTTTTGGCCCCCCTAGCCCATCCAGTGCTCTACCCCCTGGAGCCTCAACTCGAGGCTATACCTAAATATATTTCGCGGAGAACCAGCTATTTCCGAGTTTGGTTGGCCTTTCACCCCTAATCACAAGTCATCCGAGTCTTTTTCAACAGACACCGGTTCGGCCCTTCAGCAGGTGTTACCCTGCCTTCAGCCTGCTCATGACTAGATCACTCGGTTTCGGGTCTAAAGCATCGAACTGAACGCCCTATTCAGACTCGCTTTCGCTGCGCCTACGCCTATCGGCTTAAGCTTGCTCGATACTTTAAGTCGCTGACCCATAATACAAAAGGTACGCCGTCACCCTTGCGGGCTTCGACTGTTTGTAGGTATCCGGTTTCAGGAACTGTTTCACTCCCCTCGTCGGGGTGCTTTTCACCTTTCCCTCACGGTACTTGTTCGCTATCGGTCGCTGAGGAGTACTTAGGCTTGGAGGGTGGTCCCCCCGTGTTCAGACAGGATTGCACGTGTCCCGCCCTACTCGAATCTCCCATTCGAACCCTATCCATACGGGGCTGTCACCCACTACGGCCCGGCTTTCCAACCGGTTCTGATAGATCCAAACAGAAGCATTGGCCTGGTCCGCGTTCGCTCGCCACTACTAACGGAGTCTCGTTGATGTCCTTTCCTCCGGGTACTGAGATGTTTCAGTTCCCCGGGTTCGCTTTTATTCTCCTATGAATTCAGAGAATAAATACCTTCTTTTGATCTCTGTTGGTCCAAAGATCGCTTTCTTCCGTCGTAAAACGGAACAAGCAGACCCGCCTCAACTCCGAAGCGAACCCCTGTGCGGGATCGCTTCGCGTCTTGACGCGTCTCTTCGGAGCAACAGAGATCGAAGGTGGGTTTCCCCATTCGGAAATTCACGGATCAAAGCCTGTTCGCGGCTCCCCATGACTTATCGCAGCGTACCACGTCCTTCATCGCCTCTCAGCGCCAAGGCATCCACCAGATACCCTTAAGACACTTGATTGCTCTCATCGCCAAAGCGCGTGCGGGTGTATTATCGACCGATCGGCAATCGATCGAGACACGCTCTTTGGCTTGAAAAGACCAGTTTTGCTTCAAACGCATCCGGGGATCTGAGCGGTCAGGCTCCAAACCCACGACTGGTTGCTCGAGAGACAAGATGATGACGCCACGTCGTTCAGCCTGCGGGTCCTCACGGACCTTTCGGCTTACGTTTCGCCTCATCCGGCCTTCGACCGAATGCGCTTCCTCTTCACGATGTCAGAGATCGAGAGCCGGAGGGACAGCGAAGGATCGAGACCCTATTCGCCGGCCATTCGGCCTCGTCACGCCAAGCGCTTCCGCGCTCGACGAAACTGATAAATCACATCGGAAGGATTGGAAGCGTTTCCATCTGCTCGACTCGCAGTCAAGGCCTTGCGGCCCAAACCTTGGTGGAGCCAGACGGGATCGAACCGACGACCTCATGCTTGCAAAGCACGCGCTCTCCCAACTGAGCTATGGCCCCGTTTAAGACCCGCCGGCGCCCAAAGGCTCTTGGTGGGCCTGGGAGGACTTGAACCTCCGACCTCACGCTTATCAAGCGCGCGCTCTAACCAACTGAGCTACAAGCCCGGTCGAAGAAGAAGTCCACGCCCGCCATGCCGGTAAGGCCGGCTTGAGGCGCAAGCTTCCATATCCTTAGATTGAGAAAGAGAGACGAAGGCGGCGCGATCCCGCAAATGCGGCCTGACTTTGGCCGCTTGATTCTGAGCCGGATGACAAACCGTTAAGACGAGGGCGAACCCAAGTCCTTGGTTGATGTCTCCGAATCCAGAAAGGAGGTGATCCAGCCGCAGGTTCCCCTACGGCTACCTTGTTACGACTTCACCCCAGTCGCTGACCCTACCGTGGCCGGCTGCCTCCTTGCGGTTAGCGCGCCGTCTTCGGGTAAAACCAACTCCCATGGTGTGACGGGCGGTGTGTACAAGGCCCGGGAACGTATTCACCGCGGCGTGCTGATCCGCGATTACTAGCGATTCCAACTTCATGCACTCGAGTTGCAGAGTGCAATCCGAACTGAGACGGCTTTTCGAGATTTGCTAAGGGTCGCCCCTTCGCCTCCCGTTGTCACCGCCATTGTAGCACGTGTGTAGCCCAGCCTGTAAGGGCCATGAGGACTTGACGTCATCCCCACCTTCCTCCGGCTTATCACCGGCAGTCCCCCTGGAGTGCCCAACTGAATGATGGCAACTAAGGGCGAGGGTTGCGCTCGTTGCGGGACTTAACCCAACATCTCACGACACGAGCTGACGACAGCCATGCAGCACCTGTGTTCCCGGCCCCGAAGGGAAGATCGCATCTCTGCAATCCGTCCAGGACATGTCAAAAGCTGGTAAGGTTCTGCGCGTTGCTTCGAATTAAACCACATGCTCCACCGCTTGTGCGGGCCCCCGTCAATTCCTTTGAGTTTTAATCTTGCGACCGTACTCCCCAGGCGGGATGCTTAAAGCGTTAGCTGCGCCACTGAAGAGCAAGCTCCCCAACGGCTAGCATCCATCGTTTACAGCGTGGACTACCAGGGTATCTAATCCTGTTTGCTCCCCACGCTTTCGCGTCTCAGCGTCAGTTCCGGGCCAGTGAGCCGCCTTCGCCACTGGTGTTCTTGCGAATATCTACGAATTTCACCTCTACACTCGCAATTCCACTCACCTCTCCCGGACTCAAGATCTCCAGTATCAAAGGCAGTTCCAAGGTTGAGCCTTGGCATTTCACCCCTGACTTAAAGACCCGCCTACACGCGCTTTACGCCCAGTAATTCCGAACAACGCTAGCCCCCTTCGTATTACCGCGGCTGCTGGCACGAAGTTAGCCGGGGCTTCTTATCTCGGTACCGTCATTATCGTCCCGAGCGAAAGAGCTTTACAACCCTAAGGCCGTCATCACTCACGCGGCATGGCTGGATCAGGCTTGCGCCCATTGTCCAATATTCCCCACTGCTGCCTCCCGTAGGAGTTTGGGCCGTGTCTCAGTCCCAATGTGGCTGATCATCCTCTCAGACCAGCTATCGATCATCGCCTTGGTGAGCCGTTACCTCACCAACAAGCTAATCGAACGCGGGCCAATCCTCCGGCGATAAATCTTTCGCCTCTCAGCCGTATCCGGTATTAATCCAAGTTTCCCTGAGCTATTCCGAACCGGAGGGTATGTTCCCACGCGTTACTCACCCGTCTGCCACTCCCGTATTGCTACGAGCGTTCGACTTGCATGTGTTAAGCCTGCCGCCAGCGTTCGTTCTGAGCCAGGATCAAACTCTCAAGTTGAATGAGATCTTTGTCCTGACTGGTCACTTCAGCGCCCCGAAGGTAGGGGCGCTGTATTCTTGACGAGTTCCAAACACATCCGCCTCAAAAGAGGTTTGCAGCCTGCCCGCCTCACGACGGTCCGGCAGCGCTCCTTCGAAGCGCGATGAATTTTGAAACGTGACCGTCAGTTGTCTCTTCGGACTTCAATCCCCGGATCTGCCCCAAGCTTGCGCTTAGAGTTCGACCCGACAACCGAAGTCCCGCAAGGACCCCGCCGCCCACGTCTCTCTTTCTTCCGATGCGATTGTCAAACAGCACGGAGCCGGAGCCCCACGAACCAAAGCCAAACTCTGAGGCGACCCGCCGCCAAAGCTTGAGCTCAAAGCTCGAATTCCGCATAGCGCCACGCTTACGCGTGACTGAAAACGACCGAAAGACCTCCACCCCCGCCTCTTAGCAGGGAGGAGTGCGTTCGGAAAGTTCCCGTAACCCGCTGACTTGGCGACCTCAAAAGCGCGCCCCGTCGTTGGGAGAGCCGCATATAGGCCCCTGGCGTTTTTCTGTCAACGGACTTTCACAAAGAAATTTTCCGCTGTGGAAACTTTACCGCCTATCGCGCCGTTTTACGTGCATTTTCATGCCCTCCCGCGGGCGCAAAGTTAAGCGTTGCTGCGGCATCACGGGGTGGCCCTCGACCAGCTCAAAGCGAAAAGCGCGCAGAAGATGCGCGAGCAGAATGATCCCCTCCTGGATCGCAAAGGCCATGCCGATGCACACCCGCGGCCCGGCGCCGAACGGAATATAGGCAAAACGATCGATCTTATCGCGCCGTTCACCCAGGAATCGCGAAGGATCGAAGGCGTCGGGATTGTCCCAAAGACCCGGTCGCCGGTGCAAGACATAGGGCGAGATCAGGACGACGGTCCCCGCGGGCACGCGGTGGCCAAGAATTGTGTCGTGCCGGATCGCCTCGCGGGTGAGAATCGCGACCGGCGGATAGAGACGCAGAGCCTCGTCCAGGACCGCGCGCAGCACCGCGCACCCTTCGAGCGACGCGGGATGTTCGGGATCAAAAACGGAAGCCGCTTCGCCCTCTGCGCGTTCGCGCCATTCCGGCGACCGCGACAGAAGGTAGAGTGTCCAAGTCAGTCCGTTCGCCGTCGTCTCGTGGCCGGCGTTGATGAAGGTGATGATATTGGCGCGAATGTTGGCCTCTGGCAGCCCGTCGCCGGTTTCCGGATCCCGCGCCGCCAACAAGAGCGTCAACAGGTCGCGCGGGGCCTCCCGGCGCGTCGCGAATCACGGCGCGGCGACGCTCGATGATCCCTTCGACCGCCTCGTCGAAGAACTTGAGGGTTCCACGTCCGCGCAATCTGCCGATGCGCGGCACAAAGGCTGGCACGCCCAACAGATCGAGCGGATCGAGACGACCGAACGTGTTGATATAGCGCGTCAGCGCGTGTTGAAACGCGCTCGGTTCCTTCCCAAGCCCTTGCGAGAACAGCGTCTGCTCGAGCACTTCCAGGGTCAGACGCGACATGAGCTCGCCGACTTCGATCACCGAGCCGTCGCGCCGCCGGGCCAAGCGCTCAACCGCCGCCGAGGCGACCCGGTGGACTGCAGGGGCGAACTCGGCGACTTGGCGCGGCGAGAACAATGGCGCGAGCGCCCGGCGCTGCACCCGCCAAACCTCGCCTTCGGCGGTCAGCAGTCCCTCGCCGAGCCCGGGACTCAAGATGCGGAGCTGCAGCTCATCCTTGCGATAGTTCGAGGCGTTGTCGAGCAGAACGTGGCGCACCGCGGCCGGGTCATGCGCCATGGCTCGCATGCCGAGAAACGAGGAGCCAACCCAGAATGGCTGCTCGAAAGCCGCCTTACCCCAGATCTCGAGCGGGTTGCGACGCAGCGTGAGGAGGGTCGAAAGCGCGCCGCGCGGCCTCTCGGCGCGCTGGGGAAACGGGGGAACGAAGAGCTGAGACGCGTTCGCCGCCGGGGCCATGAACAACCGCCTTTCCCGAGAACCGGGAGTTCCGCGACCTTACGCCCGAACTCGGCGCCCGGATAGGATGAGCCGGCGGCGCTTTTTGACCGGCCGGCTAAAACACGGTCCGCTGACGCATCGCCGTCGCAAGCGTACCGTCATCGAGGTAGTCCAGTTCACCACCGACTGGCACGCCGTGCGCGAGCCGCGTCACCTTGACGGGATAGTCGACGAGAAGGTCAATGATGTAGTGGGCCGTGGTCTGGCCTTCCACAGTGGCGTTGACGGCAAGGATCAGTTCACTCACGCCGCCGTTGGCGACGCGCGCGATGAGCGCTGGCAGGTTGAGATCGGACGGTCCAACTCCGTCGAGCGCAGACAAGGCGCCGCCGAGCACATGGTAGCGCGCCCGCGTGGCGCCGGACCGCTCCAGCGCCCAAAGATCGCCAACCGATTCGACAACGACCAGCGTCGTCGAATCGCGCCGCTCATCCGAGCAGATCGTGCAGGGGTCGCGCGTGTCGACATTGCCGCAGATCGAGCAGGTCAAAATCCGCTCATGAGCAACGCGCAACGCATCCGCGAGGGGCGCAAGCAGCGTCTCGCGCTTGCGGATGAGGTGAAGCGCGACGCGTCGCGCCGAGCGTGGCCCCAATCCCGGCAGCCGCGCGAGAAGCTGAACGAGCCGCTCGATTTCCGGTCCGGCGACACTGGTCGACATCCGAGCTCTAGAACGGCAGTTTCATGCCAGGCGGAAGAGGCAGGCCTTCGGTCAGCGACTGCATTTTCTCGGCCGCCATGCGATCGGCTTTGACCTTGCCGTCGGCGAAGGCGGCAATAATCAGATCCTCGAGCATCTCCTTGTCGCCCGGCGTCAAGAGCGAGGCGTCGATGCGCACCCCCTTCAACTCGCCTTTGGCGCTGAGCGTGAGACTGACCATCCCGCCGCCCGACTGACCCTCGACCTCAAGGCGCCCGAGCTCTTCTTGCGCTTCCTGAAGCTTGGCCTGAACGGCTTGCGCCTTTTTCATCATGCCCATGAAATCCACGGCGCGATCTCCTTCTCAAATTTCATCAGCGGGGTCGACGCCGGAATCGGCGTAACCGACCTCATCGTCGACCTCACCCCTCTCGGGCGACGGCGCCTCTAGCGCCTCCGGGCGCCGCACGTCGACGATGCGGGCGCCTTTGAATCGATCAAGAACCTTCTGCACCAACGGGTGCGAAGCCGCATTGCTCGTTCGCTCGGCCTCACGGGCCTGCGCCCTCTCGCGCAAGGTCGGCGCGGTTGCGTCTCCGAAAAGCGCCACGATCCACCGCTCGCCTGTCCATTCCTGCAGGCGTCGGCTGAGCGTCTGCGCCAGTCCGGGTTCGGCTCCCTCGACGAGCGTGAAGGCGATGCTGCCCTGTTCGAACCGCGCGAGCCGCACGTCCCGCTCAAGCGCCTGGACAAGCTGGATGTCGCGCTTGGAGCGCGCGAGGGCGACGACATCGTCGAAACGGGCGAGTTGAGGAGCCACGACCGCTGGAGCGGGAAGCGGCGCAGACACAACCGGCGCGATCTCTGCGACGGCGAGCCGCATTGAAGCGCGCGGCCCTCCGCCGCCGGAGGGAGGCGACGGCGCATGACGCGGACCATCGGTCGATTGGCTCAGCCTGCGGATCGCGTCCTCGGGACTAGGCAGATCGGAAGCGTAAGCAAGGCGGATCAGCGCCATTTCGGCGGAAGCAAGCGGGCGAGGCGAGTCTCTGACGTCCTCCACGCCCTTGAGCAGAATTTGCCAAGCTCGCGTCAAAACTCCGATCGTCAGCTTGTCCGCAAACTCTTGGGCGCGCTCGCGCTCGACCTGGCTAACCGCAGGATCCTCTGTCGCCGTGGGGGCGATCTTGGCGCGGGTGACGAAATGGCAGAACTCGGCCAGGTCGATCAGGATATCGGCGGCATCGGCGCCCGCCTGGTGCAGCGCACGGACGATCTCCAGGGCCTCGGCGATCTGACCCCTCATGACGCGCTCGAACAGCGCGATGACCTCGCCCCTGTCGGAGAGGCCCAGCATGTCGCGCAGCGCGACCGCGGCGACGCCCGTTTCGCCCCCATGCGCGATCGCCTGGTCAAGCAGCGAGAGCGCGTCGCGCACCGAGCCTTCAGCGACGCGGGCGATCAGCGCCAGCGCCTCCGGCTCGGCAGCGACCCCCTCGGCAACGCAAATCTTGCTCAAATGGGCGACCATCGGGCCCGTCTCGATCCGCCGCAAATCGAAGCGAATGCAGCGCGAGCGCACAGTGACCGGCACCTTGTCGATCTCGGTCGTCGCAAACAGAAACTTGACGTGTTCCGGCGGCTCTTCGAGCGTCTTCAAAAGACCATTGAAGGCCTGCTTTGAGAGCATATGCACTTCATCGATGATGTAAACCTTGGTGCGCGCCGAGACCGGCCGATAGCGCGCGTTCTCGATGATCTCGCGCACGTCATCGATGCCGGTGTGAGAGGCAGCGTCCATCTCGATCACATCGACATGGCGCGATTCCATGATCGCTTGGCAGTGCTCGCCGAGCTCGGGCATGTCGATGCTGGGGGCGTCGATTTTGCCTGGCAGGGAATAATTGAAGGCGCGCGCCAGAATGCGCGCCGTCGTCGTCTTGCCGACGCCGCGCACGCCCGTGAGGATATAGGCCTGGTGAATGCGGCTCGCGGCGAACGAATTGGCGAGCGTGCGCACCATCGGCTCCTGGCCGACAAGGTCTTCGAACCGCATCGGCCGGTATTTTCGCGCGAGCACCCTATAGGGAATGGCCGGCGCGGCGCTTGCAGTTTCGACGGCAGGGAAGAGCGTATCGCTCAACGACGCCCTCTTTCGGCGGGAAAAGGTCGATGGCGGAGCATCTTAAGCTTCGCTTTCGCTCGGTGAGACACGGCTCGCGGCAAAGGCGAACTCGAGCCACGCTCGCCTGGGTCGCTGACGGCCCAAGCGCGTCAGTGGGAGGTTGGACAAAGACCCGCCCTGGCTCGTTAGGGCTGCTTCCTTCCGGACCTGACCCGGTTGGCGAGCGGTACGTCCTTCGCCAACCTCCCGCAGCCTATGTGGACCATGACGCGGCCAGGCGCAAGGGGAGGCGTTCGAGCAGAGCGGACCCCGACATTCACGCCGCCCGCTCGAGCTCCTCGACCATGGCGTGGGCGATCCGCGCAGTCGCGTCGTCCGCCGGAAACAGCATCTCCAGCGCGAGTTCGGACAGCGTCACGTCGTTCGGCGTGCCGAAAACGGTGACGGTGCCGAGAAACGACATGACGCCGAAGCGCGTCGCTACGCGAAACGGCGTCGCCAAGCGCTCGGCGGCGCCGAATGTTTCCGCCGGTTCCCTCTCGGGAGGCGCCGGATAGGCTGAGACCTCGGCGAACAGAGCCTGCAGGACCGCATCGCCGCGCGCGTCGATCTGCTGGCGAAGCACGCTCAACATATGGGCCCGCCACGCCCCATAATTCACGATCCGCGACCCCATGCCGGCCGGATGCAGGGTGAGGCGCACCGCGTTGACCGGCGGTCGCATGAGATCCGCCGCACAGCCCTCGTAAAGTTGGGGCAGCGCGGAGTTCGACATCACGACATTCCAATGCCGGTCGACCGCGAAGGCCGGGTAAGGCTTGTGCGCTTGAAGAATGGCGTCGATAGCGGTTTTCGCCGCGTCCAACGCGGCGAGCGAGCGCTCCTGAAAAGCCGGTGCGAAGCCGGCCGCAAGCAGAAGCGAATTCTGGTCGCGCAGCGGGATCTCGAGATATTCGGCGAGACGGGCGATCATTTCGCGGCTGGGTTGCGCCTTGCCCGTCTCGAGACACGAGAGGTGCCGGGTCGAGCTCTCCGCAGCATAGGCGAGATCGGCCTGGGTCATGCGGCGCCGCTCGCGCCAGCGACGCAAGAGGACGCCGAACGGAAGCTGATGAGCGGTCATGGGGACCAAGCTTAGCGCCGGGAAGCGGGCAAGACCATGACTTCCGAGGTCAAGCGCTGCGGTCGCTTTTTGACCTGTCACGTCATGGATTGTGGCTCTTTCCAGAGCGATCCTCCGCATGACCCGAGGGCTCGCACGCTCTCAACTTGGAAGCCAGACTGGAGAGACACAATGCTCGACGCTCAGGCGCTCGCCGATCGCTATGTGGCCACGTGGAACGAACCGGACGCGGTCAAGCGCTCTTCCGCCATTGCGGCCTTGTGGGCCCCGGACGCCCGGAGCCATAGCGGCATGGGTGGATACACTGCCCACACGACGCTCACCGTCGCCGCGCCTGAAAAGCGGGGACGGGGCGAAGGTGTCTGCTATCGCGCCGCCCGCACCGCCCGTCTCCGTGGCGACGTTCTCACGTTCCGCTGGGAGATGCTGCTAGCCGAGAGCGAGACCGTGCTCGCGAGCGGGCTCGAGTTCCTCGTCGTCGACGACGACGGACGCATCCTGATCGACCATCCGTTCGCCGCCGCCTGAGCCGGCCCGTTCCATTTCACACACCCTTCGAAAGGATACGCCCATGCCCTTCATCAAAGCGAAAGACGGCGCAGAGCTCTATTGGCGCGAATGGGGAAAAGGCCCGCCGATCCTGTTCCTAAGCAGCCTCAGCTGCGACAGCCGAATGTGGGACTACCAGATCGCCGCCTTTGCCGATGAGGGCTTCCGCTGCATCGGCTTCGACCGCCGCGGCCATGGTCGCTCCGATCAACCGGCCAGCGGCTACAACTTCGACGCCTTCGCCGACGACGTCGCCACGCTCGTCAGCGAACTCAACCTCTCCGACCTCACTCTCATCGCCCATTCGATGGCCGGCGGCGAGGCAGTGCGGTATCTCACCCGGCACGGGAGCGAGCGAGTCCGTGGCGTTGTCCTCATCGCGCCGACGACGCCGATGCTGCTCAAGACCCACGACAACCCGAATGGCTTGCCCATGGAAGCCTTCGAGGCGCTATGGGGTCAGTGGCGACATGACTATCCGAAGTGGGTCGACGATAACCTCGCGCCGTTCTTCATTCCCGAGACGTCGCCCGCGATGATGCGCTGGGGCATGACGCTGCTCACGACCCCGCTGCCGATCACGCTCGCCTGTTCGCGCGCGATGGTCGAGGCGGACTTCCGCGCCGAGATGCGACGCATCGACGTTCCGACCCTTATCGTCCATGGCGACCGCGACCGCTCGATGCCCGCTGAGCTCACCGGCAAGCCTTCGGCCGAGCTCATCCCCGGCTCAAGGCTCCTTGTCTATCCGGGCGCCCCGCACGGCCTCATGTTCACCCATATGGATCAGCTCCACGCCGACCTCTTGAGCTTCATGCGCGACCACGAACACCGCTCGGCCGCGGCTTGATCAGCGCTAAGCGTGAATAAGCGCTCGTAAACGTTAGCAAAACACGCCTAAACGTTAGTAAGCGCTAGTAAATTAGCTAGCGTTTACTAGCGTTTATTTTTCCGAAATCGAGACTTTTCAACGAGTTACAGCCGATCCCAACAGGATTTTCTGCGCCTTCATCGGGGGGGCGCCGCGAGCGCTTCCTTTCGTCGTGGTCCGCCGTTTTGACTTCGGCCAAGAAAGATACATAACGCATATTTCTGCTTTTGGCAATAAATTGCAGGTTTTTCCGGTCGTATTTCCCGAGAGGCGCGTCTCCAACCGCCCCTCCTTCATTTCGTTAACCATCGGTGGCGCCGTAGGGAACTTGATCGGGCGAGACACGTTAACCAGCCTCTGGGAGACAGTTCGATGAAAACCAAGCCTGATTTCAAATGGGGCGACCGCGTTGTTTTTGTTCGCGACGACAAAAAGCAGGGCGTTGTGAGCAATATCGTCCGTTTCGGGGGGCTTTGGTGGATAGAGTTGGAAGGCCAGCCGAACTGGCGGTACGAGCCTAGATATTTCAGGCGCGCGGCTTAGGGCGCGGACCAAACCCAACTTGGATTGTGGAGGTCCCTACTCTCCTGAGAGCTAGAGGGAGATCCGCGAGGTTGGTTCGAAAGTGGGGAACGGTGGTCTTGTTTCGAACCCGCTGCGCGAGCCACATAAGTGCGGTCCTCGGGAACGATTCAACAAGATCGACCAGAACAATTCTACTGGACGATCCGCCGGTTTTCTAGCCGTCCTTCGCCAATGGCAACCGTCCGGGCGATCATCTCGCGGGCTCAGGCCCTCGACCGCATGCCGAGTTGGAGCAAAGAACAGCCCGTTCGACCAGAGAAGCAAAAAAGATTATTCGCGTGCGCCCAACAATCGGGCTCCGCGGGCAAGCTTATCGAAAATTGACGGAATCAACCCAATTTCCAAGAGCGTTCGAATTCGGAATTCGGGTTCGAATCTCAACCCATCAGTCCAAATCGGGCGCGCCTCATCGAGCCGTCCCGCAAGCGCGAGTGAATTCGCTTGAGCGAGAAGAAACATGCCGTGTCCAGGATTGGCTTGAGCAGCCCTGCCGAAAGACGCGGCAGCCTCGTCATAGCGGTCCTCGTGCACCGCTGCGGTCGCCATCGCAATGTAGGCCGCGTAGGCTAAAGGGTCGAATGGACTGAGGCGTAGCGCGCGTTGCGCGTAGGCGACCGCAGCGGCGGACGCGCCTTTCCATGCAAGAATTTCTCCGCCGAAGAAAAGGGCGGAAGCGCAGGATGCATTGTGCGAAAGGGCCCGCTCGATCGCGTCCAAACTGACGTCGAAGTTCTTTTCCAGGTGAGCCACCGTAATCGCAGCGACAGCAAGCGCCGTCGCGTCGTCGACGCCGCTCGCTATCGCCGCCCTCGCATGACGGATCCCAGACATCTTGTCAGCTTCGTCGAACCGGCCGTCATGCACGAAGCGAAGTTGATGGCAGAACGCGAGGTAGGCGTGAGCGGCCGGATAGTCAGGATCAAGCTTGAGCGCCTCCACGAGAAGCTCAGCCGCGACTGCGGCGTCGGAATACGAAAGGCTCATCACATGCGGCAACGCTCGGAGATAGAGATCGTAAGCGCTCAGGCTCTCCGGTCGTTTCCGGCGGGACCTCTCGATCTCCAATTTTCGGAGACTTGGCTCGACGATGCCGACCACCCGATCGGTAATCTGATCCTGAAGATCAAATACGTCCTCCGTTGCGCCGTCGAATTTATCGGCCCAGAGATGGGCGCCGGTCTCGGCTTCGACCAATTGCGCAGAGATGCGCACCCGAGTCCCAGACTTGCGCACGCCCCCTTCCAAGACGTACCGGACGCCGAGCTCGCGCCCGACCTGCCGCACGTCGACGGGCTTGCCCTTGTATATGAAGCTTGAATTGCGCGCGATCACGAACAGCCATTTGATGCGTGACAATCCGGTGGTGATGTCCTCGACCATCCCGTCGGCGAAATACTCCTGCTCGGGATCGCCGCTCATGTTCTGGAAGGGAAGCACCGCTATCGAAGGTTTGTCCGGCAGAGACAGCGCCGGCTTATCGGAGAGCGCATCGGAAGGAGCGTGTCGATTGTCCCGCGCGATGCCATATGCATGAATTGGGCGGGCAATGTTTTTGAGCTGTTTCTCGCCGAGATCGATGAAGAACTCCTTCACGCGGTCACGAACCTGCTCGTATGCGGATCGAGACAAACAGACGCCGCCTGGCTCACAGATGCTTTCAAGCCGCGCGGCAATGTTGACGCCGTCGCCCATCAAATCGCCATCGCTCTCTTGAACGATGTCGCCGACGTGGATGCCGAGGCGAAACTCGATTCGGCTAGTCTCAGGAACGCCGGCGTTGCGGTCAACCATCGCGTTTTGCAGCTCGACAGCGCAGCGGACGGCGTCAACCGCGCTGCGGAACTCGGCGATGGAACCGTCGCCGGTGCGTTTGACGATGCGGCCGTTATGTATGGCGACTGTCGGATCGATAAGATCGCTGCGCAGCGTCCGGAGGCGGGCGAGCGTGCGATCCTCGTCCGCGCCGACAAGCCGGCTGTATCCGACGACGTCGGAGACCAGAATCGCTGCCAATCTCCGGGATTCAGTCACTTGTGTGCCCTCCTCCTGCGAACAAGTTATCACGGCGTCGTAGGCGAAGTCGCGTAATTTTTCCTCGAGGCATATCGAACATAGGCCGCACAGCGCCATTCAGCCGAATGCACGCGAATTTCCTTCTGACCGCAGGCCATCAGGGGACCCCGCGCTACATGAATTCGTGAACTTCCTCGATGCTGCACTCGGCCACCAGGCGATCGAAGACGATCTCGCCGCGAGCCATCGCGACCACGCGATCGCAACACTGGAAGACGTGCTGCATGTTGTGCGAAATGAAGATGCCGGTGACGTTCTGCTTCTTCAGATCCCGCACGAAGCCGATCACCTTGTCAGTCTCTTTCACTGACAGGTGGTTGGTCGGTTCGTCGAGGATCAGCACCTTCGACTTGAAATGCATGGCGCGCGCGATCGCCACGCCCTGCCTTTGCCCGCCGGACAACTCGCCTACAAGGGCCTCGGGCGACCGAAGATGGAGATCGACGTCGGCGATCGCCCGCACGCTCTCATGGTCCATCTTCCCGCGATCCATCCACCCGATGCCGAACAGCGACCATGTCAAGGGCTCGCGGCCGATGAAGACATTGCGGGCGATGCTCATGGTCGGAACCATGGAATTGTACTGGTAGATCGTCTCGAGCCCGAGCTCCATCGCCTGTCTCGGGTTTCGTATTCGAACCTCACGGCCCTCGATCCTTATCGTTCCTGCGTCGGGCTCGTGGACGCCCGAAAGGATCTTGATCAGCGTGGACTTGCCCGCGCCGTTGTCGCCGACAAGGCCTACCGCCTCGCCGCGCGCAACGGAGAGGCTGACGTTCTTGAGCGCATGCACGCCCGAGTACCATTTCTCGAGGCGCTGGCACTCGATGATGGGTGCGGTCACTTGCCGGTGTCCACTTTGATGCTGCGAGCGCGCCGGCCGAGCCAGATATTCGCGATCACGGCGACAATCGTTAGAAAGCCGACGGCGAACTTGAACCAGTTGGCGTCGACCCGGCTCATGATCATGCCTGAGTCGATGACGCGGATGATCGCCATGCCCACGACCGCTCCCAGGACATTCCCGACGCCGCCGGAAAGCGCGATCCCGCCGATCACAGCCGCGGCGATCGCCTGAAGCTCGACTCCGTCTCCGAGCGAGGGAAGAGGAGACGCGATGCGCACGACCTGGATGATCCCGGCGAGTCCTGCACATAGCGACGAGATGACGAAACACGTCGTTTTGACGAAGTTCGTAGGAATTCCCATCGACTTCGCCGAATTGAGCGCGCCGCCGGTCGCACGCACCCAGTTGCCAAAGTTGGTGCGTTCAAGGAGCAGATAGATCGCGAGTCCCAGCGCCGCGAGCCAGACCGTGGACACGCGGACAAATCCCATCGGCGCGGTGAAGGCCCAGGCTGGCGCGTCGGACGGAAGCGCCGGCGCCGCACCGCTCTGGTAGATCACGACACAAAGGCTGCGCAGCATGAACAGCATGCCGAGAGTCGTGATGAAGCTCGGGATGCCGAAGGTGAGGGAAATGAATCCGTTGAGCAGTCCGATGACGACGCACATAAGAAGGGCGGCGGCGAAGCACACCCAGAAGGGCAGGCCGAAATGCTGGGCGAGCGCGCAGAGCACGATCGGCGCTAGTCCGAAAACCGAACCGATCGACAGATCGAATTCGCCCGCGATCATCAAGAGCGCAAACCCAAGCGCCATGATCGAGAGCTCTGGGAAGAGGCCGAGAATGCCCCGCAGGTTCTGGTAGGACAGAAACAGTCCGCCTGACCGCAGCGTGAAATAGCCGACGAGCGCCACGAGAACCACGAGCGCGACCAGCTCGGGGCGCTCCATATAGACCTTCAGAACGCGCTTCACCGGCCTCGACCCGCCGCGGCTGGTCGACGCTCGCCGAGGCTCGAAGGGCGCCTCCTCCCTTGGCGCCCGACGATGATCAGCGGTAACCATCCTTGCTCAGCTGCTCGATGGCGTCGACCTGATCCTTACCGACCACGGCGCTGCCCGTGTTCACGTCGAAGGCGGACATCTTGTATTTCTTGATGAGCGGCGCCTGCATGACGGGGGCGTAGCCTTGCAGATAGGGCTGCTGGTCGACATGGAACTGGATATAGCCGGCCTTCATCTGTGCAAGCACGTCGGGGATAAGATCGAAACCGCCGACGATGATTTTGCCCGGCGCGACGCCGCGGTCCTTCAAAGCGGAGGCGACGCCGACATCCCAGAAGCCGGTGTCGATATAGGCCGTAAGATCGGGCGCGCCGGTCAAAAAGCTGCCGAAGCGATCGGCGGTTGTGCCGTAGTCGAGCCCGGCGTCCATCTCGTCGACCTTGACCTGCCGATCGGGATGCGCCTTGGCCCAATCAGCGAGCGCTTCCTTCACGCCATTGGCTCGGGTCCGCGACCAGTTATCAGCCGGAGCGTTCACTCCGATGAGGACATGGATAGGCCCGCTCGCAGGGAACTTGGTCGCGACCGCGTTCCCAACCGCCCGCCCCGCCAATATGAAATCCTGGCCGACGAAGGCGAGCCGCGCGTTGCCCTTGGCGCCCTGGGTGTCATCGACGTTCGAGGCGATGACGGGAATGCCCGAATCCACCGCTTCCTTGATCACGGCGTCGAGCGCGTGGTCGTCGGGAATCGACGTGATGATCAGATCAGGCGACTGCGCCATCGCCGACTGGATGTTGGCGACCTGGCTCTGAATGTCGCCCGGCTTGGCGTCGTACAGCATTTGGCAGTCCGCCTTGATCAGGGCGCAGGCGTCGTCCATGCCTTTCTTCACCGTGAGCCAGAATGCGTTGCCGCTGTCGGCGTGGGAAACGTAGATGATCTTCAATTGGGCGTCCGCCGCCGATGCGACCCCGCAACTCAGACCCGCGAACACAAGTCCCGCCGCGAGAATTCCAGCCAAACGCTTCATGCCTGCTTCCTCCCTGGATTTGGCGGTTGACGAATTGCGCTATGCTTTTGGGGTTAGTTCTTTTAGGCCGTCGTCACCCGCTTCCCCAACCTGATAGAATTGACGATTCGGATCGTCTTTTCATACAGCATAGCATTGAACCGGTCCGCCGAAACCGCAACAACATTCTGAGGCGATAACGCGGCGGATGAAAGCGCGGAGCCGGAGTTGGCAGATCTCACGCCATCGCTATGTGGGGCTGAGATCGATGTCGCATCGTGTGTCCTCGCAAAATTTCTTCTGGATCAACTTCGAACCTGAGGCGCTAACGCCATGCCGCAAGTCAAGACCAGCCGCCCGCGCGCTATCGCCATGTGGGAATTTTCGTGGATCGAACGACGCTGGCCCGGCGCCGGCTATGAGGACTGGAATCAGGCGCTGGACGAGCTCGTCGAGCGCGGCTACGACGCGGTGCGCATCGACGCCTTTCCGCATTTGATCGCGGTCGACCCAAGCCGAACCTGGACCATCCATTCCGACGGACAGGACGGCGATTGGGGCGCGCCCGGCGAAGTCGACATCTCCCGGATCGACGAAAACCTCGTCGACTTCATTGCGCGGTGCAAGGCGCGTGGCGTCGCGGTGGGTCTTTCGACCTGGTACAAGCGCGATTCCGACAATGCGCGCATGCGCATCCACACCCCCGAAGACCAAGCGCGGGTCTGGCTTGCGACGCTCGAGCCGATCAAGCAAGCGGGTCTTCTGGACGCGCTGCTCTACGTGGATCTCTGCAACGAATTTCCCAACTCGAAATGGGCGCCTTACCTCTACGCCTCGGACAGCGCAGAGCCGGAACCGCTGACTTCGGCGCGGGTCATTGGCTGGATGCGCGACAGCATCACGATCCTGAAGCAACACTATCCCGAGCTCGACTATACATTCTCTCAGTCAGACCAGTTCCATTTGTGGGAGAAACAGGATGTGACGATGCTCGACTTCCTCGAGCCGCATATCTGGATCACGCATCCGGCGACAAGCCGCTTCTATGCCGATATCGGCTATTCCTTCCGCACGCGCGAATTCCAAACGCTGATCCGCAAGGCGAAGCCCTACTACCTCGCCAACAAAGCAAAACTCGATGCGGCTCTCGCGGAATGGATCGACCGCGCCGCGGACTGGTCTCGTCGAACGAACAAGCCCTTGGTCACGACCGAGGGATGGGCCTCCGTCATGTACCGCGACTGGCCGATGGCGGACTGGGATTGGATGATGGATGTCTGCGCCGCCGCCGTCGAACAGGCGGCCGCGACCGGACGCTGGGCGGCGATCTGCACGTCGAACTTCTGCGGCCCTCAATACCATGGGATGTGGAGAGACATCGGCTGGCATCGAATGCTGACGGACCTCATCAAATCCGCGCCCATCGATCCGGAGCTTCGGGCGTAAAGATCCGCGCTAACGCGCCGGCGCTTTTCCGTCCGAGGAAGGCGTCGGGCTTCGACAACAACGAGCATCCCTATGACCAGCGAACCCGAGCGCACCACCGGCGGCTGCCTCTGCGGGGCGCTCCGCTACGAGGCTTTCGGCGAGCCGGTCGGCTCGGGCCATTGCTATTGCGTCGATTGTCGCCGGGCGTCGGGGTCGGGGTTCATCCCGTTCATGGGCTTCAAGGCCGAGGCCGTGCGCTTCACCGGGGAAGCCCGCGAGTTCCGCTCCAAGGCGGCGAATGGGGGCGACGCGGTCCGCAACCACTGCGCTCAGTGCATGAGCCTCGTGTTCGGCGGCGAGATCGGCAAGTCCAACTCGTACACGATTTACGCGGGCTCGCTGGACGATCCTTCCGCCTTCCATCCGACTATCGCCATCTTCGCCGAAGGCCGTCCTGATTGGGCGATCATCCCGCCGGGCCTCAAGGTCTTCGACCGAATGCCGGGGTAAGAATTAGAGATCCGGTCACGGGGATTGGCTTCGCCTCTTTGCGGCCTTCGTTTCCTGAGACCTACACCCCTCGGCCAAAACCGTAACCGCTCCTTTCCGCGAATACCGCACGGCGTACAAGCCGAGGCCCGCGAAGCCGACCAGCATCATCGCCCAGGTCGAGATTTCGGGAGCAGCGAGCGCCTGGACGGCGAATTCCGCCGCCAAAAGATGGCCCGCCTCGGTCGGGTGGACCTCATCCCAAAAAAGAAACTGGTTCTGGTCGTCGAGGTTCGGCGAACAAAGCGAACCAGAGTTAGGATCGGTGAAGCCGCCGGTCCAGCACGGATCGCTCACATTGCTGAAGCCAAACTTCGACGGATCGGCCTTGATCTCGTCGAGCAGATCGTAGGTGTCGAGCGTAAACACCCTCAATCCATCGCCCTCGAGCGGAGAAAGACCATCAATCACTGCGGCGTTGAATGACGCCGCTAAGCGGCTCGCCAGACTTTGAAGCGCCGTGCCGTCGAAGCGGGGCGTGAGCCCGAGGTTCGGCACTTCGTAGTACAGCAACGATTGTGCTCCGAGCCCAACCAGGGACTTGACCGAGCCGATCGTATTCGTCTCTGCCTCGCCGACGACCTTCTGAACGCCGTCAAGGGAGAGCGTCCCTCCCGCGTATGCAGCCAACGCGTTCATGATGTCATTGGCGCCAATGTCGAGCGTATAGAGCG
The DNA here is from genome assembly GCA_963836695.1 of uncultured Alphaproteobacteria bacterium. Lineage (GTDB taxonomy): Bacteria > Pseudomonadota > Alphaproteobacteria > Rhizobiales > Beijerinckiaceae > Roseiarcus. Next base: position 158,729 of record CAWIKX010000025.1, read on the forward strand.
CCCCTTTGACTGGGTTCGGATCCACAAGATTGAATGCGGCGATCTGATCGGGAAAGTCGATGTGGACCGGGCTGTTCGGGTCAAACGGATTGATGTCGGTCGGTCCGGTCTGCGCTCCGCCGAAGGCGTAGTTGGTTCCGTCGGCAGACGTGAGAAACGGCTTCATCGGCCCGAGGCCCAACATTTGCGACAGGTCCTCGACCCATGTCGGGCCATTACTGAAATGACCGTCGACATAGGGCGCGAGCGGAATCTTGCCTGTCGATTCCGAAAAAAGGTTCCCGGCGTCCGAAAGGCTGTCGCCGAAGGCGAAAATGCTCGTGTAGGCGGCGGAAGCGGGCGTGCCTGCGCACCCCACAGAGGCCAAAAGAGCCGCCAGAAGAACCCGCTTGTTCATCGCTTCTCCCCCGCTGCGATTAGACGGCTATCATTACCCGGACCGGACCGACAAGAGGCGAGGCGCCCCAAGCTGGACACTGTCGCGTCGCTGCGCGATGGTCCAATGTCTATTTGGAGCCCTGCCATGGACGTGGGAGGGTGGCTCCGGCGTCTCGGTCTCGAGCAGTACGAAGCCGCTTTTCGGGAGAACGGGATCGACGAGCAGGCTCTCCGTCATGTAACGGCGGAGGACCTTAGGCAGATCGGCGTCGCGACCGTCGGCGACCGGCGTAAGCTCCTGACCGCCATTGGGGAGTTGGCCGCCCCGTCCGTTTCGATGGATCCGCGCGGGGCGCCGAATCTCGCAGCGCGGCCGAAAATCCCTGAAGTCATTGGGGAGCGCCGCCCGATCACCGTAATGTTCTGCGACCTTGTCGGATCGACTGGCCTTGCGGCCAGTCTTGACGTCGAAGACTGGCGCAATTTGCTCAGCGCCTACCTCGATCGAGCCTCGGCAGCGGTGTCGCAAATGGGCGGACGCGTCGCGAGGACGCTGGGCGACGGGTTGATGGCGCTGTTCGGACACCCGATTGCCGAGGAGAACGATTCTGAACGCGCTGTTCGCGCCGCGCTCGCTATTCAGCACGCGCTCGCGGAACTCAACCGCAAGAACGCCGGCTCGGGCCAGCCGGCGCTTGTCGCCCGCATCGGAATCGAGAGTGGGGCAGTGGTCGTGGACGCGGCCGGAGAAATCTTTGGCGACGCGCCCAATGTGGCCGCGCGCGTGCAGGCCTTGGCCGAGCCGGGCGCGGTCATGGTCACCGCTCGCGTGCAGCGTCAGGTGTCTGGCCTGTTCATCGCAGAGGATCGCGGCGCCCATTTTCTGGAAGGTTCGCCCGAGCCTGTGACGCTTTTTCGGATCGTGCGGGCGAGCGGCGGGAGGCGCGCTGGCGCGCGCTTTCTCACCTCCCTCGTCGGACGCAGGGAGGAACTCGCGCTGCTGCGCCGGCAGTGGGATCAGGCTCGCGAGGGCGCAGGTCAGCTCACGTTCATTGTCGGCGAAGCCGGCATCGGCAAATCGCGCCTTCTGCAGGAGTTTCGCACGACGCTCGGTCAGACCCTGCACACCTGGTCCGAATTCCCGTCGTCACAACTCCTGCAAAATACGCCCTTGCACTCATTCACCGAATGGGGGCGCCAGCGCTTCGGCGCGGATGAGCCTGCCGAGCGGCGCCTCGCCGACCTCGAGAATACGCTTCGGCTCATCGGGCTCGACCCCGCCGAATATACGCCTCTGATCGCGCCGCTGGTGGATATCCCTCTGACTGAGGCGCGCGCAGCGAAGTTTGCGCCCGAGGAATTGCGCCAGCGGCAATTGGCCGCCCTTGTCGCGTGGCTTCTCGGCGGTGCGCGCGCACAGCCGATCGTGCTGGTGTTTGAGGACCTGCACTGGGCCGATCCGACCTCGATCGATCTCTTGCGGACTTTCGCCGAGGAGGGCGCACACGCGCGGCTCTTCATCCTCGCCACCGCGCGGCCGGAATTCCGCCCGTCCTGGAGCCCGCGCTCGCACCACAGCATCATCGCGCTCAAGCCCCTCGATCGCGCCGACATCGCGCGGATGATCGACGAACTCGCCTCTCGCCATGAGCTGAGCCAAGAAGTGGTCGAGGGCGTGAGCGAGCGCAGCGGAGGAGTGCCGCTGTTCGTGGAGGAGGTTACGCGCCTTCTGCTCGAGCGCGGCGAGGCCGGGGCCTCGCAGGCGATTCCGCCGACACTCCAGCATTCGTTCGCGGCGCGGCTCGATAGGCTCGGCGAAGCACGCGAAGTCGCGCAGATCGGCGCCGTATTGGGCCGTGATTTCACTCACGCGCTGCTGAGCGCGGTGCGCGGGACCGACGACCCCGCCCTTCAGCGCATGCTCGACCGGCTGACCGACGCGGACCTCCTCATCTGCGAGGGCGCCGGCTCGCAACGTAACTATCGCTTCAAGCACACGCTGATCCAGGAGGCGGCCTACGAGAGCCTGCTCAAGACCAGCCGCCAGGCGCTGCACCGCCGCGCGGCGGAAATCCTGGTCGAACAGCGAGACCCCGCGGCGGTCGAGCCGGAAGTCATCGCGCGTCATTTCACCGAAGCCGGCCTCGACGAACGCGCGATCGAATGGTGGGCCAAGGCGGGCGACCGGGCCCTTCGCCGCTCTGCCTTCCAGGAGGCAATCGCGCATCTCGGCCGAGCGATCACCATGGCGGACCAGGCGGCGGCGCCCGCCGCGGCGGGCGCGATTTTAACTGTGGAGGCGGGCAAGCGGGTCAAGCTGCAGAACGACTACGCTCAGGCGGTCCTATGGTCGAAGGGCTACGCGGCGGACGAGACCAAGGCCGCGTTCGAACGCACGAGCGCTCTCGCAGCGGGCGCCGAACTTACCGCTGAGCGGTTTTCGGCCCCTTATGGCCAGTATCTCTGGAGTTGGTCGCGCGGGGAATTCCGCGCGGCTCGGGATATTGCCGAACGCTTCCTTCGGGAGGCGGAGGCCGAAGGCCGAATTGCGGAGGCTCAAGCGGCGCACGTAACCCTTGGCCTCGCCTACATGCAACTGGGGGACTTGCGCGAGGCGCGCACCCAGCTCGAACTGGGGCTCAGTCGTTTCGAGGAGCCCGGCGGCAGGGAAAGGTTCGGCCTCGAGGGCGGGGTAAGCGCCAGAGCTTTCCTGGCGCTCACGCTCTGGCTGTCAGGCGATCTGCGGCGCGCCCGCGAATTGATCGAGGAGGCGACGCATCTCGCCGGCGAGCTGGGCCACCCGCCGACCACCGCGGCTGTACTCATGTACAAAATTGCGATCGAGGCCGCACGAAATGACTTCGAGACCGTTGTCGTCGATGCCGCGAATTTCCTGAAGCTCAGCCAGGAGCATAGCATGAGGTATAATCTTGCGGTTTCGCGCTTGTATTTGAGCTTAGGTCACGCTCTGCTGGGCAATACACAGCGCGGCGTGGATGATTTTCGTAAGTCGCTAGCGGATTACCGCGATCAAGGCAATCGGGTTGGCGTTCCTAGCTTTCTTGGCGCCCTTGCGAAGCTTGAGGCTGCAGCGCAGAACCATGAGCTCGCGTTGGCTTCGGTCGACGAAGCTCTGGCGATGAGCCAAGAGGGCTGGGATCGGCTTTACGATTCCAACCTGCATCGACTGCGCGGCAATATCCTCTTCAGGCGTAACCCCGCCAACTCTGCACAGGCTGAAGACGCTTTCAAAACCTCCCTCGCTGTCGCGAAACAACAGGGCGCCCGGACCTTCGACCTGCTGGCGTCGCTTGCGCTCGCCAAGCTCTATCAATCGACCGATCGTCTCGCCGAAGCGCGCGCTGTCCTTGAGGCCGCGCTCGAAGGCTTTTCGCCGACCCCGGAAATGCCGGCGATCGCAAAGGCGCAGGCCCTCCTGCAGAGTTTGGCGTAAAGTTCCGTCCCCATTCCCGCGTTATGCGCGACGCGTTATATTGATGGTGCGAGGCAACGTCCTCCCCCTCCTCAGGGTCCAAGTCCGGGACGGCCCGGCCCTTCTTATGGGGTTCGCCGTGGCTTGGGTCTATCTCGTTATCGCGGGCCTCCTGGAAATTGCGTGGGCTTACGCGATGAAGCAATCCGATGGTTTCACGCGGCCATGGCTTGCCATCGTCACGATCGGCGCCATGCTTGGAAGCCTGGGCTTGCTCGCGCTCGCAATGCGGACGATTCCTTTGGGCACGGCCTATCCCATCTGGACCGGCATCGGCGCCGCAGGCACGTTTCTGATCGGGGTTACGATTCTCGGCGAGCAAGCGACCGCAACTCGCATCATAGCCGTGACGCTCATCATTGCCGGCCTCGTGACGATGAAGCTGGGCAGCAGTTCCTAAGGCCTTCTTACGCTCAGGGACCAGGCAGCCAATCATCACCGCCGAATTAGCACGACGCCCCCAATCAACAGCGCAAGGCCAATTAGACGCGTCCCGTCAATCGGACGTTGCGTCAGGCCCATCCATCCGAAATGGTCGAACGCCACCGACGCGAACATCTGGCCAGTGATGACGAGCGCGATGAACGTCGCGGCGCCAATCTGCGGCACGAGGAAGATGCCAAGACCAATGAAAGCGGCTCCGAAAGCGCCGCCAATCCACCCCCACCAAGGGACGCGCGCCGCAAGGGTTGCGGCGGGAACCGGGTCGCGGAGCGCGAGGATGAGCAAGACCATGCACGCCAAGCCTACGGCGTAGCTCATGAAGCCAGACCAAGCGGACGACTGCAAAGCCCCCCGCAAGTTCGCGTTCAGCGCCTGCTGAATGACGACGCTGATTCCCGCCGCGATTGCGAGGAGAGCAGGAAGAAGAGCGCTGAGCATCAGGGCTGTGCCTTTCGGGAGATCAAAACACGAATTGGGGGGAACGGAGAGGACGCTTAGGTGAGATCGTGCAGATCCTTTTGCGTCGGCTCGCTCACGCGGAACTCCGAGAAGACGACCGTCAGCCCTGCTCGCTCCGGCGTGCAAGACATCGGACCCACCCGATAGCTCCGCGCGACCGGAAACGGACAGAGCCGCATGAGTGGCCAGGCCCTTCCGTCGCTGGACAGCTGGCGCCGCAGAACGCCCGCTTTGACGGTGACGCGCATCCGGAAGTCGGTTGCCTCGCCATGATAGGCAGCCGCCGCCCAATCGGATTTGCCGATCGTGAGCACGCTGCTCGCCATCGGCTTGCCGTCGGAGAGTTCGATGCCCGCCTTGATCCACTGATTGTTGGAAAGGCGCACCATCAGTCCGGCCTGGTCGTAGAGCTCGCGGTACTGCGCCTGGATGCGCATCTCCGCCGTGAAGTCGCCAGCGGCCTCGAAGGCGAAGAAATGACCAGTGTCGCGCGTGAACCCATAATGCGTCTCACGCCAGAAATCGGTCGACCGATCGGTGACGACGGTGAGCGCGCCGCCGTCGAGGCGCCACACTGCAGGTTCGTTCAGCCATGTGCATCGCGCGAAAGTCATGGGCGTTGTCAAACGGTCAATCTCATGGCTCATGAGCCTACTATGAGTTTCAAGGCGATAGTCCACATTGTCAGGGCGACGAGCGCTTCCAGCGCGCGCCAGGACGCCGGGCTCGAGAAGATCGGCCGCAGCCATATTGCTCCATAACCAAGGGCGAAGAAAAAGAGGAACGAGCCAGTCATCGCTCCCAAAGCGAACGAGGCCTCCTCACCCGGAAATCGGGTCGAGATCGCGCCCAGGAGTATGACTGTGTCGAGATAGACGTGAGGATTGAGCCAGGTCAGCGCGAGGCATGCCGCCAAAGCCCGTGGAAGGCTGGAGGCGGGGGCCTCGCCAGCCGCAAGCCCCTGAGACAATCGCAAGGCGGAATAGAGATTGCGCGCCCCGTACCAGATCAGGAAGGCGGCGCCTCCATAGCGCATGGCTGGGAGGAACAATGGCGCAGCGACTGCAATTTGCCGGAAGCTCGTCACTCCGAGCGCGATCAGGACCGCGTCTGAAAGGCTGCACGCAAGACAGACCGCAAAGACATGCTTGCCCATGAGGCCCTGGCGCAGAACAAAAGCGTTCTGCGCGCCGATCGCGACGATCAGACTGAGGCCTGACAGGAGGCCTGTCACACTAACCGAAAGGCTCATGCCTCGCCCAAATCCCAAAGACCAGGCGGAGCCAACGCTCGGGGCTGATTTGATCTGGTTACAACAATAGCTCGGCCTAGGGTAGGCCTAAGGCATTCGACTCCGAACCTGAGCAGCGTCACCTGGCGTGACGTCGAAGACGCCGCGGGTCGTCGCTATGAGCACCCGCTCGTCATCACATGGGGTCACGAGCGAACCGCCGACAAACTCGCCAAAGGCAGGCAGCACGATCTGCCTTTTGCCCACCACAAAGCAGGGCGCGCGCAGCGAATCCCGTCCGGGCCCGTTCAGGCGGACGACGGGGTGTAGATGGCCCGCGAGCACGAGAGGTCCTGTGCTGTGGGCGCCTTCAATAGGGTGATGTCGGCACTCGATCCCTGCGAGCAGGGCCGGCGCCCTGGCAGACGAGAAGCCGCACTCCGAATAAGCTCGCTCGGCGCCACGATCATGGTTGCCGAGCACGATGGTGAATGCGAGCGACGACCAGCGCGCCCGCCAGGCGCAGAGCGAGTCGAAGAGGCCGGGCGTCATGGCCGCGCGGGCATGTGTGAAGTCACCCAACACAACCATATGCTCAGGCTTGGTCGCGTCGATCAGTTCGGCGAGGCGCCGGAGCGTCTCCTCACTAACGCCCGTCGGCGCGGGCGCTCCAAGCGCGCGGAAGGTCGCCGCCTTGCCGAGGTGAAGATCGGCGACAAACAGGGTCTTCGCGGCCGGCGCGAAGGCGGCGCGTTCGGGCAAGAGCTTCAGGTCTCGGGCGCGCACAGCCTCAAACGCGTTCAAGCGTCGGCCGCCTTTTCGAGTTGCGCGACCATCCGATCGATGCGCGCCGACAAGGTTTCGTTCGACAGACGCTCGCGCATGCGCTGGACCATCAAAGGAAACGCAAATGGAGTCGCGCGGCTAAGCGCGCGGACTTCAAGCCCGCGCGAAGACATTCGCTGAAGCGTCGCCTGAATCCGCCTCACGTCGAGCTCGTCCTCAAGCACTTCCCGCTCGGCCTGTTTGAGAAGCCCATTGGTCGGGTCGTATTTGCGAAACACGTCATAAAAGAGTCCTGACGACGCCTGCATCACGCTCGCCTTGCGCCGCTCGCCCGGGAACCCACGCGAAACGAGGCCCGCGATATGGGCGATGTCGCGGAAACGCCGGCGCGCGAGTTCGCCAGCGTTGAGGCTCGCGACGACTTCCTCGGTCAGCGCCTCGATGCTCTCTGCGGGTGCGATCAGAGTCGGAAGCATGTCAGCCCAATCGCGGGCGTTCGCGCTCAATATCTCGAACCCGTAATCGTTGACGCTGAGCGAAAATACGCCCTGGCGTTGGCGCGCAGCGCGCCATGCAATCAGGCTTGTGAGACCAAGATGGATATCGCGTCCAGCGAAGGGGTAGAGGAAGAGATGCCACCCCTCGCGCGATTTCAGTGTCTCCGCGAGAAGGTTCGCCGGCGTCGGGAGCGTCGACCATTTCCGCTGCACCTCGATCAGCGGCCGCGCGGCGGCAAGCTCGGGCTCTTCGTACTCGCCGTGTCCCGCACGCACGAAGGCGTCGAGCATGGCGTCGGCGAGCGTGGTCGATAGCGGCATTCGGCCGCCCTGCCATCGCGGCGTCGCCCCGCCGCCGCTTGCGGCGCGGACAAAGGCGGTCTGATCGCGCAGCCGGACGAATTCGAGCGAGCGGCCAGCGAACCAGAATTTGTCGCCCGCCTTCATACGCGCAACGAAACTCTCCTCGACCGCGCCGAGCTTCGCCCCCCGAGGCGCCGGGCCGTACTGAACCATGACGGAGGCGTCGCTGACGATCGCGCCAATGTTCAGTTTGTGGTTAAGCGCCACGTATCGGTCAGCCGCGCGCCAGATCCCTTTCGCGTCGGGCGCAACGCGGCGGAAACCGGGATAAGCCGTGAGGCTCGGACCGCCGCGGCGGATGAAATCGAGCACCCAGGTCCAGTTCTCATCCGAGAGATGCTGGTAGGCCGCGGTTTCACGTATTTCGGCAAGGAGAGCGTCGGGCCGGAAACCGCCGCCGAGCGCAACGGTCACGCAATGCTGGGCAAGCACGTCCAGGGGCGCGTTGAGGCTGCGGCGGCTTTCGATGTTTTTCCTTAAGACCGCGTCGCGGACCGCGGCCGCCTCGACGAGCTCGAGCGTGTGGGTGGGCACGAGCGTGATGCGAGAAACGCGGCCGGGCGCATGGCCGCTTCGCCCAGCCCGCTGCAGAAGCCGGGCGACGCCCTTTGGCGAGCCGATCTGGATCACGCGCTCGACGGGAAGAAAATCCACGCCGAGATCGAGGCTGGACGTGCAGACAACGGCTTTCAGCGACCCGTCCTTGAGCCCCTGCTCCACCCAGTCGCGCGTCTCGCGCGACAGCGAGCCGTGATGAATCGCAAGGATTCCGGCCCATTCCGGCCGCAGGCGAAGAATATGCTGATACCAGAGCTCCGCCTGGGAGCGTGTGTTGGTGAAAACGAGGGTGGTCGCCGCGGCTTCGATCTCGGCCACGACGGGCTCGACCATTTTCGAGCCGAGATGGCCCGCCCAGGGAAAGCGCTCCGGCGCCTTCGGCAGCAGCGTGTCGATGAGCAGCGGCTTGTCGAGCCGTCCTTCGACCAGCGCGCCTCGCGCCGCGTTGCGTGGCCCGAGAAGCACGCGCCTTGCCTCGTCGAGATTGCCGAGCGTCGCCGACAAGCCCCAGGTTACGAGACCAGGGCGGAAATGACGAAGGCGCGCCAACGCGAGCTCGGTCTGCACGCCGCGCTTGTTGCCGATAAGCTCGTGCCACTCGTCGACGATGACGAAGGTGAGCGACGCGAAGGTCTCGCACGCGCGCTCCTGGGTCAGCATGAGCGAGAGGCTTTCTGGCGTCGTCACGAGAACACGCGGAGGCTTTCGCGTGAGCGCCGCGCGCTGACTTCCCGACGTGTCCCCAGTTCGCGCGCCGACCCGCCACAGAGACGAACCTGAGCTGTCGTCAATGGCAATCCCACCGAAAGCTTCGCGCAGCGATCGCTCAGTGTCCGCGGCGAGCGCACGCATGGGCGTAACCCAGAGCACGCGGATCGCATCATCCGCGTCTGCTGTCTCGGGCGCGGCAAGCCAGGCCCCAAATGCGACCGCCAGCGTCTTGCCCGAGCCCGTGGTCGCATGGAGAAGCCCGGACCGACCCTCGCTCATGAGGCGCCAGGTTTCTCGCTGGAAGGGAGAGATCGTCCACCCTCGACGAGCGAACCAGGCTTCCACCGCGGCGCTGCGGTCCACAGGACCTGCGGGCGGCGCTACCGGCGGGACGAGCGCGCGCGCCGGTCCGACGGTCGCGTCGTCCTTCTCTTCAGGCCGCATATTTGTTTTCAGGATGAACCCCAGCGTGACGGACGGCAAAGCTTCCCGCGCCCTGTTAGATGGGCGCGCGGGTCCACGAATGAAGAGAGCCAGACCTGGGCGGGTTGGCGGCGCCGGACGCAAGGGATTGGGCTAGCGTCGAGGAGTCGACACGTTCGCCGCCGCCATGTTAACACTCCTTACAGGAGCTGGACGGACAAGCCCGGCGAGCGCGACGGCCCTCGCGGCTACCACCACGGCAATTTGCGCGAGGCGCTTATCCGAGCCGCGCTTGAATTGATCGCGACGAAGGAGACGGCCAGATTCACTTTCGCGGAAGCGGCGCGCTTCGCCTGCGAGCGGCTCTTGATCTCGCCGCCTTCGCTTCGCACTAAGCCATAAGTACCAGGGGCTATCGAAATGCGATTGGCGATGCTCGCTGCGTTGGTGGGATTGTTCGACTTCGCTGGGCCGGCGTCGGCGCTCGATAAGGTGACGTTCGGCACCAACTGGCTGGCCGATCCGGCGGCAGGCGGCTTCTTTCAGGCAGCAGCCGACGGCACTTACGCCAAGTATGGACTCGACGTCACCATCATTCCAGGCGGCCCTCAGGCCAACGGGACGCTGCTGCTCCTCTATGGCAAGCTCGACTTCTACATGGGCAGCGACATGATCGGGAATTTCCTCGCGGCCGAGGCGAAGGTTCCACTCGTCGCCGTCGCCGCCGACTTCCAGAAGAGTCCGCAAGCTCTCATGTCGCACCCCGGCGTCGGGATGGACAAGTGGGAGGACCTCCCCAGAGCCAAGCCGGTCTATCTCGGCGCTGCCGCGATCAACACATTCTATGCCTGGCTCAAGCTCGAGTACGGCTTCAAGGACGAGAACATTCGGCCGTACAATTTCAACTCCGCCCCCTTCATCGCGAACAAGAATTCGATCCAGCAGGGCTACGTCACCGGCGAACCCTTCGAGATCGAAAGGGAGGGGCATTTCATGCCGAACTTATTCCTGCTCTCCGACTACGGCTATGACACCTACGCGACCTTGATCGTGACGCGCACCGAGATCGTGAAGAAGAAACCCGATCTCGTTCAGCGCTTCGTCGACGCTTCAGCGATCGGCTGGTATCATTATCTCTACGGAGACAATTCCAGCGCTAACGCGCTGATTAAAGCGGACAACCCGGACCTCTCCGATGACTACATCGCCTTTGCGGTCGCCGAAATGAAGAAGTACGGCATCGTCAACTCCGGTGATGCGCTCAAGTTCGGCATCGGCGCGATGACCGACGCGCAATGGAAGAACTTTTTCAACAAAATGGTGGCGGTCCGGATGATCGACAAGCGCACCAACTACAAGAGCGCGTATACTCTGCAATTCGTGAACAAAAAGGTTGGGGTCGATCTCCGTCCTCAGTGATTGCTAGCGCGAGATCATTCACGTTGCGGCGTCCCCTCGTTCTTGGCGTTGTCATCACCGCTTGGCTTACTTGCGTTCTGCGCGCTGCGACGACCAGGCTGAGGCCTGACAGTGAGTCCCCGGCAACCGACGGGCGCATGGCCGTGAAATCCGATCGTTAGCGCAGCGCCAGCCGTAACGGGGCCGCAGCAGAACAGCATCGACACGTTCGCCGCCGCCATGTAAACACTTCTTACATGAGCTGGAAGGACAAGCCCGGCGAGCGCGACGGCCCGCGCGGGTATCACCACGGCAATTTGCGCGAGGCGCTGATCAGAGCCGCGCTGGAATTGATCGCGACCAAGGGAACGGCCGGGTTCACGTTCGCGGAAGCAGCTCGCTTCGCCGGAGTCAGCCCGGCCGCGCCCTATCGGCATTTCCGCGACCGCGATGAATTGATGGCGAGCGTGGCTCTGCGGGGCTTCGAGCAGTTCGAAGCCGCGCTCAAGCGCGCCTGGGATAACGGGCGCCCCGACACGTTCACGGCCTTGGACCGGCTCGGCAAGGCCTATCTCGATTTTGCGCGCGGCGAGCCGGCCTTCTATTCGGCAATGTTCGAGGCCGGAGTGCCAGTCGGCGCCAATCCCGCGCTGCGAGACGCCGGCGAACGCGCTTTCGCCGTCTTGCGCGCCGCCGCGGAGGCGGTCTGCGCCACGATGCCCGCGGCGGGCCGCCCGCCCGCGCTGATGGTCGCGCTCCATATCTGGGCCATTGCGCATGGCGTGGCGTCGCTCTTCGGACGCGCTGATGGCGCGCAGCGCGCGCTACCCATGTCTCCGGCAGAGCTCCTCGAGGCGCACGTGCTCGTCTATTTGCGTGGACTTGGAGTGAATGCGGGGCCGTGAAGATCTAGCGCCACCGGATCGCAGTCGCGGGCCAAATCGGCTTGACAACGAGGCGGTTTTGAAGTAAATGTTCATTACATTCACTTTTGAGGATGCGCCATGCCAATCATTCTGACGGTTTTGGGATTCCTGTGGTGGTGGCCGATCGGGCTGCTGCTCTTGGCGCTCTTTCTCGGGCGAGGGAAGCTCGGGTGCAGGCGCCATCTTTCTTACGCAGGGGATTTGCCAATGTTTTCCGGAGATCACGGGCGGGACCGGTGGGACCGCAAGATGACCCGCCTGCAGGAAAAAATGGACAAGGTGCGGGACCACATGGATCGCTTCAGGGGCGCTGGCGACTGGTTTGGCCCGACGACGAGCGGCAACCGAGCCTTCGACGATTATCGCGCCGAAACGCTGAAGCGCCTCGAGGACGAGCAGCGGGAGTTCAAGGATTTCCTTGCCCGGTTGCGCTTCGCCAAGGATCGCTCGGAGTTCGATCAGTTTATGGCCGAACGGCGCAGCCGGCCCTACGAGCCGGATTTGCAATCCGAGCCGCCCATTCCGCCGCGCGACTGACCTTCAACAAGGGGGGTAGCCGAAGTCTTCTCAACGGGGCGTCCCAACAGGGCGCCCCGTTTGCGTATTGAAGCTGACTGGACGGGCGCACGCAGGTTGCGGCGCGCCGATGCCGCCCGCCAAACTTGGCGCAGCGAAAAACGAAGCAGGAAGGACGAGAGAGAGGTCAGGCGCTACCCCCGGCCCCTGCGGCACTACTTCTTGGACGAGCTTTTGGCGTGAGCGTCATCCGAGGCGGCGCCGGCGACCTTGGAGTGCTTCTGAGCTTCCGCCGCGTGCTCGTTACCCTTCATGTGGTCGTTCTTGCCGTGATGCTCGGCGGCCGCGCGATGCGATTTGGCCGCGCTCTCGTGGTGATCGGCCGCTTTCGTGTGTGCTTGACTGGGCATCGGTATCTCCATTGGCCGGGGAATTTCCGGTCGTCGACTAGCTGCTTCAATAGTGTTCGCAGCGAGTGCGTTTGTTGTTTTTACTAAGTTGAGTTGATTGGTTGGGCGAGCTTGATTGGCCTAAGAAAATCTTGGCTGGCGAAATAGACGCCATTGGCGCATAATACGCCTATGAAAGAGAACTCCGTCTTTGCTACCGATGTCGTAAAAGACATTGGAAACCCTAATCGCTTTCGTTGGAATATTTATGAAAACGAGAGGGTGCGAGACAAATCGTTCTATTCCTTCGCGACAAGGCGCGAAGCCCAGAACGATGCGGATAAGTTCGTCCGGAAGCTCAACTCGGTTTGGCCAAGCCCGAAAGAATAAAAGGCCCGGGAATTCGGGATGCGGCGGGCTCTCGTCAGCGACGACACGAGGATAGACAGAGCAGGATTGCTTATTAGGCCTTAAGTGGTGGCTTGCGGGGCGCCGCCCATGGCGTGTACCGGCCATCCGTGGGGCGAACCGAGGAGGCTACGCGCACCAAGCCCCCCTGAAGCGGCCAGACGGCGATGTTGCTTGGGGCGGCGGCGGGTTCGGGATGCCGGACAAGCACGCGCGTGCGATCCCACAACTCGAAGGCTTCAAAAGAGCGCCTGCGCTCTGAAAACAGCGCGTGAGCCTTTGCAATCGCCTCGTCATCAGAGAGACCGGGAAGTTCCTCGACGGCCTCTATATGGCCGTCGCGCATGAAATAGCACCGCATGATCGTCTCCCGATGTAAACGGAGGAATTTGCGGCGTTCCTCAAAATAAAAATGCGTGCTCGCTCTCGGTCATCGACATCGATGAAGCGAACTACACTACCAGCTTTACGGCCGGGAACCTAATCGCCACGGATTCTTCGCGTTTAGGGCGGATCGGAAGTTACACCCTTCGGACGCGAAGCTTTGATTAACTCGGACAGTTGTCGCTTTAAAAGCGGACCTTCAATTTGCTTAACCGAATATCCCTCGCGATTCAGTGAGGTGGCAATCTCCGGTAGCCCGGCGACACGACCGGACCTCGCCAGCTGAAACGCTCGTTCCAAGGCAGTCATTTTTGGATCCATGCCGCAAACCATAGGCGCAATTCGAGGCGCAAGCGAGGCGGAAGGCTCCGGATATACCCCCGCCATGGACCGGCGCGATCATTCCGGCTCGACCGGCTCGGACAACTCACCCCCAGGCCGCGCAGGTAATCATACGCATATACAAAGCGTCACGCGGGTTTCAAAACGGGCCGAAAAAACCGTTGGAGCTCCAAATTGAACGAAGTGCACCTGATCTGGCTGGTTCTGGTCCTTATTTTCATCCTTCTCGCCGTCGCGGTCGCCGCGGTGAGCTCCCTTTCGGGCGACTCGCGTCGGTAGGCGCCTGAGAAACCGCCTTTCCCGGTCGCTGATGCGCGGACCGTCTGCCCGCGCCGCCTCGCGTCCGCCCGCCGTTTCTGTATAGTGCCCGCGACCGTTCGGAGTCGCTTGTGGCCGTTCATCTCTCGTTTCGCTTCACCCGAGGCGCGCGCCTAAAGACGCTCGCCGTCCTGCTCGCGCTTTGCTTGGCGGCCTGCGGCAAATATGGCCCGTTGGAGCCCCCGCCCGACCCCAATGCGCCGCCGAAGCCCGCCAATTCAAACCAGAGCGCGGCAGGCATGAACGTCCTGGAGAAGCCAAAGATCCCGCCGATCGTCCCGCCAAAGCAGCCTTTCTTCCTAGATTTTCTGCTGAAATAAGCTCGTCCAAACGAATGCGCCCCTTCACCTATCGTAACGGCGTCCTGCATGCCGAAGATGTTGCTTTGGCGACGATCGCGGAAGCCGTCGCAACACCCTTTTATTGCTACTCGAGCACTGCGATCGAGCACAGTTTCAAGTCGTTCAGCGACGCGTTCGCGGGGCAAAACACACTCATTTCCTATGCAATGAAGGCCAATTCCAACCAGGCGGTGCTGACGACGCTGGCGAGACTCGGGGCGGGAATGGACGTTGTCAGCGAGGGGGAGCTGAGACGGGCGTTGGCCGCGGGCGTTCCGGGCGAGAGGATCATCTTTTCCGGCGTCGGCAAGAAGCTGGACGAGATGAATTTCGGGCTCGCCGAAAAAATCTTCTGCTTCAACATCGAGTTCGGAGCCGGAACTGGAGGCGCTTTCGCGCGCCGCCTCGGCTCGCGGCCTCGTTGCGCCGATCGCCATCCGGGTCAATCCCGACGTTGATGCACTGACCCACGCCAAGATCGCGACCGGAAAGTCTGAGAACAAGTTCGGCGTGCCAATCGCCCGCGCCCGGGACGTCTACGCCTATGCGCGCACCCTGCCCGGCTTAAGCGTCCACGGGGTCGACATGCACATCGGCTCGCAGATCACCGATCTTCAGCCGTTCGACGAGGCCTTCGCGCTGCTCGCCGAATTTGTGCAGGCGCTGAGAGCCGACGGACACAATATCGAGCATATCGATCTCGGCGGCGGCCTCGGCATTGCTTACCGCAACGACAACAATCCGCCGCCGTCGCCGGAGCAATACGCCAAGGTCGTGGCGAAGCGAACGGGGGCGCTCGGATGCCAGGTGATCCTCGAGCCTGGCCGAGCGATCGTTGGAAACGCGGGGGTGCTGGTCGCCTCGGTCATTTATCTCAAGAAGGGCGAGAACAAGCGTTTCGTTATCGTCGATGCGGCGATGAACGATCTTGTCCGGCCGACGCTCTACGACGCGCATCACGAGATCCTGCCGGTGAAAGAGCCGGACCCCGGAGCTGATCCGGCGCGAAGCGACGTGGTTGGCCCAGTCTGCGAAAGCGGCGATTATCTCGCGCTTGACCGCGACCTGCCGGCGCTCGCCGCGGGCGATATCATTGCGGTGATGAGCGCGGGCGCTTACGGCGCGGTACAGGCCGGAACCTACAATTCCCGCCTGCTCGTCCCCGAGGTGCTGGTGAAAGGGGCGCAATTCGCGGTCGTGAGGCCAAGGCAGACTTACGGCGAGTTGATCGGTCTCGACACAGTTCCGACTTGGTTCGAGTGAAGATTGACAGCAACGGGAAGGGCGACAGGCGTTCCCATTGGGGCGTTTTGGCCTCAAACTTGCGCGCAGAGCCTTCGCGCACAATCTAACCCAGCAAATAAGGATCACGGCGTCGCGGTGAAGAACCAGGACAACTCATTGATTGGCGGCGGAAGGCTCGCGGCGCTCGCGGTCTGGGCGCGGCGCGCGCTCCTGGCCGAGCGTGTATGGCCGCCGCTTGTGTTCGGGCTTGCGGTCTTGATCCTCTTTCTCGCCGCCTCATGGGCGGGGGCGTGGCAGTTTGCGCCTCGGACGGTCCGCATCGCCGGCGTCGTCCTCTTCGCCCTTGGCGCCGGAGTCGCCCTCTCACCCTTGATCCGGTTGCGTCGGCCCGCTGCGCGCGACGTTCTGGCCAGGCTCGATCGCGACGCCAAGGTGAGCCACCGTCCCGCCTCCTCGCTCGCTGACTCGCTCGCCAACGACCATGGCGATCCAAGCACCGAAGCCCTTTGGGCGGCCCATCGGGCGCGGCTCGAGCGCGAGGTCGGCGCCATTCGCGTCTCTCCGCCCTCGCCCGGCATGGTCGAACGGGATCCCTATGCGCTGCGCTTCGGCGTGGCTCTTCTTGCTTTCGCGGCGGCGGTTATCGCCGGCCCCGAAATGTACGGCCGCTTCGCCTCCGCTTTCGACTGGCGCAGCGATGGGGCCGTCGCCGCGGCGGCGGAGAGCCGCGTCGACGCATGGATCGACCCGCCGCCCTACGCCGGCCAGCCGCCTCTGGTCATCGATTTCAAGACGGCCGATCCGCAGACCCTGACCGTCCCGGAAGATTCGGTTTTGGTGGTGCACGGCGATCCAAGCCTTGTCGACACGCGTGTCGAGGGGGGGATCACGCCGTCGGAGCAGAAGAACCAACCATCAGCGAGCGCTGCGTCGGACCAAAAAACAGCCACATCGGCGAGCGTCCCTCCGGTAAGCGCCTCCGCCGCGAACGCTCCAACCGAAAAGCGATGGACCATCCATGCGCCCGGCAAGGCGACGATCTTGCGCGCCGGCCAACCCGCCGCGGTCGCGGTCCTCGCCGTCACCCCGGCTGGCGCTCCGACGATTGTCTCGACCGAGGATCCCCGCGCCAACCTCAGCGGCACGCTGACGCTCGCCTACAAGACGCAGGATCGGTTTGGACTTGCGAGCGCCCGGGCGGACTTCGCCCGTCCCCACGAAGGCTCCGGGCCTGCCCCACGCACTTTGGCGCCGCCGCCCCAGGCGGCCCTCCAGTTGCCGCCGACCGCCAATGGCGTGGGCGACGGGCGCACGACGATCGACCTCTCCGAGCACCCCTGGGCCGGAGCGAAGGTGACCATGCGGCTGAGCGCAGTGAGCATCTCGGGCAAGATTGGCGAAAGCGCGCCGATCGAAATGACGCTGCCACAGCGAATCTTCCACAATCCACTCGCCCGCGCGCTCGTCGAACAGCGGCGCAACCTTATCCTGGACCCCGATCATGAGCCCAAGCGCGTCGCCACGGCGCTGACCGGGTTGTCGATCGCGCCAGAATTGTTCGACACGCCGGCCAATATCTATCTCGGTCTCAAGCAGGCTAAGGCTTCACTCGAGCATGCCCACAGCGACGCTGATCTTTTGGACGTCGCGGCGATGCTCTGGGCGATGGCGCAGCAGCTCGAGAATGGCGACGCAACAAAGGCGCAACGCGACTTGCGCGCCGCCGAGCAGGCCTTGCGCGAAGCCCTGCAGCGCGGCGCGAGCGACGAAGAACTCAAGAAGCTCATGCAGCAACTGCGAGACGCCGCAAACCGCTTCATGAGCGAGATGGCGCGCAACTCGCCGGAGATGAGTCCCGAGGATCAGAATCTCCAGGCCCAAGATCTGGACAAGATGATGAACCAGATGGAGGACGCCGCGCGCAACGGCTCGCGCGAAGACGCGCAAGCCATGCTCGACCAGATGCAGGAGATGTTCGAGAACATGCGCAGCGCGCAGGAAGGCCAGGATAGTCCTGCCGAACGCGCAATGCGCAAGCAGATCGGCGAGCTCGAGAAGCTCCTCCATGACCAGCAGGCTCTGCGCGACGATACGTTCCGGAGCGACCAGAAGGACCGCGCGCGCAAGCGGGCTCAGCGCAACCAAACGCCGGGGCAGCAGGACTTCCAGGGACAACAGGACCAGGATAGCTCAAGCGCTCCCGACCAGGACGACAGCGAGTCCGACCAGCAGGGCCAGGACCAGGCTGATCAAGGCCAGCAGAGCGAACCGCAGCTCGGCGATCGTCAGCAGGAGCTTCGCGACCGCCTGGCCGAATTGCAGCGCAAGCTCAAGAGCCTCGGCATGAAGGGCGAGAAGGGCTTCGACGACGCGCAAGGCGATATGAAAGAGGCGGAAGGGGACCTCAAGGGCGGCGGCCAGGGCAAGGCCGGCAAGAATGGGCAGGGCGGCAAAGGCGCGGCGGTCGACGCGCAGGGCCGCGCGCTCGAGGCTTTACGCGACGGCGCCCAGGGGCTGCAAAAGCAGATGGACGGCCAGGGCCAAGGCAAGGGCAAAGGCCGCAACGGCAAGGGCAATTATGTGTCGCGCCGGTCCCGGCCGGGCGAAATGCCGAGCGACGATCCGCTTGGCCGCGGAGCGGAAGGCGAGAAGGGCCGAGAGGACGGACCGCTCAAGGGATCGGCAAGCGCCGCCGAGCGCGCCCGTCGGGTCATGGAGGAGCTGCGGCGTCGACTCTCCGATCCCGCGCGGCCGGTGGACGAGCGCGACTACCTCGAACGGCTGATGAAGCGGGACTCTGGACCTTAAGGGCCGCTCTGGGCGCAGGCGCTTTACCTGAGGCCCGAACTCCTGAGCCACTTGGCAGTCATTGTTCTCGAGCTTGAGCGTGACCAGCGCCGGTTTTGTCGCGCGACCGCGTGACGGATTGCGCGGCCGGCAACCCGCGCCTAATGAATAACGCAAGGCCGTCGGCGAGACCCGCTTCTCATCTTCATTATCGCTGCACGACCAACGGGCGGAAACGCGATGATCGAGCTCGAGGGCGTCGCCTGCGTGGCGGATCTGCCGCGCGTGCAGGCTTTCCGTCGCGGCGGCGCGTCAGCGCTTGTGTTCGAAGGCAAAACGGCGACGTTCGCAGAGATCGACGCTCTGGCCTCGCGCATCGCCAACGCGCTGATCGCATCAGGGGTCGGGACGCAGGAGCGGATCGCCTATCTCGGCAAGAATGACGATCATTTCCTGCCCTGCCTGCTTGGCGCATGCAAGGCGCGCGCGACGCTCGCGCCATTCAACTTCCGCCTCACCGCCTCGGAGATCGCGAGCATGCTCGAAGACAGCGGCGCCACGCTCTTCATCGTCGGCCCCGATGTCACTGACCTTGCAGACGAGGCGATCGCCGCGCTCGCTTCGAAACCTCGGACGATCGCGCTCGGCTTTCACCGCGAAGGTTACGAGCCGCTCGAGGCGTGGATTGAAGGGGCGGCTGGGAGCGACCCTCAGCTCGAGGCAGACCCGGAGGACGATGTCATCCAGGTCTACACGTCGGGCACCACCGGCGCACCGAAGGGGGTGCGCTTGACCAACCGCAACTACCTTGCGGCCTTCAGGCTCACGATCGGATCCGGCTGCTTGAGCTATGAACCGGGCGACACCGTGCTGGCGGCAATGCCGTTCTTTCACGTTGCGGGCGCCAATATCGCACTCATCGCGATGGCGAGCGGCGCGCGGTCGGCGATCCTCAGAGACCCCGCGCCGCAGCTCATTCTCGATCTGATCGACAGGGAGCGAATCAATCACGCCTTCCTTGCGCCTGCGCTGATCCAGATGCTCATGCAGGCTCCGGGAATCGACAGCGCCGACCTCTCCAGCATGCGAACGCTGACTTATGGCGCTTCGCCAATCTCCGAGGATTTGCTCAAGAGCGCGACCCTGCGCTTTGGCTGCGAGTTCATTCAGCTCTACGGCATGACCGAGACGTGCGGCGCGGGCGCGTTTCTCTCCTACGAGGATCATGACCCGGCGAAGCGCAAGGTTCGCTCGTGCGGGGTCGCATGGCCGGGTCTCGAGCTCAAAATCGCCGCGGAGGACGGCGCGGAGTCGGCGCGCGGCGCGGTCGGCGAAGTCCTAATCCGCTCTCCCGTCGTTATGAAAGGATATTGGAACAAGCCGAAAGCGACCGCCGCCGCGATCCAAGACGGCTGGATGCGCACAGGCGACGCCGCCTATATGGACGAGGATGGCTATGTCTTCATCTATGACCGCGTGAAGGACATGATCCGGACGGGCGGCGAGAGCGTCTATCCGGCCGAGGTCGAGAACGCGCTCTCCGGCCATCCCGGTGTCGCCGACGCCGCCGTGATCGGCGTCCCCGACGACATGTGGGGCGAGACGGTCAAGGCGCTCATCGTCGTGAGGCCCGGCGCGCGGCAGGACGCGGCCGACATCATCGCCTGGACGCGGGCGCGCATCGCCAATTTCAAGGCGCCGAAATCGGTCGATTTCGTCGACGCGATTCCGCGCAACGCCACGGGCAAGATCCTCAGACGTGAATTGCGCGAGCCTTATTGGAAAGGTCGCGACCGCAGGGTGAATTGAGCCTCTGGAGTGGACGCAGGCGCTCCGCCACGGTACGCGAGAACCTCGGTTGGCGGTTCAGATTCTCCGCGACGCCAGCCACAGGAAAAGCATGGTCAAGCTCAACGTCATCTACACGCGCACTGGAGACAAGGGCGAGACTGGGCTTGGGGACGGGTCGCGCCGGCCGAAGGACGACTCGCGCGTCGCGGCCATGGGCGATGTCGACGAGACGAATTGCGCCATCGGCCTCGCGATCCTCGCAGTGAGGAATGCGAGCGACGCGGCCGATCTGGCGATCGAGCCGGCGCTGACGCGAATCCAAAACGATCTATTCGATCTCGGCGCCGACCTCTGCCTTCCGCGCCAGCCGGACGAAAAGCTAGGCGCGGTTCTGCGCGTTGCGGCGTCTCAAGTTCAGGCGCTCGAGCGCGCCATCGACGCCTTGAACGCGAAGCTTCATCCACTGCGCTCGTTCGTGCTGCCGGGGGCGCCGCGGCGTCCGCCGCCTTGCATCAGGCGCGGGCCGTCTGCCGGCGCGCGGAGAGAACCATGGTCGCCCTGGCGGCGATCGAAGGCGAGGAGGTCGGCGAAGCCGCGCTCGCCTATGTCAATCGCCTCTCCGATTATCTGTTTGTGGCCGCGCGCGCGGCCAACGATTTCGGGAGGTCGGACGTGCTGTGGGCGCCAGGCGCCAACCAGGGCGAGAGCGCGGATCAGATCGAAAATGACGAGCGATAGCCAAGGCCACCGAACTGCGATCGGCGTCATCAGTGGCACATCGATGGATGGGATCGACGTCGCGCTGATCGAAAGCGACGGCGAGGCTGAACTCAAAACGGGGCCCTCGGCGACCTTCCCTTACCCAGTGGAGGTCGCGCAGCGTCTGCGCGCGGTGGTTGCCGACTTGAGCGAAGCCCAGGCGCCGCAGCTCGAGCTTGAGCGGCTCGTGACGGACGCCCATGTCGCGGCGGTCGAGGCGTTTCTCGAGCAATTTTCCATTTCCCGCGAACGCGTCGCCCTCGTCGGCCTGCATGGCCAGACCATCTTGCATCGGCCGCGCGCACGCCTGACGCGGCAGCTCTGTGACGGAGCGCGCGCGGCGGACTGCGCTTAAGATCGATGTCGTCTCGGACTTCCGTTCGGCCGACGTCGCGGCGGGAGGCGAAGGCGCGCCGCTCGCGCCCATCTATCACGCGGCGATGGCGGCGGGGCTCGAACGCCCACTGATGATCCTGAACTGGGGCGGCGTCGGCAACGTCACCTATCTTGGGCCTGAAGGGGAGATCATTGCGTTCGACACGGGCCCCGCCAACGCGCTGATCGACGACTTTGTCATTTCAAGGCGGGGGCTCACGTTCGATGAAAACGGCGCGCTTGGCGCAAGCGGACACGTAGACCCGACCGCGCTCGCTGCTCTGATGAGCGATCCCTATTTCGAGCGCGCGGCGCCCAAGTCGCTTGACCGTAATCACTTCAACGCGGCCGCGGCTTGCGTCAAACACCTGAGCGACGCGGATGGAGCGGCCACGCTCGGCGCATTCACGGTCGAATCGACTGCGGCGGCGCTGAAGCATATCCCGAGCGCGCCGGCGCGTTGGCTCGTCGGGGGTGGGGGGCGGAAAAACCCGAACCTCATGCGCAGGCTAGCCGAGCGGCTGCAAGTCAAAGTCGAACCCGTCGAGGCGATCGGCTTCGACGGCGACAGCATCGAGGCGCAATGTTTCGCCTATTGCGCTTTGCGTTCGCGGCGCGGTCTGCCGATCTCCTTTCCGACCACGACCGGCGCCCCAAAGCCAATGGTCGGAGGCGTCTTCTGGCCGGCGGCCAAATAAAAGGGCCCCGCTTTAAGCGAGGCCCCGATTGAATGCGTCGATGCCTGAACGTTAGCAGACGTTCACGGACTGGTCGCCGAGATAATTGCCATATGCGTCGTAGGTGGGCCGAACCTGCCAGCACCCGCCGCCATACCCATAGCCGCCGCCCCAATAGGGATAGGTCGCGATCGCCGCGCCGCCGATCACGCCTGCGGCAACCGCCGGTCCCCACCAGCCATTGTTCCAATAGCCGCCGCGCCAATAGCCCCCATGCCACACGCCACGACCTCCCCAGCCGCCGCCATGCCATCCGCCGCCCCAACCGCCGCCATGCCAACCGCCGCCATGCCAGCCGCCGCCGTGCCAACCACCGCCGCCCCGCCAGCCGCCGGCCGACGCCGAAGTCGTCGGCAGAACGACGGCCGCGGCCATCGCGAGCGCCGAGATCCCGGCGACGATCGTCTTCGAAATCCTGACCATCACAGCCTCCGTATCGACCGGCCGAGCCGCCGGATAAACTCGCCGCCGGGGACAAAGCACTTGGCCTCGGCGTGTTTGATAACGTGCCCACCAATTCCGGCGACCGTTTGACGGCCTCGCGTCGCTAGGGCGGCGACGCAAGATTTATATCTGCGCCACAAACTACCACGCCGTTCCTGAATGGATGTTCACAGTATATGCTGAACAAACATTCAGGATCGCGACTTCCACGACTATGGTTTCAATCTTCCCTATCTGAAGTCTGCTGGCGCCTGAGGGTCGTTCAGTAACAAACGTTTACAAGCCGCCGGCCTAAATAGTGGCCGCCAGCGGTCCACACCCGCCGTCTGACCCAGCAACCCGGTCCGCCGCCATAAGCCGGCTGCGAAGCGATCGCGACCCCGATGGGCACGGTCGCCGCCGCGATCGCCCAGCCCGGGTCATAGCCCCAGCCCCAGCCGCCGCCCCATCCCCAGCCGCAATTCCAACAACCGCCGCCCCACCCGCCGCCCCAGCCAGGACCCCAGCCCGCACGCCGCCAGCCCCAACCGCCACCGCCCCAGCCGGGCCGGCCCCAGCCGCCATGCCAGCCGCCGCCCCAACCGCCGCCATGCCAGCCACCGCCCCAGCCGCCGCCGCGAAAGCCGCCGCCATGGAAACCGCCGCCGTGAAAACCGCCATGCCATTGAGCTTCGGCCGGCGTCGAGATCGTCGCGACCGCCGTCGCCATTCCGAGCGCAGCAACCGCCGCGACCACCGTCTTCTTGATCGAATTACGCATGGGAACATCCTCCCGTTGGTCGGCTCCTATCGCCGCGCCTCAGTTCTAAAACTAGGCTGCGACGGAAAAAGTTCTAGGGTTTGTTCGAGCCTCCGCGCAAAAAATTGATAATTCCGGAGAAATCCTGGCCCCCGTGGTCGGCGGCGACATAGAGAGCATAGAGTTGCGCGGCCTCGGCGCCGAGCGGCGTTAACGCCCCGACGCTCGCCGCCGCCTCCTGCGCCAATCGCAAATCCTTGAGCATGAGGGACGCGGCGAAGCCTGGTTTATAGTCGCGATTGGCGGGCGAAGCCGGAACTGGTCCGGGAACC
Organism: uncultured Alphaproteobacteria bacterium; assembly: GCA_963836695.1. Classification (GTDB taxonomy): domain Bacteria; phylum Pseudomonadota; class Alphaproteobacteria; order Rhizobiales; family Beijerinckiaceae; genus Roseiarcus. The sequence goes on from CAWIKX010000025.1 coordinate 182,303, forward strand.
GGGCAATAGGTGGTGAGCGACCACGACTGGCCCGAAGCGGTCGAGGAGACGTCGTACAAAGCTTGCGCGGACAGGCCCAGCTTCTCGGCGAGCGCAAAGGCTTCGCAGGTGACGATCATGGTCGCGCCGAGGATCATGTTGTTGCAGATCTTGGCCGCCTGCCCGGCCCCTGCCCCGCCGCAATGAACGATGCGCTTACCCATGTTGTCGAGGGTCGGCTTTGCGCGAGCGAACGCCTCCTCCGAGCCACCGCACATGAAGGTAAGGCTCGCCGCGGTCGCGCCGCCGACGCCGCCCGAGACCGGGGCGTCGAGGGTCAGCACTCCCGCCGCGGCGCCCGCCTCATGGGCCTTCTTCGCGCTGTCGACATCAATGGTCGAGCAATCGATGACAAGGGCTCCCTTGGGCGCGGCGGGCAGTAAGTCCGCATGAGCCGCGAGAACGTGCTTGCCGGCTGGCAGCATGGTGACGACGGTGTCCGCGCCCGCGACCGCCTCGCGGGCATTTCCCGCAATGGCGACGCCGGAAGCGGAAGCGGCCGTCTTCGCCGCTTCAACCAGGTCGAAGCCCGTTACCGTGTGCCCCGCCTTGACGAGATTCGCCGCCATCGGCGCGCCCATGTTGCCGAGGCCGATGAATGCGATTTTCGACATGAGTCCTCCCGAGGGTCACCCGCGCAGGAAGGAAAGTCGGCGGGGAAGACCAAGAACTAGCACTCTGTGTCCGAAAGCGGATGTAGAGAAGCAATCTTTGGGTAAGGCGCCGTGTGGCTCGCGAGCATCCCTGGTTTGTGCAACATTTAGCGCGCGGAGGGACTGATCGTGACCGAATCGACAGTTGCGGATGCTATTGAGCAAGCCATTCGGGACTATATTCAAGCCTGCAACGATGGCGACGCTGACAGAGTCGCTACGTGCTTCAGCGCGAACGCGGTCCATTACTTTCCAACCGTTGCAAGATGGTCGGGCGCATCGACGATCGGCGACAACTTCTCGAAGAGAGTGCAAGCGCTCGGGCACCTGTGGACGGTCGATAAACTGCTTGTTGACGCAGATCGACGCGCTGGGGTGCTTGAGTGGACCCAGTTCGACAAAGAGGCCCGCGTGCTTCGGGGTGTGGACTGGTTCGTCTTCGAGCCAACGTCTTTCCTAATTCAGGAGATTCGCGCTTATGGCGCGGCGCCGATCCAGCGCGACCTCGAACGCCAGGAGTTGCAGGATTTCGACTACGCCGGGCGCGGCTATCCAATGACGCGCCCGCTCTTGACTCTGCCGGGCCGAGTTGATCGCTTGAGCGAAGCCGACGCCTGTCACACGGCGCGGCGAATAAGCAGCGGGCGTAAAGCGGGGAGACGCCTCACGATTGTCGTTGGCTTCCACTTACGATGTTAGCGATGCCTTCAATCGAACCTTTTCCCCTTCTCGTCGCCACCCTCACCTTCCTGCTCGCAGGCTTTGTGAAGGGCGTGATCGGGCTTGGCTTGCCGACCGTCTCGATGGGCCTCCTCAGCCTCGTGATGGCGCCCGCCAAAGCTGCTTCGCTCCTGATCGTGCCGTCCTTCGTCACCAATGTCTGGCAATTGGCGGCGGGCCCGAGCTTCAGCCGGCTGGCGTACCGGCTTTGGCCAATGCTGGCGGGCGTGGTTCTTGGCACACTTGCGGGAACAGGATTGCTGACCGGAAGCCATGCGGGGCAAGCCGCCGTCGCGCTCGGGCTTTTGCTGATCCTCTACGCCGTGCTGGGCCTCACCTCGGTTCGCTTCGCCGTAGCCCCGGCGGCCGAATGGTGGCTCGGGCCTCTGATCGGCGCGCTGACGGGCCTCGTCACCGCCGCGACCGGCGTGTTCGTGATCCCGGCTGTGCCCTATATCGGAGCGCTCAGCCTGGATAAGGACGAGCTGATCCAGGCGCTTGGCCTCTCTTTCACCGTCTCCACCATCGCGCTTGCGGCGGCGCTCGCAGCAGGCGGCGCTTTTGCGCTCGGAGAAGTCGGCGCGTCCACCGCCGCGCTTGCGCCGGCGCTTCTCGGCATGGCGGCGGGCGGGGCCTTGCGCGGCCGATTCAGCGAGAAGACGTTTCGGCGGGTGTTTTTCGGCGGATTGCTCGTACTCGGGGCTCACCTCGCGTCGCGCGCGCTGATTTGAGACGCTTCAATTCTCGATCAGCCCGCGCGCCACTATCACGCGCATGATCTCGTTCGTGCCCTCGAGAATCTGATGCACGCGCAAGTCGCGCACGATCTTCTCGACGCCGTAATCGGCGAGATAGCCGTAGCCACCGAACAATTGCAGCGCATCGTTGGCCGCGTTGAAGCCGGTGTCGGTCGCGATCTGCTTGGCCATGGCGCAAAGACGCGTCGCTTCCGGCGACTTCTCGTCGAGAGCGCTCGCCGCGCGCCACAGCATCGAGCGGGCGGTCTCGAGCGAAGTCGCAATGTCGGCGACACGAAATTGAAGCGCCTGGAAGTCGGCGAGGCGTCGGCCGAACGCCTTGCGCTCGCGCATGTAAGCGATCGCCTTGTCGAGCGCCGATTGCCCACCGCCGATCGAGCAGGCGCCTATGTTGAGCCGCCCCCCGTCGAGCCCAGCCATCGCAATTCTGAAGCCGGTCCCTTCGGCGCCGACCCGATTGGTGGCCGGCACGCGCACGCCCTCCATGATCACCTGACGCGTCGGCTGCGCGCGCCAGCCCATCTTCTTCTCTTTCGCGCCGAAGCTTAAGCCGGGCGCGCCCTTCTCGACCAGGAATGCGGAAACTCCGGACGCGCCGCCCTTGCCTGTGCGCGCCATGACCAGATAGAGATCGCTGACGCCCGCGCCAGAGATGAATTGCTTGACGCCGTCGAGAACGTAATCGTCGCCGTCACGCTGGGCGCGCGTCGTCAGCGCCGCGGCGTCAGAGCCCGAGCCCGGCTCCGTCAGGCAATAGCTGGCGATAAGCTCCATCGTCGCGAAGCGCGGCAGATAGCGCGCTTTAAGCTCTGGCGAGCCGAAACGGTCGATAGCCCAGGCGACCATGTTGTGGATGGAGAGGAACGAGGCGACACACGGACAACCGGTCGACAAAGCCTCGAAGATCAATGCCGCATCGAGACGGGTCATTCCGCTGCCGCCGTGCTGTTCGCTGACGTAGATCGCGGCCATGCCGAGCGCCGCCGCCTCACGCAGGACGTCCGCCGGAAAGTGCTCGGTCTCGTCCCAATGGAGCGCGTTGGGCGCCAGGCGCGCGTCGGCAAACGATTTCGCCATGTCACGGACAGCGAGATGGTCTGCAGTCAAGGCGAACATGGTCTCCCGCCTTACGGTTTGCGCGGCGGCCGGCGGGGGCCGCCGGCGCCTTTCGGCGATCCTTGTCCCGGCGGGCGAGGGCGATGCTCCGGTGAAGAGCGACCGCGCGACGGTCCGCCTTCTCCGCCCGCGTTACGGTCGCGGCTCTGCGGTCGATCCCGGTCGCGCCCGCCTGCGCGGGGTGACTTGAAGTCAGAGCGCGAGTCGTGATTCTTGTCGTCCGATCGCGGCGGCCGGCCCTCGCGGGCTTGGGTGCGCGCCCGGCCCTGAGGCCGGTCAGACTTGCGTTCGCGCGACGGACCCCCGCCGTCTCGCGTTCGCGACGGGCGTTCGCGACGGTTGTCGCCACTTCCCCCTTCGGGACGGTCGAAGCGATGCTCGCGCGGCGCACGGGTTCTGTCCTCCGATCGCGGCGGCCGGCCCTCCCCGGGCTGCGTGCGCGTCCGGCCCTGAGGCCGGTCAAACTTGGGCGCGCGCGCCGGATCGCCGCCATCCCGCGTTCGCGACGGGCGATCTCGGCGATCGCCCTCCCGCTTCGTATCAGGACGGTCGAAGCGACGCTCGCGCGGCCCGCCTTGAGCTCCGGCAGTATTTGACCTCTCGGGCCGACGCCCGGATTGCTTCTGGTCCGGACGCGGCGGCCGCTCGCGCCCTCCGGCGGCTCCTCCCCGCTTCGGCCCGAAGGAGTCGCTCCTTCCTGCGCGCCCGCGTGGCTCAAATGCGCGTCCGCCGCGCTCGGCGGCGTTAGGCCGCCCTGTGCGTTTCGGCCGCGTTTCGGGCCCGGTGCGCGTACTCGCCTCTTCACCAGTCCGGGACACGCGCTCGACCGCTATTGTTCGCCCCTTGCGGTCGCGGGTCGCGCTGCGCTCGATGCGCTTCCGCGTGGTCGCAGTGTCCACGGCGATTTCCGCCCGCAAAGCAGAGACGTGTTTGCGCCGGCGTTCAGGCGTGGATGGTTTCGGGGGCGTGCGCCGCGGCGCGGCATCCCGTTCGAATCGAGGCTCGCCCCCTCGCGCTCCGCGATTCGGGCGGTCCTGCATCGTTCGCTTGGACCCGTGGTTTTCGCGCGGTCCGCGCTCATTTCGCGGTCGCTCGCTTTGCCCTCGCGCCGGCTTCTGCTCGGGCGGCGGCTGCTCGCGAACGCTTGGCGTTGCGTCGAAATTGGCGTTGGCCTCCTTGGCGAGCTTGACGCCCAATTGGTCGCGCAGCACGCGCGTGCGCACTTCCATGATTTGACCCTCGGGGAGATCGCCAAGCTCGAACGGCCCGAAGGAGACGCGGATCAGACGATTGACCGCAAGACCCAGGTGTTCAAGGATCTTCTTGATCTCGCGGTTTTTTCCCTCCCTGAGACCCAACGTGAGCCAGGCATTCGCGCCCTGCTCGCGGTCGAGCTTGGCCTCGACGCCGCGATAATCGACGCCGTCGATGGTGACACCCTCGCTCAAACGATCGAGCGCCGCCTGATCGATTGTTCCACGGGCGCGCACCCGGTAGCGGCGTAGCCAACCGGTCGACGGAAGCTCGAGCACGCGCGAGAGCCCGCCGTCGTTGGTGAGCAGCAGAAGCCCTTCGGTGTTGATGTCGAGCCGGCCAATCGCGACAAGGCGCGGCAAGTCAGGCGGCAGAACCGCGAAAACGGTGTTCCGCCCCTCCGGATCGCGCGCGGTGGTGACGAGGCCCCTCGGCTTATGGAACAGAAAGAGCCGCGTGCGCTCAGGCGGGGCGAGCGGCTTGCCGTCCACGCGCACGTCGTCGGCCTCGCTCACATTGAAGGCGGGGCTCAGAAGCGGCTTGCCGTTGACGGTGACGCGGCCCTCGGCGATCCACGCCTCGGCGTCGCGGCGAGAGCAAACGCCCGCCCGCGCCATGACCTTGGCGATGCGCTGGCCCGCGCGGACCTCTGAAACTTGAACTCGTGTTTCGTCGCCCATGGCTCGCTTCGCTCCGGCCCCGTACGCTTGCGCATTGCCGCCGGCGGCCGCTTGTCCTAAGCCCGAACACTGCCGGCCGCCAAACGAAAAAAGCTTGGCGAGCAGCCACAAGGGCGCGGGTGGCAGTGGAAACAGACTTGACCAACGAGAGCTGGAACGGCGATCCGATGAGCCTTGCCTTCGCCGAAGCGCGTTCGGCTGAAACACGCGGCGAAACGCCGATTGGAGCTGCGCTGGTTCACGAGGGGACGGTGATCGCGAGCGCTGGCAACCGCACGCGCGAACTCTCCGATCCGACCGCGCACGCGGAAATGCTCGCTATCCGCGAGGCCGCGGCCAGGCTTGGCGCCGAACGTCTGGTCGGGTGCGACCTCTATGTGACGCTCGAGCCATGTGCGATGTGCGCCGGCGCTATCTCGTTCGCGCGACTGCGCCGGCTCTATTATGGCGCTCCCGACCCCAAGGGCGGCGCCATCGACAACGGACCGCACTTCTTTCGCCAGCCCACCTGTCATCATGCGCCGGAGGTCTACGGAGGCTTACGCGAGAGCGAGGCGGCGGCAATGCTGCGGGGGTTTTTCGCTGCGAGACGGTGAAGTGGCTCCCTCGTCCTGAGGAGCGGCGCCGCGGGGGCGCGTCTCGAAGGACGATCCAGCGCGCATCGTCGCCGCCGCCTTCTGGACCATCCTTCGAGACGCGAGGCTCCGCCTCGCCCTCAGGATGAGGGGATTGTTGCCGCGCTAAGTCCGTCGCTGGTTGCCAACACGCAGGCCATCGTGACACATGAAGCGTCCGCTTAAGAACGCTTAAGGGAGGATCCATGTCTCCGCCGTTTCGCGCCGATCATGTCGGCAGCTATCTCCGCCCCGAGCGACTGAAGGAAGCGCGCGAACGGTTCGCCGCCGGCGGGCTCCCTGCCGCCGAATTGCATGCGATCGAGGACGAGTGCATCCGCGACGTCGTGCGCGCTCAAGAGAACGTGGGTCTGAAGGCGATCACCGACGGCGAGTTCCGCCGCACCTTCTTTCATGTCGATTTCTTGGAGCGGCTGCACGGGGTCGAGGTCCGTTACGGCGAGTTCGCCGCGCATTTCAAGAAAAGCGATGGCACCCAGGTCGGTTTCGCGCCTCCGACCATGCATGTCGACAGCAAGGTCACATGGGCCGGGCCAATTCAAGGTGAAGACTTCGACTTCCTCAAGAAGACGACAACCCGGATGCCCAAAGTCTGCATCCCCGCGCCCTCGATGCTGCATTTCAGAGGCGGGCGCGAGGCGATCAGCGATGCGGTGTACCCGAACCTTGAGAACTTCTACGACGACCTCACCGCCGCCTATCGAGCCGAGGTCGCCGATCTTGCCGCCCGGGGCCTGCGCTATCTGCAATTCGACGACACCAATCTCGCTTATCTTTGCGATCCTGACATTCGCGCCCGGACCAAGGCGCGCGGCGACGATCCGGACGCGCTGACACGCCTCTATTGCCGGCTCATCAACGATTCGATCAAAGAGCGTCCGAAGGACATGACGGTCTGCGTCCATCTCTGCCGCGGCAATTTCAAAAGCGCTTGGGTGGCGCAGGGCGGCTACGAGCCGGTCGCCGAGATCCTGCTCAACGAGATGAAGATCGACGGCTTCTTTCTCGAATATGACGACGAGCGCTCCGGCGATTTCGCTCCATTGCGGTTTGCGCCCAAAAGCGCGACCATCGTGCTTGGCCTCATGAGCTCCAAGAAAGCCGCCGCGGAGCCCAAGGACATTGTCAAGAAGCGTATCGATGAGGCGGCGAAATATGTGCCTATCGAGCAATGCTCCCTCTCCCATCAATGCGGCTTCTCGTCGACCGCGCACGGTAACGATCTCAGCGAGGCTGATCAGTGGATTAAACTGGCGCGCCTCGTTGAAATCGCCGAGGAGGTCTGGGGCAAGGCCTGATCGTCGCCATCTCTCGCGGGGAAGCCATTCCGATGCGTTCAGATACGACGCTGCAACGACTCTCCACCGCGTCGAAGCTGACCTGGTTCGATGTCGACAAGTGTTTCATCGGCGGGCGCTGGGTCAAGGCGCAATCGGGCGCGAGCGCTTGCCGATCGAGGACCCGTCGCGCGGGGATCGAGATCGGCGAGATCGCCCGCGGAGACAGCCGCCGATATCGATGCGGCGGTCGAGGCGGCCGAGCGCGCGCTTGCAGGGCGACTGGGGCAGCCTCACCGCGACCGAGCGCGGGCGGCTGCTGGCGAAACTCGGCGAACTGATCGCCTCCCGCGTCGACGAGCTGGCGCGGATCGAGGCGCTCGACGTCGGCAAGCCCTTGAAGCAGGGCTCGCGCGGACGCGCTGGCGCTCGCCCGCTACATGGAGTTTTACGGCGGCGCCGCCGACAAGGTGATGGGCGAAACCATCCCCTATCTCGACGGCTACACGGTCTACACCCTGCGCGAGCCTCATGGCGTGACCGGGCATATCGTGCCGTGGAACTATCCGATGCAGATCGCCGGGCGCACGGTCGGCGCGGCGCTGGCGATGGGCAACGCCTGCGTGCTGAAGCCGGCGGAGGAAGCCTGCCTGACCTCGCTTGCGCTCGCCGATCTCGCGCGCGAGGCGGGCTTTCCGGACGGCGCGCTCAACGTCGTGCCGGGCCTCGGCGAAGAGGCCGGCGCGGCGCTCGCCGCCCATCCCGGCGTCAGGCATCTCTCCTTCACCGGGTCGGTTACGGTCGGGCGCGCTGGTGCAGGCGGCGGCGGCGCGCCATGTCGCGCCGGTGACGCTCGAACTCGGCGGCAAGTCGCCGCAAGTCGTGTTCGCCGACGCCGACCTCGACCGCGCGCTGCCGTTCCTGGTCAACGCGGGCATCCAGAACGCCGGCCAGACCTGTTCGGCCTCCTCGCGCATTCTCGTCGAGCGCAGGATTTATGGCGAAGTCGTCGAGCGGATGGCGGCGCGCTACAGGACCTTCAAGGTCGGCCCGGCCGACGCCGACCTCGACGTCGGGCCGCTCATCTCCGAGAAGCAGAAGTCGATCGTGAGCCGGTTCCTCGCCGAGGGCGCCGATCTCAAGACCGCGGCGACCGGCGCAGATCGTCGACGGCGCGCCGCGCGGCGGCCATTATGTCGCCCCGACCCTGTTCGCCGATGTCGCTCCCGGCCATCGCCTGGCGCAGGAGGAAATCTTCGGCCCGGTCCAGGTCGTCATTCCTTTCGAGAACGAGGCCGAGGCGGTCGCGATCGCCAACGGGACCGGCTACGGCCTTGTCGCCGGCGTATGGACGGCCGACGGGGGCCGCCAGATGCGGCTCGCCAAGGCGTTGCGCGCGGGCCAGGTGTTCATCAACAATTACGGCGCGGGCGGCGGGGTCGAACTGCCGTTCGGCGGCGTCGGCAAATCGGGCCACGGCCGCGAAAAGGGTTTCGAGGCGCTCTACGGTTTCTCGGCGCTGAAGACCGTCGCCGCGTGGCACGGGTGAGCTAAGGGAGACAGCATTGCCGACCTACGCCTGCTTCGCCTGGGCGATCGCTTTGGCGGTGACGGGCTGCGCGACGCCGCCCGTGGTCAAGCGCGATTATCTCGATGAGGCGGCGTGGCGCGGGTCGGCCCTGACCGTCTTGGCCGGCAAATGGTGGTCGACGCCGCCGCCGGCGCAGCGCCGCAAACGGTGACGCTGATCGACGTCAACCAGCGGGCGGAGGTCGCCGGGGACGCAGAACGGCGCGCCCGTATTCTCGACCGCCGCGTGGCGAACGTGCGGAGAGAGTTGCAGCCGCAACGGAATTGCGCCGGTCGCTATCGGCGAGTGGCCGGGCGCCGGTTGGGGCGGTGTCCAGACCTATCCGCCCGGCGAATTGCAGACGAAGCCGATGGTCGTCATCGCCCACTATTGATCGGGCGGCATGCGCGGCGAGCGATGCGCGTGGTAGAGGGACGCGCTGTCGCAGGCCACTGCCCTCATCCTGAGGAGGCGCCGCGCGAGCGGAGCTCTCGAAGGATGGTCCAGGACCGCGAGCGGTCGTGTCGGCTGGAGCGTCCTTCGAGCGCCGCTTCGCGGCTCCTCAGGACGAGGTCGCGGGCTTCAGGGGGAGTCGCGTGAATCCGATCGTCGTTGTCCTCAACGGTCCCAATCTCAACCTGCTCGGCAAGCGCGAGCCGGAGATCTACGGCCGCGAGACGCTCGCCGACGTCGAGGCGGACTGTCGCCGCGTCGGCAAGCGAACTCGGGCTGGCGATCGAGTTCCACCAGAGCAATCGCGAATACGAGATCATCGACTGGATTCACGCCGCCCGCGAGCGAGCCGCCGGCATTGTCATCAATCCCGGCCGCCTTCACCCATACGTCGGTCGCCATCCTCGATGCGCTCAACGCCTTCGCAGGGCCGATCATCGAAGTGCACATCTCCAATGTGCACAAGCGAGAGCCGTTCCGGCATCATTCGTATGTGTCGGGCGTCGCTTCGGGAATCATCGTCGGCTGCGGAACGCAGGGCTACGCGTTGGCGCTGCAGCGGATCGCGAAGCTGATCGCGCCAAGAAGGCAAACGCCGAGCGTTCCGCCCTCTAGGGCGAGCGCTGAATCGCCGCCTACCGGACGCGCTAAAGCACCACCGCCAGCGCGAAGCCGTCCCAGCCCTTGGCGCCGACGGTCTGGATCGCGGTCGCGCTTAAGCGCGGCTCGCTCGCCATCAGGTCGAACATGCGCCGCACCCCGACGACATCCGGGCTGCTGCTCGCCGCGTCGACGACCTCGCCCTCGCGCACCACATTGTCGACCACGATTGCGGTTCCCGGCCGCGAAAGGCGCAAAGCCCATTCGAGATAGGCTGCGTTGTTGCTCTTGTCGGCGTCGATGAACACGAAGTCGAACGGGCCGAGCCCCTCGGCCTCGATCTTCGGCAGCGTCTCCAGCGCCGCGCCGGTCCTGATCTCGACTTTGCCGCTCAAGCCCAGCGCGGGCGACGTTTCGGCGCGCGACATCGGCGTGCCTCGCGCTCCACTTCGAGCGTGATGAGCCGGCCGTCGTCGGGCAAGGCGCGCGCGAGCCAGATGGTCGAATAGCCGCCAAGCGTCCCGATCTCGAGCGCTTTGCGCGCGCCCGATCATCCGCGCCAGGAGATGGATGAGCTTGCCCTGCGACGCCGAGACGTCGATCGACGGCAGCCCGGCCGCGGCATTGGCGGCGAGCGCCTCGTCGAGCGCCGGGTCCGCAGCCCGATCAGGGTCCTGGCGAAATAGGAATCGACCTCGCTCCAACTCGCGCTTATTCGTCAATCTTCGTCACCTCTGTGCCTGGGTCTCGCTGCCGACTCACGCCTTGCTCGGGCATGACCAGATTGGCGTCGCGGGCGATGCGCCAGCGGCCATCGGCGTCCTTGCGCAAGATCGCTCATCGCATATCCCGACATGCGCCTCGGCGGTTGGCCCGGGAAGGTCAGCTCGACCTGAATGTGGTTGCGGACGTAAGCCCGAGCGACCGAAGACCTCGATCTCCTGCACCTCTGCGCGGGCGTCGATCGCGACACCCTTCATGCGTTCGCTGTCGGCTGCGAACTCCGCCTTCCCGAACGGCGGCCGCCCCGGCGTCATGAAGACGACGTCGTCCGTCATCATGTCCATGAGCGCGGGCAGGTCGCGAGCGTTGCTGGCGGCGATCCAGGAGTCGACGAGTTCACGGATCTGGCGCGCGTCCTCGGTCATGCTGGCCTCCTTCGCGTCGGCCGTGGGGATCAAAATAGCGCTCAGCCTTCAAGGCTCTTCCTTGCCCGGCGACGCCCGCTTCCGCGAAGGTCGCCATGCCGTTGTGGCAGGCGACCGCGGCCTTGACGACGCCGACCGCGAGCGCCGCGCCCGAGCCTTCGCCGAGCCGCATTCCAAAATCGAGCAGCGGCGTCTTGCCGATAAGCTTCAGAGCGTGCCGGTGCGCGCGCTCGGCCGAGACATGGGCGGCGAGGCAATGGTCGAGCGCGGAATCGTCGAGGGCCAGCAGCACCGCGGCCGCCGCGCAGACGACGAAGCCGTCGAGCAGCACCGGCGTGCTGCGCAGGCGCGCGGCGAGGATCGCGCCGGCGATCGCCGCGGTTTCGCGTCCGCCGAGGCGCGCCAGAATCTCCAGCGGATCGTCGAGATGGGGCTTATGGCGCGCGACCGCGGCGCGCACCGCGTCGGCCTTGCGCCTCAGGCCCTCATCGTCGACGCCGGTCCCGCGGCCGACCCAATCCTCCGCCTCGCCGCCGTAGAGCGCGTGATAGATCGCCGCGGCCGCGCGTCGTGTTGCCGATGCCCATCTCGCCAAGCACGAGCAGGTCGGGCTCGGAGGCGAGCGCCTCCATGCCGAAGGCCATCGTCGCCGCGCAGGCCTTCTCGTCGAGCGCCGGCTCCCGCGTGATGTCGCCGGTCGGCTTCTCGAGCGCGAGCTCGTAGACCTTGAGCGAAATGTCGAAAGTCTTGCAGATCTGGTTGATCGCCGCGCCGCCGGCCTGGAAATTCGCCACCATCGCCTGCGTGACCGACGCCGGAAAGGCGGAGACGCCCTGCGCGACGACGCCGTGATTGCCGGCGAAGACCGCGACCAGCGGACTGTCGACATGCGGCCGCGCCGATCCCTGCCAGGCCGCCATCCATTCGGCGATCTCCTCGAGCCGCCCGAGCGAGCCCGCGGGCTTGGTCAGTTGCCCCTCGCGCTCGCGCGCCGCGGCCCGCGCCGCCTCGTCGGCCTTTGGCATTTTGCGCACGAGAGCGCGGATGTCGTCGAAAGGGCGGCTAGCGGGCACGATGGTCTCCAGGAGGACTGGAGCCGCTATAGTCGATATTGCGCCGCAGTGGAAAATTGCGGGGTTAATTGGCGTACTTCCTATGGATTTGGTAGCTTCTGTTGACGCCGGTCATGGGGGGACCCATGCGGCGGTTCTTTGCGATCGATTCGAGGGCATTGCCGCGCTGCGCATGGGCGAGGCGGCGGAGCCCGCTCCGGCCGACGACGAGATCCTGATCGACGTTCATGCCGCCTCGGTGAGCTACATGGATTATCTGATGGCCTCTGGCGGCTATCAGATGCGGCCGGCCCTCCCTTACGTGCCGGGAACGGACGCGCGCCGGGGTCGTGGTTACGGTCGGCGACAAGGTTACGCGCTTTCGCCCCGGCGACCGCGTCGCCTGCGGAAACTGGTTCGGCGGCTTTGCCGAGCGCATGGTCGCCAAAGCCTCGAAAAGCGCGCGACTTCCCGACAACGTGGATTTCTTCGTCGGCTCGACCGTTCTCCATGCCTACCTCACCGCCTGGTACGCCCTCGTTGACCGCGCGCGCTTACAGCCCGGCGAAACCGTGCTCATCACCGGCGCGGCAGGCGGCGTCGGGCTGGCTTGCGTCGAAGTTGCGCATCTGATCGGCGGTCGGGTCATTGCGGCGGTCGGATCGGCTGCCAAGGCGAAGGCTGCGCGCGACGGCGGCGCCGAGCACGTCATCGACTATTCGTGCGAGGACGTGCGCGAACGGGTGAAGGCGCTGACCGAGGGCGAGGGAATTGACGTTGGCGTCGACAACATCGGCGGGGCGTTGTTTCTGACGCTTGCCCGTCTCATGCGCTGGAACGGCCGGCTGATCCCGATGGGATTCGCCGGCGGCGAGATCCCGTCCGTTCCGATGAATCTGCCTCTGTTGAAGAACTACGCGATCGTCGGCGTCTTCGCCGGCGCCTGGTCGACGAATTTTCCTGATGCAAGCGCGGAGGCTGCCGACAAAGTGATGGCGCTTGTCGGTGAGGGCGCGTTACGCCCGCGCGTCGATCGCGTGCTGCCGTTCGAGCAGGCGGCTGAAGCGATGCGCGCTGTTGCGGAGCGCAGCGTTCAGGGCCGGATGGTGTTGCAGGTCCGATAGTCGGGAGGGGGCCATGGCGGGACGAGGCGCGGCCAAGGCCGATCGAAGACGTCCGGGACATCTCGGCGATCACCTATGGCTTCATGGCGTCCAAGGCGCTGTTCGCCGCGCTCGAGTTCGACCTCTTTACCCATATTGCGCAAGGCGCCGCGTCGAACGGCGCGCTCGCGACGGTCGACCGGCATCGCTGAGAACCGGTTGGTGACGCTGTTGGCCGCGCTCAAATCGCTCGGCCTGATCAGCGAGGCCGGCGGGCGTCTCGTCAATGCGCCGGCTACGGCGCGCTATCTCGTCGCCGGCGCGCCTGGCGATTTCCGCGACTACGTCCGATTCGTCAATGGCGAGTTTGGCTACGAGGGCTTCCGCCATCTCGCCGCTGCGCTGCGCGGCGAGCGCGTGTTCCCGGAGAAGGGAACCTACGAAGGCTATGGTCTACGAGGCTGGGATCGGCGGCGAGCGATTTAGCTCCGCGCAACATACCGGCTCGCTCGGGCCGGCCCGGCTTCTGGCGAAGAGGCTCGATCTCAAGGATCGCCTCAAGCTCTTGGACGTGGGCGGCGGCAGCGGAGCCTACAGCATCGCGTTCTGTGCTGAATCCGCGACTTCGGCGACAATCCTCGATTTTCCCGAGACCGTCGACACGGCCAAGCGATACGCGCGGGAAGCGGGCCAGTCCGGCAGGATCGCGCATCGTCGGGGGCAACGCGATCAAAGTCGAGTGGCCCAAGGGACATGACGTCGTGCTCATGTCCTATATCTGGAGCGCGGTCGGGGAGGCCGATCTCGCCATCCTGGCCAAGCGCGCCGCCGAGGCCCTGCCGCCCGGCGGCCTCGTGCTCATCCACGACTTCATGGTCGACGATGCGCGCGAAGGTCCGCCCTTCGCAGCCTGGTATCTCTTGGGCTCCATGCTCGACAATCCGACCGCCGTGTGCCTCACGCCCGACTGATGTCGAGCGGGTATTGCGCGACGCCGGCTTTCAGATCGAAGGCACAGAGAGCATGCTGCCCGGGATCACGATGCTGACCAGGGCGAGCAAACCCGCCTGAGGAAAAACCCCTACTTCATCTGCTCCAGGAGATGCGCGGCGCTCGAAACGTCCGCTTCGCCCGGCTTCGGCTCGATGTTGAGCTGTTTCACCACCCCGTCCTCGACCAGCATCGCATAGCGCTTCGAGCGCACGCCCAAGCCCCCGGCGGACGCGTCAAAATCGAGGCCCAGAGCCTTGGCGAACTCGCCGCCGCCGTCGGCGAGAAAATCGATATGGCCCTTGGAGCCGGTCGCGTCGGACCAGGCCTGAAGCACGAAATGGTCGTTGACCGAGGTCATGGCGATCGCGTCGACGCCCTTGGCCTTGAACGCCGCCTCGCCGACGATGAAGCCCGGCAGGTGGTTCTTGTGGCAGGTCGGGGTGAAGGCGCCAGGCAAGCCGAACAGCACGACCTTCTTGCCGGCGAAATAATCCTTCGTTTCCACCGGCTTTGGCCCGTCAGGGGTCACCAGACGCACGGTGACGTTGGGCAGGCGATCGCCGACTTTGATGGTCATGAGGGCGTCCTCGGTTGCAAGGGTGGGCCGCTCCGCGGACGCGGGCGCGCCCGGAGATTAGCCGACCGGCGCTTCCCCCGTAAAGCGGCCCTGACGGCCGCAAGAGGAAGGCGCCTCACGTTTTCGGCTTAGCTTCCATTGTCGTCTCCACGGGGCCCGCGCCGCCGGTGAGCGTGAGCCTGAGCGCAACCGGAAAAGCGGCGTCTTTGGGTTTGTCGCCGATGGTCAGCGTGAAGCAGTCCCCGCCCCCGTCGGCGTGCGCAGGCGTCGTCTTCAGCCACCAGCCCTCCGGCGCCTCGACAAACAGGTCGCGCGGGGGGCCATCCTCATGGGGCGAGCAGAGCCGCCAGCTATCCGCGCCGAGCGCCTCGAGCACGCCGAAATCCTTCTGCGCAACGGCGCGCGGCACCGCCGCGAGAGCGGCGTCGATCGCGCCGGCGAAGGGCGAGCCCGGAGCGGAGGGAAGCTCGAGCGTGAGATGCGCCTTGGCCGGCAGGCACACTTTCTCGCACACGGCGAAATCGGCGTTGAGCTTGAGCGTCGCCGGCTTCGTCGGGTCGCGAGGCTTGACCGCTAAGGGAAAGACGACGTCGCCGTCGTAGCCGAACGCTTCGCCGCCGTCGGCCTCGTGAATGCGCTTGGGCGCGGGAAACTCCACTTCCACGCTCGCGACATTGTCGGAAGCAGAAAAATCCAGCGTCGGCGGCAGGCCGGCGTCGCCGGGATCGCGCCAATAGGTGATCGCGCCCGGCGCGAGAGCGATCTCGAACCCCGCGAGGTCGCCGCCGCCAGCGATGAGGCGCGCCTGCGACTTGGCGGTCGGCGTCCAATCGGTCGAGAACAAATCGGCGGCGAACGCCGGCGAGCCGGCAAGGGCGAGCGAAAGCGCGGCCGCAAGCGCGCCTCCGATCCGCACGCCTCCGGGCGCGCGAAGCCTCTTAACCAACCGCTCTGCGCTCATCTCGCTCTGCCTATACCATGCCATGAATTTCAACTAGCATCGATATTGCTGGCGCTGAGTATGAGGCGATCATGAGACGGGCGGACCCGCCGCCGCCGACCAGTCTGGAAGGGCAGTTCCTGATTGCGATGCCCTCGCTTAGGGAAGGGCCGTTCGCGCGCTCCGTCGTTTACATGTGCGCCCATCGCGAGGACGGCGCCATGGGCATCGTCATCAATCACCGGGCCGAGGAGGTCGATTTTGGCCAGCTTCTGGCGCAGCTCGACATCGTGCCCGAGGCCGAGGCGATCCGCCTGCCGCCGCGCGCCCAGGCCGTTCGCGTCTTGCGGGGCGGGCCGGTCGAGACTGGACGCGGCTTCGTTCTCCATTCGAGCGACTACGACGTCAATGATTCAACGGTGAAGATTGGCGATGTGTGCCTCACCGCCACGCTCGACATCCTGCGAGCGATCGCTGAGGGGGCCGGCCCATCGCAGGCCATGCTTGCGCTCGGCTACGCCGGCTGGGCCTCGGGGCAGCTCGAGAGCGAGATCCTTGCCAATGGCTGGCTCACCTGCCCCGCCGACGCCGGCCTCATCTTCGATCTCGATTTCGACCGCAAATACGATCGGGCGCTCGCAATCCTTGGCGTCCACGAAGGGATGCTATCCTCCGACGCGGGCCACGCCTGAGAGCCTGCCCTTCGCGCTGCGTTTCCCGCGGGAGAAGGACACAGCCGCCCTGCGAAGGGGCGCCAACGCCGGAACCGGCGCGCGGTGGCTCTAGTGGCGCTGTTGGCACCGCCTTCGTGAAACCGAACCACCCCGCTTGGCCGCTCATGACCGCCCTCCGGACTGTGATCCGGCGGTGTCCCGGCGGCGAAAAGACGAGGTGTGCCGGCGCGATCGCCGGCGTCGAGCGCGGCCAAAATCTAGATAAATCAAAAAGTGAGCAAATAATTCCTTATTGCAGAAAACGCTCTATGAGAAGCAGAACGGGCTGATTTCGCTGTGAGAGGATAGTTTGGCTCAGGCGGGAGGGCTGGCGGCGATTTTTGTTCGTGTCTGGGGGCGGCTGTGGCGTGTCTTGGGACGGGCGGTGAGCCGCTGCCTCCTAAGTCGCGCGCATCAGCACGAGCGCCCGCTTCATGTTCATCGCCATGGCGACGAACTGCAGATGGCAGGCGTTGCGCGCAAGCCCCAGATAGCGGACGCGGCCCATGCCGTACCAGCGCTTCATCGTGGCGAAGGCGCGCTCGACGGCGGAGCGCACGCTCCCCGCCCAGGCGTTGTGGAGCTTTTGCCAGGGCTCGAGCGGATAGCGGGCGTGCTTGACCTTCCAGGCGATCCCGTCGACCAGGCCGCGCCGCTTCGAGCGTCTCGCGCAAAGCCTGGCTGTCATAGGCCCGGTCGGCGAAATAGCCCTGCTCGTCGCCCTGGATCAGCGCTTCGCCTAGACGGGAATCGTGCACATTGGCCGGGGTCATCTCGGCCTGGCGCACGAGCCCGCTCTCCTCGTCCACCGCCAGATGCGCCTTGTAACCAAAATAGGTCTTGTCGCGCTTGCGCGTGAAACGCGCCTCGGGGTCGCGCGGATTGACGCCGCCGCCTTCATAAGGACGCCTAACGGAGCCGGCGATGATCGTCGCGTCGACCAGCGTGCCGCGCTTGATGACGAAGCCCAGCGCATCGAGCTGCCGGTTGACCTCGGCCAAGAGCTTCGTCGACAGGCCAAGCTTGTCGATCGTCTGGCGAAAGCGCCAGATCGAGGCGTGGTCAG
Source organism: uncultured Alphaproteobacteria bacterium (assembly GCA_963836695.1). Lineage (GTDB taxonomy): Bacteria > Pseudomonadota > Alphaproteobacteria > Rhizobiales > Beijerinckiaceae > Roseiarcus. The sequence continues at coordinate 199,650 of CAWIKX010000025.1, forward strand.
GCGTCTCCACCTCCAGCGGCAGGCCGCAAAAGCGGCGAAACGACAGCCGGTCGCGCACCGCCTCCTCGGCGGCCGGATCGGACAGCGTGTGCCATTGCTGCAGAAGAACGATTTTGAACATCGTCAAAGGCGGATAGCCCGGCGCTCCCGTCGCCGAGCCATGGATCGGCGAAAGCAACGCCTCGAACGCCGACCAGTCGAACGCCTGCTCAAGCCGATCCAGAAACCCTCCAACCTTTCCATAGCCGCTCACCATCGCGTCAACGAACGAAGGCTGGGACAAGTCACGGCGCGACATCGGCGAATCATCCTCTCTGGGCCAACCCCAGAGAATCAAATCCGCCCCTATTCTGCAAAGCACTCGCTATGGTGGAGAGATCAAGAGAGCGCTCCTTCGCCAATGGACAAGAATTCTTGGTTGGAAAGCGCGCCTAAGACAAAACGGCGAAACCAAATGAGCCATAACCCATTGAAAATAAACCATTCGGCGAAATGGCTAAATCGTACACCTCAATGATTTCAAGGATTTGACTGTCCCGGTGCGAAACAATTCGTTTCGTTTGGCGAAAATAAATCGCTTCATTTGCGTCGTTTTTGGCCTGTCCGGCGCTCGAAACGAAATGACGGGCCTCTCTTAGCCTCGCCGAGGAGCACGGGTCCTAGGGTACGCCTCGCGCATCCCTGCGGGTCAAGCCGGTCCTCGGAGCGACCTCGTTTGAACGAGAGCAAAGCCCGCGAGAAGGCTCGTTAGATCGTGGGTAAGTCGTTGAAATTGCTCAAAACCAACTCGCTAATGGCGGCGCCGTCTCCGGTTCACGCGAGAGGGTGGGCGGCGGGTCTGAGGGCCTCACCCCTGCCTCGGCGGAAACCTCGAACATCTCCGCCCGGCCCTCAAGCTCGGCGAACACGGCGGGATCGGCGCCGGTGAGGAACACTTGGCCGCCGAGGCGCGCCAGCGCGTCGTAGAGCGCGGCGCGACGGCGCGGATCGAAATGCGCCGCAACCTCGTCGAGCAGCGCCAGCGGCGCGATCCCCGACATGTCGGCAACCAGACGCGCATGGGCGAGAGCGAGGCCCACGATGAGCGCCTTCTGCTCACCGGTCGAGGAATTGGCCGCCGGCGCCTGCTTCGGCCCGTGCCAGACCAGAAGATCGGAAAGATGCGGGCCGATCAGGGTGCGGCCGGCCGCGGCGTCACGGCCGCGATTGTCGCGCAGGCTCGCCCGGTAGCAGTCTTCCGCCGCGAGCGCCGGGCCGCTGCCGGTCATGGCCTCGATCTCGCCTTGAAGCGCGAGCTTCGCCCAGGGGAAGGGCGACGAATCGTCGCGCTCGGCGGCGATCAGCGCTTCGAGCCGGCGCACGCAGTCGAGCCGTGCCGCCGCGACCGCGACGCCGAGCTCAGCCGCCTCGCGCTCGATCGCGTCGAGCCACTGGGCGTTGCGCCCGCCTTCTTCCAAAAGCCGATTGCGTCCGCGCAGCGCGCGCTCGAACTGGGAGACACGCGCGCCGTGACCCGGATCGATCGCCAACACGAAGCGGTCGAGGAATCGGCGCCGCTCAGCCGCCGGTCCGGCGAACAGCGAATCCATCGCCGGCGTCAGCCATACGAGGCGCACATGGTCGCAAAACGCGCGCGACGAAGCGACGGCCGCGCGATCGATGCGGTTGCGGCGCTCGGCGGCTTCGCCGCTCGCGCCCGGTTTCCACCCGGAGCCCAGCTGATGGGCCTCCCCCTCCTCCTCGACCTCGATCGAAAGCGCGAAGCCGCCGGTCCCGCCGACCCGCGCGCATTCCGCGAGTTCCGCCCGGCGTAAGCCCCGTCCAGGCGCAAAGAGCGACAACGCTTCAAGGAGATTGGTCTTGCCGGCGCCGTTCTCCCCGCATAGGACGACCAGGCGGCCTCGGATCGCGAAGTCGAGCGCGGGGTAAGAACGAAAATCGTTGAGCATAACGCGCCGCACGCGGGGGCGGCGTCGGGCTTGTGGGGCGCCGTCAAGGCTGGTCATGAGCCAGGCCGTGTGCCACGTCCGGCCGGCTTACGAAAGAGCCAATGACAGGAGCCTTGTCGATGAAGTCCCTCGATGTCCTGATGCCCGCCAAGGGGATGGACCTGATCGAAGATCAGATCAGCACGCGGCTCAAGCTGCACCGGCTGTGGCTTGAGACCAATCCTGATCTCTGGCTCGCCGAATGGGCGCCGCAGATTCGGGCTATCGCTATGACAGGAGGGCACGCGCCGCTCGATGAAGCCTATATGCGCAAATTCCCAAAGCTCGAGATCATCTCCAGTTTCGGCGTCGGCTACGACAATATCGACGCTAAGGCCGCGGCACGGCTTGGCGTTACCGTCACCAACACACCCGGCGTGCTCGACGACGAAGTCGCCGACACGACGCTCGGCCTTATGATCATGACCGTGCGCCAACTGCCGCAATCGGAGCGATATCTGCGCGCCGGGCACTGGGCGGCAAAGGGCAATTTTCCGCTAAGCCCTTCGCTGAGGGGCCGCACCGTGGGCATTCTGGGGCTCGGCCGCATTGGTAAGGCGATCGCCAAGCGCGTCAGCGCATTCGGGCTTGACGTCGTCTATCATGGTCGGCAGGCGCAAGCCGACGTCGCTTATCCCTACTACCCCTCGCTGATCGACATGGCCAAGGCGTCAGACGTTCTGATCGTCGTCGCGCCCGGCGGACCCGCTACGCGGCATATCATCAACGCGGAAGTGCTGCAGGCGCTCGGTCCCGATGGCGTCCTGATCAATGTCTCGCGCGGCTCGTTGGTCGATGAGAAGGCGCTGATCGAGGCGCTACGGAACAAGACAATTTTGGCCGCGGGTCTCGACGTATTCGAGAACGAGCCAAGCGTGCCCCCAGAGCTCATTGCGCTCGAGAACACGGTGCTCCTCCCGCACGTCGGCTCGGCGTCGGTAAGGACGCGCAGGGCCATGGCTGAATGCGTCGTCTCGAACGTGTTCGCCTGGGCCGACGGCAAACCGCCAGTCAGTCCGGTGCCCGAGACGCCGTGGCGGGGGCAGTGGGCGAAGCACGGCTAGGACCCCGGCGTTCGAGGGAAGCGTAATCGCGAGGACCCGAGCGCAGCGGGGGACGCGACGGACAGTCCCCTCCCTCATCGTCCAGACGGCTCACATTGGCGCCGTCTGCGAACCGATGTACGAGTGGGCGGTCAAGCAGAGCCGCCTTTCTAGTCAGGTCGGCCTGTGCAATGTTTAGGGAGGGAGTCGTCATGCCGACAGATGTCTTTACGCGGCGGGCCGCGCTCTTCAGCTTCAGCGCCTTCCTCGCTGTCGGTTTAAGCGGTTGTAACAGAGCCCGCCGGGGTTCAGCCGGGGGCAGTCTCCGGCGGCGCGGTCGATGTCGATACGACGCCGTTGGTCGCTTACGTCGGCAATCCGACCGCGGGCTGGGTGCAGCAGTCGTTGCCAGGCGAGCTTGCCAGTGTTCTCGGGCCAAGCGCTGGCGGCCTTCACGTGCGGATCGACACACTCTATCTCGGCAACGGCGGGCCAGGCGATCCCGACCTGATCACGGGCGTCGCGATGGTGGGGGGTAGGACGATCCATGTACGGGCGAACTCAACCTACTGGTCGAGCCCGACCGATCAGGCGCTGCCGGAGCAGGCGCTGCAGGGCCGCGTTCAGGCGCTGTCGGTCGCCTTCGCTTACCGGCTGAGGAGGAAGCTCCGGGCCTGACCCTAGTCGCTTCAGGCGGTCACGAGGCCGAGCCAACGGGAACGCCGGCCTTAGTCGTACCGGCCTATTTGGTCTCTCCTCGAGCGCGTTTGGTCTTGACGGCTGTGGCGGCTGCCTCCTTACGGTGGGCCTGCGGATGAGCGCCAAGATCACGCCATGACGTCTCGGTGAGCTCGACGTCATAGTGTTTGGCCGCCTTCTTGATATTGGCGAAGGCCAACGTCCGATCGTCGTCGGAAACATCTTCGACCTGATCGAACCGCGCGACGGCGTTGCGAACGTGTTTCGCATCGGTCATCGGCTCTTTGCGTTGCTTCGGGAAGGCGAAGACCGAGTCAGGCAAGTCAGCTTTCGCTGTAAGCTCTCCATGCTTCTCGTGAGGCTTCCAGGTCGCATGCATCGGGAACTCCTTGATTCTGCCTCCGGCGCTGACCACGCTCCGGAGCGCTTCCACTGAAACGCGCAAGGGCCCGGTTTTGTGTCGCAAGGGGAAAGAGCGCGCTCGGACGTGGCGTAGGACCCGAGAGTTAGCCACCTGCAGCGCCGGGCGCGAGATATTGGATCGGGCCCGCCGGCCGGCGATAGAGCGCAAGTGTCGCGACCAGGCCGCACAAGGCCGCGAAACTCATCCAGTAGCCGGGCGCGGCCTTGTCGCCGGTATGCTGGATAAGCCAGGTCGAGATCAGGAGCGACGAGCCGCCGAGCGTGGTCGCAAGGCTATAAGCGAGCGAAAATCCCGACGTGCGCACTGAGGCCGGAATGACCTCGGTCAGCGCCACGACCATCGCGCCGTTATAGCAGGCGTAGATGAACGACAGCCACAGTTCGACCGTGAGCATCCTGTCGAACGTCGGCCCTCTCACCAGCCACGCGAGCGCGGGATAGGCGGTGAGAAGCGCCAGAACGCTGAAACCAACGAGGAGCGGCTTGCGGCCGATCCGATCGGAGACTGCGCCCGAAATCGGCAGCCAGATGAAATTCGATACGGCGACCGCGATCGTCACAAGCAGCGCATCGGACTCGGTGAGATTGAGCACGCGACGGCCGAAGGTTGGCGTATAGACGGTGATGAGATAGAACGAGACCGTGGTCATGATCACCATGGCCACGCCGCCGAGCACGATAGGCCAGTTGGCGCCAAGCGTGCGGAAAATCTGCGCCGTGGTCGGGTGGACCTTCCGCGCCGCGAATTCGGGCGTCTCCTCCAGCTTGCGCCGGATCATGTACAGGAATGGCACGATGGCGCAGCCGATGAAGAACGGAATGCGCCAGCCCCAGCCCGCGGCGGTTTCCGGCGCCATCAAATTGGCGATCGCGTAGCCAAGCAGCGCGGCGCATACGACCGCGACCTGCTGGCTCGCCGATTGCCAGGAGACGTAGAAGCCCTTGTTTCCAGGGGTCGCCATTTCCGACAGATAGACGGAGACGCCACCGAGCTCGACGCCGGCCGAGAATCCCTGCAACAGCCGTCCGAGCACCACGAGCATGGGCGCGAGCACGCCAATGGTCGCATAGCCTGGCACGAAGGCGATGAGGACAGTGCCGCAGGCCATGATTGAGAGCGTGAGGATAAGACCCTTGCGCCGGCCGATACGGTCAACATAAGGCCCGAGCGCGAGCGCGCCGATCGGGCGCATCGCGAAGCCCGCCGCGAAACTCAAGAGAGTCGCCATCAGCGAGGCGTAGGGGTCGTCATTAGGGAAGAAGGTCTGTGCAATCTGCCGTGCGTAGATGCCGAACAGAAAGAAGTCATACATTTCAAGGAAATTGCCGCTGGTGACGCGCAGAACGGTTTTGACCTTGTCCAAGCCTGTGGAGGCCATGGCGTCTCCTTCCCGCGAGCGCTTATCGGCTGGCGGGGAAATTACGCCCGCCGCGCGCCGCCGCACAATGGGTCACGTGGGCGCGTTGTGCCTTCTATCGCGCGCTCTTATGGTCAAACGCTCCGTAAAACGAGATGTCCGCATGGCCGACGCCGCCAACTTCCGCCGCATCGCGCTCTCTTTCGCGGGGGCCGGTGAATACCCACATTTTGATCGCCGCGCGTTCAAGGCGCGGGTCACCTTCGCGACGCTTGCGGCGGACGAACTCACCGCCAACATCAAGTTTGCACCCGACGAGCAGGCGCTCAAATGCGCGGTCGCGCCTGACGCTTTCTCAGTTCTCGACAATGCCTGGGGCCGGCGAGGTTGGACATGCGCGACCCTCGCGGCGCTCAGCGACGCCGAACTAGAGGCGGCGCTGGAAATGGCTTGGCGCCACGCGGCGCCGAAGGCCAAGTCGAAACAGCGTTAGACGTTAGCGTCTCCGACCGATGTTGACGCAAGATTTGGATTGCGGCGCCTATTCCGCGCACATATCCGGTCGCCACTGATAGCAGAAAGCCAAGCTTTGGCTCGCGCCCATGCCGAGAGGGCACCGACGCGTGGCCGTCGTCCCAGGAGTGACAATGCGCCTCTACTATTATCCAACGTCTGCCAATTCACGCCGGGTCCTTTTGACCGCGATCCTGCTGGACGCGAGACTAGATCTCGTCATCGTGGATCTCCTGGCAGGAGAGCATCGAGGCGCGGCCTATCTCAAGATCAATCCGAACGGCAAAGTTCCGGTCTTGGAGCACGCGGGATTCCATCTCTGGGAATCGCATGCAATTATGCAGTACTTGGCAGACTTGGACGCCGGGCAGACGGTCTATCCCAAAGACGCACAGCCGCGCGCAGACGTCAATCGATGGCTCTTCTGGTCCGCGTACCATTTCACGCCAGCCGTAGGATTCATCAGCAGGGAGCGAGTCTCGAAGAAAATGGTTGGCGGCACAGGCGGACCCGACCCCGCTGAGATTGCGCGAGGCGAGGCGCTGCTCGCCGGGGCGGCGCAGGTGCTCGACGGGCATCTCGCTGATCGGCAATGGATCGCACAGAACCGGCTTACGCTGGCCGATCTTGCGATCGCCTCACCGCTTATGCACACCGAAACCGCACAACTCCCGGTCGGCAAGTACGAGCATTTGCAAAGATGGTTCGCACAGGTACGCGCCTTGGACGCGTGGAAACGCTCCGAACCGAGCCTAGCAACGCAATTACGCCAAAGCCTCGCGCCCAGCGAGTGAGCGAGTTCGCCGCGTCAGTTGTCATGAAAATGATGTTGCGCCACGCAAGCTGGCGAGGAGACGTGGACCCGCGTCTTATAGGACTCTCTACAAGCCTATTCGCTTCACCCGCCGCTTCCAGAGTTGGTGTTCAGGCCGGAGGAAACGGCGTCGGCCGCTCATGAGCCTGTAGCGTTGGTCAATGCTTCGCTTGCCTCCCACAGGCGATTCGCCGCCGCGTCATCTCTCGCCGCTACGGAGGGTTCGGCGATCTTGCGTTTGACGAAGTATTCGCCCGTCGTGTTTTCAAGTTCCGGTGATGACGCGAGATGAATGATCGTGTCTGCGCCCTGTTCCGGCGAGATGAAGAACGGTCGGACGAAAGGGATCAGAAGGCCGGCGAAGCCGCCGCTCGATTGGCCGAACCGGGTCGCGACGACGCCGGGATGGAGGCAATTGGCGGTCACGCCCGTGCCGGCGACGCGCCGGGCGAGCTCGCGGCTAAACATAATATTGGCGAGTTTCGAGCGCCCGTAGACTCTGAGCCCGTTATAGCCCTTTGCGCTCTGCAGGTCGCTGAAATCGAGCCGCACGCCCTGATGGGCAGCCGACGAGGTGGAGACGACGCGGGCTGGCGCGGATGCGATAAGATTCTCGCGCAGCGTCTCGGTCAGCACGAAATAGGCTATGTGATTAAGGGCGAAGGTCAGCTCCAACCCCTCGGACGTCACCCGGCGGTGCGAAAAGAGCGCGCCGGCGTTGTTGATCAGAACGTCGATGCGCGGTTCGCTAGCCGCGATTGCGGCGCCGACCTTGCGCGTCTCGTCTATACTCGACAGATCTGCGAGATGCATCCGGTGGCCGAGACCTGGCGCTTTCGCCTCCAGCTTGCGCATCGTCGCTTTGACGCGTGTCTCGTCGCGGGCGATGAAAACGATGCGAGCGCCTAAAGCCGCGAGCGCGAGGACCGCAGCTTCCCCAACGCCCGAGGTTGCGCCAGTGGCGACAATGGTCTTGCCCTGCATCGAACGTTTCCCCTGTTCGCCGAAAACTCCTGCCATCTAATGGCGTTCGGACGATCGAAAAGAGCCCGCCCGATCAAATACGAGCGATCAGGGCCGCTGCTCCGATACTTTCGACGGCGATCCACTCAGGTTAGGAGTATTTCGAAGTCGCTCGGCGCCCCACGGAATCAATCATTGGCCGTAGACCAACAAGGCTTGACGCTTTCTGGCTCACCGGAATCCGCCGTAGCGTTCGATCGCGCGATCGCCGACTATTACGGATTGACCGGCGATCCGGTCGGCGTGCTCAAGTCAGCCCTAGCGCGCGATCCCGATTTCGCGCTGGGCGCTGCCGCGATTGCAGCGCTTACTATGATCGGCGGCTTTCGCGGCGACCATCCCGAGGTAACGAGCGCCCTGCGCGCGGCTGAAACGGCGAGCGGGGGCGCGTCAGAGCGGGAGCGGCGCCATCTCGCCGCCGCCAGGGCGTGGGCGCGAGGCGAGACCTCGCAGGCGATCCTCGGCTGGGAGGAAATCCTAACCGGTCATCCCACCGACGCGCTTGCCCTGCGCCTGGTGCAGGACGCTTATTTCTTCCTTGGGCGGTCGGCCGCCATTCGCGACTGTGCCGAGCAGGTGCTTCCCGCCTGGGATCGCAACCATCCGCTCACGAGCTTCGTCCACGGGCTTTACGCCTTTGGGCTTGAGGAGACCGGCGACCTCAAGCGCGCCGAGCATTTTGGCCGAGAAGCGCTCGCTTCTAATCCGCGCGACGCCTGGGCGACCCACGCGCTGGCCCACGTTATGGAAACTGCTAACCGATACGAGGAGGGTGTAGCTTTTCTCAAATCGACGCGGGTCGATTGGAAGCATGCGCATTTTATGTCCCATCACAACGGCTGGCATCTGGCTCTATTTCTGATCAAACAAGGCCGATACGACGAGGTTCTCGCCGAATACGATCGCTTCACGGCGCCCAAGCTCGCGGACGACGCGGCGCTCGACCGCGTCGACGCCGCTTCGCTCCTATGGCGTCTCGAACTTGCAGGCGTTGACGTTGGCGACCGGTGGGGACCGGTCGCGGACAAATGGATGGCGCACGTCCATGATCACTTGCTCGCCTTCAACGATCTGCATTGCGCCCTTGCCGCAGCGCGCTCGCCCGACCCCGACCATGTGACGCGTTTCATCCAATCGCTCGACGACTACGAGCGCGTAGGTTCAGGCGACAACCTGCAAGTGACAGTCGAGGTCGGCCGGCGCTTAATTGACGGCGCGCTCGCCTTCGCCAGCGGCGACCATGCGCGCGCCGTCGCAGCGATTCTACCGGTCCGAGGACAAGCGGTCCGGATTGGTGGAAGCCACGCGCAGCGCGACATCGTCAACTTGACGCTGATTGCAGCAGCGGAGCGGTCGCATCGGGGGAGCTTGGCGCGGGCTCTTTTGGCCGAGCGCGTCGCGTGCAATCCGGGGCGTTGATTGACGCGCAACGTAAGCCGACGCTCCGCCACATTTCAACAGGGGCGGTGTGCGGCCATGAAGAAATATGAGCTTTTTGCCTGTAAACCGAAACGCGTTGCTGCAGGGATGCAACACACAGATAAAATGGGGATACAAGCGCCAAAAATTGCCGGCCGCCGACTAGCCTCTGCTCGCCGACTGCGTTAAGGAAGGCTCAACGCGTACGCTCTATTTTGATTCAATCGGCTAAGCGTGGGCGTAGGGCTAGGGATGCAGGGGATAGAGGTTACATTCGACGACCTTTCGTTTGAGGGCGGGGACAGTCCTCAACGAGTTTTTCCCAGAATTGTTCCTGGCGCGGCTGCCTTGGCCCTCGCGGGGGCTGTCAGTGTCTGGGCCCTGCACTGGGTCAATCCGTCGATATCTGAGGCGGTATTCGCTCGGTGGACGTCCGCGTCGACTGCGACACCGGCCATCTCGAAGCCTTTTGCCGACATTGCCATTGACGCCAATGTGCTCGCTCAATTGAAGTCGACTGCGCCCGCAGCGACGAGCCGATCTGCCGCCGCGGCGCCTTCGGAGCGGGTGGCGAGCCTCGAAATCGCGCCCCGCGTCGCCCCTTTCCCACTGCCGACTCTCGAACCCTTTTCCCCGGCTCCGGCGCTCCCCACGGGCGCGAGCGCGCCTCTGCCGCCGGGGCGCGATGCGCCCGAAGTCAGCGAGACGGAAACCTTTCCCTTGCCGCCGGCTCGTCCGCCTGGGTTCGGCGCGCCGACGCAGTCCACGACGCCTGAGCGGCGCGGACCGCGACCCGATATCGCCGTCGCTCCTCCTGCCGGGCCGACCGATAATCGCAACGTCTTCGAGAAGCTGTTTGGATGGGCGCACTCATCCGCCCCGGTCGTCGCTTCGGCGACCTCAGCGCGCACCGCCACAACCCAATCGGTGGTCGCGCAGCAACGGGAGCGAGAGTCGGCTGGCGGCCTGGGCAGAGGTCCCTTGTTCAGCTTCCCGTCGCCCTTTGGAAATTCGGCGCCAGCCCCAATCTCCGGCTATGATCACTACACCGCCGTCTATGACATCTCGGCCCGTGTCGTCTATCTGCCGGACGGAACAAAGCTCGAAGCCCATTCGGGTCTGGGGCAGGCGCTCGACAATCCGCGCTACGTGGCCGAGCGCGCCGTGGGCCCGACGCCCCCACATGTTTACGATCTGACGCTGCGGGAAGGCTCGTTCCACGGGGTCCAGGCAATACGGCTCAATCCGGTCGGCGAAGGCGGAATCTATGGCCGCGCGGGGTTGTTGGCGCACCCGTTCATGCTCGGTCCGAATGGCGACTCGAACGGCTGCGTCTCTTTCAGGGACTACCAGGCCTTCTTGCGCGCCTATGAGAACGGACAGATCAAGAAGCTCGCCGTCGTCGCCAGGCTCTGAAACGTAGCGCCGAGCGCGGCCCGGGCCTGATGGACTTGAGTATATTCGGGTCGGGCGCGACGCGCCGGGAACTTCGGCCGATTGTTGTCTTGTCTAAAAATCCTAGCCGTATCGGATGACGTTGAAACCCTCGCCCTGATCGGGGGACAAAGAAGCCCGTGACAGGGTCGAATTCGGCGACGCGTCCCCGCGCTAGAACGGAAACACGACGAACTGGCATGATGCCAGGCCGCAAGGCGAATGCAAGCAACGACCGTCCTTTTGCGCGTTGACGCGCCGCGCTGGCGGCCAGTATAGTTTTTATCAATCGGCGATCGATTGACGATTGAGCCCTGCAGGCGCTGCCTCAGCATGACCGCTCTCGAGCGCCGCAAAATAGGAATGTCGCGGCGCGCACGGCGCCGACGAGACCGGGAGGAAGCGGAGCATGGCAAGGATATTGAGCATATCGACGGCGATTGCGGGCGCGATGTTCGCGCTCGCCTCGCTGCCCCGCGCGCAGGCGGGTGAGTTCGACGGCGTTACCGTAAACGTCATGACGCAGACCGGCGCGATCCAGGAGCCGCTGCAGCGGCGCGCGCCCGAATTCGAGAAGCTGACAGGCGCGAAGATCAACATCATCGCGGTTCCGTTCTCCGATCTGTATCAGAAGGTGCTGACCGATTGGGCGAGCGGCACCAACTCGGTCGATGCTGCGGTGTTCGCGCCACAATGGATGGTCGATTACGTGTCGGGCGGGTATCTCGAGGAATTGGGGCCGCGCATCGCCAAGGATAAGGCGATCGAGTGGGATCAGATCGGCCCGTTTTTCCGCAACTTCTCGGCGACCTACGACGGCAAGATTTATCTTGTCCCGCTCGATGGTGACTTCCACATGCTGTACTATCGTACAGACATTCTGGACAAGGCGGGCCTGAAGCCGCCCAAGACCTGGGACGAGTATCTCGAGGTCGCCAAGGCGCTGAACGGCAAGGAAGTCGACGGGACCAAGGTCTACGGCTCCTGCATCGCCAAGAAGCGCAATGCTCAGAGCTATTGGTTCATTACCGACGTCACCAGCTCGATGGTGCAGTCAAAGGGAACGAGCCAGGGCACATTCTTCGACACCAAGGACATGAGGCCGCTTATCGACAACGAGGCCTTCCGCAGGGCGCTTCGTTTCCTCAAGGAGTCCGGGAAGTATGGTCCGCCGGACGAACTCAACCTTGACGTCAGCGACACGCGACCGCTGTTCGTCTCCGGCAAGTGCGCGCTGAACCTCGACTGGGGTGACGTCGGCGTCATGGCGATCGATCCGAAGATCTCGAAGGTCATCGACAAGACGGGCTCCGTCATTACTCCCGGCTCGAAGGAGGTTATGAACTGGTCGACCGGCAAGCTCGAGGCTTGCACCAAGGACTCGTGCCCTTACGCCATCGACGGCGTGAACCATGCTCCCTACGCCGCGTTCGGCGGTTGGAGCGGCGGCATCAACGCCAAGGCCAAGGACAAGGTCAAGGATGCGGCTTATGCGTTCCTGTCCTATATGTCGCAGCCGGCACAGTCGAACGTCGACGTGACGATCGGCGTGACCGGGTTCAATCCCTACCGCGCGTCCCAGTTCACGTATAACGACACCTGGAAGAAGGCGGGCATGAGCAAGGTCGCCGGGGACAGCTATCTCGGCGCCATCAAAGACAGCCTTGACAGCCCCAACATGGTCCTCGATCTGCGCATCCCGCAGAACCAGAAATATCAGCAGGTCGTGCTGGACGAAGCGATTGCGCGCTACCTTGCAGGCGAGCTCGACGAGGACGGGACGGTCAAGGCCGTGCTCGACGGCTGGAACGATCTCAACGAGCAGATCGGCGTCGAGAATCAGCTCAAATTCTACAAGGGCTCGCTCGGCGTCCAGCGCTGAGGTACACGCATTGTTCCCGGCGCGTTGCGCCGCGCCGGGACAGGCACTCCATCTCAAACCGCATCATTAAGCGAGAATCGCCGCCGAGAGCCGGAAATATCTTAAGGACAAATGACCCTAGCTCAGGCTGCGCATACTGAAACTAGCGCGCGCGAGACGCGCGACGAATGGATCGACCGCCACTCCGGCCGCATCATGGTGCTGCCGGCGGTGATCATTCTCCTCTGCTTCGCAATCTTCCCGCTGATCGTTTCGATTTACCTGTCGCTTTGCCGCTTCGCACTCGCGGGCGGCAGTTTCACGCTGACCTTCATCGGCCTCTACAATTACAAGCGCCTGCTGTTCGGGACACAGCAATATCATCTCATCGGCACGCTAAAGCCCATCGAGACGTCCGGCTGGATCGCCTTCGCCGTTTACGCCGCGGCCGTCCTCTATTGGCTCGTCCGCTACGCCAAAACGGAATTCACCGTACCTGGCTTCGTCGGGCGGCTCATTTCCATCGCGCTCGCGACCGCCCTTATGCTGGCGCTCCTCGCGACGCTGCCGCAGAAAGCCTATCAGGGCACGTTGCTGACGACTTGCATGTACGTCGTCTTCGGCGTCACAGCGCAATTTGCGATCGGCCTCGGACTTGCGCTTCTCTGCGCTCAGCCGATCCGCGGACGCGGCTTCTTTCGGGTTGTGTTCTTCATTCCGCTGATGGTGACGCCAGTCGGCGTGGCTTACATGTTCCGGATGCTCGCCGACATGCAGAAGGGTCCGTTCGCACCCTTGAGCGCGGCGCTCGGCCTTGGCGCATGGTCCTGGGCGGATCAGGCCTGGTCGGCGCGGCTCATGGTGCTGATCGGCGACACCTGGCAGTGGACGCCGTTCATGTTTATTGTGCTGCTTGCCGCGATCGAGAACCAGCCGCGAGACCAGCTCGAGGCTGCCCGTCTTGACGGGGCGAGTGGCTTCCAGATCTTCCGCGACATCACCTGGCCTGCGATCGCGCCGATCGCAGCGACGGTGGTCCTCATTCGGCTGATCGAGGCGTTCAAGATCATCGACATTCCGAATGTTTTGACCGCAGGCGGCCCCGGCCTTGCGACCGAATCCATGACGTTGCATTCCTTCATCGCCTGGCGGACCCAGGATCTCGGGGGCTCCGCGGCGATCGGCTATCTTCTGCTGTTCGTCTCCACGATCACCTGCGTGTCGTTCTTCAACTACGTGGTCCGCTGGACGCGGCGATATCAGTGAGCGGCGCGGTCGAACCACGTGGCCTCATGAGCCGTCTGTTCGAGGCGAAGAGCCTCGAGGAGATGTCAGCGCCGACGACCGTCGTCGTTTACGCCATCTTGGGCTTGTGGACGCTCGTCGTCCTCTTTCCCCTCTACTGGGTGTTCGTGACCTCGTTCAAGATCGAGGTCGAGGTCGACAGCGGTCCGTTCTACATTCCGTTCGTCGACTTCAAGCCGACGCTTGACGCCTGGAACTTCATGCTTCTCCAGAACAACACGGTTGGCCCCTATCTTAACTCGATCATAGTGACCCTCTCCAGCACGGTGTTGGCGATCATCATCGGCGCGCTTGCGGCCTATGCGCTGGTGCGCATCCGTTTTGAGGTCAAATTGGCCTCGATCGTGACATTCCTTCTGCTCCTGATTGCAGTGATCGTCACAGTGGCGGCGCTGCATGTGCCTTGGCAGATCGCTGGGGTTGTTGCGATTGCGCTTTTCTTGCTTGCGCTTGGCACGTTCGTGCGCCGCTTCAAGGCCGCGGTTGGCAACACCGACATCGAATTCTGGATGATCTCGAATCGGATCATGCCGCCGATCGTCGCTGTGTTGCCTATCTATGTGATGTTCCAGCATCTCCAGTTGCTGGACACCAAATTCGCGCTGATTGCGACTTATACGGGCGTCAATCTGCCGATTGTCGTCTGGCTGACGCGCGATTTCTTCGCCGGCGTGCCGCTCGACCTCGAGGAGAGCGCGGAGATCGACGGAGCTTCGAAATTCCGCGTGTTCTTCACGATTGCGCTGCCGCTTGTGCGCTCAGGCCTCGCGGCGACCTTCATGCTCGTGTTCATCCTGGCTTGGAACGAGTTCCTGCTTGCGCTTTTCCTCACCAACGCGAGAGCTCAGACCATGCCGGTGCTCGTTGCGGCGCAAAACACCACCCGCGGGCCGCAGTGGTGGTACATGTCGGTGCTGATCGTCATCATGATCGCGCCGGTCATTGTCATCGCCGCCTTCCTCCAGAAGCACATTGCGCGCGGTCTGCTCGTCGGCGCGGTCAAGGGATAGCGTCGATGCGGGTAAGGCTCGAGAACATCTACAAGTCTTTCGGGTCGGTGGAGGTGGTCAAGGGTCTCAATCTCGAAGTGCAGGACGGAGAGTTCCTGGTCCTGCTCGGGGCATCGGGATCCGGCAAGACGACCGCGCTGCGCATGATTGCCGGCCTCGAAAAGGTTTCCTCCGGTTCAATCCGCATCGGCGATCGCGACGTCACCAATGTGCTGCCGAAGTATCGCGACGTCGCGATGGTCTTCCAGTCCTACGCGCTCTATCCGCATATGACGGTGTTCGCCAACATCGCCTACCCCCTGACGGTGCGCGGCGGTCAGCCGAAGGCTGAGGTCGAGGCGGCGGTCAAGGACGTGGCGCGACAGGTGCAGCTCGATATGCTGCTCGATCGCTATCCCCGGCAACTGTCGGGCGGCCAGCGACAGCGCGTGGCGCTCGCTCGCGCGATGATCCGCCGTCCGGCGGCGTTCCTCATGGACGAGCCGCTCTCCAATCTCGACGCCAAGCTGCGCGGCTACATGCGCGCCGAGCTCAAACATATGCAGCATCAGCTCGGCATCACGACCCTCTATGTGACGCACGACCAGATCGAGGCGATGACGCTCGCTCATCGCGTCGCTCTGCTCGAGAAGGGCGTGCTACAGCAACTGGACACGCCGGCAAACATGTACAATGCGCCCGCGAACCTGTTCGTCGCCGGCTTCATCGGCTCGCCGCCGATGAATTTCATGGACGGCGCCATTGTCGACAGCCGTTTTTCCGGACCGGCCGGAACCTTCGGGACAAAGATCCGTGGTTCGCAGCCTCGCGCGATCGCCGGCGTCCGTCCTGAGGATTGCGAGGTCACGGAGCCGAATGCAGGCAAGATTGTGGGCGAGGTCTATGCCACCGAGCTCATGGGCGATCACGCTTTGGTCACCTGCCGGATCGATGGCGGCACGATCACGGTCAAGGCCGACAAGTCTTTCGACCGCCGGGACGGTGTCCCGATCGGCGTCGATTTCGCTGATGCAAGCGTCCATGTGTTCGACAAGGACTCCGGCGACCGCATGCATTGACTGCGGCTGATTGATCGAGGCGCTCATCGTGGGTTTCCATAATCGCCTATCCGATGAACTGGTGGCTCGTCGCCAACCATCTCAAGCACGGCGTGATGACTGTCGGTCCGAAAAAGGGGGCGCGAATCCGATCGCCATGGGGAACGACGGAATGCCGATGGGGACTGGCGAGATGGTCGGGATGGCGATGGAGGAGTCGCGAAGGCCTTCTTCCTCAAACCTTATAATGACCCTTCTGTTCTTCGTCGCACTCGCAGCCGGGCCCGCTCTCGACTTCAAAGGCTAGTTCCATGCGGATCGTCGGCGGTCGTCTCAAGGGCCGCGTGCTCTCGGCGCCCGCGTCGCGCGCCATTCGTCCGACTTCGGAGCGCCTGCGCGAGTCGATCTTCGACATCCTCGAGCACCAATTCACCGGCCATATCGAGGGCGCGCGAGTGGTCGACGTTTTCGCCGGAACGGGAGCGCTCGCGATCGAGGCGCTCTCGCGCGGCGCGCGCTTCGGGCTGTTCGTCGACAATGGCGCCGAGGCGCGCGCGCTTCTGCGCGCCAATGTGGAGGCGATGGCGCTTGGCGGGGTGACGCGTATCTGGCGCGCCGACGCAACCAGGCTTGGGTCAGCGCCAGCGGGCGGCCCGTTTTCGCTCGCCTTCCTCGACCCCCCTTACGGACAGGGTCTCGCCGGGTCAGCGCTTGCCGCGCTCGTCGCAGGCGGTTGGCTCGAACCGAATGCGCTTTGCGTTGTCGAAGAGGGCGCCAAGGCTGACGTCACCGCACCTGTCGGTCTCGAGCGCGTCGACGAGCGCGTCTACGGCGACACAAAGATCGCGATCTTTCAGGCACGCGTCGCAACGGCGATTTAGCTTGGCAAGCATTGTCAAACCGGCCCGGTTGCGCCAACGTCGCCCGAACCGCGTCGCAAACTTGAGAGGGCTGACAGTTGAGGAAACCCGTCTCGGCGGTTGGCCTTCTCATGGCATTGGCGCCCAGTGGATGCCAGCCGCTCGAGGTGGACCAAGTCGCGCAGCAGTCGATGATCGGCCTTTCGAACCGGGACATTCTCGCTTGCATGGGGCAGCCAGCCCAACGCGTTTCATCGGGCCAGGCGACCGAGATCTGGACTTATGTCGGCGGTCAAATGCGCGGCTACGGACCGCAATGGGCGATCGGCCTCAACACGAATGTGGTTCCATTCACGCCTGGCGGAAGCTGCGACGTCGTACTGGTCATGACCAGCGGCCACGTCAGCCAGGTCGGCTACACCGCGGTCGACGGCGGCAAGTTTCCGCTCGGTCGGGAATGCATCTTTTCGGTCGAAAGCTGCGTCAAGGCGCCGTGAGGCATGGCGTATGAACTCTAGATGATCAGCCGGACTGAAATTAGCACGAGGGCGGCGATCCAAAGCGTTTCCGCGGCCATGAGCGCGATCGGCCGCCACCCGACGGCAAAGAGCGCCTTGAACGAAGTTTTCATCCCCAGCGCCGCAATCGCCGCAACCAGACACCACCGCGAAACCTCGTTGGCGAGGTCGATCGCAACCTTCGGCAGGAAGCCGATAGAATTGAGGACTACGAGGGCTGCGAAGACGACCAGAAACATGGGCAGCGTGGCTCGCGCGCCCCGCCCATGGCCGCCATTTCGTGCATAAAGAAGCGAGATCGCGAAAACGGCCGGCAGCAGCATAGCGACGCGCAACAATTTGACATAGGTCGCGATGTCGCCGGTTTCGTTCGAGATCGTATATCCGGCGCCCACGACTTGCGCGACGTCGTGGATGGTGCCGCCGATGAAGACGCCGGCGTGTCTGTGATCGAGGCCGATCGAGACCGCGAAGACCGGATAGATGATCATCGCGATCGTCGAGAGGGCGGTGACGCTAACTACAGTCAAGATGGTGTCGCGCTCGCGGTTTTCATTGCTCGGCAGGACGGAGGCGATGGCCAACGCGGCCGAAGCGCCGCAGATCGCGACTGCGCCGCCGGAAAGGACGCCAAACATCGACGACAGGCCGAGGCGCCGCGCCAAGAGGAATCCGAACAGGATTGTCGTCGTGACGCCAACGACGACCGTCGCGACCGGCCACGGCCCCAGCGAGGCGATCTGGCCAAGGGTGATGCGCACGCCGAGCAAGCCAACGCCCAGCCGCAATACGGAGCGCGACGCAAACTCGATGCCGGCAACACAACGGCCTTCCTCATGCAGGAAATGGAACGCCATGCCGAACAGAAGGGCGAACAGCATAACCGGCGCGGTATAGTGCTGCGCGAGCCACGTGGAGGCTAGCGCGATCGTGCCCGCGACCAGCAGGCCGGGATAAACCGCATGAGCGAGCTTCGCCCCCCGCCAGAATGCGAAACGACCCGACGGCGCGCCGCGATCAATGGCGATGAGGCCTTCCATACTGTCGTAGGACTCAAAACCGATGTCGGGCAGCGTCGCTCTGTTCAAAACCGATCCCCGATCTTGACGTTTTCGCCTTGGATTGCCGCGATTGTCGCGTCTGTGACCTCGCCTGTGCTTGCCTTACCGCCAAGGTCCGGCGTGTGCAGCGCCGGATTGGCAGTGACGCGCTCGATGGCCCGCATCAGCCGATCGGCCGCGCCTCTTTCGCCCAGATGTTCGAGCATCATCACCCCGGTCCAGAACGAGCCGATCGGATTGGCGATCCCCTTACCGACAATATCGAACGCGGAGCCGTGAATTGGCTCGAACATCGAGGGAAAGCGCCGTTCCGGATTGAGATTGGCGGTCGGCGCGATGCCGAGCGAGCCGGCCAGCGCCGCGGCCAGATCGGACAGAATATCGGCGTGAAGGTTCGAGGCGACGATCGTATCCAGGCTTTCTGGCTTGATCGTCATGCGCATGGTCATCGCGTCGACCAGCATCTTGTCCGAGGTCACGTCGGGAAACTCGCGCGCAACCTCGGCTCCGATCTCGTCCCACATCACCATGGCGTGCCGCTGCGCGTTCGATTTCGTGACGATGGTGAGGAGCTTGCGGGCCCGGGAGCGGGCCAGCGCGAAAGCGAAGCGAAAGATGCGCTCGACGCCCGCGCGGGTCATGATCGAAACGTCAGTCGCAACCTCGATCGGCAGGCCGCGATGGGCGCGTCCGCCGACGCCTGCATATTCGCCCTCCGAATTCTCGCGAACGATCACCCAGTCAAGTTCGGGGCCATTCACACGTCGCAGCGGGCTCGTGATCCCGGGCAATACACGCGCCGGACGAACGTTGGCGTATTGGTCGAACGGCTGACAGATCGCGAGCCTCAAGCCCCAGAGGCTGACGTGGTCGGGGACATCCGGTGACCCGACCGCCCCGAAATAAATCGCGTCATGGTCTTTGATTTGCTCGCGGCCATCGTCCGGCATCATGAGGCCGGTCTCGCGATGATAGTCGGAGCCCCAATCGAACGTATCGAAACTCCATTCGATGCCGCCTTCGCGGTCGGCGACGGCCTTCAATACCTCAATACCCGCCGCAATGACCTCCTTGCCGATGCCGTCGCCAGGAATGACCGCGATCCGGTAGCGCCGCATGGGGACAATCCGCTGTTGACCTCCCCTTCGGGAAAGTCGGCAAGGCCTGAGCTTCAGGATGTGGCGAACGCGACTTGCGTCCAGTCCCTTGTTAGACCGGAATCGGGAGTCGCGCCAAGCTTGGCGCTTTCAGCGCAAGATCAAAGTCGACGCTTCGATTGGTCGCCCAATCACGAAGACGAGCGCCGGAGCGATGCGCCCGCTTAGGCGTGTGTGAGACGCCTACGGCGTATGCCAAGTACGCTCAAGCCTGCAAAGCCAAGCAGCGCAAGAGCCCAGGTGGACGGCTCGGGAACCGCAGCGACGCCAATGTCGTCCAAACCGGCGTAATAGCCGCCGCCTATCTCCGAAAAACTGATGATATTCGAGCGCCCGGTGGGCGTGAAAGAATAAGTAAACTCCTCCCAAGCCGAATCGAGATCGGTCGCCGGGGCGGTCGCGGTTTCATCCAACAGAATCGTGTTCGATGTCCCGTCCTGGATCGTCACCCCGATCGAAACGGCGCCGCCGTTACCACGGTAGTTTCCAACCCAGAAGCTGACCTGCTGTTCGATAAATGGCAGAACCGTGAACGTCTGGCCTATTGATACGGGCCGCACGCTGCCGTCGCACTGGTTTGCGACGCTGCCGTCACATAGATTGACGGCCAAATTTCCGCTGTGCGGGCCAACTCCGATCGGCGTGAGAGGATTGGGCTCGTAGCCGTTCGTGTACCACGCGATTGGGTTATCATTGACCGTCCAACCTGACAGGGCCGTGTCACCGCGCGAGACCTCTCGAACGCTCCCGTCGCCAAATGTGCCTTCCTCGAAGCTGCCGTTGATAATCTGCGCCGCTCCGGGAGACGCCCCGGCGAGCACACATGCGGCGACGACGAATTGGACGACGTGCCTCATAGCTTCCTCCAAAAACGTCACCACCAAGGCGATCACGAAATCGTGAACACGCGAGCAATTCTACGCGCATGTCAAGTCCGTATTACTACCTATAGGTCGAGCCTCGGGTTGTCGTAAAATTGATCGTGGTTTCTCGGCGCGAGGCGCGCGGACGGTCAATTTCACAACCTAGAATTTTCGGTCCGGCATTGGGTTGTCAGCGCCCGGCCTCACCCCGACATCTTGTACGCCGAGCACGCATCGGAGCTGCTGTTGACGGGACGGGAAGATGAGCGCTCATCATGTGGTCGTGGTCGGCGCCGGGTTTGGCGGCCTCGAGACCGTGCACCGGCTAGCCGGAGCGCCGGTTGAGATCACGATCATCGATCGACGCAACCACCATTTGTTTCAACCGCTTCTCTACCAGGCCGCGACTGCGTCGCTCGCGCCCTCGGAGATCGCCTGGCCGATCCGGCAGCTCTTGCGCCGGCGCAGGGACGTCACGACGCTGCTGGCGTCGGTCGAGTCCATCGACAAGGCGGCGCGCGAACTGCGACTCGATGAGGGCTCGACGGTTCGCTACGATACGCTCGTGCTGGCGACCGGCGCGCGACACGCTTATTTCGGGCACGACTCTTGGGAGCCGTTCGCGCCGGGCTTGAAGACGCTCGAGGACGCGACGACCATACGCGGCCGCATACTCGTCGCCTTCGAGGAGGCCGAGCGGGAATCCGATGAGCGGAAGCGCGCGGCGCTTATGACCTTCGTCATGGTCGGGGGCGGCCCGACGGGCGTCGAACTCGCCGGCACGATCGCGGAGCTCGCGCGCGACACATTGCCCACAGACTTTCGCCGTATCGACACGCGTAAGGCGCGCATTGTCTTGATTGAGGCTGGTCCGCGCATCCTTCCGGCTTTCGCAGAGGACCTGTCGATCTACGCCAAGGATTCGCTGGAGCAGTTGGGCGTCGAGGTCGTGCTTGGCCAGCCAGTCTCGGGATGCAACGCCAACGGCGTCGTCTTCGGCGGCCAGACCTTGGCCGCGGCGACGATCGTCTGGGCGGCAGGCGTCCAGTCCTCGCCGGCCGCACAATGGCTCGAGGCTCCGGCCGACAAAGCCGGACGTCTCAAGGCTGAACCCGACCTCACCGTCCCAGGACATTCCGAAATCTTCGCGATCGGCGATGCGGCTATCGTTCTGCGTCCGGACGGGCGGCCCGTACCCGGCATCGCTCCAGCCGCGAAGCAGGAAGGCGCCTATGTCGCCAGGGTCGTCCGCGCCCGGCTCAGCGGATTGCCCGCGCCCCCGCCCTTCCGCTATAAGCACGCAGGCGACCTAGCGACGATCGGCAAGCAGCGGGCGATCATTGACTTCGGCTGGATCAAGCTGCGCGGTGCGATCGCGTGGTGGCTCTGGGGTTTCGCCCACATCTACTTTCTGATCGGCGTGCGCAACCGGCTAAGCGTCGCGCTCAACTGGCTGTGGATTTATGCGCGCGACCAGCGCAGCGCGCGCCTCATCACTTGGTGGGGCGGCGAGGTTGAAGGGACCGCTCCGTTCCCCAAGGAGGAGAGGGCCAAACCCAATTAGGGAAAACTCCCGATCGCGCGGATGGCGCCTCCGCGATCGGGCGCAGAACGAGGGGGACCAATGCGGATCGCAATATACGGGCTGGGTTATGTGGGTCTGACCGGAGCGATTTGCCTCGCTAGCGAAGGCCACGAAGTGGTGGGCGTCGACGTCAGTGAAGACAAGGTCCGCCGGATCATGGCGGGATCCTCGCCGATCAAGGAGCCGGGGCTCGACGAGATGCTTGCCGAAGCGCTGGCGAAGGGCCGTCTGCGCTGCACGACCGATGCAGCCGATCCCGTGCCGTCTGCCGAGATTGCGATCGTCTGCGTAGGGACGCCGAGCGCCCCGGACGGCGCTCACAACATGCGCGATATCGCCGAAGTGACGCGGCAGATCGCCAGCGCCGCGCGTTCAGTTGGTCGAAAGGACAAGCTGACGGTCGTTTACCGCAGCACCATTCGCCCGGGTACGATCGACGGACTGATCCTTCCGATCTTCGCGTCGTCTCTAGGGGACGCGATGGCCTTCATCGACGTGGTCTATAATCCCGAATTCCTGCGGGAATCGACGGCGGTCAAAGACTTTTTCCATCCGCCGAAGGTTGTCGTGGGAACACATGACGGCAAGCCGTCGGCGCCGGTCGAGGAGATGAACAGGAGCCTCGACGCCCCGGTCTTCACCGTGGGCTATCGCGAGGCCGAGTTCACGAAGTTCGTCGACAACAGTTTTCACGCCCTCAAGGTCGCCTACGCCAACGAGGTCGGACGTATGTGCGTTACGCTCGGCATCGACGCCAAGGTCGTGCATAAGATCTTCATCTCCGACACCAAGCTGAACATCTCCCCCTACTACCTTCGGCCGGGCGGGCCGTTCGGCGGTTCGTGTCTGCCGAAGGATGTTCGCGCGCTTCAACACATCTCGAACGATATCGGCGCGAACACGCATGTGATCGATGCGCTGATGCGCTCAAACGACGCCCATAAGCATTTCCTGTATTCGCGGGCGGTTCAGGGCCTTCCGCGCGGCGCGAAAGTTCTGATGCTCGGCCTTGCGTTCAAATCGGACACCGACGATCTGCGCGAAAGCCCGAACATCGATCTCGCGCGCAAGCTGATCCAGGGCGGCTATGCGTTATCGATCTACGATCCGTCGCTGAAGCCCGAGCACCTGATCGGCCAGAATCTCGGCTATGCGTTCTCTCATCTGCCGAAGCTGCCGGACCTGCTCGTCAGCAAGGAGGTCGCGGAAAGCGAGCGCTTCGACGTCGTGATCGACGCCAATGGCGCGGCCCGCGGGCTTTCGCTCAAGAGCGCCAAGGTGCTGGACTTTCACGCGCTATGACGGACGCGCGCCGTGACGTCCGAGACGGATGAGCCTTCGCCGTCCGCGGAGAAGACGCTCTGCCGGCCGGAAGATCCTCATCATCGTCGAGAACCTTCCGGTTCCCTTCGACCGGCGGGTTTGGCAGGAGTCGCTCGCGCTCGTCGCCGCCGGGGCGGAGGTTTCGGTCATCTGTCCCAAAGGCAAGGGCTACGAAGCGGAGGACGAGGATCTCGAAGGCGTCCATATCTACCGCCACGGGCTGCCGGCGGAAGGCGATTCCGCGGGCGGCTATCTGCGCGAATATGCAAGCGCGCTCTTTCATGAGACGCGGCTCGCGTGGAAGGTTCTCTCGGCCGCGGCTTCGACGTCATCCACGGGTGCAATCCTCCCGACCTCATCTTTCTCGTCGCGCTTCCGTTCAAGCCGATCGGCAAGCGGTTCGTGTTCGATCATCACGACATCAATCCGGAACTCTACGAAGCGAAATTCAACAAGCGCGGCTTTTTCTGGCGGCTGCTCGTGCTGTTCGAGCGGATGACGTTCTTCTTCGCCGACGTCGTCATTTCCACGAATGAGAGCTATCGCAAGATCGCCATCGAGCGCGGGCGGCAAATCGCCGGATCGCGTCTTCGTCGTGCGCAGCGGGCCGGACCTGCGCCGCGTGAAGATGGCGCCGGTCGACCCGCAATGGAAGAAGGGGCGGCGCTATCTCGTCGGCTTCGTCGGCGTGATCGGCGATCAGGAGGGCATCGACCTCCTGCTCGCCGCCGTGAAGCACTCGTCTTCGAGATGGGCCGCAAGGACATCCAGTTCGTGCTGGTCGGCGATGGGCCGAGCCGGAAGCGGATGGAGGCGCTCTCGATCGAGATGGGGCTCGCCGACTATGTGACCTTCCTTGGACGCGCGCCCGATGCGGAGCTGTTCTCGGTCTTGTCGTCGGCCGACGTCTGTGTCAATCCCGACCGCGTCAATCCGATGAACAATCTTTCGACCATGAACAAGATCCTCGAATACATGGCGATGAAAAAGCCCATCGTGCAGTTCGACGTTGTCGAGGGTCGTGTCTCCGCCGGCGACGCTTCGCTCTACGCCAAGCCGAATGATCCAGTCGACTTCGCGGAGAAGATCGTCGAGCTGCTCGCCGATCCAGCAGCGGTGCGGGCGGATGGGCGAGATCGGCCGCGCGCGGATCGAGAACGAGCTCTCGTGGGGCCGGCAGGTCCCGAAGCTGGTGAACGCGTACGAGACGCTGTTCGCGCGGCGCTGATATTCCCTTCGGCCATTCCAGCGCCTCGACTAGATGTTTGGTCCGGAGCTTTGATGGTGCGTTCTTGTCCAGCGATTGGAAGGATGCGCTATGGGCCAGGTTCTCATGGGAGCGCCACAACGACAGAGGCGGTCCGTCGAGCGACGACAGCATAGTCGAGAGAGCCTGAGGACGCTGGCGAAGCGCTATGGGGTCAATCCGAAGACGATCGCCAAGTGGAAGGCCCGGACCTCCGTTCCCGGTCTGCCGACGGGGCCTAGGCGCCGCGATCGACGGTCTTGTCAGTTGAGGAGGAGGCCGTCGTCATCGCCTTTCGAAGGCATACGCTGTTGCCGCTCGACGATTGCCTTTACGCCCTGCAGCCCACCATCTCGCATCTGACGCGCTCGTCCCTTCATCGGTGTCTGCAACGACACGGGATCTTGCGGCTGGCGCAGGTCGAAGGCGAAGCCTCCGCCAAGCGAAAATTCAAGGCCTATCCGATCAGCTATTTTCATATCGACATTGCTGAAGTCCGAACGGCGCAAGGCGAACCCTGCCTCATCGTCGCAATCGACCGAACCTCGATGTTCACCTTCGTCGAACTGCATGAGAAGGCGGCGCGGCCGCACCGCCGGGGACTTCCCGCGCCGCTTGATCGCCGCCGTCCCCTGCAAAGTCCACACCGTCCTGACCGACAACGCAACCCACTTCACCACGCCAGGCAATCGAGCTCGGCGGCGTCGGACATCAAGGCCGCCCTCGACGCTGGAGAGCTGGTTTGGGGCGCACGCCTTCGAATACGCCTGCGCTCAGAACGACATCGATCATCGGCTGACAAAGCCCAAGAATCCATGGACCAATGGGCAAGTCGAGAGAATGAACCGCACCATCAAGGACGCCACCGTCAAACGCTACTTCTACGAGACCCACGACCAGCTGCGAACGCACCTGCGCGACTTCGTCGACGCCTACAACTTCGCCAGACGCCTCAAAACTCAGAGGCCTCACCCCATACGAGTTTATCTGCAAGGCCTGGACTTCGCCAGCGCAGCGAATTCAAAATCAACCCGCTCCACCAAATGCCGGAACTAAACATCTAGCAGGCTGTTGAAGAAGGGTCCCGTTTTGGCGGCCTTCGAGGCGCCGAAGGGCGATTTTGTCGCCTTGCGCTGTGATCGTCAGTGCTGCCGGGCCGCCGGTTGCGGATCAGTCGGCAGTTCGCCGGGGCTTTCACGCGCAGGCCTCCATGAGCTTCGGCAACCGCGCCAGATTGTAAGCGGCGGCTGCGAAGGTGAAGGCCCATCCGACGCGCTCCCGACCGCGGAACCTGGTTCGCTCCTGCCCGGCGATGATCTTGACCCAGCCGAAGGCCTCCTCGATCCGTTTGCGGATGCGTTGGCTCAGACCGTAGCCCGCGTGTCGCGTTGTGCGGCCGTCGATCGCTGACGAACGCCTATTAGTATTCTGCGCGACGTGAGGCGTCGCGTTCATCGAGCGCAGTTCATTGACGAAGTCTTCGGTGTCGTACGCCTTGTCAGCGCCGAGCGTGATCGGCGTCGGTCGGTCCGCACGCCGCTCGATCATGTGCAGCGCCGCGATCCGCTCGGCATGGCCGTTGGCCTCGGTCAAGCAGGCGTCGACAACGAGACCGTTGCGGTTCTCCATCAGCGCATGCCCCATGAAGCAGAGCTTGGCCTCCTTGCCTGGCCCCTTGCGGTAAAGCCGAGCCTCCGGATCGGTCGTCGAAGCGTGCGTCTCGTTGGAGCGCTTCTGGCCATGGAAATCCGCCTCGCGGTTCCTCCCGCTGCCGGGCGCCGGCGGCTCGTCCGAGCCGTCCTTCGGCCGGAAACTCTTCATCGACGCCCAGGCCTCGACCAGCGTGCCGTCGACCGAGAAATGATCCGTGCTGAGCAACCGCGTCACGCGCGGTTGTTCCATCACCGTGCTCAAGAACTTGGTTGCGATGTCGCCCTCCAGCAGGCGCTCGCGGTTCTTCGAAAACGTCGAGTGATCCCACGCCGCATCGTCAACGCCGATGCCGACAAACCAGCGGAACAAAAGGTCGAACTCCAGCCGCTCCATCAACTGCCGCTCCGAGCGGATCGAATAAAACGCCTGCAAAAGCAGCGCCCGAAGGAGCTTCTCCGGCGGGATCGAGGGCCGGCCGCCCCGCGAATAAAGCGCCGAGAACTCGCCGGAAAGAGCCGCAAGCGCCTCGTTCACGATCCCTCGGATCGCCCGCAGCGGATGATCATTGCCGACCCGTCCTTCGAGATCGATATAACTAAACAGCGACCCCGACCGCTCATCCCCGCCCCGCATCCGTCGTCTCCGCCAACGCGCAAGACGAAGGAATCACATCACGATTCCGATGGCCAGTGACTTCTTCAACAGCCTGCTAGGAGGTCGCGGATTTGCGTCAGTATTCGCGCAGGGTCATCACCCCATTGCTGGTGATGCTTGGCGATTTTCCGCAAAAGCCGGCGGCGAGTCGGTTGGACTTAACATACATCGACAATACGAGCGCCGGAATTGCCAGCGCGTTCCTTGCGGCCGAGGACGTTTCCAGGAGCGCTTGTTGCTAAACGTGGCCATCGAAATGAACGCCGCACGCGCTTCCCATTCTTCACAGCGCGGCACGCGGCGTCTCGACTTGACAAGGTGGGCCACGACATGGTTCATCTCCGCCTCAATCTTGGGTCGCCAAAGAAAATAAGGCGGCCCGGATAATAATTGCTTAGCCCTCATAGATTAAGGACTTACGCGCGTGATCACTGTAGTGGCAGTCGTCGTCACGCGGAACCGGCCGGCGCTTCTTAAACGATGTCTCGCGGCGATTGACGGACAGACTTACCCAGTCCGCGAGCTAGTGGTTGTCGACAATGCTTCGGATGAGCCGACGCGTGAACTCCTTGCCGGCGAATTCTGCGCGTCGTGGCACCGAATTCCACCTGATTCGACTGGAAGAGAATACGGCGGCGCCGGCGGCTTCCATGCGGGAATGCAAGCCTGCCTTCCCCTCCCTTGCACGCACATGTGGCTGATGGACGACGATTGCGAGCCCGAGCCAGAAGCCATGGCGGAATTGGTGGCTGCGGGGGCGATTGTCGGCGAGGACGCCCATCCTGGGTAGCAACATCTTCGATCTCGATGGCGAGAGCATTAATGTTCAACCCGTCAGCCAGCGACTTGGAAGGAACCGCACAGCGCAATATCCTCTCCATTTGGCGGAGGGCTTGATCGAGGTGGACGCCCTGACATTCGTATCGTTCCTCGTTTCGTTCGACCTAGTTCGAAAAGTCGGACTGCCGCTGAAAGAGTTCTTTATCTGGGGTGATGACACAGAGTATTCTTTCCGTCTTGGTAGATTTACTAGGTTGTACCAAGTCGGAAAAAGCAAGACAACGCATTTAAAATCGGGCAATACATCGCAGAACGTGTGTAAAGAGCAAGATCGCGGAAAAATACAACAATATCATTGGTATTACAGAAACAGGCTTTTCATAAATCTAAAGTACGGTGGACTGATGTCAAGAGATACAATTCAATTCATTTATAGATCATTCAGGGATGTGTTTCTCTCTATCAAGAGTGGCAAATTGGCGTTGGTGAAGTGCCAGACAATCCTCTATGGGCTGTGCGCCGGCGTCGCTTTTGCGATGTCGACGCCGGATAAGCTGAAACTCGGCCTTTCGAACTGACTGACGAGCGGCTCTCGCTCGGCCGATCTTCGATGCCTCCCCAGGGCGGCGAGGAAAGCGCCGGTCCATCATCGCGATTATGTCAAACTCAGGTTTTATAAGCGTGAACGGCGATAAAATTCCCGCGTCCAGCCAGATTTAATTCCCGGCTCCGAGCGGAGGCGGCTTGAATAAGCTCTTGGGGCAAAAATTTATCATAGTCCGTCTTTCCCGTTTTCGGGTTCGATAACGGTTGGCCTCTTTTTATCTTCTCGCTTCCCAAGATCTGCAACAGGGATCCATCATCGACGATCTGGTCTAGGCGAAATCCCTCGCTTTCCAGAAGCCGGCTGATACTTATACGCGAATGAAGATAAAAGTGCCTCGGGGGGTCGAGCGCGATCCAGTCGCGCCCGTATTCTTCCCATGCCCAACAGTCAATCGTGGGGATGCGTATCGACAGCGGCCCCCGCTTTTCACCCGTCTTGCAACGTTGGCCACTGTTCCATGTTGGTTCCAAATATGTTCCAGGCTGTGGTGCATCATGACGACGTCGAACTGTCCTTCGACCTCATTAACCTCGCATTTCAGGACACGTGCGCCATTCTGGTGGACGATGTCGTTCGGAATGAATGGATCAGCGCCGAGAACATTGTGAAATCCAACTTCGGCGAGGCTTGCAATCAGATTGCCACGCCCACATCCGACATCCAGGATGCGCGCTGAGCGGGAGAGGCCCATGTCTCGGATCGACTTCCTGACCCCCACCTCCCACCAGTCGCGTCCAGCAAATAGCCATGCTGGGCCATGGATCGACAAAATAGTTTGAGCTCTGCGCTTGGCTGCATCAACAAATCCACCAGATCCTGGAGCATAAGAATAGTAATTTCGAGGATAATATTTTGACATATCTGCGGGTTGTTCAAGGATCTGAAGGCAACCACATTCAAGGCATCGCTCGTACAGAAATGGCTCGCCGGTTCCAAACATTGTCTCCCGCAGCTCCATCGGCGAGTCCATGTTTTCAGAATTACAGATTTGGCATCTTGCCGTCATCGGCATCTCCTTGGACCCTGATGGCTCGGGCTATATCAGACGACGGCGACCGAACGCCAACTCGGCCTTCCTGACTGATGGCCCACTCATCGCTTCCCGCGTCCCCCTAGTGCCCCGTCAGCGGCGGGGTGAAGAAGACAGGAATTCTGCGCCATTTGAGATGCGTTCCAGCATCCCGTCGGCCGCGGCGAGCGCCTCGCCGATCGTCACATCCATATCGAGATAGCGATAGGACCCGAGCCGGCCAACGAAGGTACGCCGCGGGTGGTCTTCGCCCGATCGACGTATTTCTTCAGCATAGTTCTTCGTCGGTCTGTCGGATCGGATAATAGGGAATGTCGTCCGGGCCGCAGGATCGGCTGAACTCGCGGTACAAGATCGTGCCTTCAAATTGGTCCTTCTCCCACGGAGCAAAGTGCTTGTGCTCCGTGATGCGGGTGAAGGGGGTCGCCTCGTCGCAATAATTGATGACGGCGGCGCCCTGATAGTCGCCCTTCGCCCGGATGACCTCGAAATCCAGCGTGCGGTAGCCTAGCCTGCCGGAACTATAGGCGAAATAGCGGTCGATGGGGCCGCTATAGACCACATGGGCGAAAGGCTCGGTCAGGTCTTCGAACCGCGCGCCCAACATGAACTCCAGCCGGGGCGTGTCCAGGATTGCGGCGACCAATTCGGTATAGCCGCGTTCCGGCATGGCCTGATGGGGATGGGCGAAGTAGGAATTGTCAAAGTTGAAGCGAAGCGGCAGGCGTTTAAGGATCGACGCGGGCAGCCGGTCGGGATCCAGACCCCATTGCTTGCGGGTATAGCCGCGGAAGAAGGCCTCGTAGAGTTCCGGCCCGATCATGCCTAGAGCCTGCTCCTCGAAATTGGCCGGCTCCGGGATTTTTCGGGTCTTCGAGGCCAGAACGTGGCCGCCTCCTCCGGCCTCATGGTCTTGCGGAAGAACTGGTTGATGGTCAGCAGGTTGACAGGCAGAGAATAGACCAGCCCTCCGCTCACCGCCTGCACGCGGTGGCGGTAGGGCCGCATGATTCCGAACCGCTGGACGTAAGCCCAGACGCGCTCGTCGGCGGTGTGAAATATATGGGGGCCGTAGACATGCGTCATGACGCCGGTCTCGGATTTGCGCTCCGAATGGCAATTGCCCGCCACATGCGGGCGCTCATCGACCACGAGCACGCTGTGCCCGGCTTCAGCGAGCGCACGACCAATTACCGCGCCGCTGAATCCAGCGCCGACGATGCAATATCTCATCCCGTCCATTTCCGACTATTTTAAGGAGATTGACGGGAAGTCTAGCAGGCTCTCGAACATGTGTCGCGCCTTGCGTCGGCCGCGCCGCCTGCGCGCCTCGCAGACGACGCCCGCATCCAATCTGTTTCCTTGTTCGACCAAGCCTCGACTTGGTTCAGAAAATGGCGGTAGAAGCCGGTCCCGGGCTTGCGTCGGGGCGCCTTGCGAACAATGTACTCGGCGGGCCGAAAGGTCCCCCATCCGAGCAAATGGAATCCCCTAAAAATGAAACGCTTCCCATTTCGCCTGAGCCTGTCGGCGCCATTCCTCGCGGCCCTGCTCGCCCTTCTCGCCTTGAGCGCAATCGCGTCGCCCGAGGCGCGGCCGCCCGGCGCATCGATGCCTATTATCAACAATTGATGCCGACCCTTAAGGCGGCTGGATCGCTCAGCGTTCGCGAACGCGATCGTCGTTTCGGGCCGGCCATCAGGTCCGCCTTCGACATTGGCGGCATGGCGAGACTGGCCTCAGGGCCCGCTTGGAACAAGTTCACAGGCGCCCAGCAGGCCGCGGTTCGCGAGGCCTTCGCCGGTTTCCTCGTCGCCGATTATGCGCACCAGGTCACTGACTATTCGGGCGAGAGCTTTGTCGTCGAGCCGCAGACGAGCCCGGCCTCGGGCGGCGGCGAAATCGTCAGGACCAAGCTGCTCCAGCCGGGCGGTCGCACCGTGCAGATCAACTATCTTGTTCGTGGCGGGCGCATCATCGACGTCTATCTCAATGGCACGATCAGCGATCTGGCGACCCGCCGCGACGAATTCGCCTCTATCCTTTCGGGCGGGCGGCGCGGACGCTCTGATCAAGACATTGCGCGAGCGGACCGAGAGCTGCTGGCGGGCTAGTTCATCGGGCTGAATGACACGGGCGCCTTGCCGCCGACCGCAAACGTCCTGATCGTCTGCGGACTGAAACGCGAGGCGGCGATCATCAGCGGCCCGGGGCGCAGGACGCTCTGTGGCGACGGGGCCACTTTACGGGCTAAGCTCACAGAAGCGGCGAGTTCCAGGCCGTCGCTCGTTATCAGCTGGGGCCTGTGTGGCGGGCTCGATCCGCGGCTCCGTCCTGGCGGCCTCATTCTCGGCGCGGAAGTGTGTCGCGGAGGGCCTCGTTAGAACAGACGAAACCGTTACGGCATTGCTCAGGCAGCGCCTGGCCGACGCCGGAGCGCGCGCGTTTGTCGAACCCTCGCCGCCTCCGACGCTCCGGTTCTGACTGCCGCCGCCAAGGCGGAGCTTCGCCGCGCCACGGAAGCGGCGGCGGTCGACATGGAAAGCCTGATCGCCGGCCAATTTGCGCTGAAACAGCGCATTCCGTTCGCGATTTGCGGGCGGTCGCCGATCCCGCCGAGCGCGACTTGCCACCGCTTGCGTTAAAAGCAATGGCGCCCGATGGCGGGATCAACGTTCAAGCGGTGATCGGAGAGCTCATCCGCTCTCCAGCTCAGTTCGCAGCGCTACGCGCTCCTCGCGGCCGACAGTAGCGCCGCCTTCCGAGCGCTAAAGCGCTGCGGCCTTCTTCCGGGCCTTTTCCTCGGCCTCGGAGCGGCGGATCTCTGAGAGCTTCTGGGCGACGTTCTTGTCGAACACGTACTGCGCCTCGCGCTGGCTCCCGAGCGGGATGTCCGGGGCACGGCGCCTCGGTCTTCACGCCCATGAGCGCGACACGCGCGGCTTTCCAGGGCTTCGTCACCGTATCGGGCGACCGCGGTCGCCTCGAACCCGCTATGGACCATGCAGTCGGCGCATTTCTCATAATTGCCGACCCCGTAGGCGTCCCAGTCGGTCTCCTCCATCAGTTCCTTGAAGGTCTTCGCGTAACCTTCGCCGAGCAGGTAGCAGGGTCGCTGCCAGCCGAAGACGGTGCGCGTCGGATTGCCCCATGGCGTACAATGATAGGCCTGGTTTCCGGCGAGGAAGTCGAGAAACAGGGTCGACTGGTTGAAGGCCCACTTGCGGCGCCTTATCGCCCCGGCGGAAGACCGCGCGGAACAATTCCTTCGTCGCCTAGCGGTTCAGGAAATGCTTCTGGTCCGGGGCGCGCTCATAGGCGTAGCCGGGCGAAACGGTGATCCCGTCCACGCCGAGTTCCGTGACCGTGTCGAAGAAGGCGGCGATGCGCTCAGGGTCCGCGTCGTTGAAGAAGGTGCAGTTGATGGTGACGCGGAAGCCCTTCGCCTTGGCGGTCTTGAGCGCCTTGACCGCACGGTCGAGACGCCGGGCTCGCAGACAGACCTGTCGTGCATCTCCTGGTCGCCGTCGAGATGGATCGACCAGGTGAAATAGGGGCTGGGCTCGTATTGATCGATCTTCTTTTCGAGCAGCAGCGCGTTGGTGCAGACGTCGCGAATTTCTTGCGCGCAATGACGCCCTGGACGATCTTGCCATATCTCTGTGCAGCAGCGGCTCGCCGCCCGCCATGACGACCACGGGCGCGCCGCATTCATCGACCGAGGCCAACGCGTCCTCAACGGAGATCCGCTTGTTGAGAATGGCGTCGGGATAGTCGATCTTGCCGCAGCCGGCGCAAGCGAGGTTGCAGCGGAACAGGGGCTCGAGCATCAGCACGAGCGGATAGCGCTTGCGGCCGGCCAGGTGCTGCCGGACGATATAGGCGCCGACTTCTGGAATCTGTCGAAGGGTATGCCACTTGATCATCTTAAAGAAAGCAAACGGACGGAGAACATTAACTCCGGGTCAATTCCGAAGTTCCGCCGGAAGGCGAAAGCTAACCGTCTCGGCCGGACCGTCAAGGACCGACACTTCGGACGGCGCGAGCGCCGACAAGGCTTGAACGACCTCCTCGACAACGACTTCAGGCGCGAGGTACCGGCGGTCACGCCGACCACGGCGGCGCCGCGAACCGATTCCGGGTCGATTTCGCTGCTGTCGGCGACAAGATAGCTCGGAATCCCGACCTCTTCCCCGATTTCGCGCAGCCGGTTGGAGTTGGAGCTGTTGCGGCGCCGACGACAATGATGACGTCGGCGAGCTGACAGAGTTGGCGCACGGCGGTCTGTCGATTCGGCGTCGCGTAACAAATGTCGCGAACATCAGTACCGACGACGTCGCTGAAGCGGCGATGCAAAGCCGCGATGACGCCCCGCGTGTCGTCGACGCTGAATGTCGTCTGGGTGATATAAGCGATTGGGGCGGCGGAATCGATGGGGAGCTTCCCACATCCTCTTCGTCTTCGACGAGGTGCACCTCGCCGTCGATCTGCCCGAGCGTTCCTTCGACTTCCGGATGGCCGTCGTGGCCGATGAACACCAGCACCCGACCCCGGGCAATATATCCCCGCCCCTGGTTGTGCACCTTGGTGACCAACGGGCAGGTGGCGTCGATGGTGGGAAGCGAGCGCGCCTTGGCTTCCTCTTCCACGCTCTCGCGAACGCCATGCGCGCTGAAGATGGTCACTGCGCCCGCCGGCACGTCCTTCAGCGTCTCGACGAAACGCGCGCCTTTCGCCTTTAGCGATTTGACCACGTGACGATTGTGAACGATCTCATGGCGGACATAGACCGGCGCGCCATGCTTGGCCAACGCCCGTTCGACGATATCGATCGCCCGAACAACGCCGGCACAAAACCCGCGCGGCTGAGCAAGAATGATCTTCATTCGCTTGCCTTCTCGTCGAACCCTTGACGGCTAGGAAGCACCCCCGTCGCCGGCCGACGCCAACCCCCGAGCGCCCCCCTGACGAATTTCGAAAGGGAAGCCATACGCCGCAAGCGGCGCCCCGACAAGAGACTGGGATTCGCTATCCATCTATCTTGCCCGGGAGAGTATGTCCGAAGGGACGCGTTGGTTATGTCCAAGCCGCATTCGCTCGGCGCTCGGCAGCCCTCTGAGCACGAGGTGGTCGCGGGTCAAAGCGAGTTGCGATTGGGATTGGGCCGAAAGGGGGTGCCTCGAAGGCGTCCGCCCTCCTCCGTTCAAGACTGGGCGACCCGTGCTATCGCTATCCGAGCCACATAGAGAGCTTCTCACAATTAGGGCTTTTTGGGTGGGATGGGCGTTTTTGTGGGCTGAAGGGATGGTGGGAGACGAGGTGTGGGCGTGTTGTGGCGGGCGGTGCTTGTTCGACCCGCCCTGCGGGGCGCGCGCCGGCGGATCGGCCGGAAAGATCCCTCAGTTTTGCGCCATGAGGACGAGCGCCCGTTTCATGTTCATGGCGGTGGCGACGAACCGGAGATGGCAGGCGTTGCGGGTGAGCCCGCGATAGCGGACGCGGCTCATGGCGTACCATTCCGCTCTCATCGTGGCGTTGAGCGCGCTCGACGCCGCAGCGGATGCCCGATGACCAGGAATTGAGAAGCCTCTGCCAATCTTCGAGCGGGTGATGGGGCCGCCCGCGCCGCCACGCCGTCGATCAGTCCGCGACGTTCGAGCGTCTCGCGGAACGCTTGGCCGCTATAGGCCTTGTCGGCGAAATAGCCTTGCTCGTCGCCCTGGATCAGCGCTTCGGCCAAACGGAAGTTCTTACTGAGGAGATGGCGGAAAGTCATCTCGGCCTGCCGCACAAGGCCGCTTGATCCTTCGTCCACCGCCAAATGCGCCTTGTAGCCAAAATGGGACCGTCTTGCGCTTCATCGTCACCCGCGCGTCTCGGATCGCGCGGGTTGATCCCGCCTCCCCCATACGGCGGACGCTTGACCGCAGCGGCGATTAGGGTGGCGTCCACCAGCGTGCCGCGCTTGACGATAGGCCGAGCGCATCGAGCTGCCGGTTCGTCTCCGCAAGCAGCGCCGCCGAAAGGCCGAGCTTGTCGATCGTCTGGCGGAAACGCCAGATCGAGGCGTGGTCCGGCGTCTCAATCTCCAACGGCAAGCCACAAAAGCGGCGAAACGACAACCGGTCCCGCACCGCCTCCTCAGCGCTAGGATCAGACAGCGTATGCCACTGCTGCAGGAGCAGGATCTTGAACATCACAAGCGGCGGATAGCCAGGCGCGCCTCGGGTCGAAGCGTGAATTGGAGCCAGCAAAGCCTCGAACGCCGTCCAATCGAACGCCTGCTCGATCCGGTCCAAAATCCGCTGCCCTTCCCGCACCCGCTCACCATCGCGTCCACGAACGAAGGTTGGGAAAGGTCACGGCGAGACATCGGCGAATCATCCTCTCTGGCTTCACCTCAGAGAATCAAAACTCGCCACTTCTGCAAAGCTCTCCACATAGTCTATTGCAGAGAATCAGAAATAAAGGTAAGCTTGTCCCATGAACAATTCTGCCCCTCCGTATGGACTTGACCCTTGGAGGCGGTTCCCGCGGGCCTCATCTGGAGGGGAGAAGGGAGCGAGAAATATTTTTCGCCGAAAATCCCGTATAACCAATTGATAAAGCTCGATTTGGGACGAGAGAATTCAAGGAAATCCAAGGAAATCCTAAGGGGCCATTTAAAGGGCTTCTCGCAACGAAACGGCCAGGACCCAAGCAAATCCAAATTGGGATAAATGAACATATCTCAGTAGTAGATAAGTCAGCTTAATGACAGGCGGAACACGCTGATAATAGAAGAGCTGGCGAGAGACGCCGTCACAGGCGCGCGGGCGAGGCCTCAGCTGCCCACTTTCGGTTGAGCGCCAGGACGGCGGCGACGGCGGCGAGAGGGACCACAGTCGCCCACGACCCGATCACGGCGGTCGTCGTCGCCACCGCCCACAGGATCGAGACCAGGTGCTCCATCATCCCCACGAGCTTCGACTGCGAATGACGTCGGAGCACGAGCCCGCGACGAGATGGGGCCTGTCGCCAGAGATTGATCAGCGCGGCCGAGCCGGTCGCTCCTGTGCTAAAGAGAAGCGCGCATAGCCCGGCCCAGGGCGAGGCGAAGGCCAATGCGGCAAGCGGCAAGGCGAGGATGAGCGCGATCGGCTGGCCAATCGCCGCGATCTTGGCCCGTTCGAGCGACGGCCCGCGACAGGGGAGCGGTCGTGAGGAAATCGGGCGCATCCTCGGCCGAAAGCGCGATCCAGGAGAGCGCGCCCGCGAGTTGGGCCGCGATCACCACGAGCGCCGGGGTGAAGGCGATCCCGACCGTGCCGTCGGGCCGCCGCCGCGCCATAAAATGACAGCGAGCGGCGTTGTATAGGCGGCCTGCAGAAGAAGTTGCGACATCAGCCAAGGGTCGCGCCAGACGACGCGCCGCTCCTTGATGCGCAGGGCCGCGCTGGCGCTCGCGCCAAAGCGCGCATGTCCCTTCGCGGTACTTCGGCGTTGGCCGTGCGGCGCGCCCGCGGAGGCGATCGCAGCGCGTGCGAAGCGCTCGCCGAATGCCATGCATGCGAGCGCGAAGACGACGGCACCAAGACGGCCCAGATGAGAATTGCTTGCGCGTCGCCGGCCGCCGCGCGCGCAGGGGCCATGAGAAGGCTTCGCGCGGCGCCGGCGGCGCTTGCAGACAGCGCCAGGGCCCAAGAATTGTCGCTCGCAGCCCGTCAGGCAGCATGGCGATCATCCTGCGCA
>CAWIKX010000026.1:0-173174 GCA_963836695.1 uncultured Alphaproteobacteria bacterium
GGAGATCGCCCCGCGCTACTGGCAGGACCCGCGTACGCTCGACCAGATTTACGTTTCAACCTCCGGCGCCAATCCGACCGGCGTTCAACAGACTGGATTGGCGGCGGGCAATTACAAGTCGACGACCGGGCCAGCCAGCACCGCAGCGACGATCGCGGCGGATTCAGCGCGCAACCTTGCGACGAACTCCTTGGCCGTCAGCGGCCATGGGGCGGCCTCGACGGGCGCCGCGGTCACAACCTCGCTCGAAACGATGGTCCCGCTGTCGGCTTTCGCCAAATTCGCACCAGGCCACACGCCGCTCAGCGTCAATCATCAGGGCCAGTTCGCCGCCTCGACGATTTCGTTCAATCTCGCGCCAGGCCGCTCGCTCAGCGAAGCGAAGACGGAAATCGATAAAGCGATTGAGCGCATCGGCATGCCTTCGACCGTCCGCGGCTCTTTCGCGGGCACCGCCGCGACCTACCAGCAATCGCAATCGAGCATGCCGCTTCTCTTCGGGGCCGCGCTCCTGACGATCTACATCGTGCTGGGCATCCTCTACGAGAGCCTGATCCACCCGCTCACCATCCTCTCGACGCTGTTCTCCGCCAGCGTCGGGGCGGCTCTGTCATTGTGGGCGTTCGACACCCAGTTCACGGTCATCGCGGCGATCGGCGTCTTGTTGCTGATCGGCATCGTCAAGAAGAACGCGATTCTGATGGTCGACTTCGCGCTTCAAGCGGAGCGCGCGGGACGCGATACGCGAGCGGCGATCGAAGAGGCCTGCCTCTTACGCTTTCGCCCCGATCATGATGACGACTTTCGCCGCGCTGTTCGGCGCTCTGCCGCTTGCGTTCGGAACCGGCGAAGGCTCGGAACTGCGCCACCCGCTGGGCATCACCATCGTCGGCGGGCTCATCGTCAGTCAGGTGCTGACGCTGTACACGACACCGGTCGTCTTCATCTACCTGGACAATTTCGGTAAATGGCTCAGGAACCTCTGGCGCCGCTACTACCTCCGCCACGGCGCCGCGCCGATGGGCGCGCGGTAGCGCGTCGTCAGTCCTTCTTTACCTCGCCCTCCGGCAGGCCCGCCTTGCGCAGGCCCTCGACGATCCGCTGATATTGCGCGTTGAAGGTCGGATCGTCACTCCGTCGATGCCGGCCCAACTTTGGACGGTGAAGTCCGGATAGAGTTCCTGCAATTGGGCGACGGCCTCCTTCGCCTCCTTATCGTGGCCGGCCCAGGCGTTGGCGGCGGCGAGGTCGACAAACGGGTACATGAAGTCGGTTTGCCGCTCGCGATCGACTTCCCGCACCATTCGATCGCCTGCTCCCACTGGGCGAGATGGGTGTGAAGGTGGCACATGTAATGCTGCCAGGACGACACGTCTGGATCGCGTGGGCTCAGACGAAGAGCGGTTTCGAGCGCCGCCAGAACCCGTCCTCGCTGTGGCCGAGAAACATCTTCCAGAAGCTAGCGGCCGCATGGGCGGACGCATTGTTGTGGTCGTCCGCAAGCGCCAACCTCAGCCTGCGCTATTGCCGCTTTCCATTGCCGTTTGTTGCAAAGAGAACCGTCGCCTTCGCCATGTGCGCCCGCGTATCGTCCGGCTGAAGGGCCAAGGCGAAGTCGGCGAGCTTCTCCGCCCGCGCTTTATCGCCCGCAGGGTCTTCGCTCCAGAGAGCGTTCTCGCGTTGGTTCAAAGCATTCAACAAGCCGAGCATCGCCGGCTCGTTTTGCGGGTCGAGAGCCAGCGCCCGCTCGTAGAGGTCTATCTCCTATCGCAATTCATCGCCTTGTTTATTGGCGTATGAGTTCCCCCTTGGTTTGGGCGCGCATCACGAGGTCGACCGCGTCGGGACCTTCGGCCGCTCGCGCATCGACCGCAGGGCCTCGGCCTTGACCAGCTCGACGCCGAGCGAATTGAGCGAGGCGGGAGACGACGTCGACCTGCAATTGGCCCAGCTTGCCGCGCTCGCCCTCTAACCGGTCGGCCCAGACGTGCGCGCCGGTCTCAGTCGAGACGAGCTGAGCGTTAACTTCAACCTTCTCGCCAAGGCGGCGTACGCTTCCCTCGAGCATATAGCGCACGCCAAGCTCACGCCCGATCTGCTTGGCGGCGACCGGCTTACCCTTAAAGGTGACGGCCGTCCCTCGCGCGATCACGAAGCTGTCGCGCAAATGCGAGAGGTCGGTGGTCAAATCGTCGGTGATCCCGTCGGCGAAATAGTCCTGCTCCTTGTCGCCGCTCATATTCTCGAACGGTAGGACGACGATTGAAAGCCGCGGCGCCGCCGCGAGCTTGTCCTCCGCCACCGTTCCCATGAAGGGCGAGACGAGGCCCGAACGCCAGACATAGACGCCGACCGAGAACAGCGCGGCAACGAGAATGGCGGCGGCCGCCGGGTTGCGCCATGATCGCTCGGCGGGCTGGCCGCCGAAGACGGTCGCAGCGTGCCGGTTGGCTGGGGGGTCGGCCGGTCGGACCACCTCCGGGGCCGCTTGGGCGGGTTCGGCAGCGACCTCGGGAAAAATTCCGCCGCGCTCGCGACAAGCGCGCCGCGCAGCGCCGGCGCCAGTCCGTCGAACCGATAACCCTCGCCGGGCACGGTGGCGATGAGCCGCGGCGTCTTGGGGTCGGGCTCGATCTTGCGCCGCAGGCGACCGACCAGCGCGTCGACACTGCGGTCGAACAATTCGAGCGGCCGGTTGGCGATGGCCTCGAGGATCGCGTCGCGGCTCAGGACGCGGCCCGGCCGGCTGACGAACAGGCGCAGAAGCCGAAACTCGCCGCGGGTGAGCGGGATGGCTTCACCCGATTCCCGAACAAGCGTGCAGCCGCTGAGATCGAAGACGAGCCCTGCAAACCGGACCGGCGACGTTGCGTTGCCCGAAGGGAGCGCCTCGGCGTCCGACCGTTCTTGCGGAACGACTTGCATCAGCGCGCGCCCGAGGCGAGGGGAGTGCAGGGTTACACCCTGAAGGTCAGGCATTACAAGGATGTCGCTGAAAAGTACACGGCTGTCGCTTAGGCGGCATTCGCTTGTTACGGCGTTCATGCACGCTCTCCCGCTCGCCACACGTCTGGCGGGATTCGGATCGACCAATGAGGAGAACGCGCATGTCGTTCGGAAAACGCTCGCATTTTCTGCATTTCTCACGTCGACGGCCGCGACTTTTTCGGCGCCCACCCCGGCCCTGGCGGACGAATGGCGGCGGCAGACAGAAGGCGATGCCGGATACGCGCCGATCCAGAGCATCGCTTACGAGTTCGGTTCGAAAGCCATGAGCGGGTATTTCGTCCCGCAAGGCTCAGTTTGCCTTGTCACCCTCATGATCAGCGACAGGAGCGATCCCGACCGGCCGTCGCCGGCGACGGCGGCTCGCGTCCGTCTTGTGCTTGAACCCGGTCAGATCGCGGGCCTCGACAGCGAGGAGGGCCGTTCGCTCAACTTGACCTGCAGCAGCGGCGCGAAGACATTGGTCGTCAACTCCGGCGAAAGGTCGAAGCTTGTGGCGCAACAAGGCGTTGCGGTTGCCGATCGGGTTCAGGAGCGACGGTAGCTGAAATGGCGCGCCGCCCCCCGACAATGCCGGGTTCAGAGGAAGGCCGCGGGCCGGCGGGCGCGCAACGCGCAGCGTTTCGCTTCGGCAGTGCGTTTGTGTGGTCCGGGCTCGCGTGGTCGGTCCTTCTCTGCGTCTTTTGCCTCAACGCCGGGGTTGTTGCGCAGGAGGCCGCAATAACCGGGAAGCTTTATCGGATCGTTGACGGCAAGGTCGACGCGCGGACCTATGATGGCTATCGGCGTTACCATGCGGTTTGCAACCACTGCCACGGGCCCGACGGAATGGGCTCATCGTTTGGCCCTTCGCTCGTGGACCGCCTGCCCGGGATCGAAACTTTCCGCGGTATCGTGCGCGACGGCCAAAGCAGTGGGGCGGCGGTCATGAAGGGCTACTCGGGAGACCCCAACGTCGCGCCATACGTGGACCACATCTACGCCTATCTTGAGGCCCGCGCCGATGGCGCACTCGGCCGCGGTCGTCCGGTGAGGTTCGGCGACTAAAGCGTGCTGCCCAATTCGGTCGAATCGCAGCGGCTCAGACCGGCAGAGCGTACCTCAGGGCGACTTCCGCCGCGTTGCGCGCGTCCTCAATCGATATCGAACCATTATTGGCGGCGCGAGCCGCTTTGACGGCTTCGACCAAGGCGGGCGGACCGTCCATCTCGGTCAGTTCGCCTGGTCCATTGGCGAGCCGCTCGAGCATCGCCGCCTGTGTCTTGTCGTCGGCGAAGGCCGCCGCCTGCATAAGCGCCATCACCGCGCGGGGCGACTTTGAGCAGCGCGCCAGACGATAGGCGTTGAGGAAGCGCTTGGCCTCACGCGGCGAATGCGCGGCGAGGGGCGCAAGAGCCGCAAGCAGCGTCGTTTCCGTAGCTGACAACGGCTCCACGAGCGCCGCGGCAATCGCCAAATCCAGCATGGAGCCGGCTGCGCGCCTCCCGACAGGAGGCGGGCGACCACGAGCTGTCCGTCGGCGTCTTTCCGGGCGGGGAGGTTGACCGCGACTTGCAGCCATCTGCCAAGACGCCGGCGCAACTCGCTCGGGCCCCCGAGCGCCGCCGAAAGCCGGCCGGGATCGAAAGCCAACAAGCCGATGAAGCCGGGTCCGATCACGCTC
This sequence comes from uncultured Alphaproteobacteria bacterium, assembly GCA_963836695.1. GTDB lineage: Bacteria > Pseudomonadota > Alphaproteobacteria > Rhizobiales > Beijerinckiaceae > Roseiarcus. The sequence goes on from CAWIKX010000026.1 coordinate 4,670, forward strand.
TCAGCGGCGTCGATCCAGCTAATGGCTGCCGCGGGCGACAACGCGTCGAGATTGTCCACGACCACAACGAGCCGGTCCGGCGCCGGCCCCGCCGCGCTTGGGTGTCCGACCCTCGCGCCGAGCGCGGCGAGGAATTCGCGCGCCGCGCCCGATGGGGCATGGCTGGATTCGAGAAATTCCGGTCCCGGAGCCCGCATCGACGTCTTGCCGCCGGCGCGTTGGCTCGCCGCTTCTGCGCGCTTGGCCGCCGCGTCAGCTTCGGCCGTCAGGGCTGTTACTCGCTGATTGAGGCGAGCGGCGCGAGCCTCGAGGTCCTGGCGCCGTTCGCGAGTCTCTTGGGTCAGAAGGCGTGAGCCGCGCAACAAAAGGTTCGAGACCCAAGCGCTCGCCATAGGTTGAGAGCGATAGCCAATGCGCCAAGGATGAACAGGATTTGCGCCGCTCGATCGAACCAATCGCCATGCGCCGCCACCCAATCTCCGGCGGACTTAGCAAATCGCTCCCATGCTCAATCGCGGAGGTCGCCGCGTCGCCGTGCAGAAACCGGAAGATGAAGGCGAGCGCGAAGGCGACGATCCCCCAAAGGAGCAGCCGCGCCTGACTGCCGTAGGCCCATATTGACCAAATCACGATTCCGGCGCGGGAGCCAGCGCCGAGCGTCGACACGTCGCGCGCCAGATTGCGGTAGCTCGAGTCCGCGTCCGCTCCGGCCGATCCGAAACGACGCAACCGCGCTTCGATTGATCCTCTATTTGCGCGAGCGAACACGTCGAGCCGCGAGCCGGGAGTGTCAAAGGCCAGCGCGTCTGCGAGGCGCGCGCGTTTCGCCTCGACCTCGTCACGCTGCGTGCGCTCACCCTCGAGCTTCCTGACGAGATCGTCATGACGGTCTGAGGCCGCTCTGGCCATCCTGTGCGGATCGTCGCCCGCATGGCGAACCTCATCCAGGAGGCCCGAATAGTCGACGCTGCCTTGTGCGCGATCGAGCGCGGCATAGGCGGCGCTGGCGATCGCCACCGGAGCCTCGACGCCGCTTGAAGCGTCGACGCGCGCTAGCACGACTCGCTGAAGCGCTTGCCCGCCAGCCGTCCCCAAGGCGCTGAGGTGTTCAATCGTTAGCGTGAGACGCCTCAAAGCGAATGTCTTGCCAGCGCCGGACGGTCCCAAAATCCCCGCCAGGAACGGCGTCTGGACCTGAGGTGTCACGCAAAGATGCGCCAGTGGCTGCACGATCTCGCCAGCGTCAGGGGGTCGGCCCCATCGGCCAATCGCCGAGGAAGATCGGCTCAGCCCGGACCAAAGGGGTAACGGAGGAGGCACGATCGAAACAGGCGGCGCGGCCGATTGCGCGGGCGCCCTGTCGGGCGTCGGAAAGGCTGACTTGTCGCTCGTCCCGACGCCTCCAAGCAGGCGAACCTTCGAATTCACGCTTGGCTCGGACAATCAATCCTCCTCAACGCGCTTGGGAACTGGCCCAGCGGCGCCTGATTTGAGTGCGTGATCCTAACGACCGCAAGGGCGCCGGCAAGTCAAGCCTCGGCCCCGTGCGGGAGAGCCGCGGCCTATGCCGGGCCGGGAAATCAGGCTAAGTCGCGCGCTCTTTCATTTTCGTGGAGGCTGCAGCCCTTGCTCGCATTCGCTTCGCCGACGCCGGACGCGACGCCGGTATGGCTGGTCAGCGTCGAAAACTGGCCAACCGTCAAGTCGACGATCGGGGCGGCCGCCGCGGCCTTCGCCGAACGTTGCGGCTTCCAGCCAAAGGCGGGACGCATGCAACTTCTCCCAGGCGACGCTGGCGCGCTTGCGGGCGTCTTGTTCGGAGTTGACGAGGCGAACGCACCGACGCGCGATCCGTTCGGGCCGGGCAAGCTCGCAACGTCGCTGCCCGAAGGCGTCTACCGGTTCGCGGATCCGCCCGAGGGCGCCGATCTCGCGGCGCTCGGCTTCCTGCTCGCCCTCTATCGGTACGACCGCTTCAAGACCAACAAGGCGCCCCTGCCCCAGCTCGTCGCGCCCGAGGCGATCGACGCGACAGGATTCAGCGCATCGCCGAGGCGATCGCTTTCGGACGCGATCTTGTCAACGCGCCGGCCAACGTGCTGGGACCGACGCGCTTGAACAAGAGGTGGTCAAACTCGCGGAACATTTTGACGCCCGCATCGCCACAGTGCGCGGTGAGGAACTCATCGCCGCCAACTTTCCCCTTGTCCACGCGGTCGGGCGCGCGGGCGCCGAAGAGCCGCGGATCGTCGACTTCACCTGGGGACGCGAGGACGCGCCGAAAGTGGCGATCATCGGCAAGGGAGTCACCTTCGACACCGGCGGCCTCGACATCAAGCCCGCCTCCGGTATGGAGCTGATGAAAAAGGACATGGGCGGAGCGGCGACGGCGCTCACGCTCGCGCGACTGATCATGGAGGCAGGGCTCGATCTCCGCTTAAGGACCGTGATCCCGATCGTCGAGAATGCGATCGCGGCGCCGGCGATGCGTCCGGGCGATGTGATTGTCAGCCGCAAGGGGATTTCGGTCGAGGTCGGCAACACCGACGCCGAAGGGCGGATGATCCTCGCCGACGCGCTCACGCTCGCCGATGAGGACGCGCCGGAGCTGATGATCGACTTCGCCACGCTGACGGGCGCAGCGCGGGTCGCGCTCGGGCCAGACCTGCCGCCGTTCTACACCGATGACGACGCGCTTGCGGGGCAGATCGCGCATCACGCGGTCCGCGCCCGTGATCCGGTATGGCGCATGCCGCTCTGGCGTCCCTATGACGCAATGATTGAAGGATCGGTCGCCGACATCAGCAATTCAGGCTCAGGCGCTGGCATGGCGGGCTCGATCACTGCTGCGCTCTTTCTGAGGCGTTTCGTCGAGAAAGCGCGATCCTGGGCGCATTTCGACGTCTACGCCTGGAATCCGAAGCCGCGCGCCCATGGGCCGACTGGTGGCGAAATCCAGGCTGCGCGCGGGCTGTTCGAGTTGTTGAGCGAGCGCTACCCGAGGCGGTGACACACACACGCACGGAAGTGATTTTAGGGGGGGGGGGGGGGGGGGGGGGGGGGGGGGGGGGGGGGGGGGGGGGGGGGGGGGGGGGGGGGGGGGGGGGGGGGGGGGGGGGGGGGGGGGGGGATGTGCGTTTGTGTTTGCAAGAAGGTATTAAAATAAAAAAAAAATTTTTTTTTTTTTTTTTTTTTTTTTTTTTTTTTTTTTTTTTTTTTTTTTTTTTTTTTTTTTTTTTTTTTTTTTTTTTTTTTTTTTTTTTTTTTTTTTTTTTTTTTTTTTTTTTTTTTTTTTTTTTTTTTTTTTTTTTTTTTTTTTTTTTTTTTTTTTTTTTTTTTTTTTTTTTTTTTTTTTTTTTTTTTTTTTTTTTTTTTTTTTTTTTTTTAAAAAAAAAAAAAAAAAAAAAAAAAAAAAAAAAAAAAAAAAAAAAAAAAGTGGAACCCAAAACTAATGCCTACCTGCCCGGCGATGAAGTACGGAATGTCGCCGTCTTGCAAAGGCATTGCGCTTCACGGCGCGCTTGGCCTATCGGAGTGGGACATATGGAGGGGACGGTATGGCTCTGACGAAACACAATCGACTGACGGTCGGCGACTTGCGCAAGCTCAAGGGCAAACGGCAATTGACCATGCTGTTTGTGGAAACGCCGGAAGAAGCCGCCGCGGCCTCCGCGGCCGGCATCGAAATCCTGTCGATCGTTGAACAGCTTTGGTCGCCCGCGATGCGCGAGGCGGCAGGGGACTGTTTCGTTCAGGTCGGGCTCATCTACGGCGAGCACTGCACCTATGAGGATTATCTGCGCGCCGCGCACAAGAATCTCATGATCGGCGGAGATGCGTTCTATTGCGCCGGCAGCCTCGATACGATCGCCAAGCTGGCGGCCGAGGGCATTCCGGTCGTTGGCCACGTCGGACTGATCCCTGCGCGCGCGACGTGGACCGGCGGGTTCAAGGCGGTCGGCAAGACCGCCGCCGAGGCGAAACAGGTTTATGAACACGTGAAGAAGCTTGAGGCGGCTGGCGCGATAGCGGCTGAGATCGAGGTTGTGCCGGCGCGCGTGGCGAGCGAGATCTCGAAGCGCACCTCCCTTATCCTTATGTCGATGGGCGCTGGCTCAGGCTGCGACGCGCAATATCTGTTCGCCGAGGACGTGCTCGGCTATTCGCGCGGTCATCAGCCTCGCCACGCCAAGGTCTACCGCAACTTTCGCGCTGAATACGACCGCCTCCAGCGCGAACGGGTGGCGGCGTTCAAGGAATTCCGCGCCGATGTCGAAAAGGGCGCGTTCCCGGAGGACAAGCACCTCGTTCCGATCGCGGATGATGAGTTCGAGGCTTTCGTTGGAAAGCTGTAGGAACGCGCTAACAACGCGAGCGCCAAGACTTCTTTGCTCTTGGCCTACGCGCCCGTCCAATCCAGCACGATCTTGCCGCTTTCGCCCCGGCGCATGATCTCGAACCCCTCGAGGAATTTCGCCGCCGGCAGGCGGTGGGTGATGACTTTGCGCACGTCGAGCCCGCTTTCCAGCATGGCGATCATCTTGTGCCAGGTCTCGAACATTTCGCGTCCATAAATGCCCTTGATGGTAAGCTGCTTGAAGATGACCTTGTTCCAGTCGACCAGCGCCGGCTTCGCCGGCAGGCCCAGCAGGGCGATCTGGCCGCCGGTGATGATCGCGTCGAACAATTGATCGAAGGCCGCCGGCGCTCCGCTCATCTCAAGCGCGACATCAAAACCCTCGGCCATCTTGAGCCGGCTCATCGTCTCCTTGAGATCGGTCTTTGAGACATCGACGGCGACGACATCAGCGACCTCCTCCGCGAGCCTGAGCCGCTTCGGATTGATGTCGGTGATCACGACATGCCGCGCCCCGATATGGCGGGCGACCGCGCCGGCCATGATTCCGATCGGACCTGCCCCGGTGATGAGCACGTCCTCGCCGACAAGGTCGAAAGAAAGCGCGGTATGCACCGCGTTGCCGAGCGGATCGAGGATGGCGCCGAGCTCGTCGTCGACATCGTCGGGCAGGAGCACGATGTTGAAAGCGGGCACGCGCACGTAGTCCGCGAAGGCGCCAGGAATGTTGACGCCGATGCCGCGCGTCTCGGGATCGAGATGGTAGCGTCCGCCGCGAGCCGCCCGGCTCCTCATGCCGATCACGTGGCCCTCGCCCGACACGCGCTGGCCGACCTTGAGATGTCGCACATTGGGGCCAAGCGCGGCGATCTCGCCCGCATATTCGTGGCCGACCGTCATTGGCGTCGGGATCGTCTTCTGCGCCCACTCGTCCCAGTTGAAAATGTGCACGTCGGTGCCGCAAATCCCGGTCTTGTGCACCTTCACGAGCACGTCGTCGGGGCCGATCTCGGGAATCGGCTGCTCCTCGAGCCACAGGCCCGGCTCGGGCTTTTGCTTAACGAGGGCGCGCATGGGGCTTTCCGAGGCGGGCGTGGTCGACGCTAGTCGTCGCGACGATTTAACGGCTGAAACGGGATTCGGATAGCGGTCCTAGAGGTCGAAATTGGTGGGCAGCATGACCACGTCGCGAATCGTCATGGCCCGAGGTCGCGTCAGCATGAACGTCACCACGTTGGCGACTTCGCTGGCCTCAAGCAGGCTGCCGGACTCCTTCGCCTCCTTCAACTTCTCCGGCGGCCAATCTGCCAAAAGCGCCGTCATGACAGGGCCCGGCGAGATCGAGCCCACGCGAATGCCGTGCTTGAACACTTGTCGCCGCACCGTTTGGACAAAGCAGTTGATCGCCCATTTGGACGAGGCGTAGACCGGCTCCCATGGCGTCGGAAAATGCGCTGCGAGCGAGCTCGTCACGATGATGTCGCCCGTCCGGCGCTCGATCATGTGCGGCAGCACGTCGTGCACGTTCTTCATCACGACATTGACGTTCAGGTTGAGCATCCGGTCGATGGCGCCCGTATCCGCGTCGATGAGGTCGCCCCCGACATAGATGCCGGCGTTGGCGTGCAGGATGTCGAGCTGGCCCGACTTCTCGAGCACGCTCGGCAGCGAGCGTCGCGCATTCCTTTGGATCGAGCAGATCGATGACCAGCGGGATCACCGCGTCGCCATGCTTGTCGTGCAGCTTTTTTAAGCGCCGCCTCGTCCCGGTCGACCATCACGACGCGCGCGCCCGAGGCCAGCATGGCCTCGGAACTGGCCAGTCCGATGCCGGACGCCGCCCCTGTGACGACGGCGACCTTGCCCTTGAGTTCTCCCGCCATCGTTTCCTCCTTGTGGGGCGTCCCCGTCCCGGCAGGGATCATAAGCGGTCGGCGTCGATCATGTCCCAGCGAGAGTAGGCGGCGAACGGTTTGCGGTCAAAAAGTGAATCCGGTGGAGCGCTACTCTACCCTCATCCTTGGGAGACCGCGCAGCGGGTCGTCGCGAAGGATGAACCAGAGATCGCGAACTTTTGGCCCTTCGGTCGAATTGCCATACCGTGTTTCCGATTGGCGGGCGGGGACAAAGCCTGTGAGCGGCGCGACAATCTATATCCTCCGCTGCTCGGACGGGAGCTATTACACCGGACTCACGCGCCGTCCTGTCGAAGAGCGCGTCAGCGAGCATGCCCAGGGCCTTCACGAGGGCTATACTTTCACGCGGCGGCCGGTGACGCTTGTGCATGCCGAAAGTTATGAGCGAGTTGACGAAGCCATCGCCGCCGAGCGACGCATCAAGGGCTGGTCGCGGGCAAAGAAAGAAGCCTACATTCGCGGTGAGTTCGACGCGCTGACGGATTTATCTCGTCGGCGGTCGAAGTCTGAGCGATGAGCGTTACGCCGTGGGAGACCGCGCAGCGGGTCGTCGCGAAGGATGAACCAGAGATCGCGAACTTTTGGCCCTTCGGTCGAATTGCCATACCGTGTTTCCGATTGGCGGGCGGGGACAAAGCCTGTGAGCGGCGCGACAATCTATATCCTCCGCTGCTCGGACGGGAGCTATTACACCGGACTTACGCGCCGTCCTGTCGAAGAGCGCGTCAGCGAGCATGCCCAGGGCCTTCACGAGGGCTATACTTTCACGCGGCGGCCGGTGACGCTTGTGCATGCCGAGTTATGAGCGAGTCGACGAAGCCATCGCCGCCGAGCGACGCATCAAGGGCTGGTCGCGGGCAAAGAAAGAAGCCTACATTCGCGGTGAGTTCGACGCGCTGACGGATTTATCTCGTCGGCGGTCGAAGTCTGAGCGATGAGCGTTACGCCGCGTTTTCTGGAGCATCCTTCGAGACGCCCGCTTCGCGGGCTCCTCAGCGACTGTGTTGGCGGTCAAGCGTTTTCTGTGCGCCATGGCTGTTTGTCTCGCAGGATGGCGTTGAGGATGGTGAGGAGTTTGCGGGCTGCGGCGATGGCGACGAGCATTTTGGGCTTGCCTGCGTCGATGAGGCGTTGGCGAAAGGCCTTGAGGACGGGGTTGTGACGGCAGGCGACGAGGCTTGCGAGAAAGAGGGCGGAGCGCACCGACTTGCGGCCGCCGGCGATCATGGCTTTGCCCTTCCACTGGCCGGATTGGCGGGTGAATGGGGCGAGCCCGGCGAGGCTTGCGATCCGCTTGCCGTCGAGGGTTCCGAGTTCGGGCAGTTCGGCGATGAGGGTGCGGGCGGTGATCGGCCCCACGCCCGGAACGGAGGCGAGGAGGTCCTCCTTCTCGCGCCATGCGGGCGATCCGCGCACGGAAGCGTCGATTTCCGCATCGATCTCGGCCAGCTCTTTCTCGAGCGCGGCGATCAGGCGAGCGATGCTCTTGCGGATCCGCATGACCGCGACGCGCTTCTCCCGATTGCGCTCGGCGACGATCATTTCGATGATCTGGCGGCGCCGCGCGACGAGGTCGGCGAGCAGTTGGGTCGCTTCGTCGGCGAGCGGCCGCAAGTCCGGCTTGGTCGCCTCGACGAAGCGGGCGATCATGCACGCGTCGATCGGGTCGGTCTTCGCGCGCCGCCCGAGCGCCTGGGCGAAGTGGCGCACTTGCGCCGGATTGATCACCACGACCGGCAGCGAAGCGCCCGCCAGCGCGGCCGCCACGATGGTCTCGAAGCCGCCCGTCGCTTCGACCGCGATCCGCTCCGGGCCCAGCGTTCCCATGCGCTCGACGAGTTCCGCCAGACCTTTGCCGTCGCGCGCGACAACAAAGGTCTCGCCTTCCGGCAGAACGTGAACATCGAGCCGATCCTTCGATACGTCGACCCCGACATAGGCCATTTCCATCTTTCCCCTTCCTTGCGCAAACGGGCTCTTGCGGCCCAAGCGACTGTTCGAGGTCGATGGACTAACGGAGGGGCGACCAGGCTGAGGCGCGGGCTCAAAGGCCCAAGGATGAGCCGGCGTCCCCTCCGCCACCGCGCCCTCAATCCTATCAGATGACGCGAAAACCAAGTTACAAGGATGAGGAAGCCTGCTCGTGCCCGCGCGGCGGCCCCTTCACACAATCCCCAGCGCCTTCCCCGCGTCCTCAAACGCGCCGACCGCAAAGTCGATATCGGCCTCGGTCAGCGCCGCCGACATTTGCGTGCGGATGCGCGCGTGGCCCTTCGGCACCACAGGGAAGAAAAACCCCGCCACGAACAATCCGCGTTCGTCGAGCGCTTGCGCCAGGTCCTGCGCGAGGCGCGCTTCGCCCAGCATCACCGGAATAATCGGCGTCTCGCCGGGCGCGACAGTGAAGCCGGCTTTCTCGACGCCTTCACGAAACCTCCGCGCATGGTTCTTGAGCAAAGCCCGCCGCCCGTCGGCGCCAATCGCGATCTCGAGCGCCTTGAGCGCTCCGGCCGCGAGCGGGGGCGCGAGCGAGTTGGAAAAGAGATAGGGCCGCGCCCGTTGGCGCAACAGATCGACGATCGGCTGGTCGGCGGCGACAAAGCCGCCCATGCCCCCGCCAAGCGTCTTGCCGAAGGTGCCGGTGACGATGTCGACGCGGTCGCCCGCGCCAGTTAGCGCCGGCGTGCCGCGGCCCTTCTCACCCAGATGCCCGGTCGCATGGCAGTCGTCGACCAAAACAAGCGCGCCGTAGCGATCCGCAAGTTCGCAGATCTCTTTCAGCTTCGCGACGTAGCCATCCATGGAGAAAACGCCGTCGCTGGCGATGAGCTTGAACCGCGCGCCGGCGGAATCGGCTTCCTTGAGGCGGTCCTCGAGCTCATTCATGTCCGAATTGGCGAAGCGGTAGCGTTTCGCCTTCGAGAGCCGCACGCCGTCGATGATCGAGGCGTGGTTGAGGCTGTCGGAAATGATCGCGTCCTCTTCCCCAGCAAAGGCTCGAACACTCCGCCATTGGCGTCGAAACAGGCGGCGAACACGATCGCGTCGTCCTTGCCCAAGTGCTTGGCGATCGCCTGCTCGAGCTCACGATGCAGCGTCTGCGCGCCGCAAATGAAGCGCACCGAAGCCATGCCGAAGCCGAATTGGTCCATGGCGCGGCGCGCCGCGGCAATGACGTCCGGATGATCGGCGAGACCGAGGTAATTGTTGGCGCAGAGGTTGACCGCTTCACGCGCGCCTTGCTCGCCCGCGACATGGATGCGTCCGCCCTGCGGCCCGGTCAGCAGCCGCTCGCGTTTCGTGAGGCCCGCCGTCTCGATCTCATTGAGCGTCGCACGGGTATGGTTGAGAAAGGCGTCGGTCATGAGCCGCCTCGTTTCGATCGTGGAGAAGCGTCAAGCTAGCAGCGCGCTGCTCGCGCCGCTATTGCGACAAGCGAATGTAGAGCTCGTAGCGACCTTGGCTGAAGGTGAGCCCGGCTTGGGCAGCGCTGAGCCGCATGACGACGCCGTTTCGGTTCTCGAGCCACAATTCCCCGTTCGCCTTTGTGGTGATCGCGAGGCTCCCCGTGCCCTGGATCCACGACCCCGAGAATTGTGAGACGTCGTGGAGCTTGTAGACCTCACCTGAGGCTTGCAGCGTGGAGATCGCCCCGAGGCCGATCAGCGAGCCGACCAGAGTGAACGGATAGGTCCTGCCCCTGAACGCAAGCGTGCCGCTGCCCACCCCCGACGCGGAGACAAAGACCTCCGTCATCGCGACAGAACCCGAGGGCCTGAGGCCCCGGATGCTGGCCTCGGTGGGGATTCCCGAGGGCGGGATTTCGCAGCCGGCGAGCAGCAGGGCGCTAAAGGCCGCAAGGATCGCGGCGAAGAATTGGGAGCGAGTGAGCTTAGCGCCGAGCCGCATGGCTTTCCCTTTGTTCGAACCGGAGCCGTGTCGCCAGCCTTTCAGCAGATTAGCGAACTTACGGCTGGTATGCAGGAATGGCGGTTTTGACGACGCTTTCAACGTAACCGTCATCTACCCTGTTGCGTGAGGATTGATGGTTCGGACTCTTGCGTTTGCGATAACGACGATTTTGCGCATGAGGGCGACGATGGCGACCATTTTGGGTTGGCCGTTGTGGACGAGGCGTTCGAAGAAGGCGCGCATTGCGGGGTCGTGGTTTCGTGCGGCGATGGCGGCCATGAAGAGGGCGCGTTTGAGGCTTGTGCGTCCGCCCCAGACGGTTCTGCGGCCCCGCGTGATCTCGCTGTCGCGCGGATGAGGGGCGCAGCCGGCGAGGCTTGCGGCGGCGCGCCGATCGATGCGGCCGAGTTCGGGCATGCGGGCCTGGAGGACGAGGGCGGTCAGGTCCAAGCCGGGGATCGAGGTGAGCGCGTCGAAGCGGGCCTTGAGGCTGGGATCGGCGGCGACGATCTCAGCGGCGCGCGCCTCGAGGCCGGCGATTTCGCTGTTCAACGTTGCCAGGACGGCGGCGAGCGAGCGGGCCAGCGTCGTGTCGGCGTAAAGGGGCTGGCGGGAGCGGTTGGTCTCGGCCACGCGCTGGCGACGAGCTCCTCGCGGCGGGTCAGCACGGCGGCGAGCTCACGTTGGCTTTCGGGCGGCGGCCGATAGGGGGCCAGGTCCGCGCCGCGCGCGGCGCCGTAACGGGCGAGCGCACGCGCGTCGATGCGGTCGGTCTTGGCCTTGAGGCCGAGCGAGCGGATGTAGCTTTTGACGAGATAAGGGGGGGTGAACGCGCACGCGGGCCGAGCGACGAGGAAGCCGACCAGGGCCGCCTCGTCCCCGCCCGTCGCCTCGCAGACGAGAGAGCGTCCGCGAGCGCGTCGCCGCACCATGCGGGAAAGGCGGCGAAGCCCGCTTTGTCGTTGGGGAACTGCGCGGTCTTCGCCGCCTCCGCCCCGAGAGAGGTCTCGAACGTGCGGCTGCTGACGTCAACGCCGATGCAGAGTATCGTGTCCATGGGTTCGACCTCGCTTTCGATTGTGTGCGGGCGTTAGACCCTTCCTACCCTTCAAGCGGTGAGGAACAGCGGGCGGGACCCACGATGACGACGGTCGTCAAAGACCACATTGCGATCGGGGCCCGCCCGTCCCAAACCTATCAGATCGCCAACACACAATTGCGAGCGAAGCGAAGCAATCTACCGTGTTTCAAGTCAAGGCGGGTTTGAAAGGTGTTTTGGCTTTGATCATGGCGTTGAGGGTGACGATGAGTTTTCGGATGACGGCGACGATGATGAGCTTGTGGGGTTTGCCGTTGGCCTTGAGCCGGTCGCGGAAGGCGATGAAGGTGGGGTTCTGAGAGCTGGCTGAGAGGGCCGCCATGAACAGGGTGTCGCGCAGGGGTTTGCGGCCGCCGGCGATGCTGGCGTGATTTATCGACGAGCCGCTTTTGCGGGTGATCGGGGCGACGCCGACGAGAGCGGCGATCTTGCGGCGATCGAGTGCGCCGATTTCGGGGAGGCGAGGCGAGGATCATCTGAGTATTCTTCGGGCCGATGCCTTTGCAGCTGCGCAGGAGGCCGGCCTTTTCGGTCAGAATGGGGTCGCTGGCGATGAGGACGTCGATGGCCTGCTGGACGGCGTCGATCTGGCGGTCGAGGACCGCGATCACCGCCCCGATCGAGGCCTTGACGCAGGCCTCGTGGGCCTGATGCGCGCGGCAACTTTCGGACTGACGTAGATCGCTCAATTGGTCGAGCCGGCTGACCAGGACGGCGAGCGCCTGGGTCTGCGGGGCTGGCGGCGGCTTGGCCGGCTCATCGGCGATGAAGGCGGCGAAGCGGGCGACCATTCGGGCGTCGATCGCATCGGTCTTGGCGAGCAAGGCGGCGGCTTTTGCGAAAGCGCGGGCGCGATTGGGATGCACGCGGCGGAGCGGCACGCCGAGCCGGGCTGCCGTTGCATCAGGGGGCGCTCGTAGCCGCCAGTCGCTTCGCAGACCATGACGCGGCAGCCTTGCGACCAAGGTCCGGTGAAGACTTCCGCGATGGCGGTCGGCCGTGTTGGCGATCCGCAGGGCGCGGCCCGCCGTATCGGCGATGTCGAGCCAATCCTTCGAAACATCGACGCCGATGCAAAGGGGGGCTGCAGCGAGCGGAAAGATCAGTTGAAGCGGGCCGGCGACGAGCTACCATGGCGCACCTTTCGCAAGAAGGGGAAGGTCCTCTGGCGCAGGATTGTAACTCGGGGTGGGCCCGGCCTACCGTTCGCGCTCAAGACCGAAAAAAGGCAGGACGACAGATCGAGATTGCTTGCGAACTCGTGTTCCATCCAGAATCGATCTCGCCGTCCTGCCCGCCATTCGTACCGCAAACGCAACGCCGCCAAAGAACAGCCAGCCAACACGTACGATCCAGGAGACCGCGGGCACCCTACGTTCCCTGGATTGCTTCGCTTCGCTCGCAATGACGGTGGGCCCATCAAATCGCGCTCGCATAACCGCCCCGCCTTTCCTCGAATCAGCGAAGCGTCTTCGAGAACCAAATGGCGCGATGGCCGGGAGGAAAATCATCGAGCCGGCCGAACTCACGATAACCGAGCCGCTCGTAAAACTTCGGCGCCTGAAAGGTGAAGGTGTCGAGATAGGCCCCGCGACAACCTTGTGCTCGCGCGGCCGCTTCCGCGCCGGCCATGAGTTGCGAGCCGGCCCCCTGCTTGCGATAGGCGTCAGCGACCCATAGCCAATTGACGAACAGCCATTCGAACGCCAGCACGAAACGGATTCCGGCCTGAACGGCGCCGTCTTTGTCGCGGCCAATGATCCAGCGTGGCGACCAGTCGGTCTTGAAGCCGAGCCCTGTTGCATGCGCATTCAGCCCAGATTCGACAGCGCGAATGGTCTCTTCGCTTGGCGACGTCTCTGTGGCGAACGTTAGCGACGGCCTCTCGTTGGCGGTCGTCACCGATTCAATCCCTGACCGTCACGGCGCGGTCCTCACGCCTTGGGCTGCGCCATCAGCCATTCGTGGGCGGGATCGTTGTGAAAGCGCCAGACGCGCTTCGGCCCCGCCATGACGTTCAGATAATAGAGATCGTAGCCGTGCGGCGCGCCGACCGGGTGATAGCCGCGCGGCACGAGCACGACGTCGCCGTCGCCGATCGCCAGCGTCTCGTCGAGCGAACGGTCATCGGTGTAGACACGCTGGAGAGCGAAGCCCTGGGCGGGTTTCAAGCGGTGATAGTAGGTTTCCTCCAGATACGATTCGTCCGGCAGCGCATCGCGGTCGTGCTTGTGCGGCGGATAGCTGGACCAGTTGCCGCCAGGCGTGATGACTTCGACCACGAGCACGCTTTCGGCCTCGGCGTCTTCCGGCAGAACGTTGCGGACATGGCGAGCGTTCGTGCCGGTTCCGCGGGTGAGCGTGCCGACATCTTCCGGCTTGATCACGCGCGGCTTGAACTTGCCGCTTGCCGGCGCCGAACACAGCGCCAGCTCGCAATCCGAAGCGGCCTCGATCGTCGCTGCGCTGTGCGGTGGCAGATAGACCGACCAGGGCAGTCCGTCGAAGACGTTTGCCCGCTCGCCGATCGCTCCGGAATCGAAACTGCCCGCAGTGATCCGCGCCTTGCCTGAGAGAATGACGACGCAGACCTCTTCGCCGCCCGTGTCGAGCTTCGATTTCGCGCCTTGCTTCAGCGTCCGCGTTTCAAAGCCAACATACTCCCATCCAGCGCTGGCTGGGGTGATGCGGTGGCCGACGCCGTCAGCGCCGCGCGACGGGTGAACGAGCAGTTTCGATTGCGCCACGATGTCGAACCCCACAATCCCATTAGTCGGAGAGAGCCTCGCCCGGCTCGTCCTGCGACCGGCTATAGCGCCGGGGTGTATCTATCCTATCGCAAGAGTCGCGGCCCAGAAATCATCAGGCCGCGCACCGGTCCTGACGAAAGCCAATTGCACCCCATAACGTTATGCGTTATACTGGTACATGATTCAGGGCTTCGCTGATGAGGAAACAGCTCTGATCTGGTCGGGTCGCAGAAGTCGACGGCTTCCGTTCGACATGCAGGCGACGGCGTTGCGTAAACTGCGTCTGCTCAACCAGGCTCGGGCGCTCAGCGATCTTCGTGTGCCGCCCGGCAATCGACTTGAAGCATTGAAGGGCGAGCGGGCGGGACAATATTCGATCCGCGTCAATGACCAGTGGCGAGTTTGCTTTGTGTGGCGGGAAGGAGGTCCAGCCGATGTCCAAATCGTCGACTATCACTGATGTCGAGTGGTTGCCCAATCCGACGCCGGGCGAAATCTTGTTGGAAGAGTTCCTTCGCCCGATGAGCCTTAGCCAAACCGCGCTCGCCGTCGCCGTGCGCGTTCCGCCGCGTCGGATCAATGAGATCGTGCTTGGCAAGCGCGCGGTCACGGCGGATACAGATCTGCGCTTGACCCGTTACTTCGGCCTCACGCCGGGCTTCTTCCTTGGGCTGCAGGCCGATCACGATTTGATGGCTCGCCGCCGCGAGATCGGCGCCGATCTTGAGGCGATCAAGCCGCGCGCGGCTTGAATTTTCGCCCTTACGCCAACCCTGCTTCCTTCAACGCGGCGCGAATATGGGCCACGCCCTTTTTCGCATAGGGCAGGGCAGGGGCCTTCTTCGGGTCCTGTTCGGCTTCGAGGACGACCCAGCCGGAATAGCCCTTGAGTTCTTTGAACACAGCCGGATAGTCGACCACGCCGTCGCCCGGCACCGTATAGACGCCGAGCTCCTTGCCTTGGCCCAAAATCGAATCGAGGAAGCTCCAATCGCCGGCGTTCGCTTCGCGCATCTTCGCTTCTCGCACGTCCTTGCAGTGCACATGGCCGATGCGCGAGCGATACGCGCGCGCCAGCGCGGCAGGATCGGCGCCGCCCCAGCGCGCGTGTCCGGTGTCGAGCAGCAAATGCACGGGCGGCTTGGTGTGGGCCATGAACGCGTCGATGTCGCGCTCCGACTGCACGATGGTGCCCATATGATGGTGGTAGCAGAGCTTGAGCCCTTCGTCGGCCAGACGCTGCGCGAACTCCGTCATCTTGGCGCCATAGCCGGCCCAGTCGCCTCTGTGCAGACGCGGGCGCTCGGATAGCGGCTTGGAGCGGTCGCCATGGATGGCGTTCGACGTCTCGGCCACAATGACGATGTCTGTCCCGGCGCCCTTGGTCATCGCGATGTGGGATTTCGCCGCCTTGAACTCGTCAAGCGCCGAGCGCTTCAGCAATTCGGCTGAATACCAGCCGCCAACGAAGGTCAGGCCAAACTCGGCGAGCTTATCCTTGAGCGCAGCGCCGTCGGTAGGAAGCTTGTGCCCCTTCTCCATGCCGACGACGCCCGCCTCTTTTGCCTGAGCGAGACATGTCTCAAGCGGCGTGTCGCCGCCGATATCCTGCAAGTCGTCGTTGCTCCAGCCGATCGGATTGGCGCCGATGCGAATGCTCATGCTTAGTCCCCAACCCGCTGCAGCTTCTTGGCCTCCTCGTAGCCGCGGCGCGCGGCGTCGACCTCCTTCCGCTCAGAGACCGCGGGCACAGCGACGTCCCACCAGAAGCCGCCCGCGTCCGTCGATCCCATCGGATCGGTGTCGATGACAATCACCTGCGTCGATTTCGCTTTGCGCGCAGTCTTGAACGCAGTTTCGAGGTCCGCAATCGACTTCACCTTGACTGCTTCCGCGCCAAGCGCCCGCGCGTGGGCGACGAAGTCGACTTCCGGCATCGCCTCATGCCGCGTATCGTCCAGCAGATTGTTGAATGGCGCGCCGCCCGTCGCCCGCTGCAGCCGGTTGATGCAACCGAAACCGCGGTTGTCGTTGACGACGATGGTGAGTTTCGTCCCCAGCATCACGGAAGTGGCGATCTCGGAATTCATCATGAGATACGAGCCGTCCCCGAGGACCACCACCACTTCGCGGTCCGGCAGCGCCATCTTGACGCCGATCCCGCCGGCAATCTCGTAGCCCATCGTGGAATAGCCGTATTCGACATGGTAGCCCAGCGGCGCTCCGGCCCGCCATAGTTTGTGCAGTTCGCCCGGCAGCCCGCCGGCGGCGCAAACCACGATGTCCGATTTCTCCATCGATCGCATCAGCGCTCCGAGCACCTCCGCATCGGTGGGCGCCGGCGCGTTGGTTGGCGCCGTGTAGCGAGCGGCGGTCGTTTCCCATTCGGCCTTGGCCTTCGCGGCTTCGTCGGCCCAAGCGCGCGGCGCCTTCCAAGCGTCGAGCTTGGCGTCAAGCGCGGCGAGCGCTGTCCGCGCATCACCGACGACGGACAACGCGTGATGCTTGGTCGCGTCAAACGACTGGACGTTGACGCCGATCAATCGCCGGCCGGGGTTTTTGAACAAGGCCCAGGAGCCGGTGGTGAAGTCGGTGAACCGCGTGCCGATTCCGAGAACAACGTCCGCCTGTGTCGCAAGCGCGTTGGCGGCGCCGGTCCCGGTGACCCCGACCGCGCCCATAGCCAACGGATGCTCGACTGGCGTCGCCGACTTGCCCGATTGCGTCTCGCCAACCGGAATTCCACGCTTAGCGCAGAAATCGATGAGCTCCCGCTCAGCTTCGGAATAGAGGACGCCGCCGCCACAGATCACGAAAGGCTTCTTCGCCTGCTTCAGGATCGCCGCGGCTTCTTCAATCTCGTGCGCATCGGGCGTGATGCGGCGGAGGCGATGCACGCGTTCGTCGAAGAAGCTCGCTGGATAGTCATAGGCCTCTGTCTGCACGTCCTGGCAGAAGGCGAGCGTCACCGGCCCGCACTCGGCCGGATCGGTCAGAACCGCTATAGCCCGCGTCAATGCGGGCACGATCTGCTCGGGCCGGGTGATGCGATCGAAATAGCGCGAGACGGGACGGAAGCAGTCGTTGGCGCTCACGGCGCCGTCGCCAAAGTCCTCGACTTGTTGCAGAACCGGATCGGGCCTGTGGTTGGCGAACACGTCGCCGGGAATCAGGAGGACTGGCAGCCGATTGACATGCGCGACCGCCGCGGCGGTGACCATGTTGGTCGCGCCTGGGCCGATCGAGCTGGTGCAGGCCATCATCCGCCGGCGGCGCGAGGCCTTGGCGAATGCGATCGCGGCAAGCGCCATCGCCTGCTCGTTATGTGCCCGATAGGTCGGGAGCGCATCCCGAATGCCGAACAGCGCCTCGCCCATGCCCGCCACATTGCCATGGCCGAAGATCGCGAACACGCCCTCGAACAGGCGCTGCCTGCGGCCATCGTGCTCGACATGCTGGGCGCTCAGGAACCGCACCATTGCCTGGGCGGCCGTCAAACGGATCGTTGCCATGGCGCTCACTCGGTTCAATCAAGGTTTGTCGCGGGGCGGCGTTGCAATCTCCGCCTCACGGATCACCTGTTCATCGGCTTGCCAGAGATCGCCCAATCGCGCAAACGCAACGGCCATCCGCTCGATCGCCTCGCGATCGTCGATGCGGCCGGCGAACCAATCGACCGCCGGCTCGGCAAAAATGGTGCGCCCGATCGCGAAGCCTTTGACCACTTCGCAATCGTGGGCCAGCCCGAAGGCCTTAGCCAGATCTTTTTCCGGCGCCTCGAGCCCCAGCAGCAGTACGCCGCGACAGAGAGGATCTCCACTTTCAATCGCTTGGGCAATGGCGTCCCACGCCGCTTTGGTGGCCTGGCCTTCGAGCTTCCACCAGTCGGGCTGAACGCCAATCTCATAAAGCCGCTCGATCACTCGCGCGGTCGTTCGGTCGTCGACCGGCCCATGCTTGCTCGCAATGATCTCAATCAACAATTCGCGTTCGAGGCTGCGCGCCGCGTCGTGAAGCCGCAGGAGCTCGCGCTCCTGCCGCACTGTCATTTCGGGTGGATCGTCGGGGTGATAGAAGCACAGGCACTTGATCGTGTGCGCGACTGGCCACTCCACTAGTTTGGCGCCGAGAGAACCTCCGGACTCGAATTCGAGCGGACGCGACCCAGGCTCCTCAACCGGCCGGCCGATCCAGAAGCCGTGATCGACCGCCCGAAACAGCGCCTCGCGCCCATATTTGCCGTCGAGCAGCATGCCATAGCCCGGGCGTCCCGCCGCAACCTTCGCGGCGGCCTCGACCGCAAGAAGCTTGAAGTCGCTGATACGCTCGCGAGGCGCGCCCGCGGCGTCGGCGATCTTCTCAAGCTGGGCGCGATGGTCGATCGCGAACGCCATGATCGTTCGCGGCTCGCTTCGGCGCGTCGTCGCCCAGTGGATATGATTGAGCGCTTCGTCGCGGCGTAGCGCCCGATGAGGCGAGCCGTGCTTGAGGAAGCGGCTGAGCTCGGCCCATGTCGGGTATTCGGCCGAGCACAAGAGCCGCGAGACGGCGAAAGCGCCATTGGCGTTGGCGTAGGCGCAACAGGTCTCGAGCGGTTCGTCGCGCAGCCAACCGCGCAGAAAGCCTGACATGAAAGCGTCGCCGGCGCCCAGCACGTTATAGACTTCGACCGGAAAGCCCGGCCCCTTGACGCCTTGCTCGAGCGAATTGGGAATGGCGTCGGGAAATACGACGCAACCCATCGGGCCGCGCTTGAGCACCAGCGTCGCTTGGCTTCCCGCGCGCACCGCTTTCAGCGCGGCGAGCGGATCGTCGGCTCCGCCCGCGATCATCATCTCCTCTTCGGTGCCGACGATGAGATCGCATTGGGGCAGGATGTCGCTGAGGCTTTTCGTGACGTCGCCCGATTTGATGTAGCGCTCCTCGCCCGCGCCATGGCCGGCGAGTCCCCACAAGTTTGGACGGTAGTCGATGTCGAACACAACCTTGCGCCCGGCTGCACGTGCGATGCGCATCGCCTTCCGCTGAGCGGCGGCGGTGTTTGCGAGCGAGAAATGTGTGCCGCTCACCAGCACTGCTTTTGCGCTCTCGATGTAGTGAGGATCGATGTCGCCTTCGTCGAGCGCGCCGTCGGCGCAATTCTCGCGATAGAAAAGGAGCGGGAAGGTCTTTTCGTCGCGGATGCCGAGCAGCACCAGCGCGGTGAGACGGACTGGGTCGGTCCGGACGCCCGTAACGTCGACGCCTTCGCGCGCGCATTGTTCGCGGATGAACCGCCCCATGTGCTCGTCGCCGACGCGAGTGATGAGGCCGCTCTTCAGGCCAAGACGCGCAGTGCCGATCGCGATGTTTGTGGGACAGCCTCCGACCGCCTTGGAGAACGACGCCATATCCTCCAGACGGCCGCCGACTTGCGCGCCATAGAGGTCGACCGACGACCGGCCAATGGTGATGACGTCCAGGAGGGGATCAAGCGCCATGGCGGACTGGCTCAAGGTTCGAGGGGCGCGTCGCTCACTCCAAGAATGGTCTGGTCAAAATCGATGTTGGATCCAGTCATCAAGCCCGATTCGTCGGAGCAGAGATAAGCGCAAGCGCGCGCCACTTCCTTGGGATCGATCAAACGACCGAAAGGCTTTGCTTTGACAGCCTCGTCGAGCCAGCCGTCCTTGGCGCCGTGGTAGGTCTTCTGGATATGGTCCTCGCCTGGCGTCGACATCCAGCCGATGTTGAGTCCATTTACGCGAATGCGGAATTTTAGCAGCGAATTGGCGACGTTGCGGGTCAATGTGGCGAGCGCGCCCTTGGAGGCGCAATAAGCGATGTTGAACGGTTGGCCGCCATGGGCCGACATCGACTGAATGTTGACGATTGAGCCAGCAATTTTTTCGCGGCGCATGATGAGCACGCTCTCCTGAATGAGAAAGAACGGCCCGCGCACATTGGCGTCGAAGATCTCGTTGTAGCGTTCCTCAGTGGTGTCGAAAATATTGCCGCGGTCGGTCAGCGCGGCGGCGTTGACCAGGGCATCGACACGACCGAAGCGCTTATCCGCCTTGGCGACCACATTGCGACAGTCGGCGACCTTTGTGAGATCCGCCCGGACGAATACGGTCGGACAGGCTGCCGCCGAAATCTCGCTTGCGACCCGCTCACCCCTCTCGGCGTTGCGACCGCAGATGACGATCCCCGCCGCGCCGCGCTCGGCAAACAATCGTGCGATGGCCTCGCCCAGTCCTTGCGTGCCGCCCGTGACGATCGCGATCTTGCCGCTCAGATTGGCCGGGCCGCGATAGGCTGAGCGCTGGGACACGCCAGCCTCGGGCGGAGTGGGGTTGGCCATAGGCGTCTTCTCCCTGGGGTGAACATTTCGCCAGCGAAGGGCGGCTGTACCGCTTCGCTTAGACGAAGAATGAAACAAAAATTCTATTCCCAAGTCAATATGGAATGTATATTCTTTTTTGACCAGGCGCGTGTTGGGATGATTCAGCG
This sequence comes from uncultured Alphaproteobacteria bacterium, assembly GCA_963836695.1. Lineage (GTDB taxonomy): Bacteria > Pseudomonadota > Alphaproteobacteria > Rhizobiales > Beijerinckiaceae > Roseiarcus. The sequence goes on from CAWIKX010000026.1 coordinate 25,196, forward strand.
CCGACGCGGCAGAGGAGGGACGCATGCGGTTCGGGATCATCGGCGCGGGTCGAATCGGCAAGATCCATGGCGGCAACGTCGCGGCGCGCTCCGACAGCAAGGTCGCTTTCGTCGCCGACGCGGACCCCGCCGCAGGCGCCGCCCTGGCGCAGGCGACGGGCGCCAAGGTCGCCGAAATCGACGCGATCCTTGCCTCCAAGGACATTGACGCGGTCGCCATCTGCTCCCCCACCGACACACACGCCGACCTCATTGAGCGCGCGGCGCGCGCCAAGAAGGCGATTTTTTGCGAGAAGCCTATCCACCTCGACGTCGAGCGCGTCCGCGCCTGCCTTGAAGTGGTCAAGCAAGCGGGCGCGACCCTCATGGTCGGCTTCAATCGCCGCTTCGATCCCAATTTCTCCGCGCTGCGCAAGCGCGTCGCGGAGGGCGCGATCGGCGCTCTCGAGATCGTTTCTATCACCTCGCGCGACCCCGGGCCGCCCCCGATCTCCTATATCGAGCGCTCTGGCGGCCTGTTCCGCGACATGATGATCCATGACTTCGATTTGGCGCGATTCATTCTCGCCGAGGAGCCGGTGGCGGTGAGCGCAATGGGATCTTCGCTCGTCGACAAAGCGATCGGCGGGGTTGGCGACATCGACACCGCGGTGGTCATCATGGAGACCGCGTCCGGCAAGGTCGCGCAAATCTCCAATTCGCGGCGCGCAGCGTATGGCTATGATCAGCGAGTCGAGGCGCATGGCGTGAAGGGCATGGTGCATGCTGCGAATGTGCGCGAGACCACGGTTGAGTTTGCTGGCGCGGACGGATTCACGAGCGATAAGGCGCTCAACTTTTTCCTCGAGCGCTATGAGGCGGCCTATCGCAACGAGCTCGATACTTTCATCAATGCTGTGAAATCCGGGAACAAGCCTCATCCGGACGGCGAAGATGGCCTGAAGGCGCTTCTGCTCGCCGACGCTGCCTATCGGTCATGGAAAACCAAGCAACGAGTTGCGGTTGGTTGACGACAGGCGCGGCCATGCCGCTTGCGCCTCAAGCGGCATAGCCCTATAGGCGTCGGCGTAACGGGAATTCGGCATGGCGCAGCCCCAGAAACGACGACGTCCGGCTTCGAACTGGGCGCCGGTCGAAGCGCCGCCCACGAAACCGCCGACATTCGTCGATCGTTTGATCGACGCCATTGGGCGCCACCGCTGTGCCCTTCGACGGCTGGGCGTCGCAACGAGTCTCATCATCATCGCCGGCGCGCTGACGATTTTTGCGCGCACGCTCGCTCACATTGATCCGAGCAAGTTCAAGGCTGCGATCGCCGGAACAGGCGGCGATCAGATCCTTCTCTCGTTCGCTTTCACCACGTTGAGCTACCTTGCGCTCACAGGCTATGACGGACTGGCGCTTCGCCACCTGGGCATCAAGGTTCCCTATCGGCTGACGGCGCTCGCGTCCTTCACCAGTTATGCGTTTTCGTTCACACTCGGCTTTCCCTTGGTGACGGGGGCCGCGGTCCGCTATTGGGTTTATGGACCGGCGGGGCTTTCCGCCGGAAAGATTGCAGGGCTCACGGCCGTCGCGGGAATCACGTTCTGGCTCGGCATGGCGCTGGTGGTCGGCGTCGGGTTCCTCTCGGCGTCCGATCCGATCGCTGACATCGATCATTTCCATCCGCTCGCCAATCGGTTGATTGGAGTGGGAGCCATCGGCGTGCTGATCGCCTATCTCGCCTGGGTCTGTCTCATGCGCTGGCGGGAGGGAAGCTTTCTCGGCGTCAGCCTCCCCGGTCCCCGGCTCACGCTGGGGCAAATGGCGCTCGGCGTCATTGACATCTGCTCGGCGGCGGCCGCGCTTTATGTCCTGTTGCCGCGGGACAATCGCTTCGGCTTCCCAACCTTTGCAACGCTCTACTCGTTCGCGTCCATGCTTGGCATTGCAAGCCACGCGCCAGGTGGCCTCGGCGTCTTCGAGGCGACGATCCTCCAAGGGGTCGGTGGCGATGAGGACGTGCTCGCTTCGCTCCTGCTGTTCCGTGGCGTCTATTACGTCGTTCCCTTTATCGCCGCGATGGCGATGCTGGGCGGCCTCGAAGCGGTGCGCCGCTGGCGTTCGCTGCGCGAAGCGATGTCGGCCCGGTCGGACGACTAACGAGCTCAAGCGATGAGCCGGCTCGACGCGCAAAAACTCGCTGACCTCGTCGAATCGCCATTCGCGTTGCAGCTGATCGGCGCAATGCCAGAGCCCGCGGTCATTGTGACTTCTGACGAACGCGCCGCCGCGGCCAACCAGCCGGCGCTCGACCTCTTGCCCGGACTCAGGCTCGGCGATCCGCTCGTGCTCGGCCTCCGCGCTCCCGATGTCATCGACGCGCGCCGCCGGGTGATGGCGAGCGGCGAAGCCGAGACTGTGCAGTGGAGCGAGCGCGTGCCGGTCGAAAGGCTCTTTGACGTCACTGTTGCGCCGCTCGCGACAGCCTATGGGACGGTCGTCGCGACGCTTTTGACCCTGCGCGATCAGACTGAAGCTCGGCAGGTCGAGCGCCTGCGCGTCGACTTCATCGCCAACGCCAGCCATGAGCTGCGCACGCCGCTCGCTTCTCTGGTCGGCTTCATCGAGACCTTGCAAGGGTCGGCGCATGATGACGCCAAGGCGCGCGACCGGTTCCTCGTCATCATGCGCGAGCAGGGCCGACGCATGGCCCGACTGATCGAAGACCTGCTGTCGCTCTCGCGCATCGAGCAGAAGCAGCACCTGAGGCCCGAAAACGTGGTCGACCTTGCGCAGACGGCCCGAAGCGTCGTCGACGCGCTGACCCCGATGGCCAGGGATCTCGGGCTCGAGATTCATCTTGCCGCCGAGCAGCCGGTTCTTGTGGCGGGCGACCGCGATGAGCTTTTGCGCGTGGCCGAGAATCTGATCGAGAATGCGATCAAGTATGGCGTCCGGGTCGACACAGAGGCCGAGGGAGCGGTGGACGTGGCGGTCACCGCGACGGAAAAGGAAGCCGCCTTGACCGTGCGCGACTATGGCCATGGCATCGCGCCCGAGCATTTGCCGCGGCTGACCGAGCGATTCTACCGGGTGGATCCGACCCAGAGCCGAGCCAAGAACGGCACCGGTCTTGGCCTCGCCATCGTCAAGCATATCCTCACTCGCCACCGGGGCAGGCTGACAATCACCAGTCGCGTGGGTCAGGGATCCTCATTCGTCGCCACCGTGCCGCTCCACCCCACGACGAAGCCCTGAGCGCTGCGTTCGCGCACTAGACTAAGGTTTAGCCGTGGAGTTTTTCGCCGCGTTCCAACATGGCGACGAACTGGGCGATCTTGCGAGCGCGCGCCCGCGGAGTCTTCAGTGCACCGATGCGGTAGAGGATGGCGAAGCGGTTTGCTCCCGTAAGGATGGCGAAGAAGGCGGCCGCTTTTGGATTGGCGTCGAGCGCAGCGACAAGGTCGGGCGGCGCCTCAGCGGTCCTGGCAGGAGCATAGGCTGCGTCCCAGCGGCCGTCCGATTTGGCCATCTCGATCTGAGCAAGGCCGGCGGGACGCATCCTGCCTTCAGCAAGGAGCTCAATGGCGCGCGTGCGGTTCGCTTGCGACCACTTGCTTCGCGATTTGCGAGGAGTGAAGCGAGTAAGCCAATAGTGGTTATCGTACGCGTCCAGTTGGCCATCGATCCAGCCATGGCAAAGAGCTGCGTCGATCGCCTCCGGCTTGGTGAGTGTCGGCTGGGTTGCGTCCTTCTTGGCTAGCTTTAACCAAAGCCCAGGCGCAATCGAGCCTTGAGACCCGAGCCAGGCGTCGAATGCGGAAGCATCGGCGAACGCCAAAATCGGCAGAGCGGCGCGCACCTCATCCTTCACCCAGGTCGTCTTTCAAATCGTCGTGAGCCCGCGAACGCTTTCGGCGTGGGAAATCGGTCAAGCAAGGAGAGAGCGCCTGACCCTCTTTTGTCGTGAGACGATTCCTCCTGCGCCGCTTTGCCACATGAAAGCAATGCAGAAGAGTTCACCGCGTTGATCATAACCTCGGCCGTGCGGATATTCGGATTGCGAAAATTGTCTGGAAAACGGCATCGGGTTTCATCTATTGCGTGGAGGCGTCTATGCAAAAAGCCTAATGAGGAAGCGTCTGGACCGTGATCCAGGCAAACACTGATGAAGTGCTTGCGCCGACTAAATGGACCTTTGTAAGAGCGAGGAAATGACGGTCAGGACGGATACGAGGCTTGTAACGTCCTTTGCGCTGTATGTCGATTGCTCTTGCTTTGATTATGCCGACCCATTTGGCGAAATCTAAATGCTTGGTTCACCCAGAAGGCTACAGCTGTTCGAAGACCGTTATAGCAAAGCATATCGGGCTAGTCTCCTTGAAACGGCTGGTGACAGAATTGTCGCAGTCGTCTCAACCAGGGAGTGACATGAGTTTGTCACACACAGAACAACCAACTCGCTCTTCCAAGCGTCGCGCTGACAAGCTGCTCACTGTTTTACTTTTACCCTTTGCGATCAGCCTAATATTGTTGGTATTTGGGACTGCCCGCAGCGACGCGGCAGATTCCTGCTTGGACAAGCTTCCCATTCCGACGCCGCTCTTGCACAGAGTGGTGCAATTGGTGAACTGCTCCAAGGAAAGGGTGTTGGGCACGGCGAATGCCGCCCACGTTGTTGGTTCGCCGCCGACGCCGGTTTTTCCGCGTGAGAAGACCTGGGTGATGGAGCCCTTTCCAGTCCCGTCCGGCGCGCCCGAAAATTCGAACGTCCTGACAATCGACGTCCCGAAGGAGTGGGAGGACACCTCTCCAAAAGGCTCCACGGGCCCGAATTTCTGGGTGCGCACAGGCTGCCGCTACGATGTCAGCAACGGGCTGGCCCAATGCGAGACCGGCGGGTGCTCTGGCTTCTACGATTGCAGCGCGGCGCTGCTCGGGCCGCCGGCGGGCGCGACGCTGGCTGAGTGGACTTTTTATCAGTCAACAACGGTCGGCGGGAACACATACTATTTGGATCACCCGGATATCAGCGCGGTGAACGGGGTGAATCTGAACCTAGACATTCAGCCGGTCGGAGGTTCGCCTGCGGACCCGATAAATGCACAAGACCCGCAATGGTTGCTTCAGAACTACCCCCTCACGGTGCATGGAGCCGACCTGCGCACATCCGGCGATGGGTTGGGCCAGTGCAGCGGAGGGTTCCAACTCAAACGCTCCGACCTTACCGGTGTTACGACGCCCCCCATAGCTCCGGGTCAAGCGTTGTTCGCTTTTGTCATCTCGGACAGTCACGGAGTGCCGCAGGACCCCATTGGGGACGGGACGGTGGGCTGTTTCTCGAATTGCGGGCGATATGAATTTCCGACAACCCCGGCTTCCGACTGCAGCGATACGAGCGCCGATTCGAGGTGCTTCCTGCACAAGGCATTCTGCCTGTATCTTCCGGCGGACTCGGACGTATACGGCAAGGCGTGCAACACCGACGCGGATTGCGATTACAATGGGATCAATTACGGGATCGCCTGTTGGGACAACGGAAACGGAAAGCCGGTATGCAGCGGCCGGGGCTTCATTAAAAACAATAGCTGTGACCCGAGTGTCTGCACCTTTCAATATGGCTATCTTGGCAGCAAGGCTTGGCAGCCTCCCTATGCTCAATGCACCGACGTCAACAACGACAGCAGTCAGTGCATCGGCGACGATACTGTGCACGAGGTCATGCGCAAGGCGTACACATGGCCAAACGATCCTCAGGTCTACGGGGGGGACGCGCCTCTTTACCGAATCGTTTTCGCGCCGGGAGGCACAAACGTCCCGATCACGCCTTCTGTAGGTCAGGCCTCTGGGATATCCACTGAAAGCGGTGTCCCGGTTTGCAGCGCCCTGCCGGATTATTACGGCTATGATTTACAGTATTCAGGTCTAGCGAGCACAATGTGCAACAAGCCGTGCGACGTTCCTGTGAATTCGCTCTGCCCCGGGTTTAAGCAGCCGGCCGCCAGTTTTGCCGTCGCCTACCCGGGTGCGACCGCCGCCTCTCCATGGGCCTGTAATTTCAACCCGCAAGGCGGTGGCGGCAACAACGGCGTTATTTGCCGGTGGCAATAAAGCGTTTGAACGGTTTCATTTGAGCGCGGGGCGCCGTGCTTCGCAAGCAACGGGGCGCGGGCGGGGAGAAAAACGCGTCAGGTTGGGCTTGGCGAAGCAACGGGTCTTGTCACGCCCGACCCCCTTTGCAGGCCTTGCTGTGACGCGACGAGTGTAGACAACGCCACGTACGCGGATGCGAGATTTTCGCGATGGCTCACTTTTCCGCGTTTTTTAAACAGTATCGTTCGATATCGGTCTTCGAGGCGTGCGCTCCGTCGCCTCCTCAGCACCAGGTTTCGGTCCCATACGCCGGCGGCTACAGGGAAGGCCGTCCCAAGGCTGTGTGCTTGTGCCCTCGCCACCGTCGTGTCATTCGCTCCGCTTCGGCTCGACGGGAATGGAACGGATGCGCAGTCTGGCTTGGACGGCGGCGACGTTCATCCTTATGGGCCTGTCCTTCGGCGCAGGGCGGATGACGCTCGGCGCTCGGATCATGCCGGAAATCGTCCCGACCTTGCCCAACGACGAATCCCAGTTTTCTCACGAATTCGACGCCCGAGTTCGCGACCGCTTCCCGATCGGTACGAGCCAGGAGAAGCTCATCGGTTACCTCGTCGGGGCGAATTTTGTCCCGGATTGGCCTCAAGATGGCGCCAACGCGAGCATGTTCATCTTCAATGGGTTGATCTGCGACAGGGTCGCTCGTGTGCTGTGGCGGGCGGACGCCCTGGGGGCTCTCACCAATGTAAGCGGCTCTTATGAAAGCCATTGTTTATGATCCGCGCAATCCAACTCGGACGCTGCGGCGAAATCGGGAGCGGTTGAGGCGGAGGGCGACAAAATCCTTCGAGATCGCCGATCGCCTTAGCCTCCGCTTATCGCCGTGCGCGGCTTAGCGCAGCAGGACCCGGCGGCCTCGATCGCGGTCGCGGCGCCGTTCCTGGGCTGGTTGGTAGGCGAGGCCGCCATGATAGGCGCAATAGGGGCTCGCCGACGCGGGCGATCCGCAATAGCGGAACTCGGAAGTCGCCGGGTCGCCTAGCGGCCAGCGGCACATCGATTCTTTCAGTTCGACGATTGTGACCCTGAGCGACATCGGCACCACGACGCTCTCGAAGTCGGGCTGTTCAAGCTCTGGGAGCATCTCCGGGGCGAGCGCGAGCGCGGTCGCCCCGCGCAGCATTCGAGGGACAGAGGAACTGAGCCGCGGTCCAGCGATGCGATGCGCTGGCGGGGGCGCGACCCGCCGAGGCCGCGGAACGCTCGCGCTCGGCGTTTTTGCTCGGCCCGCGAGCCCCAGCCGATGCACCTTTCCGATCACGGCGTTGCGGGTCACCCCGTTGCCGAGCAAACTCGCGATCTGGCTCGCGCTCTTGCCGTCTATCCAATGCTGCTTGAGCTGCTCGACTATCTCGTCCGTCCAAGCCATTTGTCGCCTCGTTCGTCAATCCTCGCCAAAGGCGGAGCAATACGCAGAATCATTCCTCGTCGCCCGGCAGGGAGCCCGCCGGGCCTAACGCTGACCAGCACTCGATTTGGAACACCCCCCACGACATCTCGTGGGCCACGGGGAGAAAACTACACTACTCGTTGAATCGTGCGCAAGAGTCCCCGGTGGACATTGGGCCCGCTTTTCCCCAGCTCGATGCCCCGCTGGGACGCTTTTCCCCAACTCTCAGCGATCAGGCTCTGGTCTTGAGTTGGAATAACGCGCTGGTGTTCCATTCGACGCATGGCTCTCGTCGAAGACTCGGCTTACGATTCGCTCGGAATCATCCGCTCGCCTCTTTGCGGCTCCCCAAAGAAGATTTGCCCGCTCGTTTATACCGGCGTCAAATGCGCCGGCTACGTCGAGCCGTGATGGACCGATGATCAACATGACGCGTCTGGCTTCTGCGGCGTGAGCTTCGCCGATCTCGGCGGCTAACGGGTCCGAGATTCGGTTCGCTCGCCTTGAGTTGCAGGCGCGTGACTCATTTGTGACCTGTACTACATAGGGATTTAGCTCTCTACGTTCGAGGCGTCGGCGCGAAATAGCGGCAAAGACGCTCTCCCAGCGGCCACGACGGGGCCCCGGCGAAGCTATTTCGTACGGGCGACTCGCGGACCCAGGTTGTTCTCGGTGTGGACGGGGTGACGGGTTAGTTGAGGCGTTGTCATCCCTCGCGCCATCAGCATTCGCGGCAAGCCGCCTCGGGATCTTCGGCGAAGCGCCCCTGTTCTCCCGTTCAGGTTGCAAATTGCGAACCTTGCGCGCCGCGTAATCGCCGCCGCCTTCCAAGCCGGCGATTCGGGCCGATGAGGGCGCACGGCCTTGGAAGGCTGTCCTTCCAGCGAAGGGCTGGCGCGAGATCGATGTGTGACCCAGATCACAAAATAGTTCTTGGTCATCGCATAATTAATGCTATAGCGGCGAAGTGGCCGGACGCGGTCCCCGAGGGGCTGGAATTGGGGCTTCCGTGAAGCAATTTGATACAGAAGCGGGCGAACGAAAGTCGCTCCTTTCATGGGGGAGCCGACTCGCGTCCATGAGCGCGGTTGCGGCGCTGGCCCTGATCGCGGCCCCGGGCGCGAAAGCCGGCGTCGTCGAGACGTTCAACTTGTCCGGCAAGCTCAACACCTTCGTCGGTCCCCTGGTCTCGTTCAGCGGGACATTTGAGTTGGAGTTCAGCAACGATTTCAGCGGCTACCAGTATGGGCCCTTGAGCATCACTGTCCAGGGGCGGTCGGTTTTCACGCAAGTTGCGATTGTCTCCTCCGCTGGGTCGATCCTGGCGCACAACAGCAGCCACGACGCTCTCTCGTTGTCGTTCAATGCAGCTGGAACGTGGGACGATTTTAACCAAGGCTCGATTGGCGGGGGCGAGGTGATCTTCGGGGGCCTCAACGGAATGTTGGTTGGCGCGGATGGCGTCCTGACGCGCGTCGCCGGCCCCCCGATCGTCCCCCCTGCCGTGGTCGTCCCTCCGCCCTTAACCGATCCGCCGCCCATTACGTCCGCCCCCGTTCCCGAGCTGTCGACTTGGGCGATGATGCTCGTCGGCCTCGCGGGCCTCGGTCTTGCGGCGACGAGCCGCCGCGCGTCGGCCTTCCTGGGCGGAAGAGCCTAAGCGCTCCGCTTCGAGACTTCTACGATCTCGGGTCCGGCGTGGCGCTCGATTTGACCGTATCGCGGGCCTTCCGCTATACTTCCAGCCTGCACTTGTCGGCCGCCCTAGCGGGCGGCGTTTTTATTTCAGCCCCCGCAAGGCCGGTCTCGAGAGACCAATTTTCTCGAGCAGCACAAGGAGTTGATGGGTGAGCCTCGCCGACGCGACTTCCGCCATGGTTCCGACTTACGCTCGGGCTAAGGTCGCTTTCGAGCGAGGCGAGGGCTGCTGGCTCGTTTCGACCGATGGCGAGCGCTATCTCGATTTCGGCGCGGGCATCGCTGTCACCTCGGTCGGCCACGCCCACCCTCATCTCGTCGAAGCGTTGACGAACCAGGGCTCGAAGCTGTGGCACGTTTCGAACCTCTATCAAAATCCCGAAGGGGAGCGCTTCGCCAAGCGCCTGACGGATGCGACCTTCGCGGACATGGTTTTCTTCGCCAACTCGGGCGCCGAGGCCAACGAGGCGGCGGTCAAGATGGCGCGTCGGCGCCAGTCGGTTGACGGGCATCCCGAGCGCTACCGTACGCTCACCTTCGAAGGCGCGTTCCATGGCCGGACGCTCGCCATGATCGCCGCCGGCGGCCAGGCCAAATATCTCGACGGCTTCGGTCCCAAGGTTGACGGCTTTGACCAGATTCCGCTGACCGACCTCAAGGCGGTCGAGGCGGCGATCGGGCCGGAAACGGGCATGATTATGATCGAACCGATTCAGGGTGAGGGCGGGGTGCGAGTCGTTCCTCCCTCCCTCTTGCGCGGATTGCGCGAGATTTGCGACCGGCGCGATCTTTTGTTGATTTTCGACGAAGTGCAGACTGGCGTCGGCCGCACAGGGCGCTTCTATGCCTATGAACATTGTGGCATCCATCCGGACATCCTGACCACCGCCAAGGGTATCGGCGGAGGCTTTCCGATGTCGGCGTGCCTGGCGACAGCGGACGCCGCCCGCGGCCTCACGACGGGCGTCCACGGCACGACGTTTGGCGGCAACCCGCTGGCTATGGCGGTCGGCAACGCCACCCTTGACGTCATTTTGGCCCCGGGCTTTCTCGAGCGGGTCGCGAGGCTTGGCTTGGACATGCGCCAGAGGCTGGCGGAGCTCAAGGATCGGCACGAGGGAGTTATCGAAGAGGTTCGTGGCGAAGGCCTGATGATTGGCCTCAAGCTGAAGGTGCCTCCGGCCACTTTCGCCGACGCGGCGATGGAGCGGAAACTCCTGCTCATTCCCGCGGGCGACAATGTCGTGCGCATCTTGCCGCCCCTCGTGGTCACCGACGAGGAGCTCGTAGAAGGCGTGCGGCGCCTCGACGCCGCTTGTGAGGCCGTCAAGGAGCGCCTGACCGTGGCGATCAACTGAAAGAGCGATGAACGCGCCGGTTCATACCCAGCCGAGGCATTTCCTCGATCTGCTCGAGCTTTCCACCGCGCAACTCCGCGGCATCCTGGACAAAGCCGCGGCGATAAAAGCAGTGCGGGTTAAGGGCGCTGAGGCGTCCTCGCGTCCGCTCGCAGGCAAGACGCTGGCGATGATCTTCGACCGGCCCTCGACCCGCACCCGCGTCTCGTTCGACGTCGGCATGCGGGAGCTCGGCGGCGAGTTGATCATGTTGACCGGCGCGGAGATGCAACTCGGCCGCGGTGAGACGATCGCCGACACCGCGCGGGTCCTGTCGCGGTATGTCGATGCGATCGTCATTCGCATCCTTGGTCACAACGACATGCAGGAAATGGCGGATCACGCGACGGTCCCGGTGATCAACGCACTCACCAAACAGTCGCATCCTTGCCAGGTGCTGGCCGACGTGATGACGTTTGAGGAGAAGCGCGGCTCCATTCGTGGCCGCAAGATCGCGTGGTCTGGCGACTACAACAACGTGCTGTCGTCTTGGATTGACGCTTCGGCGCGGTTCGACTTCCGGCTCGAAATCGCCTGTCCGCCTGAACTGCAGCCGGGCAAGCAACGGCTCGAGGCCGCGCGAAAGGCGGGAGCGGATATCTCGATCAACGGCGATCCAGCCGTCGCCGCGCAAGGCGCGGCGGCCGTCATCTCCGACTGTTGGGTGTCGATGGGCGACGAGGACGAGGGCCGGCGCCACAACCTGCTTGCGCCCTACCAGGTGAATCGCGAACTCATGAGCCATGCCGCCGCGGACGCCGTCTTCATGCATTGCCTGCCTGCCCATCGCGGCGAAGAGGTGACGGACGAAGTGATCGACGGACCGCAATCGGTCGTCTTCGACGAGGCGGAAAACCGCCTGCATGCACAGAAAGGCGTGCTCGCCTGGTGTCTCGGAGCGGCGCCATGACCGTGCATGAGCGCGCCGCCTCCGCCGAGGTCGTCGACGACATGGTGCTGCCGTTCGCGGTCGAAGCCTTGTCGACGCGCGGCAGGCTCGTGCGCTTAGGCCCCGCGATCGACTTACTTCTCAAGCGCCACGACTATCCGGAGGCCGTATCGAAGCTGGTGGCGGAAGCTGTGACGCTGGCCGCGCTGCTCGGTTCGACCTTGAAGACCAGTGGCCGCTTTCAGTTGCAGACCAAAAGCGGCGGACCCGTCACCATGCTCTTGGTCGATTTTGACGCTCCGTCGCATTTGCGGGCGCTGGCGCGGTTCGACAGAGGAAGGCTCGAGCGCGAGGTGGGCGGCGACCTGCTCGGCGCTGGCCATATGGCCTTCACCATCGATCCTGGCGGCGACATGAATCGCTATCAGGGCGTGATCGCGCTCGACGGTCAGGGATTGGAAGCGGCGGCCCATCATTACTTCGAGCGATCGGAGCAGATCCCGACGCTGGTCAAACTCGCGGTTGGTGAAATCGTCACCGCCGGCGGCGCCGCGTGGAGAGCGGGCGGTCTCGTCGTTCAATATCTGCCGGACGCAGGGGGCCGGCGACTGCAGGCGGACTTCCCTCCGGGCGACGCGCCTGAAGGCGTCGAGCCCCATACGATCACTGAAGACGACGCGTGGACCGAGGCAAAAAGCCGCGCCGCGACGACTGAAGCGCATGAACTGATCGACCCCATGCTGTCAGGCGAACGGCTCCTGTTTCGCTTGTTCAATGAGCGCGGCGTGCGCGTCTATGCGCCGACGCCGCTGGCTGCGGTCTGCCGTTGTTCCGCCGAAGGGGTCGACGCGATGCTGCGCTCCTTTCCGCCGGAAGAGGTCAAAGAGATGGTGGGGGATGACGGCATGATCGGCGTCACCTGCGAATTCTGCTCGACCAAGCGCACCTTCAACCCAGCCGATTACGGCGCGTAAGGACGTAAGCGGCGCCAATGGACGATAGTGCGTTTGCGGCGAGGTTGGCCGAGTGCCAGGCTGGAATTGAGCGTGAGCTCGAAATCCTGCTCCAGCTCGAGCCGAAGTCCGGCGAGCCAGCACGCCCCAAGCGCCTTATCGAAGCGATGCGCTACGCGACGCTTGGCGGCGGCAAACGGCTGAGACCGTTCCTCACCGTGGAGACGGCGCGGGCGTTGGGGCGAGCGGACAACGGTCCGAGGCGCGCCGGCGCGGCGATTGAATGCATCCATGCCTATTCGCTGATCCACGATGATCTGCCGTCGATGGATGACGACGACTTGCGGCGCGGGCGGCCGACCACGCACCGCGCCTTCGACGAGGCGACGGCGATTCTCGCGGGCGACGGCCTGCAGGCGCTGGCATTCGAGATCCTGGCCGATCCAGCGACCGACGCAAACGCGGAAATGCGCGTGGCGCTGTGTCTCGGCCTTGCACGAGCCGCTGGCCTTGCGGGAATGGTGGGCGGGCAGATGCTCGATATTGACGCCGAGCAGTCGCCGTCGCCGCTTTCGGTTGATGAGATTGCGCGTCTGCAAGCCATGAAGACCGGAGCGCTCCTCAAGTTCAGCGTCGAGGCGGGAGCGATCCTGGCGGGCGCGGGCGCGGCGGCGCGCGTGGCGCTTGAAGTTTACGGGCGCGCGATTGGCGCCGCGTTTCAGATTGCGGACGACATTCTGGACGTGGAAAGCGACGCGGCCACGCTTGGCAAACGCGCCGGCAAGGACGCCGAGCAGAACAAAGGCACCCTGGTTGGAGCGCTTGGTCTCGAAGGCGCGCGCCGCGAACTCGATCGTCTGGTCAACGAGGCGATGTCCGCCGTTGACGCCGCGGGAGTGGGCGCCAAGGGCGACATGTTGCGGGCAACGGCGCGCTTCGTTGCCGCGCGGAAGAGTTAGCGCGGCCAGCGCCTCGCCTTATTTCGCCGCGGGGCTCTCTTCCTCGACGCCCACCGCATAGCCGAGGCCGCGGGCCGTCTTGATGATGTCGACGCCCAGCTTCTTGCGCAATCGGCCGATAAACACTTCGATCGTGTTAGAGTCGCGATCGAAATCCTGCTCGTAGAGATGTTCGACGATCTCGCTGCGCGAGATGATCCGCCCCGTATGGTGCATGAGATAGGAAAGGAGGCGATATTCGTGGCTAGTGAGCTTGATCGCCACGTTGTTGACCGTGACGCGCCCTGCGCGGGCGTCGAGCGTGACGGGGCCTACCGTCAGATCGCTCGAGGCGTGGCCAGCGGCGCGCCGGAGAAGCGCCCTCAGGCGCGCCAGGATTTCCTCCATATGGAAGGGTTTCGCGACATAATCGTCGGCGCCGGCGTCGATGCCCTGGACCTTGTCGCTCCATCGGTCGCGAGCGGTCAGGATCAAGACTGGCATCGTGCGTCCGGCTTTGCGCCAGGCTTCCAGGATCGAGATCCCGTCGCGTTTGGGCAGGCCGATGTCGAGCACGACTGCGTCGTAAGGCTCGGTGTCGCCGCGAAACCAGCCTTCCTCGCCGTCAAACGCGCGGTCGACCGCATAGCCTGCCGCCTCAAGGGCGGTTGACACCTGGCGGTTGAGATCCCGATCGTCCTCGACAACCAATAGCCGCATGGGCCGACTGCTACCCCGGATTCCCGGCGAAAATCAATTCTTGGCTGGCTCGTGGGATTCGTGAGGCTCATGCGACTCCCGCGCCGGGCGCGAAGCGATTTTCCCCGTCCCAGCCTCTATCTCGACGTGAACGAGGCGCCCGTCCCGGTGCAAGACCGTGATTTCATAAATGAAATCGTCCCCGGTGCGGCAGAGCTTGGCCGACAGCGCCTCGGCCTTGCGCTGTGCGGCGGCGAATTTGAGCGCGGCGAAAGGTTCGAGCAGGTGACGCGACTTGACCATCTCGCGCGTCTCGGCGGCGTTGAGGCAGACGGGCTTGGTTACGGTGCGCAACTCAATCTCGGCGGCCCGAGCCGGCGGGCATCCTACAAATCCGCATCCCACCCCAGCAGCCTGAGCCGCGGAGCACATGAGGGCGCACCACGCCCCGGCGCGGCAAAGCATGGCGAGCGCGGCCATGACGGCAAAGCCTCTGTTGCAAATACTTAGGCCCATGTTGGCGCTTGCGGCTGAATGCAATGTGAATGGTCAGATGGCGCACTTGACGACGAGGCGGACGACGGGCGCGAAAGCGGGCGGAAAGGCGGCCACCACGGGCTGGCGATTGATGCGCCGGGCGTTCAGGCGCATGAAGCGGACCTGATGACGTCGCCCCTCTCCCGCTTCCTTCGATCGCTGGCGTTCGTCACGGCGCTGACGGGGCCGCTCGCTCCGGCGTGGGCGCTGGTAGGCGCCGAGCCAGACGGCCGCTTCGCCGACCGGGTGGCGATGGTGCTCATTCGCGGCGGCGACAAGGCCGGCTTCTGCACTGGCCTGGTATTGAGCCCACGCGTTCTTCTGACCGCCGCGCATTGTCTCAGACCCTTGCGGGACATGGCGATTCACTACCGCGACTCGGCGGGAGCGCCAGTCATCATTCCCGTCGACGCGGCGATCACCCATCCGCTCTATCGGGCCGATGCGATCAAGGCGCGCGTCGAATCGATCGACCTCGCTCTGATCCGGGCAGTGCGACCCCTTCCGCCCCGTTTCGCTTCCGCGGCTATCGCCGATGGCGGGCCGCCAGCGATCGGCGCATCAGCCATAGTTTCAGGTTACGGCGCGGCCCGCGAGGGCGACTGGTCCTCGGGCGGGCAATTGCGCAGCGTCACCCTTGCTGTTCGCGAACCGGCGTCTACGGTTCTCATTTGGGCTGCCGATCCGACGGGAAGGGCGGCGGGCGCCTGCAACGGCGATTCTGGCGCTCCCGTCTGGTCGGCGGACGGTTCCGTTGCGATTGCGATCGTCGCCTGGGCGCAGGCGCCGCACGGCCACGGTTGCGGCGGCTTGACGCAAGGCCCGCTGCTTGCGCCGCTGAAAAGCTGGATCGAGGAGACGGAGCGCAGACTGTCCGAGAGCCGGTAGGTGTCAGCGGGACCCCGCGACGCCGCTTGCAGGGTGCTCGGAACTCGTTCGCCGAAGCCCTGATTGCGCTCTGCGACCCCATCACACCGGCGCGCTGGCTGGGCGGCGCGCAAGATTGCGCGCCTCAGCGCTCGCAAGCGCGATGTTGTGCTGGCGCCGGCGCTGCAATTCGCGGTCGGCGATCACGCCAAGAAGGATCACGGCGCCCATCACGGCGAAATTCAGCGAGGACGGGATGCCGAGGATATTGACCAGGTTTTGCAGGACCTGGAGCAGGACCATGCCGAGCACGATCCCGAGGATGGAGCCCTCGCCGCCGCGAAGCGAGCAGCCGCCAAGCACGGCCGCCGCGATCGCGTAGAGCTCGTAGAAATTGCCATGCGCCGAGGGAGCGACGGACTGGGTGTAGAAGACGAAGAACACCGACGACAATCCGGTGAGAACGCCCGCAAGCACATAGGCGGCCACGATCACCCGCGAGGTCGGAATGCCCGAGAAGCGCGCGGCTTCCTCATTCTTGCCTACCGCGAACAGGTAGCGGCCGAACATCGACTTGTGCAGGACGACCGCGAGGATCGCGGCGACGATCAGGAGGAAGATGAAAGTGTGGGGGATGTCGAAGGTCCGCCCTGACATCAGCCATTCGAGTTTGTCGTAGTCGGTCGCGTAGCCAAACCCTTGCGTCGAGTCCTGCGTGTACCAGCGGGCGATGCCACGATAGAGCAGGAGGCCGCACAGGGTCACGACGAACGGTTGCAGCTTCAGTCGCGTGATCAGCGCGCCATGGATGAAACCCAGTAGCGCGCCGCCCCCAACCGTGACCGCGAGGGCGAGCGGCCAGCCAAAGCCATGGTTGACCAGGAGGTCGAGGAAGATCACGCCGAGCAGAGCCAGCATCGAGCCGATCGACAGGTCGATGCCTCCGGTGATGATGACGAACCCTTCTCCGAGCGCAAACAGCCCGAACAGGCCGATTTGATTGGAAAGGTTTAGAAGATTGACCTGAGAAACGAACTGCGGGTTGATGAAAGCCGAAACGCCGCCGATGACCAGGATGAGCAAGGCAAGCCCGAGTTCCTTCTTAAGCATGAGCGACGGCGTCCTCGTGTATCTTTTGTCCGACTGCGAGCATCAGAACATTGTGCTCGGAAAAATCCTCGCGCTCGAGGAAGCCGCTCACCCGGCCTTCATGCATGACGGCGATGCGGTCGCTGACGCCGATCACCTCTTCCATGTCGCTCGAGATCATCAGGATCGCGACACCGGAATTGGCGAGAGCGCGCATGATTTCGTAGATCTCGGCCTTGGCGCCGACGTCGATGCCGCGAGTCGGCTCGTCGAGGATGATCACTTTCGGGCGCATGGACAGCCATTTCCCCAGCACCACCTTCTGCTGGTTGCCGCCTGACAGGGTTATCGTCTCGGTCTCGATCGAGGGCGCCTTGATCTTGAGCGCTCGGCGCTGCTCTTCTGCGACCTTCTGCTCGCGCCCGCCGACGATCAGCATGGCGCGCGAATGGCTCTTGAGATCCGCGAGCGAGATATTCTCGGCAATGGGCATCTCCAGAACGAGGCCTGTTCGCTTGCGGTCTTCCGGAATGAGGTAGACGCCCTTGGAGATGGCGTCGCGCGGCGACTTCACCGAAATAGGGGCTCCGTCGAGCGAAATGGAGCCGCTGAGCGGCGGTTGCACCCCAAAGAGCGTTTGCGCCAGGGTGCTGCGGCCGGAGCCGACCAAGCCGGCAAGTCCGAGAATTTCGCCAAACCGCGCGGAGAGCGTGACCGCGCAGTCTGGAAAAGCGTCCGTCACGAGGTCCGTGACCGTGAGTCCCGTCGCCTTGGGCGGCGCTTTTGGCGG
This sequence comes from uncultured Alphaproteobacteria bacterium, assembly GCA_963836695.1. Lineage (GTDB taxonomy): Bacteria > Pseudomonadota > Alphaproteobacteria > Rhizobiales > Beijerinckiaceae > Roseiarcus. Next base: position 42,581 of record CAWIKX010000026.1, read on the forward strand.
AATATAGAGCGACTTGAGGTCGCGCCCGATCATCATCCGGGCCATCGCGGCGTGCGTCAGTTCCTGTTTGGCCAGCGCTCCCACGGCGCGTCCGTCGCGCAGGACCACAACCCGGTCGCAGCACGACTTCACTTCGCCCAGCCGGTGGGAGATGTAGATCGTCGACACGCCATGGCGCTGAAGGTCGGCGATCACCTCGAGCAGGCGGTCGGTTTCGGTCAGGGTAAGACTTGACGTCGGTTCGTCCATGATGATGACGCGCGCGTCGAGCGAGAGCGCTTTGGCGATCTCCACCATCTGCCGTTGCGCGATCGACAGGTTCTCGACCATGTCGGTCGGTTCGAAATCGACACCGAGCCGCTCCAAGAGTGGCTTGACGCGCGCATGCATCGTTCTCTCGTCGACGAGCTTGAGCATCCCGCCAAAGCCGGGCTCCCGTCCGATGAACACGTTCTGCGCCACATCCAGGTTCTCGAATAGATTGAGCTCCTGATGCACGAAGGCGATGCCAGCCGTCGTCGCCTGGGTCACGGTGAGGCGCGCGTGCTCGACGCCGTCGATGACGATCGTGCCTGAGGTCGGCGCGATAACGCCGCCGAGGACCTTCATCATCGTCGACTTGCCAGCGCCATTCTCGCCGATCAGCCCCAGCACCTCGCCGTGCGCAAGCGACAGCGATACCTCGTCGAGCGCGATGACGCCCGGATAGGTTTTAGCGATGGAGCGAAGTTCGAGGAATGTTTCAGACATGGACGGGCGGGGGCGCTCGGTCGGGGTTGCGCGCTCCGGCCGGAGCGCGCGCGCCGATCCCGCTGGAGCGCAGATGCATTACTTCTTGAGCATTTTGCGGATCGACTCCGCGAACTCCTTGACATTCGACTTGTCGATCACCTTGGTCGGGATGATCTGGAGCTTGTTCGGCGGCACCATCGAACGGTCGCCCTCGAGATAGGCCGCGAGTTCCTTCACCGACTGATAGCCAAACTCGAAGGGCTGCTGGACGACCGTCGCTTCGATGGCGCCGTCCGCGACGCCCTTGAGCGTCTGCTGCTCCTCGTCGAAGCCGACGATCTTGACCTTGCCTTCCTTCCCGGCCGCCTTGACGGCGTTGTAGATTTGCGGCGTGCTGTAGGACCACAGTCCGCACAAGAGATCGATGTTCGGATATTTGGTCAGCGTATCTTCCGCATTGGCTTTCGCCTTGGCCTGATCGCCGCCGTCCGTGCGGATGTCGATAATCTCAACCTTGGAACCTGCGATCGCCTCCTTGATGCCCTTGGAGCGCTCCTGCGCATTGGCGGCGTCCATCGTGCCGACGAACAGCATGATCTTGCCGCCGTTTGGCAGCGCTTTCTTGATCTGTTCGCCGCACATGCGGCCGGCCGCGACGTTGTCGGTGCCGATATACATGATACGGTTCGATTTTGGCGCGTCGCCGTCGACGGTGAACAGAACGGCCTTGGCGGCGACCTGATTGAGGATTTCGGTCGAGTTCTCTGGATCGACCGGGCTGATCGTCATGGCGGCGACACCCTTCGCGAGCAGATCCTCCATGATGCGCTTCTGCGCGGCCGCCGACATTTCGCCCGGAATGAACATCTGGACGTCATATTTCGGAAGTTCCGCTGCGGCCTTCTCGAGGCCAGCCCGGGCGATAACCCAGAAGTCGGCCGGGACGTTTACGACGAAGGCGATCAGCTTCTTGTCCGCCGCGACAGCCGGGCCGATTGGCGCGAAGGCCGCGGTGGCAACGACGGCTCCGCCGGCGCGCAAGACGTCACGCTTAGTTACACTCTTCATCATTCGCTTCCTCCGAAGGTTCGGGTGGTTGTTTCGTCGGACGGGAATTCTTGCTGCTCCGACGTCAGCGTGCAAAAGCCCGGCAATGGCACGAATGTCAAGCGGTGAAGCCGCGCGCAACGTCTGCGCCAAATCGACGGAACGCCTCGAATGCCGACGCCGTCGACGCTCCGCGCTTCCTACTCCGGCAGTTTCGCGACGTTGCGCAAAATCTTGAGCAGCGTTGCGGTGAATGCGCGGTATTCCTCCTCTTCGACGCTGTCGAAAAGCGTCTGGAACCGCGCGTGCATCATCGGCCACACTCGCTCGAACGCCGTTCGCCCGTCCTCGGTGATAGAGACGTCGCGGATGCGCATGTCCTCGGGCCGCCGCTGCCGCCGCACGAGCCCCTGCGCCTCCAGAATGTCGAGCGTGCGGCTCATCGTCGACTGCTCAGTCACCGCGTAGGCGGAGAGTTCGTTGATCGTCACTGGCGAGGAGATGCTTAGGACCGCAAGCGCCCTCATCATCGTCGTCGACATGTTGTGGAGCTTAAGGGCTTCGGCGAGATTGTCGTTCCAGCGCTCCATGATGCGGTTCATGAGGTAGGGCGCGAACTGGTTGATGCCGATTTCGCCGAGCGTCGCCCGGCGTGCGGCCGGATCGACAGCAGGTTGCATAATCTGGCCGGAAAACCGCTGCTCCATGTTCATTCCATGCGACCAAACATCAGTGAAGCGACGACGCGAGCAGAAAGCCGGAGACGCCGCCTAGTCCCGGACCCGGATGGGTGGAAGCGCCGATGTGGTAGACGTTCGGAATGGAGGTGCGGTGATTGACGCTCGACTTGAACGGGCGCCAGAGGAAGGACTGGTCGAGCGCGCAAGCGCCGCCATACGGATCGCCGCCGACGAGATTGACGTTCATAGCCTCGAGGTCGGCCGGCGAGTAGACGCGGCGCGCGAGCTTGATCTCGTCCCAATTGTCGATATGCGCGGCGAGCCGCCGCTCGATGCGGTCGGCGTAAGACTCGCGCATTGCCTCCGTCCACCGTCCGTTTGTAGGCGCCGCAATCTCGCCCGCCGCGTCGCCCTTCACGAAGCGCGGCGCTTCCGGCATCTGCAGCCAAAGGATCGCCGCGCCCGGCGGCGCTCGGCTTGGATCGAGCGCGGTTGGCTGGCCAACGCAGATCGTGGGCTCAGCCGGAAGAAGACCACGTTCGGCCTCGTTCGCGGCGCGCGAAACGCCATCCAGTCCACTCGTCAGATGGATGAGGGCAACCTTGGCTAGATCCGGATCGCCGCGCCAGCGCTGAGGCCTTTTCAGCGCATAATGGATCTGCATGTCGCCCTTGCCGTGCCGAAAGGCCTTCAGCCCTCGCCGAACCTCGGCAGGCGCCGGTATGGGCCAATCCTTGAGCAAGCCGTCGTAAAGCTGCTCGGGTCCGGTGGAGCAGATCACCCCCTTGGCCGCGGTGATCTTTTCGCCGCTCGCCAGCTCGACGCCGCTTGCCCGCGAACCGGGGCCGGGGATGATGCGCGCAACGTCCGCGTTCGATCGCAAAGCGCCGCCATGATCGACGATCAGGCGCTCGAACGCGGCGAGCAGCGACCTGGCGCCGCCGACTGCAATAGGACAACCCGCCGCCTCGATCGCGAAACCGATCACCTTCACCATCGCCGCCGAATAGGCGCTCTCGGGTACAAGGCCAGTGTGCAACACCCACGGCGCCCAGAGGTCGCGGACCGCGTCAGAGCGGTAGGTTGCCTCGAGATACCCGCGTGCGGGCGCAAGCGCCTCGCCAAACCATTCCGCAAGACGCCGCGGGCCCCGGCGCCAAGCCTCGCGGGCGAGCGTCTTGGCGATTCCGGACGACCATAGCGAGCCGCCCAACATGGAAAAGAGAAACGGCGCGTCTGCTCCGAGCGCGTCCATCTCGGCCGCAAAGGCGCGTCCGTCGCCTTCCGCGAGCGCGTCGAAGGCCCTTACATTGCGAGCGCGATCCATCGAGAGAATGACGCTCGATCCGTCCGGCCGAAGCACCGCGGTCGGCAAGTTCGTGTCGGCGAAGGCGAAACCGCGCGCCTCGAGCTCCTTGCCGAGCGCCTGATAAGCGGGCGAGGTTCGGAAGAGGACGAGCGTCGTCGCCATGACGTCATGGACGAAGCCGGGCGCAGTTACTTCTTCAGTGCGCAGACAGCCGCCGATTGCGTCGCTACGCTCAAGCACGAGCGTCGTCCGGCGCTTTTTGCCGAGCATGGCGGCGGCGACGAGAGCGTTGATTCCGCCGCCAACGAACACATAGTCGTATTCGCTCATGCCCCGTTCTCGCGAGCGAGTTCCATGTTTCAGGCGTTCGTCCGTGTGTGGATGTCAGGGGACGATGGCGAGCGCCCGCACTGGCGAACCCGTGCCGCCTACGAATTTGAGCGGCGCGGCGACCAGGATCGCGCCCTTCGGCGGCAACTGATCGAGATTGCAGAGGCTCGCAAGGCCGTAGCGATTGGCCTTGTGCACGAGATTGTGTGCCGGGAACGGAGGGTTCATGCCGCCGGCAGAGCCCGCGTCCGTACCGACTGTCTCCGATCCCCAACCGACGATGTTCTTCGTCAGCAGATATTCGATCGCTTCCGCGGTCGGCCCCGGCGAATGCGGACCTTTCTCGTCGGCGTTGAGGAAGGTTTCAGCCGACCCGTTGCGCTTGTACCAATCGGTGCGCAGCACCACCCAGCTGCCGGCCTCGATGCCGCCGTGCTCACGCTCCCATTCCTTCACGCTGTCGGGGGTGAGCAGATAATCCGGATCCTTCGCGACTTCTTTGGAGCGGTCGATCACACAGACAGGCGCCACAAAGTTTTTGACAGGAATTCGATCGGTCGTGCCGTCCTTATAGTCTTTGCCGGTGATCCAGTGCACGGGGGCGTCGAAGTGCGTGCCGGTGTGCTCGCCGAGTTCGAGCCAGCTCCACGCCCAAAATGGCCCGTTCTGATCATAATGCGAGATCTCATGCACCTTCACGGCGGGCGTGTTCTTGCCGATCTGAGGGGGCAGATAGAGCACCGGCGTATTGGGCCCCAGAGGAGCGGTCAGGTCGACAACCTTGATCGACCCCGACAACAGGGCGGCGGCGAAGTCCGAAAGAACCTTGTTCGCGCTCATCTCCATCGCTCCTCGAACGTTTCCTCACACATTCGCGTACGCCCATGTCGGCGCGAATGCCACGTCACCATAGCCCAGAAATATGCTGACGCAAGCAATCGCTGCAAGCTGGTCGGGCCAGCCGAGAGCCTCTTTTGGCTGGGTTCGTGCATTGCGCGGGGCAGTTAATGGACGTACCCTTTGCCCCTCCAACAAAGGGATATATGCAACTGGCGGCTAATCGGCGGAGGCAGGAACGCGAGATGGAAGCTTTCGACGCCGTTGTCGTCGGGGCGGGACATAACGGCCTCGCCGCCGCGATCCACCTTCTGAATCGCGGCTGGTCGGTCGGGGTGGTCGAGCAGGCGGCCGAGCCGGGCGGCGCCGTCAAGACCCGCGAAGTCACCTTGCCCGGCTTCCGTCATGATCTCTGCGCGATGAACCTCTCGTTGTTCGCAGGATCGCCGTTCTTCGCCGCCTACAAAGACGAGCTTATTGCGCAGGGCCTTAGCTTTGCCCCCGCTGCCGACTGTTTCGCCAGCGCCTTCCGCGACCAAACCTATCTTGGCGTCAGCAAGGATCTCGAGAAGACCGCAGCAGCGATCGCGGCGGTGTCGACGAAGGACGCCGCCGCCTGGCGGGCGATGCTCACCCGCTTTGACGAGGAAGCGCCACACATCTTTGGCCTGCTGGGATCCCCGATGCCATCCCTCGCGACCGCACGCACGCTGTGGTCGGCGTGGCGCGCCAAAGGCTTGTCCTATCTCTTCGATCTCGGCCGTCTCCTGCTTGCGACCCCGCGAGATTTCCTGGACGCGCACTTCGAATCGCCGAAGGTCAAGGCGATGATGGCGGCCTGGGGCATGCATCTCGATTTTCCGCCCGAGGCTGCCGGCGGCGCTCTTTTTCCCTATCTTGAATCGATGGCGAACCAGGCCTTCGGCATGGTCATCGGCGCGGGTGGCGCGGATGTCGTCATTAGAGCGATGGCCGGCCTCATCAAGGCGAAGGGGGGCGTGGTCAGGCTCAACTCGCCAGTGACAAGGATCGAGGGCGATTTAGGCGGCGCCACCGGTGTTACGCTTGAGGACGGGACGCGGATCGCCGCGAAGAGGGCGGTGATCGCAAACCTTCATCCGCAGATCGTGTTCGGCCGGCTCTTAAGCTCCGATCCGAAGCGCAAAGCCCTCGACGAGAAGGTCGCGCGCATTCGCGCTGGCCCCGGCACGATGATGATCCATCTTGCGCTCGATTCGCTGCCTGACTGGCGCGCCGGGGCTGAGTTGCAACGCTTCGCCTACATCCATATCGCGCCGGATCTTGCGATGATGAGCCGCGCATTCGCCGAGGCCGCGGCGGGTCTGCTTCCGGCCGAGCCGGTGCTGGTCGTCGGTCAGCCGACCACGATTGACCCGACGCGCGCGCCACCGGGCAAGCATGTGTTGTGGGTCCAGGTCAGGGTGCTGCCCGCAACGATCGCCGGCGATGCTCTCGGCCGCATTTCCGCAACCGCATGGGTCGAGGCCAAGGAAGCATACGCCGAGCGGGTGCTCGACATTCTGGAGATTTACGCGCCAGGCCTGCGGGCAAAGGTGCTGGGCCGCTCAGTATGGTCGCCCCTCGACCTCGAGCGCGAGAACCCCTGCCTGATCGGTGGCGACAATCTGACCGGTAGTCACCATCTTGACCAGCATTTCTTTTTCCGGCCGGTAGCCGGCTACTCGCGCTACGCAACGCCCATGCGCCGGCTCTATCTGTGCGGCGCCGGGACCTGGCCAGGCGCCGGGACTGGAGCCGCGTCGGGTTATATTTTGGCGAAAATGCTTGCGCGATGAAACGTGGAGACGAGGACAATATGCGCATCGTCTGTATCGGCGGCGGCCCGGCTGGACTCTATTTCGGGCTTCTTATGAAAAAACGCCATCCCCGACACGTCGTCACCGTGATCGAGCGCAACAAGCCGTACGACACGTTCGGCTGGGGGGTCGTCTTTTCCGACGCGATGATGACCGCGATGCGCGCCGCTGACCCGGAAAGCGCAGCGGAGATCGCCGACGCATTCAACCATTGGGACGACATCGAACTCGTTTTCAAGGGCTCGCGTCAGCGCACGACCGGTCACGGCTTTATCGGCATCGGCCGCAAGCAACTCTTGAACATCCTGCAGAGGCGTTGCGAGGCGCTTGGCGTGGAGCTCGCATTCGAGCGCGACGTCGATTCCGACCTCGAGTTCCCGGACACCGACCTCATCGTGGCCGCGGACGGTTTTAATTCGAAGATTCGACACCGATACGCCGAGCAGTTCCTGCCCGATCTCCTGGTCCGTCCCAACCGCTATATCTGGCTCGGCGTCGCGAAGGCGTTTGACGCGTTCACCTTCGACTTCCGCAAGACCGAGCACGGGTGGTTCCAGGCCCACATCTACAAGTTCGACCGAACCACATCGACCTTCATTGTCGAAACGACCGACGAGGCTTTCGAGGCGCATGGGCTCGGCGAACTCGACCAGGATGGCTCGATCGCCTTCTGTGAGAAGATTTTCGCCGAGACCCTCAATGGTTCGAAGCTCATGACCAATGCGCGCCATATGCGTGGCTCGCCGTGGCTCAACTTCAACCGGCTGATCTGCGGTCAATGGAGTTGCTTTAACGGCCGTTCGCATGTCGTTTTGATGGGGGACGCCGCCCATACCGCTCATTTCGCCATCGGGTCTGGCACCAAGCTTGCCTTCGACGACGCCATCGAGCTGGCGCGGCAGTTTGAGGCGCGAGGCCATTCAGTCGCGAATATTCCGGAGACGCTTGCTGCCTATGAGGAGATTCGGCGCGTCGATGTCGGGCGGATTCAGAATGCGGCGCGCAACGCGATGGAATGGTTCGAGGTCGTCGGCCGACGCTATGCGGATTCGCTCGATCCGCCGCAATTCTTCTATTCCATGCTGACACGCTCGCAACGGATCAGCCACGAGAACTTGAGGTTGCGCGACAAGACTTGGCTGGAAAGCTATGAGCGCTGGTTCGCCCGCAAAACGGGCGTCCCGATCAACGATAATGAACGCGCGCCGCCGCCGATGCTCACGCCATATCGGGCGCGAGGCTTGACGCTTAAGAACCGCGTTGTCGTCTCGCCGATGGCGATGTACTCGGCGATGGATGGCCTCATCGATGATTTCCACCTCGCGCATTTGGGCGCACGCGCTCTGGGCGGAGCGGGGCTCGTCTTCGCCGAAATGACCTGCGTCTCGCCGGATGCGCGCATCACTCCCGGCTGCCTCGGTCTGTGGAGCGATGAGCAACAGGTACAGTGGAAGCGGCTCGTGGATCTCATTCACGGCGCTGGAGCGAGGGCAGGCATTCAACTCGGCCATGCAGGCCGCAAAGGATCGACTAAGGTCGCCTGGGAAGGCATTGATCATCCGCTCGAGACGGGCGGTTGGGAGCTCATCTCGGCGTCGGCTGTGTCATACCTGTCGAATGGGCCGATTCCGAAGGCTATGACGCGAGACGACATGGATCGCGTGCGCGACGATTTCGTCGCGGCGACCCGACGGGCGGCAGCGGCTGGATGCGATTGGCTCGAACTCCATTGCGCGCACGGCTACCTCCTCTCAAGCTTTCTTTCACCCCTCTCGAACTGGCGCAATGACGAGTATGGCGGAGAACGCTTAAAGCGTGCGCGCTATCCGCTCGAGGTGTTTCGCGCGATGCGCGCTGCTTGGCCTCAAGATCGCCCGATGTCGGTGCGTCTCTCGTGCCACGACTGGACGCCGGGCGGAAACACTCCGGAGGATGCGACATTCTTCGCCGAGCTGTTCAAGGAGGCCGGCGCTGACCTCGTCGATTGCTCGTCGGGTCAGGTTTCGAAGGCCGAGCGGCCGGTCTATGGGCGCATGTTCCAGACGCCATTTTCCGACAAGATCCGCAACGAGGCGCATGTGGACACCATCGCCGTCGGCGCCATCTCCGAGGCCGATCACGTCAACTCGATCGTCGCAGCGGGTCGAGCCGATCTTTGCGCAATCGCCCGGCCGCATCTCGCCGATCCCGCCTGGACACTGCACGAGGTTGCCAAAATTGGCGTGGCTGATGTTGCGTGGCCCAAGCAATATTTTTCCGCCAAGGCGCAATATGAGGCGAACCTCGCGAGGGCCGCCGCAGCACAGGCCGTGGCGACATGACGGACGCTGACAAACCACTCGCCGGCCACCATGCGCTGGTGACCGGCGCTGGAAGCGGCATCGGCGCAGCGACGGCGCTCGCTCTTGCTCGGGCTGGTGCGCGCGTGAGCCTTGCGGGGCGCCGCGCAGCGCCGCTCGAGGAGGTTGCGCGCGGCATGCTGGAAGATTCGGCCACGGTTGTCGATTCGTTCGATGTCACCTCCGAAGCCGCGGTCTCGGGCGGGCTCGAAAGAGCACGTGCGGCGCTGGGCCCTATAACGATCCTCGTCAACAATGCCGGCGAAGCGCCGAGCGCGCCATTCGAGAAGACGGATCCTGCCTTCTGGTCGCGCGTGGTCGCGGTGAACCTGAACGGCGCCTACCTCGTCTCTCGCGCGGTTCTCTCCGACTTGAGAGCGCATGGCGCGGGCGCCCGGCTCATCAACATCGCGTCGACCGCGGGCTTGGTCGGTTACGCTTATGTCGCCGCCTATTGCGCAGCGAAGCACGGCCTTATTGGCCTCACGCGGGCGCTGGCGCTGGAATTCGCCAAGACCGGAATGACAGTCAACGCCGTCTGCCCTGGATTCACCGAGACGCCGCTCGTTGCGCGTGCCCTCGACACCATCATGGCCAAGACCGGCCGATCTGAAGCGCTGGCCAAGGCTGAGCTGATGAAATCCAATCCGCAAGGCCGCCTGGTCAAGCCCGAAGAAGTCGCCAATGCGGTGCTTTGGCTGGCTTCGCCCGGCGCGGCGTCGATAAACGGTCAGGCGATCGTGGTCGCCGGCGGGGAGGTCATGGTCGGATGAATACGCCGAATGCGATGCAGGCCTTGCGCCATCCGTTGCGCGATTATGCCGCGCGGCACTTTCGCTTCGCCGCGAGCGAGGACGGACGGGTCGCGACAATCGCGCTCAATCGGCCCGAGCGCAAGAATCCGTTGACCTTTGACAGCTACGCCGAACTTCGCGACCTCTTTCAGGATCTGGCCCACGGGTCGGACGTCCGCGCAATCGTGCTCACCGGCGCGGGCGGCAACTTCTCCTCAGGCGGCGACGTGTTCGAGATCATCGAGCCGTTGACGCGTATGACCACGCCAGACCTGCTCGCCTTCACCCGAATGACCGGCGATGTCGTCAAGGCGATGCGGAAATGCCCACAGCCGATCATCGCCGCGATCGACGGAATCTGCGCTGGCGCTGGGGCCGTCCTCGCCATGGCTTCGGACTTGCGCCTCGCAACGCCGGAAGCGAAGACCGCATTTCTCTTCACCCGCGTCGGTCTCGCCGGCGCGGACATGGGCGCGTGTGGAATTCTGCCGCGGATCATTGGGCAAGGCCGCGCAGCGGAGCTTCTCTATACCGGCCGGACGATGAGCGCCGCTGAAGGATCGGCGTGGGGCTTCTACAACGCCCTTCATCCGAGCGCGGATCTCGAGCGGGAAGCGCTGGAGCTTGCCCGCTCGCTCGCCGAGGGCCCATGGTTCGCGCACGGGATGACCAAGACGATGCTCAACCAGGAATGGGCGATGGGACTGGACGAGCTCATCGAGTCGGAAGCGCAGGCGCAGACCATCTGCATGACCACGCAAGACTTCCGGCGCGCTTTCGAAGCCTTCGCAGCCAAGCGCAAGCCTGTCTTCGAGGGCGATTGATGAACGTCGCGGCTCGCGCGCCTCAGATGAAGCGGGACTGGCTCGACTGGCCGTTCTTCGGCGAGTCACACCGCGCCTTTGCGGGCGCGCTCGATCGCCTCGTCGTTTCTGGCGTGCTTGCCGCGATCGACCATGGCGACATCGACAAATCTTGCCGCGATCTGGTGCGCGCGCTTGGCGGTGCGGGCTTGCTCGACGCGGCGGTCGCGCCTCTCGACGGGGACGCTTCCGCAATCAACTCGCGCAGCGTCTGTCTTGCGCGCGAGACGCTCGCTTACCACGATGGGCTCGCCGATTTCGCCTTCGCCATGCAAGGCCTCGGTTCAGGCGCCATCGCGATCTCCGGTTCCGACGAGCAGCAGAGGCTCGTGCTGCCAAAGGTACGAAGTGGCGAGTGGCTTGCTGCCTTCGCGCTCTCGGAGAAGGAGGCTGGCTCCGACGTGGCGGCAATGGCTTGTTCGGCCCGCGAGGATGGAAACGGCTATCGCCTGGACGGTGAGAAAACCTGGATCTCAAATGGCGGGATCGCTGACGTCTACACTCTGTTCGCCCGCACCGGCGAAGCGCCGGGCGCGCGCGGCATTTCGGCTTTCCTGGTTTTTCCCGACGATCCCGGTTTCTCAATCACTGAACGGATCGACGTCATGGCCCCGCATCCGCTTGCGACGCTGCATTTAGAGGGCTGCCGTCTTCCGGCGGGTCGACGGCTCGGCGGTCCCGGAGAAGGCTTCAAGATCGCCATGCGCACGCTCGACATCTTCCGCGCGTCTGTCGCCGCCGCGGCGCTCGGCTTCGCGCGGCGCGCCTTCGACGAGGCCCTCGCGCATGCAAAGAGCCGGCAAATGTTCGGTGCGACGCTTGCTGACCTTCAGCTCACTCAGGCCGCGCTTGGCGACATGGCGACGGACATCGATGCGGCGGCGCTGCTGACCTATCGCGCCGCATGGCGCCGCGACGTCCAGAAGCTGCCGACGACAGCCGAGGCCGCCATGGCCAAGATGACCGCAACGGAGACCGCTCAGCGGGTTATCGATCGGGCATTGCAGATGTTCGGTGGTCGCGGGGTGAGACGCGGCGAGATTGTCGAGAGCCTCTACCGCGAGATCCGCGCCTTGCGCATCTATGAAGGCGCGACCGAAGTGCAGAAGCTCATTGTTGCGCGTGAGCTGATCAAGTCGCGACCGTCGTGACGGGCGTTAATTCGGAGGGCGTCGTGCTGAAAACGCTGCAACCGGACGGATGGGCGAAGCCGGCAGGTTACGCCAACGGCGTCTCCGCGCATGGACGCGTCATCCACGTCGCGGGCCAAATCGGCTGGAACAAGGACTCGAAGTTCGATACCGACGATTTCGTCGGCCAGGTCAAGCAGAGCTTGCAGAACATCGTCGCTGTGCTCGCCTGTGACGACGCTCGTCCCGAGCACATCGTCTCGATGACCTGGTATTTCATCAACAAACGCGACTATCTCGACAATCTCAAGGGTGTTGGCGGCGCTTATCGCGAGACAATCGGCCGTCATTTTCCTGCGATGACCGCAATTGAGGTCTCCGCGCTCATGGAGGACCGCGCCAGAGTCGAGATCCAAGCCGTCGCGGTCGTCCCGGACGCGTGAGGCCAGTTCTACCCGCCTGCGCCCGCAACAAATCCGCCGCCGTCGATGACGACTGCCTGTCCTGTGATGAACGACGCGGCGTCGGAGGACAGGAACAGCACGAGTTGCGCAATCTCCGATGGATCGCTGATCCGCCCCATCGGGATCATCGGCAAGACGGTGTCCTTGGCGCTCTGCTCGCTGCCGAACATGCCCGTCAAGAGCGGCGTCATGACCGACCCGGGAGCGATGGCGTTCACGCGGATGTTCTTGCGCGCGACTTCGAGAGCGACCGAGTTGGTGAGGCCAATGACGCCCCATTTGCTCGCGCAATAAACCGCGGTCGTGGCGAAACCCATGACGCCGAACAGCGAGGAGGTGTTGACGATCGCGCCGCCGCCTTTAGCGATCATATGGGGCACCTGATATTTGAGACCCAGGAATATGCCCTTGAGGTTCACATCCATGAGGAAATTGTAGTCGGCCTCCTCCAACTCCTGGACCGGCGCGGTCTTGCCCGGCACGCCGGCATTGTTGAACGCGACGTCAATCCGGCCGAACCGGGCGAAAGCCCGCTTGTGCAAGTCGGCCATTGCGTGGGAATCGCGCACATCGACTTCCGCGAATTCCACCTCGGCGGTCTTCAGCGACCTGATCTCCTCCTTGAGATTCGCGCCTTGAGCGGCGCCGAGGCCGGCCACGAACAGGTTCGCCCCCGCCTTGGCGAAAGCTATTGCCGTGGCGCGCCCGATCCCGGTCGTTCCCCCAATCAGAAGGACGCATTTGCCGGAAAAGTCGTAGGTCACCTGCATCGCCAGAGTCCTCCTCCAAGGCGTTCGCCTAAACGCGACTTGGGCGAGGTCGAAACCATCCATTGTCGCCGCCTTACCTTGGGCATAACGCTGAAAGAATGGAAACAATCCGCCCGCGCCAGTTCGCCATAACTGTTATAATCCCGCCTCACTCATCGCGCGCGATGCTCCTCTGGTAACTCTCGATGTCTGTAGGAGCAGGTCAAAGGACTGCTAAGCGCAGTTCAACACGCAGGTATGAAAGCTGGGAGGCCCGCTTCGGCAAGCTGAAGCCGCCTATCCAAGACCGCAGCCATCTCCCCGAGGTTGGATCAACTGGCTGAAGGCTCTAGTGTCCGCGGAGCAATAGCCCGCCGCTCGAGCCGAGCCAGAACCCTGGTGGCCGCCCGCCCATGCCGGGAGCTGTCGGCAGTTCCGGCAATCCCGCTGCGCGTCGCCATGCGGGACTCCCGCCAAGGAATACGGGCGGCGGAGGCGGGGGCGCTGCCTCCTCGGCTGGTTGTGTCCGATTCGGGTTCGTTCGCTTGACCAAGCGTCGTGCGGGCGTCGCCGGCGCCGAGGGTTTAGCCGCTCTCATCACGGGGGCTTTGGGCGAAGGCCTGGCTAAAGCGCGACGGGGCACCCCTGGCGCCAGCGGTTGCACGGCGGGCTGTGCCGCGAGAAACTTCTGGAATTCGGTCTGGCTGTCCGCCTTCAGCGACGCGAGCTGTTCGGAATCGAGAAACGATGTCGGCGCGAAACCACGCTTCTTCTGCCATTCCGCGAGCGCAGACCGGGTCGACTGATCCAGCGTTCCAGTCTCTGGCCCCTCATAGAGGTCGAGCGCCCTCAATCGTTGCTGAACTTCCTTCTCGCCCGCTGCGCCGAGGTTCAGCGTCCGTTCGGTATCGAGCGTCCCGATGTTATCTTTCAACGGGTCGTTCTTAGGACCGTTCGGCTCCGTCATGGCGAGGGTTTGTGGGGAAGGCCTAGACGCCGGCGCGGAGGTTCTCTCACCCTCCATGCTGGCAATTCTGTTCTTGGCCATTTGGGCGAACACGCCCCTCGGAAAGACGGTGAGATAAGCCTCATAGTCCGCCGCCAGGTTTGAATGCTGGGCGGATTCCCACAAGAGGTTTTCCTCCGCGTGCCGCTGGTCTGGATTGGATTCGGCCGGGACCTCGGACAAGCTCGCGGTTTTCACGCTCGGTCCCGGCGCGGGCTCAGGATTGAGCTCATACTCGCCGATGAGCGACGTGTTGACCCAAGGCAATTGACGATGTCCGGTCTTCTCCCAGACGTCGTTTCGAACCCGGCTCATGACGGTGTCTATGGTGACGCCAGGGTCGAACAGATGCGCAAGGAAGGCGGCCGTGAAGGGACTATGCTTGCCAGTCGGTCCATCGAGAGCCGTGCTCTTCGGGTCGCTGGCGAAAGCAATGAGCGTCCCGCGCGCCAGGTCGCCATCGATAGGCGTCAGGCCGCGCTCAACAACGAGGGATCGCGTCTTTTGCTTCGCAAGCATCGCAGCGAAGGGATTGTCGCGGCAAGCGTCGAGAATGACGACATTGACACGGTCGTCGCGCTTCATCTGCTTGAGCAAGAGCGAGACGCTGATCGCGTTCAGATCGAGGTCGGTCGGGCTCTTGAGGACGATATCAGTCGGAATGAGATAGTTCTCCTCGTCCACGGAAATGCCGTGACCGGCGTAATAAATCAGCGCAGACTTGGAGTCGGACAAGGCGGCCGAGAACTCAGAGACTTTCGCTCTCATCTGGTCGATATCGAGGTCGTAGCCGTCCACGACCTGAAACCCGAGCTTTCGGAAGGAATCGGCGACAGCTCTTGCGTCGAAGACCGCGTTGTCCAGATGAACGGCATTCTGATAGGCGCCGTTCCCGATCACGAGCGCGACCCGCTTGTCGCTTGGCTGCACGGCGGCGGCCGAGGGGAAAGTAGGCAGAATCGTCGCGGTCGCCGCCCAAGCGGCAACCAGCGCTGCTCGGATCAGCAACGTTACACCGTGTGGGAATTTCGTCATGTTTCGTCTCCCGATCTTCGTCGGCGACCACGGAAAACAAACGCCTTTCGCGTGCCTTTCCACGGGCTCAGTCACCGAACGGGCGAACGACTCTAGGCATCGAGACATCCGCAAAACCACTCTGTCACGCCCTGAAAACCTCCACTGTGCTCCAGATCACATCTCGGTGTTTGACTCGCTGTTACAACGAGTAAGGTGATCCAACTGGCGCAGGGTCTGAGGCCACGCTGTGCGCAAGTCCGTGTCGGCGCGAGCTTCTCGGTCGGTATCGCCGGAACCGGAGGAGTTCATCGGCTTGGGTGTGGCGACGACGGCGAACTTGTCCCGCCGGCTCGTCCGGAAACTGCAGGGAGGGCAATTGAACAGTTCATGCGTGAAACCCTTCGGGCCTGCGCCTAGCCCCCGCGGGGCAAAGATGTAACTATCGAGGTCAACGTAAAGGATGAAGAGAGATACCGCGAGTCGGACCAAGCCGGTCGAGGTCAAGTTGTCTGCACGAGGTGCGGTCCGGCCTTTTCGCGATCCGCTGCTCGATCCCGAAAAAGGGCAATGGGGCGTTCCTTATGGCTGATAGTCCCACTCAAGACGGGCGCATCGGCAAGCTCGCGACGCCGCTTGGAAAGGACAAGCTGTGCCTTACGCGCTTTGAAGGAACCGAGGCGATTGGAGAACTGTTCGAGTATCGGGTCGAAGCTGTCAGCACCGACCCAAATGTCGATTTTCACCCCGCGCTTGGGAAAAATTGTAGCGTCCACCTCGAGACGACCGATCGTTCGGGCCGTGACTTCAGCGGAATTTTGACTGAGGCCAAATGGGTGGGGACGCGCTTCAATCTCCCTCTTTACCGATTGGTGCTGAGGCCTTGGCCATGGATCATGTCGCTGAGATCCCACTGCCGCATTTTTGCAAATATGAACGCCAAGGATCTAATTAAGGAGGCTCTTGGCAATAACAGCTTTGGCCCGATCGTGGATCTCATGGTTGAGGACTACCCGACGCTGGAATACACTGTCCAGTACCGGGAGACTTCGCTCAACTTCGCGTTGCGGATGATGGAGAAGTTCGGGATCTATTATTACTTCAAGTTCGACAAAGGCGACGGGGATTCACCGAGCCAGCACTACCTGGTCCTCGCCAACTCGGCCACCCACGAAGGTCTGCCGGCGCCGAGTTCAATTTTGTATGTGCCGCCCTCGGCCGCCGGCCCGGACGACACCCAGCTGTTCAACGACTGGAGCCGGCAGCAGGCTGTCATCGCCGGGATCTTCGAGCTCAACGACTACGATTATAACAAGCCGAACGCCAATCTCTCCACCCACGAGGCTTACTTTACTCCGCCCGGGCGCAGCCTCGTTTACGATTATCCCGGCGGGTATGACGACAAGTCGCTCGGCGACCGCCTGACGAAAGTGCGCCAGGAAGCCGAGCGGGTCTTCGAGGACCACTGCACGGCGGGTGGTTACGCGCCGTCGCTGATCCCAGGATATTCTGTCCAGCGCACGTCGCAGAACGGCGATTCCCAGGATAACGACTATCTCATTCTGCGCTGCAACCACTGGTATGGCGAGCAGTCCTATGCTTCGGCAGGCGGGGGCGGAAGCTCGGGTGGCGAAACCTATTCGGGGAGTTATGAGCTCTCGCGAGTCGCCGTTCCCTATCGAATGCCGTTGCGGACGCGCCGTCCTGTCATCATCGGCTCGCAGCCGGCGAAGGTCATCAGCAAGGAGAACCAGGAGATCGACGTCGACAAATATGGACGCGTTCTGGTCGAATTCTACTGGGACGACACGACCGGCTCCAACGCGCCGAAGAAGACCCCTTCGCGGCGTGTTCGCGTCGGCCAGGTCTGGGCGGGTCTTCAGCGCGGCGCGCTGTTCATTCCTCGTGTCGGCGATGAAGTGATGGTCGAATATGAGAACGGCGATCCCGATCGGCCGATCATCGTGGGCTCGGTATATAATGGCACATCGGAGAACCCGGGAAATTTGGTTTCGCTCGACCTGCCCGGGAAGAAGACCGTCAGCGGACTACTCGGAAAGTCATCCACGGACGGAGGCTCGACGATCCATAACGCGAACGCCTGGTGGTTTGACGACGCGAAGGGGAGCGAACAATTCTATCTTAGGGCTCGCAAGGACCTCTATTTTCGCGTTTACAACAACCAAAACATTCGCGTTGGCGCAAACGTAACCGAGACTGTAGGGGGCGACGAGACGATCAACGTCGGACCGGTTGATCAACAGGCGGCCGTGAGTGGGCCACCGACCGGCAAAGGCGGAAACTTCACCCTCAACGCCTTCGAGTTGATCACGCTAAACGTTGGGCTGTCGGAGTTGCCCTTTACCCAGATCAAGATGGACCAGGAGAGCATCACGCTGAGTGTCGGGCCAGACGGCCTATTCGCTAAAATCAGGATGGACGCGAGCGGCGTGACCATAAGCGGCACTCCAGTCTCGCAACTGATGGTGCAGCCTAGCGGCATCACAACAGCAACACCGACGGTAACGGTCGGTTTCGGGCCGGTGACTTTCGCATCGCCCTCCGTGACAATCCCCATCGCCACAATCGGCGTCGCGAACATCGGCGCCGGCACGGTTGGCGGCATGATGCCTCTGGTGTGAGAACGCCAATGCCATCGCGCATTCGATTTGCTTCCGCTCATAGCGTCTTCGAGGCGTTCCCCGATCTGAGCTATAATGCGCCGCGTCCCGCGAACGATGTCGAGCCCCTTGCTCATGCACGCGCTCTTTCAACGTCCTCGAGGCCGAACGACGCCATCCTTTTTCTCAGCCACCTGCTTCCTCGTCGCGAAGCGGTGTGGTGGGCGATTCAATGCGTTCGTGCGCTGACCGCTGCCGACGACGCCGACGAAGCCCTCCGCGCCGCCGAGATTTGGGTGCGGACCCCAGAAGACGACAACCGCCGCGCGGCGCTCCAGATCGCGAACGACTCTGATCGGCGGAAGCCGACGACCTGGCTCGCCTTTGCGGCCGGCTGGTCGGGCGGCAGTCTGCTCCCGGCCGATCAAAAACCCGTTCCGGTCCCGCCCGGGGCCTGCGCAATGGCGGCGAATACGGCGATCATGATGGCGATCGCCGCTGGCGATCCGCGCTTCGTCTTAGGCAGGATATCAGCCTGCGCTGAGGCCGGCGTGCGCTTCGCAAATGGCGGGGAGCCGACAGTCTCTGGCCTCGAAGCGGCTGCCCGATGAACCGGCGTCTGCTCTCTTGCCCTCTCAGCAATCGGGCAGTTGTGGAAGGGCCCAAGGTGTTGGCCACCACAAAAAGATCTCTACGTCTGTCGAGCGATGAGACGCATAAAGCCTTGCGGCAATGCGCAAATGACGAAATACTGTTGCTTATCAAGCGCGTTCGGCTGAAATGACACTTCGACTGTCGATCGAAAACGTTGATCGGCTCCCAGACGGCGGCCCGATCCGGATCGAGGTCAAGGGACGGGGCCTCGATCTCGGCCGCGATTCGCATCTCGATTGGACGTTGCCCGATCCAGGCCGCAGCATTTCGGGCAAGCACTGCGAGATTCGCTATCGTGACGGGGGATACTGGCTTCATGACGTCTCGACCAACGGCACCTTTGTGAACGGCGCCGATTACCGTCTCGAGGCGCCCTATCTGTTGCGTAATGAGGATCGGCTAAGCATCGGACCCTATATTATCGCCGTCGCGGTCGAAGTGGGACGAAAGCAAAAGAACTCCACGCCGGGCGCAGAGGTCGCTTTGGACGCTAATCCACCCGATGTTTGGGCGCCGGCGGGCGGGGCCGCGGCGCCGGAACTGGGCGGTGCACGTCAGACGGCCCAGCCACGCGCCGCGCCGCCAGACTTTCTCGATTTTGCTTCGTTCCTCGAGGCGCCGAAACTGCCGCCTGAGGGGTCTGCTGGTACGGGACCGTCCGAGGACGATTGGCTAACTCCGGTCAAGGCTTCCGCGCCGCCGCCCGCACCGGATCAGCGCGGTCCGGAGCCTCGGGTTCCGATTCCGACGCGGCCGCCGATCGCCGAGCTCCCGCCTACACGGCGATTGGCCAGGGAGCCGCAGTCCGATAGCGCCGCGGCGCTCGACATTCTCGATCGCATTGCTCGGGCGGCGGGCATTCCCGCAGGGGCTTTGGCTTCCCGCAATCCGGACGAGCTCGCGGATGATATCGGCGCCGTCCTTCGGATGACGGCGGAGAACGTGGGGCAGATGCTGGCTTCGCGCGCGGAGTCAAAGACCCTGATGCGCTCGTCGAGCCGCACGATGATTCGACCTGTCGAGAACAACCCGCTCAAATTCGCCAGTTCCCCGGGAGAGGCGCTCGCCATCATGTTTGGCCCGCGCACGCGAAACTATCTAGACGCGCAGACGACGATCGAACGTAGCTTTGGCGATCTCAAAACCCATCAAATCCTCACATATAGCGCGATGCAGGGCGCTCTCGACGCATTGTTCGAGGATTTGGCGCCGGAACGGATCGACCATTCCGTAGAGCGAGAGAATGGCATTGGCGCTCTCATATCCTCTCGGAAGGCCAGGCTGTGGGATATCTATGTCGAGCGATGGCGGGCCAAGACGAAGCGGTCCGACGGGCGCCTGCTCGAGGCGTTCATTGCTCTATTCGCGCAAGCGTATGACAGGTTGCAGGACAAGAATAGCTGAGCGGATCATCGCTGTCGCGTTTCCAGCCGTGGCGCTGGCTTCGAAGGAGCGATGTGGTCGGGAACGGATGGGGAAGCGGGGCCGATGTCGTGGAACGCAAAAGTTCACTGGACGGAGGGCCTCTTTCTTCGGCCGCATCATCTTCAGCAAAGCGATCGTTATCTTGAAAACGCGCTCGAAAGCCGCACACGTCACGTAACGCCGTACCCTTGGGGCTTCGCGGCGCTTGAGATTGATCGGGATCTTGCTCAGCAGAGCAAGTTTGCCCTTCGCCGCGCGTCGGGAGTCATGCCGGACGGAGGCCTGTTTGACTTTCCTGCCGAGTGCCCACCGCCGGCGCCGATCACCACGCCTGAGACGGCCGCGGGCCAGCTTATCTGGCTCACCATGCCGGCGCGCGCCGACAACTTTCGCGAGGTGAGCGCCGAGCAGATGGAAAACGCCGCCCGCTATGTGGTCGGCGCGGAAACCGTGATCGATTCCACCGCCAACCTCCGCATCGAGGAGGAAATCGAGCTCGCCTATCCGCGCCTCGCTTACGAGATCCGCAAAACTTCGAAGCCGGGCTATGTCGCTCTCCCAATCGCGCGCATCGTCGAAGTGCATGACCGCACCCTGGTGTTCGACGAGAAATTCGCTCCGCCCGTGCTCGTTTGCGCGGCCCATCCCACCGTCGAAGGTTGGCTCGACCGCGTCATCGGCTGGATCGGCAACAAGCTCGATGAGCTCTCCCGATACGCCAGCGACCCGACCGCAGGCGGCGGCTTGCAGAGCGCCGACTATTTGATCCTCCAATGCTTAAACCGCGAAATCCCTGCGCTGAAACACTTTCGCTCGTCGAAATATGTACACCCGGAGCGCCTCTATGAAACGCTGCTGCGGATTGCCGGGGAATTGGCGACGTTCACCACGCATGAGCGACGCGCGCGAGAATATGGCGCATATGACCATGACGATCTGGAAAGCGTGTTTACCCCGTTGCTGCGCGACATTCAGGATTTCTTGAGCGCGCGTCTCGATCGTCGCGCCATCCGCCTGGAGCTGATCGAGCGTGCGCCGAGCGCCTATGTCTCGACCATCCGCGACCGCACGTTGTTCGCCAATGCGACCTTTGTGCTCGAAGTCTCCGCGCGTCGCCCCCTGACCGAAATCCAGCGCAATCTCCCCGCCTTCCTCAAGGTCGGGCCGAACACCAAGATGAACGAAATCGTGCACGCTCACCTTCCCGGGATTTCGTTAGTGCACCTGCCGACGCCTCCGCCTCAGATCCGCGCTATCAGCGACCACGTCTACTTCTATTTCGACCGCACCTCTCCTTTGTGGCCTGAGTTCAGTCAGGCTACAGCGATCGGCATGCACTTCGCAGGCGACTGGCCAGAGCTTGAGATGGAGCTTTGGGCCGTGAGGGAAGAGCGGCGATGACCCCCGAAGACGATCCGTTCGGGCGGAGCGACAGGACGATTATTCGTCCCAATCCGGCTGGACGGCGCACCCCGCCGCCATCGCCTGGCGATCCGGCCGCCGGTTCGCCTGCCGGGGGAGCCGCGCCAGCCTCAACACCGACCCCGCCCGTCGCCTATCCGGTAGCGCCGCCATCCGCGCCGACCAACGCGCCTCCATCCAGTCAGGCGCCGCGCGCCTGGGACGACTGGATGTCCCCGAGAGCGCCAAACAACCTTTATGTTGCTCCCGAGGCGTCGGCGCCGATGACGCCCGCGCCTATGTCGCCGCATGTGTCGGTCGACCTCGTCACTGTGGCGACGAGCCCGCTCATGCGCGCCTCCGCGTCACTCCTCGTCATGCTGGGGCGTCTGCGGGGCTCGCTCGTGGGCGCGGGGCCGAACCAGCTCATGGATCAGGTCGCGCAGGCGATCGAGCAATTCGAAATCGACGCGCGCACCGCCGGCGTTCCCAGCGATCAGATCGACACAGCGAAATATACCCTCGCCGCGACTGCCGACGACATCGTGCAAAACTTGCCGACAGCCGACAGCCGGACCTGGACGCAGTACAGCATGCTGGTTCGCTTCTTCAACGAGCGGATGGGCGGCGTCCGTTTCTTCAAGGAGCTTGAGCGCGCGAAACAGAACCCCGCGGTGAACCTGGGCGTGCTCGAGGTCATGCACGCTTGCTTGAGCCTCGGCTTCGAGGGCGTCTACCGCGCCTCCGGCGGGCCGGGCGCGGCGCAGGGCGTCCGGCGAGACCTGTACGAAACCATTCGCCGCGCGCAGCCGAAGACAATCGAGGATTTGTCGCCGCATTGGCGCGGCCAAGCGGTTCCTCTGTCGGGCAGCCGCCTCCAGGTTCCGGTCTGGGCGGTCGCCGCGCTTGCGGCCGTTGTCCTGCTCGGCTCATACCTCTATCTGCGCAACGCCCTTTCAGCGCGCGCGGAGACCCTCGCCTTGAAAATGGCGGAGATTCATCCGCCCGGGGAATTGACCCTCGGGCGCGAAACCCTCGTCAAGCCGCCGCCCGATCCGAAGCCCAGGACATCGACGCAACTCGAGCGCATTCGCGCGGCGCTGGCCAAGGAAATCGTGGCGGGCAAGGCGGGCGCCGATCAGTCCGCGACCACGATCTTTATCCGCATCGGCAATGTGGTGCTGTTTCCCTCGGGCGGCGCGAAGGTGAGCGAGTTCGTTCGCGCCGATCGCGGCCAAGATTTCCGCTGCTCTTGACCGTGAGCCAGGCGCCATTCACGTCGACGGCTACACCGACGGCGATCCGATTCACACCGTCGCCTTCCCATCGAACTTCGAACTTTCCCAGGCGCGCGCCAAATCCGTCGCGGCGATGCTGAAGCCGGGCCTCGCGCATCCCGAGCGGCTCGCTGTCACGGGGAAGGGACCCGGCAATCCCATTGCCCCAAACGATACGGAGCTGAACAAATCGAAGAACCGACGGGTCGAAGTGTCCATCCCGAGAGCCGATTAAGGGAGAGGGTTTTTTGCCCGGCGTAGGACGATCTCGATGACCTTGATGGCCTGGCTCTGGATTGGGCTCAGCATTCTTGGGGCCATCATCCTCGCAGCGGTCGTTTGGCTGGCCGGACCGCTCGTCGCCATCGGCGACGCGCAGCCATTCGACAGCGTGATCGTGCGGTCGATCATCGTCTTCCTGATACTCATCGGCGTCGGCGGCGCAATCGCTTGGCGCATCATCTCGCGGCGCCGCGCCGCCGCGAAGATAGCGGAGGCGATGACCGAGACGGTCGCCGATGATAGCGACGCGCCCGTCCTGAAGCAGAAGATGGAGGACGCGCTCGCTGTCCTCAAACGAACCGGCAAGTCGAACGCGCGCGCTCTTTACGACCTTCCCTGGTACCTCATCATAGGGCCGCCCGGCGCCGGCAAGACGACGGCGCTCGTCAATTCAGGCCTCAAGTTTCCGCTCGCCGCGGACAATGCGACGATGGCTGTGCAGGGCGTCGGCGGCACGCGATATTGCGATTGGTGGTTCACCGAGGAAGCCGTGCTGATTGACACGGCGGGCCGCTATACTACTCAGGATTCGGACGCCAAGGCCGATCGCCGCAGCTGGCTCGCCTTCCTCGACATGCTCGGCCGGAATCGTCCGCGGCAGCCGATCAACGGGGTCATTGTCGCCATCAGCATTGCGGATGTTCTCAACCTTTCGGCGAAGGAGGTGGTGGCACACGCCGACGCGATCCGAAAGCGCCTCGACGAATTGCACGAGGAACTGAAGATCGACTTCCCCGTCTACGCCGTCTTCACCAAGATGGATCTGGTGGAGGGCTTCACCCAATATTTCGCCGATCTGGACGAATCAAAACGACAGGCGGTCTGGGGCGCGACGTTCCAGACGCTCGATAAGAAAGCCAACAACGTCGGCAAGGTCCCGGAGGAGATCGATCTCCTCATTCAGCGCATTTCGGAGAGAATGCCCGAACGGCTGCAGGAGGAGCCTGACCTGAGATCGAGGGCGATCCTGTTCGGATTTCCGGCACAGCTCGGCGCCATCCGAAAGCCGATCGCCGAGTTCCTCAATCGCGTCTTCGAGCCGACCCGCTATCAGACGACCGCAATCTTGCGCGGCTTCTATTTCACGTCGGGGATGCAGGAGGGCACGCCTTTCGACGCCGTCATCGGCGCGCTCCAGAAGAGTTACGGCGTGCAGAGCCTAGGCAGCGTCGGCTTTTCGGGGGTGGGTAAAAGCTTTTTTCTGCGCGACTTGCTGACGAAAGTGATCTTTGGCGAAGCTGGGTGGGTTTCGACCAACATCGCCGCCGTGCGCAGATCCCTCGCGCTGCGAGCAGCGGCGTTCGCGCTGATCGGCCTCGCCACCGCGGGCGTCCTGGGCTTGTGGTGGATGAGCTATACGCGCAACGCCGCGCTCATTTCCGCGACCGATCAGGGCGTCAATGACTACGCCTCGATCGCCGGACCGTTCATCAAACAGAATTCGGTCACCGATCCGAATCTATTGCCCATCTACGAGTTGATCGGCTCGCTGCCGAATCTTCCGGTCGGCTACACCAAGCGGAACGATTCCACGCCGGTCGAACAGACCTTCGGCCTGAGCCAGCGCCCCCGCCTCCAGGACGCGTCGAACGATCTCTAC
Source organism: uncultured Alphaproteobacteria bacterium (assembly GCA_963836695.1). Taxonomy (GTDB): domain Bacteria; phylum Pseudomonadota; class Alphaproteobacteria; order Rhizobiales; family Beijerinckiaceae; genus Roseiarcus. The sequence goes on from CAWIKX010000026.1 coordinate 66,973, forward strand.
CGCCAAGCCCTCGAACGGCTGTTGCGTCCCCGGCTCATTCTGTCGCTCGAGCAGCAGATCCAGAAGAACATCGACGACCCGAGCTTCGTCTATGAGGCGCTCAAGGTTTATCTCATGCTCGGCGGCAAGGCGCCGCAGGTCGACAACGATTTGATCGTCGACTGGTTCACGCGAGACTGGGAGAATCGTGAGTTTCCGGGCGCGCCGAACGCGCAAGGGCGGGCGCTGCTGCGCCAACATCTCGAGGCCATGCTCGACATGGACGACGGGCAGGCGAGGAAGGCTTCTCTAAACGGACCGCTTGTCGATCAGGCGCAAGCGACGCTTGCGCGCATGCGCGTGGCGGAGCGGGCCTACACGCTTCTGAAATCCGAGGCGCACAATGCGGAGGTCGAGGATTGGCTAGCGACCCAACACGGCGGCCCGGACATGAACCTCGTCTTCGAGGCGGCCAACGGCGCGAACCTCGACACCGTCCGTGTTCCCGGCTTCTTCACCTATGAAGGCTTCTACAACGGCCTGCTCGCGCATCTGCAGACGATCCGCGACAAGCTGCAAAAGGACAACTGGGTGCTCGGAGCCTCCGGCGACCAGAACGCAGTCCAGCAGCAGTTCGCCAGTCTCTATCCCGGCATTCTCGAGCTTTACAGTAGGGACTTCATCGCCGCCTGGAGCGCCGCGATCAACAATCTTCAACTGAGGCCGCTGCTGAACGACAAGCCGAAATATCTGAAGCTGAGCGCGGCCTCCGCGCCGACGTCACCCATTCGTCTAATCTTCGAATCCGTCCGCGACGAAACCGCGCTGACCCGCGAGCGTCCGAAGCCCCCGGCGGAGAAAGACTCGTCGGTGGATAAGGCGAAGGAGGAGGCCCTGACCAAAGCGGGCAGCCGACTGGGCAGCGTGGGAAGGGAGGCCCTCGACCTCGCGATGAAGTCCCAGCGCAAGGCGGGCGACGCACCACCCGAGACGCCGGGCGCTTCGATCGAGGCCTATTTCAAGCCAATCGCGATCATGGTCGACGGACAGCCGGGATCACGGCCGATCGACCAGCTGCTCGCCAATTTAAACGAGCTTTACCGACAGCTTGTTCTCGCGGCGGAAAACCCCGCGCAGGCCAAGCAGGCTTTGGAGCAGGTGGATGTGCAGGTGGCGAGCCTCCGGGCAAACGCCACGCGCCTGCCGCAGCCGCTTGCAGGCATGATCGACAAGATCGCCAAGGACGCCGCCGGGGACGCCAACGCGAGCTCAATCGCCCAGATCGCCGACTCGATGGCGCAGAACGTGACCGGAATCTGCCAGCAGATCATCGCCAACCGCTATCCGTTCGCGAAGAGCGATCGCGACACACCGCTGGCGGATTTCGCCAAACTGTTCGCCCCGAACGGCATTATCGACAAGTTCTACTCCGCTAATCTCGATCCGCTCGTGAACAGAAGCAGCAAAAGATGGGTCTGGCGCACCAACCCAAATCTCGCGCGAAAACTGTCCGACACGACATTGCGGCAATTCCAGCAAGCAGCCGACATTCGCGACGCCTTCTTTCCGACAGGCGGGGCAACGCCGAATGTCGGCTTCGAAGTGAAGCCCCTGACGCTGAGTAGCGACGCCCAGACTGCGACTCTGACGATCAATGGCGCAAGCGTGGTCGCGCAGCAAGGCGCCGCGAATGCGCCCGTGACTGTGCCCTGGCCCGGCGCAGGCGCGGGCGAAGCCTCGATCGTGATGGCGCCTGACATGCCAGACCGCCAGTCCAAACTCGAGCGCACCGGGGCCTGGGCGCTGTTCCGCCTTATCGACGCCGGATCCTCCATCGAGAACGGCAACGCCCTCAAGGTCAGCTTTGTCGTTTTCGGGCGCGAAGTCTCCTATCAGTTCACGTCGTCTTCTCTCGCCAATCCCTTGAGCATGCCAGCGCTCAGGCAGTTCAAGTGTCCGAACGGGCTCTGACGTCCATGTCTGCCGGGCTCTTCGGAAAGCTCCCGGCCAAGCGCGATTTCATCGGCATGAACGCGTCGCGCCGTTTCCTCGAGGCCTGGGAGCCGTGGCTGCAAGCAGGTGTGGCGATGTCGAAACAAATGCTCGGCGACGGGTGGATCGAGACGTACAACCGCGCGCCGATCTGGCGGTACTGGCTGGGCGCGGACTTTTGCGGCGAGGCGATGATCGGCGCATTCATGCCCTCAGTCGACGGGGTAGGGCGATCCTTTCCGCTCGCCATTTTCGTCGGTGAAGGCGACGCGTCCTTAGCCCCGCCCGAACTCGAGCCGAACGATGCGTGGTTCGAGGCCGCCGAGGCGGTTCTTCTTGACGCTCTCGAACCCGGGGCAACGCTGGAGCTGATCGCCGAGAAGGTCAGTGCTCTGCCCGTGCCAGCGCTTGAGTCGCGAATGATCAAGGACGGCGCCTTCGAAGAACTGCCGAACGGCGGCGTCCTCGCCCGTGGCGTGGAGGTCTCCGCCGCCTTTCTCGCCGCGCGCCGCTTTGGGCGAAGGCGGGCCTTCGCCTCTCAGACCTTCTGGTGGACGATCGGCGGCGAGGGCTTTCCCTCACTCGCGCTGTTGGAAGTCGGCCCGCCGCCTGCAACCCGCTTCGCCGATATGCTTACCGGGGCTTTTTCGGATAGGGCCGCGGTCGCCTTGCGAGACGAGACGTGACCGTCGGCCACCTCTTGGGCTCCTGCTTTTGGTCACAGCGCAAGGATCGCGTATCATTCGGCCTGACGCGTCTCCCTAACAGGACAAGCGGCGATGAATGATCTGTCTCCACCGGACGCCGTCGCTGCGACGACGCCGATCCTTTCGCCCCCGGCTGCGGAGCCCTCCGCGAAGGCCGAGACGCCGGTTGAGCCTTCTTCTGAGGACGGCGCCGCTCCGCAGGAGCCACTGCTCACGTCCGGAGACGGTCTGCAGGCCGAGCTGCCGCCTGAGTCCGCTGCGCCACCGATGGCGTCGCCCCCGCTCGAATCCTCGGCGCGCCCCGAGCCGGTTGCCACTGCGCCGCCCGAGCCTGCGCTCGCCTTGCCGCCGTCGCGGAACTCTTTCGCGCTGCCGCTCGTCTCGGAGGACGATCCCTGCGGGCCCGATCTTGATCTCGAAGGCGATACGGAGTTCATGAACTTCATCGCGACCACCGAGGGGCTGCTTCCCGCGAGCTACTATTCCTTCAATCGCGCTTCGATCGATTTTTCCGCCGCGTCGCAGGCGGCGGAGAAGCTTCTCAAGCGCACGCTCGACCTGCGTCTGCTGGCGCTCACGGCGAAGCTCTCAATCCTCAACCGCGACGTCGCCGGCTTCGCGCAACGGCTCGGAAACGTTGCTTGGCTCGTGCACGAGCATTGGGAGGGGGCCAATCCCAAGGCCGAGGGGGACGACTATTCGGGGCGCATCGCGCAATTGACGACGCTCGATGACAACGCGGTTGTGCTGATGCCGCTGCAATACGCGCCGCTCATCGAAACAAACCGCGAGGGCCCGCTCTCTTACCGCGACCAGCTCTTGGCGAGTGGCGCGGCCCAGCCACGCTCTGTTACGCTTTACGATCTGAGAGGTCAGAAGCAGACGACCGAGCCGGAAAAGTTCGTGCCGGCCGCTTCGATCGAGCGGGCTTTGAACGACGTCGAGATCAGAAAGCTGACCGCCGCCGTCGAGACGCTCACAAGCCTCGGCGCTTCGATCCGATCGATCAATGCGGTCACGACCGAGCATGTCGGCTTCGAGAACGCGGTCGCGCTGCCGAAGCTGGCGAAGCTCGTCGACGATATGACGGAGTTCCTCCGCGCCGCCCTCGTGAGGCGCGATCCGTCTCTCGCGCCGCCACTAGCGTCGGCGCCGGCAAACGCCGAAGCCCCGAGCGCAGCACCTGTGACGCCGCCCGCTTTCGCGTCGCGCGGCGAGGTTGACGCGGCGCTCGCCTCCGCATTCGGCTATTTCGCCGCCTCCGAGCCGACCAGCCCTGCGCTCCTTCTCATCCGGCAGGCGCGCGAGATGCTGGGCAAGAACCTTTATGAGGTGATGAAGCTGCTCGCGCCGCCGCACGCCGACGCGGCGCGTGTATTCGTGGGTCCGGATGGCGCGTTCACAGTGCCGGTGAAGAGCCTTGCGAACGCGCCGAGCGCAGCCATCTCAAGCGCGCCGGCGGAACCGGCCGCAAGCCGCGCGGCGGCGATCGCGCTTCTCGATGCGGTCGCGGCGCATATGCAGAAGGCTGAGCCGTCGAGCCCCGTCCCCTATCTGCTCGAGCGGGCGCGAAACCTCGCGACGCGCGATTTCCTGAGCCTCCTACAGGACCTCCTATCGGACGAGGCTATCGCGGCCTTGAAGAAGGGGAAGTATTTTTTTGCGAAGGCGCGCGCAAGGGGGCGCATCGGAGGAAGCGCGAGCGACGGCCTTTGCCGGGGATGATGCTGCATCAAGACGGCTCGCGGCACGAATGGCTCGAGTGCGAGGTGCCGCTCGACCTCATTGTCACACTCGATGACGCGACCGGGGCGATCTATTCGGCGTTTCTGGTCGAGGGAGAAGGCACGACCTCGACCTCCGGGCGCTGAACGAGGTGTTCTCGGAGCACGGCCTGCCGATGAGCCTCTATACGGACCGCGGCTCGCATTATTTCTGCACCACCAAGGCCGGCGAGATCGACCGCGGCTCACCGACCCAGGTCGGGCGGGCCCTTGAGCAGCTCGGGGTCGAGCACATCGAGCGTATTCGCCTCAAGCCGTGGTCGCTCCGAGCGGGCGTTCCAGACGCTGCAGGACCGATAGCCAAGGAGCTGAGGCTCGCCGGGATCGCGACGGTCGAGACGGCCAACGCTTTCATCCGTAAGGTATGACTTTACTTCCGCGGATCGGTCAGGAAGGTCGTCCAGTCGGACGAAATCGAGCGTGTCGATCTCCGCGAAGGTGACGGCCTGCAGGCCGCGGCGCCAGCAATTGTCGGCCCCATAGGCGACGAACTTACCGCGGTCGATGCACATGGTCGCCGTGCCGGTCACAAGGTCCACGCCGTCGATGTCTGTCGCATAAAGATAGACGAAGCGGCTCTTGAGCGGCCCACGAATGGGAGTGGCGCAGGAGCCGGGCGTCGCGACCCACCAGCCCTCCGTCTTGAAGGCTTCGCCCGCATCCGTCCCGACCGCGATATTGATGAGCGCATGCGTCTTGTTGCAGACGCGGAAGTCCGCGCGGGCGGGGAGGGAAAAGATGGCAAGGAGAAAGATGGCCAGGGGAACTTGCATTTTTCGCCCTGCGGGCGTCATTGCGAGCGAAGCGAAGCAATCCAGAAGAGCGTAGGGCGTTCTACAATTCCTGGATCGCCGCGTCGGCCTTCGGCCTCCTCGCGATGACGAGCCCGTCCGGCCGCTGCGCGCTCCAAGCGCTTAGCGCGGCGATGCGTGCGGCCATCACTCGCTGTCATCTCGGTAGAGTTCGCCCCATTCGTCTTTCCAGACGCCGTCCGGATCCTGGACAACGATGGCGATCTTGAGCTGATTCGCAAGCCGGACGGCGCCGGAAAGGGCGTCCTTGGGCGCCATCGGCTCGGTCACCCATCCGCGGTCAGAGATTCGTGCGCGCTCTTGGGACAGACGACCGTCGCCCACTGCCCGTCGGCGCGCTGGGAAAGGACGATGGTCACCGCGTCGCCGACAACCTCGTCCACCCGCTCGAATCGATTGGCCATGCCGCCGCTCCGCTCAGTTCACCTCGTAGACGAACGCGCCATCCGCCGAGGACACTTTGGCCTCGTGTATCGGCGCCCGCGCCAGCGAGCGCTTCAGGATCTCGCGCGATAGCGCGGGAAGGATCGTGTTGGTGATTATGTTGTCAATGACGCGTCCGCCGGAGTCCGGGTCGTGGCAGAGCGACACGATGTGATCGATGGCGCTCGTATCCGCGGTGAATTTCGCTCGATGGTTCTCCTCGATCCGCTTGCCGATGCGACCGAGTTGCAGGCGTACGATGCCGGCCAGCATCTCGCCCGACAACGGATAATAGGGAACCGTGACGATGCGCCCGAGCAGCGCGGGCGGGAACACTTCAAGAAGGGCAGGGCGGAGATCAGCGGCGAGGGTTTCGGGATCCGGTCGCGCATCGCTGCTTGCGGCCCGCATGATGACCTCGGTCCCGACATTCGTGGTGAGGAGGATCAGCGTGTTCTTGAAGTCGATGCGGCGGCCCGTGCCGTCCTCCATCACCCCCTTGTCGAACACCTGGAAGAAGACCTCATACACGTCCGGATGCGCTTTCTCGATCTCGTCGAGCAGAACGACGCTATAAGGACGCCGCCGCACCGCCTCGGTCAGGCGCCCGCCCTCGCCGTAACCGACATAGCCGGGCGGCGCGCCTTTCAGCGTCGAAACCGTGTGCGCTTCCTGGAACTCGGACATGTTGATCGTGATGATGTTCTGCTCGCCGCCGTAGAGGGTCTCCGCGAGCGCAAGCGCCGTCTCGGTCTTGCCAACTCCGGAAGGGCCGCACAGCATGAAGACGCCGATTGGCTTCATCGGATTGTCGAGCCGCGCGCGGTTGGTCTCGATGCGCTTGGCGATCATCTCCAAGCCGTGGCTCTGTCCGACGATGCGCTTATTGAGAATGCCGGCGAGATTGAGCACGGTTTCGACTTCGTCGGCGACCATCTTGCCGACCGGGATTCCCGTCCAGTCGGACACGACGGAAGCGACCGCTTGCTCGTCGACGTGCGCGTAGATCATGCGCTTTTCCGGATCGATCTTGCCGAGCTCGCCCATCTTGACGCGCAAGGTCTCACCGTCCGGCCGCAACTCCGCTTGCGACTTTGCGGCAAACTCAGGTGCGAGCGCCGGCATCGGCTTGGCATCGAGGGGCGGGGGCGCTTCCACTGGCGCGGATGGCGCAGGTTCTGCGTGCGGGGGCGGGGGTGCGGACGTCTTCGCGATCGTCTCCCGCAGCGCGAGCACTTCCTCGACCAGCGCGCGCTCCTTGGTCCAATCTGTTTCCAGCGCGGCGAGTTTCTCGCGAGCGCTGGCGAGTTTCATTTCGATCTCGGCGATGCGGTCCTCCTTGGCAGAGCCGAGATCCCGCTCGCGCAGAAGCAACTCCTTCTCGCTTTCGAGCGAATCGATCTCGACTTCCGCATCCTCGACTGCGGCAGGCTTGGCGGTCTGACTGATGGCGACGCGCGCGCATGCGGTGTCGAGGAGGCTCACCGCCTTGTCGGGCAATTGTCGGGCTGGGATATAGCGGTTCGACAGGTTGACGGCGGCGACGATAGCTTCGTCCGTCACGCGGACCTTATGGTGCTTCTCCATCGGCCGGACGAGACCGCGCAACATGATGGCAGCGGTCGCGACGTCCGGCTCATTCACCATGATCGGTTGGAAGCGCCGCGTTAGCGCCGGGTCCTTCTCGATGTATTGCCGGTACTCGGACCAGGTCGTGGCGGCGATGGTGCGCAAAGTTCCACGCGCCAAGGCAGGCTTCAAGAGATTCGCCGCATCGCCCGTGCCAGCCTGCCCGCCAGCGCCGATCAGCGTGTGCGCCTCGTCGATGAACAGGATGATTGGCGTCGGCGAGGACTGCACCTCGTCGATCACCGAGCGCAGGCGCTGCTCAAATTCGCCCTTCATCGACGCGCCCGCCTGCATGAGGCCGACGTCGAGAACGCAGAGCTTGACCCCCTTGAGCGGCGGGGGGACGTCGCCTGACACGATGCGCTGGGCAAAGCCTTCGACGACGGCTGTCTTGCCGACGCCAGCTTCGCCGGTAAGGATCGGATTGTTCTGCCGCCGGCGCATCAGAACGTCGATGATCTGGCGGACTTCGTCCTCGCGACCGAGGACGGGGTCCATCTCACCGGCCTTGGCTTTGGCGGTGAGATCCTGGCTGAATCGGTCGAGCGCCGTAGTGCCCTTGGCCCCAGGCGCCGCGGTCGCGCTTTCCGTGCCCGCCGCCGCGACGCCCGAGCCATCCATCGGGCGAAGGTTGCCTTCGTCGGAGCCTGCCCAGATCGCGCCCTGTCCGGCGGCCACCTCATCAACCGGAAGCTTGGTGAATTCTTGTGAGACGGCAATCAGCGCGCGTCTCAACTCGACGGACTTCAGGATCCCAACAAGGAGATGCCCGGTGCGGATCTGCGTCTCGCCGAACAGCAGCGTCGCGTAATGCCAGCCGCGGTCGAGGGCGTCAGCGACCTGGTTCGAGATGCCGGGCATCTCGGTCTCGTTCTTGCGGAAGCCGTTGACCATTGCGGTCGCCTCCGCGAGCAGCTTGGCGCGGTCGAGCTTGAAATGATCGGCGGTGAGCGCGAGATCCGTGCGGTCCTTCTGCAGGATATGCATGAGCCAATGGGCGAGCTCGAGGTTACGATTTCCCGCGCTCTTGGCCTGTCGCAATCCTTGCAGGAACGAACTCGTAGCCGACGCGGTTCAGCTTGCCCGCGACTGCTTCGATGCTGATGTCCGCGCCCATGGGCAAATTCCTTTACACCGCGCTCTCAAGCCGGTTCACGACGTGGAACCGCGCATCGCGCCGGAACGTCTCGTCGGACTTCGCCCAGTTGGGAGACATCCAGCTTGTCCAGCCGATCTGAGCGTCGCGGCCGAGCCTGACGGCGGTAATGTGGCCCGCCGGAATCGCGAGCTCCATGTCCCAGTCGTATTCGAGACCGAGGTAAAGAAAGACCGCGTCGGCGATTTGCTTCGCGACCCGCGAGCCGGGCAGAAATTCTCGGAAATGCTTGATGTCTCGCACGAAAATACGGATGCGAAACTTATCGCTGACGGTGTACATGCTCGCGCCCGCGACGCAATCGTGGCCTAGGCGGCTGTTGGCGGCGCCTAAGCGCGTGCGTTCGCTTCGATCGAGCTCGAGCCAGCCGCCGACGAACTCCTCGATCTCGACTCGCGTCTCGAGATAGCTCGTGAGAAACGCGCGCAGACGCGATGCGCTCTTGACTCGCGCGGCGAGCAAACCGGCATAGGGCAGCTTGGCGAAATCGGAGATCGAGTCGGCGTCGCGAAAAGCGGGCGTCCCGATGCCGATCATCGCGCCGATATAGGCGCGAAACCGGTCTTCGCTGGGCCGATCGTGCTGGGCGATCGGGCGCGCGTCCGCCCAGGCGCGAAAGAACAAAGCCAGGAAGCGGCGCTGGAAGATGTCGACGAAACGAGGGAACGCGTCGTCTCGTGCAAGGAGCCAACCGTACGCTTCTTCCGTCGTGGTTAGCGGCAGCGCGCCCTGCGGGCCGAACATGCCCAAGAAACGCGCCATGAGGCGCATCCGCCCGTTCGGTCCGAGCGCCGCGGCCTCGAGGTTCGAAGTCGGGAAATTCCAGATAGGGGTTTTGCGAGATCTCGACGAATTCATCCTCGAGCCTGCGCGCTTCGCCGATGCGGGGTTTGCCCGGATTCTCCCGTTCGAGGCGCCGCAGAACGCTGAGGAGATCAAAGCGCCACGGCTCGGCCTGAAGCTCCGAGCGGAACATCAGAGAATGCCCCTCAAGCCCAGACGCGGCGGCCAGCGCATCATCTCCCCGCGCTCGACAGTGCGGATGATCGTTTGGGTGAAGTGGTTGATCGCAACGTATTCGGCGAAGAAGCGGTCAAGTACGGCGCCGAGCAGAAAAGCGCCCGACCCCTCGAAGGCTCGGCCCTCCAGGACGACCGTGATCTCAAGCCCGCGCGCCGCGGCCGCGCCCGACGCCTGTCGCAAGCGCCGCACGGCCGGGCGCGTCGTGACGCTGCGCACGCCGCGAATCTTGGCGTCGGCCGCGGCGTCGGACAGATCGGCGAACAGAATGAGCGTCTCGCGAAGCGCGGTCGCGCCATCCTCCGCCCGGTCGACGAGGCCCAAGTGATTGAGGCTCAACATGCTGATGAGCCGCCAAGCGACCTCGCCCGTCGACGCGTCCAGTCCTCTTCCCTCGATCGAGGTGAGCGCCGGCTCGAGGGGCTTGGTCGGACCCGCGACGCATGTGAGCTCGAGTTCCGAGTCGTCGAGGAAGCGGAAGTCGGCGCCGCTCTCCCCGACGGGAAGATGGGCGGCGAGATGACGGTTGGTGCAGAGCGCTTCAACGCTGAGCTCGGCGACGCGCAGCGTTTCGCCAGGGTCGGCGCGTTCGCCGAGCGACAGAAAGACATCAGTTCCGACGTAATCGGAAACCGCCCCGTATTTCCTTTCGTCGGCGGTGCGGCGCCGAGGCAGGCGACGAATTGTGTAGGTGAGGCCGGTCGCGCTGCGAGCTGCCCTCGCGGAATAGAGCGGCTCAACGGCAAGCTTTTGCGGTGCGCCCGGCACGTGGGCGAACACCCGAAGGATGCGGTTGGCCTCGAAATCGAGCGTGCGGGTCCGGTCCGGAATGACTGCAAATTCGAACTGGTTGGACTTGACGGGAATTCGGTCCAGCCGCTTCTCGAACAGGTTCGCGCCAGGCGCCGCATAGAGCGCGAACATCTCCGTGCGCACGGCTGCGGCCAATTGCGGGTTTATGTCGTCGAAGGCGAACACGATGTCGATCGACTTGGCGTCGAGGCGCGAAGCCAGGGCGTCGAGATCGGCGAGGTCAAAGCCAAGGAAGCGGCGCGGAAAGGCGAAATAGTCGCGCAGGAAGTCGAACCCGCGGAATAGCTGGTTGTCGTTCGGGATCAGGACCTCTTCTTCGCCGAAGCCGACCTGGCGGATCATGTCGGCGCGCCCTGGAATGATGACCGGGTCGCCGAAAGCGTCGGCCACGCGAAAATAGACGCCCGTGCAATGCGCGAACAGCTGCTCGTAGAGCGCGATCGCATCGGTCTCCTGGCCGAGCAGGTGGAAGCGGAGCGACTTCACCCGGTAGGAGGAGAATCTGAGCTCCGGACGGGTGTGCGCTTCCTTGTCGGGGAACTCGTCTTCCGCCTCCACGGCGCTTCGCACGGTAAGCCCAAGCCGGAGGCTTGCGGCGCAGCTGGCCCGGGCGTTTGGCACCAGAGCCTGGAAGGCTCCCGAACTCGTCAGATACTCCGCCTTGACGATATCGAAGGGCCAGAGCGTGATCGCTTCCACCAGTGTGAACCGGCACGCGACGTTGCGCTGCGCCTCGCGATAGGTCGCGTCGAACACCGCGCCCTGGGCGATGGTCCTGCCATCGCGGAGCGTCGGGTCGCCGAATTTTGGCTTTGCCCGGACGAGAACGAAGGATGGGGTTGGGGCGAGATAATGCGGGGCCAGCTGGTCGATAAGGTTGGTGGTGAAATCGGCGAACTCATGCTTGAGCTTGAGCTGAACGCGGGCGGCCAGGAACGCGGCGCCCTCGAGAAGTCCGGAGATCATCGGATCGGCGGCGTCGCCGACGAGCCCGCCAAGCCGCTCGGCGATGCCGGGATAGTCCTCAGCGAATTCGGCCGCCTGCTCGCGCAGGATCGCAAGCTCCTGGTTATAGAACTTCAGGAATTCGCGGTTCATCGTTCAGAGCCGGTCAAGCTTGATCTTGCCAGAGTCGAGCTCCACCTCAGCGATGAATTGCACCGGAACCTCGACCGGCTGCGTCCTAAGCGCCGCGCTGACGAGGAACCTCACCCTCAATTCGTCCGCCGATACCGTGTCATCTCGGCGGGCCTTGATCGAACCAGCCAGAAGCCGCGGCTCGAAGTCGCGAAGCGCGGTTTCGATCTCGCGCGCAATCCCGCTCGTTTCGTTCTCGTCGATCGTTCTGTGCGTCAGGGATGGAAAGCCATAGTTGACGATGGATTTTCGGACCTCGGGCGCGCTCGACAAGTCTTCAATCGAGTCGAGGTTGGTCGTGTTGAAGAGAGCGACGAGCTCGGTGTTGACCGCCTTGCGCAGTTCAGTCTCCGGAATCGGCGCTCGCGCCTTCAGGCGCCTGGAGGCGATGACGCGGTCGCCCTGATCGCGGATATCGACTTTGCGGGTCCCGTCGCGGGCCTGGTGCGCGACGCGAAAAGCATGCATGAGCGGCGGCGCCAAACGATCGCTTTTCTGAGTTGGCGTCGCCACGTCCAGCCCCGCTCACAACCATCGCCTTCGCCAGGCTTTCCGGAGTCTTCAGACCACGCCTGCCCGGCGGCAGGCGTCAGCGCCCGAATCGCGATGTGACGCGATCTACGTCACCTGGCCCGACTTGACGTCGACCTCGAAGAAGGGCGTCGCCTGATCTCCCCCCGTTTCACTCTGCTGCTTATAAGTATATTTGATTTTCGCGAAGGTGAGGGTGAACAATTCGCTCGGCGTCTCGTTCCCCGCTGCGTCGCCCATACTTATGTTCGTAACGTAAACTTCTTCCATCTCAAACAATTGGTATTCGAGTTTGTCTTCGCCGGCAGATTTGCGAACGTGCAACTTTCCGGTCTTGATGTGCTTCCCCTGGTAACAGAGTTTGAACAAGGTCGGCGATGCGTTATCGACAACCTTGGTGAAGGACATATCATGAATATTACCCTTCCCGCCGCCCGAGGCGCCGCCGCCCGTGTGTGCGCTGCCGCTGTTTGATGCCCCCCAGGAGAACGAAGAGACGTCGATCTTATCTTTGAAATCCTCAACCTTCAACTCTCCAACGATGCCATCAAGTTCAAGAATCATGTCAACGGCCATATCAAGTCGCTCCTTATTTCCAATGAAATGACAGTTACCATCACACCCAGGAAAGCCGCGCCTTCCTGAGCAGCCCTACGCGCGGCGGGTTCGCCGCGAATACGTCAGCCTTTGCGTTCGGCCAGCGACGCCACCAGGCTCATGCCGATGTCCATGCCTTCCAGCTGGAAATGCGGCCTGAGCCAGACGTTGGCCGAGTAATAGCCAGGGTTTTCCTCGTTCGGGATCACCGTGACCTTGGCGCCGGCGAGCGGCTTCATCGCCTTGACCTGCTCGCTTGAGTTTTGCGGATCGGCGTCCACGTAGCGGACGATCCAGTTGTTGAGCCAACGCTCGAGTTGCGCCTGCTCTTTCGTCGAGCCGATCTTGTCGCGCACCATGCACTTGAGATAATGCGCGAAGCGCGACACTGCGAACATGTAGGGAATGCGCGCCGACAAGTTCTCCGATGCCGTCGCCTCGGGCTTGTCCATTAGCCTTGGCTTGTAGACCGATTGCGCGCCGATGAAGGCGGCCTTGTCGGTGTTCTTCCGATGGACGATCGAGATGATGCCGACCTTCGACAATTCGGCTTCGCGCCGGTCGGTGATTGCGATTTCGGTCGGACATTTCATGTCGACGCCGCCGTCGTCGGTCGGGAACGTGTGGACTGGGAGATTAAGCACCTCGCCGCCGGATTCGACGCCGCGGATTCTCACCGTCCAGCCGTATTCCTTGAAGGCGCGATTGATGTTCGCTCCCATCACGTAGGCTGCGTTCATCCAGCCGTATTTTTCGCCCTTGTTCCCGTCTGTATCTTCCTCGAACGCGAATTCCTCGACCGGCTCCGTCTTGGCGCCATACGGCATGCGCGACAGGACCCGCGGCATGCACAGAGCGACATATCGGCTGTCGACCGAATCGCGCAGTCCCTTCCAGGCAGCGTAGTCGGGCGTATCCATCAGCTTTCCGATGTCGCGCGGGTTCATGAGATCCCGCCAGGAATCCATGCCAAGCAGATTGGGATCGGCGCCGGTAACAAGAGGCGCGAGAGAGGCGGAGGCGATCTTCGAGAGGTCGCGCAAGAGCTGCACGTCGACCGCGTTGTGGCTGAAGGAATAATCCGCGACCAGAGCGCCATAGGGCTCGCCGCCGAGCGTTCCGAACTCGCTCTCGTAGACTGCCTTGAACAGCGGGCTCTGGTCCCACCGCGCGCCCGGATAGTTGTTCTTCAGGTTGCGGTACAGCTCCATCTTTCCGACGTTCATCACCCGGATCTTGAGCGTCGCGTCGGTCTCGGAGTTGAACACAAGATAGTTCAAGCCGCGCCAGGCGCTTTCCAGCTGCTGGAACTCGGGCGCGTGAAGCACTTCGTTCATCTGCGCCGACAGCTTCTCGTCAAGGCGCGCGATCATCTCCTCGATCGTGTCGAGCACTTCGCCCTTGACGAGGCTCGAGTTCGGCGAGCGCTTGCGTGACGAGCGTCTGGATCGCGTTCTCAACCTCGGTCGCCGCGCGTTCGGTGCGGGGCTTGAAGTTTCCTTTGAGCACCTGCGCGAACTCTTCCGCTTCGACTGGCTCTGGGGGAGCGGCCTTCGCGGCCGCCGACTTCTGTTCTTGTTGCGTGGCCATGGCCGAGATTCCTTATTGAGCGTCTTGGGCCGAGGGATCGCTCGACGACTTCTGCTCGAGATTCGACTTCAACGCGGACATCAATTGGGGGTCGGCGAGCAGCTTCTTGAGGCTGTCCTCGGCGGCCGCTTTTCCATCCATGTATTTCAGGAGATTGGACAGTTGTTCGCGCGCCTGAAGCAGCTTGGCCATCGCCGGAACCTGACGGGCGATTGCGGCGGGCGAGAAGTCGTCCATCTTCGTGAATTTGAGATTGAGCGAAAGCTTTTCGCCACCTTCGCCGCCGCCAAGCTTGTTCGCCACTTTCATCGATACAGCAGGCTCAATCGCGGCCATGCGTTTGTCAAAATTGTCCATGTCGATGTCCAGGAACTTCCGGTCGTTCATGTCCGGCTTGGCGACCTGGGAGGCATTCCCGGAAAGATCCGCGAGGACACCCATGACAAAGGGCAGCTCGATCAGTTTTTCCGCATCATACGGGTCTTCGTAGGTGATATGGACCCGCGGCTTGCGATTCCGCGAGATGAACTTTTGTCCTGAATTGCTATTCGAGGCCATGACGTTATTCCTCGCTCTCCATTTGATCACAGCATATGTGATCGGTATTGAAGCGCAATACCGAAGTCTTGGATGGCGCCGGACTTCAGCGCGGCGAAGGTTTAGGCCGACAAGCGACTTGGGGACAGTGATCCCGCTCACACTGCCGCCGTCCTAACGCCTTATTAAACGACCGTCTGGCCGAGTTCGGAATCTGAATCCATCGTCTCGATCTCGGGAAATTGGCTCCCGTTTATCAAAGGCCAAGTCATCGTGGCCGACCGAGGACGGGCAGGGGTGGGCGGAAGTATCGAAGCCTCTTCCAAGAGGCGGCAGCTTTGGAAGGCCGCGGCTCGACTAAGCGCCCCATTAGGACTGGGTTGCACAAGCCCATCGCTTACGCCAAATGAGCCGGATGAGCCACGCCTCAGTCCTCATCGTCGACTTCGGCTCGCAAGTCACGAAGCTGATCGCGCGGCGGGTGCGCGAGGCGGGCGTCTATTGCGAGGTCCATCCGTTCTCGAAGGCGGGCGAGGCGTTTGCACGCCTCAAACCCAAGGCGGTGATCCTCTCCGGCGGCCCGGCGTCTGTTCCCGAAGCCGGAAGCCCGCGCGCGCCGACGGAAATCTTCAATAGCGGCGTTCCAATCCTCGCCATCTGCTACGGCCAGCAGACTTTGTGCGAGCAACTCGGCGGCAAGGTCGAGGGCGGTCACGCCGCGGAATTCGGCCGCGCGGACATAGAAATCCTTGAATCGTGCGCGCTGTTCGACGGTGTGTGGCGAACTGGCGGCCGCTATCCCGTGTGGATGAGCCATGGCGATCGCGTCACGCGCCTGCCTGAGGGCTTCCGGGTCTATGCAGTGTCGGAGAACGCGCCCTACGCGATCGCGGCCGATGAAAAGCGGCGGTACTACACAACCATGTTCCATCCGGAGGTCGTTCACACGCCGGATGGCGCGAAGCTTCTCGCCAATTTCCTCTTCACGGTCGCAGGCCTAAGGGGCGACTGGACGATGGCCGCCTTCCGCGACGAGGAGATCGCCCGCATTCGCGCGAAGGTCGGCAAGGGCCGCGTGATCTGCGGTTTGTCTGGCGGCGTAGATTCGGCCGTTGCGGCCGTGCTCATCCACGAGGCGATCGGCGACCAGCTCACCTGCGTATTCGTCGACCACGGCCTCATGCGGCAGGGCGAAGCGGACGAAGTGGTGGGTCTGTTTCGCGGACATTTCAACATTCCGCTGGTTCACGTCGACGCCGCGCAAGAGTTCGTTGAGGCCCTTGCGGGCGTCGAAGACCCCGAGGCCAAGCGCAAGACGATTGGCAGGCTGTTCATCGACGCGTTCGAGGCGGAGGCGCGCCGCATCGCGAGCGACGGCAAAGGGCCGGTCGAATTTCTGGCGCAGGGCACGCTCTATCCCGACGTGATCGAAAGCGTGTCGTTCTCGGGCGGTCCGTCGGTGACCATCAAGAGCCACCACAATGTCGGCGGCTTGCCCGAGCGCATGCGCATGAAGCTGGTCGAGCCGTTGCGCGAATTGTTCAAGGATGAGGTTCGCGTTCTCGGCCGTGAGCTGGGGCTGCCGGATACGTTCGTTGGCCGTCATCCCTTTCCAGGCCCAGGCCTTGCCGTCCGCTGCCCCGGGACCATCACCCGCGAGAAGCTCGATATTCTCCGCAAGGCCGACGCGATTTTCCTCGACGAGATTCGAAAAGCGGGCCTCTACGATAAAATCTGGCAGGCGTTCGCCGTGCTGCTGCCTGTGCGCACGGTTGGTGTGATGGGCGACGGGCGCACCTACAACTCCGTTTGCGCGCTGCGTGCGGTGACCTCGGTCGACGGCATGACCGCGGACTTCTTTCCGTTCGACATGGCGTTCTTGGGTCGCGCCGCGACGCGTATCATCAATGAGGTCAAGGGCGTCAATCGCGTTGTCTATGACGTCACGAGCAAGCCGCCCGGCACGATTGAGTGGGAATGACCGGAAGTGTTGCGGTGTATTAGGATAGGGGGCCCTGAGGCGCCGGCCTTCGCGAAACATCAGACGCGCCCGAGATGTCCGCCTGATGGTCTGAGCAGTGAACGCGCCCGGCGATCATTGCTCCCTCGGATTGATTTGCAATAAACTGTTGGCGCGCCTATTTAGCAGAAATGAAGCTTGGCGACTGGCTTAAGCGAAACAGTGTGACCCGCGCGGATTTCGCCCGCCGCATTGGCGTCTCCGCCGGCGCGGTGACCCTGATCTGCCGCGAGCAAGGTGCATGGGTCTCCCGCGAGACCGCTGAGCGCATTGTCGTAGAGACGGACGGCGCCGTCACGCCGAACGATTTTCTCGGCGGGACACGCTTGACGTCCCATGGAGCGAACATGTCTAATCCCGTCGCCGCCGTCGTTCAGGCCTTTGTTCGCGGTGAAATCGTCATCGTCACCGATGATGACGATCGCGAGAATGAAGGCGACCTGATCGTTGCAGCACAGTTCTGCACGCCAGAGAAGATGGCTTTTATCATTCGCAATGGCTGCGGGATCGTCTGCGCGCCGCTGACGGCCGACGACGCCCGGCGCCTGCATCTTTCGCCCATGGTGGCTATCAACGACGCGCCTCTTGGCACAGCCTTCACAGTCTCGGCAGACGTCAAGCATGGCCTGACGACCGGGATTTCGGCCGAGCAACGCTCGAACACCGTGCGTGCTCTCGCTAACGGCAACATGGGAGTGAACGATTTCGTCCGCCCCGGGCACGTGTTTCCGTTGGTCGCCAAGGAGGGCGGTGTCCTGATGCGTTCGGGCCACACCGAGGCAGCGGTAGACCTGTGCAAGCTAGCGGGGCTGCCGCCAGTCGCCGCAATCTGCGAGCTTGCCAACGACGACGGCACGGTGATGGTTGGCAAGCAAATTGTGGACTTCGCCGAGCGCCATAAGCTCAATCGCATTTCGGTCGCCGAGCTCATCGCGTACCGCCAGGTGCGTGAGAAGCTGGTCGAACGGGTCGCCTCCTTTCCGGTCAAGTCACATTTCGGACAATTCCAGGGCTACGCTTACCGGACACGCTTCGATCCGGTGCTCCACTTCGCCTTCGTGCATGGCGAGGTCGGCGATGGGCGCGAAATGCCGGCGCGGCTGCATCGCGCCGATATCGTGAGCGACATTTTCGGAGGTCTGATTCCAAAGGTGCTGGCCCGCTTCAAGGCCGAGGGGCGCGGCGCTCTCGTATATTTGCGCGATGGAGCAGCGGGCGTTCCGGCGAATCTCAGCGGCGCCGAACAGACCGGATCGGACGACACGCGCGCGAATCTCTGGCGCGAAGTCGGGCTTGGCGCGCAGATCCTGCGCGATCTCGGCGTGAGCTCGATCCGCTTGCGCACGGACAATCCGCGCACTTACGTCGGACTCTCTGGCTTCGGCATCGAGATCGCCGCTGTCGAACCTCTCGACTTGTGCGAGAGCTGAAATCCTATGGAAGCTTAAACGAGCTGGAGGCGTTCCTGGAGGCTGGTGGGGAAGCTAACTCGTCCCCGTGCCGGTAGATCGGCCACTCGAGATAGCGCGAGATGGCTTCTTGTACCGCTTCCGCGTGATGGCCGCGGACCATAGCGACGTGGTGCTCGAATCCGTTCTGCGCAATGAAGCCAAGGAGCGGCCGGAGCCGCGCAACCTTGCTGACGGCGATGCCCCCGTCCATCGGAAACGGATCGTCGGTGAACTCGCCCTCGCCCACATACGCCTTGATCGTGCCGGCACGGTCGTCCGTAGAGGCGCGGAAAAAGGTCATAGGGCCCGCCTTGACCTTACCTTTCACCGCACCAAAACAATTTTCCTTGCCTAACACGGTGCCGAGCACGTCGAGTTCCGAAATCTCCGGCGTCGCGCCGATGAAGCTCTTGGGAAAGTTGCCGCAATGGGTGCAGACGCATTTGTCGGCTTCGCGGCCATAGTTGTTGTTCCAGTCAAGGATAGCTGAGGGCGCCTCGGCGGCGAGAGCGAGCGCATACATTGAGATCGCGCCCATCACGTCCACTTCGCAGGCGCTCGGGCTAAGCTTTTCGCCCATCATGCTCATGGTCACGCAGGTGGCGCAGCCGAAATTGTCCTGCAAGCTGCGCCAGCATTGTATGGCGCTGGCGTCACATTCGTTCTCCTCGATCCAGCGATCGACCGCGATGGTCCACTTCGCCTGGCGGACGATCTTTTCTCGCTTGATGTGGGCCGGGATGCGCCCGTAGGCCGAAATCTCCTCGAGCTTCGCTTCGACTTCCGGCGCGTCGTCGCCAAGCGCTTGGGCGGTGAAGATGATCTCCGAAAGATCCACCGTTACGACCGTGAGGCCGGACGCCTGCAGGAGCTTCTCGCTGAAGCGCATCGTCTGGAATGCGCCGGTGCGCGCGCCGATCGAGCCGATCCGCGCATGGCTGAGGCCGCGCACGACGCGACACGTCCGGGCAAATCGATCGAGATCTCGTGCAAATTCGTCCCCGCCAATATCGCAGGTATGGCTTGTCGTGTCGGTAAAGCGCACGCCGTACTGATAGAAGTTGTTGGTGACCGAGAACTTGCCGCAAAAGGCGTCACGCCGGCTGTGAACATCGACTTTGTCGATCTCGTCATTGCTGGCTTGAAGCAGGATGGGAACGTTGAGCCGCGCCTCATTCATCAGTTCGGAGATCGCGATCTCGTCGCCGAAATTTGGCAGGCAAATGACCAACCCATCAATCGAGTTCGCGTTGCTCGCGAAAATACCCCGCATAGAGGCGCGCATCCTCCCGCGACTGCACCGCGCCGTTCTTCGTCGCATCCAGCGGAAGGATGCTGTAGCTAATGTTGAGGCGGCCGAGCTGAGCGACGAGTTCCTTACGCGTCTCGAGGGCGGGCGCAGCATTGAAGAACTCTCGGCTGCCGACGACCAGTCCAAGGTTGATGGGACGAAGATTGCGTTTGCTCAAGGTCGGAAAGCCCCGCGTTCTGCGAACCGGCGGGGCAGTCCCCGCTTAAGTCGCGCGTTTCCTTTGGCATCGATTTATTTCGGATGCCGCCGATTTTTTCGCATTTAGAAACATTTCAAGCGGGCTGTAAAGCGCTCGAAGGCGCTCCGGTCGTTCTCGGCGGGCTGAAATGCCCCCCAGTTCTGGGGGTTCCCCCCCAATTTTACTTCCGCCTTGACACTGTACCCGAAACTCAACCACATATATCGATAATAAACGGAAGCACTCGAAACCCAAGCAGAGGCTGCCCACCGTGGCGCGCGCCTAGCGACCTCGCCGATGTCGTGAAGGCCAGGCGCTACGAGTAAAGCCAAACAAGCGTTCCACGGCGGCATCCAACGGAACGCCTCCGACGAGCATTGCTCCGAGGAGCCATCTTGATGCCTTAGAAAGAAAGGGAGGTAACAGTGAACTTCAGGCGCACGCTGGCTGGCGCGCTTTTCGCAAGCGCGGCTCTTTTTATCGGTTCTGCCCACGCGGCGGATCTTATCGCAATCATCACGCCGTCTCATGACAATCCGTTCTTCAAGGCGGAAGCGGATGGCGCCGAGGCCAAGGCCAAGGCGCTCGGCTACGACGTCATCTCACTCGTACACGACGATGACGCAAACAAGCAGTCGGAGCTGATCGACACCGCGATTGCGCGCGGCGCGAAGGCGATCATTCTCGACAACGCGGGCGCCGACGCCACTGTGTCGGCGGTCAAGAAGGCCAGGGAGGCGGGCGTCCCTTCCTTCCTCATCGACCGCGAGATCAATGCAACCGGCGTCGCCCTCGCTCAGATTGTCTCGAACAACTATCAGGGCGCCCAGCTCGGCGGGCAGAAGTTCGCCAAGCTGATGGGGGAGAAGGGCAACTATGTCGAACTCGTCGGCAAGGAGTCGGACACCAACGCCGGCATCCGGTCGAAGGGCTACCACGACGTGATCGACGACTACCCGGACTTGAAGATGGTCGAGCGTCAGTCAGCGAACTGGAGCCAGCCGGAGGCCTATTCCAAAATGGAATCGATCCTCCAGGCGCATCCCGACATCAAGGGCGTCATCTCTGGCAATGACACCATGGCCATGGGCGCGGAGGCGGCGCTGAAGGCGGCCGGCCGCGGCAACGTGATCGTAGTGGGTTTCGACGGCTCCAACGATGTGCGCGATTCGATCAAGCAGGGCGGCATCAAAGCGACCGTGCTGCAACCGGCCTTTCACGGCGCACAGCTCGCGGTCGAGCAGGCTGACGCCTATATCAAGACCAAGACGGCGCCGAAGACCGAGAAGCAGCTTTTGGACTGCGTGCTGATTGATGCCTCGAACGCGGATAAGCTCGAGACGTTCCAGCTAAAGGAGTAAGGCGGATTTGCAAAAGGGGCGCGCGGGCCAGTGGGGTCGTGCGCCCGCATCTTCGCGAAAGGAGCAGAGCTGCTATGCGTTGCGCCGGCTGCGTGGCGATTTTGACAGCGGGCGTCCTGCTCTCTTCCTGTCGTTTTGTTCCCACGTCCGAGGTTCAGGCTCTCGCGTCTGCTCAGGCGCCGGACGCCGGCTTTGACCCGGATAAGATGGTCGCTACGATCTGGAAATCCAAGGTTGTGCCCTATTTCGATAAGAAGGCGGGACCCTTCGCCGAGGTGCGCAGCCTCGCTGCGGCCTCTCCAGACGAGGCTGGCGCGAAATTCGGCTATCGGCCGAAGTCTGGCGACGTGCCCTGGACCTTTCTCGTGAGGCTTGAAGGCGTCGTCGTCGAGGCGAACACGGAGTCGCGCGCCGCGACCATAGGCGTCGACACGACCGGCAAAGGCAAGACGGACGCAGTCGTTCAGATCGGGCCGGCAATGCGCGGAACCGCGATCCGCGACGCGCTCGATTTCGTATCATTCAACGATTTCACCAACCAGATCGATTTCGCCCGGTATGGCAAGGCCTTCAATCTGTACGTCAATCGTGAGGCCCTCGAGAAGCTTCCAAGGGACTCTCTCGTCGGTCGCAAGGTTACAGTACTCGGAGCCTATCCGTCCTCATCCCCCGCTGACACGCCCCTGGTGACGCCGGTAGAAATCATGTTGGGCCCGAAGCCATGACGACGGAAACGGGCAAGGATTTGAGCGACTCCGAAGTTGTCCTGCGGCTTCAAGGCGTGTCGAAAGTCTATTCCGGCACGGTTGCTGTGAAGCAGGCGGATTTCGAAGTCCGGCGGGGCGCCGTCAACGTGCTCGTGGGCGAGAACGGCGCCGGAAAATCGACGCTCATGAAGATTGTCGCTGGCGTCGAACGGCCGACGGCCGGACGCATTCTGCTCGAGGGCGGGCCCGTGGTCTTTTCGGACACCGCCGACGCAATGAGGCACGGCATCGGCATGGTTTTCCAGGAACTCAACCTGTTCGGAAATCTGTCGGTGGCGGAGAATGTTTTCGCCAATCGCGAGATCATGCGCAATGGCCGCCTCGACCATGCCGCACAGGAGCGCGAGACCGCGGCCATCATGGGCCGCTTGGGCGCGCCGATCGACCCGTGCGCTCGGGTCGAGGATCTGATGATTGGCCAGCAGCAACTCGTCGAGATTGCGAAAGCCGTGGCTCAGAACGTTCGCATCCTTATCATGGACGAGCCGACCTCCGCGCTGAGCGCGCCCGAAGTCGAGATTCTGTTTCGCGTGATCGCGGATCTGAAGTCGAAGGGCGTGGCGATCGTCTATATCTCGCACAGGCTCGAGGAGCTCATACGGATCGGCGATTTCATCACCGTTCTCCGGGATGGCCGCGTAACAGGTCGCCAAGCGCTGAAAGACGTCGACGTGCATTGGATCGTCCGGCAGATGATCGGCTCGGACGCCAAGGACTTCTCGGCTCCGAGCGATCATAAATTCGGCGGCGAGATCATGCGGGCGGAGGAGATCTGCCTGCCACGGGCAGTCGGCGGCTACGCTGTCGATCACGTCAGTCTTTCCGTCCGCGGAGGAGAAATCCTTGGCGTCTACGGACTCATGGGCGCAGGACGCACCGAATTCCTTGAATGTGTGATGGGCCGCCATCCCTTGGCGTCAGGCCGGCTCTATATCGAGGGAGAGCTTGTGCGTGAAAGGGACGTCGGCGGCCGGATCGCGCGCGGCCTTGCTCTGATTCCGGAGGACCGGCAGCGCGATGGACTGGTCGCCATTTTGTCAGTCGCCGAGAATCTGACGATGGCGAGCCTGGGCAAGCTCACACGGTTCTTTCATATCCAATCGCGCGCCGAGGCCGAGGCCGTCCGACGCGAAGTGAAGAGTCTGACGATCAAGGTTGCCGACCCCGCTTTACCCGTTTCCTCGCTCTCAGGAGGAAACCAGCAGAAGGTCGTGATCGGCAAGGCGCTCCTGACGGAACCGAAGGTTCTGCTCATGGACGAACCAAGCCGAGGCATCGACATCGGAGCGAAGGCGGATGTCTTCCGCCTGATGCGGAAGCTCGCGGCGGAGGGACTTGGAATCATTTTCGTCACTTCCGATCTCGACGAAGCGCTGGCCCTTTCCGATCGCATTGCGGTGATGAGCCAGGGGAAGCTCACCGCTTTGTTCGATCGCGCCGACGCCGCCGCGGAAGCCAAGATCATCGCCGCGTCTTCCGTCGGCCACTATTCCGGAACGGCGACGGAGCGGCAGGGAGCCCTTTCATGACAGCCGCCGCTGGACGGACGCCTGCCCAGCCTGTCGGCGGCTCTGTCACCCTCAATCTGATGCGGCTGCGCACATTCATTGCGCTGTTCGCGGTACTGATTTTCTTTTCCTTCGCCGCGCCCAACTTTCTGTCAGCGCAAAACCTTGTCCTGATGTCGAAGCACGTCGCGCTCAACGCTTTTCTCGCGATTGGCATGACCTTTGTCATCATTACCGGCGGCATCGATCTTTCCGTGGGCTCCATCGTCGGCCTATGCGGAATGGTGGCCGGTGGCCTCATCCTGCACGGGCTCGATCTGCGCTTTGGCTACACGTTGTTCTTCAATGTCCCGGAGATCATCGTGATCACGCTGGCGCTCGGCGTGCTCATCGGCATGATCAATGGCTTCCTCGTCACTCGACTTAACGTTGCGCCCTTCATCGCGACGCTTGGCATGCTCTATGTGGCCCGCGGCGCGGCGCTGCTCATCTCGGATGGCTCAACGTTTCCGAATCTAGAGGGCAACCCTGCGTTTGGCACCACGGGTTTCGCGTTTCTGGGCGCGGGCAAGATTCTTTATCTGCCGGTGGCGATCTGGATTCTGATCGTTCTTGCGCTGATTGCCGCCTATGTCGCCCGATGGACCCCGCTCGGGAGGCACGTCTTCATGGTCGGCGGCAACGAACGGGCTGCCGCTCTGTCCGGCATCCGCGTCAATCAAGTGAAATTCTTCGTCTACATGTTTTCAGGCTTCTGCGCGGCGATCGTTGGCCTCATCATTTCCTCGGAGCTGATGGCCGCCCATCCGGCAACCGGCGAGACCTTTGAACTCAACGCCATCGCGGCCGCGGTGCTTGGCGGCACCTCGATGTCAGGCGGCCGAGGGACGGTCGGTGGGACAATCATTGGGGCGTTCGTGATCGGCATTCTATCCGACGGCCTTGTGATGATGGGGGTGAGCTCATTTTGGCAAATGGTGATCAAGGGGGTCGTAATCATCGCCGCGGTAGTGGTCGACCAGGCGCAAAGGAAGCTGCAACAGCGCGTCGCTCTGCAACAGATGGCGCAGCTTGCTTGAGCAGTCGTCGAGATGAGTTGGTTGCTTCGTTGCCAAGCCGGCGGAGCGTGACATAATTTGCAAGTATTTGTGACCTCCGAGTGGATTTCTTAGAATGCCCAAGGGTGGCGATCCGGCCATGAGAACGGGGAAGTTGGCGAAGAGATCGCAGTCGGCCGCGCGCTCGGGCAGGGGTTCCCGGCCCGCGATCCCGAGTGAGACGCACGGCGACCTCAACAGGCTGCTCGCCGAACCGCGCCGCATGAAGATCTTGGCCTGGCTCCAGGAAGAAGGCAGCGCGCGCGTTCGCGACCTGAGAGTTGCGTTCGGGGTTTCGGAGGCGACGATCCGGCAGGACCTCGAGAAGCTCGAGAGCGACGGACATGTCAACCGTCAGCACGGCGGTGCGTTTCTCCGCACCCTGCCGAAGCAGGTCGAGACGCTCTCGTTGCAACATATGGAGAATATCGAGAAAAAGCGAAAGATTGGCGTCAAGGCCGCGAGCCTCGTCAGCGACGGCGAGACCATCATCCTCGACGCCGGTTCGACCACGACTGAAGTCGCGCACAACCTGATAGGCCGGTCCGCCCTCACGATCATAACCAACGCGCTAAATATCGCGCTCATGCTCGGAGCCGTACCCGGCTATGCCGTGCACATGCCGGGAGGACAGTTTAAGGCCCCGACGCTTTCTCTCAGTGGCGACAGGGCGGCGGACTACTTCCAGGATGTTCTTGCCGGGAAGCTTTTCCTAGCCACAGCCGGTGTCGCGCTCGATACTGGCCTGACCTACCCCAGCTTCGCCGACCTTCAACTCAAGCAGGCGATGATCAAGGCCGCCTCGCATGTGTATCTCGTCGCCGACTCGACCAAGATCAATCGCTCGTCATTCACCCGCCTTGGAACGCTCGACGTCATCAACTCCTTCGTTACCGACGATGGGATTCGCGAAGAGGACGTTCGCGCTTTCGAAAGCCGCGGAATCAAGGTGATCATCGCCGAATAGGCATGCTCGACCTCGTTCGCAGCGATCAATCGAACCACGTTCGGGGCCTCCAGCGGGAACTTTTTGGCCAGCTTTCCTGATCGGCAAAGCTCCGCACGATTTTCGGTTGGGTCACGCCGTGGGTTGTTCGACCGGGCGGCCGGCCCAGTTCGCAAGAACGATTTGTCTCGTTTCCCGTTGATCCTTGACACACGTATGGGCAAACGATAGAAATCGATAGTAAACGAAAATATACGAAACCACGCGAGAATCTGAGGGAGGAGCGGGCCATGCGTCATAACAAGTGGCTTAGGGCGGTGATCGTCTCGCTGGCGGTGGCTTTAGGCGCTGCGCCTGGTCAAGCTCAAGAGATCAAGTTCTGGACGCTTACCTTCGACAATCCGAATGTCACTAAGGCGTTCGACAAGATCATCTCGGATTTCGAGGCGGCCAATCCGGGCGTGACGGTCAAGCTGGAGAACCGGGCGACGGATGAGCACAAGTCAGCGCTTCGCGTCGCGAGCGGCTCGGACCAGGCGCCCGACATCTACTTCATGTGGGCCGGCCTCGGCCTCGGCGGAGAGTTCGTCAAGTCCGGACTCGCGCTGCCGATGGACAAATATTACAGCGAATACAAATGGGACGATGAATTCATCGGCCCTGCGTTGTCGTTCTCAAAGCAATATTCGGGTGGACGATACGGCGTCCCCTACACCTTCCGCGGGGAGGCGCTGTACTACAACAAGGCGCTATTCGAGAAGGCCGGCATCACGAGTCCTCCGCAGACCTATGAGGAGCTTGTCGCCGACGCGGACAAGCTTGCCGCCGCCGGCATCCCCGCGATCACCTTCGGCGGGACCGTGAACTGGCACCTTATGCGTCTCATGGACGAGATTCTGGAAGTCCAGTGTGGTCCAGAAAAGCACGACGCGCTGATGTCGATGAAGGTCAGCTGGGCCGATGAGCCGTGCGCTACGAAGTCGTTTGAAGAGTTACACAAGTGGACGTCCAAATACTTGTTGAAGCCCTTCATGGGCATCGACAACAATCAGGCTTTTAACCTCTTCCTAGCTGGCCGCGCCGCCATGATGCTGGAGGGTAACTGGCTCGTCGGCCAACTTAGAAACGCAAACAAGCTGGCGGACTATGGGCTCTTCCCATTCCCTGGAACCACACGTCTCTATGGGTTCGGTGAGTACAACTACGTCAGCACCAAGAGCAAGCACCCGGACCTCGCGGCAAAATTCCTCGACTATCTCGAGTCGACGCCGGTGCAGCAGGCCAACCTTGCCGTCTTCGGCGGGAATTCGGTGAACAAGAACGTCAAGTCGGACAGCAAGGAGCCTCTTGATCTCGAATGGGCCAAGCTCTTTGGCCAGTTCAACGACGTCTTCGTCAACGGGGATCAGGCCTTCCCGCTGGACGTGACGACGGAATATTGGCGTGTGATCAATGAAGTCGCCAGCGACCATCTCGATCCGAAGGCGGCTGCGGGCGAACTGCAGAAGTTCATCGCCGCCCGTAAATAGGGTTCCTCCCAACTGGGGTCGGCTCCAATCGGGGCCGGCCCTTTTTCAGCGTCGATCGGCTGGCGCAACCGGATCTTGCACGATGGTTCGTCTATCAGGCCCTGGTCAGGGTTTCGTCCTGCTCGCCCCGGCGCTTCTCGTCTATTGTTTGTTCGCCGTCTACCCGATGCTCGATGTCGTCTGGCTGAGCTTCATGAAATGGAATGGCCTGACGACGACCAAGCAGTTCGTCGGCCTCGACAACTATGTTCAGGTTTTCACCCAGGATCCGGTGTTCTGGCAGGCGGTGCGCAACACGGTTCTGTGGACTGTCATGTCGGTCGTTTTCCCGCCGGCGATGGGCTTTGCGCTGGCGCTTGCGCTGAACCAGAACATTCCCGGCCGCAATCCGCTGCGAGCGCTGTTCTACATGCCTGTCATCATCGCCCCGATCGCCGTCGCGACGATGTGGCGATGGATGTACGATCCGTTCTTCGGTCTGTTCAATGCCGCGCTGACGGGGCTCGGGTTGCAGGGTCTCATTCAAGACTGGCTCGGCGATCGCAATATAGCGCTCTACTCGATGTTCATCGCCTACGTCTGGCAAACCGTCGGCTTTTCGCTCGTTCTCTTCCTCGCCGGTCTGCAGGGCGTCTCCCAGACGCTGATGGAGGCCTCGCGCATCGACGGCGCAGGGCGCTTTCAGGTGTTTCGCTATGTGACCTTGCCGGCGCTGCGCCCCGCGATCGCCATCGTCCTTTGCCTGTCGATCATCAATTCGCTGAAGGCCTTCGACATCGTCTACGGCATGACCGGAGGGGGTCCGGCGCAATCAACGCAGATGCTCGCGCTGTGGGCTTTCACCCAGGCGATGCAGCTCGGCGACTTCGGGCGCGGCGCCGCGATCTCGGTCGTCCTGCTCCTCATCACGATCGCGATCATTATTCCTTATCTGCGGTGGACGCGCGGCCACCAGGAACAGGCGGCATGAACGGCTTCGCCGCAGCCTTTCGTCCGCAGGGTCTCGATCGCATCGACCCGATCCTGGTGATCCTCTGGCTCATCCTGGTCATGGTGGCGGTGATCTGGATCGCTCCCTTCGTCTTCATCGTCTTCACGTCTCTCAAGGCGAACTCGATGGTGATGGGGTCGAACGCTTTCGCTCCTCCGACGAGCCTCGAATGGGGCAATTATTTCGGCGCATGGGCTCGCGGCCAATTTCAGCACAACCGTCTTCAACAGCGCCGTCATTACGATCATCAAGGTGCCGCTCGGCCTCTTCATCTCCGCCATGGCGGCTTATGCCTTGAGCCGGATTCGTCTGCCCGCCGGGCGGCGCGGTTTTCCTTCTCATCCTGTTTGGCACGATGCTTCCATTCCAGGTGATGCTCGCGCCGCTCTTTACGTTGGTCAATTCGTTCGGGCTTATCAACACCAAGCTCGGCATCATCCTGCCCTATCTGGCATTCGGCGTGCCTTATCAGGTCTTCATTCTGCATGGCTTTTTCAGCGAGATTCCGAAGGAGCTGAGTGAGGCCGCCCTTGTCGACGGCGCATCTCACTTCACCGTGTTCCGCCGCATCTTCCTGCCGCTGTCGCTGCCAGTCCTTGCGGCGCTGCTCATTCTCGATTTCGTCGCTACTTGGAACGAGTTCGCCATGGCGCTGGTGATCCTCCAGGACAACAGCACTTGGACATTGCCGCTCGGCCTCATGTCGTTCCAGAGCCAGTTCCAAAGCGACTACGGTCAGCTCAACGCGGCGATCGTGATGACCGTGCTGCCCGCGACAATCGTCTATCTCATCTTCCAGCGCTACTTCGTCTCCGGTCTCACGAGCGGCGCGATCAAGGAGTAGCGAGTGACGCCCGTTGTCGAAAAATGGAACGTATTCGAAGCTGCCTTTCAAGGTCCCAGCGAAGGGAATCCATTCGTCGATGTTGCGCTCGATGTCGAGTTCTCGCAACAAAACCGGACAGTCGTGGCGCCGGGTTTCTACGACGGAGAGGGCCTTTATCGCGCCCGCTTCATGCCGGATGCGGAAGGCGAATGGACATACCGGACTCGATCGAACGTCGCGGCGCTGAACGACTTGACCGGCGCGTTCCGCTGTGGACCCCCGTCCGCGGGCACTCACGGCCCTATCCGGGTGCGTAACCGGTGGCATTTCGCCTATGCGGACGGAACGCCCTACTTCCCCTTCGGCACGACCTGCTACGCGTGGACTCACCAACCGCTGGATATGCAGCGCCAGACGCTCGACACGATGCGGGCCTCCGGGTTCAACAAACTGCGCATGGCGGTCTTTCCCAAGCATTACACCTTCAACGAGAACGAGCCGCTTCACGACATTTATGAGCGCAAGAAGGATGGCGCGCTGGACTTCGATCGGCCGAACGTGATCGCCTTTCGGCACTTCGAGATGCAGGTCGCCGCGCTTGGCGCGATGGGGGTCGAAGCGGACGTCATCATCTTCCATCCTTACGACCGGTGGGGCTATTGCACGATGTCCGCCGAGCAAGACGACCGATACGTGCGCTATCTGGTCGCGAGGCTCGGCGCCTATCGCAATGTGTGGTGGTCGCTCGCCAACGAATATGACTTCCTTATCGATGTGAAACCGGTCCCCAGATGGGACCGATTCTTCCACATCATCGAGGAAAACGATCCGGCGCGACACCTGAAGTCGATCCACAACGGCGAGGAGACGATGAACTTCGATCATCGCAAGCCTTGGGTCGACCATGTCTGCATTCAGAACTGGAACGTGAAGCGCACCAACGCCTGGCGCAACGACTGGGGTAAGCCGATCGTCAATGACGAGCTCGAATACGAGGGCGACATCAGCCTCGCCTGGGGAAATATCTCGCCGCAGGAACTGGTCCATCGGTTCTGGGTAACGGTGATCCGCGGCGGCTATGCAGGGCACGGCGAGACATATGCGCATCCGCAGGATCTTCTGTGGTGGGCAAAGGGTGGAGTCCTTCACGGGGAGAGCTGGAAACGAATAGCCTTCCTGCGGTCCATCATTGAGGAGGACGTGGTTAATGGGCTTACGCCCGCGCCTGAGGAATGGCCGTGGCAACGCGTCTCGATGGCAAGCGACGGTGAGGTGCGGTTCATCTATCTTGGCGAGCACCAGCCTGGGATCTGGATCGCCGGATTGCCCATCGATGATTGGCCTTGCGAGGTCGACGTCATTGACACGTGGGAGATGACGATTACGCCCGCGAAGCGCGTTCCGCGACCATCCTTTCCAAAGCTGCGGCAGCGCGGCGGCGAATTGCGCGACCCTCAACCGCTCGCTTCGTTAGCCGTGGAGCTGCCGTCGAGACCTTACCAAGCCCTTCGTATGAGGCCTCCTCGAAACGGCTCACGCTGATCCAGATGAAAGGACTATGAGTGTCGTCCGTCCAGGTTCGCGACGTGAGAAAGTCTTTCGGCCCGACGCCAGTCATTCAGGGCGTTTCGGTCGACATCGCTGATGGCGAGTTCGTTGTCCTCGTCGGCCCCTCCGGCTGCGGCAAGTCGACGCTACTTAGGATGGTCGCTGGGCTCGAGACGATTACCTCCGGTGAAATCGCGATCGACGGCCGCGTCGTCAACAAGCTCGAGCCTAAAGAACGAGACGTTGCGATGGTGTTCCAAAACTATGCGCTCTACCCGCAGATGACCGTGGCGCAGAATCTCGGCTTCGCGCTCGAGCTTGCACGCCTCGACAAGCGGACAATTCACAAGAAGGTCGCGGCCGCCGCTGCGTCGCTTGGGCTTGAGCCGTTGCTCGCACGCTATCCGCGCCAGCTGTCTGGCGGACAGCGGCAGCGGGTCGCCATGGGCCGGGCGATTGTTCGGGACCCCAAAGTCTTCTTGTTCGACGAGCCCCTGTCCAACCTCGACGCCAAACTGCGCGTGCAAGTGCGCGGCGAGATCAAGGCGCTGCAGCATCGGCTCAAGACAACGACGATCTATGTCACCCACGACCAAGTCGAAGCGATGACGATGGGCGATAAGATCGTGGTTATGAACGGCGGCCGCGTCGAGCAAGTGGGAGCGCCGCTTGAGCTTTACGATCGACCAGCCAACACGTTCGTCGCGACCTTCCTCGGCTCGCCGGCCATGAACCTTCTTCAGGGACGAGTTGAAGGCGGCGATTGCCCACGATTTGCTCTTTCGGACGGCTCCGCAGTGACGATCGGCGAAGCGGGACGGGCATTCGTAGGACGCGAGCTGATCTTTGGGATTCGCCCCGAGCATGTTCGATACGATCCGGTCAGAGGACTGCCTTGCACCGTTTCCCTTGTCGAGCCGACGGGTTCGGAAACGCATGTCGTAGCCCACGCTGGTCAGACCGAGATCATCGCGCTTCTTCGCGAGCGGACCGACATCCACGAGGGCGAAACCGTAGGGCTGTCGCTGGACGCGAGCCAGGCCCACTTTTTTGAAACGGCTTCGGGCAGCCGTCTTCCTCTCGCCTGAGTGGCTTTTCAACGGAGAGAGTTTTGACCCTGTCGCCGACATTATCCGAAGAGGCAGCCTGCCTGCGGCCTGCCTTGTCTCTGACAATGGATGCGATTGAGCGCACGCGGCGCCTCAAAGAGCAATCCACCGATATTCGCCGGAGCGTGGTCGAAATGATTGGCCGGGCTCGCTTAGGACACATTGGCGGCGATTTTTCGGTCACCGACATCCTGACCACCCTGTTCTTCGCTGTGCTCAAGCTCGACCCCGCGCGACCTCAGGCGCCGCAGCGCGACCGTTTCATTCTCAGCAAAGGCCATTGCGCCGCGGCGCTCTATTCGACGTTGGCGCTGCGCGGGTTCTTTCCGACCGAGATGCTGAAGACCTTCGCCCAGCCGCTGTCGGTTCTAAATGGCCATCCGAATCGAAAGGTTCCTGGGGTGGAGGCGAATACGGGGCCGCTTGGCCACGGTCTGCCGATCGGAGTCGGCGCGGCGATCGCCGCAAAACTTGCGAAGGCGTCATGGCGTGTGTTCGTGGTGGTCGGCGACGGCGAGTTGCAGGAGGGCTCGAACTGGGAGGCCGCGATGTGCGCGGGGCATCGCCGGCTCGACAATCTCACCGCGATCGTCGACCGCAACCGTCTGCAGCAGGGCGCCCGCACGGAGGACACCAACCAGCTCGAGCCGCTCGCCGACCGTTGGCGCGCCTTCGGCTGGGACGTTCTCGTCCGCGACGGCCACGACCATTCCGCGCTCTATGAGGCGTTCGTCTCAGCCCGCGACGGCCGCCCGCGCTGCGTGATAGCAAACACAATCAAGGGCAAGGGCGTATCGTTCATCGAGGACCGCGTCGAATGGCATCACAAGGTGCCCTCGCCTGAGCAGATCGAACTTGCGCTGAAGGAGCTCGCCTGATGGACGCTCCGGCCAACAAACCGGCAGCGACCTTTGATTGTCGCGTCGCCTTCGCCGAGACCCTGATCGCGCTTGCACAGGAGGATGAGCGGATCGTCGCCGTCTGCAACGACAGCGTGGGTTCGAGCAACCTCGTCGCATTCCAGAAGCTCTTTCCCGACCGGCTCGTCAATGTGGGGATCGCCGAGCAGAACATGGTCGGCGTGGGCGCGGGATTGGCGAACGGCGGCTTTATTCCCTTTGTCTGTGGAGCCGGACCCTTTCTTACCGGGCGGGCCCTCGAGCAGATCAAGGTCGACGTCGCCTATAACGGTTTCCCGGTCATCCTCTGCGGCATGAGCCCGGGCATGGCTTATGGCGAACTCGGCCCTACCCACCACTCGATTGAAGATTTGAGCTGGCTTCGCGCGATCGACGGGCTCGCCATCGTCGTGCCGGCGGACCCGTCCCAGACAAGAGCAGCCTTGCGATGGGCGGCGAAATCCAAGACGCCGTGCTACTTGCGCATCGGTCGCACGAAGGTTCCGGAAGTGACGCCCGAGGGTTCGGACGGCTTCGTATTCGCGCGTGCCGACGTGTTGCGCAACGGCTCGGACCTTTCGATCGTGGCGACCGGGGCGATGGTGTTCCGCGCTCTCGCCGCGGCGGAGACGCTCGCGGAACGCAATCTTGAGGCGCGTGTCATCAACGTCTCGACCATCAAGCCCCTGGACGAGGCGACGATCATCGCGGCGGCGCGCGAGACGGGCGCGATCGTGACGGTCGAAGAGGCGACGATCGAGGGTGGCCTCGGCGCGGCCGTGGCTGAGACCGTGGTGCGTAACACCCCGGTCCCCATGCGAATGCTCGGCGTAACCGGATTCGCGCCTACCGGAACAGCGGAGTTCCTGTTCGACCACTTCGGTCTTAACGCCGACGGCGTTGTGAAGGCCGCGCTCGAACTCAAGGCCCGGTAAGATGGCCGGTCCGGTGCTGCTTGCGATCGACCAGGGCACAAGTTCAACCAAAGCTCTGGTCGTTGACGGCAATGGCGCCGTGATCGCGCGCGCCCAGGCTCCTGTCTCCATCGTAACCCCCAAGCCGGGTTGGGTGGAGCAGGACGCCGACGAGATTTGGGGCAGCGTAAGACGCGCGGTCAGCGAAGCTCTCGATGCGCATACCGCGAAGCGCGTCCTGTCGGTCGGCCTCAGCACGCAGCGCGAGTCCTGCGTCGTTTGGGATCGCCGAAGCGGAGAGGCGCTGACGCCGGTGTTATCCTGGCAGGATCAGCGGACCGAGGCGATCTGCGGCTCGTTGCGAAGAGCGGGTCATGGCGACACCATCCGCCGCAAGAGCGGTCTGCCGCTCGACCCCATGTTTTCCGCGGCGAAGGCGCGCTGGCTCCTGGATGCGTTGCCGCACGGCCAGGCGCGGGCGAAAGCGGGCGAAATCTGCATCGGCACCATCGACGCGTTTCTGCTGTCGCGCTTCGGGGGTGACACCGTCATCGAGGCCGGCAACGCCTCGCGCACGCAGCTCTTTGACGTGGTTCAGGCGGCGTGGGACGAGGAGCTTCTCGCGATCTTCGATGTCCCACCCGCGGCTTTGCCGCGCATCGTCCCCTCGATCGGGCCGTTCCCAAAGACCCGCGGGCTCGCCCCTCTGCCGGACGGCGCGCCCATTGGCGCGGTGCTCGCCAACTCGCATTCCGCTCTGTTCGCCCATGGCGTCTTTGCTCCAGGTCCGGTCAAGGCGACGCATGGGACGGGTTCGTCGCTGATGGGGCTTGTCGATCGGGGCGCCGTGCGCGACGGAAACGCCGGCGCGCCGGGAGTTTGCCTGACGCTGGCGTGGCAGCTCAATTCTCCGATCCTGGCGTATGAGGGCAACATCCGCAGTGCCGGCTCAACGCTCGTCTGGGCCGCAGAATTGCTCGGGATCACGACGAAGGAGCTCGCCGATCTCGCCCAGGACGGACCCGACTCTCGCGGCGTCTATCTCGTTCCGGCGTTCGGCGGCTTGGGCGCTCCCTGGTGGGACCCGAACGCCGCGGCGACGGCGACGGGCTTTTCGTTTGGCGTCACGCGCGCCCCGTTCGCCCGCGCCGCGGTCGATTCGATCGCTCACCAGATCGCCGACGTGGTCGAGGCTTTTCGCGCAAACGGCGCGCCTGTCGAGCGGCTGCTGGTCGATGGCGGACCCACGCGCAACGACCAGCTCATGCAGTTCGAAGCCGACATGGTCGGCGCGCCGGTCGAGCGGACATCGGTTGCTGAACTCTCCGCGATGGGCGCGGCACAGCTTGCGGGCGTCAGCGCCGGCCTCTTCACGCTCGAGGAGCTAGGCAGGCTCGACCGCGGGGCGGAGCGCTTCACTCCAGCCATGACCACCGAGGCGCGGGCCAAGGAGCGGCGCCAATGGGCGCAGGCTGTGGCGCGGGCGCGGGGCCTCGCGGTGGACCCCGAGATCACGCCGGCGCAATGAGCGGGGCGGATACAACCAAAGCGGGAATTTCGTCTCAATAAGCGCTAGTAAAACCAAGCTAAATGAGCCTAAACGCTAGTAAATTAGCTAGCGTTTACTAGCGTTTATTTTTGCGAAATCGAGCCTTTTCAATGCGTTACAGCCAACTCAACTAAGAACAATCGTCCCGTCATCCATCTCGCGCGGTAGGTTGTGGACCAGCGTTGCAAACAGCCGACGGCTCCTCGTCTCCCGCCGGCCCACGGGCGAGTGGGAACAGATTCCGCATATAGAAGTGGATATCTCAAATTTCTGGTTTTGTCAAGACAATTCGCGCGACATTCTTCGCCAGGCCGACGCCATCTTTCTCGACAAGAGCCGGAAAGCGGGGTTTGTACGATAAGAGCTGGCAGGCGTTCGCCTATTGCTGCTGGTGCGTATAGTCGGCGTGATGGGCGACGGGCGCACCTACATTGCTGCAATCCTCGATCCCAAAAGAGACGGAGGCTTCGTCATGACGAAAGTGCGCGTTGCAGGCTTTACGATCTCGCTCGACGGTTTTGGAGCAGGGCCTGAGCAGAGTCTTGAAGATCCGCTCGGCAAACGCGGGCGAGAATTGCACGAGTGGATGTTCGGTACGCGTATGTTCCGAACAATGATCGGCAAGGACGGCGGCTCGGACGGCGTCGATCAGGCCTACGCACACCGTTCGATGGACGGGTTCGGCGCGTTCATCCTCGGCCGCAATATGTTCGGGCCGATCCGCGGTCCCTGGCCGGACGAGAGCTGGAAGGGCTGGTGGGGAGACAATCCGCCCTATCACGCGCCGACCTTCGTGCTGACGCACCATCCGCGCGATCCGATCGAGATGGAGGGCGGCACCACCTTCATTTTCGTGACCGACGGTATCGAGGCGGCGCTGGAGAAGGCGAAATTGGCCGCCAAGGGCCGTGACGTGAAGATTGGCGGCGGCGCCGAGACGGTGCGTCAGTATCTTCGCGGCGGTCTGATCGACGAGCTGCATTTCGCTTTGTCTCCGGTCGTGCTCGGGCAGGGCGAAGCGATTTTCGCCGGGATCGACCTGCCGGCGCTCGGCTACCGCGTCACCGAACATCAGGCCACCGAGCACGCGACGCACATCGTGCTCAGCCGATAGAGGGGCACCGGTCCGGGACTTGCCGCCCGCTTCGCGCGCACGGTCGGGGCGATGGGCGCACTCACGATCTTGTCTGCGCCATGAGCGCGGTGACATCGGTCGACGGCATGACCGCCGACTTCTAACGACGTGACGAGCAAACCGCTGGGCACGATCGAGCGGGGGGTGATCTTGATGCTCGCTAACGTATCCGCTGGTCTACGAGCTTGTCTCCTGATTTTTGAGATCGGCCAGAAGGTCAGCTTCAACTCGGCGCTGGTTGTTGTGTTGGAGACACTCATTGGCGATAGTAGAGGCGCCGTAAGAAGGTCCACGCGGTGACAAGGACGATATGAAGGCGGAAAGTGCTGTGGTCCTCATCCGAAAGGCCAGGATGAGAGCCTTCGGTGTGCAGCATTTTGAATGTACCGTTGATGTAATTTTTGCCGTCGCTCGTCCATTCGTTACGGTCCACAGCAAGGAAGCCAGCCTCAGCCAGTAGGGCACGGCGATTTTCCGAACTCGGCCGCTCAGCCGCCTCCTGCGGTCGAAAATGGCGCGCGATCTCGTCGAAAAGGCTTTCCAGGAAGGTCCTGAGCTGGCTGTTGCAGGCCGCCCAGTCGCCGCGTGTATGTGCTTCGATTGCTTGGTCGAGATGACCAAGCGGCGTCGCGAAATGCAGAGCCTTCAGGAGCTGGTGAACCTCGTCGTCCGCTTCTGGAAGGTGAATCTCGTCCGGCAATGCGGCGCGCAAGGTGGGCTGACTCTGGTAGTCATCTTCGTCGATGGCAATCACGTAGCCATCTCGCGCAAGGCCACGTTCAAGAGCAATCTGGCGCGGAAACGTCGAATTCGGTTTCACAAGCTGAACCGCCTCGCGCACGACCGCTTCACCGAGCGTCATGGCGCCGTCCAGGGTGTCCAGAACAATGTCGGTCCGCTGGACCACGATCCGTCCCAGCAGGTTGCACTTTTTCGCGACGCTAAGTCCCGTGTCGGAGTCGATGTCGCTATCCAGCCCAAGGCGAAGAACGAGCTGATTGAAACGTGCCTGCGAGTGCTGTTCCGGCACCTCGACGGCGGCGATCAAGGTGGGGGCGAGAAAGGCTTGGCGCGCATCAGATCGCTCCGCGGATCGGATTGAGGACGTCGATGTCCTCGAAGTCGCGCTCATTGTCGGTGACAACGGTGCAGTCGTTTGCTTCCGCGATCGCGGCGATGATGGTGTCGAGGGCGCTACGCGGTCGCCCCTTGGCTTTGCCCTCCGCCATGAGGCGGCCCCAGATTAATGCGGCTGTTTCGTCGAACGACAGCACGTGACCAGCAAACAGCGCCTGCGGCCCCTGTGGGCCGGAAAACCACTCATCGAGTTGGTCGCGCCGCTTCCCCGCGGGCTTCTCGAGGACGCCTCGACGGATTTCTGCCACCGTGAGGGAGGCT
The DNA here is from genome assembly GCA_963836695.1 of uncultured Alphaproteobacteria bacterium. Taxonomy (GTDB): domain Bacteria; phylum Pseudomonadota; class Alphaproteobacteria; order Rhizobiales; family Beijerinckiaceae; genus Roseiarcus. The sequence continues at coordinate 104,218 of CAWIKX010000026.1, forward strand.
ATGAAGAGATCTTCGTCCGACTGGTTGACCATCCATTCGATCAGTGACTGCGATGGGACGGCCTTCGTGAAATTACTGATGATGTTCGTATCGAGCAGGTAGCGCATCAAATATCGACCTTGCGCCCTTCCTCACGGGGACGGGACAGGTCAAGTTCAGAGCCAACGAGCGGTGAGGCCATGAGCGCGCGAAGTATGCCGCCCTTCGCAGGGGGCTCCGCACCGATGGTCTGGTTAACGGCGGCACGGAGGCGCTCGGATTCCGCGCTACCTTCGGCGAGGCGCCGCGCGACCGCGCGAACGAGATCTCGATCCGAGTTGCGTCCGGTTACCTCGAACCGGACCAAACCCTTTTCAGCTAGCCGGTTTCGGAAGTTCGCCACGGCGCGTTCCTGAGAAGATTTGCTCATGATGCATCTCCAGGGTATATCCAGATTTATATCCAGAATACATCAAAAGTGCAAGGGCGCGTGGAGGAGCCACGCGTGGCCGCGCTTGTCGAGCCGCCGGCGCTGAGGGTATACGGGATAACGCAGTACCGTCATGGTCAACGCCCATCGCGCGGCGCGGGGTCTCGGCGATTCGACCAAGACTCAGGGAGCCCGGACATGCCTGAGACGCCCCCGCCGAAACCTCAGGACTACATCGTCGTGGACGGCTCGGATGGGCCGCGACGCGATTTTCGGATCAGCGTGGGCTTACGCGAAGGGTGGGACGCGGAGGGGCGTGTGTTTGACGTCTCCGAAGCGGTGCGCACCGCGCGAGCCTGGATGCGGCGTCGGGTCGAGGCGGGCGAGCCCGCGCTTTCGGGCATGTTCACGCGCGCCGAGGTGACCTACGCTTGGCCGCGAGACGACGGCACGGTCGGGTCGGACCGCGAACCGGTCGCCCTGTTCACGGGCGAGGCGGTGCATGCCTATCTCGGTCACCTACCGGATGCAGCAATCGAGGCGATGCTCAACGAACTGGCCGCCGAGCTCGGCGCCGCGTTGGGGCAGGAGCGGATCTACGTCGCGTTTGCCAGCCGGACCTGGATTCTCGACGCCGGCGAGCACGCCCGGGGTGCGTGAGGAGAGCCGCGACGCCGCAACGCCAGGAAGCTGAACCACCGCACCCTTTTCGGCGCCAGCCTTGATATCGTCCTACGCGAAGTGACAGCCGGCTCGGGCCCCACATCACCAACAGGTATAGCCCCCGTCGGCCACGACGATCGAGCCGGTCATCAGGCTCGACGCATCCGAGGCGAGGAACAGGACGACCGAGGCGATCTCGTCCGTTTCCCCCATACGCGCCATCGGCGTGAAGTTCATCCAGGTGTCGAACATCGCCTTGTTCTCTTTCGCGTAAGCGGTCATCGGCGTGTTGATGTAGGTCGGCGCGACCGCGTTGACCCGGACGCCGCGCGCGCCCCATTCGGCCGCGAGCGACTTCGTCAGGTGATGCACGCCAGCCTTCGACGCGTTGTATTGCGCCTGCGGCTGAGGCTTGTTGACGATGTAGCCAGACATCGACCCGATGTTCACGATCGAGCCGCGGCCAGCCGCGAGCATCAATCGGCCGAAGCTGCGGCAGCACCAGAAGAGACCGTTGAGATTGACGTCGACGACGTTGAGCCAGTGCTCGTCCGTCAGGTCCTCCGCCGCCGTTTCGGATCGCGCGATACCCGCGTTGCACACAAGGATGTCGACGCGGCCCTTGTCCTTGAAGACCTGCGCGGCGGCGGCGTCCACGGCGGATGAATTCGTCACGTCCATCTCGATGAAGTCGACCTTGACGCCTTTGGTCGCCAGCGCGGCCTGCGCTTCCTTGCCTGCCGCCGGATTGCGGTCGGCGATATAAACATGAGCGCCAGCCTCGGAGAGCGCCTCGACGCAGGCGAGGCCAATGGCTTGCGCCCCGCCCGTAACGACCGCCACCCGGCCGTCGAGCTTGAACCGTTCCAGATACATGCGTTGCTCTCCCGAGGGTCCGGCGCTTATTCGCCGTACGGCGTCCAGATGTTCTTGACTTGGGTCGCGCGGCGCAAGAATTCGCGTCCCTCCGCTTTTGCCCAGTCGATCGCAGTCGATGCGGTCCAGGTCGCCTTGAGGTTGCCCGCGGACAAAGCCTCGACCTTGGCCGCCCCGGCGGGGTCGCCGACATACCAGAGCGCCTCGACCCCTTCGTGGTCGGCGAGCGTCGTCGCCAGCGCGTTGGCGTCGCCGGTCACGATGTTGACGACGCCCGCCGGCACGTCCGACGTGTCGAGGATCGAATAGAAGTCCGTGGCGCTCAACGGATGCGCCGCGGAGGGAACCGCGACGACCGCATTGCCCATCGCAATGGCCGGCATGATGAGCGAGATGAACCCGAGCAGCGGCGCCTCATCGGGACAGACGATGCCCATGACGCCCCACGGCTCGTTCATCGCGATGGTGACGAAGCGGGTGCGCGTGGCGTGGACCGCGCCGTCATATTTGTCGGCGAAACCGGCGTAGTAAAAGGCGCGACGGACCGATGCGTCCACTTCCGCTTGCGCCGCGCGCGACGAGGCGCCGGTCATGGCGCTCAGGCGCCGCGCGAACTCGTCGGCCCGCGCAGAGAGGTTCTCCGCGACGTAATAGAGCACCTGCGCGCGGTTATGCGCGGTCGCCGCGCCCCAGCCTGACGCCTTCGAGGCGGCCTCGACGGCGTTGCGGATGTCCTTGCGGTTGCCGAGGCCCGCGAGCCCGACCTCGTAGCCCTTCGGGTCGAGCACCGCGTAACTGTAGCCCGAATCCGGACGCGCCTGCTTGCCCCCGACATACATTTTGGGCGTGCGGTCGAGCGGGCTCGCGTCCGCCGAGGGGGCGAGGCCTGGCGAGGCGTTCAGCGCCGCCGCCTTCGGATAGGGCTTGCCCTTCGTCGCTTGCGCGGCGCGGTATTCCCACAAGCCCTCGCGCCCGCCCTCGCGGCCGAAGCCGCTTTCGCGATAGCCGCCGAAGCCGGCCGCCGCGTCGAACAGGTTGGTGGAGTTGATCCACACGACGCCGGCCTTGAGACGGGCGGCGACTTCGAGGGCGCGGTTGACGTTCTCGCTCCAAATCGAGGCGGCGAGGCCATACCGGGTGTTGTTGGCGAGCGCGACCGCTTCGTCGGGCGTGCGGAAGGTCGTCGCGACCAGCACGGGGCCGAAGATTTCCTCACGCATGAGGATGGAAGCGGGCTCGACGCCGGTGACGAGGGTAGGGGGATAGAAGCACCCGGTCGGCACGCGCTCGTCGGCGCGCCAAAAGGTGAGCCCCTCCTTCGCGCCCTCGGCCATCAGGCCCTCGATGCGGCGGAGCTGCGCGGGCGCTACGATTGCGCCGACGTCGGTCGACTTGTCGAGCGGATCGCCGACACGCAGATGGCCCATGCGGGCGCGCAATTTCGCGTAAAGCGGTTCGGCGACGCCTTCCGAGACGAGCAGGCGCGAGCCCGCGCAGCAGACCTGGCCCTGGTTGAACCAGATCGCGTCGACGAGGCCCTCGACCGCGCTGTCGAGATCGGAATCGTCGAAGACGATGAAGGGCGATTTGCCGCCGAGTTCGAGGCTGAGCTTCTTGCCGCTTCCCGCCGTCGCCTTGCGGATCGCGCGCCCGACCTCGGTCGAGCCGGTGAAGGCGATCTTGTCCACGCCCGCGTGCCCGACGAGAGCGGCGCCGGTCTCGCCGTCTCCGGTCACGATATTGACGACGCCCGGCGGCAGGCCGGTCTCGATGCAGATCTCGGCGAAGGCGAGCGCAGTCAGCGGCGTATATTCGGCGGGCTTCAAGACGACCGTATTGCCCGCGGCAAGCGCCGGCGCGATCTTCCAGGCGAGCATCAACAGCGGGAAGTTCCACGGGATGATCTGCCCGCACACGCCAACAGGCTTCGTTCCCGGAAATTCGCTCTCCGCCAGCGTCGCCCAGCCGGCGTGATGGTAGAAGTGCCGGGCGACGAGCGGCACGTCGATGTCGCGCGACTCGCGGATCGGCTTGCCGTTGTCGAGCGATTCGAGCACCGAGAGGAAGCGCTCGCGCTTCTGTATATGCCGCGCCAGCGCATAGAGATGCTTCGCGCGCTCGTGGCCGGAAAGCGCCGCCCATTTGCCTTGCGCCTTGCGCGCCGCGCCGACGGCCGCGTCGACGTCGGCCGCGGAGCCTTGCGAGACGCGGGCGATGCGCTCGGCCTTCGCGGGATTGAACACGTCGAACAAAGGGCCATGCTTGGTGAAGCGGCCGTTGATGAAATGGCCGAAGCCGGCTTCATGCGCCTTCAGCCACACCAGCACATGCTCCGCGCCCTCGGGCGCCGGGCCGTACTCCATCGTCTTGAGAATGTCCTTGACGAGCGTCATCGTGAGATCCTCATGCCATCGGGTGGCGGTAAGCGGCGGAATAGCGGCCGGTCACCCAGTGGTCGAGCTGACGCTCGATGTCGGTGAGCAGGCCGCTCGCGCCGATGCGGAACAGCTCCGGCTGCATCCATGGCAGGCCGAGCTCCTCCTTCATGAGAATGAGCCAGGCGAGCGCGTCCTTGGCGGCGCGCAGACCGCCCGCCGGCTTGAAGCCGATGTCGACGCCGAGCCGGTCGCGATAGTCGCGGAGTGCACGCACCATCACGAGGCTCACCGGCAGGGTCGCGTTGACGTCTTCCTTGCCGGTCGAGGTCTTGATGAAGTCGGCGCCTGCCTGCATGGCGACGGTGCTGGCCGCGTAGACGTTGCGCAGCGTCTTCAAGTCGCCGGTGCCGAGGATCGCCTTGAGATGCGCGGAGCCGCAGGCCTCCCGCATCGCCGCCACCTCGTCGTAGAGCGCCGGCCAGTCGCGCGCCAGCACATGCGCGCGGGTGATGACGATGTCGATCTCTCGCGCGCCCTCAGCCGTCGCATAGCGGATCTCCTCGAGCCGCTGCCTGAGTGGGGTGAGCCCGGCTGGAAAGCCGGTCGCGACAGATGCCACCGGGATCCCTGACCCCTCGAGCGCCCGCACAGCGGGGCCGACCATCGTCGGATAGACGCAAACCGCTCCCACGGTCGGCGGCGCGTCCGTGAGGCCCAGCGCTTCGAGGAGGTCGTCAGACAGCGGCTTCTTCGCCTTGGCGCACAGACGGCGCACGCGCTCCGGCGTGTCGTCGCCGGCAAGGGTCGTGAGGTCGATGCAGGTCAGCGCCTTCACGAGCCACGCCGCCTGCCATTCCTTCTTGATCGAGCGGCGCGTCGTCAAGGTCGCGGCGCGCCGCTCGACCGCGCTCGCATTGACGCCGACGCTCTCGAACGCGCTCGCATCCAGGGGAGCGCCGGGGTTGCGCGGCCTATTGTGGCCTTTGGCGGGAAGAGCCGTCTCAGCGATGTTCATCATAGACCTCGCTTTCGTCGAACGCCCTGCGATCCTTCTCCTCGAGAAGGAACCGGGCCGTGGGCTCGTCGGTGACGAGCACGTTGAAATAGCGCGCCCGGATACAGGCGCGCACGACCGCATGTTTCTGCGCCCCCGCCGCGACGCCGATCGAGAATTCCCGATTGGCGCAGTCGCGCAAGTCGAGCCCGATGGTCCGCGCGTCGAGCTGGGGATCGACGACCTGACCGGACGCATCGATGAAGCGGCTCAGGATGTCGCCCACCGCCCCTTTGGCCTTGAGCGCCGCCTGCTCCTCTACCGTAATGAAGCCGGACTGCACGAGCACGGAATCGCTGACGATCGCGCCCATGCCAAAGCAGATGACCGGCGCGCGCCGCCCGAGCGCAAGCACGCTCGCGATCGTCGGGTCCTGCTCGAGCGCCACGCGCGTCGCCGCATGGCCGAGGATCGCCGGCACCGGCAGGAGGGTCGCGGCGCCGTTCGCCGAGCGGGCGAAAAGCTCGGCGGTGTTGTTGGTGCGCGCCGAGGGCGCACGGATGTTCATGGCGCCGTTCAGAAGCACGACCTCGACGCCCTCGTTCCAGAGCGGTGGAAGACGGCGGGCGACGGCGCTCATCGTCCGTCCCCATGAGACGCCGATCAGCGGCATGGGCCCAAGCGAGGCGATGAACTGCGCCGCGGCCTGAGCCACGCTGTCGAGCGCGAGCGCCTCGTCATCGTCCGTGGGCTCGCGCACCACCACGGCTTCCCGCAGGTCGAACCGCTGCTGCAGGCGGCTCTCGAGGAGGGGCTCGCGCGCCGTGCGCGGCACGATCTCGATGCGCACGATGCCGGAGTCGCGCGCCTCGTTGAGGAGACGGCGCGCCTGCCAGCGGGTGAGCCCCAGTTCTTCAGCGACCTCGCCAATCGTCATGTTGAGATCATAATAGCTCTTCGCCGCCCGAATCATCAGCAGCTCGCGCTGCTCGATGGAGAGACTGCGGAAAGGGACGTCGCGGTCGAGACTTTCAGACATGAGGCTCGCTCCGGAGCTGACGCTCCGCCAGACGGCGCATGAGCGGCGTGAGCAGCTCGGTCGCCTCCCGATATTCGGCGAGCAGTTCGAGGTAGCGGTCGTGGGCGCGCGGATCGGGATCGAGAACCGCTGTCGGCTGAGCGACCGCCTTGGCCGCCTCGAAGAGGTTGGGCGCGAATCCCGCGGCCGTAGCCGCGCAAGCCGCCGCGCCGACAATCGTCAGATTGACCTCGGGCAGGATCTCAATCGGCAGGCCCATCGCGTCCACCGTCGCCCTCAGCCAGAGAGGGTTTTTGGCGTAGCCGCCCGACGACACCACGCGCCGGCAGGCGACGCCAAGCTCGGCCATGCGCCGCAGGATGTTGGCGCTTGCCAGCGCCACCGCCTCAACCGCCGCGCGGTAAAGCGCGGCCCGGTCATGCCCGAGCGACAGGCCAAGGAAGGCGCCTCTCAGGAGCGGATCGCGATATGGCGTACGATTGCCCATGAAATAGTCAAGCGCGAGGACCCCGGCTCCCCCTACCGGGAGCGTCTCCGCCTCCTTCCACAGCCTATTGAGCCCGGATTCGTCTAGCCCGAAGATGTCGCGAGAGAGCCATGACAGGACGGAGCCGGCCGAAACCTGCCCGGCCTCGACGAGCCAATGATCGTCGACGAGCGCATGAGGATAGGGCCCCCAGAAGCCGTCGACCGGCGAGCCCTCTGTCAGCTGGAACAATTGCACCGTCGAGGTGCCGCCGATCAGCAGCAATTCTCCCGGCGCCATCGTGTCCGCGGCCACCATCCCAATATGGGCGTCGATGCCGCCCTGCGCGAGCACCGGCCTGTTCGACAGGCCGAGATGCGCCGCCGCCTTCGCGGAAATCCGCTCGATCGGCGCGCCGACCGGGAAGATCGATGACGGGAGCTTGGCGGCGAGATCGGGCACGCCGAATTCCGCATAGAGATCGTCGACGAACCTGCCTTCGACGAAATCATAGTTCCATTTGCAGGTCGCGTTCATGCGCGAGCCGACCCAGCGGCCGGTCAGCAGGAAATTGATGTAGTCTATGCATTCGCAGATCACCTCGGCGCCGGCATAGGTCAGCGGTTCATGGCGCGCGAGCCACATGGATTTCGGCACGAGCCATTCGGCCGCATCGCCTCCGCCGGAATAGGCCATGACCGGGTGGCGCGAAGCGGCCGTCCGGTCCGCTTGCTCAGCGGCGCGGCAATCCATCCAGAGCAGGGCAGGGCGCAGCGGCGTCCCGTCGCGCTTGCAGGCGACGACGGTCGAAGCGGTCGTGGCGACACAGACGCCGTCGATCTCGGGCGCGCCGAGGTCGGCCATGAGGCCCCGGGTCGCCTTGCCGAGCGCTTCCCACCAGTCGAGAGGCGACTGCTCGGCCCACCCCGGACGGGGGTGGCGCGTCTCATAAGGGCTCTCGCGCTCGGCCACGACCGCGCGACGGTCGAGGTCGAACACCCCGACACGCACGCCGCCCGTACCGAAATCGAGACCAAGCAGCCGCGCCATGAATCAGGGCCTGAACATGACCTTGGAGAAATGCTCGTTGCGCCCGCGGATCGTTTCGAACATCCGCGGCAGATCGCGAAGCGGGAGTTCATGGGTGATCATGAATTCCCATTTCAAGGTTCCGTCGGCGAGCGCGGCGAGGCTCACGGTCCATTCCTTGCCGGGGAACGGCGGGCTGAAGGAATTCCACGCGCCATGCAGCGACACTTCCTGACGCAGAAAATGCTGGAAGGTCTTGTTGTCGAGGGAGACGTCGCCGACCGGAATACCGATGAACACGACGTGGCCGCCTGGAGCCGCGAGGCGTGCGGCGAGATTGATCGAGGGCGCAACGCCCGCCGCCTCGATGATGAGATCGCAAGTGAGGTCCGCCGGCGCCTCGTGAGAAAGGAAGGTTTGCGTCGCGCCCGCTTCGCGCGCCTCGTCGAGCTTGGCGGAATTAAGATCGATCGCGAGGACCTCGGTGCAGCCCATGAGCCGCATCCACTGGATCGCGAAGAGCCCGATCGGCCCGCATCCGACAACGGCGCCCCGCTGACCCATCGTGGGCGGCGCCTTCCAGACCGCATGCAGCGCGATCGAGGCCGGGTCGGTCATTGCGATAGCGCGTGGATCGGTCCCCTTCGGCGCCTTGAGAAGATTCTGGACGGGCGCGGCGACGAATTCGGCATAGGCTCCATCGCGCCGGCTGCCGAAATAATCGTAGTTGCGACAGCGGGAGAAATTGCCGGTCAGGCATTGATCGCAGACGCGACATGGAAGCATTGGCGCGACGCCCACGAGCTCGCCGATGCCGAACCCGTCGACCTCCTCGCCAATCTCGACGATTTCGCCCGAGAATTCATGCCCGCAGATGATCGGCATGCGATGCGCGCCCTTCGTCAGCATGCGCGGAATGTCGGACCCGCATACGCCGACCGCGGCGACCCTGAGCAGCGCCTCGCCCTTCTTAGCCGCAGGCTTCGGAACCTCTTCGAGCCGGATGTCTCCGGGCTTGTACATGACGGCGGCTTGCATCGAAGAGGTCCCTATGAGGTGGAAAATAAAGTCGTCAGGCGGAGGCGGCGAGCGAGGAGGTAAAGCCGTCCAGCGCAAGGATCGCGTCGCGGACAGTCGCAACCGAAAGCGGCGCGGCCGAGCGCCAGGAGGCGGAACCGGGCGCGAGCGCCGCTTCCGCCACGCGCTCGATGTCCGCGCGGCTCGCCTTCCCAAGCTTGAGATCCGCGAGCGTCGTCGGCAGGCCAAGCCCCCGGCAGAACCGCGCCGTCTCTTCGATCTCCGTGAAGGGCCGTCCTTCGAGCATCAGGAGGCAGAGGGTCCCGAAGGCGACTTTCTCGCCGTGATAGAAGCCATGCGTCTCGTCAAGCGCGGTCAGGCCGTCATGGATCCCGTGGCCGCCCGAGACGCCGCAATTCTCGAAGCCGAGGCCGCTGAGCAGCGTGTTCGCCTCGATGATGTTCTCGACCGCCTGCGTCAGTGCGCCGCGTTCGGCGGCATGTTTGGCGGCGAGCGCATCGCGTAGGAGAACGTCGTAGCAGGCCCTCGCGAGCGCCAAGCCCGCTGCCGGCGCCGGGAAGCCGGAGGCGATATAGTTCTGCGAATTGGTCTCGACATTGGAGCGCGCCTCGAACCATGTCGAAAGCGCGTCGCCCATCCCGGCGACGAGGAAGCGCGCTGGCGCCTTCACGATCACCGCGCTGTCGACCAGCACGACGTCGGGATTGCGCGGTAAGCGTATCGAACTCCTGATAAATCCCGTTCGGTGTGTAGCGCACCGCGATCGCGCTGCAGGGCGCGTCGGTCGAGGCGATGGTCGGAACGATCACGATCCGCGCCCCTGTCGCGCATGCCGCGACTTTGGCGGTGTCCGCGGTCTTTCCACCACCGATTCCGATCACAACGCTCGCAGAGTGCTTACGCATCAGAGCCTCAACGCGGGAGATCTCCTCCGATGAGCACTCGCCGTTGAAGCGCTCCACCGCGTGAGAGAGGCCGCTCTTCTCCAATGAAGCGCGTAGCGCCGTGCCCATCGCATCCAGCACGAAGCCATCAACCAGCAGGAACGCCTTGTCGCCGAGCGGCTTCACATGATCAGGCAGGCGCTCGATCTCGCCGGCGCGCTGGATATATTTGCCGGGGCCGCCATAGCCCCTTCCGAATGCGACCCGACCCTGTTCGCGGGCGTCCATGACAAGCTCCGTTAATGTCTCAGAAGCCGCTGACGACGTAGCCGCCATCGACTGGCAGCGTCGTGGCGGTGACGAAGAGGGCGGCTGGCGAGCAAAAGAAGATCGTTGCGCCGACAAGATCCTCAACCGTTCCCCATCGCTTGAGCGCGGCTTTCGCCTCGATCTTTCCGGCGGGGACCGGGTCCGACCACAGTGACTTCGTCATGTCGGTCTTGTGGTAGCCGGGAGCGATGGCGTTGACGCGGATGCCCTCTGGGCCGAAGCGATGCGCGAGCGTGCGCGTCAACCCGAGAAGTCCAGTCTTGCTGGCCGAATAGGCCGGGACGGCGTCGTCGACGACATAGCTCAGCATCGAGGCGACGTTGACGATCGAGCCCTTCGACTTCGCCAAGAGCGGCCGCGCCGCCATCGAGAGGCGCATCACACTGTTGAGGTTGACGTCCATGACGTCGAGGAAGCCGGCCTCCTCATACTCCTTCTCGGGCTTCGCCACGCCGGCCGAGTTCACCAGCACGTCCAGGCTTGGAAACCCGCCGACGAAAGCGTCGATGGCCTTGCGATCGCGCACGTCGAGCAACTCGAAGCGAACGCCTTTGGCCTCGCTGTCGGTGCGCGCCGCCCCGAGCCGCGCTTGCGAGGCGCCGGTCGCGGTCACCTCGGCGCCGAGCCCAGCGAATCCTTTCGCAAGAGCGAGCCCGATGCCGCTGGTGCCCCCCGAGATAAGAACGCGCTTTCCGGCGAAAAGGTCGGGGCGAAACGTTGCCAGGATTTCGTCCATGGCGTGAGCTCCTGGGTCAATGGGCAAGGGCGTCAAGGTCGTCGTAGAGCGCCTGGGAGTGCGCGTAGAGCCGGTCGAACACCGGCTGCATCCGCGCATAAGTCGCGACCCAATCCGGGTCGGGCTTCACCTCGTCGACATGGCGCACGTAAGCTTGGACGGCGTCTTCGAGCCGAGCGAAACGGCCGGCCGCCGTGGCCGCCAGCGCGGCGCAACCGACGACGCCACCTTCCGGCTCCTGCGGAACTGCGATTGGAACGCCGTAGACGCTCGCCTTGATTTTCAGCCAAAGCTGCGTCTTGGCGCCGCCGCCCGAGGCGATGACCCTCTCGACCTTTCGGCCGGTGGCTTTCTCCATGATGCGCAGGTGGCGGGTCGCGGCGAAGGCGACGCCTTCGAGAACGGCGCGGTGGAGATGCGGGAGCCCGTGCGCCGCGCCGAGGCCAAAGAACTGCGCCCGCGCATTGCGATGCGCACCGAGCCTTTCCCCCGTGAGGTAGGGCATGAAGATGAGGCCGCCCGAACCGGCCGGCGCGGAAGCGGCGCGGTTCGTCATGTCGTCGTAGCTCAAGGTCTTTTCGTGAAAGGCGCGCCTCGCCCAACGCATGGCGTCGCCTCCCGTTTCGAGAAGGACAAAGGGGCCCCAACGACCCTCGATCGTCGCGACGTTGCAGATCTCGGGGTCGAGCAATGGCGCATCGGCGATCAGCGTGAGAATGCAGGAAGTGCCCGTCACGTCGGAGGCGAGGCCGAGGCGGCATGCGCCTGAGCCCAGGAGCGCCATCGGATAGTCGGCCCCGCCGACCAGGACGGGGGTCCCTTCCTGCAATCCGGTCTCGTTCGCCGCCGCGCTCGTCACCAGGCCGAGGATCTCCAGAGGCTCGCGGATCGCCGGCAGCTTAGCGGCGTCGAGTCCGAGCAGGCTGATCATCTTCTGCGACCAGACCCTCGTGCGAGGATTCATCAGGAAACTGCAGGAGGCGTCGCCGGAGTCCATGGCGATCTCGCCGGTCAGTCGAAAGTTGATGTAGTCCTTCGGCATAAGCACGGCGCGGGCGGCGGAATAGGCCGCCGGGTCGTTGTCACGCAGCCACGCGAGCTTGAAGCCCGGCCACGCCGGCGTCGGCGGATTGCCGCACTCTTCGAGATAGGCGGAAGCCGCGTGCTCGCGTTCAAAGTCCGCCACGATCGCGGCGGTGCGCTTGTCGTTCCACAACGGCGCGGCGTCGCGCGTGAGCCGGCCGGCCTCATCGATCAGCACCACGCCGTGCATCTGGCCGCAGGCGCAGATCGCCGCAATGCGCTCCCGCGCGCCTTCGACCGCGCCGAGAGCATCGCGGATCGAGGCTGACACGCCGGCCCACCAATCGCGCGGCCTCTGCTCCGCCCAGCCGAATTGCGGCACGATCTGATCGTGCTCGCGCGCCGCGATGTGAAGGATCGCGCCTTCCGAATCGACGAGCGCCGCGCGAACGCTGCCGGTGCCGATATCGATGGAAAGCGTCAGGTCGCGGGCCATGCGTTCAGCGCTTCAGCGATCCGGCGCCGTATTGGATCAGCATGGCAAGGACAATGATGAGGCCCATATAGACGTTCTGATTGTAGCCGGGCACGCCTGCGAGATTCATGATGTTGGCGATGATGCCCATAACCAGCGCGCCGAGCAGAGTGTTGATCACGCCGCCTCGGCCGCCCATGAGGCTCGCGCCGCCGATGACGACGGCGGCGATCACGTCGAGCTCCGCTCCGACGCCGACCTGCGCCGAGCCAACGCCGGTGCGGCTCGTCGAGATGATGCCTGCGAGTCCAGCAAGCGCGCCCGAGATGACATAGACCGAGAGGATGTAGCGTGGCACCGCGATGCCGGAGAGCCGCACCGCCTCCTCGTTGGAGCCAATCGCGGTGATGATGCGGCCGAAGCTCGTGAAGTTGAGCACGATCCCGCCCACGATGAAGATCACAAACATCACGATCACCGGTTGAGGCAGGCCGAAGAGGAAGCCGGATCCGAAATTGGCGAGCGCGTCGCCGCCGTCGCCGAGCGGGATGGGACGGCCAGCCGAGAAGATGAGCGCTAGCCCGCGCGCGATCGCCATCATTGCGAGCGACATGACGAAGGACGGCAGCTTGAGATACGCAACGAAGCCGCCGGTCACGAGGCCGCAGGCCGCGCCTGATAGCAGGACGAACACAATGCTCTCCGGCACGCTAAACCCGGAAAAGGCGATGAAATAAGCGCTGAGCACGCTGCCGAGCGCAGCGATCGATCCGACCGAAAGGTCGATGCCGCGGGTCAGAATCGACATAGAGCATTCCGACAGCCATGATGCCCGCGCTGGAAGCGACCTGCCTCAGGACGTTGAGAATGTTGGGCTTGGTCAGGAAGCTCGGCGACCAGAAGGAGGCGGCCACGACCAGGACGAGAAAGATGCCGAGCGTGCCGAAGCGGTGCATGAAAGCGCCAAAATCGAAACGCCTGCCGCTCTCCGGCTGGGCTTCTGTGATCGCCGCCATCGCTTAGGCCACCCTTTCATGTGATGTGCTTCGCGCGATTGCGAGCGAGAGGAGCTTTTCCTCGTTGTAATCCGCAGGCATGAGTTCGCCTTGCAACCTTCCCTCGCCCATGACGAGGATTCTATCGCACAGCCCGAAGAGCTCCTGATGCTCGGAGGAAATCACCAGCACCGCTTTGCCTTCCTCCGCGAGTCTGAGGATGATTCCATAGATCTCGCTCTTCGCGCCAACATCCACGCCGCGCGTCGGCTCGTCGAGGATGACGACGTCGCCGTCTGCAAGAAACCACTTGGCGAGGACAACCTTCTGCTGGTTGCCTCCGGACAGGCTGGAGACCGGCGCCTCGATGCGTGAGGCCTTGAGCCTGAGGCTCGCCCCGAGATCTGTCACGATCTTCCGCTCGACGCCTTTGCGAATGAATCCGAGCCGGTTCACCACCGCCGAAAGCTTCGCCATCGTGGCGTTGACGCGGATCGGAGCGTCAAGCACCACGCCTTGAGCCTTGCGGTCTTCGGGAACGAGGCAGACGCCGGCTTTCACCGCTTCCGATGGCGAGCGTATTTTCCGCTCCACGCCATTGAGGAGGATCGCGCCGCTGTCGAGGCGGTCGGCGCCGAAGATCACCCGCGCCACTTCGCTGCGGCCCGATCCGACGAGGCCGCCAAGGCCGACGATCTCGCCCGCGCGCAAGGAGAAGCTGATATCGCGCACGAGCCGCCCTCTGTGCAGATTGCGGACGACGAGTCGCTCCTCGCCAATCTTGCGCTCGCCCTTTTCCGGGAACAAAGCCGACATCGGACGGCCGACCATCATGCGGATCATCTCGTCGATCGTGAGCCCCTCGACGGGGCGGGTCGCGACGACCTGCCCGTCCTTCATCACGGTCACGCGGTCGGCGACGCTCAGCACTTCTTCGAGCCGGTGAGAAATGTAGACGACGCCAACGCCCTCGGAGCGCAGCCGCGCGATGATCTCGTGCAGCCGTTCGGCGTCCTGCGCCGAGAGCACGGCCGTCGGCTCGTCGAAGACGATGATCTTGACCTTGCGCGACAGCGCCTTGGCGATCTCGACCACCTGCTGATGGGCGACGGTGAGCGCGCCGGCGCGCAGAGCCGGATCAATGTCGAAGCCGAGCGAAGAGATCAATTCGGAAGCGCGCCGCCGGAGCGTGCGCCAGGAAATGACCGGAGACAGTTCGCCGAGAAAAATGTTCTCCGCCACCGACAGGTCAGGCGCGAGCGCCAGCTCCTGATGGATGATGGCAATGCCATGGGCGCGCGCTTCCCTCGGGCCCCGGAAATCGACACGGGCGCCGTCGATCCTGATCTCGCCGCTGCTCGGGGCCATTTCGCCGCCCAGCACCCGCATCAGGGTGGACTTGCCGGCGCCGTTCTCGCCAACCAGCGCGTGGACCTCGCCGGTCTGAACCTCGAAGTTCACGCCGCGCAAGGCGCGAACGCCGCCGAAGTTCTTCGTGATGGCCGCAAGCCGCGCGAGTTCGGCCATGACGCCCTCAAATGGAATGAAAGGCGGCGGGGCTCCCCCTCGCCGCCGATTCTCTCATTAAGCGAAATCCGCTGCTCAGAACACCGCGTCCTTGCGATAGTACTTGTCGACGTTCTCCTTGGTGATCACGTCGGGCTTGGTGAGGACGAGCTTGGGGTAGTCGGCCGGAAGGTCGCCCTTGAGCGCCTTGACGCCGATGTCGACGGCGGTGCGCGCCACGAGGTCGGGATCGTTGAGGCCGGTCGCGCCGTACTTGCCCTCCTTGATCAGGGCGAGCGCCTCCTTTTGGCCATCGGCGGCTGCGAGCACCAGCACGTCCTTCTTGCCGGACGATTCGAGGGCCTTGATCGCGCCGAGCACCATCGAGTCGTTCTCGCCGAGGATGACATTGGCGTCGGGATGCGCCTGCAGCTGATCCTCGGCGGCCTTCAGGCCCTCTTCCTGCGCCCACGATCCCCAGCCCTGGCCGAGAACCTGGAACCCGGCGTGGCCCTCGTTGACGAGCTGGCCCTCGAGCAGGCCCTTGAACACGCCAAGGCGACGGTCGCGACCGACCTCGTTGCCCTGAGAACCCGAGAGCAGGATCATCTTGATCGGCTTGCCCTCCATCTTCTTGGCGAGCCACTGGCCGACGAGATAGCCGTTCTGGTCGTTGGACGAGCGCACCTGGGTGATCACATGCGCCTTGGGGTTGATGCTCGAATCCATCACCACGACCTTGACGCCGGCCTTGGTGGCGGCGTCGGCGGCGGCGACGAGGCCCTCGGGGTCACGCGGATTGAGGATGAGAAGGTTGACGCCCTTCGCCACCATGTCCTCGACGTCGGAAATCTGCTTGTTCATGTCGTTCTGGCCGTCGGACTGCGAGACGTCGCATCCGGCCTTCTTCGCCTCGTCGACGGCGGCGGCGACCTGAGCGGCGAAATAAGGAGCGCTTAGCGTGTACATGGCCACGCCCACTTTGCAGTCTGCGGCTTGAGCGGCGCCGCTAGCGCCGGCAGCAAGCGCTGCGGCGAGGGCGAAAGCCGAAAGGGCTGATTTCATCGAGTTTCCTCCGCGATCCATTTCTTCAGGGCCTATGCGCCCGCGGTTTGTAGCCTAAGTACAAGCCAGAACGTTCGTCAAGGTGGGATTCTGTGATAAATTTGCTTTCGTCGCCCATTTGAGCAATTGTGCAGCGCACAATACGCTAATTAAGGCGTGAATTAGCTATAAATACGGCCTAAAGAAGCCCTACTTTTTAGCGAGCCTTGACACAGATGTAGCAAAAGAACAGAAATTCCGTTCGTGCCGTCCGCTAGATGATCAAAAAGAGGGGTCCCTGTGCAGCTTATGGAGCCCGGAATCTGCCGCGTTGACGTTGCTCGAGGCGAGCTCACCGGGGCGACGAACCGTTACGTCAAAACGCTCGCCGATCTCCATGGCATCTATGAGGACGTGGCCGCCTTCGAGGCGCTGAAGCGCAAGCTCGGCGATGAGGTCGTTTACGAAGTCACGGACTTCAAGCCGTCCGCGAACCCGGGCGACATGATTGTCGGCGTCACCAGGATGCGGCCCGGCAAAGTGGGCCGCGAATATTTCCTCACCCGCGGCCACATCCACGCCAACGCCAATCGACCGGAGATCTACTATGGCGAAAGCGGGCGGGGGCTGATGCTGCTCGAATCTCCGGTAGGCGAAATCCGCACGGTCGCGATCGAGCCTCGGGCGCTTTGCTACGTCCCGCCCTACTGGATCCATCGCTCCATTAACATTGGCGCGGAGGAATTGGTGATGACCTTCGCCTATCCGGCCGATTCCGGCCAGGACTATGCGATCATCGAGGAGGCGGGCGGCATGCGGAGCCGGGTGGTGGATGACGGCAAAGGCGGCTGGCGGCTCATTGACAACGCGGGTTACCGCGGTCGGTCCGCCGAACGCATCGCCCGCGTCTTCGCCTCCGCATCGTGACGCGCCTCCGCCGATGACCACGCTCGAACCGGCGACGGCGCCTACCCTCTACTTTTTCGGCGTGACGACGGCGAAGAGCTCGATCATGAGGGTGTTTCCAGCCTGGGCCAAGCGCCTCGGGCTCGATGGCGCCGTCATCAAGGGCGTCGATTTTACGCTCCATGCACCGCCCGAATCCTATCGGGCGGCGGTCGCGTTCCTGAAAGGCGATCCGCAGTCGCTCGGCGCCTTGGTCACCACGCACAAGATCGAGCTTTATCGCGCCTGCCGCGACCTTTTCGACGTCGTAGATCCTCATGCGCTGCTCATGGCGGAGACGAGCTGCCTGTCGAAGCAGCAGGGCAAGCTGATCTGCCACGCCAAGGACCCGATCTCCTCCGGTGTCGCGATCGACGGCTTTCTGCCTGAGCGCCATTTCGAGCGGACGGCTGGGGAGATGTTTTCAATCGGCGCTGGCGGCTCGACCATCGCAATGACCTGGCATCTCATGCAAAAGATGCGCGGCGCAGATCGGCCCTCGCGCATAATCGTTGCCGACCGCGATCCGGCGCGCCTCGAGGAGATCAGGCGCGTCCACGGCGAGATCGGCTCGGGCGTGCCGACCGATTATGTCCTTGCGGCGGACGCGCGCGACAACGACGCCGTCTTCGCTTCTCTCCGCCCCGGCTCGCTGATCGTCAATGCGACCGGCCTCGGCAAAGATGCGCCAGGGTCGCCGCTGACTGATGCGGCCGTGTTTCCAGAGCGCGCAATCGCCTGGGACCTAAATTATCGCGGCGATCTCGTTTTCCTCGATCAGGCCCGCGCCCAGGCGTCGCGCCGCGGGCTGCAGATCGAGGATGGCTGGACCTATTTCCTGCATGGCTGGCTGCGGGTGATCGCCGAAGTCTTCCACCTTCCCATTCCGGTCGCCGGGCGGGAGTTCGAGGCTTTGTCCGAGATCGCAGAGATCGTCCGGAAGGCGTGACGGAGCCAGCGTCGCGGGCTCGCGGCGAAGGATCCCAGCTGGTCTGTCAGAGCCTCTTGCTCTTGAGTCTATGAGAGCATCCCTCGGCGCGTCTCCTCGACGTGCGCGACGCTCTGCGATCCGTTGGATTGGCGCCGCCTTGGCAACTCTCGCGGATTGAGCTGTAAATATCGCAATTGAGCGGGGAGCGGTATGTAGATCTCACCCAAAGATATTTGTGAAAAAGAAATGAACGATTATGTCAGTGCGGAGTTTCGATCCAATGGCAAATCCTCGAGATCGAAACATCGCGGTTCTCGTTGTCGAGGACGAATACTTAATCAGGATGGACACATCGTCGTCCCTCGAAGCGGCAGGCTTCATCGTCTACGAGGCGGAGAACGCTGTGGACGCCATTCGCTCGCTTGAGCTTCACGATGAAATCAAACTCATCTTCACCGACATAAACATGCCGGGTTCGATGGATGGGTTGGCGCTCGCCCACTATGTCAGCGGACGATGGCCCCCCGTCAAAATCATTGTCGCTTCGGGCTATATGAAGTTTCTGGAAGATGACCTTCCTCCCGGCGCCGTGTTCGTTGAGAAGCCCTATTACCCGAAAAACATCGCCGACAGAATTACCGAGCTGACGGCAACCTAAGGTTGTCTCCGTGCATTGCTTCAAGAAAGGGGCATCCGAAAGGTAAAGCGGGTTTCTTCAGGCGTCGAAATCGCCTCGATTGCGCCGCCATGCGCCTTGGCGATTTCGGAGGCGATATGCAGCCCGAGGCCCAAACCTTGCAGACTCGGCCGCACCTCGCCGCGAAAGAATGGCTGAAACAGCCGCTCCATCGTCGTTGGCGGAATTGGCGCCCCGCTGTTGGCGACCCATAGTTCCAGCTCCTCGGCATTTGTCGCGGCGTGAATGCGCACAGGATCCTCTGGCGCCCCGTGAGTGAGGGCGTTGGCGAGCAGATTTGAAACCATTTGACCGAAACGGGTCGGATCGCAGTTGACCGGCTCGGGCAATTTGAAGTCCGTCTCTATCGTTCGAGGCCCGGCGCCAATGCGCAACTCATTGACCACCTGTTGCAAGATCGGCTCGAGCGCGACGCGGGGGTGACGAGTGAGCGGAACGCCCCCGCCGAGACGGCCGCGCGCGAAGTCTAAAACATTGTCGATCAAGCCTGACATCCGCACGACACTACCGTGCATCATGTCCAGGATTTTCGCGCCCCTGTCGCTCAAGGTCTCCCTACGAAGGAGGCCGACGCCGCCGCTGATGGACGCCAAAGGGTTGCGCAAATCGTGGCCGAGCACCGCGATGAACTGTTCGCGAAGCGCCGCGGTGTTCTGGGCATCGAGGAGATTCGCCTCCGCGAGATTTAGTCGGCTGATAGCGCTGAGCTGGACGCCAATCACCTCCGCGAACATCTCGAACATCTGAATGGTTTCGGGCGTATTCAGCCGGTGGGGTTCCGGATCGATGGCGCATAACGTGCCAAAAAACGAACCGTCGGCGAGACGGATGGGCATCGAAATATAGCTTTGCAAGCCGTACGTCTGCGGCGTGTGGTGGCAAGCGTAAAGGGGGTCCTCAGCCACGTGGTCGATGATGACCGCTTCCCCGCTCTGTCTGATCTCATGGCAAAGCGTGGTCTCGACCTTAAGTTCGCCGCCTGGCTTCAGTCCGAAATTGATGTCGTCGCGCACGCTGCATGCGATCCATCGATCCTCCGTGACGCGCGCGACCGCGGCGAAGCGCATGCCCGTCATGCGGCACACAATGTCGAGGATTGTCGGGATGGCCTTTATGCTGCCGACGGCAGCGATGTCTTGCTCGTACGTTTTGCTCATACGGGAATTGCGACGTCCGCTGCCTGATTTGCCGGGCCGAAGGCTATCACCCTTTATCTCAGGGCGAGAACGCGAAAATCAAGAAGGCTTGCGAGGCGTTAAACCGCTCATCACGTCGACCAAACTTGCCGGTCCCAGAACGAAGGCATCCGCCTTGGCCCGCCGCCGCCGATGGTCAAAGTCGGTCGCGCGAACGCGCCTGAACTTCGGTTCAGCTCGTCACCGCGACCGGGTTGGCCCGGACTGTTGGGACAGAAGATCGGCCCACCGCACGAGCGTGGGTTGCCCCACGGGCGCCGAGCCGACGGCGATGAGGTCGGCTTCCTTAGCGGCTCGGGCGAAGGGTTCTGTCTGGCTTTTAACGCGGTAGGTGGGGAAATCGTCTCCCTCTGCGGGCAGGACGCTCACCACTTCGTATGGGCCCCCCGGCATCCAGGGGTACTTCCGGTGAAAGTCGACGGCTTGGCCAACGGCGAATTTGTGGGTCATGATCTGACCGCCTCTCTGGCCTTTTCTTCAGACCGAGCGAGAAAAGCCCCTATCCCAATCAATGCCACGGTCTTGCGTGTTTCCGCCGCAGGTCGGGAGCGAAACTTCGCGCTTGTTTCGGGTGAGCGCCTTTCAGCAAAAACCCCGCGCACTGCGAAGCCGCACGCGGGGTTCGACCCGCCTTGCCAGTACATCCGTGGTCAAGGCGAGAGATTGGCGACGCCGGGTTAGGCGGCTTTTAGGTTGTCAGCCGTGGATTTGCCGGTCCTTCGATCGGCAACGACCTCGTATGTAACCTTCTGTCCCTCGTTGAGACTGTACATACCGGCGCGCTCGACGGCGCTGATGTGGACGAAAACATCTTTGCTTCCGTCATCCGGCTGGATGAAGCCAAAACCTTTTTGGCCGTTGAACCACTTCACGGTTCCTTGGGTCATGAGACG
Source organism: uncultured Alphaproteobacteria bacterium (assembly GCA_963836695.1). Taxonomy (GTDB): domain Bacteria; phylum Pseudomonadota; class Alphaproteobacteria; order Rhizobiales; family Beijerinckiaceae; genus Roseiarcus. The sequence goes on from CAWIKX010000026.1 coordinate 124,765, forward strand.
CTTCTTTCGGGTGTGTGTTTAGACAGGCGACGCAGTGGCGCCGCCGGCTCGTAGAGATCGAGATTTTGGAAGAAGGTCGTCAGTCCGACGCGTAGCGCGCGGCGAGGCCAAGTTGTCCGGCCGAAACTCGATGAGGGAAAGATAGGGCTTCTTGACGGATTCCGCAAGAATTATTTGGCGTGGAAGATCGAAGAGCGGGCGGAATTATTTCGCCCAAATCCATTCGGCTCTCCAAGAAGTTCTGATTCAGGAGAACGATGGAAGGCAAAGCCAAGCTGTTTTTCTTTTCTTTGACGTGTTCGATCTTCAAAGACGCCGGTCTTTAGCGCCGTGGCCGCCGCCGCCGCTCGATTTTCCAAATGCCTGGCGCAGTTAATTCGTTGAAACCATAAGCTCGCGTAACTCTGTGCGCGGACAGGCCCGCTCAATCGGATGGGTCCTTTTCGCCGGAGCGGAAGGCATTGAGTCGCTGCTTCATGCGGCTAAGCCGGGCGAGATGGTCCGGCTCCCGCCTGAGGGCGACAGCGGTGGAGAGGATGTCGACCAGCACCAACGCGGCGATGCGCGACGTTGTCGGCGTATAGACGTCCGTGTTGTCGAGCGTCTCCACGAGCAGGGTCACGTCGCAGAGCGCGCTGAGCGGCCCTTCGGCGCCCACGACGCCAATCAGCGTCGCCCCGGTATGCTTGGCGATCTCCGCCGACTCGATGATCTGCCGGGTCTGTCCGGTGTTGGAGATGGCGACCAGCGCGTCGCCCTGGCGCATCATCGAGGCCGCCATGATCTGCTGGTGGGCGTCGATCTCGGCGCGGCTCGGAACGTCGAAGAGCGGAAATTTCTGCTGGGCGTCCATCGCCACGATCGCGGAGGCGCCGTAGCCGAAAAACGCGATCGAGCGCGCGCTAGCGAGGATGTCGACCGCCCGCTCCAGCGCCGCGCGGTCAAGATGCCGCCGCGCCCAATCGAGGCTTGTCAGCGTATATTCGAAGATCTTGTCCGTCACCGCGTCGAGCCCATCCCGGTCGGAAATCACCGAATGGGTTGCGGACCGGCCGAGCGCCAGGCTCTGGGCGAGCCGCAGCTTGAACTCTTGAAAGCCCGAGTAGCCAAGCGCGACACAAAAGCGGATGACGGTCGGCTGGCTCACGCCCGCCAGCGCCGCAACCCCCGCCAGGCTAGATTCGAGGATGCGGGCGGGGTCCGCGAGAACGAGGTCGGCGACCTTGGCCTCTGATTTGCGTAAGGTCGACCGGGTCGCGCGCGTCCTTTCGAGGGCGCTGTTCACTGCACGCAAGGCTCCGGAATTCAGCGCGATCTCCTGTGGACGCCTCCGAGGATGCGGACAGTCTAGGGCGAGCGGACCGAGACTTCCAAGGCCTCGCTTGCGGGGATGTCCCGCCCGGATGTCCAGACCCGGCCGCGCGAGAGTTCCCCGAAGCCGACCGAATAGGCGCCCCACGCCTTGACTCTCCTGTTGAAGGTGTAATGCTGGGCGGCTACCGGTCAGCTTTGGCTGATTGGCGCAAATTTGCCCGCAAGGGCTTAGGGCACCGGCGCCCCACGATGCAGTTCCTTAAAGGGATTTGCGCCGTGGGGCGCTTTCGTTGAGGCGGCATGGCAGCTTTGCGTCTTGGCGTCCTGTTCTCGAGGTCCGGCGACTATGGCGCGCTCGGACGGGATTGCCGCGACGGGGCAATGACCGCGATCGAGGAGCTCCGGGACGTCGGCTCCATCGAGATAGAGCCGGTCTTCGGAGATCCGGCAGGATCGAGCGAGCTTTATATCAAACTGGCCCGGAAGATGCTCCAGCACGACGGGTGCCGGCACGTGATCGGAGCAGTGACGTCGCAGGCCCGCAAGGATGTGATTCCCGTCATCGAGAAGCACGACGCCCAGCTCTGGTATGTTTGCCCCTACGAGGGCTTCGAAGCGAACCCAAACGTCATCTACACAGGCGCCTGTCCGAACCAGCACCTTCTGCCGCTTTTCGAGCACATGTTGCCCGCCTTTGGCCGACGCGTGTATCTCACAGGCGCGAACTATATCTGGGGCTGGGAAATGAACCGCCTCGCGCGCGAAATCGTAATGGAGGCGGGCGGCGAGATCGTGGGCGAGCGCTGCCTGCCCGTCAGCGAGACTGAAGTCGATCGGCTCGTGGCGGAGGTCGCAGGCCGCCGGCCGGACTTCATTCTCAGCAATATGCTCGGGCCCTCGAGCCACGCTTTCCTGCGAGCCATGCGGGATCTCGGACAACGCGATCCTGCCTTCCGTCCAGAGCGCTGCCCGGTGGTGAGCTGTGATCTAACCGAGTGCGAATTGCCCGAGATCGGCCCCGGGGTCGCTGATGGCCAGCTGGCCGCCGCCTCCTATTTTCATAGTCTGGACACGCCGGCGAACCGCGCCCTCAAGGCTCGCGTCGCAGTGCGCTTCGGTTCGGAGCGGCGCATCTCCAGCTATTTCGCGACGAGCTATGCGACGGTTCGCCTCTGTGTGGAGGCGGTGAGCCGCTGTGGGAGCGATGACCCTGCGAAGGTACGAGCCGCCCTCGCCGGCCTCGAGGCGCAGAGCCCCATCGGACCGCTGCGCATCGACCCGTCCACTAATCACGCCAGTCTGCCGTTCCTGCTTGGCCGCATATCGGGCGGAGACTTCGTCATCCTTCAGTCACGGCCAAGCGCGGTCGCGGACCCCTATCTCATCCGCAGGCGGACCACCCTTCGGCGGCCCGGCGGCGCGCAGCCACAGCTCAGGATCGTGTCATGAAGACGACGCCGAGCTTCCTTGGCCAGAAAGCCGTCATCCTGCACCGTCCGGGGGAAACGACCGATCGCCTCGTCCGCCAGTGCACCCTGCTTGGATTCCGCGCGGAAGCGCGCTGGGAACCGCTGAGCGATATCGAGGGCGTCGACATCGTTTTGGTTGACGCCGATGAAGGGTGGGACGGGCTTCTCCCGTGGAGCCGGTCCGAGAAGCCGGTTCCCCTCGTCGCATTGCTCGCCTCCGAGGCGCCAGGCCGCATCGCCTGGGCGCTTGACCAGGGCGCACACGCGCTAATCGCCAAGCCCGTCACGGCCTCGGCCGTTTATCCGGCGCTGGTGATGGCGACGCGCCGGCACGCCGAGGCTTGCGAGCTCGCTCGCCGCATCGATAGGCTCGAAGAGCGCGTGCGGCTGAGGCCGCTGGTGCACGCCGCAGTGCGGGCGTTCATGGATGCGGACGCGTGCAGCGAGGATGAAGCTTATGGCCTGCTGCGCCACCAAGCCATGCGGCGTCGGTTGACCCTTGAGCAGGCAGCGGCGTCCGTCCTCGCCGGCCCGCGGAAAGAGGCCGGATGAAGCGCGTGCTCATCGAAATCGCCCGCCAGCCGGCGACTTGTTTCGCAGCGCTTCTGATCGCGGTTGTCGTCCTCGCTGCCGCTGCGGCGCCGTGGCTCGCGCCCTTCTCGCCTAACGACCAGCCTTTCGATGGCCTGTCGCTGGAGGGGGCGCCGTTGCCGCCCGGACCGAAATATTGGCTCGGCACGGACACGCTTGGCCGCGATCTCCTGACCCGGCTCCTCTATGGCGCGCGCACTTCGCTCGTCATCGGGCTCGTCGCCAACGGCGTCGCCGTCATGATCGGAATGATCGTCGGCGTCGTGGCCGGCTATGTCAGCGGTTTTTTTGGCAATGCGCTGATGCGCTTCACCGACCTAATGATGGCGTTTCCGGCGCTGTTGCTCGCCATCGTTCTGGCGGCGCTGCTGCGGCCTAGCCTATGGATCGTCGCGTTGGTGATCGCTCTGGTCAACTGGGTGCAGGTCGCGCGCATCATCTATACCGAGACGCGCGGGCTCGTGGAGCGCGACTTCATCCTGGCCGAGCGCTCGCTCGGCGCCGGACACATGCGCATCCTCTTTCGTCACATCGCGCCGCATCTTCTGCCAAGCGCAATCGTGTGGGGAACGCTCGGCGTCGCGACGACGGTGCTGCTCGAGGCGACGCTCTCGTTTCTAGGCGTCGGCGTGCAGCCGCCGCAACCGTCCTGGGGCAACATCATCTACGAAAGCCAGAGCTACTTTCAGGCTGCGCCCTGGCTCGTGTTCATTCCGGGCGCGATCATTCTCGCAACCGCGCTTTCTTTCAACCTTGTCGGCGACGCCTTGCGCGATCTCCTCGATCCGACCCAACGGGGGCGCGGCTGATGGCGGCGCTCCTCACCCGGCGGCTCGTGCAGGCGGTCGGCGTGCTGCTCGGTGTTGTGATCATCACATTCCTGCTGCTGCACTACCTTCCGGCCGATCCGGCGGCTCTGGTCGCCGGCCGCAGCGCCAACGCGCAGATGATCGCCAACGTTCGCCACCAGCTTGGCCTCGATCTGCCTCTGCCTTTGCAGTTCTGGCGCTATCTGAGCGGGCTCGCGCGAGGCGACTTAGGGCGTTCTTACATTCAGCGCAGCGAAGTCGCGACGCTCGTCATGGCGCGCATTCCCGCGACTCTGATATTGATGGCCTGCGGCATTCTCGTCGAAGTCGCGCTGGGGCTCACGCTTGGCGTCATCGCTGCCCTGCGCCGCAACGGCGCCGTCGACCGCATGGTGATGACGTTCGCTTTCGTCGGCGTCTCGTCGCCCCAATTCGTGGTCGCGCTGCTGTTGCTCTATGTCTTCGCCGCCCGACTCGGCTGGTTTCCGATGAGCGGCTTCGGCACGCCAGCCCATGTCGTCCTGCCGGCGTTGACGCTCGGCCTTTTGGGGGCCGGATGGTACGCGCGAATGGTTCGTTCGGCGATGATCGATGTTCTCAACCAGGACTACGTGCGAACCGCGCGCGCCAAGGGCCTGAGCCGCGCGCGCGTCATTGTCAGACACGCCCTGCCGAACGCGCTCCTGCCGATCGTGGCGATGATCGGCATCGACATCGGTCAGTTCATGGGCGGCGTCGTCGTGGTCGAGGCTGTCTACGGCTGGCCCGGCATTGGGCAACTTGCCTGGCAAGCGATCCAGGAAGTGGACGTGCCGATCATCATGGGCGTGACGCTCGTCTCTTCGCTGGCGATCGTGCTGGGCAATCTGCTCGCCGATCTTGTTGCGCCGCTGCTTGATCCGAGAATCCGAGTCCGATGAGTTCAAACAGGAGGGAGACTTGATGAACACAAAATTGCTCAAGAGCGCCGCGATGGCGCTCGTGCTCAGTGCCGGCCTTATAACCTTCGCCCGCGCCGACGACACCCCCACTCAGGGCGGCAACATCGTCGTCACCTACAAGGACGACATGGCGACGCTCGACCCAGGGATCGGCTACGATTGGCAGAATTGGTCGATGATCAACAGCCTCTTCTCGCGCCTCGTCGATTACAAGTTCGGCACGACGGAGATCGTTCCTTCGCTCGCCGACAGCTGGACCATATCGCCCGACGGACTCATTTACACCTTCAGGCTCAACCCCAAGGCCAAGTTCACCAACGGCCGGAAGGTCACGGCCGCGGACATCAAATATTCGATCGAACGCACCGTGAACCCGAAGACGCAAGGCCCTGCCGGCGGCTTCTATCATTCGATCGTCGGCCAGGACAAAATGGCGGATGGCTCGGCCACGACCATCTCCGGCATCGAGACGCCCGACGATTTCACAATCAAGTTTACGCTAGTCCAACCCGACGCAACTTTTCTCAACGTGCTTGCGCTCAATTTCGCGTCCGTGGTGCCGAAGGAAGTCGTCGAGGCGGAGGGCGCTGATTTCGGCAAGAAGCCGGTCGGCTCGGGCGCCTTTAAGCTCGACGAATGGGTGCCCGGCCAGCGCCTCGTGTTCTCGCGCAATGCCGATTATTTCCGCGAGCGTCCGTATCTCGACGGCTTCAGGGTCGAAATCGGCCAGGAACCGCTCGTCGCCATCCTCAGGCTCCAGAAAGGCGAGGTCGACATCGCCGGCGACGGCATTCCGCCAGCCAAATATCTCGAGATCAAGAATTCTCCGGACGCCAAGGACTTGATCGTCGACCGCGAGCAGTTCGAGACAAGCTACATCACGATCAACACGACCAAGAAGCCCTTGGACGACGTGCGGGTTCGCAAGGCCATCAACATGGCGATCAACAAGGATCGCATCGTGCGCATCATCAACGGCAGGGCTACGCCGGCCGACCAGGTCCTGCCGCCGTTGATGCCGGGCTACGACAAGGCTTACAAGGGCTACCCTTATGACGTAGAGGGCGCGAAGAAGCTCATGGAGGAGGCCGGCCTCAAGGACGGCTTCACGACAACGCTCTACGCAATGAACACCGATCCGAACCCGCGTATCGCCCAGGCGATTTAGCAGGATCTCGACGCGATCGGCATCAAGGCCGAGATCAAGGCGCAGGCGCAGCCCGAGGTGATCGCCGCGGGCGGCAACAAGGACCAGGCGGCGCTGACTTGGTCCGGCGGCATGGGCTGGATCGCCGACTTTCCGGACCCGTCCGACTTCTACGGGCCGATTCTCGGATGCGGGGGCGCGGTGCAAGGCGGATGGAATTGGGCTTGGCTCTGCGACAAGGGCTTCGAGGATCGCGCGACCAAGGCCGACTCAATGTCAAAGCCTGAGCAGAAGGATGAGCGATTTAAGGTCTGGGGACAAATCTTCACCGACATCCAGTCTGAGCAAGCGCCCTGGGTTCCCGTGTTCAACGAGCGCCGCGTCGTCGCCAAGTCGAAGCGCATGGGCGGATCGGACGCGGTCTATATCGATCCGACGCGCGTCATCGACTATGAGGCCATCTATATCAAGAAATGAGGCGTATGGGCCTCGCCCTTGGCGTTTGAAGGATCCAATTCAAACAGGGCGACGCCGTCGTGCTTAGCGACGTTCGCAAGAGCGGCATCCCTCTCTTGCGGCGTCTGAATTGGACGCAACGCTTCTGAGCAGTTCCGTTGAGCGCCTCGCAGCGATTCCGGCTCAGAGTCTGAAGGAAATCCCATGTGCGCCGTCTGCAACCATACGATCCACCGCAAGCAACATAACTTCGCCTGGAGCCGCGATTTTGAGCCGGCGCTTACCTGCAGGCCGGGCGAGACAATTCACTTCGAGTGCTTGGACGCGAGCGACGGGCACTTCAAACGCGGTTCGACCTCGGCCGACGTCGCGACGCTCGACTTCGCCCGTGTCAATCCGGTGAGTGGGCCCGTTTATGTCGAGGGCGCGCAGCCGGGCGATGCCCTCAAGATCACTTTCCGAAAGTTTATCCCCTCGGGCTTCGGATGGACTGCCAACATCCCTGGTTTCGGCCTCTTGGCCGATCAGTTTCCGGATCCCGCGCTCCACCTTTGGACCTACGATGCTTCAACGATGGCGCCGGCCGTTTATGGCCCTAAGGGGCGGGTGCCGCTGAAGGCGTTCGCTGGCGAAGTCGGCCTCGCGCCGGCGGAGCCCGGTCAGCATTCCGTGGTGCCTCCGCGCGTGGTCGGCGGCAATCTGGACATCCGGGATCTGGCCGAGGGAACGACCCTCTATCTTCCGGTGGAGGTCGAAGGCGGTCTCTTCTCGATCGGCGACACGCATGCAGCGCAGGGCGATGGCGAAGTGTGCGGCACAGCCATCGAGAGCCAAATGGACGTGGAGTTGACGCTCGATCTGGTCAAAGGCGCCAACCTGAAGAGCCCGCGCTTCTCGACGCCGGGCCCCGTCACGCGCCATCTCGACGGCGCAGGCTACGAAGCGACCACCGGCGTCGGGCCGGATCTGATGACGGCTGTGCGCGAAGCGGTCTCCCGCATGATCGATCTCATGGCGGCCGAGCACGGCCTTAATCCCATCGACGCCTACCTCCTCCTCTCCGTCTGCGGAGATTTGCGCATCAGCGAGATCGTGGACCAGCCGAACTGGATTGTGTCCTTCTACTTTCCCCGGATCGTCTTCGCTTGAGATGACGGAGCCGATCCTCGCTGTTCGGAATCTCTCCGTCGACGCACGCACGCCGGAAGGCTTGCGCCCGGTGCTCGAAGATGTGAGCTTCACGCTTCAAGCGAGCGAGACGTTGTGTCTGGCGGGAGAATTGGGCTCGGGAAAATCGCTCACCGCGCTCTCGATCATGCGCCTGCTCTCTCTGTCGTTGAAACCCCGTTCGGGGTCGGTTCGTCTCGCCGAGCGGGAACTGACGACGTTGAGCGAACGGGCCATGCGGCGTGTGCGTGGTGGGGAGATCGCAATGATCTTCCAGGAGCCGATGACGTCGCTCAATCCGGTCATGTCAGTCGGCGCCCAACTTACGGAAGCCATTCGCACACATGACGGCGCGGACCTAAAGGGGGCCGAGGCGCGCGGCCTCGCTATGCTCGACGCCGTACACATCACCGAGCCCAAGCGGCGTATGGGCCAGTACCCGCATGAGCTGTCGGGAGGCATGAGGCAGCGGGTCATGATCGCCATGGCGCTGTCGTGCCGGCCGAAGGTCCTGATCGCGGACGAGCCGACCACCGCCCTCGACGTCACGGTCCAGGCTCAGATTCTCAAGCTTATGCGGGAGCTGCGCGCCGACTTCGGCGCGGCCATTCTCCTAATTACCCACGATATGGGCGTGGTCGCCGAAATGGCCGACCGGGTGGCGGTCATGAAGTCGGGGCGCGTGGTGGAGCAGGGCTCGACGCTCGAAATTTTCGAGCGGCCGCGTGAGGCCTATACGCGCCAATTGCTCGAGGCCGTGCCCCGTCTCGGTGCATTTGCCGGAACGGACGGCCCGCCGCGCGTGACCTCGGCGCCGCGCATCGCGCTCTCTCGCGGTCCGGTGCTCTTGGTTCACGATCTGAGCGTGAGCTATGGCCACGCCAATCGCTGGTTCGGCAAGGGCGCGGCGTCGGCGCCGACGGTCAAAGGCGTAAGCTTTGAACTCCACGGCGGGCGCACGCTTGGTCTCGTCGGTGAGAGCGGCTCGGGCAAGTCGACAACCGGAAAAGCGGTCTTGGGTCTCATCCCCTTTTCAGGCGAGGTGTTCATCGACGGCGTTGCGATCGCCGGCCTTTCTTCCGCGGAGATGAAGCCGGTGCGGCGCAAAGCGCAGATGATCTTTCAGGATCCCTACGCCTCGCTCGATCCTCGCATGTCGGTCGGCGCGGCTATCGCCGAGCCTCTGGCGATCCATGGGGTCGGAACCGCCGCTGAACGCCGCGAACGCGTCGCGATGCTGCTCAAGCGCGTCCACCTCTCGCCCGATCATGCAAGCCGCTATCCGCACGAGTTCTCGGGCGGCCAACGGCAGCGCATCTGCATCGCTCGGGCGCTGACGCTCGAGCCGCGCGTCATCGTGGCGGACGAAAGTGTCTCCGCGCTCGACGTGTCGGTGCGCGGACAGGTGTTGGATCTGCTTCTCGAACTGCAGGAGGAGATGGGCATCGCCTATCTCTTCATCTCGCACGATATGGCCGTCATCGAGCGCATGAGCCATGAGGTGGCCGTGATGCGCGGCGGCGAGTTCGTGGAATATGGAACTCGGCGGAAAGTGTTTGAGAATCCGGTCGAGGACTATACGAAGGCGCTCATGCGAGCCGTTCCCGTTCCCGTTCCGCGCCGCGACGCCAGCGATGTCCGACCGGCGCTGCAGCAGATATGATTCGCCGAGCCAGTTTAGAGCGAGGATCCAACGTCGCGGACGCCGCAAGAGGCAGCGCGCCGCGATCCTGCGGATGGAGCGATGCGGATCGGTCGCGCCGCCGTCACGATGGGCGCCGCGCCGCTAATCGAGGTAGGTGACAACGCCGCTTTGCAAGTCGTAGATCGCCGGGACGATCTTCACCCTTCCTGAGCCGACGTGATCCGAGACGATCTTGCTCACCGTGGGCAAGTTCGCCGCGGTCCGCTTCGCGCTCTCCTTCGCGGTGTTGTTAGCGAAGTCGCCAGGATCATTTCGCACCGCGAGCGCCGCCGGCACGATGGGTCCGATCATCCGGCCGATGACGCCAGGATAGGTAGCGTTCTTAGTCACCACATCGCAGGCAGCTTTTACGGCGCCGCAGGCGGTGTGCGCGAGGATCACGATGAGCGGAGATCCGAGAACTGCGGCTCCATATTCGATGGTGCCGAGCGTCTCGACGTTAACAAGATTGCCAGCGTCGCGGGAGACGAACAATTCACCGAGTCCGCGGCCGCCAAAAATCAGCTCCGGCGCCACACGGCTGTCAGCGCAAGCGACGATCGTCGCCCAGGGCGCCTGATGTCCGGCGACGTCGTTGCGACTCTGCGCCGGATCGATAGTGCAAAGCTCGGGATGGCTCACGAAGCTCGAATTGCCTTCCTTGAGCTTGGCGAGCGCCTCTTGGGGGGACAGCGAAGTCGGCGCGCCTTCCGCTGCGCGCGCCAAAGATGAAGCGCCTCCCGCGGCGAGCGCGAGCGCCGCCGCCGCGCCGAATTTCATCAAATCCCTGCGGCCGATTCCATTGCTTCGGCAATTTATGCACATTGCGCGCCTCCCTGATGTGTGGGCTCCTTGGGAGCCCTCTTGAATATCCGGGTCGTTTCGATCGACCGTCTCTATGGTTTGCGGGCGCGGAACAAGCGCTCGCGCCAGAGCCGCTATTGGACCAGCTTGGCTCTCAGCCGGCCGTATTCCTGCTCGGTGATCGATCCGGCGGCCTTCAGCTTGTCGAGCTTCACGATCTCGTCGGCGGCGCTGAACCCCACGATGTGTCGCAATTCCTCCCTGGCTTCGCTGGCCTGCGCCTTGTTGCGCTCCGCCATGCCGTGACCTTGCGTGAGAAGGTAAGCGAATACGCCGATGTAGGAGAACAGGACGAACGCGATCACCCACAGCACCTTGGCGAAGCCGGACACATCATGCCGGCGGAAGAGATCGCCCGACACAACGATCAGCAGCCAAAACCATAGGATGAACATGAATATGGTGAAGGCGTCGGCGATGAAATTGCCGAACGTAAATCCGCCGTCGAACAGCATATGTTTATTCCCCATCCTAACCGAGTCGGGGCCACTCTAGATCAACGCGGGCGCAAAGCACAGCGGCGCTTCGTTCGCTTCGCGCAGCCTCTTCCGGTCGCGCGCGCTTAAACCGTTTCAACCAGCGCGCGGGACAGATCTCATCCGCCGCGGGTGATCTCCACCTTGTCGGGATAAAATGCGAGGTGGGATCCAATCTCGCCCACGCCTTCTTTCGGAAGTTCGTAAGTCCAGACGGCGTTGTCGTCGCGAGCTTTGCCGTCGGTGATTGAGAAGTAATTCGCCTCCCCCTTGTAAGGGCAAGTCGTGACGCGGGCTGTGCGTTCAAGCGCGGTCATGTCCATGTCGGTGCGGGGAACGTAGACGACCGGCGGGTAACTCGCCTCACGCAGCTCCAACGCGTTTTTGCTGTCGCCGATCGTGCGCCCATGCCAAATCACCCGCACGCGCTCGCGGATCGGCTGGATCGTGATCGGATGGTCCTTCGTTCCCGCTTGTGTCATGATCGACTCCCGGTTCTCATCGCTTGCCGATATATAGGGCTGTACCATGCGGGGGCCTAGCAAGACTGCTCTTATTTCAGCTTCTCACCGGGCTCTTCATCAATCGGTCGACGGGGGAGCGATTTTTCAGGATCCCTTCGCAGTGTCTGTACTCGGGCCCGACGCGGAGCCATTTCTCGAACAGGCACGGGACGATCCATTTCGACAGTACTGGGCCCTTCACTTTGCTGGACGCAGCCGTTTCGCCGAAGACGCCGCGGAGGCGGCATTGGACAAAGGCGTCAAGCAGATCGTCATACTTGGCGCGGGGTACGACACCTACGCCTACCGTTGCAAGGCCAAGCCTGACACGCGCATCTTCGAGGTCGATCAGCCGAAGACGCAGTTGCGTAAGTTGGAACGGCTCGCGAGGGTTGGCATACCCGTTCCTCAAAATCTCACCTTCATTTCCGTCGACTTCGAACATGAGGCGCTGGCGGATCAGCTGATCGAGGCCGGCTTCGATCCCGCACTGCCGAGCCTTTTCGGCTGGCTCGGCGTTACCTACTATCTCACCGAGGAATCCGTCGCCGCCACGCTGCGCTACATTGGGTCGTTGCCGGCGGCCGAAATCGTGTTCGATTATATCAATCCTCTTCCCGAAGACCTGTCGCCCGAGGCGAAGGTGATTGTAGAATCCATGAGCCATCGGATTAGCGATCTCGGAGAGCCGATCCGAACCCGCCTGGATACTGAGGCGCTTCATGCCGATATGAAACAGTTGGGCCTGCATGTCGTCGAGGACCTCGCGCCCTCCGACATCTTCAATCGTTTCCTCGGTCAAATATTCCCGGGCATAAATCCGGATCGGGGCTGGCGGTTCCTTCATGCCGCAACGCGTCAACCGAGCTAGACGCGCCCTTGGTCGCGTCGCTTTGCAAAATGCGACCTTCTGAAGGAACTTTCCGCTCGCGAATTTAGATCACCCGTGTCCCGCCACGGGCTTCGCGCCATACGGCTCTTCGAGCCTGGCTATGGTGCGCGCATCAAGCTTGAGCTCCGTCGCCGCGACGGCGTCCGCGAGGTGATGAGGCTTAGAGGCGCCGATGATCGGCGAGGTGACGAAAGGCTTCGACAGCACCCAGGCGAGCGCAACCACGGCAGGCTTGGTGTTGAGCTTTTCCGCAGTCTCGACGACGCGCTTGCGTATGGACTCGTCCTGCCGTGAGCCCAGCCCCAAGGTTACACTGAAGGGGTCGGTGCGGCCGCGTGTGGTCGAAGCCTGGGCACCGACTCCGGAGCCTGCCAGATAGCCGCGCGCCATTGGCGACCAGGGAATAACCGCAATGCGGTCGTTCGCGCACAACGGCATCATTTCGCGCTCCTCCTCGCGATAAACGAGGTTGTAGTAGTTCTGCATCGACACGAACTCAGCGTGTCCCTTGGCCCCCGCGATGTCGAGCATGCGCGCGAACTGCCAGGCGTACATTGACGAAGCGCCTATATAGAGCGCCTTGCCGGCGCGCACGACGTCATTCAGCGCTTCCAGCGTCTCCTCCATCGGCGTCAGCGGATCGAAGCGGTGGATCTGATAGAGATCGACGTAATCGGTGCCGAGGCGCTTCAGCGAAGCGTCGATCGCCTCCATGATATGTTTGCGCGACAGGCCCTTGGCGTTGGCGCTCGGCCCCATCGCGCCGTGCACTTTGGTTGCGATCACGACTTCCGGGCGCTTGACGTATTCCTTGAGCGCGCGGCCGAGAATTTCCTCGCTCGCGCCTTGCGAATAGACGTCTGCTGTATCGAAGAAATTGATGCCCTTCTCCAGCGCCTCACGGATGAAAGGCCTCGACGCCTCTTCCTCCAGGACCCACTCGCGCCATTTGGGCGACCCGTAGGTCATGCAGCCGAGACAAAGCTTCGACACCTGCAAGCCCGTTTTGCCAAACTTCACGGTTTCCATTCGGAGGTCCTTTGGTTTCACGTTTGGTTTGGCTCAATGATAGGACCATTGCCGGGCTCGCGGCAAAGAGGGAGCCCAAACCGGAGATCAATCAAACGTGAACGCGAGGCAGGGCTCATCCAAAGAAAAGCCAACAAGGGCCTGGGACTTCTGGATCGATCGCGGCGGCACATTCACCGACGTGATCGGCCGTGATCCCCGCGGTCGGCTGCATCCGACCAAACTTCTTTCCGACAGTCCCGCTTACATGGACGCCGCGGTCGAAGCGATCCGCCGTCTCCTGGGTCTTGCCTCTGGCGAGCCGATTCCGGCTGGCGCGATCGGCGCGGTCAAGATGGGAACGACCGTCGCCACCAATGCGCTGCTCGAGCGGCGCGGCGAGCGCACGCTGCTCGTGACCACGCGCGGCTTTCGCGATGCGCTCGAGATCGGTTACCAGGCGCGCCCGCGCCTGTTCGCCCGCAACATCATAAAGCCCGAGCAGCTCTATTCCGGGGTGATCGAGATCGACGAGCGCGTCCTTGCCGACGGCTCAGTCGAAGCGGCTCCCGATCCCGAACGCGTGCGCGACCTGCTCGCCGAGCGCCGCGCCGAGGGCTATGCCGCCGTCGCGATCGTGTTCATGCACGCCTACCGCTATCCCGCGCACGAGCGCATGGTCGGCGCGATCGCCCGTGAGCTTGGCTTCGCCCAAGTCTCCGAAAGCCATGTCGCCTCGGCCCTCATCAAGTTTGTTTCGCGCGGCGACACGACCGTGGTCGACGCTTATCTTTCGCCGATTCTCGCGCGCTATGTCAGCCAGGTGTCGCGCGATCTCGACATCGAACGCACCGGCGCGCGCGTCATGTTCATGATGTCGTCAGGAGGCCTCACTTCCGCCGGGTTATTCGCCGGCAAGGACGCGATCCTCTCAGGCCCGGCCGGAGGCGTGGTGGCGATGGCGCGCACCGGGGCCAGCGCAGGGTTCAAGCGCATCATCGGCTTCGATATGGGCGGCACCTCGACCGACGTCGCTCATTTCGACGGCCAATTCGAGCGCGCGTTCGAGACCGAGGTCGCAGGCGTGCGGATGCGCGCGCCGATGATGAAAATCCATACCGTCGCGGCCGGAGGCGGCTCGATCCTGTCATTCGACGGCGCGCGCTTTCGCGTCGGCCCCGCTTCGGCCGGCGCCGACCCCGGACCGGCCGCCTATCGTCGTGGGGGTCCGCTCACGGTCACCGACGCCAATCTGATGACCGGCAAGCTGATCCCGGATCTGTTCCCGAAAGTGTTCGGTCCTAAGAGCGACGAGCCGCTCGACGAAAACATCGTCCGGGAGCGCTTTCAGGCGCTGGCGCGCGATATTGGCGACGGGCGCGAGCCTGAGGCGGTTGCCGACGGATTTCTCGCCATCGCCGTCGCCAAGATGGCCGAGGCGATCAAAACGATCTCGGTCGCGCGTGGCTACGACGTCACGCGCTATGCGCTCAACTGCTTTGGCGGCGCAGGCGGTCAGCACGCCTGCGACGTCGCCGATGCGCTAGCGGTTTCGACCGTCCTCATCCATCCGTTCTCGTCCCTGCTTTCAGCCTATGGCATGGGGCTCGCCGACATTACCGCCCACCGTGCGCAGGGCGTCGACGAGCCGCTGCGTGTTGACGCGCTTCTTCGCGTCAACGCCGTCGCCGACCAACTCGCCGACGGTGCGGTCGCCGAAGTCGGAGAGCAGGGGGTTTCGCCTGAGGCGATCAAAGTCCATCGCCGCGCGCAGCTGCGCTATTCGGGGTCGGATACGACGATCGAGGTTGCGCTCTCGACGCCCGGGGCGATGCGGCGCACGTTCGAAGCCGCGCACAAAAGCCGCTTCGGCTTCGTCGATCGAGAGAAGGCGATCGTCATCGAGGCGGTGTCCGTCGAGGCGATCGGCGGCGCGGCGCGGCTTGCCGAGAAAGCCAGCCATAGCCCGCCGCCCGCGACCGCGCCGCTCGTTCCCGCCCGCGCGACGCGCCTCTTTTCGCACGGGCGGTGGCGCAAGGCCAGCGTCCATTCGCGCGAGTCCTTCGCGGTCGGCGCCGCCGTCAACGGGCCGGCGCTTATCATCGAGCCTCATCAGACGATCGTCGTCGAACAGGGTTGGCGCGCCGAGGTCACCGCGAAGAACCATGTGTTGATGACGCGGGTCGAGCCGGTGGCAAAGCGCGAGGCGATCGGGGCCAAGGCCGACCCGGTCATGCTTGAGATCTTCAACCATCTCTTCATGTCGATCGCCGAGCAGATGGGAGTGACGCTGCAGAACACCGCTTATTCGGTCAACATCAAGGAGCGGCTCGACTTTTCCTGCGCCGTGTTCGACCGAGAGGGCCGTCTCATCGCCAATGCGCCGCACATGCCGGTGCATCTGGGCTCGATGGACCGCTCGGTCGAGTCGATCATCCGCGACAATAAGGGACGTATCCGTCCCGGCGACGTGTTTGCCCTCAACGCCCCTTACAACGGGGGCACTCATCTGCCGGACATCACGCTCTGCACGCCGGTGTTCGACGAGCGCGGCGAGACCATCCTGTTCTGGACCGCTTCACGCGGCCACCATGCCGATATTGGCGGAACGGCGCCTGGATCGATGAGCCCGCTTGCAACCTCAATCCATGAGGAAGGGATCTACATCGACAACTTTTTGCTTGTCGACCGCGGCCGCTTCCGCGAGCGCGAACTTTATGCGCTCCTGAAGAGCGGGGCCTATCCGGCGCGCAATCCGCTACAGAACGTCAACGACCTCAAAGCGCAGATCGCCGCCAATGAAAAGGGCGTGCGGGAGCTCAAGCGAATGGTCGAGGCGTTTTCGCTGGAAGTGGTCGAGGCCTATATGGGCCACGTCCAGGACAACGCGGATGAAAGCGTGCGCCGCGTGCTCGACAAGCTCGCCGACGGCGAGGCGACATTGTTTTCGGATCAGGGCGCGGTCATCAAGGTCAAGATCAGCGTCGACAGGGAGAGGCGCGAGGCGACGGTCGATTTCACCGGCACTTCGCCGCAGCAAGCGTCCAATTTCAATGCGCCCGAGCCGGTGACGCGCGCCGCGATTCTCTACGTGTTTCGGGTCATGGTCGACGACGACATCCCGATGAACGCCGGCTGCCTGCGGCCGATCCGCATTATCGTGCCCGAAGGCTCGATGCTGTCGCCCAAATATCCGGCTGCGGTCGTCGCCGGCAATGTCGAAGTGTCGCAGATCGTGACCAACACCTTGTTCGCCGCGCTCAGGGCGCTCGGCTCATCGCAAGGAACGATGAACAACTTCACCTTCGGCGACGACACCTATCAATATTACGAGACGATCTGCTCAGGCGCCCCCGCAGGGCCCGGTTTCGATGGCGCGAGCGCGGTGCACGTCCACATGACGAATTCGCGCCTGACCGATCCCGAAGTGCTGGAGAGCCGCTTTCCGGTGGTGCTCGAGGACTTCCACATCCGTCGCAATTCCGGCGGCAAGGGTGAGTGGCGCGCAGGCGACGGCACGCAGAGGCGCGTCCGTTTCTTGAGGCCGATGCAGGCGGCGATCCTCAGCGGTTTTCGCGCCGTCGCCAACCCCGGCATGATGGGCGGGAGCGAGGGCGAACTCGGCGTGAACTCGATCCACCGCAACGATGGCCGCGTCGAGATCCTGCCCGGCTGCGCCGAGACGAAGGTCGAGGCAGGCGAGGCGATCGAGATTGTCACCCCGACCGGGGGAGGGTGGGGCAGGGCGTAGACCCCCGCGGCCCGCCCCGCCGGGCGTCGCCGGCAAAGGGCTATGGCGAGCCTGTCACCCGAGAGCTTGGAGCGCGTCCTCTTTTGTAGTCTCCTCGGCGCCTCAGGCTTACTCGATGCAGTAGAGCACCTCGTCGCCGCTTTCGCCGGTAAGGTAGTGCCTGGTCGAGTAGCGGAGCTTAAGCGCATACGCGCAGGCCGGATCGCCTGAGATGTTTACGTTGAAACCGCCGGCCTGATTGGGTGGGTCGGCAGGGCCGCTCGCGCCGCCGCGAAGGAAGAACGAACCCGCGGTAAAATCGTCTCCCGGCAGCGAGGCCTCGCTATGGACTGGGTCTGTGGCGTTGTTTTTGATCCGCAAGTGGAAATATCGCAGGTGCGGATGATCCACTGTGTAACGAATGTTGATCGAGGACAGCCCCGTGATCGGGCTGCAAACGTTTAGGAGAAGTTGCTCGATGTTGACGATTCCAACCGCGCTCGAATTGTCGAAGATGATCGAGTCGCGGATCTCGGTGAAGACGTCCGCGTTTGTGACGTTGTCACGCACCTGAAAGACAAGACTGAAGCGCCGAATGATCGCCTTCTCGACGTCGGTGAGACTTCGTCCCGCGTTCTTTTTGTCCGACACCCAGGCGGGCGGCGCATGCGGACCGGCGAGCGGCAGCGTGTCCATCTCGAGTAGAAATCCCGAGCGTACCCAGTTGCCAGTCAACGAGTCGTCGCTGAGCGCGACGTTCGTCGTGCCACCCGCAGTCAGCGGCACTGTGACAACTCTGCCGTCGAGCATGATCCATCCATCGGGGTCGGGCGAGATGTAAATGGACTCCTTGCGGAAAGGACTGGAGCCGCCCGGATCGGAATAATACACGTCGCCGACCCATGTTGGGCCGGCGGCCGTGACGACCTTCCACGTGGCGTTCGGCTCGGTCGGGGATGGCAATGGTGAGACGCTCGGCATCACTCCAGGCCGCGGGCCGGGGGCGGCATAGCTCCACTCGGCGGCAAGGAAGCGGTACTTGAGGCTGTGTGTACGCGCGGCGTTGTTTTTGAATGGGCAGTTGCCGTTGAGCCTTAGACCGCCGCCGAAGACGAACGCTTCGGTGGCCTTGCCCGCGTAGCCCTCGGGCAGGAAATTGTTGTCAGTGTCGAAGATGTCGGTCCGGACATTGAAGCGGTCCGCCACCTTTGTCCAATGGGGCGCCTTCTCGGGCGGAGTGTGCGGGATGGTGTCCGTGCACAGCTCCACGCAGAGACACGTGTGTGCGTTCTCCCGACCCGGTTTACGGCCATCCGCCTGAGTTTCCGAAAGGATCGGCGACCCGGCGAATTTCGCCGAGAAGTATACGTCGGGGCCACCGAACAGCTCGATGTTGACGCCTGCGAAGATGGTCTTATCGAAGTCCGCGCGTGTGTAGTAGATGATGAAACGCCCGTCGGCGCCCGTGACCGCGGCGCCGAGAAAGTCGTCTTGCAGCCAGTCGGCGTCGAATGCCTTGACCTCAGCCCCACCGATAGGTTGTTTCGGCGCAGCGCAAGTCGTCAGTTTGCCGCAGATGACCCAGAGGCCACGTCGCCGGAGGACGGCGCACCAATAGCGAGCTGGTGCGCAGTACTCGAAGACCGCCAGGGAGTCATTTTCCGTTCGCCGCCACATCGGTTGGACGGTCGTGATGCTGAACTGTACAGGAACTGGCGGTTCCGGCCGTGGCTTGAGCCCGTGTGGAACGTTTCCGCAGTAGACGTCGACCTCGAACGCCTGGCCGGCATATTTCTTGCTTCCGCCGAGGTCAATGGAGAAGTCGCCGGCGTCGTCCGTCTCGCTCTCTGCGATCAGCCGTGACGCTTTTTCGCGGACTTGCTCGTCACTGAGGATGTGGAAAGTGTCATTCGGGCTGGCGACCGCGAGAGCCGTGACGTTCTGGCCTTTGCCGAGTTCGTAGAGTCTGACTTTGACGCGCGAGAGGGGGTCCGAACACTCGTCGCAGATGTAACCGCAGAGACGACCCTTGAATATATAGGACATATTCGCAACTCCTTTGTTAAGCAATCGCTTGTTGTTAGAGAAATACTGTTGAATATTGAAGCTAGCTTTGTCAGTTCAACTCGATGTCTTTCTGGAAACTGGTTCCAGTGAGTAGTCGTCACCCGACATTTGCGCACTATATGTTACGGCATGACGAGTTGAGCTTTTAGAAAGTCGTTGGACAATACAATGTTGCACGCGCCAAGAAGCTATATTGGATCTGAGACATAAGAACAGCCGGATACAATAACGCGTAAAACGGATTTATACGCAATGGGCAGAATTACCTAGAGGCGCTAAGAGGATGGCGTCTGAGCGCCTGCTTTCCAATACAACTCGGTCCCGACGTTTCGGCGCTCGCCGAATGACGCTCTCGCGTCCCGGATCAGCGCGGAATCGTGAACCGCAGCGCGCCTCCGTCGCACATGCCGTCTGAGAAAATGAGCGCCTGGTAGGGTTCGCCAGGTTTATCGGCGGTTATCGCCAGCGCCTCTGGCCTCGCCTCGTGATCGCACGAACGCAATTTCACGTTGGTCAAATCCAGAGCAGCCAGGGCCTGGATTTGGCCGTCGGGATTGGGCGTTTCTTGCTCGTGCAAGCGCAAGACGATCCATCCGACCCTCTCATTCCTCTCATCGTCGTCCGGGCCGGCCAGCCCCAGAACACCGTCGCTTACGGCAAGAAGATCACGAATTGCTCGGCCTTGGCCGACGTCGACGCTAACGACAGTCGGACGCAGCTCTTCGCCGTTGAACAGTCCATCTGCGTTGGCCGCGAGAATATGGGCTTCGCCGTCTTTTGTCGGGCCGCGAAAGCCGAAGAACAGCCGCCGGTTCTTGACGGCAAGGCCCTCGATATTCACGCCGCCTTTGCCCTTTATACCGAGACTCTGGAGATCATGACCGACAGGCCCAATCCCGAAGGCCGATCGACATGATCCGCCGGGGCTGGTTGATGAGCTTGTTCCATGCATCGCAGCAGTGATCGACGATGTCGTCGAAGGATTTGAAGATCCGATTTGAGAGCCAGTTGTCGCGCAAGAATTGCCAGATGTTTTCCTGCGGGTTCAGCTCCGGGCACTTTGCCGGGAACGGGATCAGCGTGATGTTGGATGGCGCGATGAGCCTGTCCGACAGATGCCAGCCGGCCTGATCGACCAGCAGCACGGCGTGCGCTCCCGGCGCGATCTGGGTGGCGATTTCGGCGAGATGGAGGTTCATCGCCTCCGTGTTGCAGCGTGGCATGACCAGGGCCGCGCCTTTGCCGTCCTTGGGACAGATCGCGCCGAAGATATAAGCTGAGGCGGTTCGCTGATCTTTGGGAGCGCTTGGACGCGCGCCGCGCTTGGCCCAACGGCGGGTGATCTTGTTCTTCTGGCCGACGCGCGCCTGGTCGGCGAACCAGACCTCTATGGCGCTGGGCTCGACGTCCTTCTCGCGCCCGATCGCTTCCAGGCGCGCGGAAAAGCTTTTTTAAAATCCTCGATCGCGCCTGCGGCCTGAGCGTAATGGCGAGGCCGGGCCGATAGCTTGCGATAACCCATGGCGCGCAATTGGCGGCTCAACGTCTGCTTGGCGACGACGACGCGGAATTCTTCGAAAACCCATTGGCAGAGATCCACGATCCGCCAGCGCACGACCCCATGAACCGCCGGAATCGGGCCGCTCTCGATGATCGCGGCGAGCCCCGCCCGATGCGTGTCGTTAAGCCGGGATGGCTGTCCAGGCGGCTTGCGGTCGATCAGGCCGTCCGGCCCCTGGGCGTTGAACTTCATCACCCAGTCGCGAACGATCTGGAGCGTCACCCCGCCGATCCTGGCCGCTTGCGTGCGCGTCGCGCCTTCGTAAATCGCCGCCAGCGCCAAAAGCCGGCGCGCCTGCGGCCCGTCCTTCGATCGCTTCGCCGACGACCTCACCATCTGCGCATCAAAATCAGCCCGGAGCGGAATGGGCATGGCGAACCTCCTTCGTTCACCACCTTGAATCAGAACTCAACCGATTCGGGAATCCCCATCCGAGTCATGCCTTCAGAGACTTGGTATAAGTTACGGAGCGTCTCGCGGGGACCCAGTTCCAAGACACATACTGTCGCCGACGTGAGCCTGCAGTTCCGGCATCGCCGCCATGGTGGACCAGAGGCGGTCGGTGTCGGCGTAACCGACGAGTGTTCCGCGAGCGTTTCTGAGTGCGCGTCCAGTTTTGGGATCGACTCGAAAACGGATGACGTGACGACTGTCCGGATTGTTGCCGCAGTCATTGCGTTTCGCGCTGTGCGACCCCACAACATAGTAGAAAACGCCATCGGTCGCTGCTGCTTCCGCATCGAGTTCGATGTCTCCTGGCCGCAGCGCCACAGGTTCGTTGTCAGGGACATAAGCTTCGTTGCCGATTGTGAGATGGCGCGCTTCCGCGCCTTCGTCGAACACCGCAAGGCAAAGGCGCTCGCGAGATTTGCTCGCCGGACAGGCGATGCCGCTCAAGGCTCGCCGCGTCTTCACGCTCGGAAAACTGAAGCCCATCCCTGCGTCCAATGGGCCGCTTTGGGGCGCGACTGTCGGAGGAGTCTCGGGTTCGGCGCGCGCAGCCTCTTCAAGAACGAGACTGAGAGCCGACGCAACGAGCAGCCAAGACACAAACCGGATCATGACGAAACACATACCGCGTCGAACAGAGCCCTCGGCAATGCGTAAGACTACCTAGAGATGCCGAGTGTTCATCGTTCGCATACAGCTCGAAAAGCAGCCTGACGCCGCGGTTCATCGCGTCACTTCGGCGTCGTGAAAAACCAGGGATGCCCCTCTGGATCGACAGCCCAATAAGTCCGGCCATAGTCGACATCCTTGGGCGGGTGGACAATTTCCGCGCCCGCAGCCTTTGCGACCTCATAGTGCGTGTCGACGTCATCGAGATGGACGAACACGCCCATCGTCGCGGCGCCGACGTCCTTAGGCGTCTTCAAGCTACGCTCGTGCGCGCCCTGTCCCATCATGACCAGCTGGCCTTGAAACGAAGCTTCCCCGTGCATTCCGCCGCTCGGCGTGCCGACGCGCATTTCCTCCTTGAAGCCGAACGCGCGCGTGAGGAACTCGAGCGCCGCGGGCACGTCGCGATAAAAGAGATAGGGGATGATCTGCGGCGGCTTTGGGGTGATCGACATGCGCTCCGTCTCCTCTCTCCCTTCCCCCTGAGGGAAAAGGGACGCGGCGTCTCACTCCTCGCCGACAGTTCGAAACCGATATACCACATAGGGGCTCAGACTCGAGGTTCCCCAAGACCAACTCTCGCGTTAGGCTTGCCTGCATGGAGGCCTCTCGCAGCATGATCGACAATCTCGAAAAGCAGTCCGCCGCGGAAGTGGGGCGTCTCATCGCGAAAGGTCGCCTCGACCCGGTCGAGGTTGCGGAATTCTTCTTGGATCGCATCGATCGTGATCGCGACAATCCGTCGTTCATTCTCGTCACGCGCGAGAGGGCTCTGAAGGAAGCGGCGGCGAGCCGCGCGCGTCACCGCGAGGGACGCGCCGCCGGCCCGCTTGATGGCGTTCCCATCGCCTGGAAGGACCTCGTGGACATGGCGGGCGAGCGCACCACCGCCGGGTCGGCGCTGTTTGCCAATTCCCCGCCCAAAGAGAACGACGCGCTGATCGTCACCAACTTGGCCGCCGCCGGCATGACAGCTTTGGGCAAGACGAATCTCTCGGAATTCGCCTTCTCCGCCCTTGGACTCAATCCGCATTTCGGAACACCGAGGAATCCTCGCGATCCCGTTACGCCTCGGATCGCTGGAGGATCCTCGTCGGGCGCCGCGGTCGCGGTCGCCGGCGGCCTCGCGCCATGCGCGATCGGCAGCGACACCGGTGGTTCGATCCGTGCGCCCTCCGGGTTCTGCGGCATCGTCGGGTTCAAGACCAGCGAGGGACGGATCGACAAGCATGGCGTATTTCCGACTCTCGCGCACCCTCGACACGATCGGCCCCATGGCGCACACGGTCGAAGATTGCGTGCTGATCGACATGGCGCTGCGCGGCCAGTCGAGCACGTCCGTACGTCCGATCGATTTGAGCGACGTCGAGTTCGTCGTCCCCGACAAGAGCGTGATCGATGACGCGCAGCTTGAAGTCGCGGCCAATCTCGAGACCATGATGAAGCGGCTCGCGGCGGCGGGCGCCAAAGTCAGGTCGGGGCCGGTCCCTTCAATCGGGGCAATGCGCGCCCTGATCGCGGGACACGGTTCTCTGGTCACGATCGAAGCCTATGCCGAGCATCACGCCATCCTTGATTCTGCGGACGCCAAACGCATGGATCGCCGGGTGGTGGCGCGAGCCATGTTGGGGCGCGTCCCCGAGCGTGACGTGGTCAACTTGCAACGCGGCCGCGAGGACCTGATTGCAGAGCTGACCGACGAGCTGAAGGGTGCGGTGCTGGTGTTGCCCGCGACGCCGATGACCGCGCCAGCGATCGACGCGCTCGAGCGCGACGACGAAGTGTTTCGCGCCGCAAACGTACGGGCCATCCACTATACGTTTCTCGGCAACCTGTTCCGGATGTGCGGCCTTGCGCTGCCGTCTGGAGCGGACGCCGCAGGCTTGCCGACCGGCGTTCAGTTCCTTGCGCCCGGCGGAGACGACGAACGTCTCTTGTCGATCGGGCTCAGCATGGACAAAGTCCTCTCGAGCTGAACAACCGTCATTTCCCCTTATATGACACCCGCCAGATCGAGCCGCTGCCGTCGTCGCTGACGAGAAGCGAACCGTCATGGGTCACCGCGACGCCGACCGGGCGGCCCCAAACGCTCTTGTCGTCGCCGACGAAGCCGACAAGAAAATCCTCGTACACGCCCGTCGCGTTGCCGTCCTTCATTAGGAGGCGCACGACCTTGTAGCCCGTGCGCTTGGAACGATTCCATGAGCCGTGCAGCGTGACGAACGCGTCGCCCTTGTATTCGGGGGGGAATTGATCTGCCCCATAGAAGGCTATGCCGAGCGGCGCTGAATGCGCCTGGATGAGAACGTCGGGCATTGTGACACTGTTCGCCAGATCCGGCCGCTCGCCCTTATGGCGCGGGTCCTGATGATCGCCGAGATAGTACCAGGGCCAGCCATAGAAGGCGCCTTCTGCGACATGCGTCGCGTAGTCGGGGGGCAGGTTGTCGCCGAGGCCGTCGCGCTCGTTGACGGCGCACCAGAGCGCGCCGGTTCCGGGCTGAACCGCGAGGCCCGAACAATTGCGAATGCCAGTTGCGTAAACGCGCTCGTGTTTCCCGTCGGGATCGAAGGCAAGCACGTCGGCGCGGCGCTGCTCATCGCCGAACGACGCGCCGAGCGGCGCTTCGGCGATTTGCGTCTGGTCCGCGCGCGGCGCGCCTTCGTCGACGTTGCTGCCGGAGCCGACCGAAACGAACAGCGTTTTGCCGTCGGGCGAGAAGGCGAGGTCGCGCGTCCAGTGTCCGCCGCCGCTTGGCAAGGTCGCGATGCGCTCGGCCGGGCCCGAAGCCTTCGTCTCTCCGCTGCGATAGGAATTGTGTTGAAAAACTCTGCTTGATCGCGGCGCCAGTTGCTGATTCTCTTCTCTTTGGAGCAGGAGATTGGCCGATGATGGGCGAGCGTCGCGTGATGCAGGAGGCGCTGTTCTACGGCTTCAGCCTCGAGCGGCACGTCCCCGATGGTCATCTGCTGCGCAAGATCGACCGGTTCGTCGACTTGTCCGAGGTTCGAGCGCATCTGGGCCCTACTATAGCGAGGTCGGGCGTCCCTCGATTGATCCCGAGCTGATGATCCGGATGCTGATCGTCGGCTACGGCTTCGGCATTCGCTCTGAGCGGCGGCTGTGCGAGGAGGTCCATCTCAATCTGGCCTATCGCTGGTTCTGTCGATTAGGGCTCGATGGCGACGTCCCGGATCATTCGACGTTTTCCAAGAACCGCCACGGCCGCTTTCGCGAGAGCGATCTTCTGCGCAAGCTCTTCGAGACCGTGGTGGCGCGCTGCATGAAAGAAGGGGTCGTCGGGGGTGAGGCTTTCGCAGTCGACGCCAGCATTATCGTGGCGGACGCGCATCGACGGCGGGGTGTCGCCAAGGTCGAAGATTTAGTTCCGAGTTCGAGCCGCGCAGTCGCAGAATATCTGTCGGTCCTTGATGATGCGGCCTTTAGCGGGGCGACGCCCGTCGAGCCAAAGGTGATCTCCCCAACCGATCCGGCCGCCCGCTACACCGCTTCGGCCAACTCTGTCGCCGGTTATGCCTATTCCGACAACTACCTCATCGACCTTAAGCATGCAGTGATCATGGACGTCGAGGCGACGACGACCGTTCGCCAGGCCGAAGTCGGCGCGGCCAAGACGATGCTCGACCGCACGGCGGAACAGTTCGAAGTCGCTCCGTCGCGCCTGGTCGCCGATGCGGGTTACGGCTCGGCCGAGATGATTGGGTGGCTGGTGGACGAGCGCGGGATCGAGCCGCATGTGAAACTGATGGATAAGTCCGAGCGCACGGACGGAACCTTCTCCCGCAGCGACTTCGCCTTCGATCCAGAGGGCAACCTCTATGTCTGTCCCGCCGGCAAAGAGCTAAAGAAATATCATCGCTCATTCCCCAAGCCACGCGACGGAGTGACCAAAGACGGCACGATGATCTACTTCGCGCGCAAGCACGACTGCGACGCCTGCGCGCTTAAACCTAGGTGCTGCTCAAACGTTCCTGCACGCAAGATCGCGCGCTCCATTCATGAAGCCGCTCGCGACAAGGCCCGTGCGATCGCAAAGACTGAGGCCTACGCCGTCTCATGTCGCGAACGAAAGAAGGTCGAGATGCTCTTCGCTCATCTGAAGCGCATCCTCAGGCTGGGTCGATTGCGCCTCCGAGGTCCAAACGGAGCCAAAGACGAGTTCCTCTTAGCCGCCACCGCCCAAAATCTGCGAAAACTGGCGAAGCTTATCCCCCTCCCTGCGCCGATCCTCGCACATAAGGGAAGAGGCAGGAATTGCGGTGAGGGCTACAAATAAAGTGGGTGCACAAAGGGGGTTTTCAAAAAAATAGGGAAAGCGGACGACGGAGTCCGGCGTCGCGACATAGACGAATTGCGGGTTCTGCCCTGAAGGATAGAACGCGATCCCATAGGGTCTCTGCAAGCCTTCGGCGAAGACCTCGCCTTGCGCGGGCGCGCCGCCAGCCTTCGTCGGGTGAAAGACACGCACGCGCCCGGCGCCGGTTTCGGCAACGAAGATGTCACCGTTCGGGGCGGTGCGAATGACGCGTGGCATATTGAGGCCGCTCGCGAAAAGATCGACCACGAAGCCCGGCGGCGCCTTTGGCGTTTCGGCTGCCGTCCGCGCTTCGCGCTGTGACATGTTGGCGGTTGAACTGGTCGCATAAGGCGCCGGCAGCTCGGCAGGCCTGATCAGGCGGCGCGCGCCTGGACTGTCCGTGCGCCAGTCGCCGAAAGCCGCCGCACCGGTGCGGGCAGCCTCGTCGGCAAGCGCCGGCGTAGCGCCGATAAGGCACATAAGAACGAGAGATCCGAGCCGCATTCGTCCCACCTTGGTGACGACAAACCCGCCTTAGAAAACCCACCCGAGCCGTTGCCGGTTCCTGCCTGAGCGCAAGAGCGCCGTCCAATCACATAGAATTCATCGCCAACGCCATGAGGGTCGCGCGCGCTTATTGCCGCCGCTCGCGGCCCATCGCATAGAATTCATCGTTGGGCCTGATCGAGAAGGCGTTGGCGAGCCGGTTGGACATCGCGAACATGGCGGCGATGGCGGCAATGTCCCAGGCGTCGTCGTCGGAGAAGCCGTGGCTCTTCAGGTCCTCGTAGTCCTTGTCGTCGATCGCATCTGAGCGCTCCGCCACCTTGACGGCGAAATCGAGCATCGCCTTCTGTCGAGGCGCAAGATCAGCCTTGCGATAATTGACGGCGACCTGATCGGCGATCAGCGAATTCTTGGCGCGGATGCGCAGGATCGCGCCATGGGCGACGACGCAATATTGGCAATTGTTGACGCCCGAGGTCGCGACCACGATCATCTCGCGCTCGGCCTTGCTCAAGCCGCCGGGCTTCTCCATCAGCGCGTCATGATAGGCGAAGAAGGCGCGGAACTCGTCTGGCCTGCGCGCCAGCGCCAGAAAGACATTGGGAACGAAGCCCGATTTTTCCTGCACGGCTTCGATCCGTGCGCGGATGTCGTCGGGTAGATCGCGAAGGTCCGGCGCCGAGAAATCGGCTGATCGGCGGCTTGGTCACGGGCATGCCTCGCTGTTTTGCCTCATGCTAACATCGCGAGTCCCGCGCCGCGAGGCGCGCAATCGAGGGCTCTTCATGCAATTCGGCGCCTACACCTTTGTCGAGACCCGGCGCGATCCGGCGACGGGCGAGCCGGTCGATGTCGACAAGGCCTTCGCGAACGTCCTCGAGCAGATCGAGCTTGCCGATCGCGTCGGCCTCGATGTGTTCGGGCTCGGCGAACATCATCGGCCGGATTACGCTGTGTCGGCGCCCGCGGTGGCGCTGGCGGCGGCTGCAGCGCGCACCAAGCGCATCCGCTTGACGAGCGCCGTTACGGTTTTGTCGTCAGACGATCCGGTGCGGGTCTATCAGCAATTCGCCACCCTCGATCTCATCTCGGGCGGTCGGGCCGAGATCATGGCGGGGCGCGGCTCTTTCATCGAATCCTTTCCGCTGTTCGGCTACGACCTCAACGCCTATGACGAACTGTTCGCGGAGAAGCTCGATCTCTTGCTTGCACTCCGAGCCCAGCCTCAGGTCACGTGGAAGGGCCGCCACCGGGCGCCGCTCAATGGCCAGAGTGTCTATCCGCGCGCGTTGCAACAGCCGCTGCCCGTCTGGATCGCGTCGGGCGGCACGCCGCAATCGGTCGCGCGCGCCGGCGCGCTCGGCCTGCCGCTGGCGATTGCGATCATCGGCGGCGAGCCGGCGCGCTTCGCACCGCTCGCGGAACTTTACCGTGAGGCGGGTCGTCGCGCAGGCGTTGCGCCCGAGAAGCTCCAGGTTGGAATCAACGGCCATGGCTTCCTCGCCGATACGACCGAAGCTGCGGTCGAAGCGTTCTTCGGCCCTTATGCCGAAGTGATGAGCCGCATTGGGCGGGAGCGTGGCTGGCCGCCCTTGTCGAGGGCGCAATTCGATCAGGGGCGTGGGCCACGTGGTCACCTGATGGTCGGCACGCCGGACGAGGCCGTCGCCAAGATCCTCGCTCACCACGAGGTCTTTCGCCACGACCGCTACCTCATGCAGATGTCGGTCGGCGATCAGCCGCAAGACGCCATCCTGTGCTCGATCGAGCTTCTCGGCGCGGTGGTCGCTCCGAAAGTGCGCGCGGAGCTCGCCAAGCGGAAGGCGCCCGCGTAAAAATGCAGAGGGCCAGGCGGAAAGGCTCTTGCCGCGTTAGCTGCGGTTGTTGCTTGATCCGGCCATCCACGCAGCGTCAGCTGCTTCTGAGCTTTTTCGGTTAGAAGACCTACGTCAACGCCTTAAGCGCGTAGTTCAGCGTGCCGTGGATGGCCGGGTCAAGCCTGGCCATGACGAATGACCGAAAGGCGGATGATGCGGCGGTCTCCCTGACGTACGAGGTTTGCGCTTGGGGGACCGCATACGGGCTAGGTGTTTAGTCCCGGCATTTGATGGAGCGGATTGAGCCTGAATCGTTTTGGGCTCGATTGTCCATGCGTTTGCAGATGAATTCGTAAGGGGTGAGGCCCTTGAGGGTCTTCAGATCGGCGTCCGAAGTTGTATGCGGCGACGAAGTCGGCGAGATGGGACTTCGAGCTGCTGGTGGGCTATCGTAGTGGTAGCGTT
Source organism: uncultured Alphaproteobacteria bacterium (assembly GCA_963836695.1). Lineage (GTDB taxonomy): Bacteria > Pseudomonadota > Alphaproteobacteria > Rhizobiales > Beijerinckiaceae > Roseiarcus. The sequence goes on from CAWIKX010000026.1 coordinate 153,670, forward strand.
GGACGGTCGCTTCCTTGATGGTCCGATTCATTCTCTCGACTTGGCCGTTGGTCCAGGGATGCTTCGGCTTGGTGAAGCGATGCTCGATGCCGTTGGCGCGGCATCGCATGTCGAAGATGTGCGCCAAGACGCGCTCGGAGGGGACGTCGGCGTAGCGCGGCGCGAAGCGTGAAGTGGATGCCGTTGTCGGTCAGGACGATGTTGACCTTGTAAGGAACGGCTTCGATCGAGATGACCAGGAAAGCGGAGGCCGTCGCCGCTTGGCGCTTTGCGATGAACTGGACGAAGGCGAATTTGCTCGTGCGATCGATAGCGACGAACATATAGAGCTTGCCTTCGGCGGTCTGCACCTCGGCGATGTCGATATGGAAGAAGCCGATCGGATAGCTCTTGAACTTGGTCTTGGCGCCTTCTCGCCTCGACTCCGGGAAGACGACTGATCCCGTGGCGCTGCAAGGCAGCGATGCAGTGACGGAGCGCGTCAGATGCGGGATCGTGGGCTGCAAGCGCATAGAGGCAATCATCGAGTGGCAGCAAAGTATGCCTACGGAAGGCGACGATGATCGGCCTCTTCCTCGACCGTCAGCACTGTCGAGGAAGGCACTTCGGACCGGTCGGAACGTCAGCGACAGAGGTTCGTCGTTCTTCCATTTGGCGACCGTCTTCTGGATTGATCCCGTAGCGTTTTGCCAGCGCTCTCAGGCTCGCTTGACTGTGCTGTATCGCTCGACGGACCGCCTCTGTCGTTGTGGCGCTTGCCGTGAAGAACCTGGCCCATAGCGCTTCCTTGCAGTTCGGAGAAAAGAATGCACCATCAAAGCCCGGGATTAAACAGTAGGCCCTTCACGCCAGGGGAGATTGTTGTCCCCGCGCTCGCTTGTAACCGGCGAAGCCAAGTCCTCCGAAACCGAGGAGCAACAGCGCCCAGGTCGAAGGTTCGGGTACGGCGCCGATGTCGATTGTGAACGTGTCCGCATCCGCCCCCGAACCCCAGCCATACACATATGTACCCGGCGTCAGGCCAAGGGACGCGAACGATGCATCGAGAAAAGTCGTGGTGTCTGAGAGCAGAGTACCGGAGGAGTAATCGTGAGGAACAACGAGCACACTCGTGACACTGTTGCCCTCAATGCCGACAATATCGCCACTGCCGGAGGCTGCGCCGAAGACCCCTGTTCCCGGACCCAAGCTGAGGGGGCCGGTTATGGGGAAAAAGAGGCTCGAAAACGCCCCGTGACCTAGAATGCTGAAGGCGGGAGTAGCAATGAGCGTCGGCACTTCCTCCGCCACGGACCCGAATGACAGGTCCACCAGATCGAGCGTGCCAATGCCATTCACAACAACATTTCCGGCGACCTCGCTGAAGGTGGCCACGAACGCCGCCTGCGCGTGTGGCACGGCGGCAACGTAGAGCGCCGCCCATGCGATCGGAGCCAAACATATCATTCGCCTTTTCATCGCCATCCCCTCCTTTTTCGGGCCGTGGTAAGAAAGTTCACTCGGCACATCCCTCGAGTCAATCGCGAATAAATTGCTGTGAACACCGTGCACTCTCTGGAAGCGTTCGCGCCGGCTTCGATCGTCAGGCAGGTCGACACACGTCACGTCGAACCGGCGGCGCCACGATCGCAGCAGCACAAAGCGAGGCGCCGGGGGCAGGGGGAAGCTCCACGCGAAGGCTGAAGACCTCGGCTTGAAGCGTTGGACCACCTTATAGCAATCACAAAGAAAACGCGCTTTTTTGTTGCGCTGCGCGCGCAACGGTGAGACTTGGGCGGCCTCCAGGGCGCGCGCCGGGCTTGTGAACGTGGGGCGCCGATCTCTGCCGAAGAGGGGAGGGGTCCAAAATGGGTCACGCGGCGAAATCGGCAACCTGGGCGGCTCGCTTGTGCGCGATAGCCCTTGCGTTCAATGCTTTGCCTGCTAGAGCAGAGCAATATTTCTTCGACTTTGCGGCGCCTGACGCTCGCGGCAATTTCACGATTGGCGCCCCCGCGACCGATGCGGGCTATTTCCTCATCACCAATCTGACGTTTGTCGTGTTGTCCGCAAACGATTCCAACGGCGATCCCATCGAAATCGACAGTACAGCCGCGACTGACGTGAAGCCGGGCGCGGCATTTAACCCGACGACCGGCGCGTTCATAAATCACGCCTTTGGAGACAGGTTCCCCAATGTTGGCGATTTCGACTTGGTGCAAGGAGGAACCGTCGAGATAAACGGCGCGTCGTTCGCCGCCGGGAGCCAAGGCGTTTCAGGGATCTCGGCTCAAGGCTTTGATTTCGAGGTCGACGGCATACTCAACATTAGCCCCGAGACGAACCCCAGCCCCGTCCCGGAACTGGGGACATGGGCGATGTTGTTTCTCGGCTTCGCCAGTCTGGGGTGCTTTGCGCGGCGGGGGATGCGCGAGGCCTAGATCTCGCTCCGACGTCACGGTAAAGCAGAAATCAAAGTTTTATCTTTCCCAAAAGCTGGATCGGTGCTATATAATTCTCATTCGCCGGATCGAACCCAGGCGCCAACGGGCGCGGAAGAGCGGCAGGATGGTCGTGGCTTTAGAGATACGGTGTGACGGCGGAAGAGTTTCTTTATGTGAACCGGCCGTAACCCCGCCGAACGGGGCGCGGAAGCCTGCGGAAGGCTCCGCACTTTTCTCGTTGCACTCTCGCCTCAGCAGTGAAGAATTGGGCGCTTCCGGGGCCGGGCGCCGGCTCCTAGGGGCGCCCGGGTCTCTCGGAGGTCCCGGCTCCTAGGGGCGCCCGGGTCTCTTAGGGAGGAGTCCAACATGCGTCATGCGGCGAAATCGGCAATCTGGGCTGCCGGCTTATACGTCATGGGCCTTGCGTTCGCTGCTTTGCCGGCCAGAGCGGAGCTCTTTGAGTTCGACTTTTCGACTCGTGACGCCCAGGGCACGCTCACGACAGGCGCCGCCACGCCCGACCCAGGCTATGACCTTGTTATCAATCTTACGTTCGACTTCTTGTCGGGAACCGACGCCGGGGGCAATCCGCTTCACATTACAAATACGGCGGCCGTTAACCTCAAGAGGGGCGCGGCGTTCAATCCGACGACCGGCGCGTTCATAAATCACGCCTCCGGCGGCACGTCCGCGAATATTGGCGATTTCGATTTGCCGCAGGGAGGGGTTACGGAGATCAACGGTTCATCGTTTTCCGTCGATAGCATGGTTGTTTCCGGGCGTTCGGTTGAGGGCTTTGAGTTTCAAATTCCAGGCGCCCTTGTCATAACCTCTGTCCCGAGCCCCATCCCGGAACTGGGCACATGGGCGATGTTGTTTCTGGGCTTTGCCGGTCTGGGGTGCTTGGCGCGACGGCGGATGCGCGAGGCCTAGATCTCGCTCCGACGTCACGGTAAAGCAGAACTCAAAATTTTATCTTTCCCAAAAACTGGATCTGTGCTATAACATTCTCATTCGCCGGATCGAACCCGCGCCAACGGGCGCGGAAGAGCGGCACGATGGTTGTGGCTTTTGAGATACGGTGTGACAGAAGGAGAGATTTCCTTACTCGAAGCGGCCGTAACCCATTGAAAAGTCCCGATTCGGAAAAATAAACGCTAGTAAACGCTAGTAATTTACTAGCGTTTATGCGCGTTTAGCTGGCGTTTATTGGCGTTTAGGCGCGTTTATCTTGGCCCCCAAAGCCGCGCTTGAGGTGCGGCGCCGGCGTGTTCTGCGCTTCAGGGCTTCTCCCAAGCCCCGCTCTCGGCGGAGCGGAAGAGGGCGTCGATGACGGCCATATTGGCGATCGCGTCCTCGATCGGGAACTCGAGCGGCGAACCGTCCACGATCGCGCGGGAGAAAGCGTCGCCCTGTAGCGTGTACTGGTCGCAGACGGGAAAGGTCTCGACCCGGCGCCCGCCGCCGACGAGATCAGCGCCGGTATCGATGGCGATCTCGGTCGGCCGATCGATCGGGGCGTTGAAAGGGATCATGACTTCGATCCGTCCCTTCTCGCCCATGATCGTCACACGCTGGTGCGCCGACGATTGTGTGCCCACGGTGAAGGTGAGGCAGCGCCCGCCGGGAAACTCGACGAGAGCGCTCGCCAGCCGGTCGGTCTTGAACTTCGGGTCCCGTTCTATCGTGGCCACGACCCGGGTCGGTTCCGCGCCGAAGACATAGCGGGCGGTGAGAATGGCGTAGCAGCCGATGTCGTAGAGCCCGCCGCCCCCCGGCGGTCGGTTGCGCACATTATCTGGATCGATCAGGTGGTAGGAGAAGAACGTCTGGATCGCTTGCGCTTCCCCGATCGTTCCGTCCCGCGCAAGCTCGCGCGCGCGGCGCCACTGGGGGTGGAAACGCACCATGAAGGCCTCGGCGACCAGCTTGCCGGAACGGTTGCGCGCCTCGATCAGCGGCCGCGCTTCCTGGGCGTCGAGGGCGATCGGCTTCTCGCACAAGACGTGCTTGCCGGCCGCGAGCGCCTTCAGCGTCCACGGCACATGCCCCTCATTGGGCAGCGGATTGTAGATCGCCTCGATCTCCTTGTCGGCCAGCAGATCTTCGTATGACCCGTAGGCGCGCGGAATGTTGAGCGCTTTCGCGGCTGTCTTCGCCTTCCCGAGATCACGCGAGGCGATCGCGGTGATTTCCGAGACCTCGCCCCGCTGCATCGCTGGGATCACCTTTTCGGTCGCGATCTTCGCGACGCCAATCACGCCCCATTTGACCTTGCGCAACTGCTTCCCCTCCCGTTGAGATCGCCGCCCGCATGGGGAACGGCGGAAATGCTTACGCTTTCGGCCCCGGAGCGCGGCCTTCGGCCTGCCGCGCCAGCATCCAGCCCGGATATTCGGGCTTGAGCGCGCTCACCTCGTCGAGCTTGGCGATCTCATCGGACGTGAGCGTGAGCTCGGCGGCGGCGAGGTTGTCGTCGAGCTGTTCAATGGTCTTGGCGCCGATGATGACGCTCATAACGCCCTTGCGCTGCAAGAGCCAGGCGAGCGCAACGCGCGCCACCGAGGAACTCGTGGGCCTTGGCGATCGGCGCCATGGCGTCGATGATGTCGTAGGCGCGCTCCTTGTCGACCGGCGGGAAATCAAACACCGTACGACGCGAATCGTTGTCGCCGCGCTTCTCTCGCGTGTACTTGCCGGAGAGGAATCCACCCGCGAGCGGACTCCACACCATGACGCCGAGCCCCTGATCCTCGACCACCGGCACGATCTCGCGCTCGAGTTCGCGCCCTGCGATCGAGTAGTAGGCCTGTACCGTCTCGAAGCGCGCGTAGCCGTGTTTGTCCGAAATGCCCAGCGCCTTCATGATCTGCCAGGCGGCGAGGTTCGAGCAGCCGATTGTGTTGACGAGACCGCGGCTCACACAGTCGTCGAGCGCGCGCAAGGTCTCCTCAAGGGGTGTGACGGGGTCGAATCCGTGGATCTGATAGAGATCTACATGATCGAGCCCGAGCCGTTTCAGGGAGCCCGCGATCTGGTCCATGATGTGGCCGCGCGAAAGGCCGACGGAATTCGGACCCTGACCCATACGGCCGCGAACCTTGGTTGCGATGATGACGTCCTCGCGCTTAACGCCAAGATCGCGCAAGGCCTGGCCGACCTGAACTTCGGACTCGCCTTCAGAATAGACGTTGGCTGTGTCGATGAAGTTCACTCCAGCTTCGAGCGCGCGGCCGACGAGCTTGGTGGAAGCAGCCTGCTCGAGTTGGCCGATGGCGCGCCAGAATCCGGCGCCGCCGCTGAAGGTCATCGCGCCAAGACAGATTTCAGAGACATACTGGCCCGTGCGGCCAAGCGGTCGATAGCGCATGAAACGACAATTCCTTTTTGGAAAGCGCCGTGATGGTGGCGCGGCCCTATTCAACCGCGTGTGGCCCGTTTACGCAAATCGCGGTTTCGCGGGCGCGCCTAGTTGCGCGGGGGAACAGACGTCAGGCCGCCTCGGCTTGAACGGGCGGAGCCATCGCGCCGGTCATCATCGCGACCGCATCCGACATCGTCACCTGCTTCGGGTCCACGACGGTCAAACGGCGGCCCAGCCGGTGGATGTGAATACGGTCGGCGACCTCGAACACGTGCGGCATGTTATGGGAGATGAGGATGATCGGCATTCCACGCTTCTTGACGTCGAGGATCAGCTCGAGCACCCGGCGCGATTCCTTGACCCCGAGCGCGGCTGTCGGTTCGTCCATGATCACGACCCGCTTGGCGAAGGCCGCGGCGCGCGCCACCGCAACGCCCTGGCGCTGGCCGCCCGACAGGGTTTCGACGGGCTGATGGATGTTCTGGATCGTCATGAGGCCAAGCTCGTTGAGTTTTTCCCGCGCGAATTTCGCCATGCGCGCGCGATCGGTCGCTCGGAACCATTGCCCCATAATGCCTGGCGCTCGAGGCTCCCGGCCGAGAAACATGTTGTCGGCGATCGACAGCGCCGGCGAGAGAGCCAGCGTCTGGTACACGGTCTCGATACCCGCTTCGCGAGCCGCGATCGGTGAGGTGAAGTGAACCACTTCACCGCCGAGCCGAATCTCGCCGAGTCGGGAATGACCGCGCCGCAGAGCGCCTTGATCAGCGTCGATTTGCCCGCGCCGTTGTCCCCAATGACCGCGAGGATCTCGCCAGGAAAAAGCTCGAAGTCGGCGTGGTCGAGCGCGGTGACCCGTCCATAGCGCTTGACGAGGCTGCGAGCCAGGAGGACCGGTTCGACGCTCATTTCGACACCCTCCGGATCCACTGGTCGAGCGCGACCGCAACGATGATCAGGACACCGATGGCGAACTCCTGCCAAAGGACGTCGAGCCCAGCGAGGGAAACAGCGGAGCGGAAGACGCCGACGATCAGCGCGCCGACGAGCGTCCCGATGATTGACCCTCTGCCGCCGAACAGCGACGTGCCGCCGATCACCACCGCAGTGATGCTGTCGAGATTGGCGTTCTCGCCCGCGGTCGGGCTGATGGCGCCGACGCGGCCGATCAGCGCCCAGCCGGCGATCGCCGCGATAAGACCCGCGAACACGTATACGCTGAGCAGAATTCGGTCCGTATTGATGCCGGCGAGTCGCGCTGCCTCCGGGTCGTCGCCGGTTGCGTAGATGTGGCGACCATAGGCGGTGCGATTGAGGACGTACCAGACGACGGCAGCGACCGCGAGCATGAGGAACGTGCCCCACATGATCCGGGCGCCCCCAATTGTGATCTGATTGCCCATGATTTGCAGGAACCAGGCTTTCTCCTCGATGTCCTGCATGCCGATGGTTTCGCTCTGCGAATAATAGGTGTTGAGCGCCCCGATGATGCTGAGCGTGCCGAGCGTGACGATGAAGGGCGGCAGCTTGAGCCGAGTGATCAACACTCCGTTGAGATAGCCGAAGAGTGCGCCAACCAAGAGGCCGATCGGAAAGGCGATGAACGTCGGAACGCCGACATAGACAGCCAAACGCCCCATCACCACGGACGAGATGACCATGATGACGCCGACCGAGAGATCGATACCCGCCGTGAGGATGACGAGGGTCTGACCGACGCCGACGATGCCGATGACCATGACCTGGGTGAGTATGGTCGAGAAGTTGCTGGCGGCGGTGAACCGTGAAGGATTGACAATGACCCCCAACAGCACGCCCAACAAAAGCACGACGAAGGGCACGACGGTTGGATACGCGTGGAGGAAACGCTGGGTCCGTTGGAGGACGGTAAGTCGTTCCTCGTCGAACGAGGCGACATTCGCCGCCGCGCCGGTAAGAACCCTCTCGAACTCCTGGGGCGCGGGACGGCCAGTCGCTTCGCTCATTGCTTCCTCGCTCGTTTCCGATCGCCCTCAGTCTTTTCTTGATCCGCCGCAGACACACTGCGGCGGAATTCTTTTATTTCAGAGGATTAAGCTCCGAACGCGGCGGGAAATCAACCCCAGCAGATCTTCATCGCTTCCTCGCTCGTGATCGAGGGAACGCCTTGAACCGGCTTGTCGGTGACGAGCTTCTCGCCGGTGTCCATGCTCATGGGCTTCTTGCCCGACTTGATGTACTCCGCAACTGCTTCTACGCCGTCCGCCGCCATCAGGAGCGGATATTGCTGAGAAGTCGCGCCGAGGATTCCGTCCTTAACCCACTTGACGCCTTGACAGCCGCCATCAACGGCGACGAACAGCACGTCCTTCTCCTTGCCGGCGGCCTTGAGGGCCGCGTAACCGCCGTAGGCGGCCGGCTCGTTGATCGCGTAAACAAGATCGATGTGGTCAGCCTTCTGAAGGATGTTCTCCATGGCCTGGCGGCCGCCTTCGGTCGCGCCCTTCGTCACGTCCGACCCGACGATTTGAGCGCTATCGCTGGTGGCGTAGTGCTTGGGATCTTTGACCTTAATGCCGAACCCGTCGAGGAAGCCGTTGTGACGCAGATAGTCTACCGTCGGCTCGTTGGGCGCGAGGTCGAGAGTGGCGATCTTGGCGCTCGCGGCCTTGTCGCCGAGGGTGCCCTTGGCCCACTGCCCGATCAGCTGACCAGCCTTGAAATTGTCTGTCGCGAAGTTGGCGTCAGCCGCCGTGATTGGGTCGAGCGGAGTGTCGAGCGTGATGACGAGGACGCCGGCGTCACGCGCCTTCTTGACCGTCGGCACAATCGCCGTGGAATCGCTCGGCACGAGCAGAATGCCCTTGGCGCCGGCGGCGATGAGCTGTTCGATCGCTCTCACTTCCCCATCGTTGTCGCCATCGAACTTGCCGGCGTACGCCTGAGGCGTCAGTCCAAGCTCCTTGGCCTTGGCCTCGAAGCCTTCTTTCATTTTGACGAAGAAGGGATTGGTGTTGGTCTTGGTGACCAGCCCGACGATATCGCCGGCATGAGCAGGGGCGCCTACGAGGGCGAGAGACAGAGCCGCGGCAGCGATGGACGTGAATAATCCAGATATCTTGGACACAGATTTCCTCCCAATGAATCCAATCAACGACGTCGATCATCGTGGCCCAAGGCGGCTAGACATAATGTCTTTGCCGTCCTGTGACCGTTTGCGGCGCCATGGTTCCTTAGGACAGACTCCAAGCGAAGAGTCAAGGATAATTACACTCACTTGAATTATCCTTGACAGACATTCTATTCGGCCCGATTATGCGGCGGAGCTCGTTTACGAAAACACATGAGCGGAGGATGGAGGAGGCGCATGTCGAGCCGCGCGTGTGCGATGAGTGGGGCTTGAGTCCGACATGTCGTTAGCATCGGCGTTTGTCGTCTCTGCCCCGATGACCGCTGGCGGCGCCAATCAGGCAGGCGTGCGGCTGTACAATGAGCGTTTGCTGCTCTCGCTCGTGCGCCGTTTCGGTCCCTTGTCCAAGATCGAAGTCGCGCGATTGACCGGGCTATCGGTTCAAGCGACGTCGGCAATAATGAATCGGTTGCAAGCGGAGGGGCTGTTCAAGCGGGAGGCCCCGCTCCGTGGACGAGTTGGGCAGCCGACGATCCCTATGTCGATCGAACCCGAAGGCGCCTTTTCTTTCGGGCTCAAAATCGGACGACGGCGCTGCGATTTGGTGCTGATCGACTTTCGTGGAACGATTCGCCAGCGAACCTGGCGCGCTTACCCGTTCCCCACACCGATCATGATTCTGGAGTTTGTCCGAGATTCGCTGCCGTCGCTCATCGGTTCGCTTACGGTGTCCCAAAGAGGGCGGATCGCCGGCGTTGGCGTCGCGATCCCTTTCCAGTTGTGGAGCTGGGAATCCGAAATCGGCGCGCCAGAGGGTGCAATGAATGCGTGGCGATGTTTCGACGCCGAAAGTGAAATCGCGGCAGTCTGTTCTTATCCAACGGTGCTTTGCAATGACGCAACCGCAGCCTGTGCGGCAGAGTTCTTCTTCGGCCGCTGCTGGCGCTATCGCGACTTTCTCTATTTTTTCATCGGCGAGTTTCTCGGCGGGGGCTTGGTGCTCGACGGGGCGCTACGCCCCGGCCGCACCGGCAACGCAGCCGCGCTCGGCTCCATGCCGATCCTGGCGAAAGTCAGCGGTGAAGTCGCTCGGCAGCTCATCGCGTGCGCGTCAATCCATCAACTGGAGCGTCGACTGGAAGCGGCTGGCCTCGACTACTCGTCGATTTACTCGGCGCCCGAATCGTGGGGCGAATTTGGCGCTCAGCTCGACAGCTGGATTGAAGATTCCGCGTCCGCTTTGGCCTATGCGACAGTCGCTGCGATTTCCGTGATCGACTTTGAGGCCATTGTGATTGATGGCGCGCTTCCCGCGACGGTGCGTGAGCGCCTCACCGCCCGTACGACTCAGGTCTTCGCTAGCCTCGATCGGCGAGGCTTGAGCGAGGTCGATATTGTTTCTGGCTCGATCGGTGCCGACGCGGGGTCAATCGGGGCAGCGGCGTTGCCGCTGATCAAGCAATTCGCTCGCGATCGAGAAGTCTTGTTTAAGGACGCGATGAGGCAGGCGAGCTGAGACAAAGGCGTTCGCATTGCGAGCTTGGCTCAGAAAGCGTTCGTCGCTAATCTTCAGGAGCCGGACGCCCCGTCGGACCTGCCTGGGCGACCGCCATCCCTTTCAACGATGGAACAGAGGCGTTATGGCCCTACGCATTGTGAAGGCTGAGCCATTCGATCTCGTCGTATTTGGCGGCACCGGCGATCTCGCCCATCGAAAGCTCTACCCGGCGCTCTTTCGCCGCGAGCGTAGCAACCAGTTCTCAGAACCCACTCGGATCATCGGCGCTTCCCGGCGTCATCTCAGTCGGGAGGCCTTCCGCGACTCGGTCGAGGATACGCTCAGGAAGTTTCACGTCATCAATGGCGCAGCAGACGCGGCGACAGAACGATTTCTGTCTAGGCTCGACTATGTCTCGGTCGACGCTATCAAGGACGGCGGATGGGCGGACCTGAAGGCGCTGCTTGGCGCCGATGATCGTATCCGCGCTTACTATCTCGCGACCGGTCCCGGCCTGTTCGGCCCGCTGGCGAAACGTATCGGCGCGGAAGGTCTGGCGACCCTTCGCTCACGCATCATTGTCGAGAAACCGATTGGCAAAGACGGTTCGAGCGCTGCAGCCATCAACGATGTGATCGGCGCCGCTTTTCTTGAGCGAAACATCTTTCGCATTGACCACTATCTCGGCAAGGAATCGGTGCAGAACCTCATGGCGCTGCGTTTCGCCAACATCCTTCTAGAGCCTTTGTGGAACAACGCGCACATTGATCATGTGCAGATCACCGTCGCTGAGACGCTTGGCGTTGAGGGAAGAGGCGGCTATTACGAAGAAGCCGGCGCGATGCGGGACATGGTCCAGAACCATATGATGCAGCTCCTTTGCCTTGTGGCGATGGAGCCGCCGAATTCGCTCGAGGCGGATTCCCTCCGGGATGAAAAGCTAAAAGTGCTGAAGGCGTTGCAGCCGATCGACGAAACCAACGCCTCAAATCTCACTGTACGTGGACAATATCGCGCGGGCTTCGCCGACGGCGGCCCGGTGCCTGGCTATCTGCAAGACATCGGCAAAGATGAGAGCGACACTGAAACGTTCGTTGCTCTCAAACTTGCAATCGCCAATTGGCGGTGGGCCGGGGTTCCTTTCTATCTTCGAACGGGCAAGCGGCTTCCTCAGCGTTTTTCCGAGATTGTCGTTGTATTCCGTCGCCTGCCGCACGTCATATTCGGGATGCATCCCGACGGCATACCTGCCAACAGCCTTGTGATGCGGGTCCAGCCGGACGAAGGAATCAAGCTGTGGATGATGGTGAAGGAGCCGGGGCCCGGCGAGATGCGGCTGCAACATGTGCCGCTCGACATGAGCTTCGCTGAGGCGTTTGGCATGGAGTCCGCTGACGCCTATGAGCGGCTGCTGATGGATGCGCTCCGCGGCAACGCGGCGCTCTTCATGCGCCGCGACGAAGTCGAAGCTGCCTGGAAGTTCATCGATCCGATCCGCGACGCCTGGACGCAGTCGGGCGAGCCGCCGCGCCCGTACGCCGCCGGAACTTGGGGACCCAACGCGTCCGTCGCTTTGATCGAGCGCGACGGACGAACCTGGAATGAGGAATACGAATGATCAAGACAGATTTTCAGCGTCGTGAGTTCGTCACTGGGGAAGAGCTTGCTCATGGGCTTGCCGACTGGACGGCGGAGCGATTGCGGGGCGCCATCGCAGCGCGAGGAGTCGCGTTGCTCATCGTCTCCGGCGGCAAGTCGCCGGCTCGATTCTTCGACTTGCTTTCGAATCTGGACCTCGAATGGTCGAGAGTTGCAATTACTCTTGCCGATGAGCGCCGTGTGGCCGATGACAGCCCACGCTCAAACGCCCGGCTGGTGCGCGAGCGGCTCCTGCAAAATCGCGCTGAAGCGGCAAGCTTCACGCCGCTTGCGGATGTCCGCTTGCCAAAGGAACAGGAGCTTGCCTCCGCAAGCGCGCGTATTGCTAATCTGCCGGCGCCTGCAGATGTCGTGATTTTGGGTATGGGCGATGATGGACACACTGCGTCCTGGTTTCCTGGGGCAGAAGGGCTCGCCGATGTGATGGACCCCGGGGCTCGGCAACTCGTTGCTCCAATCGTCGCGCCGGATGCGCCCGAACCGCGGCTGACGCTCACCGGGCGCGTGATCTTACGAGCCAAAGCGATTGCACTCGAGATCCAGGGCGCCGGCAAGCTTGCGACTTTCTCAACCGCGCTCGAGGTAGGCCCTGAACAAGCTATGCCCATTCGCGCCGTGTTGCGGGGCGCCGCCGATCGCCTCACCGTTTTCATGGCTTCGCGGGAGGAGGCGGCTCCGGACGCCGCCGCTGAAATGGGCGCTCGTTAAGCCATGATTTGGAAGGCGAGCGCTTGGCGCCTGCATGGGCCGGAGGCCCAACTGCCGCACCCATGGGCTCAAAGCCGACGGTTTTGGCCGTCTCAGGCGATATCGTACATCACACGGCCGGCGCGGTCCCGAGGCTAGTGAGAGAAGCTTAGGCGATTAAGCGAGCGCGGACGGCGCCCTCGTTGACGCCTCTCCGCCGAGCATTGCTTTCGAATCGTAATTTATCTTTCGATTTCTGTGGAACTCGTTTGCGAGCATACTCGTGGTTCAGAACAATTACGATCGCTAGGAGCGAAAAGATCAGCATATGATTTTCCTTCTGCGATAATACGAGTCTGTTCATGATGAATCCAGTAAAACTGCAGGCCAATGCCCCGGCCAATGCGCCAGATTCTGACATGTCGGAGAGATAATTCCTTAGGCCATACCAGACCGGAAGCACGAGCAATCCCACGAAAAATAAGAGCCCAGGGACCCCCGTCTCGAGGATGAGCGAGAGTGGGTAGCTGTCGATCGTATAGTCTCCGAAAATAGATCCTCCCATCCCGAAGCCATGACCGGTGATCGGATTTGATTGAATATAGGGGATGCCGGCGTACCACTGATCATATCGCGATTGTGTGCTGCTCGCTTGGCCGGCGCCTCCTAGCACCATATCGTGAAGGCTGTGGGAGGCCATGAGCGCTCCAACGACACAACCGGCGCCGATAATGCCGACCACAGCAGAAATTGCTGGGGTCAGACTCGCCTTGGTGCTCGCTGCTTTGCGAATCGAATAGAAAGCGGCGAACACGGCAACGGATACCATGACGCCAGCAAATCCACCTCTTGACCCAGAGGCGAAAATTCCAACAATTCCGCCGACGGCAACCATGCCTCCGAGGACCCTCTCAAAAAGCTTCTCTCTGTGCAGAAGGAAAAATAGACCGATTGGGATGACGATGATTTCAAACTCTCCGAAAGAAAGCGCAGTAACAAAGGTTGACGATGCTCTAAAGAGACCATTCCGAAAGTCTCCAGGATTTGGTAGAAGACCCGCGAGCGTCGGATTATTCTCGATCATCGTCGCCAACATACTTTTTGGAAAAATCTCGATGAAGAATCGATGCCTCAGAAAAAACTCAATGACGCCAGCCCCTGTATTGAAGATGGCGCAAAGACAGACAATTTTTAAAATCCAGATGACGTCATCCGTATTCCTCACGATATAAATCATAGCAAAGAACGGTACGTACCAGGATAGAATCGCCTCTACGAATTGCGAAACGGATTGGCTCGGGCTCATTGAGGTTAAAATCGATAGTGCGGCCATGGCAAGAAAGCCGGTCGCACAAATAACAATCAACAAGGAAGAGCGGAGTCGTTCTGCGATTTGCCTTCGGACATCGGAGGAGGCTGCAACCGCAACAACGAAAGGCACTATCAAAGCAAACGTTGCAACGCGGCGCGCCGAAATCCAAGGCAGACCTGAGAATTGGACCATATAATAGAAAGGAATGATCAGGTCGGCGATCATCATGCCAAAGAACGCCTTGCGAATGAAACCCCGCGACACGAGCGGTAGATCTGGCATTACCCAAAGCAGAACCAATCCGGCAATCGCGACAATTCCAAAGGAGCCCATCGGCGGAAGGATAACCGCGGAGAAGCCGAGAACGACGCCTAAAGTCACAGACGCGACAGCCCATGCGACAAAAGGGAAGAGGTGACGCAGTAGGTTCGGCGCAGCCCGCCCGGCAAGTCTTGTCTCTGCTATCGCAATGGAAGCGATTTGGGATAGGGCGAACAGCTTCCCGATGCGAATTGTCATCTCTGTCGAGCTCCCGAACGCTTCGGAAGCTGCGATCGTCGGTAATTCTCTTTAAACACAGGTGCGCTCAGAGCGATCAGTGATTGCTGCGGCATGAAATTCTCCCTTCTCCCGACTCTTTCCACCGGGCTGGTCAGTTGCTCAGCTGGGCGTTGAGCCGCGCAAGGAACTCCGAGAGATCGTCCGTCACGAAATCCGCGACGTCGGGCGCATCAGAAGTCGATTGGTCATGAAGCTCACGATGGTCCAAGCATCCCGCTTTAGTTGTCACAAGCGTGGTCGTCATGCCTTTGGCTTTGGGCACCGCCAAATTCCTCGTCACGTCCTCGAACATCGCCGCCGTTCGCGGATCAACTCCGCATCGCTCGAAAAAGGCGTCGTAAGCGCCCTCGGCGGGTTTTGGCGTGAGGCCGGCCGCGACAATGTCAAAGGCCTCTTCAAAAAGCCCTTCAAGGCCGAGCTGTCTCGTCGTCAAGATCGCGTGGCTTCGTGACCCATTGGTGAAGATCAACTTCCGCCCCGGCAGCCTGCCAATTTCATGCGCGAGAACGGGGTCCGGTTTAAGACTTGACCGGTCTATATCGTGAACAAAGTCGAGGAAGCGCTCGGTTAGATCGAGCTGTTCCTCCACCAGTCCGCTTAGCGTCGTTCCGTGGCGAGAATAATAATGCTTGTGGAGGGCTCGAGCCGACTGACCGTCTATACCGAAAAGTTCGACCAGAAACAACGTGATTCGTTCGTCGATCATTGGCCAAATGCCGCTGTCCGAAGGATAGAGGGTATTGTCGAGGTCGAAGACCCAGGTTGTGACGTGGCCAAAGCGAGCGCGCAGCGTCTCGTCGGACGGCAGGCGGAACGCCGCCGGCCCAATCAGGGGCGCCATGATATAACACTGGTTGTACTCGCCAAAATCAGGCTCCGTCGTTCTGGGCTTTTCATCGAGATTAGCGGCGACAACTTGACCTTTTTATAACAATCGGGTTGCGGATGTCATATTTTCGCCAGAGCGTGGTCGACCGCCTTCCGCATCATACTCGAGAATCCGACGGCGCGAATGGCCTCGGGCGCGACCCAAAAGCACCCGGCCGGCGCGTCGCCGTCAAATTCCGTAGCATAAACGGTGAGCTTCAGCGCAAAATGGGTGAAGATCTGTTCAACTTCGCCCGGCAGCCGCCGCCAGAGCGCGACGACCGGTGCGATTTTGGCAGGCGCGCCAGCCGGGCCGCCAGCGGTCCACGGCGTGCCCGGTAGCTCGATAGTCGAGGCGAGAAGGCCGCGCGCCGGGCGGCGGCGAGCGAGAAAGGCGCCGTCAGGGCGGCGCACGAAGAACACTGCGCCCTGCCGGCGCGGTCTCGGCTTGGCCTCGGTGCGCCGGGGATAGGCCTCCGGAGTTCCAGCGAGAAACGCAGCGCAGTCCGGGGCAAGCGGACAAGAGCCGCAAGCGGGAGTGCGCGGCCTGCAAAGCATTGCGCCGATATCCATGAGCGCCTGAGCGAAATCGCCGGCCCTGCGGCGTGGCGCAAGCGCTCGCGCCACCTCCGCAAGTTCAGCTCTCGCCTGCGCTATTGGCTCCTCCAGCGCGGTGACCCGCGCCAGAACGCGGGCGATATTGCCGTCCACAGGCGCAGTCGGGCGGCCGAAAGCGATCGCGGCGACCGCCGCGGCGGTATAAGCGCCGACGCCGGGAAGCTTTCGCAATTCCGCTTCCTCGCTCGGAAACTGCCCGCTGCGCCGGGCGATCTCCTTGGCGCAGCCGTGCAGATTGCGCGCGCGCGAATAGTACCCGAGACCCGCAAATGCGCTCATTACGGCTTCGGCAGGCGCGGCGGCCAAGTCTTCGATCCGAGGCCATTTGTCGATGAAGGCCTGGTAATAGGGCGTCGCCGCCTGGGTCGTTGTCTGCTGCAGCAGCACTTCTGAAAGCCAGACTCGGTAGGGATCAGGCGTTTCGCCAGGCTTCGCTCGCCAGGCGAGCGTTCGGCGGTGGAGGTCCCACCATGCAAGCACGCGCGCGACAACCGCCTTTCGCTTTGCGTCCGACGCCGGCGCGCTTACATTGGCGCTTATGCGCTCGACCCTAGCCACCGCGTCCCGCTTTCCCATGTCGAGGCGATGATGAAGCCTAGCCGAGGCGGCGCCAAGCCGTTGGCCGAGTACACGCCCGGGCTGATAGCCGAGGCGCTCGCCGCGCGCGGCTTGGGCGAGGCGAGTTTGATCGCGGACTGGCCCGCCATCGTTGGCGAAACGCTTGCGCGACATGTCCGGCCAATCGAGCTGCAGTGGCCGCCTCGGGCCGCCAAACGCGATCCAGACGCGCCAACTGCAGCCGCCACCTTGGTGCTCAGGGTCGAAAGCGCTTTCGCGCTTGAGGCGCAGCACAGCGCCTCGGTAATCGTGGCTCGGGCGAACGCCCATCTTGGCTGGCGGTGCGTCGACAAGATCGCCTTCCGGCAAGGCCCTCTGCCTCAGCTCAAGGAGAAGCGCCGTCCCGCGCCGCTTCCGTCCGACGCAGCGAAGGACGCAGCGCGCGCTGCGGCGTCGCTGATCGCCGACGACGAGTTGCGCGACGCGGTCGCGCGGCTCGGCGCGCGAGCGATCGACAAGTCGGTCCGCCTGCGGCGCGCGGCGGGCGCCCAAAGCCCAAAGGGAGGCTAGGGCTTGTTTTCTCGCCATCCGCTCACCGGGCGCAAGATCCACCGCATGAACGGGGCTGGCAACGCCATCCTTGTGCTCGATATGCGAGGCTCGCCTGACCGCCCCGCGATGGCCGACGCTCGCGCCATCCACCACGCGCCAGGCCTCAACTACGATCAAATGATGGTGCTCAGCAATCCGAAGACCGGGGGAACCGCGGCCGACGTCCTGATCTATAACAACGACGGCACGCTCGCCGGCGCCTGTGGCAACGGCACGCGTTGCGTGGCGGATCTTTTGTGTCGCGAACTCGGCGTAGACGCGGTCACGATTGAGACCGAGGCAGGCGTGATCGCGTGCGAGCGGCTCGGACCTTGGTCGTATCGGGTGGATATGGGCGCGCCGCGACTGGAGTGGGACGCTATTCCGCTTCAGCACGCAGTGCCCGACACGCGGCGGGTAAATCTCTGGCCGGACGGCGAAGGTCCGGCGGAGCTGGGACCAGCCTCCGTCGTCAACATGGGCAACCCGCATGCCGTGTTCTTCGTGCCCGACCTGAAGAGCATCGATGCGGGTCGCCTCGGCCCAAAGATCGAGGTCGACCCGATGTTTCCGGAGAAGGCGAATGTCACCTTCGCTGAGGTGCTTGCTCGCGATGAGGTGAGGGCGCGGGTGTGGGAGCGCGGGGTTGGATTGACGCTCGCCTGCGGCTCGGCCGCGTGCGCGACCTTGGTCGCAGCGGCGCGGCTGGGGCTCATGGACCGCAAGGGAACGATCCGTTTGCCGGGGGGCGACCTCATCATCGAGTGGCGCCGCTCGGACGACCATGTGCTGATGACCGGCCCGGTCGAATACGAGGGCGCGTTCATTCTCGACGAGGCCTTGTTCGAAGCCGCGACGTCGTGATTTCCGAAGCAGGCGCTGACGAAAGCGCGAGCAAGCGCTCGCGCCGCGTCGACGCCATCGATTGCGCGCGCGGTCTCGCTCTGGTTGGCATGGCCATCTATCATCTGAGCTGGGACCTCGCCGATTTTCGGCTGGCCCCGCCGTGGCTGCCGTTCACGCCGCAGATGCGGCTCTTCTCGCATATCGTGGCGAGCGCGTTCCTTGTGCTGGTCGGCGCGTCGCTGGCGCTCGCCCATCGCAAGGGCCTCAACCCGCGCGCCTTCTGGCGGCAATTCGCGATTGTCGCAGGCGCGGCGGCGCTGGTGACGGCGGGGAGCTTCGTTTTCGCGCCGAGCGAGCCCATCACTTTCGGCATTCTGCACTGCATAGCGGTCGCGAGCCTTCTGGCTTGGCCCTTCGTGATCGCGCCGGCCTGGGCAAGCTTCGCTATGGGCTTCGCAACGATCGCGGCGCCGTCGCTCGGCCGCTCGACCCTGTTCGATCCGTCCTGGCTCCAGTGGCTGGGCTTAAGCGAGGCGCTGCCGAACACTCTCGACTGGCGCCCGCTTCTCCCGTGGGCGGGAGTGGTCTTCCTCGGCCTCGGAGTCGCGAGACTGCCGGGCGTTCTCGAGGGGCTGATGTCGCCCAAGCGATGGCGCGCGGAGTTGGCGCCGTCACGCGCGATCTGCTTCGCCGGCCGGCACAGCCTGGTCGTCTATCTGGTGCATCAACCGGTCCTGATCGGTCTCCTTTGGGTGTCGACCGCGTGGGGGCCGCTTGCGGCGAAGCCGGACATGAACGGCTTCATCGTCTCGTGCCAACGCGCCTGCGTCGCCAAAGGGCGCGCCGAGGCCGAATGCGAGACCGGCTGCCGCTGCGTCGCCGACGCCGTCGCGAGCTCCGGCGACGCCGACCGGCTGGAGACCCTCCCGCCTAAGCGCCGGGACGAGCTCAAACGGCTGGCCGACGCCTGCATGGGGCGGTGACCTTACAGGGCGAGCGGGGCAGGCTTACGCGCTCCAAGCTGAGACCCGATGGGCCCGCTCATGCAACCTGAGGGCGAGTTGAATGAAAGCAAAAGCAAGAAAATGAAAGGAAACGAAAACAATTTTGTTTTCATTTGTTTTCATTTCCTTTTCGGAATCTGGACTTTTCAAAGAGTTACGGGCGAAAAAAACAAAAAAATTCCAATTCCTTCCGATTCGCGCGGCGGGTTGTGGGACTGAGCTTCGAACAACCGCGCCTTCTCCGGTTTCACGGCCGCTCGCCGGCGAGCTGGCGGGAGAATTCCGCCAAGAGGAATGATAAGGCAATATTTCGGATTTTGTCAAGTCAATCCGCGCCGACAGTGAATCCGCGTCGACATCCGTCGCCCCTCAAATTCCGTGCCCCTCCCGCATCGGGCAACGCGCTTC
>CAWIKX010000027.1:0-17918 GCA_963836695.1 uncultured Alphaproteobacteria bacterium
GCTAATTGTGACTTTTCAATGGGTTATAAGCTATTAGTCAAAATAAATTCTAACTTTTCATAAAGCGTTGCGGGCGTTACCCCGCGGCTTCCGCTTGAACAATGCTCGGCGCTCACACGCGAGAATGGCTGTTTTTCTGGCGGGCGTTTGGGGCCAACCTTAAAGTCGGAGGGGGCTCGGGACGGCCATAAGCGCAACGGCTTCGAAGGCCTGAGGCCTCGCTTCGGTTCCTTCGGCCGCCCTCACTCCGTCACTAACCACAAAGCCTTTCTCATCTTGATTGACGGCGCCCTTCTCATCCTCTCCTTGCGCTGCAATCCAGTCCTTAGCGCAGCCGCCCGTCATTTCTCGAGGCAGCCGCAAGCGCTTTGAAGACCGATGGCGCTGGAGCGCCCCGCCGGCGCCATCAGGCAAGTTACGCCTTGCGATCATGGCGGCCCAGGCGCAACATGCGAAGCCAGACCTTCGGGCGGTCACCGAGGCGGGCAGAGGGAACGACACGAGGCCCCAAAAGGGCCCGGGGGGCGACACCATGGCCATCGACTTCACGTTGAGCGCCGCCCAAGTGAAGCTGCAGCGCAACGCGCGGGAATTCGCCGCCGAGATTTTGCAGAAATACGTCCGAGAGGCTGATCTCGAGCCTGACCCGCAAAAAGCCTTTCAGATGACCAAGGGCGCCTATATCGAATGCTACAAGCTGGGCTTCGCCACGGGCTTTCTACCGCGCGAGTATGGGGGCGGCGGCGTCAGCAACGTCGACCTGCAGATCATCGTGGAAGAGATCACGGCTATCGATCCGGGCTTTGCCACCGTCCTCCTCGTCAATGGCCTGGCCTTGATGCCGCTCGTCTGGTTCGGCACGGAGGAGCAGAAGCGGAAATGGATCGTCGAGGCGACTAGCGATCCACGTGGCGAATATCTCGCCGCCTGGACGGTGAGCGAAGCTGCGGGCGCGCCAGGGGGAACGGCTAATTTCGACCATCCCGGCCCCTACCCGGCCGGTATCGCCCTCACTGCCCATCACGACAAACGCCGCGGTGAGTATGTCTTGAACGGCGCGAAATACTGGCCGTGCAACGCAGGCGGCTGGGATCTGCAGGGCGCCAACGTGAACGTCTGCATTGTCAGGTTGCGTCCCGAGGCGGGTGGCATTGAAGGCCTCGGAGCGCTTATCGTGCCACGCGGCACGCCGGGCGTCACTTACCAGACGCCAATCTCCAAGCTCGGGCACCGTCTCTGCCAGAACAATTCGATGGTCTTCGAGAACTGCCGCGTGCCGGAGGAAAACATGTTCGCGGCCGGTAACGGCGACCTCGTCGTCAGCAAGGCCTTCACCTGGTCCGGTCCGGTCGCGGCGATCGCCGCCGTCGGAGTCGCGCGGGCCGCCTATGAGTACATTCTCGCCTGGGCCAAGACCTACACCGGGGGTGGCGACAAGCCGATCATCCATCATCAGGCGGTCGGCTACCTGCTGGCGGAGGTGGCAATGAAGATCGAGGCCTGCCGGACATTCGCCTGGAAGGCCGCGCATTACCTCGACCTGCACGCTGCCGAAGGGCACGCGGTCGCCGCGATGGCCAAGGTGTTTTGCGGCGAGACGCTGTTCACCGCCGTATTCCGCGCCATGCAGGCGATGGGCGTGAATGCGCTCGACCGTCAGCACCCCGTCGAGAAATACCTACGCGAGGCGGCGGTGTTTCCGCTCTACGACGCCGGCAACATTGGCATGCAGATGCGCAAGATTTGGGGCGTCATGCTGAGTCCCGAGTTCGACCCGCGCGCCATCGCCGCCAGCAGCCGCATGACGTTCGACAAGTCGATGGAGGGCGCCGGCACGGTTATCGCTGCGACCGGGTGGGCGCCCGCCGCGAAGGCGCGGCCTCGGGCGCGGCGCGGCGCCGGAGTGTGAGCGCCGCGGCGTCGCCCGATCGGCAGGACGAGCGTTCAAGGGCGGCGCTGGGCGAGCGCGTCGAGCAGCGCCGGGATGACCTCGTAGAGATCGCCTATGATACTGTAGTCGGCGTCGGCGTGAATTGGCGCCTTCGGATCGGTGTTGATCGCCACCACGGTGCGGGCGCCCTTCATGCCGACGACGTGTTCGATCTGTCCCGACACGCCGCAAGCGATATAGAGATGCGGCTTGACCGTCTGGCCGGACAGGCCGATGCGCCGATCGACCGGCAACCAATCGACGTCGCCGGTCAGCGGGCGCGAGCCGGCCAGAACGCCACCCAGAGCGTCGGCCAACCGGTTCAGCAACGCCAGATCCTCGACGCGCTTCACGCCGCGGCCGGCGGCGACGATCACTTCCGCCTTGGTGACGTCGACATCGCTGCGTGCGCGCGCCGCGGCGGCGCGGACGCGCAGGCGCGGCGTCGGCAAATCGACAGCGATCTCGCGAAGCGCGCCCTCCGCGCTCTCGCGCGGCGCCGCCCTCGGGAAGCGATTGGGCGGCACGGTGGCGATCATGGGGTGGCCGGCCAGCACCTGGCGCGCCACGAAGCGGCCGCCGTAGACCCGCCGCTCGATGGCAAGGTCTCCCTGCGGATCGAACGCCACGGAGATACAATCGGAGGCGCAGGGCGCCTGCAGCCTCTGCGCCAGACGGGCCGCGACCTCGGCGCCGATACGGGTGGCGCCGACTAGAACAGTGTCGGCGCCAGAGAGCTGGACGGCCTCGCGCAGCGCCTCGGCGAGGGCTTCGGCCGCGCCGGTCTTGTCATCGCCTGTCTGCAGCGCCAGCGCTTCGTCGACGCCGCGCGCAAGGCAATCTCGGCCGAGCGTCTTCGCGTCCGGCCCGAGCGCGAGGGCGACGAGGCGCCGCCCCGTAGCCGCCCGCAGCTCGCTGCCGAGGCCGATCATCTCGGCAAGAACGTCGGGAGCCTCGGAGAAGACCAGAACGCTATCATTCGCCATCAGACCTTCAGCTCCCCGTCAGCGCCGAGCCGCTTGATGAGTTGGCCGACGACCTCGGCCGCCGTTTTGCCCTCGAGCACCATGCGCTTGCGCGATGTCGGTGGCGCGGAGACATCGACGGTATTCAGACGCGGGCATTGCGACAGGCGATCCGCGTCGGCGCCGACGAGGGCGCTCGCGGCGAGTTCGCGGATCGGCTTGCGGCCCGCGCCCATCACCTGCAGAACCGTCGGAACGCGCGGCTGATTGATCTCCATGCCGACAGTCGCCAAGGCGGGCAGATCGCACTCCACAGTCTCCGACCGGCTCTCCAGACTGCGATCGGCGACGAGCTTGCCGCCCTCGATCTCGAGCCGCGCGGCATAGGTGACGGCCGGCAGGCCGAGCGCAACGGCGAGGCGCGGCCCGAGCTGGGCGTTGTACTGATCGGCCGACGCCTCGCCGGAGAGCACGAGACGCCATTCCCGGATGCTTTCGGCGTCGCGAACGGCGTGCGCCGCCGCGGCGAGCAAAATCGCCACACGCAACGGGTCGGCCGCGACGTGCAGGTCGTCCTTGATCACGTACAGGGCGTCGAGGCCCATCGCCAAAGCCCGCAGCAACACATCGCGCGGCGGCGCCTGGTCGCTGACGAGGCTGACGCCAATGACGCGGCCGCCGTGGATGGCGCGAAGCTGCAGCGCCGCCTCGATGGCATTCTCATCAAAGGTGCTGATCCGGAACGGCGCCCGCGCGAGGTCCGGGCGGCCGCTGGAATCGGCCTGGAGCTGGTTGGGATCGGGGACGAATTTCGTGCAGACCAACATGTCGAGCGGCTCGCCGGCCGCGGCTGTCGTCATGAACGGGCTCCTTTCTCGGTTTGGCCGGACGGCGCGGCCAGATCAGGCGCGGGCGCTGCGTCTCCACTGTCGAGCGCTGCGGCGACGATTTCGGCGATGTCCTGAATTTGGATCGGCCCGGCCGCCGTGGCCTGCTGCGCGCCCTGTTCGAGCATCTTGACGCAGAACGGGCATTCGGCCGCGACGACGCGGCTGCCGGTGCGCGCCGCTTCCTCGACGCGGAGCACCCCAGCCGGCTGCCGCTTGGCGGCGTCATACCAATAGTTAGCGCCGCCGGCGCCGCAGCAGAAGCTGCGCTCGCCGTGCCGCGGCATTTCGGCGAAGGCCTCGCCGTAGAGGGTGCGCAGGATAGCGCGAGGCGCATCGAAAACGCGGTTGTAGCGGCCGACGTAGCAGGAATCATGCAGCGTGATGGCGGTCGAAGCGGTGCGGGTCGAAACGATGCGGCCTTCTGCGAAAAGGCTGGCGATCAGCTCGACATGGTGCACAACCTCGAACTCGCCGCCGAAGCGTCGATATTCGTTCTTCAGGACATGGAAGCAGTGTGCGCAATGGGTCACGATACGCTGGACGCCGCGCCGCTTCAGCGTCTCGATGTTCTGCAGCGCCAGTTGCTGGAACAGCCCCTCCTCGCCGAGCCGGCGGGCGGGGTCGCCCGTGCAGGCTTCTTCCTGGCCGAGGAATTCAAGCTTGATCCCTCCGGCGCGCAGAACCCGCGCTGTGGCCGCCACGATGGCCGCGACGCGTGGGTCGTAGTTCGCGGCGCAGCCCGTCCAGTAGAGCCAGACCCCGGAGTACGCTCGCATGGCGCCGTGCGTCGTCGCGTTCATTTTCTTTCGGGCTCATGCAACATCGCGGCAAGCTCGTCGCGGCGTCCCGCCGGCAGTCCATATGGGTTGCTGCTGTTGCTGAGATTGGCGAGCAGTGCAGCCTGACGCCGGTCCACCTGTTGGCGCGCCACAAGCTCGCGCCGGAACGGGATGATGTAGTCGACTGGCCGGATGAGCACCGGGCAGGCCTCGACGCAGGCGGCGCATGTGGTGCAGGCCCACAAGGCGTCGGCCGTTACGTCGCCGTCCGTCAGCAGGTCTCGGGCCGCTTCCCCGGCGAGCAGGCGGCCGCGCAGCGTCTGCACAAGGCGGCGCGGCGACAGGTCCGTGCCGGTCGCGACTGCCGGGCAGACGCTGTCGCAGCGTCCGCAATTGGTGCAGGCCTGCAAAGCGAAGCGGGCGTCGGCGTCGAGGTCGGCAAGGCTCGCCGCGCCGATCTTGACATCGAAATCGCCGCTCTCGAGGAGCTCGCGCAGATCGAACGGCGTGGTCAGTTCAAGCCTCGGCCGACCGGGCATCGCCATCACGTTGAGCGGCGCCGTGGCGGCATGCAGAAAGGCTGTGTACGGGATCGATGCGATCAGGGAGAAGGCGACGAGGGCGTGGCTCCACCAGAGGCCGACATAGAAGGGCTGGGCGGACGGCCCAACTCCCATTGCGGCCAGCGCCGCCGCCACGCGCTCGCCGACGAACGACCATTCGCCCCAGGCCACGGGGCGGATGACGAGCCGCAACCCCTCGAGCACGAAGCCGGTCAGCCCCATGTAGACGAGAGCGCAGATCAACAGCACGAACTGCATCTGCATGCCGCGCTGGTCTCGGCCCGTTGCGCGCAGCCTGGCAAGCCGCCAGACGAGAGCGGCGATCAGTCCGGCGATGAAGATCGCCCCGAATGCATCGGCGAAGACCTCAAATACGAGATAGCGCGTCCCTGTGAGGAGGCGCAGCCCAAACGGACGGGCGATGTCCCAGTCGACCGCCACAATGGTGGTGGCCGCCAGGAGGACGAGGAAGCCGTAGAAGATCGCCGCGTGCGGCCAGCCGCGCCGACGCTGCACGACCCGGCGCTGCAGCAGGGCATAGCGCAACAGGCGCCCGCAGGCGCCCGCTGCCCCGCCCGGGCCGCCGGCGATCGCGACGACGAGTCCGCTGCCCCGCAGCCGTTGACGCAGCCCGAACGCGAACGCGAGCGCGAACGGCGCGAACAGCAGATACAGGCCGATTTCAGAGCCCGGCGGAACGAGGCCGAAGGTTTCACGAGCAGGCATGTCGCCGACCGGGGCTGAAGCTCATTCGGGCGCCCCGACCTCTCGGTCGGGAGCGCCCCCGGAGAGCGGACGTCAGGCCGCGCGCGATGCGGCGACTGGCGTGATGACGGTGCCGATGCCTTCCATGTCTTTGCTGAAGGGCATCTCGGCGCAATCCAACAACGCCAGTGGGTCGAAGTTCTGGTGCGCCATTACGCCCCAGATCTTGCGCCGCTGCATGCCCATATTACCGGCGTCATAGAGCGGGAAGCACATGACGTCGCGCATCAATTTGTCGAAGGGGTGGCTGCGCCGATCGTAGCTGTTGATGCCCACGACCCGCATGCAGTCGTAGACGCACTCCATGGCGACTTCGCCGCCGTAGATCTTCGCCATCGCTCCGAGGACATGGTTTTCGCAATCATACATGTCGGCATAGCAACCGGCCTTCCAGCCGAGGTAGCGGATCGCCTCAATCTTCATGGCCACGTCGGTCAGCGTGTAGCCCACCGCCTGGTGGTTGATGATTGGGTGCAGACCCCCGGCGGTGTAGGTCTTGGCCCATTTCAGGGCATATTCGTAGGCCGCGCGCGCTACGCCCGCCGCAGCCACGCCGGCGACTGGGCCCGACCAGGTGAAGGCCTTGCTGATGACGAGATCGCCGTCGCCGACCGCGAACACGTTCTCCTCGGGCACAACCGCGTTCTTGAAGTGGATGTCGCAGTTCTGGTTTACGCGCTGGCCCATCTTGTCGATGCAGGGCTCGTAGGTCACGCCCGGCGTGCCGCGCGGCACAATGATGCAGGAGAGGCCACCCTTGCCCCCCTTCGTGCGATCGGTGCGCACGACGACGACATTGGCGTTGGCGCCCTTCATGTCCCAGCCGGCGGCGTTGGAGGGCCAATATTTGCGACCGTTCAGAACGTATTCGCCGTTCTTGAGGTCGGCGGTGACCTGGATGCCGGCCTTCGGGTCTGGATGGTCGAAATTGGCCGTGCCGCCGGGTGAGCCTGCCGGTTCGGACACGACCCACCCGGCCAGGTAGCTGTTCGTCGGGTCGTTACAGGCTTCGGTCAGCCATTTCTTCTTCTGCTTGTCGTTGCCGAACCACAAAAGCGGCATCAGGGCGAGGCCGTTGACGAGCAGCACGCAATCGAAACCGGGGTCGACGACGCCAATTTCCTCAGCGGCGATGAGCAGATCGATATTGCTCAAGCCGGCGCCGCCATACTCCTTGGGGAGGAAGCACGTGGCAAAGCCCATCTCATAGGCCTTTTCGTAGGCCGGCTTGATCATCTGGAAGCCCTTGAGGGGATCGGGCTCCGCGTCCGCCGCCCTGACGATCGGCTTCAGGATGTCGTTGGCGAACTCGCGCACGACCTTCTGAAGCGTTTTCTGCTCCGCCGTCATCGTAAAATCGATCATCGCGTTTCCTCCTGGTCATTGCCGGCTCATGCGGCCTTTCGCCGTCGCTCGCGCCTCGCGCCTATAGAAGACGAAGATGCTGGGCTACGGCGGCCAGGCGCGGAAATCGCATCATTCCGCCGACCGGCGTTCACGAAACTAGTTTTAACAGTTAAAAGAGTCAAAACTTTTTTTATTGCTCTAGAACCTGCGGATCGTCTCTTCGGCCTCTAACGCGAACGAAAGCACTCCACAAAAGGGCTCGAGGCTTTCGGCGTGAAATACCGGTGAAAGATTGGCCTGCCTCGGCTGGCGCCGCGCTGCGCCGGAGTAACGTGCAATCACTAGATCATTTGAGGTTTTAGCCGTACATGAGCATCAGGCTACGCTTGGCGGGATCGTCAGAACGCGTCAGGTCCCGGTAGACGAGGGCGCAGGTGCTCGATCGCAGCGACACGCAACAACAGACTCTGGCCTTGCTGCTGGACCATAAGACCGGCATGACGATCGACGATCTCGTCGATAGGCTGGGCTTGAGCCGCAGCGCGGTCAGCCAGCAATTGCTCGCCCTCGAGCGAGACGGCTATGTCCGCAAGGCGGCGGCGCGCCGGACGAAAGGACGGCCTCGGCACATCTATGTGCTGACCGAGAACGGCGCGAACCTGTTCCCGAAGCAGTATTCGTGGTTCTCGCGGACCCTGCTACTGGCGTTGCGCAAGCAGGTCGGCCAGGAAGCGCTGGCCGCCTACATGTATGAACTCGGCATGGACATGTCCGCTGTCGGCATTCCGCGGCTCGTCGGCAAGAATCGGGTGGAGCGGGTCGCCGAGATCGCCCGCATCATGAACGAGACCGGCTTCGTCGCCCGCACGATCGAGCCAGAGAAGGGCGGCAAGCTCCCACGCATCGAATGCAAGAACTGCGTCTATCACGACTTGTCGAAAGAGTTCACGGAAGTGTGTCGCTTCGATATCGGTTTTTTGTCCGGTCTCATGGGAGCGGAGATCGAGCATGAGGCATGCATGCAGCGCGGCGCGGATGCCTGCCAATTCCGTTTCAAGCCGCCCGCCTGATTGCCGGCCGGCGGCCGCCCGGATTGCGAACGTGGCCCATCTTCGTACGTAGCCGTCAATCCCCGCCGTCAGGCTCGACAGCACCCGTCGGCGATTCGGTTAGCGTCTGAGGGGGTTGAGCCTTCCGCGAAGTTATTGGCAATCGTCGGAATCCGGCAGATGCTCGAGGCAAACATATAAGCCTGCCACGTTTCACAGAAGCTTCAGAGCAGTCCTTTACCGCGACGGGATCCAGACATGCTCGCGTTCTGCCCATTGTCGTCGCACACCGCACCGTCTCTGGCGGGCTAAAGCCCCAAAACGCTGACGTCCTGTCAAGGGCATTTGACGAGGCGGATGCGCTGCCGGGAACGGCAGAAACCATCGGAGAGCGGCTAATGTGCTTGTCTTAAGGGGTTTTCGAGGTGAACCGTCCACATCGAACAGTTCTCATCTTCGTCTTTTCCGGCGCCGCTTCGGAACAAAACTGGGCGCTCCCACATTGTTACAATAAGGATTGATTTGAGGGAACGCCTTGGATGAGGTCGGACGCGCTGTGCGCCGACCCGAGACGATCGATCAGACATCGGAAAGGCCGCATCGCACGAGCGAACGCTCGAGGCGGGCGCATAAGCTTGATCTCAGGCGCCCAATCGGAATACGTAGGTCAAAAAAACGCGAAAACTCAATATTGAGCGGTAGCGGCTCATAAAGCTAAAGGAGTTGGTCTCATGCCATTCAGCACTCTTCTTTTGTCCACGGCGACGGTCGGAATGACGACGCTGGCGTTCGCCATCGCCGCTCCGGCATCGGCGCAAGAGCATTATGGGCAGAGACATTACACGCACACGCATTATCATCATTACGCGCATTCCCGCTATCGCCACTACGCCCACTATGACGAGGGTCGTCAGATCATTGTTCATCCGCAGGAAACAACGCTAGTGCCGGCCCAAGGCTACGTCTGGGGACCCGTGGGGGCGGTCGGCACTCTCGTCGGCGGAACCGGCTATGCCGTGGGTGGAGTCTTTACCGGCGCTGGTATGATCGTCGAGGGGGTCGTGGGTGGAGTGCTTGGCGGCGTGGCGGCTCTCTTCGGCTCCCCGCCTCCGTCGACCTACGCATACGGCGCCCCTTTCGCCGCGCCGTTCAATGGGGCTGGGGCAGTCGCCGTGGCGCCGTTTCAGGCAGTAGGTGGGGCTTTCGGAGCGCCGGTCTCCCACCCCGTCTACTGAGCCGCTTCCAGCTACGACTTCGCTCGACCATGCGGTCGGGCGAAGACGCGGTCGCGTCCGACGAGTTCGGCTGCGGCCGGATGAACTGCGTTCTTTCTTGAGCGTGCTTTGCGCATCCGGTGGCCGAAAGCCCGCTTTCGGAATCCGGCGGCCGAAAGCCCGCTTTCTCGCATCTTCCTACAGATCGAGCACAACGGCGCTGCGCGGACGGCTGCAGCAAATCAGGAGATCGCCGTTCTCCGGCGGCGTGAGCGGTTCGACGAAATAATCGATCGCGCCGGCGATGAGCGCGGTCTCGCAATTGTGGCAGACGCCGGTGCGACACGCAAAGCGCACCGGCACATCGCAGGCTTCGGCGAGTTCGAGCAGACTTTGAAACGCCGGATCCCAATGCAGGCTGAGATTGCTTCGCGCGAAGGACACCGTTGGTCCCGACCCTGCGGGCCGATCGGGCAAGTGCGGCGCCCGCGGCGGAGTGGCGACGACGCCTGGCGTCATTGCCGGACCCGCGCCGAAATTCTCGCTGTGCAGCCGCTCGGCGGGCACACCCCAACTAGCCAGGTTGGTGATGAGGCCGCTCATGAAGGCGGTCGGTCCGCAGAGATAGAAGTCCGCCTCGCGCGGCGCGCCTAACTCCTGCAGGACCCGCACGCTCAAGCGCCCCGGCCCATCGAAATCGAACCGCGGACGGTCCGCCGCGCTCGGCGCGCTGTAACGGATGTGGCTATGGGCGTGACGCAAGGATTTGAGCAGCGCCTGCGCCTCCGCGGCAAACGCAAGCTCAGCCCCATTTCGGGCGCCGTGAATCCACCAGACGTCTCGCCGCGAGCCGCCAGCGGCCAAGGCATGCAGCATGGCGAGCACCGGCGTCAGCCCGATGCCGGCGCTCAAGAGGACCACAGGACCTTCGCCCTGCCCTAGCGTGAAAGCGCCACGTGGAGCGCTTGAGTCGATGACATCGCCTACCTTGAGGACGTCCTCGACATAAGTCCCGGCCGCGCCGTTCGGCTCGCGCTTGATGCTGAGCCGCCAGTGCTCCGCACTGGGTTCGCCCGAAAGCGAGTAGCTGCGCAGAAGAGGCGGCGCCTCAGGTGCAGGCTTGAGCCGCAGCACGATGAATTGGCCAGGCGCCGCCGCAACGAGCGGACGACCATCGCTCGGCTCCAGCATGAGCGAGGTGACGTTCATGCTCTCGCGCCGCTTTTCCATAACCCGCAGCGGCCGGAACCCGGCCCAAGCCGGCGCCGGTCCGGCAGCGGACGACAGGACGGGATTGCCGATGGTAGAGCCGCTGCGGCTCTGCTCGAGCATTGTCTCAAACGAGCCCCGCCAGCCGGCGCTCAACGCCGGGATGCGCACGGCTCTTTCCAGCCCGCTCCTCTCGGGTCCGGGCAGATAGAGGAGCCCATCAATCTCAGCGATGGTCATGCGCTCCGGGCCAGCCGAGACCTTGGCGATCTCGTCGCCCGCCTCGACCTCGCCCTCTTCGAGGACACGAAAATAAAAGCCTGGCCTGTGATGCGCCACGACGAGCGCCGGCATCTGCGGTTCGTTCATCCGGATGCCGAGCCGGTAGCAGGTGACGCGCGGCTGCGTCACTTCGAAGAGCGCGCTTCCAATCCGATAGCGGTCGCCGATGCACACCTCTGTGTCGGCCAAGCCGTCGATCGTGAAATTCTCGCCGAACTGTCCGTAAGCAAAGTCATTGCGGCGAAGCTGAGCCTGCCAATAGCGGTAAGAATCGATCTGATAAACGAAGACCGCGCGATGCTCGCCGCCATGGCCTCGCAGATCGCCTTGTCCGTCTCCATCAAGGTTGAGCCGCCGCGCCATTCGACGGCCCTCAACCGGCGTTTTCCAGATTCCGGTGTGCACGGTTTTGCCCTGCCACGGGACATCGCGCGGGAGGCCGACATTGACCGAAAGCAGGAGGGCCATCTCTCTCCCGTCGCTGACGCGGAAGCATCGTCTCAGGGCTTCCTAGCAGGATTGCGCTTCGGCGTCGTCCGGCCAGAGCTTCGGCTGGTTTGAGGCGCGCAGAGATGGCCCCGCCGAACTCGGAATAGAAGCACGTAACAAAACTTACGTCGTAGCCGTATCTCGAACATGTGAGATCGTCGCGCCCCGCCCAATTGACGCCAATCGCGTTTGCTAGCCTCGCCGCACGCGACGCCCGAATTGGCGAAGCGGAGCGGCCATGATCCCTTTCATTCATGGAGAAGCGCATGCCTCAGCCCGAACACGTCGACGTTCTCATTCTCGGCAGCGGAGGCGGCGGCAAGCTGACGGCCTGGCACATGGGGCGATCGGGGAAGCGCACTGCGGTCATCGAGCGCAAATGGATCGGCGGCTCGTGCCCCAACATCGCGTGTCTGCCAAGCAAGAACGAAATCCACAGCGCCGAGGTTGCGCATTTTGCGCGCACTGGCGCAGAGTTCGGCGTCATGACCGGCCCGATCAAGATCGACATGGCGAAGGTTCGTCAGCGTAAGCGCGACATGGTGCAGCGGCTCATCGACGCGCACTTGAAGAACTACCGGGAAAGCGGCGCCGAGCTCATTATGGGGACGGGGCGCTTCGTCGCGCCGAAGACGATCGAAGTGAGCCTGAATGACGGAGGAACGCGCACGCTCGTCGGCGACAAGGTGTTCCTGAACGTCGGAACGCATGCGGCCATTCCCAATGTTCCAGGCCTAGAGGCGGCGAAACCACTGACGCATATCGAAGCGCTCGAGCTCGACGTCTTGCCCGAGCACCTGATTGTGATCGGCGGCGGCTATGCCGGCCTCGAATTGGCCCAGGCCTATCGCCGCTTCGGCGCCCAAGTGACTGTCGTCGAAGTCGGGACTCAACTGATGGCGCGCGAGGATTCCGACGTCGCGCAAGAAATCCATCGGCTTCTGAGCAACGAAGGGCTCGCAATTCATGCCGGGGTTCAGCTTCTGAAGGTCGAGGGCCAATCCGGCAAAGAGGTCAGGCTGGTTATGCGGACGAGCTCCGGTGAACAGGCCATCGCTGGAAGCCACATCCTCGTCGCGGCCGGGCGCGTTCCAAACACCGCAGGCGCCGGTCTCGACATTGCCGGCGTCGACTTGGATGACCGCGGGTTCGTTCGAGTCAACGAGCGGCTCGAGACGAGCGCGCCAGACGTCTGGGCTCTCGGCGATTGCGCGGGCAGCCCGATGTTCACCCACATATCGGAGGACGACTTTCGCATCGTGCGCGACAATCTGGCTGGCGGAAAGCGCAGCACGCACGACAGATACATCCCGTACTGCATGTTCACCGATCCGCCGCTCGCCCATGTGGGCTTGAGCGAGCGCGAAGCCGAACGTCAGGGCGTCAAGACTCGCATCGCCAAGCTGCCCATGAAAGCGGTCCTCCGCGCGCAGGCGACCGGGCAGACGGAAGGCTTCATGAAGGCCCTCGTCGGAGAGAGCGACGACCGCATTCTTGGGTTCAGTATGATCGGCGCCGATGCCGGAGAAGTGTTGGCCGTCGTGCAGACCGCAATGATCGCGGGCCTGCCCTATACGACACTCCGCGACGCCGACTTCACCCATCCGACTTTTTCCGAGGGATTGAACTTCCTGTTCTCGACCACGCCGCCGCGGGCATGAGCGGCGCCGTCAGCCCTCAGCCTTGAGCCGATGGCGATGAGCGGCCTGCTTGGCGCGATTGCCGCACACCGCCATGCTGCACCACCTTCGCCCCCGTCGCCTTGTGTGGTCGGCGAAGATCAAAGTGCAGAGGTGTCCCTCGCAGGCCCGGATGTTGGTGAAATCCTCATCGCACACGCATCGCGCCAACGCCTCGGCGATCGGCGCCAAGAGAGACTCGGGCGATCGCCAGCGCCGCGTCGTTTGCAGCTCCAAGCGATCAACTCCTCCGTCGGGACGCAAAGCTATGCGGCTGAACATTTCATCACGCTCAAGAAGCGCGTTCAGGCGCCCGAGTTCACGCATCGCCTTTGGCGTGAGCGGCCGGCCCATATGCATGCGGACAAAGTCTCTGAACCATTCGCGCAGGGCGCGCGCCTCACGAGCGATCTTATCGAGTTCGCTGGGCGGCGTCTGTGCCGCCAGCGCTTTGAGCGCGGGGACCGGGACCAGCTCCGCTTGAGCGAGCCACGCAACAAGGCCCTCGCCATTCTCGAGCCAGTCGACCGGTGTTTCGACCGGCGTCGCAATGGAGTTCAGGAAGTCGAGGCCCGGCGAGTTGGCAATGAAGTTTGCAGGCGGTCTAGAGAGCACGATTTACACTAACCGGCGTGGTGGCTGTTGACAAGTTATGCAGCCAGTCGTAACCTGTCAGATACCAAATAACAGGTTATGAATGACGTAGCCCGCCACTGCAGGAAGCAAGCATGGTCTCTGCGGCATTTCCGTATCAAAAGAAGCGACGGCGAGTTCTCGGCCGCGAGATGTCGGGAGCGACAGGATGACGGTAAACAACGCGACCGTGGTGCTCGTCCATGGGGCGTGGGCCGACGGATCGAGCTGGGCCAAGGTCATCACGGCCCTCGCGGCGAGCGGGGTCAGTGCGGTCGCTGCGCCCCTATCGCTGACGTCGTTCCAAGACGACGTCGCCGCGCTCGACCGGACGCTGGAGCGGGTGGAGGGACCGGTCGTGCTCGCCGGGCACGCTTATGCGGGCGGGGTCATCGGGGCGACGCGCTGCGAGAAGGTGAAGGCGCTTGTCTATGTGGCCGCACTCGCTCCGGACGAAGGCGAGACGGTCTTGGATGTGTTCGCCCGTGGCGCGCCGCATCCGCAAGCGCCCAAACTCGCGCCTGACGCGCACGGATTGATGTATCTGCCCGAAGCCGCCTTCGCCGCCGCCTTCGCCCAGAATGCTTCCAAGGAAGAGCTGGCCGTGCTGGCGGCGGTCCAGCGACCGATCTCGCCCGCCTGCATCAGTGTCAAGGTGGAGCGGCCGCTGTGGAAAGAGCGGCCGACCTGGTTCCTTATCGCCGAGCAAGACCGCATGATTGTCGAAGACAATCACCGCTTCATGGCCGAGCGGATGAAGGCTCGAATTCGATCACATCCCGTCGACCACACGCCTCTCGTGACCGCGCCCTCGACCGTCGTCGACATCATCCGCGAGGCGATTGGCGAAGTCGTCAACGGCTGATGCCCCCCAATTCTTGAGCGAAAGGACAAACGTCATGACCGCCATCCACTATCGCACCGCCAAGGTCGACGGCCGCAACGTGTACTACCGCGAGGCGGGCGCTGAAGGCGCTCCGAAGCTGCTGTTGCTGCACGGCTTCCCGACCTCGAGCCACATGTTCCGCGATCTCATCCCGCTGCTCGCTGATCGAATTCACATCGTTGCTCCCGATCTGCCGGGATTCGGCAATTCGGACATGCCTGATCGCGGCAACACCTTCGACCGGATCGCGGAGACCATCGACCGCTTCGCCGAGACGGTCGGCTTCGACCGCTACGCCATCTATGTGTTCGACTATGGCGCGCCGACCGGGTTCCGCCTCGCGGTCAAGCATCCCGAGCGGATCACCGCGATCATCTCGCAGAACGGTAACGCTTACGAGGAAGGGTTAAGCGACGGATGGAATCCGATCCGGGCCTACTGGAAGGATCCGTCCGCCGCCAATCGCGAGGCGCTTCGCGCGTTCCTGAAGCCAGAGACGACGATCTGGCAATATACGCATGGCGTGCCCGACCCGACGATGGTCTCGCCGGATGGGCATACGCTGGACAATTTCTATCTGGCCCGGCCCGGCGTGACCGACGTGCAGCTCGACCTGATGGGCGACTACAAGAGCAACGTCGCGCTCTATCCGACATTCCAGCAATATTTCCGCACCCACAAACCCCCGCTGCTCGCGGCCTGGGGCAAGAACGATCCATTGTTCCTGCCCCCCGGCGCCGAAGCGTTCAAACGCGACATCCCGAACGCGACCGTGCGCTTCTTCGACACCGGGCATTTCGCGCTGGAGACCCATGCCGCGGAGGTCGCCGCCGCGATCCGCGACTTCCTTCCTCGCTGAAAACGCGTTGAGTTGAGATACGGGAATGGAAAAGTCAGTCGCAATCGTCACGGGCGCGAGCCAAGGGATCGGCAGGGCGACGGCCATTCGCCTGGCGCGCGACTTCTCCGCGCTCGTTCTTGTCGCGCGGGACCGTGCGAAACTGGAGAGCGCGGCGGAAGCCGCGAAGGCTGCGGGCGCAGAAACGCTCGTGATCGATCTCGATCTCTCTCAACCAACAGCCGCTCAAGCCGTGATCGATCAGGCGTTGACCGCATTCGGTCGAATCGACCCGCTTCTCAACATCGCAGGGGCGGTTCTGCAGATCGATCTCTTCGACATGACCGACGCACAGTGGGAGAGCGGTCTGGCGCTCAAGTTGCACGGCGCGCGGCGACTGACAATCGCCGCGTGGCCCGCGTTGAAGGCGGCGAAGGGCGCGGTTGTGCTGATGTCCGGCAACTCAGCCCTGTTCCCGAAAGCGCCCTACGCCGCGGTCGGCACAATCAACGCCGCCATTGTCGCGCTGGCGAAGGCGTTCTCGGACCGCGGCGTCGCAGACGGCGTGCAGGTCAATAGCGTGCTGCCGGGGCCGGTGATGACCGGGCGTCGGCGATCATATCTCGAGCATTGGGCGCCGCTGCACAACATGACAGTTGAAGATGCGACAGCGAACTTCCCCAAGGAAGCCGGCATCGCCCGTTACGGCGAGCCCGAGGAGATCGCGGAGTTGATGGCTTTCCTGGTGTCGCCGGGCGCTCGCTGGATGACGGGCTCGACCTTGCGCATGGACGGCGGCGAAGTGAAGTCGATCTGACCGCGCCGGAACCTTTGGCGTCGCGGAGCGAATTGTGAGCCCGATCACATCCCAAGACCCGTAAGCTAGGTAGAAATACCTATCCGAGTGAACCCGATCAAGATTCTAACCGGCAAGTTTGCTCGGATCGCGACCCAATTATTGGGTGATCATCGAATATTCAAAGGAATTCTCAAATGGGCTCACCCTTCATGATTCAATCCGCCAACGGCGCGCTAACTATCGACGTTAGCCATTCGAACTATGTCGAGGGCGCAGATATTCTCGGTTATTTGCCGGGCGGCGGGGGAAATAAGCCGATCCAACCCAATCAGGGGTGGCAAGCAATTCCCGACCCGCTCGGGTCGGGCCACTATCTGATCGTAAGCGGGGCGTCCAACTTGTGCATCGGGATCGGCGCCAACGTCGCTCTCAACGCCAACGCCACCGACAACGCGACGGATCGCGGCGCGGCGCTGACCCTTCAGGCGCAGCAACCAGTCAACAATCATTACCAGTTGTGGGATTTCGTGCCGCCGTCGAGGGGCCCAAAGAACGCTGTTTTTATTCAGAGTCCTCAGACCGGATATGTGATCGAACTCCAATCGCACTCGAGCTTGGCATGCCAGCTGATCGTAAATCCTCGTCGCATAACAAACGAAACTTACCAATTGTGGACCGCCGTCGATCAAAATGGGAATGCCGTAGCTCTTCCCATCGTATCGATGGCGCAACTCGGAGCACCGCTAAAGGGATTTACACAATATGTTCTTCTGCCTCCCAACCAGGGTGAGCATTTGGTCGGGATCACGGTCACCCTCGACATCGTCGAAGATGTTGTTGTCGACGCATGCTCTGTCCAGATCAATTGCAACACGCCCTACATGGGTCCTGTTGGCGTCGACACCGAAGACTATGACCGGGACGCGCAATGGATGCAGTTCGGACTGCTCATGCAGAACAATCAACTGGTGCTTTTCAATCAAACATGGCACCGGAGCGGCGCCGTTCTCGCGAGCGAGTTTCCATCCCAAACCGAGTGGTCCCCGCCGCTGCTCCAGCTACAGAACAATACGATTCCGGCGGGAACCAAAATCGTCATGAACCTCTGCACCGACCAGGACGACTTCGTCATAGGCATAGCCGGCCTGGCGCTTGACAGCACCGGCTTGCCGCTCGGGGCCGGCGCGCCGATTTACTGGCCCGCCCTTGGACGCACGAGTTGGCACTCGACGGTTGACGGCGGGAAGGTTCACCAAAAAGCAATGGCGCCCGTCGGCGCCTTCCAGGTTGTGTTCTGCAGCAATCCTCAGGTTCAAAACTCAGCCGCGCAATTCACCTCAGGCATGGGAACGATCACGGTGACGGCGAGCCCTGGCATTGCGGCTCAAAACTATGCGCCAAATCCCTTTGGCATCGGCACCGCAGAAAACTCCAATATGCCTTACGATCTCGTCCCGAGCGGAACGGCGCACTTGATCGCTCAACCGTTCGGACTGGCGCCGCCTCCGCCTCCTCCACTACAGACGCCTCTGACCGAATGTCAGACCCTGCTCAACAATTTTAACGCCTTGCCGACTAAGACAAACGAGACGTTGTTGGAA
>CAWIKX010000028.1:0-68775 GCA_963836695.1 uncultured Alphaproteobacteria bacterium
TTGCCGACGCCCAGCATCGCGAAGAACTCCACCAGATCAGTGAGCAGCGCCAGTCGCAAACGCGCGAGCAAGCCGGCATGATGGTCGAAATGCTGCAGCAGAACACGGCGCTTACCGAGCGGGTGGAAACCCTCCTCAAGCAGAACACCGAACTCACGGAAACGATCAGGACCCTCGTCGAAAGGATCGACGCAGTGACCACCGAGGTCCACACATGCGTCGCGCCGTCCGCGCGCAGCTGAACGGCCTCTAGCCCCGCCCGAACCGGCTACTTGTCGATAAACTCGATCGTTTGCTCGAGCGCCGCGGGCGAGACCCTGAACAGGCCGGTATAGGGCATGCCAAGTTCGAGGATGAGAAGGATCGCAAAGGCGATCGACAGCGCGCCGAAAGTAAGGGCCGCGGTGACCAGGGCGTTGCTCGGAGCGTATAAGCCCATGGCGAAAAAGAGCGCGGCTGTCCAAAAGACCAGAATCGCGATCAGCTGCCACGACACCGGCCCGCTCGCGATCTGGAGAGAAATCAAGAGCCGCGATTGCTCGACCATGCTGGCGTATTGGTTGGCGGTCGCCAGCGCGGCCTTCTGCGCGTCAGTTTTGGGTTGAAGCGTCGCGAGATACTCGGTGATTGCCTGCGCACCGGCAAGGGGCGGGCCGACCGTCAGCAAGGCGGGGTCGACCTGCCCGCCGCCCCAGATCGCCCCATAGGCTTTTTCCATTCCCGCTTTGAGCTGGTCGCGCATCGGCTTGGTCTCGGGCCCAAATTGCCCTAGCGCCTGATCGAGCCTCAGGATCTGGGCGGAGAAATTCTCGAGGTTCGTCCGCTGAGCCGAGAAATAGCCCCAGCTGACGCCAATGAGCGTCCCCAGGACCAGCGCGAGAAGAAGGCTGACCAGCCCCGAGATCTGGCCGACCACGGCTTTCGTCTCGCCTGTCTTGTGCTCATCGACAAGCCGCGTTTGCAGCGCAAGCCCGGCATAGCCGGCGACCATAAACAAGACAAAAATCAGTATGCAGATAAGAAGAATGCTCATCTTGGTGCCCCCCACCTATGCCTGCGGCCACCCTACCGACGCGTTGCGGAATATCAAGCGCGGTCAAGGCGTCGCGGGCCTAGATCGCGTTCTGACCGAATCGCTGGAATCTCCGTGAAACCTGATCCGCCCGCCCGGGCATCGCCGGCCAATGCGGCGCCGAGCAGCGGCGCCAGGCGCCGACCCAAAACGCTGCGGCGTTACAGAAAAACCAGCCTAAGTACTTGAAAGGGCTGTATCGCGGTTCGGATCGCACACCCGCCAAAAACGCCCGCGGGGCCGGCGTTTTCACGAAGCTTGTCGGCTCGGCCTAAAGTCGACATTGCCAACAATTCATGCGCTTAGCCGTCGCTGGGCCCTTCTAATGCCCTGGTCGGTCTGATAGTGCGCTTTCTCCTTTTTGCCGTCCGCTCAAGGTCCTGCCCCGCATGCGCATGTTGAGCCTCGCCGCCTTCGCCGTCCTCGCCCTCGTCATCGGCGCCTACGAAGAAAACGGGATGACCGTCCTGATCGGCGCCGCGTCCGGGCTGGCCGCCGTCGCCGCCCTGCCGCGCTGGAATCTCTCAACCTTCCTCACCCTCCTCTGCGACCTGTTCGCGATCGAAACGATGCTGTTCGGCCTAGGCGACCTCGCCGCGCTCCTGGGCTATTGGCCCCGCAGCCTCGAGCAATATCAGCTCCCCACCTATCTGCCGCTGGCGACGGCGCTGTTCATTCTCGCCATTTTCGCGGTCTCGCATTTTCGCCTGGTGCGTCGAATGATGACGATCGCCGATCCGTTCTTCGCCGCGCGGACGCCGATCTCGATCCGGCCCTTGCCCGCCGGGCCCATCATCCTGCGGCAGGATCACTACGCCCGCATCAACGTCTACTTCCTCATCCTGATCAATCAATTTCAGGTCGCGCTGGCGCTGCGCTTCAACTTCTTCCAGCGGGATTTCGGCAACGCCATTCAGGTCGCCGACGAAGCCCACCGGGTTGCGTTCTGGTACCAGCTCATGTTCGTGTTCGTGCCGATAGCGACCATCGCCATCGTCTCCGGCATCGTCGAGTTCTTCGTCGCCTCGAATTTCGTGCTGCAATGGCGCCGGTGGATGACGGCCTCCTTCACCTCGCGCTGGCTGACGCATTCGATGCACTATAAGCTCGCGCTCTCGAACGCCGCCGACCATCCGACGGAAGAGGCCGCGGAGGAGTTCACGGGCCAGCGCATCTCGGCCGACAACCCCGATCAGCGTATCTCTCAGGACATCGGCGGCTTCATCAACGGTACTGGCACCGGCATCAATTCCGGCAACGTCGGCATCTACAATTACACCATCCAGGCGATCGCCTCCGCGACCAATCTGGTCTCGTTCTCGATCATCCTGTGGGGAATTTCCAACTCTCTCAACGCCCCGATCCTGGGC
This sequence comes from uncultured Alphaproteobacteria bacterium, assembly GCA_963836695.1. Lineage (GTDB taxonomy): Bacteria > Pseudomonadota > Alphaproteobacteria > Rhizobiales > Beijerinckiaceae > Roseiarcus. Next base: position 2,443 of record CAWIKX010000028.1, read on the forward strand.
CTGCGAATCCCCGGCTTTCTGTTCTGGGTCGCGGTTCTCTACGCTTGTCTGGCGACGGGCATCACCCAGCTCATCGGCCGCAGCCTGTCCAGGCTTTATTTCCGCCAGCAGTCGGTCGAGGCGAACTTCCGCTTCGACCTCGCGCGCATCCGCGAATACAGCGAACAGATCGCGCTGCTCAAGGGTGAGGATCGCGAGATCGACCGCGCAGGCAGCGTCTTCGGCGAGGTCGTTCGAACCATCCGTCGCATCATCCATGTGCGCACGTGGCTGATCGCGTTCAACCAGTTCTACAGCCAGATATCCGTCATCATTCCCTATGTGGTCGTCGCGCCCTTCTATTTCGCGAAAATCGTCGACTTCGGCCGCTTCAATCAGTCGGCCGACGCGTTCGGCAACGTCAACGGCGCGATGAACTTCTTCGTCGACCGTTACATCGGCCTCGCCGATTTCCGCGCCACGATCGAGCGGCTGACCTCATTCGAGGAGGCGATCGCCCGCACGCGTGCGGACGAGAAAAAGACGCCGCGCCTGACGGCTGAGCCGTCAGAGGCCCCCACCCTCGCGCTGAACAACGTCGAGCTCGCGTTGCCCGATGGCCGAAAACTTGCCCGTGTCGCCGACTTGGTGCTGGTCCCGCAGGAGTCCACGATGCTCGTCGGGCCCTCGGGAGTCGGCAAGTCGACGCTTTTCCGCGCGATCTCCGGTTTATGGCCGTATGGCTCGGGCGAAATCCACCAGCCGGCCTACGCCAAGCTCATGCTGTTGCCCCAGCGCCCCTATATCCCGATCGGCCCGTTGCGTGACGCCCTCGCCTATCCGGCTCCAAGCGCCAGCTTCTCCGACCAGAAACTGCGTGAGACTCTGATCAAGGTCGGCCTTCCCGCGCTCGCGGACCGGCTCGACGATAACGAGAATTGGCAGATGCGTCTGTCGGGCGGCGAACAGCAGCGGCTGGGGGTCGCGCGCGCTCTCTTAGCCGAGCCGGACTGGCTGTTCCTCGACGAATCAACCGCTTCGCTCGACGAGAAGAGCGAGGCCAATCTCTACCGCGCGATCATCGAAACGCTGCCCCGCACGACAATCGTTTCGATCGGCCATCAGGCGACGATAAACCAGTTCCACAAGCGGCGGATCGCGTTCGAGCCCCACGATGGCGCTCCGGCCACGGTGAGCGCCGAGCCGGAGCCTGCCGCGTAAACTAAAGACGAGGCAGTTGCGTTGGTCCACCAACGCAGACTTGCGCGGCCGCAGTATTACTAATTGATTAAGTTATTTTGTGGTGACATGCCGGGGCGAGGTGCCCCGACCGCTCGGTTTGGATTGTCTTGGTCCCTCACCGTTTCGCTGCGAAAGCCCCCGACAATAAGGGTTGGAAAAGTTTGGATTTCTTTGGATTCTCTCGTCCGAATCTAGACTTATCAATGGGTTACGAGGGAAAAACGGCGAAATTTTTTTCGTGGTCCTTCTTCCGTCAACAAACAGGGAATAGCCCTCATCGAGGTGATCGGTTGCGCGGATTTGCTCATGCGGCGACTTTAGCGGATATTCTGCTGTTCCGCAACCGATTTTCGTCGATTCAGAACATTCGCGGTCGCCAGAAAAGTCACAACGCTTCTCGCATCGGCTTCGGGTCGGAGAGGGAGCTGTGCAGCCTGGATCCGTCATTCAGCGCAACCGGCTATGAGGGATCAGACCCCGCGTCTCCCCGTTAGCTCAAAGGGAACGGGCGAGCCGGAGCGCGCCGCGCGGTCCCTTGATGACTAGGTCGCCGTTCACCAAGTCCCACTCCGGGTTGCCGAGCAGCGCGGACAGAAACCCCAGTTCGAGCTGCATAACGTCCTTGGCGCACTGCTTTTTTGTCAGCGCATAGGGCCCGGTGGCAAGATGCTGGTCCTTGACCGGATACATGGTGGCCGACCACGAATTGCAGCCGGTGAAGCCTGAGCCGCGCAGCGTGCCGTCGATCTTAAGGCTGATGTCCAATCCAGAAGGTACTGGCTTGCCGTTCAGCTCCCGCAGCGACCAGGTCTGGTCGAGCGGAAAGTTCTTCTGCAGCGGTGGCAAAGGCTTGAGCGGCTGGTTATCTTCTTCGGTTTCCGGACCCTTTGGCCGGGCGTGTGCGGCGGAGACCAGACACAACGCTACGGCGACGGCGGCGACGAACGAGATTGATTTCAGCATATGTTGGACCTCGATATCCGAAGGTGACGGCCCCTCTACCGGCGAATCCCCCGGCGCCGAACGCTCGCCGGGGACAGCTTCCTTTGTTCAGGGAGCTTGCATTTTTTGTGGCGAAGATCACCCCTCTGCCCTTGAACTTACCCCTCCCCGAACAAAAATAATTCTGCGTGAGGTCTATCGGCCGAACAAGCGGCAGGCGCAGCCAATCCCGGGGCGCAAGCCGCCATATCGCTCAACACAGAGGATGTGATGATGACAAATTACGATCTTTCGCCGTTCTATCGCTCCACCGTTGGCTTCGACAGCCTGTTCTCCATGCTCGACAGGGTCGCTGGCGGCGAGCAAAACGCTCCCACCTATCCGCCTTACAACATCGAGCGTACCGGCGAGAATGCCTACCGGATCACGCTCGCCTTGGCCGGCTTCGCGGAACACGAACTGTCGGTCGAGACTCGCGAGAGCACGCTGACGGTGCGCGGGTCCAAGGACACCGCCCCCAAGGATGACAAGCGCGACATGCTTTATCAGGGTATCGCCGGCCGCGCCTTCGAGCGCCGCTTCCAGCTTGCCGACCACGTCGTCGTGACAGGCGCCGCGAGCGAGAACGGCCTCTTGCACATTGATCTCGTGCGGGAGGTTCCTGAGGCCCAGAAGCCGCGCACTATCGCGATCAACAAGGGCGGCGCAAAGACCATCGAAGCGGTCAAGACGCCTTCGGCTCGGGCCGCATAAGTCGACCAACTCCGCATTGCCGAAGGGCGTCCCGGTCGGGACGCCCTTTTTTCATCTATTCGAACGGCGCCGGGGGAACGATGCTCACCTTTGCTTTGTCGCTTGCCTCCGAGGAGGGGCCCTGAGGGGCGACCGGCGGAACGTTCTCAACTTCCGCCGGATGAGACTCGACGCGCGGCTTGTCTGATTCATGGTTTTCCGTCGCCTTGGACGTTGGCGGGGCCGCTTCCTCCGCCTTGGCCGCTTCGCGTGGGGCAGGAGGCGGCAAAGGCGGACTGGTGAACGACGTCTTGGTCCCCGGGATCTTATGTTCGATCGAAGCGGCCTTCATTTTGGGTTTCGTTCCAGCCGGCGCCCCGCCGGGCCCGTAGGGGCTGATGGCGGCTGGAATATGAAGTCCCGCTGAACCAGCCGAAGAAGGCCTCGACTCCGGCACACCGGACGACCGGCTCGAGAATTCGCCGTTCAGCGGCGGGCCGCCGATGCCCGGGCGCGCGGATTCGCCAAACTCTTCGCCTCGGGAAGCAAGCGCGGGTCCCCATATCCTACCTGACGCTGGGAAGCTTTCAAGAATTTGCCCGCTTCTCGCGTCGACGATGAGGCGCTGGTAACCAGCCGGGCCAGCGGTGACGTCGGCGATATAGATACCTAGCCGGCGCTGGAGCGGCGCGGTCAACACATAGCCGCGCGCCTCAAGATTCCTTGCGATCTCGCCGGGGAACGCCGCTCGCCACGGAGGCGGCAGCCATTGAGCCGATGCGGGGGGAACGAAAGTGAGGGCGATGAGGCCGCCGAGCGCCGAACCCGCCAAGCAACGGCTGAGCGCCCCGTTCAATCTGATCGTCATGCTTTGCCGCTCCAGATTCCGGAGGTGGATCTGAGGCGTTGAATGCGGCGTCGTTACGGCGTCGCTGGGGCTGCATCTCGCACGTCGGCGCAAACGCTCAAAAGCTGATCAATTTCGCTTGATGCTGTTTCGAACGACGTCACCAGTCTGACCAACGCTTCGCCCCTTCGAGGCGCCCGCTCCGGCGCGATCGCTCGTGTACTCCACTCGTGGAAGACCGCCCCCGCCGCCCGCCACCGGTCGATCATCGCCTTTGGCGCGACGACAAAGACTTCATTGGCTTCGGTCGGCCATGCGAGGCGAACGCCTTCTGTCGCTCCAAGCTCACGGGCGAGCCGACGCGCCGAAGCGTTTGCGCGCTCGGCCAGCCTCAACCAGAGGCCATCGGTGAGATAAGCCTCCATTTGGGCCCCAAGGAACCGCCCTTTGGACAAGGTCTGGCCGCCGCGCTTGCGCTGAAAGAGGAAATTCTCAGCGCGGCGGGAATCGAAAAACACGACGGCTTCGCAAGCGAGCGCGCCATTCTTCGTCGCGCCCAGGGTGAGAATGTCGACGCCGGCCCGCCACGTCATCTCGGCCGGCGTCGCCTTGGCGAAAATGAGCGCATTGCCGAAGCGCGCGCCGTCCATATGCACGTTGATTCCGTTGCGATGAGCGATCGAGCAGAGCTCAGAGACTTGGCTAACGCTGTAGACTGTCCCGGCTTCGGTAGCCTGGGACAGTGACAGCGCCCCTGGCTGGGCAGACTTCACAAGCCCCCGCGGAAATCTCTCCAACGTCTCTCGCAAGCCCTCGGGCGTGATCTTGCCGCCCTCCCCAGGGATGCCGACCAGCTTCGCCCCGCCGGTGAACAACTCCGGCGCGCTGCATTCGTCGTCGTGGATATGCGCTTCCTCATGGCAGAAAACCGCGTCCCATGGATTGACTAGCGCCGACAGCGCGAGCGCATTGGCCGCCGTGCCTGTCGCCACAAGAAAGGCGGCGACCTTGGTTTCGAAGACTTCATTGAGCAGCGCTTGCGCCCGCGCGGTGTAGTCATCGGCGCCGTAGGCCGGCGCGTTGATGCGCGAGGACGCAACGATCGCGTCCAAAATCTGCGGCGCCACGCCCGCGCCGTTGTCGCTGGCGAATTTCATGCTTGCTCCCGCTCAACGTGAGCCGGCAATTTGCGTCAGACTATGTCGCCGTGGCAATTCGCTTTCGCCCAAACCGAGGCCGGAAAAAATTTGCGCGCAGAGCGCTTGTGTTGAAGATCCATTTCTGTCATGGTCGCGAAATAGGACAGTTGTGCTGACCATTTTTTGAGCGGCGAGGCCAAGGCTTCGGCACCTGCGGAAAGAGGCTCAAGCTTTGTCGAAACGACCGACAAAGACGGATCGAAAAAAATCCGACGCGTGAAGCCTCTGGCTGCGCGTGAGCAGCCGCCCTTTGTTCCTTGATACGCCTTAAATTTCGCAAATGAACGGTCGCACAAGGTGCGCGACCGCCCGGGGAGCGGAAAGATGAACTCCAGAACCCAAGCGACGTTCGACGAGTTGCGCGGCCGCTTCGAAAGAGCCAGTCCCGGTCGCGACCCGCTGACGCCCGGCGCCCAAGCGCTCTACGATCCGTCCAACGAGCATGATTCCTGCGGCGTCGGCTTCGTTGCCGACATGAAAAACCGCAAGTCGCATGACATCCTCGAAAAGGGTCTGCAGATTCTGAACAACCTCGCCCATCGCGGCGCGGTGGGCGCGGACCCTTTGCTCGGCGACGGCTGCGGCGTGCTGACACAAATCCCGCACGGGTTCTTTGCGCCCGAATGCGTCAAGTTGGGCTTCGAGCTGCCGCCGCAAGGCCATTACGCAATTGGCCAGTTCTTCATGCCGCGCCAGCAGGCGTCGCGCCAGCAGGCGCGTGAAATCGTTGAGGAGGTCGTCGCCGCCGAGGGCCTCGACCTGCTTGGTTGGCGCGACGCGCCGGTCGACAATTCCGTGTTGGGCGAGCGCGTCAAGGCGGTCGAGCCGGTGATGCAACAGATTTTCGTCGGACGCCCTGCCGATCTCACGAGTGAAGACGATTTCGAGCGGCGCCTCTTCATCGTCCGCAAAGTCGTATCCAACCGCGTCTACGCGATCGGGACGCCGGAAATCCTGGAATACTACCCCGTCTCGATGTCGGCCAGGACCATTGTCTACAAAGGCATGGTGCTCGTGCGCCAGCTTGCGCCTTACTACCGCGACCTCATGGACCCGCGCTTCGAGACCGCGCTGGCGCTGGTCCATCAGCGGTTCGCGACCAACACCTTTCCGTCATGGCGGCTCGCGCACCCTTATCGGATGGTCGCGCATAACGGCGAGATCAACACGCTCCGGGGCAACGTCAACTGGATGGCGGCGCGTCAGGCAAGCGTCAGCTCCGAACTCTTCGGCGACGACATCTCGAAGCTGTGGCCGATTTCCTACGAAGGCCAATCGGACACCGCCTGCTTCGACAATGCGATCGAGTTTCTCGTGCAGGGCGGCTATTCGCTGAGCCATGCGATGATGACGCTCATTCCGGAGGCCTGGACCGGCAATCCGCTGATGGACGAGGAGCGGCGCGCTTTCTACGAATATCACGCTGCCCTGATGGAGCCCTGGGACGGCCCAGCGGCGATGGCGTTCACGGACGGGCGCCAGATCGGCGCGACGCTTGACCGCAACGGCCTCAGGCCCGCGCGCTATTTCGTGACCGACGACGATCTTGTCGTTCTGGCGTCGGAGATGGGCGTGTTGCCGGTCCCGGAAGAGACCATCGTCGCCAAGTGGCGCTTGCAGCCGGGAAAGATGCTGCTCGTGGACCTCGAGCAGCACCGCATCATCTCTGACTCGGAGATCAAGCAGGCGTTATCGCAGGCCAGGCCATACAGCGCCTGGCTTCGCGAGGGCCAGATCGTGCTCGAGGATCTTAGTCCAGTCGAGCCGCGCGCGTTGCGCACCGACGTGTCGCTGCTCGATCGCCAGCAGGCTTTCGGCTACACCCAGGAAGATCTTTCGATCCTGCTTGCGCCGATGGCGGCCACTGGCCAGGAAGCGGTCGGCTCGATGGGCACGGACACGCCGATTTCGGCGCTCTCGTCGAAGTCGAAGCTGCTCTATACCTACTTCAAGCAGAACTTCGCCCAGGTGACCAATCCGCCGATCGATCCGATCCGCGAAGAGCTGGTCATGAGCCTCGTCTCCTTCATCGGACCGCGGCCCAATCTGTTCGACCTCGACGGCGCGGCCAGGCGCAAGCGCCTCGAGGTGCGCCAGCCGATCCTGACCAACGAGGACCTCGAAAAGATCCGCAGCATCGGGCACTTGGAGGATTCGTTCGACACGAGGACCCTCGACATCACCTATCCGGTGAAGAAGGGCGCGGCCGGCATGAGCGATGCGCTTAAGCGGCTTTGCGAGCGCGCAGAATTGGCGGTGCACGGCCGCTACAACATCATCATCCTTTCCGACCGCATGGTGGGTCCGGATCGAATCCCGATTCCGGCCCTTCTGGCGACGGCGGCCGTCCATCATCACCTCATCCGCAAGGGGCTGCGCACGTCCGTCGGCCTCGTCGTCGAAACAGGCGAAGCGCGCGAGATCCATCACTTCGCCTGTCTCGCAGGCTACGGTGCCGAAGCGATCAATCCCTATCTCGCCTTCGAGACTCTGGCGGCCATGGCCAAGGAGTTGCCGGAGCCGATCAGCGGCTATGAGGCGGTCAAGCGCTTCATCAAGTCGGTCGACAAGGGCTTGCTCAAGGTGATGTCGAAAATGGGCATTTCGACCTACCAGTCCTATTGCGGCGCCCAGATTTTCGACGCCGTGGGGCTGTCTCGCGCCTTCATCGACGAATTCTTCTTCGGCACAGCGACCACGATCGAGGGCGCTGGCCTCGCCGAAGTCGCGCATGAGACGCAGCGCCGGCACGCGGATGCATTCGGCGCTTCGCCGGTCCTGAAGACAGCGCTCGAAGTCGGCGGCGAGTACGCCTATCGGGTTCGTGGAGAGACTCACAACTGGACACCCGAGACGGTCTCGCTGCTGCAGCACGCGGTTCGCGGCAACGCGCGGGACCGTTACGACGCCTTCGCCAAACTGCTGAATGAACAAAGCGCCCAATTGTTGACCATCCGCGGTCTCTTTCGGGTCAAGTCCGCGGAGGAGAACGGGCGCGCGCCGGTCCCGCTCGACGAGGTCGAGCCAGCGGTCTCGATCGTCAAGCGCTTTTCGACCGGCGCGATGTCGTTCGGCTCGATCTCGCGCGAGGCGCACACGACGCTCGCCATCGCGATGAACCGGATCGGGGGCAAGTCCAACACTGGCGAGGGCGGCGAGGAGTCCGATCGCTACAAGCGGATGGCGAACGGCGACTCGATGCGCAGCGCTATCAAGCAAGTCGCATCCGGCCGCTTTGGAGTGACCGCGGAATACCTAGTCAACTCCGACATGATGCAGATCAAGATGGCGCAGGGCGCGAAGCCTGGCGAAGGCGGACAACTGCCCGGTCATAAGGTCGACGCGGTGATCGCCAAGGTGCGCCACTCTACTCAGGGGGTGGGCCTCATCTCGCCGCCGCCACACCACGACATCTATTCGATCGAAGACTTGAAGCAACTCGTCTACGACCTGAAGAACGTCAATCCGGAGGCCCAGGTTTCGGTCAAACTGGTGTCCGAGGTCGGCGTCGGCACGGTCGCGGCGGGTGTGGCGAAGTGCAAGGCCGACCATGTCACCATCTCTGGCTTCGAGGGCGGCACCGGCGCTTCGCCCTTGACTTCGATCAAGCATGCGGGAAGCCCATGGGAGATCGGTCTCGCTGAAACGCACCAGACGCTGGTGATGAACGGGCTGAGATCCCGCATTTCGGTGCAGGTCGATGGTGGCGTGCGCACTGGCCGCGACGTGGTGATCGGCGCGCTTCTTGGCGCAGACGAGTTTGGCTTCGCCACCGCGCCGCTGATCGCGGCGGGCTGTATCATGATGCGCAAGTGCCATCTGAACACTTGCCCGGTCGGCGTCGCGACGCAGGACCCGGTCCTGCGCAAGCGCTTCGTCGGCAAGCCGGAGCATGTCATCAACTATTTCTTCTTCGTCGCCGAGGACGTGCGCGCGCTGATGGCTGAGCTCGGCTACCGTAGGTTCGACGAAATGATTGGCCAGCGCCAGATGCTGGATAGGAGCAAGCTCAACGAGCACGCAAAGGCGCAGGGACTCGACTTTTCAAACCTGTTCTTCAAGCCGACGCCCTGGGCGGAGGACACGATCTATCGAAGCATTGCTCAGGATCACGGGCTCGACAATGTGCTCGACCGCCGGCTCATCGAGGACACGAAGGACGCGATCGAACGCGGCAAGCATGTGCGTCTCGATCTCTCCATCCGCAACGTGGATCGGTCGACCGGAGCGATGTTGTCAGGCGCAATCGCCAAGAGGTATGGCCATGCCGGCCTGCGCGACGAGGCGATCCATATCAAGTTCAAGGGCGCCGCGGGGCAGAGCTTCGGGGCTTTCCTCGCCAAAGGGGTCACCCTCGAACTCGAGGGAGAAGCCAACGACTACGTCGGCAAGGGATTGTCGGGCGGTCGCATCATCGTCTACCCGCCGCAGGAAGCCATAAAGCTGACTCCCGAACACTCGATCATCGTCGGCAACACCGTCCTCTATGGGGCGATCGCCGGCGAATGCTATTTCCGCGGAGTAGCTGGCGAGCGCTTCGGCGTACGTAATTCCGGCGCGATCGCGGTCGTCGAGGGCACGGGTGACCACGGCTGCGAATATATGACCGGCGGCGTCGTCGTGGTCATCGGCGAGACTGGACGCAACTTCGCCGCGGGCATGTCAGGCGGCATCGCCTACGTCCTGGACGAGGCCGGCACATTCGCTCAGCGCTGTAACTTATCCATGGTGGACCTCGAGCCGGTGGCCGCAGAGGAGGAGGTGATGCAGCGTTATCTCCATTCGGGCGGCGATCTCGAGCACCACGGCAGGGTCGACGTGATGCGCGACATGAGCCGGTTCGACGCTGAGCGCCTGCATCAGTTGATCGTCAACCACGCGCGCTTGACTGGCTCGACCCGCGCACGGCAGATCCTCGCGGACTGGGAGGCCTATCTGCCGAAATTCCGCAAGGTGATGCCCGTTGAATATCGGCGCGCGCTGGCGGAGCTTGCGGCGCAAAGCGGGCCGCCGATGCTGGCTGCAGGAGAGTGAGGACGCCGCAGCGGCCAGTTGCGAGGCAGCGCCGACCCTGGGCGGCCGAACCCGCAGAGCGGGCGGCAAAAGTCCTTGCAAGATGAAGGCAGCGCCTTATTGAAGCGGATCGGAGCTCGGTCCGCAAAACCAGGTGCGGCGACCGGGCTTTGGGGCAGCAAGATGGGTAAGGTCACGGGGTTCTTGGAGATTGATCGCGCGGATCGGCGTTATGCGCCGGCTTCCGATCGAATTCGCCATTATCGCGAGTTCATGCTGCCACTGAGCGAGGAGTTGACGCGCAATCAGGCAGCTCGCTGCATGAATTGCGGCATCCCCTATTGTCACATCGGATGCCCGGTCAACAACCAGATCCCCGACTGGAACGATCTCGTCTATCGCGGCGATTGGCAGGAGGCCGCGCGCAATCTGCTCTCGACCAACAACTTCCCGGAATTCACTGGCCGCGTCTGCCCCGCGCCCTGCGAATCTTCCTGTACCCTCAACCTTCAGGACACGCCGGTCACGATCAAGACGATCGAATGCGCGATCATCGACAGGGCGTTCGCCGAAGGATGGGTCAGGCCAGAGCCAGCTGACCGCAGAACCGGCAAAAAAGTCGCTGTCGTGGGGTCGGGTCCGTCGGGTCTCGCTTGCGCCCAGCAGCTCGCGCGCGCCGGTCATGACGTCCACGTGTACGAGAAGCAGGGCAAGGCGGGCGGCCTGCTCCGTTATGGCATTCCGGACTTCAAGATGGAGAAGCGTCACGTCGACCGGCGCATCGAGCAGATGGAGGCGGAGCGCGTGGTCTTTCACTACAACGCTCACATCGGCGCCACGATCAGTGCGCAGTCTATCTTCGACGGCCATGACGCCGTCGCGCTCGCAGGCGGCGCGGAGGCGTCGCGCGATTTGCCTGTGCCCGGCCGCGATCTCGCGGGCGTTCACTTCGCCATGGACTTCCTGCCTCAGCAGAACCGGCGCGTGTCTGGCGAGTCGCTCGCCACGAACCAGCCGATTCTGGCTGGCGGCAAACATGTCGTCGTGATCGGCGGAGGCGACACGGGGTCGGACTGCATCGGCACGTCGATCCGCCAGGGAGCGCTCAAAGTCACCCAGCTCGAGATCATGCCGATGCCGCCGAAAGCGGAGGACAAGCTCCTCACCTGGCCAAATTGGCCGCTCAAGCTGCGCACCTCTTCAAGTCACGAAGAAGGCGCCGAGCGGGATTTTGCTGTGACGACGCTCGCGTTCGAAGGCGAGAACGGGGCTGTGACCGGCCTTAGGTGTGCGCGGATCGACGAGAAGTTCAAGCCGATCGAGGGAGGTGAATTCACGCTAAAGGCGGACCTCGTGCTCCTGGCTATGGGCTTCGTCTCGCCGGTCAAGGACGGAATGCTTGCCGAACTCGGCGTTACGCTGGACAAGCGAGGCAATGTCGAGGCCGACACAAAACTTTATGCCTCCTCCCGCACCAAGGTCTTTGCCTGCGGCGATATGCGGCGCGGCCAATCCTTGGTTGTCTGGGCGATCCGCGAAGGTCGCCAGTGCGCAGCCGCGATCGACGAGGCGCTGATGGGCTCGACGGTGCTGCCGCGGTAGCGGACCTGACCGGATGAGGGAGTCTTACGCGGGAATGCGGTCGTCGTTTGGCGAGGGCTCGCGCAGCACGTAACCCCTGCCCCACACCGTCTCGATATAGTTGCGGCCGCTCGACGCCGTCGCGAGTTTCTTGCGCAATTTGCAGATAAAAACGTCGATGATCTTGAGCTCCGGCTCGTCCATCCCGCCGTAGAGATGGTTGAGAAACATCTCCTTGGTCAGCGTCGTGCCTTTGCGGAGCGAGAGCAGCTCCAGCATCTGATATTCCTTGCCGGTCAGATGCACGCGAGCTCCATCGACTTCGACCGTCTTCTGGTCGAGGTTGACGGTAAGGTCGCCGGTTATGATGACGGATTGCGCGTGGCCCTTTGAGCGGCGCACGATCGCGTGAATTCTGGCGACGAGTTCGTCCTTGTGGAAAGGCTTCGTCAGATAGTCGTCGGCGCCGTGGCCAAGTCCCTTGACCTTGTCCTCGATGCCCGCCATCCCGGACAGGATTAGGATGGGCGTCTTGATCTTGGTGACCCGAAGCGAGCGCAGCACCTCATAGCCGGACATGTCGGGCAGGTTGAGATCGAGCAAGATGATGTCGTAATCATAGAGCTTGCCGAGATCGATGCCCTCTTCGCCGAGATCGGTGACGTAGATGTTGAAGTTTTCCGACTTCAACATCAATTCAATGCTCTGCGCGGTCGCAGTGTCGTCTTCGATCAAAAGTACCCGCATTTGTTAGGCTCCCCGCCTCGCCCGTCGCTTCATGACCGCGGTTATGTACATCGCATTCGTGCCGAAGGCGCGCTGGAGCGAACTCGGACCGATTCGAATAGAACACTGACCGCTATTGGTTAACAAACCCTGATTTATTCGCGCAAGGCCCCTGACCCCGCGCCCAATGATATTAGTAACAATTTGATAAGAAATGGTATTTCGTGAAAATAAAAATTAACGCATCACATCAACAAACACAACTAACCGACTCTTCGGACTCGAACTTCGGCGCCCACCTCTGAAAGACTATATTTACCCGTGGAATGCGGCCGAAAGATTGACTCAGCTGCCGGCTCGGCGTCCCGACCCGATTGTTAACGACCCAGGTAAATGAATTGATAACGTCCCAAACCGCGGGCGAGCTCGGCGCCTATTCCGACATCTGCTTCAGCAGTCTGCCACAAAACTCGGGCCGTCCCGTGACGTAAGAAAGCAGAAACCTTCCTCATGCATCGTCCAGCCGCCTCGTAGTCGTGACCAGGGGACCGGGACGTCCTCTCGCCTTAGATTTGTTAGGGAGTTGGCTGGAATGAAGTCGCGGGACTCGCTTATTCGTCTGAAACGATTTCAACTTGAGGCTAAGCGCCGCCGCGTTGCGCAAATCGAGTTGATGCTGGCCGAGTTCACGCGCATGATCGGCGACCTCGATCGCGAGATAGTCAACGAAGAGAAGCGCGCCGGCATCGCCGACCCGGCCCATTTCGCTTATCCGACCTACGCCCGCGCGACGGCGGTCCGACGCGACAACCTCAAGAGTTCGCTCGCAGAGCTTCTGGGCCAAATCGAGGAGGCCAAGGCCGAACAGGACGAAGCCGAGGCCGAGCTCCTCAAATTCGAGACGCTGGAAGTGCGCGACAAAACGAACGACCGCCTGGCCGAAGCCGTGGCCCGCGCCTGACGCCGGCGCGTTATCGACAGAGTGGACTTGCGCCCCTACTATCCAAGCTGGGACAAACCTTAGCTTCGTGCCTTGTCGCGCGCTTTCGCGCCCCCCGTTTGCGTTGCAGCTCGAAAGCCGATGATCTAAGTCTGCCCTGACGGAAAGAGATCGGCTGTCGCCTCCGGGGCGCGCCGCCTCGACGTTTATTGCGTCGACGTCGACGGTCTTGAGGGAAGTTTGATGCTGATCGCAGCGCCGGCGGAGACGGACCCGGGGGAGACGCGTGTCGCGGCGACCCCGGAGACGGTCAAGAAATTCGTCGGACTGGGGGCGGAAGTCGCCATCGAGCATGGCGCTGGCGTTAAGGCGGGGTTCCCGGACGCTGACTATCAGTCGGCGGGCGCGCGGCTCGTCTCGGCCGAGGAAGCGCTCGGCGCCGATGTGGTGTTGAAGGTTCGGCGGCCGAGCGCCAGCGAAATCACGCGTCTCAAACCTGACGCGCTCGTCATCGCGACGATGGACCCCTATGGCCATCGCGATGCGGTCGAAACCATGGCGAAAGCACGAGTTGCCGCCTTCGCCATGGAGCTTTTGCCGCGCATAACCCGCGCGCAGGTTATGGACGTGCTGTCGAGCCAGGCCAACCTCGCCGGTTATCGAGCCGTGATCGACGCCGCGGCCGAATACGTTCGGGCCTTGGCGATGATGATGACCCCAGCAGGCACCGTCCCGGCGGCCAAGCTGTTCGTCATGGGCGTCGGCGTCGCAGGCCTGCAGGCTATCGCGACCGGCCGGCGTCTTGGCGCGGTGGTCACGGCGACCGATGTGCGTCCCGCGACCAAGGAGCAGGTCGAGTCTCTCGGGGCCAAATTCGTCGCCGTCGAGGACGAGGAGTTCAAGCAGGCCGAAACGGCAGGCGGATATGCAAAGGAAATGTCGGACGCCTACAAGGCGAAGCAGGCCGACCTCGTCGCCACACATATCGCCAAACAGGACATCGTCGTCACCACCGCGCTGATCCCCGGCCGTCCAGCGCCGCGTCTCGTCACTGCGGATATGGTCAAATTGATGCGCGCCGGTTCGGTGATCGTCGATCTTGCGGTTGAGCGCGGCGGAAATTGCGAGCTCTCAAGGCCGGGTGAACTGGCCTACAGCGACAACGGCGTCAAGATCGTCGGCTATTCAAACGTCACGCGGATCCCGGCCTCCGCCTCGGCCCTTTATGCGCGCAACCTTTACGCCTTCGCCGAGACCCTGATCGACAAGGAGAGCAAGTCGCTTGCGGTCAACTGGGATGACGAGCTGGTGAAGGCGACCTGCCTTACCCGTGGCGGCGCAGTCGTTCATCCGAACTTCATGCCCCAATAACGTGGATTGCGCGCTTGAGCGCCGGAGAGCCCAATGGATAGCCTTGACGCCGCGATCGAGAAACTCCGAGCCGCCGCTGACGCCGCGCGGCAGGCAGCCCAAGCCGCGCAAGCCTACAGCGACCAGCTCGCCGCGGCGGGTCACGCCGCTTCCGGCGGCGCGATCGATCCGTTCGTTTTCCGGCTAGCGATTTTCGCTCTCGCGGTCTTTGTCGGTTATTACGTGGTCTGGTCGGTGACGCCGGCGCTGCACACGCCGCTCATGTCCGAGACGAACGCCATTTCCTCGGTCATCGTCGTCGGCGCCCTGTTGTCGGTGGGGGTCGCGGCGGTCGACAGCGGATCGGGATTTGCCCGTTTCGTGGGGTTCGTCGCGCTCATCCTCGCCTCGGTCAATATTTTCGGCGGCTTCATGGTCACCGAGCGCATGCTGGCGATGTACAAGAAGAAGGGCTGAGGCCGCATGAACGCTAACCTCGCCGCCCTGCTCTATCTCGCGTCCGGCATTCTGTTCATTCTCGCTTTGCGAGGACTGTCGTCGCCCGCGACCTCACGTCAGGGCAATCGCTTCGGCATGATCGGCATGGGCGTCGCGGTGCTAACGACACTCGCGGTTCGTCCCCCCTCGAGTGGGCTTTCCTGGCTGCTCATCATTCTCGGCATCGCCATCGGCGGGAGCATCGGCGCATGGCGCGCTCGGACGATCGCCATGACCGCGATGCCCCAATTGGTGGCGATGTTCCATTCGCTGGTAGGCTTGGCCGCGGTGCTGGTTGCGGCGGGAGCGTTCTACGCGCCCGAGGCGTTCGGCATCGAAGAGGGCGACATCATTCATCCGGGCAGCATCATCGAGATGTCGCTTGGACTTGCGATCGGCGCGATCACCTTCACAGGCTCGATCATCGCGTTCCTCAAGCTCGATGGGCGCATGTCCGGCGCGCCGATCCTTCTGCCGCAACGCCACATCATCAACGGCGCGCTCGGCGTTGCGCTCGTCCTCTTGATCACGCTCTTCTACGCCACCCAAGCGCCCGCGTTTTTCTGGCTCATTGCGCTCGTCTCGCTCGCGCTCGGCGTGCTTCTCATCATCCCGATCGGCGGCGCGGACATGCCGGTCGTCATCTCGATGCTCAATTCCTATTCCGGCTGGGCCGCGGCGGGCATCGGCTTCACGCTCGGCAATCTGGCGCTCATCATCACGGGCGCGTTGGTCGGCTCCTCGGGCGCGATCCTGTCCTACATCATGTGTAAGGGCATGAACCGTTCCTTCATTTCAGTCATCCTTGGCGGCTGGGGTGGCGAGGTCGCCGGCGCCGAGGGCGCCAAGGAGACCCGTCCGGTCAAGCAGGGCTCAGCCGAGGACGCTGCCTTCATGATGAAGAACGCGTCGAAGGTGATCGTCGTTCCGGGCTATGGCATGGCGGTCGCGCAGGCGCAGCACAGCTTGCGCGAGATGGCGGACCTTCTCAAGAAGAACGGGGTCGAGGTCAAATATGCGATCCATCCCGTCGCTGGCCGAATGCCGGGGCATATGAACGTGCTGCTCGCCGAGGCCAACGTCCCTTACGACGAGGTGTTCGAGCTCGAGGACATCAACAGCGAGTTCCCACAGGCCGACGTCGCTTATGTCATCGGCGCCAATGACGTCACCAACCCAGCCGCCAAAACGGATCCCAAGTCGCCCATCTATGGCATGCCGATTCTCGACGTCGACAAGGCGAAGACCGTCTTGTTCGTCAAGCGCGGCATGGGCTCGGGCTATGCCGGCGTCGACAATGAGCTGTTCTTTCGCGACAACACGCTGATGCTTTTCGGCGACGCGAAGAAGATGACGGACGCCGTCGTGAAAGCTCTGCAGCACTGAGCGTGGCGCCGGGAACGGCCGCGCGATGCTGATCGCGGTCCTGGTCTGCGTCGCGCTCTACGCCGCTGTGGTCATCGGACTTTTCTTCGGGCAGCGTAAGATCCTGTTCCGCTGTGACGCCGCTGAGGTCGACCCGGCGACGCTCGGACTTGAGGCCGAGATCCTCCGTGTGAAGACCGAGGATGGCGAGAGCCTGCTCGCGTGGAGCATCCGGCCCGCGCCGGGGCGTCCCTTGATCCTCTATTTCCACGGCAACGCCGGCGGCATCGACCTGCGCGTCGATCGTTTTCACGCCATCGCCAAGGCGGGCATGGGGCTCATCGCGATCGAATATCGCGGCTACGCCAGCTCAACCGGTCGCCCGAGCGAGCGTGGGCTCAAGCTTGACGGCGAGGCGGCCTATGCAGCGGCGATCGCGAGCGGCGTAGCGCCAGAGCGCATCGTCCCTCTTGGAGAGTCGCTCGGCTCTGGGGTCGCGGTCGCGCTCGCCGCGCGCCACAAGGTTGGCGCGCTCGTGCTCGACTCGCCCTATTCGTCCGTCGCCGACGTCGCGGCGGCCGCATATTGGTTCGTTCCGGCTCGCGCATTGATCCGCGATCCGTTCCGCAATGACCTGCTGATCGGCTCGGTCAAGGCGCCCACGCTGATCGTGCACGGGACCAGGGACATGGTCGTGCCTATCCGCTTCGGCGAGAAACTGTTCGGACTTGCGAGTCCGCAGAAGGAATTCTGGCGGGTCGAGGGCGCCGTCCATCTCGCAATGGGCGAGCGCTTCGCCGACACCCTCGACTGGATCGCCAGAATGGTCCCACCGCCATGAGTTGTAACTTGCGCTGAATCCGGTGCGGTTCGTCGCGGCGCGCGTATTCCCTCTCAATAAGCGCTAGCAAAACCAAGCTAAATGAGCCTAAACGCTAGTATATTAGCCGGCGTTTACTAGCGTTTAATTTTGCGAATTGGACCTTTTCAATGGGTTACAGGCGAAAAAAATACGAAAATTCATCCTTCGCGCCAGTTCGCGTGTCGGGTTGTAAGCCGGCGTTTCAAATTGCTCATGGTTTCTCCGTCGTCCCGCCCCGTCTACCACGCGTGGGGAATAGATTCCGCCAACGAAAATGAGTAGCGTAAATTTCTGATTTTGTCAAGCAAATTCGTAAGATCCCGTGGTGTCAGATATTTGCAGCCGGGGAATTCCCAATATTTTGCCGGCGCGGGGTGGATAGCCGTCAATCCCCGGCTGATGGTTCGGGGCGTGAAGCAGGAGCTCCGGGGCGGTCGGACGCAGCCAGCCAAGTATTCGGGGCTCCTATAACGTTGGCTGTCGGTCAGCGGCGCTTCGAGCGACGCCTGCCCTATGCGGCGACGGGGACCGGCGCAAGGGCGAGTTCGAGCTTCACGGGCACGGGAGCGCGAAGGATGTCCAGGACCGGGCAGTGCGCGTCAACCACTGCCTTGAGCTTCGCCAATTCCTCTTGGGTCGCCAAACTCTTCAGCGTCACGGTCCCCTGCACCCCCGTGAATCCCGAACGCACGCGGTCGTCGACAGCGAAAAAGCCGCGCAGGTCGAGAACGCCCTCAAGCTTGACCGAGACGCTTTCAAGCGGCACGCCAAGCGCTGTCGCGTAAGCGCGGTAAGTGATCTCTTGGCATGTCGCCAACGCCGCCAGGACCAGTTCAACTGGGTTCGGGCCAGCGTCTGAGCCGCCAAGACTCGGCGGCTCGTCTACGGTTAGCGAGAACTGGCGGAGCTGAGCCTCGCTTCGGAGGTTCTCCACCTGCTTTGAATCGACCGAGAAGACCGCCCTCGCGTTGGCTGCGTCAGCACGCAGATTGGCCTGCGTCTCCTCGATAATCTCTCTGAGCGCCATCGCCAGTCTCCCGAATTCGCGTTTGAAGACTCATTGATGACTAAATTAATAGACTTAGTCAATCACCTAACGTTTGCGCCCGCTCGGCCTCTCCGATATCAACCGCGCCTTTCTCTCTCGACCCAGGTCGATCATGTCCGTCGCGCCGCGATCCATAAGAGCGACGGGAGCCGCTTCGGGCTCGCTTAAGCGAGAATTCGGCGCGACGCTGGCGCTCGGCTGGCCGATCATTCTCGCCAATGTCGCGATCTACGCGATGACCGCGACCGACTTCATCATGCTCGGCCGGCTGTCCGCGCACGCGCTCGCCGCAGGTGCGCTTGGCTTCAACCTTTTTCAGCCCGCGATGGTGCTCGGCATCGGCGTCGTAGCCGCGCTGGCGCCGATCGCTGCGGCAAAAATCGGTTCGGGCGAGAGCGGCAAATCGCTCCGGCGCGCGACCCACCAGTCGCTCTTGTCGGCCGTGGCGCTCTCCGCCATCGCCTGGATCTACCTCTCGCAAACGGAGCGGATTCTGGTTGCCATCGGCAAATCGCCGGACCTCGCGCGCGACGCCGGACTCTACATGCGCGGCTATCAGTGGAGTCTTCTGCCGAACCTGCTCTTCATCACCGCCCGCTGCGTCTTCTCCGCGCTTGAGCGGCCCCGCCCGACCCTGATTGCCGGCCTCGCAGGCGTCGGCTTCAACGCCATCGCCAATTATGCCCTTGTGTTCGGCAAGCTTGGCATGCCCGCGCTCGGAATCATCGGCTCGGGTATCGCGACCACGCTCTCGCAGACCTTGATGTTCCTGATCCTGCTTAGCGTCTCGCTTGTCGAGCCGCGCCTTGAGCGTATTCGCCCGTTCGCCTTGCCGTGGCGACCTTCCCTGGGCGAGTTCGCCGCGCTGTGGCGGCTTGGCCTGCCGATGGGCGCGATGATCCTCGCAGAAGTGGGCGTGTTCTCTGCGGCGTCACTGGCGATAGGCCTGATCGGACGCGCGGCTCTCGAAGCGCATACGGCCGCCCTGCAGATCATATCAATAGCCTTCATGGTCCCGCTCGGCTTGGGCCAAGCCGCGACGGTTAGGGTCGGCCTTGCCTACGGCGCTCGGAACGCCCCTGCGATTGCTCATGCAGGCTGGTGCGCCTTCGGTCTCACCCTCGCTTATGCGACCCTATCCGCGACCGCGATGATTGCTGCCCCGCGGTACTTGATATCGCCGTTCATTGACGTTGATGCGCCCGAGAACGCAAATGCCGTTATGATCGCCGTCGCGCTGCTCAAAGTCGGGGCGGTCTTCCAGGTCTTCGATACGAGCCAGGTCGCGCTCGCGAACATGCTGCGCGGGCTGCACGACTCGAAATGGCCCTTCGTCATTGCACTTCTTGGTTATTGGGCGATTGGTGCGCCGGTCGGCCTTGCGTTGGGCTTCCTCACCCCGCTCGGCGCTGTCGGCGTATGGATCGGACTGGCGAGCGGGCTTGCCGTAGTTGCCGTTCTTCTGCTCATACGCTGGGTCGCCCAGGAGCGCCGGGCTTTCGCGGTTTGAGATGGCGCAAACCGCCGATCAGATCCTGAGGCTTGACCTTGTGGAGAGAGTCGGCTGATTGCCGCCCGTACGCTTCTCGGAGGGGGATTTTCTCGTTTGACTGGCGAGAGATCGTCCGGCCAGTATGCCCCGGCGGCCGTGATCACGAACGACACGGGTGCGCCGCGCCTCCGGGAAAAATGTCGCCATGACTGAGCGCTCCGAGCCTCTCATTCTTGACGTCGACACCGGCATCGACGACGCCTTCGCGCTCCTCTACGCCTGCGCCAATAGGCAAGCGCACATCCTCGGCGTCTCGACGGTTGTCGGCAACGTTTCCCTCGCGACCGCGACGCGCAACACGCGCGCGGTTCTCGCCCTCGCCGGGCGGGCCAACATCCCCGTCTGGCCAGGGGCGGAGACGGTGATCTCGATTGCAGCGAGAGACGCCAGCGAGATTCATGGCGCGACCGGCCTCGGTCATGCGGTTCTGCCGGACCCCGAGGAACCGCCAGACCCGCTGCACGCCGCGGATATGATTATCGAGGCGGCGCGCGCGCATTCGGGGCGCCTCATCCTGTGCGCGGTGGGGCCGCTGACGAATATCGCGCTTGCGGTGATGCGCGAGCCCGAACTGCCGCGGCTCGTCAAGCGGTTCGTGATCATGGGCGGCGCCTATTCGGATTCGGGAAACGTGACGCCCGCGGCCGAGTTCAACATCTGGCACGATCCGGAAGCGGCGCGGATCGTCTTTCGCGCTTTCGGCGGCGTGGGCGGAACGCCGGTGATCGCTATCGGACTTGATGTGACGCGCAAGACCATCATCGACGAGAGCGATATTAAGGCGATCGAAGCGCGTATCGCCCGCAAGCCGCGTGGGCCCGAGTTGACGCGCTTCCTTGACGATGCGTCACGTTACTATTTCGACCGCATGGAAAAAATGCTGGGCAAGCGCATCTTCACCATGCATGACCCGCTCGCGATCGCGGTCGCGCTCGATCCGACGCTCGTCGAAACGCGCCCCGCCGCAGTGGACATCGAGACGACAGGACGGCTCACGACCGGGGCGACGATCGTCGACTGGCGCGGCCAATGGGGCCGCCTCACCAATACCGAAGTCGCGGTCGCCGTAGACGCGGACCGCTTCCGCCGCCTGTTCTTCGACGCGATCGATCGTCTGGCAGACAGGAGCGTCACCGCGCATCGGGCATAAGCCGTCCCGTCGTCGCGCGAGCGCTGAAGGCCGGAGTTTTCGGCCAGAGTTTTCGACAAAGCCTTCGCTTGTGTTCTTGCCCGAGATCGTTCTATCTTTGTTCTCACGATCGGCCGCAAGGCGATCCGTATCGCTCGCATGGGAGCGCCGTCTTTGATCCGGCTCGAGTCGAGATTCGCCGAATTGGCGGCGACGACGAATTTATCTTTCCTCCGAGGAGCCTCACATCCCGAGGAGATGGTCAAGCGCGCCGCCGAGCTTGGCCTTGTCGGGATCGGGATCGCCGACCGCAACTCGCTCGCCGGGATTGTGCGCGCACACACGTTCGCACGCGATAACGCTGAGGCGATGGGGGCCATGCGAGTCGTTCCCGGCGCGAGGCTGGTCTTCAACGACGGCTCCCCGGACCTGCTCGTCTATCCGAAAGACCGCTCAGCTTACGGCCGGCTCTGCCGGATCCTGACCGAGGGAAACAAGCGCGCGCCGAAAGGCGAATGCTGGCTCAAGCTCGACGACCTTCTGGAGCGCAGCGAGGGGTTGCAAGTTGTCGCGATGCCTCCGACGCGTTCCCTCCCCCCTTGTGGGGAAGGGTTAGAAAGGGGGGTCACACGGACCTCTCAAGAGAAGAGCAGTCAAACCGAAACTGCCAAGGGCGGCGCGACCCCCCACCCCGTCCCTCCCCCACAAGGGGAGAGGGGGATTCTCCGCCGCCTGCACGAAGCCTTCGGCAAGCGTCTATGGATCGGCGCAAGCCTCATCTATGGCGTGAACATGCGCAATGGGCTCATGCAGCGCGCCGCCCTCGCCCGCTCTGTTGGCGCGCCCCTGATTGCAACCAATGACGCGCTCATGCATGCGCCCGAACGTCGCGCGCTCGCCGACGTCGTCACCTGTATCCGCGAGAAGACCACGCTCGAGGCCGCGGGGCGCCTCACCCAGGCCAATGCCGAGCGCCATATCAAAGACCCACTCGAAATGGCGCGGCTGTTCGCCGAGGCGCCGGACGCTCTCGCCGAGACGCTCCGCTTCCTCGACGGTCTCAACTTCAGCCTCGACGAATTGTCCCATTGCTATCCCGAGGAGCTGCGCGCAGGCTATTCGACGGCGCAGGAGGCGCTAGCGGCTTTCGTGGAAGCCGGCGCAGAAGCGCGCTATCCGGGGGCCGTTCCTGAGCGCACGCGGGAAGCGCTGGCGCACGAACTCAAGCTGATCGCCTCGCTCGATTACGCGCCTTACTTCCTCACCGTGCACGACATCGTGCGCTTCGCGCGCTCAAGAGGAATCCTCTGCCAGGGCCGCGGCTCAGCGGCCAACTCCGCTGTCTGCTATTGCCTCCGGATCACCGAGGTCGATCCTGAGCGTTTCGATCTTCTGTTCGAGCGCTTCATTTCGCCTGAGCGCAACGAGCCTCCCGACATCGACGTCGACTTCGAGCACGAACGTCGAGAAGAGGTGATCCAGTATATCTACGATCACTATGGGCGCGAGCGCGCCAGCCTCGCGGCCGCGGTGATCACCTATCGCACGCGCTCGGCGATCCGCGAGACGGCCAAGGTCTTCGGTCTTTCCGACGATATGATCGCCGCTCTCAACGGAACCGCCTGGGGCCAGGAGACAACCCCGATCGGCGAGGATCGGGTGCGCGCGATTGGGCTCGATCCTGGCGACCCGACGCTCAAGCTCGCGCTCACGATGGCGAAGGAGCTGATCGGCTTTCCGCGTCATCTCACTCAACACAGCGGCGGCTTCGTCATTACCCGCGACCGGCTCGATGAAGTCACGCCGGTGATGAACACGGCGATGAAAGAGCGCACGATGGTCGAGTGGGACAAAGACGATCTCGACGCGCTTGGTCTTCTCAAGGTCGATGTGCTGGCGCTCGGCATGCTGACGGCGCTGAGCAAGGGTTTTGCGCTTCTCGACAAGCACTACGGCGAACGCCTGACGCTCGCGAACATTCCGCCCGAGGAGGCATGCGTCTACGCGATGATCCAGCGCGCCGACACGATCGGCGTGTTCCAGATCGAAAGTCGCGCGCAGATGTCGATGCTGCCGCAACTCAAGCCCGCGAGCTTCTACGATCTCGTCATCGAGGTCGCGATCGTGCGCCCCGGTCCGATCCAGGGCGACATGGTGCATCCCTATCTGCGCCGACGGCAGGGCCTCGAGGATGTCTCCTATCCCTCGAAGGAGCTTGAGGCGGTTTTGATGAAGACCCTCGGCGTGCCGCTGTTCCAGGAGCAGGCGATGAAGATCGCCATCGTCGCTGCGGGTTTCACGCCCTCGGAAGCCGACCAGTTGCGCCGCGCGATGGCGACGTTTCGTCGATCCGGCACAATCCAGACGCTTCAAGCGAAGATGATCGAAGGCATGGTGGCCAACGGCTATCAGCGTGAGTTCGCCGAACGCTGCTTCCATCAGATCGAGGGGTTCGGCGAATATGGCTTTCCCGAGAGCCATGCGGCGAGCTTTGCGCTGCTGGTCTACAATTCCTGCTGGATGAAATGCCGCTATCCGGACGTCTTCGCCGCGGCGATGCTGAACGCCCAGCCGCTTGGCTTCTACGCGCCTGCCCAGCTCGTGCGCGATGCCC
This sequence comes from uncultured Alphaproteobacteria bacterium, assembly GCA_963836695.1. Lineage (GTDB taxonomy): Bacteria > Pseudomonadota > Alphaproteobacteria > Rhizobiales > Beijerinckiaceae > Roseiarcus. The sequence goes on from CAWIKX010000028.1 coordinate 26,062, forward strand.
GCGAGCACGGGGTCGAACTGCGCGAAGTCGATGTGAACCTGTCCGACTGGGATTGTACGCTGGAGCCTTTACCCCCCTCTCCCTCGGGGAGAGGGGTTGGGGGTGAGGGTGAGGGTGAGGGTGAGGGTGAGGGTGAGGGACCCTCATCCGGTCCTTCGGACCACCTTCTCCCAAAGGGAGAAGGAATCCATCCCCGTCACGCCGAGATGGCGCCTCACATCCGCACGACGCATGCGGTGCGCCTGGGCTTGAGACAGATCGTCGGCCTCAAAGAAAAGGACATGGTCGAGCTCACGAGAGAGCGCGGTCAAGGCTACGATTCCGTGCGCGACTTATGGCTGCGCAGCGGGTTGAGTTCGACTGTGCTCGAGCGGCTTGCCGACGCTGACGCCTTCCGCTCGCTCGGGCTCGATCGGCGCCAAGCCTTATGGGCGGTGCGAGGCCTCGATCGGGTCGGCGACCAGGACGATCTGCCCCTATTCGCGAGCAGTTCCGGGCGAGACACGGAGCCCGACGCGCGCTTAGCCCCGATGCCGCTCGGCGCGCATGTGGTGGAGGATTATCGGCGTTTGTCGCTATCCCTCAAGGCTCATCCGGCCTCGTTCCTGCGCGCGCGTCTTTCCGAACGCGGAATCCTGTGCTCAGAGGCGCTGAGCTCGGTCAAGAACGGCGAGCGCGTTACAGTCGCCGGTCTCGTGCTCGTGCGTCAGCGGCCGGGCACCGCCAGCGGCGTCATCTTCATGACGCTGGAGGATGAGACGGGCGTCGCCAACATCATCGTATGGCCGAAGATCTTCGAACGCCTGCGCGCGATCGTGCTTGGCGCGCGCTTTGTCGCTGTGACCGGTAAGCTGCAGAGCGAGCAAGGCGTCATCCATATCGTCGCCGAGCGTATGCGCGACCTGACGCCGATGCTTGGGCTTCTGTCCGAGGCGGGCCAGACGATCAGCGTTCTCGCGCACGCCGACGAGGTTCGCCGGCCGCAAATGACGATGGCGCAGAAACGACAAGGCAATCGCTTCGCTCAACTGCCTCGGCTCGACGATCCGCGCACGCCCTCTTCGCCGTTGGAGACCGTGGACATCGCCGAAGCGATGCCTGGGGGGCGGAATTTCCGTTGACGTCCGCGAGACGCGTCACGCGCTTACTTTGTGGCCCTCCGAATCCATAATATGCGCGCTCATATCTCCTATCCCATATATACGGTTATGAAGGCGACCATAGAGAGCCAACAGCACGGCGTGCGGGAACTATGGTCGGCGGACCGCGACTTCAATCGCTTTCCGGGCGTTGCGGTCGTAAACCCTTTGGTCGGAAGCGGTTCAAGCTGACTGGCCTTGTTCGCGCCTTCGCAATCCTGAGAGCTTCATGGCCGCATATGCGGGGCTGGCCTTTCTATCGCTCCTCTGGGGCTCGTCCTTTCTTCTGATCAAGATCGCCTCGCGGGCTTTCGATCCGTTCGGGTTCGCCCTCGCTCGGGTCGGAGTCGCGGCGGCGGCGATGCTGCTGACGAGCGCCCTTTCGGGCAAGGCCTGGCCGGGAACCCGACCGGGGCTGTGGGCCAAACTTCTGGCGCTCGCGCTGGTCGGACAGGTCATTCCCTTCATCCTGCTCGCTGAGGCGGCGACGCTGACCACGAGCGCCGACATGGCGCTGATGATGGGCGCCCAGCCTATCTTCGTCTTTCTGTTCGGCCGCTTTCTAGGATCGCGCGATCGCTGGACGCGGCATGCAGCCCTCGGGCTCATGGTAGGCTTCGCGGGGGTGGGCGCGGCGTTCTGGTCGCCGGGAGCGGGCGGCGGCGCCCATGCCATCTTGGGACGAGCCTTCGCTCTGGTTGCGGCCGTCTTCTATGGAACCGGGGCAATCATCTCCGGCGCTGCAACGAGAGAAATTGGGGCCGTCAGAGCAGTTACCGCCTCGATGACGATTTCGACGCTCGCGCTCGGTCTGACTGGCTTAGCTTTCGGGAAGCTCCCGCCGCCTATGGCGCTCTTCCAGACCCCGCTGGGACCCCTCCTCGCGATGGGCGCGCTCGGCGTCTTCAACACCGCGCTCGCCTATTACGTCTATTTCCGGCTCGTCAACGAGGAGGGTCCGACCTTCGCCAGCCTCAACAACTACATCGCGCCTGTGATCGGCGTCCTCTGCGGGGCCGTGGCGCTCGCTGAACCTATTGCGTCCTCCGCCTGGGCGGGATTAGCGCTCGTGCTGATGGGCGTCGCTCTCACTGGCCGATCGCTGCGCCCGGCGAAAGCACGCTGATCGCCGCGGCGCGTCGCGGGAACTCCAATGAAAGGCGGCGAAGCTTTTCCGCCTAAGCCCCGATTGCGGGTTAGATCCATTCCCGCTGGAGCCCGCTTTCATCGCATTTTCGGGGCGTGGGGCGAGATGTGCGCCGCCAAAGGATGTGACTCGAGGGCGCGGTCCATGGTGATGAGCCTCAGCCCCTCGACCTGACATTGCGCGAGCAGCATCCTGTCGAAAGGATCGCGCGTCGTTGGCTCAGGCTCTACGGAGGCCAGCGCATGGCGTGCATCGATCGCGACGACTTTGACGCCCAGGTTGTCGAGAAGCTCGGAAAGCGCTTCCAGCCTTGCGCCCAGCCTGAGCTTGCCCAACCGGCATTTGATCGCAATCTCCCATAGGCTGGCCGCGCTCAAGAAATGTTCTCCGTGAGGGTCGCTCAGCGCCGCCCCGAGCGCGGTCGGCAGGTTCGCCACGCCGCCCGCGATGAGCGCGAGAAACATATGGGTGTCGAGCAAGAGCTTCATGCGTCGGGTGGCAAGGGACGCAGGAGAAAATCCTCTGGAAGAGGATCATCGAAGTCATTCGCGAGAAGTTCCACGATCCTCTTGATCCCATGTTTGCGCTTGAATTCGTCAAGCGCGTCGAGCCGAAGCCCTTTGCGCGGCCGGTGCGGGGTCAGTTCGAGCACAGGAGAGCCGTTGCGCGTAACGATGATTGTCTCGCCCCGTTCGACTTCGCGCGCGAGTTCGGTCAGACGGTTCTTGGCCTCACGGATGGAGACGGTCTTCATGCGTCAAGAGTAGCCACTTGTAGCCACAGCGTCAAACGCGGCGTCGCCGCACTGAAACACCGTTCTCCGCGTTCAGTTCGTCCCTGTTCTAACCCCGCGGCCTCAGAGCATCAGCGAGCCGCGCCGTCGCCGACCCAGGCTTGAGCGGCTTCTGCTGGCTCTCATGCGGCGCCCAGGCTGCGAGCCAGACAAAGTCAAACGTCGCGCGCAAGCGCCCGTCGAGATCGGCGAAGCGGTCCGCGTAGACGGCTGCGGCGCGCAGCAGGACTGCGCGGCGTAGCGGCTTGCGGCTGCGCGCATACAGCGCGCTCGCGGCTCCCATGGCGCGCAGGTCTGCGAGAAGCGCAAACATGTCGGGGTAGCGGACGACCGCGCGGTCGAGATCGACGACCGGCAGCGCGAGCCCCGCGCGCTGCGCCAGGCCGCCGAGGGCGCGCACGTCGACGAAGGGCGCAACCCGCGGGGACGCCCCCCCGAGAATCTCGCTTTCCGCGATGGTCAGGCTTTGGCGCAGCTCGGTCAGTGTCTCGCCCCCGATCATCGCTGCTATCAGGAGGCCGTCGCCTTTCAGCGCGCGCCGCATCTGAACCAAGGCGCCCGGCAGATCGTTCACCGTCTGCAGCGCAAGCAGCGAGATGGCGAGATCAAGCCGGCCGTCGGCGGCCGGGAGGCGCTCGAGGTCGCCAACCGCCGGCAGGAAACCGCCGGTCCCCAGGCTCGCCTGGGTTGGGGCGACCCGGATGACGCAATCGACCTGGCCGGCCGCCGTGAGAGTGACGGCGCCATGCGGGCCGGGCGAGCCAAAGTCCGCCGCAAGCGCGAACCGCCGTTTGACCAGCGCCAGCCGGTCGCCGAGGTCTTCAGCCGCCCTCGCGAGCAGGAAGTCAGTTGGAGCGTGCCCCCAGGGCTGCGCCCAGACGCGATCGAGGCGCCGATTGATCAGATCTCGGTCGAATATCTGCGGCGGCGCCGGATGCAACATGGGCGCTTGTTATGCGCCCGGACGCCCCTCGCGCAAAGCTGCGGTTCGGGCTAGCTTGCACTCATGAACGTGTCTTCGGCCCTGGACAGGGATGAGGCTACCGGCTCGCTTTTAGCGCGGCGCGCTCGCGCGCTTGCCTTGAGCCTGGCTCAAGCGGCGCTCGATACGCTTTATCCGCCGACATGCCTCGCCTGCCGCGCTGCCACGGACAGGCACGGCGCGCTTTGCCCGCACTGCTGGAATACGATTCGCTTCATTGAGCGGCCATTTTGCGAGCGTCTCGGCACGCCATTCGAGCAGGATCTCGGCCAAGGCCTCATTTCGCCGCAAGCGATGGCCGATCCCCCGGCGTTCGGCCGCGCCCGCGCAGTGGCGAGGTTCGAGGATGGACCGGCGCGCACGCTCGTTCATCGGCTCAAATATTCCGACCGCGCGGAGCTCTCGCGGCCAATCGCGACTTGGATGGCTCGCGCCGGCGCCGATATTCTTTCAGACGCCGATCTCCTGACGCCGGTGCCGCTGCACGCCTTGCGGCTGTGGCGACGGCAGTTCAACCAGGCCGCGGCGCTGGCGACAGAGATCTCCCGCCAAACAGGAATTGCTTGCGATCTGGCCACCCTGCGACGGGTCAAGGCGACGCGCAGTCAGGTGGGATTGAGCCGAGCGCAGAGGGCCGAAAATGTGCAGGGAGCGTTCCGTCTCGCCGAGGGCGCGACCGTCCGGGGGCTCAATGTCGTGCTGGTCGACGATGTCCTAACCTCAGGCGCGACCGCCAACGCCAGCGCGAGGGCGCTATTGAGGGCTGGAGCCAACCGGGTGGACGTGCTCGTCTTCGCGAGGGTTGTTACCGCCGCCTAACTGCTCCATATAGTAGCGGAATCTGTGGATTGCTGCATCAAGGATCTCTCGGGCGTGCCTCCTGTTGTCATCTACACCAAGTCGACTTGCCCCTACTGCCACTCCGCCAAGGCTCTGCTACGCGCCAAGTCAGCCCAATTCGAGGAGATCGGCGTGGACGGCGACCGCGCCGCCCAGGCGGCGATGGCGGCGAAGGCGAATGGCCGTTGGACGGTGCCGCAGATTTTCATCGGCGGCGCCCATGTCGGCGGCTGCGACGATTTGCACGAACTCGAGGCTACGGGCGAACTTGATGCGCTTCTGGCGGGCTGAACGATGATCAAATACGCGCTTGGCTGCGCCGAGGGGCATGCCTTCGAGAGCTGGTTTCCTGACAGCGCCGCTTACGACAAGCAGCGCAAGCGCGGCTTTGTCGCCTGTCCCGAATGCGGTTCGACCCGCGTCGACAAGGCAATAATGGCTCCGGCCGTTGTTGGGGGCGAGCGGGCTGCCGCGGAGGAGGGCTCCGCAATAGTGGTGGATGCTCAGCGCCGGCAGGCGCGCGAATTTTTCGTTCGCATGCGACGCGAAATCGAGGCTAACACTGACGATGTCGGGGCCAAGTTCCCGCAGGTGGCGCGAGCCATCCATCTCGGTGAGGAACCGGAACGTGCAATTCGTGGGCGCGCGAGCCTTGCGGAGGCCAAGTCGTTGCTGGAGGACGGCGTCGGCGTGCTGCCGATGCCGATGCTGGAGGACGAGCTGAACTAGGCGCGAGCGGCTGACGACAAGACGGGTCGCTCGTCAGTCCCCTTACGGAATTCGCGTTTCAAATCGCATACTGATCGATTTTTCGCTACTTCTCGCCGATGCGGAATTCCTGCGCCTCAACCACCGTCGTGCCGATCATCGTCCGCACCGAGACGCGAAAAGGAAACAGCACATGATCGCTCTCGATTGGCGCCAGCCAGACTTCTAGGTCCTTGTTATCAGCCATGAATTTGGTCGCCGGGCGGTTGCGGCTATGACCGGATACGGGCACGTAGCGGGCCGCGCACACCACGACGGGTCCGTCGTACCCTTTCGCCGACACTGTGCGCTCGCCAACATAAGTCAGGTCGATATCGAACCGCGTATAACCGTCGAAGATCGGCACCTTGCGGTTGCACGCGGCAGGCGACAGGATCGGTCCCGAGGCTGGCGCCGTAAGGATGACCGCGCCCACCGGATCGACGACGCCGCGCTCGTCCCCTGGCCCAAGCGGAACCCGATCCGGCTTGTCCTGGAATGGCGGCGAGATGTCGACTCCGGTGACCGCATTGCCAGCAAGCGCCATGCGAATCGTGCGCGTCATGTTCGAGCTTGAGGCGGTAGTGGCGAAACTCGCCGGCGAGACCCGGCCCTGAACGATCGCGCCCATGCCCGCAGACGCGCCGCGCGCATTGGTGAAGAGCTTGGCGAGGCCGCTCAATTTGGCGTCGCCCGTAATCGCGTAAGTTGTCGGGGTGAGGTCGGCCTTGAGATGGACCGAGCCAATCGGAAGGCCGACCAAGGATACGCGGTAGCTGGCGTGCAGCACGTCCGCGCGCGCCCCGGCGGCCCACATAAGCGCGGTCGTAACTGCCACTGTGGCCAATCGCAAGCCTGCCTTAGGCGATCGCGGCGCCATCGTTTCGAATCTCCAGCTCGGGCGTTTGCAGCGCATTGAACGGCGATTGCGCTTTAATTCCGGCGGCGTTGCGCCAACTCACGGGCCAGCCGCACGACCAAAAAAGTCATCCTTCGCTGCTGTCAAGACCTTGCGGCGAGCCCGCGCGCGGACTTAACATCCACTCCATGGTCGAGACGGTCATATCCATTCGGGCGGCGCGCCTCGGTGACGAGGGTGAAATCGCCACCGTCCATGACGCGGCGTGGCGCGAGGCCTATCGGGGCGTGATTCCCGGCCGGGAGCTCGAGCGGATGATCGCGCGCCGAGGCCCGGAATGGTGGCGCCTGGCGATCGCCCGCCGGACGCCGCTCTTGGTGCTCGAGTTCGGCGATTCCGTTGTCGGCTACATAAGCTATGGCCGCAATCGGGTGCCAGCGCTCGGTTATGGCGGCGAGATTTTTGAACTCTACCTCGCGCCGGAGTGCCAGGGGTGCGGCTTCGGCCGGCGGATGTTCGAGGCGGCGCGTAAGGATTTGGCGGGCCACGGTTTCTCGAACCTTGTCGTCTGGGCGCTGGCGGACAACGAGCGGGCAGTCGGATTTTACCGCCGGCTCGGCGGGCGGATCCTACGCCGCGCGCGCGAAACTTTCGGCGGTCAGCAACGCGACCGTATCGCTTTCGGCTTCGGCTGAATGTTCGTGCGCCCCTAAGGCGGGAATGAAGCGCCGCCGACCGGAGGGACATGCATGAACTTGAACGCCGTGCCAATAGGGAAAAATCCGCCCGACGACATCAATGTCGTGATCGAGGTCCCGATTGGCGGCGAGCCGATCAAGTACGAGATGGACAAAGAGAGCGGCGCGCTACTGGTCGATCGTTTTCTGTACACCTCGATGCGATATCCCGGAAATTACGGCTTCATCCCTCATACGCTCTCGAATGATGGCGATCCCTGCGATGTGATCGTCGCCAATACGCGGGCAATCATTCCCGGCGCTGTCATGAACTGCCGAGTGGTCGGCGTTCTCTTGATGGAGGATGAGCAAGGAGGCGACGAGAAGCTGCTCGCCGTGCCGTCGCCGAAGTTGACCAAGCGGTACGCAAACGTGAACAACTACTTGGATCTACCGGCGATCACGATCCAGCAGATCGAGCATTTCTTCGCCCACTACAAGGACCTCGAACCGAATAAGTGGGTCAAGATCATCCGGTGGGGTGACGCGGCGGAGGCGCGCGCCCTCGTGATCGAAGGCGTGGAGCGAGCCAAGAAGGCGAAGGGCGTCGAGTAAGCTTCAACGCAGGCCGCAGCGAGCCTTCCTCGTCGCGATGGCGAGCGCGCGTTGCCCTCCTAGCTGCCTACCATCAGCTTTACGATCTCGTCGTGGGTTGTCTCCGACGGCTTGCGCGCGCCGGCCTTCTCGCCATGCCGAAAGACGACGATCTCGTCGGCGACTTCGAAAATATCGCGCAGGTTGTGCGAGATGAAGATGATCCCCTTGCCCTGCGCACGCAGGGACTTAATCAGCGCCAACACGCGGCGCTGCTCGGGGACGCCGAGCGCAGCAGTCGGCTCGTCCATGATGACGAGCCGTGCGTTCCAGTAGAGCGCCCGCCCGATGGCGATCGCCTGGCGCTGCCCGCCGGAAAAGGCGGCGACTGGCGCGTCGAGCCGAGTCACATGGAAGTCGAGGCTCGCCATCGCCTCTTTCGCGGCTTTCGCCATCCTGGCCCTGTCGAGGATCGGCAAGAAGCCGAACAGCTTGCGCTTGGGTTCACGGCCGAGAAAGATGTTTTCGCCAATCGAGAGATTGTCCGCGAGCGCAAGGTCCTGATAGATGGTCTCGATCCCGCTTTCGCGGGCCTCGTGGGGTGTGGCGAAGTCGATCGCCTTGCTGTCGAGCAGGATCTCCCCCTCGTCGTGGCGAAACACGCCGGAAATCGCCTTGATAATGGTCGATTTGCCGGCCCCGTTGTCGCCGGCGAGCGCGACAACCTGGCCGGGATAGACCTCGAGTGACACGCGGTTCAGGGCCTGCACGGCGCCGAAAGCCTTCGAGACGTTCTTGACGGCCAAGATCGGCTCGGCGTCACTCAACGGTTCGCCCTCCCATGAGGCCGCGCTGAGTCTGGTCGACGAACACCGAAATGATGATGACAACGCCGACCGCGATGAACTGCCAGAACGGCTCGACATTGATGAAGACCAGACCGTACTGGATAACCGCGATGACAAGTGCGCCGGCGACCGTGCCAGCGATCGTGCCGGAACCGCCGAACAAACTCGCCCCCCCAATGACCACCGCCGCTATCGAGTCCAGCAGCAGGGGTTCGCCAGCCTGGGGCGCGCCTGCGGTGAAACGGCCGGTGTACATAGCGCCCGCGACGCCCGCCATCACCGCCGAGAGCAGATAGATCCTGAGCGTCAACCATTTCACGTCGATGCCGGCGCGGTTTGCCGCCGCCTTACTGGCGCCGAGCGCGTAGGTGTGCTGGCCAAAGCGCGTCTGCGACAGGATGTAGTGCAGAACCAGGCAGGCGGCGCCGGTGATGATGACCAGGACCGGAACCCCAAAAACCCGTCCGTTGCCAATGGCGCTAAACCAATCGTTGTCGATGGCGACGGTCATCCCGCCAGCGAAGAGATAGGCGGCGCCGCGCGCGACCCCGTACATGCCTAGCGTCCCGATGAACGGCGGGATCTGCAGGCGGGAGACCAAGAGGCCATTGACGAGTCCGGGAATGATGGCGATCGCCGCCCCGCAAAGGATTGCGCCCAACATCGCGAGAAAGGGCGGAAGGCCGAGCCCCGCGGTGAGAAAGTTCGCCCCATGCGCCGCGATCACCGACGACAGACCCATCACGAAGCCGAGCGACAGGTCGATGCCCGCGGAGATGATGACGAAAGTCTGGCCGAGCGCCAGCAGGAGCGGCGCCGTGGCGAAGACCAGGATCGACTGGATGTTGTAAACGTTGAAGAGAAACGACGTCCCTTCCGTCGCGCGCGCCCAGACCTCGAAAAACAGAACGAGGAAGACGAGAAAAACCCAGGCCCGAAGCTGCGCGATCCAGAGAATGATCGGGTGACGAAGACGAACCGAGGGCGACGTCGCTAGACTCGTCATGCGATCCCCGAACAAACGTCAAAACGAAGCTGCCAGCGCGACGGCTGGCGGCTTCGCGCGGCCCGCTCTTTAGGCGCTCTTGTAGAGGAACCGCTGGACCTTCGGGTCGTCGATATTCTCTTTGGTCATCACGGTGAAGCCAGTGCCGATCGCGGCCGGAACGGGGTTTCCGGTGAGATGAGCGAACGCGGTAATGAAGCCGAAATAGCCGATCTCGGCCGGATGCTGAGCGATCGTCAGCTCGAACGTACCGTCCTTCAAGAGGGCAACCACCGACTCCGGCGCGTCGAAGCCGGCGATCTTCACCACTCCGGCCTTGCCCGCCTGTTTGACGCCATTGGCGGTGCCGCTGGCCGAGAACAGATTGGCGCCGAACACGCCCGCAAGGTCGGGCACCCGGCCCATCACCGCCTGCACCTGCGCCGCAGCTTTGTTGGCGTCGTCGTCGTTGAATTGGGTCTCGAGCACTTGGATATTCGGATGGTCCTTCATCTCCAGCTTGAAGCCCTCCTCGCGCTGGTCGGTGGTCGATACGCCCGGCTTGACGTTGGAGACATAAACCTTGCCTTTGTCGCCGATCGCTTTGGCGAGGGCACGTCCCGCCATCCGACCGCCAAGCACGTTGTCCGATGCTATGTAGCTGATCGGGAAGTCTGCCTCGCCGGAGCCAGTCTGGAAGACGCCATTGCCGATGAACGTGTCGACGCAAACGACCGTGATACCCGCGTCGTAAGCCTTGCGCAGCGGCTTGATGAGTTGGACCTTGTCGGTCGGAGCGATCATGATCGCGCCTGGCTTCTTGGCGATGATCGCATCGAGGATGGGCACTTGCAGCGAGACGTTCCATTCCGCCGCGCCCTGATAGAGAAGCTCGGCGCCAACCGCTTTCGCCGCCGCTTCCGCGCCCTTGTGCATCGTGATGTAGAAGCCGTCGGCGGTGAGGCCGGGAATGAGAGCAATCGTGACCTTGTCCGCGGCGTTGGCGCGACCCGAAAGCAGCCCAGCGCCGGCCATCGCCGCGGTGGCGCCCATAAGCTTCATTGCCGTGCGACGTTCCATGGATTTCCTCCCTACAGTCCAGAATTGTGATGAATTGACCGTGCGGCCTGTTGCAAGCAAGCTTCGCAGCGCCTTTGCTTTTCGTCAACCGCGGCTCGATCTGCGTCGGTTTCGCGTTGTCGCCTGAGGGGCGCGAGGAGACCGCGATATCGCCGGTTCGCTCGCCGATAAACTTGGCGCGGGAGGAAGCCTTGGTCCGATCGTGTGACGCGATCATTATCGGCGCCGGTCCGGCGGGCCTCGCGACAGCGGCGGCGCTTCAAGGCCGGGACCTCAGCGTCACGATGCTTGAAAAGTCAGATGCTGTCGGCGCGGTTTGGCGGCGCCACTACGATCGCCTCCATCTGCACACCGATCGCACCCGCTCAAGCTTGCCGGGCCTATCGATACCGAAGGCTTTCGGCCGCTACCCTTCCCGCGCACAGGTTGTCGAATATCTTGAGGCTTACGCCGCGAAGTTCGATCTGCGTCCGGTCTTCAACGCCCCGGTTCGCACGGTGCGGCGCGACGGAGGGAGATGGCGCGCCGAGGCGGGCGAGAACTCGTACAGCGCCCCGATCGTTGTTGTTGCGACCGGCTGGGCTGACTATCCCCATGCTCCGACTTGGCCTGGCGTAGAGACATTCGGAGGTCCGATCCTGCATTCGAGCACATACCGCAATCCCGCTCCTTTCGTCGGAAAGCGCGTGCTGATCATCGGCTATGGCAATTCCGGCGCGGAGATCGCGCTCGACCTCGCCGAAGCTCAGATTGACGTGACCCTTTCGGTTCGCAGCCCGGTCAATGTTGTCCCCCGCGAACTCTTTGGCGTGCCGATCCTCTTCTTTCCCGCCGCCGAGCAATGGCTCCCGCCCCGCGTGGCCGATTTCCTCAACGCGCCCGCGATTCGCCACTCCGTTGGTTCGATCGAAAAGCTGGGGCTGAAGCCAGCCACAAAGGGACCGCTCCAGTCCATCGCGGAGGATGGGCGCGTGCCGCTCATTGAGATTGGCACGCTCGGCGCGATCCGCGACGGACGGATCAAGCTTCGCGGCGATGTCGCGAGCTTCGCGGGCGAGACCGTCGCTTTCAAGAAGTCGGACGTCGAGCGCTTCGACGCGATCATTCTCGCGACCGGCTATCGCCCGGACCTCAGCGAGCTCCTGCCCGACGCCACTGGCGTGCTGAACGCAGCAGGAGCGCCGCTCGTCAGTGGGCAAGCGACAGCGGAGCCCGGCCTGTTCTTTTGCGGTGCAATTCCTTCCGCGCTCGGGCAATTTCGTCAGATCGGGATCGAGGCGCGACACATCGCCGACGCCGCCCTATCGCTGCGCCCCGCGTAACTCAACTCGGTTACGGCCCAACCATCTCCTTGACCCAATTCGGAACGGTTTTGCTTGCTGCGCCCAAGCGCTGCACGTCGAACAGATCAGCATTGTCAGCAGCCTCAAGGTTGATCTCGCACGTGCGGATGCCATAGTCGCGCGCCTCGGCCACAAATCCCGCCGCCGGATAAACCGCGCCCGAAGTCCGATGGCGACGAAGAGGTCGGCTTGACGCAGCGCTCGGTCGATCAAGTCCATCGCGAGCGGCATCTCGCCGAACCACACCACATGCGGACGCAACACCGCCGCGCGCCCACAATCCGGGCAAGCCTGCGAAACCGCCAGGTCATCGAGCCACGGGCGAACCGCCTGGCAAACGCCGCAGCGCGCTTTCAGAAGTTCGCCATGCACATGGGTGACGCGCGTCGAACCCGCGCGTTCATGCAGGTCATCGATGTTCTGCGTCACGAGGGTCAGGGTGCCGCCGCGCTCGGCGAGCGTGCCTTCCAACCGCGCGAGCGCGAAATGCGCCCCGTTCGGTTTGGCGTTCAGGAGATTGCGCCGACGCTGATCATAGAACGCGAGCAGCGCTTCGGGATCGCGGGCGAAAGCCTCGGGAGTCGCGAGCTTCATCGGATCGAACTTCGCCCAGATCCCTCCCCTCTCTTGTCGCGAAATGTGCCAACTCCGCTCTCGGCCGAGATCCCGGCGCCGGTGAGGACGAAGATGTTTTTGGGCATCTGGCTACCGTCCCCGCTACAGCATCAGCAAGGCCTTTATCTTAGCGCGAACTTCAGCAAGGACCGGCGGCTTCACAACGCCCTTGCGCGCCGCCTGACGAGCGCGCCAATCGAGACTTCTGATCTGGTCCGCAAGGACCGCGCTTGGCGGCTTCCGGCTAACCACCATCTCGAACACATAGCCCTTGATTTTCGTCGTCATTGGACAACAGATCGCCATCCCCCTTGCGCCGTTGTATCGTGCTGGCGTCAAGATCAGAGCCTGGCGTCGTCGTGCCTCCTCATGGCCGGCCTGCGGATCGAAGTGAAGCCAAACGATGTCGCCGGCGTCCGGGACGTAGTCGCGCTTCACCATGTCTCCCGGCCCTGAGCCGGCCCAAAGTCAGTCTCGTCCGGAAAGGTTTCAGGGCGCATCTGATCCAGCAGCGCGTCCAGATCGTATGGATCGGCCTTGATCGGCTCGATGACGATGCGACCGCCTTCCTCCCGAATCTCGACCGCTTGATCGAGGTCAAGCGACGCAGCCGCCATAACGGAGGCCGGGATGCGCACGGCAGCGCTATTGCCCCATTTTTTGACCACCATCTTCATCTCAGAGTTCCTCGCCGGCAAGGTTCATTTCATATCAGCTTTTGTGGTATATACAATGTAGATACAGCCGACCTCAACCGCCTGCTCTACCGCCCATGCAGCGCGAGCGCGATCTGAACGACGGCGGCGATGAGCTCGAGCACGATCAGGATTACGACCGCCGCTTCGAGCCGCGTCGCCCGGTCGGCGTCGATGATGTCGGTCAGCGCCTGCGCGGTGTCGCCGATCACATCCAGTTTGCGCTTGAGCACGTCGGCCCGCTCGTGCAGTTCATATTCGTCGGCGAGGCGGGCGTAGAGGCGTTCGAGCTCGGGGTGGTCCCACAATACGTCCGGCTTCTCCTCGACCGCGACACGGCCCGAGACGCGGTGCTGGGCGAGCAGCGCCTGACCTATGAGTTTAAGCATAGCGCGCCGGCGGAAAGGCGGCCGGCCGGTCGCGGCGAGCTTGGCCGCGAACGGCTCGATGACATCGAACACGGCGTTGACCTCGCGCTCGTCGCGCGCCAGCGCCACCGTCTTGGCGAGCGCGTCGGCGATCACCAGAAAGCGCGGCGGCGACAGATTCTTGATCTGGATGGAGCCGCCGGAAGATTTCTGCTCGTCAATATCGGACGCGATTTCGAGGACCGCCGTCTCGTCGTCGCCGAGCGCCCTGAACCCGCTGACGCGGGATCTCAGTTTCGCCAGCAGATCCTCCTCCTCGAGCGGCGATAGGCCCACCATCACCGCGACGCCGAAGCGAAAGAGCGCCGCCATGCCCCGTTCGCCGACCCGGAAAGCGAGCGGCAGCAGGGAGATCATGTCGGGCCGCTCGAGTCCTGCGGTGTCGATGCGCTCGCCGACGATGAGCGCGCGCGCAGTCAGGCGCGTCGGAGCCGTCGCGGTCGAGACCTCATTCATGGCCGCAGTCTAAGGCGGCGCGCGCGCTATCGCCAGCCGCGCGACCTCCTCAACGCATTGGGGAGGCTGTCCGATCGGCCGCTTTCGCTGTAGATTGAACGTAACACAGCGCCGTGGCCGCGGCTCGCCCAAGGCGTCAGGAGAAGTGAGCATGGACAATCACGACGACGTCCGGTGGCGCCTCGACGGCGTCAGGGTGGTCCGTTCGAGCGAGCTCGACATCAACACGGCCCAGACGCCTGGCATGAATTGCGCGGCGGCCATCACCCACGCTCGCGCGGGCGCGGAGAAGCTATGGGCGGGAACTGTCGTCATCCATCCCAAGGCCAAGACCGGAGCCCACCATCATGGGCCGGTGGAGAGCGTGATCTACGTGGTCAGCGGACGGGCTCGGATGCGCTGGGGGGACCGGCTCGAATTCCTGGCCGAGGCCGGCCCCGGCGATTTCATCTATGTGCCGCCTTACGTTCCCCATCAGGAGATCAACGCGAGCGACGAGGCGCCATTGTCATGCGTGCTGGTGCGCAGCGGCCAAGAGCCGGTGGTGGTGAATCTCGATCTGCCCAACGTTGAAGCCAATCCGGAAACGGTCGAATGGGTCGACGACCTTCACCCGCCTCGTGGCAATTAGCGCAAATCCCTCGTTAGGGGTGATCGCGTCAGAGGATCCTTCGGCGCTTGGCGAGCGCAAACGCGTGTTCAGTCAGCTCGGGCCCCAGGCAACGCGCCGCTGCGCCTAGCTAGGCGCCGTCGATCCCTGCTGTTCCAAACCATTCTTCGAGGACGGGTCGTGTGTCCAGCTTGAGCATTAGGGCGATGAACCGTTCCGCCGCCCGCCCCGCTACCGCCCGCTCCGGCCGCAGCTCCGGCAGCGCCTGTTCCGGCGCCGCCTCCCATGCCGGCGTTCGCCGCAGGCGTGGTCAAGGCCAAGCCGAGAACCACGGCTCCGATTGCAAGCGCGCAAACGAATTTGCCGTTCCTTTGCAGATAAGAACCGGTGAAGGTACGCATGATAAAGATCCCTCAGGTTGTCTCCCAAGGAACACGTCGGCCATGAAGTTATTCGGCTACTCTCCCCCGACCGCATTGCCTTCGACCTGACCCACGAGATTTGGGTGCGCAACTGCTCGTCCGCCTATGGCGAAGGCGTGAGGTGCACGTGGCCGACGACTTGGCTACCGGCGCAGAACCGGGTGGGATTCGCGGCGCTGCCACCCGACGCGTTCAAGCTCCGGGATTAGATGCTCCTCGAGCGCGAAGCCTACGCACAGATAGGCGATGAAGGTCCAGTCGCGCGGAACGTCGAGCGCCGCGCCGACCGCTTCCGGATCGAGGATCGACACCCAGCCGACGCCAAGGCCGTAAGCGCGTGCGGCGAGCCAGAACGTGTGAAGAGCGCAAATCGTCGAATAGCGACGCGTCTCCGGCATCGTGCGCGCGCCCAAGCCATGGCCCCGCTCCGTCGGCTCGTCACAAAAAACCGCCAGCTGGATCGGCGCGTCGTTTAAGCCTGCGAGCTTGAGCTTCGCGTAAATCGCCGCCCGCTCGCCGGCATAGGCGCCAAGTGCCTCGTTGTTAGCCGCCTGGAAATTGGCGCGGATCGAAGCGCGGCGGGCATTGTCGTCCACACGCACGAACCGGGTCGGCTGGCAATTTCCAACTGATGGAGCAAACGCGGCGAGATGGAACAGTTCAGTCAGCGTCAGCTCCTCCGGCGCCTGGTCTGGGCGAAAATGGCGGACATCGCGACGCCAGGCGAGAAGCTCCGCGAATTTTGCTCGGAAGGCGTCGCCGAACCCGGGCGCTTCGCTGAGGGTAGAGCCGAATTCCGCCATCGCCGCTCCTTTCTCCCCGAATGCTCCGACCGCTGCCCGGCATAACGCGCCAAAGGTGGTGTCGGCAAAGAGAATGGGGCGGTTTTTCGCTTTCCCCACTCATATCGGGTCGGAACTTCGCAGGCCGGCGCGCTTAGTCGCCGGGCTGGGAGCGATGCCCGGACCGAGCGCATTGGTAGTTTTACCAATTGCGCTATTCGTTCCAGGCTGGAAATCTCGTTGCGTCCGGGCGGCGAGGGGCTGCACGACCGCAGCCCAGGGGGTGTCGCCAAGCCTGACCGATCAGCGTGCGCGGCATAATCTCCCTGCCGCGCACGCTTTGGCCGTTGAGTTCGCCACTTAAGCCCCTCCGTCGCTATTACGGATTTCATATCGACCGCAGAACCAAAAGCCAACCCGCGACGATTTGCAGTTTTAACCGTTTTATCAAATTATTTCAGGGCCTTAACGTACGATAGCAAAACAAATATTTTCCCAAAAATAGAATATATGCTACATTTTCGGTTTCGCTTCTAGCGACGCCGGAGCCCCTCGTGACCAAACATTCCACATCGCCAACGCCTACGCCGGGCGATCGACCCAAACGCCACGCGCGGCGCACGACCGAGATCACGCAAAGAACGCGGGCCTTCATCTTGCTGGCTTCCGGCTACGCGTACAGTCAAATCGCAAAAATAGCCGGGACCAGCGTTGCGACGACGCAGCGTGAAATCGATCGGCTGCTCCCCGAACCGCCGCTCGCGGCGCCACAGCGTTTCACGAGAGTGCACGGCGCGCTACTGGTCAGGGCGCTGAGACTCGCCGAGGCTGCGGTCGAGCTTGGCGAACTTAAGGCGGTCGCGGCCTATTTGCGGATCGTTGCGGCGCTTGACCGCTATCATGAGCTTGCGGCCGGTAGCCCGCCGCCCG
This sequence comes from uncultured Alphaproteobacteria bacterium, assembly GCA_963836695.1. GTDB lineage: Bacteria > Pseudomonadota > Alphaproteobacteria > Rhizobiales > Beijerinckiaceae > Roseiarcus. Next base: position 43,034 of record CAWIKX010000028.1, read on the forward strand.
TCCGATCCACGAAGGCTTCGTCGCGCGCCCTGCCCGGTCCGCCCAACGCGCTCAGCGTTGCCGTCCCGCGCGCCGTCGATGATCCCACGACCCGAAGGAAGCGCCAATCGACGGGCACGAGTCCGCGGTAGTCCTGCGCGAAGGGGCACGCCGATTAGGCTCTTATGGCGTTACGCGTTCGCCCACCGGATTTTGGGGCCCAGGAGGGTCGAAACGGGTCATCAAGCGTCATGGCCGGGCTTCGACCCGGCCACGCCACGAGAACACCGCTCCACTCAGGATAAACCTCTGATACGAAGCACGATGCTTTTGCGATCCAGATCATCGCGGCGGGCGGCGTCGATGGCCGCGACGAGCGCGGCCATGACGGCTCACGGCAGAATTCCCGAAAACAACATCTAACGCTACAAGAGCCGTCGATTAAGTTGCGTAAAAGCGCGCACTGAAGCCTTCGAAATCTCGCTTCGACGCACGCAAAAGCGAGGCTGGCGCTAAAGCGCCCGCATCCTGGTTTTCCCCGCTTTCTCCGCGGCGAGTCGATTGCGCAGCGGCAGGCCGAAGGCCTCCGCCTCGATCTCGAATACGTCGCCCTTTTGCGTCTTGATCCCGTCGCTAAACGAGAGGGTGCCGGTGCCGAAGAAATGGACGTGCACGTCACCTGGGTGGCGAAACAGGCCATATTTAAAATGATGCGCCTCAAGGTTCGCGATCGAATGCGCCATATTTTGCTCGCCGGAGAGAAACAGCTTCTCCCAGATCACTTCCTTAGCTCGCCGGATGCGCGACGTGCCGTTGATGTCGGCCGGCAGATCGCCGACGAGCAATTCCGGCCCGACGCTCGCGGGCCTGAGCTTCGAATGGGCGAGGTAGAGATAATTTTGCCGTTCGGTGACGTGGTCGGAAAACTCGTTGCCGAGCGCGAACCCGAGACGGACTGGGGCGCCGGTGTCATCGATCAGGTAGATGCCGACAATCTCCGGCTCTTCGCCGCCGTCCAGCGCGAAAGCGGGGCTCGGCAGATCGCCCTCAGGCGCTGCGAGGCTCGAACCGTCGCCCTTGTAGAACCACTCGGGTTGAGCGCCGGTTTCGCCCTTGGCCGGCCTGCCGCCCTCGAGGCCCAGTTTGAACATGCGCATCGAATCGGTGAGCTTCGCAGGATCGGCCAGATCCTTGTGCATTTTGTCCCGCCCCTCGGCCGAACCCAAATGCGTCAGGCCCGTTCCGGTGACGATGACATGCGCAGGATCCTTATGGTCGACGGGGCTAAGAACACGCCGCTCTTTCAGCGCCCGGGCCAGATCGACCGGTTTGCCGACTCCTCGGTCGGCGATAAGCTTCCGGAACGAAACGCCCTCGGCGATAGCCTGGCGGGCGAGGTCAACCGTGGTGCGCGCGCCCTTGACCAGCCGGCTCTCCCCACGCGCAGTAACCGAAAGCGCCCGCTTGCCGTTCTCGTCTACGAATTGCGCCAGTCTCACACTTCTGCCCCTTCTTCAGCGCCGGAAGTCAGGCGCGCTTCAATCAGGTCGAAAATACGCGGATCGGTGAAATTGCCAGCCGCGATTGTCGCGCCCGCCTCGATCAGAGTTCGTGAGTCAAGCGTCGTGGTCATGCCAACTACAGTAAGGCCTGCGGCTGCGGCAGCGCGAACGCCAGACAGAGAATCCTCGAAGGCCAGCGAATGGGTCGCGAGCGCGCCGGTGCGCTCGAGCGCCGTCAGATACGGCAAAGGATCGGGCTTCGAGCGCGCAAGCTCGCTGCCGATCACGACGATCGGCAAACGCTGCCCGACGCCCAACGCCGCGAGAACCTTCTCGGCATTGGCGCGCGGCGCGTTGGTGACCACCGCTCGCCTGAGTCCGCGGCGGTCGGCAAAATCGAGCAGGGCAAGCGCGCCTAGAATAGGTTCGAGCTCGCCCAATGCGTCGCGATACGCTGCTTCCTTGGCGTCGAGAGCCGCCGTCTGCTCAATCGGCGACAGGTGCGAAAGGTAGCGACTGGCGATCATCGCGTTGGACGCGCCCATGATGTTCTGGGCGTATTCGGAGCGATCAAGCTTAATTCCAAAAGGCGCAAAGACGCTCTGGAAAGCGACGAGATGCTCGGCGTCGCTATCCACCAACGTACCGTCGAGATCGAACAGAAGCGCGGTTTTCATGACGGCCGCGAGATGGCGCACTTTACATGGTCGCTCCGATTTGCCAGGGAGCGAATTCCGCGTCCCCATAGCCCAAAAGCTCGGACTTGGTCCGTTCGCCGGACGCGACCGCGAGCACCTTGTCGAAAATCTCTTGGCCCTTGTCCGCGATCGAGACGCCGTCGACAACATCGCCGCAATTGATGTCCATGTCTTCGATCATCCGGCGGTAGGTGTCATTGTTCGTAGCGAGCTTGACCGAGGGCGTCGGCTTGCAGCCATAGGCCGAGCCGCGCCCGGTCGTGAAGCAAAGAACATTGGCGCCACCGGCGACTTGGCCCGTGGCCGACACGGGATCATAACCTGGCGTATCCATGAACACGAAGCCCTTGGCGGTGACCGGTTGGGCGTATTCATAGACCTCGTTCAGCGCGGTCGTGCCGCCTTTCGCGGCCGCGCCCAAGGACTTCTCCAAGATGGTCGTCAGGCCCCCGGCCTTGTTTCCGGGCGAGGGATTGTTGTTCATCTCTCCGCCGTTGCGGGCGCAATAATCCTCCCACCAACGGATGCGCTCGACCAGCTTGTGACCGATCTCCGGCGTCGCGGCGCGCCGGGTCAACAAATGCTCCGCGCCATAAATCTCCGGCGTCTCCGAAAGAATCGCCGTGCCGCCGCTGCGCACCAGAATGTCGACCGCGGCGCCCAGCGCAGGGTTGGCGGTGATGCCCGAATAGCCGTCCGAGCCGCCGCATTGGAGCGCAAGCGTAAGCTCGCTCGCAGGCGTTGGCTCTCGCTCGGCGCGATTGAGCCCGGGCAGCATTGAACGGATGCGCTCCATGCCGGCTTCGACGGTCTTGCGCGTGCCGCCGGTCGCCTGGATCGTCATGCTGTGGAACGTCTCACTCTCGACGATCCCATATTCCTCCTTCATGCGGCCGATCTGAAACACCTCGCAGCCAAGCCCCACCATCAGCGTCGCGCCAATGTTTGGATTTCCGGCGTAGCCCCATTGCGTGCGCATGAGCGCGTCGAATCCCACGCCCTTGGCGGCGATGCCGCAACCCGTGCCATGGACGAGTGCAATGACGCCGTCGACATTCGGATAGTCCGCTAGAAGGTCCGAGCGCTCGACCTCCTTCGCGATCAGCCGCGCGACGGTCGCCGAGCAATTCACCGACGTCAGAATAGCCAGATAGTTGCGCGTGCCAACCTTGCGGTTCGCGCGCCGATAGCCCTGAAAGGTCGGCTGTTCCTCAATGGGGAGAATATTCTCGCGGCGCGCGTCCTCGCCAAAGTGATAGTCGCGCGCAAATTCCTTGATCGCGCAATTATGTTCATGCACCCACTCGCCTGCGGCGATCGTCCGGGAGGCGAATCCAATGATTTGCCCGAACTTGCGGATCGGCTCGCCCTCCCCGACCGGGGCGGCCGCCATCTTGTGGCCCTTCGGAACGCGTTCGCGCGCCCGGACGCCGGCCGTGGGTTCGGAGCCGGCTGAAATCTCATCGATGGCGATGATGACATTGTCCGAGGGGTCGAGGCGCAGAGCGCGAGGCGTGGTCATGATTCCCGTTTATCCATTGCAAAGTCTTAGGAAGAAAAAAGTTCTGGCTGCCGCCTTGCGAGATTTTCGAGCCTGTCGGCGGTGATCAGGAGATGCCGCTTCATCGCTTCGCGCGCCGCAGCGGGATCCTCGGCCTCGATTGCACTTGCGACCGCGGAGTGCTCCTTTAGCGAAGCACGAAGCTGTCCTGGCGTTGACATAGTCAACCTTCGCGTTCTTTCCAGATGGACGCGTAGAGACTCGAGAACGTCGTCGGCGCGCGCCATCTTCAGGCGAGCGGTCAATATCCGATGGAACGCCACGTCGAGCGCGTAGAACGTCGTTGGATCCTCGTCGGCGGCTGCGTTGGCTTGCTCCTTGAGGTTGGCCGCAAGCGCACCCATGTCGGCGCGGGTCATACGGCGCGCCGCCTCGGCGGCGATCTCTCCCTCGACCGCTCCGCGGATGAAAAGACGTTCGCGGACGTCATTCAATGAGATGCGCGTAACGAATGACCCATGCTGCGGTTCGACATCGACAAGACGATCATAGGCAAGCCGGCTGACGGCTGCCGAAACGGGAAAGCGCGAAACGCGGAGCTTCTCGCACAATCTTGCCTTGTTGATCAGACTGCCCGGTTCGAGCGCCCCGGAGAGAATCGCTTCCTTCAGTTCGCCGTACACGGCATCCGCCTTCGAATGGGCGCCCTTCGCCAAATCCCTCCCCGCAACTTATAGGGTCGGGCGAAACGCTTCGCCTGTTCCCCGCTAACATGTTAGAGGCTAGAGAGGCGGCGCGGCCCCGTCAATCCTCCAAACGCCGCGCTCAGGGGACGCCGATGCCGACACTCAACCTCCGCGAAGAGATGACACTGCCCGAAGACCGTTTCTCCGGCGCTTTGGCCGGACGCGTTTGGCGAGCCGATGTCGGCGGCCCCTCTGTCATCGCGGTCCGAGAAGGCGGCGTGTTCGACATCAGCGCGGCGTTCCCGACGATGCGCGATCTGTGCGAGGCCGCCTCCCCCGCCGAGGCGCTGCGAAAGGCGGAGGGCCCTCGGATCGGCGCGCTTGGCGACGTTCTCGCCCACACGGCGCGCGACAACCGCGCCTCGATGAACCCGCGTCTGCTTGCGCCCATCGACCTCCAGTCAATCAAGGCCGCGGGCGTTACGTTCGCGCAATCGCTGCTCGAGCGGGTAATCGAAGAGCGCGCGCGCGGCAGCCGCGAGGGCGCGGCGCAGGCGCGCGAAGAGATCGTGCGCGTTCTCGGCGACGATCTCAGCACGCTCAAGCCCGGCTCACCCGCGGCGATGCGGCTCAAGGATACGCTGGTCAAGGCCGGCGCCTGGTCGCAATATCTCGAGGTGGGCATCGGCCCCGACGTCGAGGTGTTCACTAAGAGCCAGCCGATGTCAGCTGTCGGAACCGGCGACGACGCCGGGTTCCATAGCGCCTCTCTTTGGAACAACCCAGAACCCGAGATCGCGCTTGCGGTCGCATCTACGGGCGCAATCGTCGGCGCGATGCTCGCCAATGACGTCAATCTGCGCGATTTCGAGGGGCGTTCGGCCCTCCTGCTCGGCAAGGCCAAGGACCAGAACGCAAGTTGCGTGGTCGGCCCGTTTCTCCGCTTCTTCGACGACACGTTCACTCTTGATGACGTGCGGGGGGCTACGATTTCCCTTCTGGTCGAGGGCGAGGATGGCTTCAAGCTCGCAGGCGGCTCCTCGATGGCCAAGATCAGCCGCGATCCGACCGACATCGTTGGGCAAACGATCGGCGCCAACCACGCCTATCCCGACGGCTTCGTCCTCCTGCTCGGGACGATGTTCGCGCCCGTCGCCGACCGCGGCGCGCCTGGCATGGGTTTCACGCACAAGTCGGGCGATATTGTCACGATCAGCACTGAGAAGCTCGGGCGCCTCGTCAACCGGATGCGGCCGTGCGAAGAGTGCGAACGCTGGACGTTCGGAGCCGGCGCGCTCATGCGCAATCTCGCCAAGCGGGGCTTGATTTAAGCGGCTCGGCGCCAAAGTTTGGTAGACAAGGTAAGGACTAGAAGCCATGGGCGCGCACCAGAACTATATCGCCGGAGAATGGGTGGACGGCTCGACGGTCACCCGCGACATCAACCCGTCGGACACGAACGATCTCGTAGGCGAGTACGCGCAAGCCGACGCTGCTCAGACGAACGCCGCGATCGAGGCGGCCCATGCCGCGTTTCCTGCCTGGTCGCGGACGACGCCGCAGGAGCGGCACGATATTCTGCTGCGCGTCTCGACCGAGATTCTCGCCCGTCGTGAGGAACTCGGGCGTTTGCTATCGCGCGAAGAAGGCAAAACGCTTGCAGAAGGCATCGGCGAAGCGGGCCGGGCCGGGCAGATCTTCGACTTTTTCGCCGGCGAGGCGTTGAGGATTCCGGGCGAGAAGCTTGCCAGCGTCCGGCCGAACGTCGACATTGAGGTCACGCGCGAGCCGCTCGGCGTCGTTGGCATTATCGCGCCGTGGAACTTCCCGATTGCGATCCCCGCCTGGAAGATCGCGCCGGCTCTCGCCTACGGCAACACCGTCGTCTTCAAGCCCGCCGACCTTGTCCCCGGCTGCGCCCACGCGCTGTCCGAAATAATCGTACGCGCCGGCGTTCCCAAAGGCGTGTTTAACCTTGTCGTCGGGCGCGGTTCCGTGGTCGGCCAGGCGATCCTTGACCACAAGAAAGTCGATGCGGTGACATTCACCGGGTCGGTTGCGACCGGGACCAAGGTCGCGGCCGCCTGCGCTAAGGCGATGCGTAGGTTCCAGCTCGAGATGGGCGGCAAAAATCCGCTCGTTGTCCTCGCCGACGCGGACCTCAAGACCGCAGTCGAATGCGCGGTCAACGGCGCCTATTTCTCGACCGGCCAACGCTGCACGGCGTCGTCGCGCCTCATCGTCGAAGAGCCCATCTACCGGCGCTTCGCGGACGCCCTCACGGAGCGCATGCGCGCGCTCGTCATCGACGACGCGCTGAAAGCCGAAACGCATATCGGGCCGGTTGTCGACGCGGGCCAGTTCGAGCAGGATCTCTCCTACGTTTCGATCGGCCAGAGCGAAGGCGCCAAGCTGGCGCTGGGTGGCGAGCGGCTAAACCGAGCCACGCCCGGGTTCTACATGGCTCCTGCCTTGTTTCTCGACGCCGACAACAAGATGCGCATCTCCCGCGAGGAAATCTTCGGCCCCGTATCGGCCATGATCCCGGCGCGCGACTATGAGCACGCTTTGGCGATCGCCAACGACACCGAATTCGGTCTGTGCGCCGGCATCTGCACGACAAGCCTCAAGCATGCTTCGCATTTCAAGCGCAACGCCGAGGTTGGGATGACAATGGTCAATCTGCCGACGGCGGGCGTCGACTATCACGTGCCGTTTGGCGGCCGTAAAGCGTCGAACCTCGGCCCGCGCGAGCAGGGACGCTATGCGGCGGAGTTCTATACGACGGTGAAGACGGCCTATACGATGGCGTGAAGTCGACGACGCTCGGGGGAAACCTTAGTCAAATGATCCTGATCTCCGGCGAGGCGCTGATCGATCTCATCCCCGACCCGATGAAATCGAGCGCCTACGATGCCGTGCTCGGCGGCTCGCCTTACAATGTCGCAATCGGATTGAGCCGCCTGGGGGCGCCGACGGGCTTCATCTCCCGCCTTTCCGCTGACGGCAACGGCGAGGCTCTTGCGACCTCATTAGCCGAGAACGGTGTCGATCTTCACCATGTCGCGCGCAATTCGCGCCCAACGATGCTCGCCTTCGTCATGCGCGGCACCGCCAAGACGGGATCGCGGTATTCGTTTTACACCGATGCGACAACCTACGACGGACCCTGGCCGTTTCCAGCCGAATGGCCAAAGGACGCGCATCACCTGCATGTGGGATCGGTCGCCGCAATCGACGGCCGCCATGCGCAATCGGTGCTCGCGGCGCTGGCTGCAGCGCGCCCGCACGCGACGATCAGCTTCGATCCGAACATCCGCCCTCTCGTGACTCCGGATCGCAACTCCGTCGTGCAGCTTGTGGAGCATGAGGTCTCGCTGGCGCATTTGGTCAAGGCTAGCCAGGAGGACCTTGAATGGCTCTATCCAGAGCGCGGCATTGAGGAGATCCTCGCCGCCTGGACAAAGTCCGGCCCGCGATTCTGTATCGCGACAATGGGGGAGCGCGGCGCGCTCGCCATGCTCGGCAAGGAACGCATCGAGGTTCCGGCGCCGCATGTCGAGGTGGTCGACACTGTCGGCGCGGGAGACAGCTTCATGTCCGCGCTCCTGTCGGCGATGGACCGCGACCAGGCGCTCGGAGCCGAGCCGCCGGCGCCATCCCGGAGCGAACTCGAAAGTTGGCTCCGCTTTGCGGCGGCGGCGTCTGCAATCACCTGCACGCGCAAGGGTTCGGACCCACCGACGCGCACGGAAGTCGAAGCGGCGCTTGTGCCAGGGTTGGAAATTCGTGGTGTGAGTCACTAAGTAAAGGGCGGCGGTGGCGGGCGTTGCGGGCGTCAACCGGCCGGTCTAAAATCGCAATCGAACAATAGTGGGAATCACCGTTATGGCGTCGAGCGACGCTCTCCCTGGTCCGCGCCGTCAGCGGCCGTTATCGCCGCATCTCAGCATCTATCGGCCAACAATGACGATGGCGATGTCGATCGCTCATCGAATAAGCGGCGTCGCTCTTTATATCGGCGTCCTGCTGCTCGCCTGGCTCCTCATCGCGGCGTCCGCCGACGCCTCGACTTTCACCGTGTTTTCCGGCTTCCTCGCTTCGTTCGTCGGACGTCTCGTGCTGTTCGTCGTCACCTGGGCTCTCTTTCATCACCTTGTCGGAGGCGTTCGTCACATCTTCTGGGATGCAGGTTATGGCCTCGATGCGCCGTTGCGCGACCAGATGGCCTGGGCGACCTTGATCGGAGGCTTCACGTTGACCGTCGTCGTATGGATCATAGGCCTGGCGGTTCGGTAGGGGGAGAACGCAATTGGTCAACCATCCAGGCGATCTGCGCACCCCCCTCGGTAGGGTCCGGTTCCTTGGCTCCGGACGCTCGGGGACCACCGAGGCGTGGCTCATTCATGTCACCTCCGTCGCGCTCATCCCAGTCTCGATCGGCTTCGTCTGGCTGATGGTCGACCTCCTGCGCAAGGACTATAACGGCGTGCGGGCCGAGCTCGACGCACCCCGTCCCGGCGATTCTGCTCTTGGCTTTCATTCTCGCTGGCATCCTCCATATGGAGCTCGGCATGCGCTCCGTCATAGTCGACTACGTCGGTGGCCAGTCGCGCACGTGGGCGCTGGCCGCCAACACGTGTTTCGCCGCGCTTCTTGCACTAGCCTGCCTCTATGCGACGCTGCGCGTCGCCTTCACCTGACCAACCTTTAGAAGACGGACATCGATGGCGACTAATGGCTCTTCCGCGCAGAGCGCGCCGGCGCTCGGGAGCAGGGCCTATCCGATCACCGACCACACCTTCGACGTCGTCGTGGTCGGCGCGGGCGGCTCTGGCCTGCGCGCGAGCGTCGGCTGCGCCCAGGCTGGCTTGCGCACCGCATGCATCTCGAAAGTGTTTCCTACACGTTCGCACACCGTTGCGGCGCAGGGCGGCATTTCGGCTTCGCTCGGCAATATGGGGCCGGACGACTGGCGCTGGCACATGTACGACACCGTCAAGGGCGCCGACTGGCTCGGCGACCAGGATGCGATCGAATATATGTGTCGCCAGGCGCCGGCCGCCGTATACGAACTCGACCATTGGGGTGTGCCGTTCTCGCGCACCGAAGAAGGCAAGATCTATCAGCGCCCGTTCGGCGGGATGACAACCGACTACGGCAAGGGCATCGCGCAGCGCACTTGCGCCGCTGCCGACCGCACCGGTCATGCCATCCTGCACACGCTATACGGTCAAGCGCTGAAGGCGAAGTGCCAATTCTTCATCGAATATTTCGCCATTGACCTTCTCCGCGACTCCGAGGGCGCGGTGCGCGGCCTCGTCTGCCTCAAGCTGGACGACGGAACGATCCACCGGTTTCGCGCTCAGACCACTGTGCTGGCTACGGGCGGCTATGGCCGGGCGTATTTCTCAGCCACTTCGGCTCATACGTGCACCGGGGACGGCAACGCGATGGCGCTGCGCGCGGGCCTGCCGTTGCAGGATATGGAGTTCGTTCAGTTCCATCCGACCGGCATTTATGGCGCGGGCTGCCTCATCACCGAAGGCGCGCGCGGCGAAGGCGGTTATTTGGTGAATTCGGAGGGCGAGCGCTTCATGGAGCGCCACGCGCCATCCGCCAAGGACCTTGCTTCGCGCGACGTCGTCAGCCGAGCGATGACGATGGAGATCCGCGAGGGCCGCGGCGTCGGCAAAGACAAAGACCATATCTACCTGCACCTCGACCATCTCGATCCCGGAGTGCTGCATGAACGGCTGCCCGGCATTTCCGAGAGCGCCCGCATCTTCGCCGGCGTCGATCTGACCAAGGAGCCGATTCCCGTCCTGCCGACTGTGCACTACAACATGGGCGGCATCCCGACGAATTATCATGGCGAGGTCCTGACCAAGACCAATGGGGATCCGGACGCGATCGTCCCAGGGCTGATGGCGCTGGGCGAAGCGGCATGCGTCTCGGTGCACGGCGCAAACAGGCTGGGATCCAACTCGCTGATCGACCTCGTGGTGTTCGGCCGCGCCGCGAGTTTGCGCGCTGCCGAGATGCTCAAGCCTGGTGACAAACAACCCGAACTCGCCAACGATAGCGCCGATTTTGCGCTCTCCCGCCTCGACCGTTTTCGCAATGCCAAGGGCAAGACGCCGACCGCGGAGCTCAGGCTCAATATGCAGCGCGTCATGCAGGAGAACTGCGCCGTATTCCGCACCGGCGAAGTGCTCGCGGAAGGCAACGAGAGGATTCACGCCGCTTGGCGCGGCGGCGCCGACGTCTCCGTGACCGATCGTTCGCTGACCTGGAACTCCGATCTCATCGAAACGCTCGAATACGACAATCTGATCGTGCAAGCGGTCGTGACAATGGAGGGCGCCTTAAATCGTCAAGAAAGCCGCGGCGCCCATGCCCGCGAAGATTATCCTAAGCGCGACGACGTCAACTGGATGAAGCATACCCTCGCCTGGATCGATCCTGGCAAACAGGCGGTGACGATCGACTACCGGCCGGTGCACACCTATACGATGAGCAACGACATCGGCTACATCGAGCCGAAGGCGCGGGTGTATTGAGGCAAAGCCGGCGCGCGGCCTGGCGGCCTTTCGGGAATGGATAAGCAGCTATGGTCCAGCTAACCCTCCCCAAAGACTCCCGCATCAAGCCAGGCAAGACCTGGCCGAAGCCAGCCACTGCGAAGCGGACGACCGAGTTCCGTATCTATCGCTGGAACCCTGACGACGGCTTGAACCCGCACATGGACGTCTATTTCGTCGATCGCGACGATTGCGGCCCGATGGTTCTCGACGCGCTCATCTGGATCAAGTCCAAGATCGATTCGACGCTCACCTTCCGTCGCTCCTGCCGCGAGGGCGTGTGCGGCTCATGCGCAATGAACATTGACGGCGCGAATACTCTTGCCTGCACGCGCGGCATCGGCCACGCTGCGGCGCCAGTGACGATCTATCCGCTGCCTCACCAGGAGGTGATCAAGGATCTGGTGCCTGATCTCTCTGTCTTCTACGCCCAGCACGCCTCGATCGAGCCGTGGCTGAAAACCGTAAGTCCCTCGCCGGAGAAGGAATGGCTGCAGGCGCCCGAGGACCGCTCGAAGCTCGATGGCCTTTACGAGTGCATCCTGTGCGCGTGCTGCTCGACGTCGTGTCCAAGCTATTGGTGGAACGGAGACCGCTATCTCGGGCCGGCGGTCCTGCTGCAGGCCTATCGCTGGCTCATCGACTCCCGCGACGAGGCGCAGGGCGAGCGGCTCGACAATCTCGAGGACCCGTTTCGGCTCTATCGCTGCCACACGATCATGAACTGCGCGCAGACATGCCCAAAGGGTCTGAACCCGGCCAAAGCGATCGTCCACATCAAGGAGCTGATGCTCGAACGACGGCTGTGAAAGTCCGCGGGCTGGAAACGATGACCGAGGCGTGCGACGATCTCTGTAAGGCAGCGATGTAGGGCCGAGTTCGTGGTGCAAGCTCGCTCGCTGGTCACCCCACGCGAGTTCGGCAATCCCAGGGAATCACTCAAGGAGGTCGGAATGACGAAGACGACAGGCGCGAAAGAGACCAGTGCGCGAACGAGCAAGGATGCGCATGTCCGCGAGCGCCTCGCCACGCCGTCGGACCTCAAATCGGAAGCGACACGAGACATCTCGGCCGGTCTGGCCGGATTGCTCGCCGATGTCTTCGCTCTCTATATGAAGACCAAGAACTTCCACTGGCACATGAGCGGTCCGCATTTCCGCGACTATCACCTCCTTTTGGATGAGCAAGGCGAGCAGATTTTCGCCATGACCGATCCGATGGCGGAACGCGCTCGTAAGATCGGCGGGGCGACTTTGCGCTCGATTGGCGAGATTTCCCGACGCCAGCGCCTTCTCGACAACGACGCCGAATATGTCGATCCGAAGGACATGCTGGCGGAACTGCGTGACGACAACAAGAGCCTGACCATGAGCATGCGCGCGGTCCACAATACGTGCGACGACTACGGCGATGTCGCGACCGCGAGCTTGCTCGAAGTCTGGATCGACGAGACCGAGCGGCGGACCTGGTTTCTTTTTGAGGCGACCCGCGGCACTCCGGGGCAGAACGACTGAGCGCGGGCGAGAGACACCGATTATTCAGCGAAAGGCAACCTAGCGCCGCCTGCTGCGCTCGACCGCTGCGCGGCGTCGATCAGGCGGGCGCATAAGATCGCCTCGCTGAGGTTGCTCTTCGCGCTGCCTGTCGCTGCGGCGACAAACTCGTCCGCTACGCCGCCAAACCAATCGGGGTGGTGCGAGCCTTCCGACAAGGGCGGCGGGCAGGACCAACGATGCTCCTCCGACTTCGATTTCAAGACCACTGCGTCGCCTGCAGCGCGGATTTCCCCGTGATCGCCGTCGATCTCGATCGCGTTCGAGCGCTCGTCGGCCGCCCAGGTCAGAAAGATGTTGCTCAAGCCAGCGCCGTATCCAGATCGACGCTCGCCGTATCCTCGAGCGGATGCTCGTGGAATCGGCGCGTCTCGAGCGTTGCGGCGACGGCGCCCGGAGCACCGGCCCAACGCGTGACGCAATAGAGCGCATGCCAGCCGTGATCGAACAGGATGCCGCCGCCGGCCATCGCCGGGTCGACGCGCCAGTTCGTGACGCCGTCGGCGCTCACAGTGATGGCCGGCTGCATTCTGAGCGTCCGCCAACGGACGCTTCGCACAGCGCCGATCGCCCCCTCGTCAATCAGAGCTGAAATCTTGCGGCAGATCGGCGCCTCGAGCCAGTTGTGCACCGTATGCAGGACGCGTCCATTGCGCGCGGCGGCCCCCGCCACACGCATTGCGTCCTCGACTCGTGTGACCAGCGGCTTCTCGCAGAGCACGTGAAGGTCGGCGTCAAGCGCCCTCTCGATCAGCGCCGCGTGGCTGCCCGGGGGCGCGCAAATGTCAACGAAATCGAGCGATTCGCCAGCCAGCAGATCATCGACGGTTTCATGCCACCGGCCATCGGGACAGGCGGCGAGAAACGCCCCGCGCCGCGACGCGGCGGCGTCCGTCGCAGCGACAATCCGCACGTCGTCCCGCGCGCGCCAGACCGGCAAGTGGCCATTGGCCGCGACATTGCCGAAGCCGATGAAGGCGCCTTTGAACACGCTGACGCTCAGTCGAGCGAAAACCGGCGCGCGATCGCGGCGAAGGACTGATCGAGGATATCGACCCCGCGCAAAGCTTCCTCTTCGGTAATGACCAAAGGCGGGTTGATGCGGATGACGTTGGAATAAGACATGGTGATGAGGCCGCGCTCGAGCGCCTCATGGAAGAGAGCGCGGGTGATTGTCTTATCCAATGGTTCTTTGGTCTTACGGTCTGCCACTAGCTCCACGCCGATGAGCAGACCGCGACCGCGCACATCGCCGACGAAGCGGTATTTTTCCTGCACCTTCTTCAAGGCTTCGAGCATTTTGGCGCCGACGCGCGCCGAATTCTCGACGAGCTTGTCTTCAAGGATGGCCTCAACCGCGCCGAGCCCCGCCGCGGCGGCCAGCGGATTGCCGCCATAGCTGGACGAACTGCCGCTCGGCTCTCCAAAGGGCTTCGCCGACATGTGCTCGAGGGACGAGGCGACAGCGCTTAAGGGAAAGCCGCCGCCGATGCCCTTGCCGATCGTCATGACGTCGGGCTTCAGCCCGAAATGATCGGAGGCCCACATCTTGCCGGTGCGGCCGAAGCCGACCAGAATTTCGTCGGCGATGAGAAGCGCGCCGGCGTCTGTCGCGATCTCGCGCACCGCGTGGATGAAGTCGTCGGGCGGGATGACGTTGCCGGCCGTGCCTTGCATCGGCTCAATGATGATCGCCGCGAGCTCGCCCTGAGTGTCGTTCTTGATGACGTTGCGCAGATGCTCGGCGCAGGCCATGCCGCACGACGGGTGCTGCAGATTGAACGGGCAGCGGTAGCAATTCGCATAAGGCGAATGATGCATGCCCGGCGGAAATGGCCCCTGGTGGTTGCGATAGCCGCCGCCCAGCATGCCGATAACGCCCTGGCTCTTGCCATGGAAGCCGCCCCAGAAGCCGATGAACTCGAACTTCTTGGTCACCGACTTGGCAAGCCGGAACGCGGCCTCGACCGCCTCGGCGCCGCCGGAAAACAATTGCAGATGGGTGAGCCCCTCCGGCAAGAGCGAGGCGACGAGATTGAGGAATTGAGCACGCGTCTTGGTCGTGAAGCTGCCGAACGTCGACCGTTCGATTTGCTCCTTGAGGCGCTTCACATAGTGCGGGTGGCCGTGTCCTACGCTGCCAACCGCGATGCCCGCGATGAAGTCGAGATATTCATTGCCGTCCACGTCAGTGATGGTGCAGCCCTTGGCGTGGTCGACGACGATCTGCGAGAAGAGAGCGATCGATTGCAGGCCGGGCGCCATCGCCTTGGCTTCCTGATCGAAGATCGCTTTCGATTTCGGCCCTGGCACAGTGCGCCGCTGAAATGCGCTGTTCGGGGATGGGACTTCGTTCAAGAGATCAATTCCTTACTGAGGCGACCAAGCGCGGGCGCCGTTGGAAGCGCTCGGTCAGGCAATCGGCGATCGCCTCTGCGGCGCGGTCGCGATAGAGCGCGTAGCTCGGCCACGCATTGAGATCGATGATCATCGGCGCGCCGTCAGCCTTGATGACGGCGTCGCCGCCAAAGACTTCAAGGCCAAGCGCACCGGCGGCGCCGAACGCGGCCTCGCTCAGGCGAGCCGGATCGAAAACATGACCCAGCATGCCTTGGTCCCGATGATAGAACCACTGGAACCAATTGGCGCCCGTGCTCGCCGCGTGATTCCGGACGCCGTAGAATTTGACGAGATCGCCCGCCACATGCTCCTGGGCGACGACGAACGGGATGCCGCGGTCAGCGAAACGGCGCAAAGCCTCGCGCCAGCCGGTATCTGAGGCGGCGTACATCACGTCGTCGCGTTGCGTCGCGTGGAAATCATAGCGCTTGATCCAGGCGCAGTCGGCCGGTCGCGGCGTGTTCGCGTCGGCGGCGACGATCCAGCTCATCGGCGCCGAGACGCGATGGCGGGTGAAAAGGCCAACCATGCGGTGGCGATAGGTGTTGCGAATGGCCACCGGCGAATTCACCACGATCGCGCCCGCTTTCTCCATCGCCGCCAGGCGATCAAGAACGGTCCCGCGCTCGCACATGACGAAGAGGTTGGCCGAGGGCGCTTCAACCACGACGTCGGCGGCCACCAATTCGACCCTGAAGCCCCGCTCCCTCAAAGCTTCGCCGACGCTTCGCATGATCGCCGCATCGTCGTCGATGCGGCCGGGCGAGTGCGCCGGCTCGCGTAGGACGCCAATGCAGGTAGGTCCCTTGTTCATGGGCCGGCATTCTCAGGCGAGCGGTGGAACCCTGCCTGCTCTGCGGCCTCGACGTCGTGCGCGCGGTCGATGTCGAATACCAGGGGCAGGACGACGCCGTAGACAGGGCAGCCTTCGTCGACCAGCCATTTGAGATAGTCACGCAGACGCTTGAAGCGCGCGGATGGCGTCGCAATCCTTTGCGCCGGAAGCCAATAGATCCCGGCCGTCACGTGGCTGCCTTGATCCGCGCCAAGCGCGCGAATGCGGTCGTCATCCTCCAGGCTCGCCCATAGCGGATTCTCGTCATCGACATGACCGGTCAGGCCAAGCACAAACGCATCGTCCGGAAAGCTTGCGGCCGAGCTCACAAAGAGCTGCAAGGCGCCAACCGGCATGATCGCGTCCACCGTCGTGATCAACGCGCGCGCGCCGGCAAGCCTGGCGGCGACAAGCTGAAAGCTCGCGTAGGACGACGGCGTCGTCCGCACGATCACGTCGAGATCCAAGCCGTCGGCGTGGTCAGAGAGCCACCGCCGGCAATCGTCGCTGTCTTCGTTGACGATGACGGTCGCCTGGCGAACGCCGACCGTGCGAAAGCGATCAAGCGCGTGGGCGATCAGCGGTCGTCCGTCGACAGGCGTCATCGGCTTGCTGACGCGATAGCCGTCGGCGCGCAGCCGCGTCCCATGACCGGCGGCGATAACGCCTCCCCGCAAGGCGAGCGATGCGGACGCGCCGGTCATGTCAGGAGTTCAAGCAGATGCGGTAGCGCGGTCACGGCGGCGAGAACGGGCCGGTCCGCAACGCCACGTTCTGCAGCCTGCACGGATTCTGGCGCGATCCAGATGAAGCCCATGCCGGAACGCCGCGCGCCTTCACCGTCCCGACGCAACGAGTCGCCCACCATCACGGTCGTATCCGCCGTCGCATTGAGCGCTGAAAGAGCGGCCTGGAAAATCGCCGGTTCGGGCTTTTCGGCGCCGACCCGCTGGCTATCCGTCATGACCCCGAACAGAGGCGCGAGACCCGAGCTCTCGCATGCTGCTTCGAGATTGCCATAGAAATTCGAGACCACGCCGAGCCGGTAGCGTTCGCCGAGCGCCTCGAGGACCGGGCGATTGCGGGCGAAGGCGGCGGACATCTCGGACAGAAAGCGCGAGGCCACACGCTTGGCGCGAGCCTCATCGATTCCCGCCCAGCCGGGGGCCACGGCGCGCCGCACGAGTTCGGCCTCGAGCCCTGTGGCCAAAGAGGCCACCGTCGCCTCGAGGCTGGTCGTCGGCAGGAGCGTGCCAACGAGCGCGTCATCTGCGGCGTAGTAAGCCGGCGCAAAGGCGTCGGCGGACAGATCCAGCCCCTCCGCACGGTAGAGATCGTGGAAGCGCTCCTTCCACGCCACTCCGTCAGAGTCGAGCGTGCCGCCAAAATCAAACAACACCGTTTCGATCGCTTGCACTTACCGGCGGCCGCGGCCCGCGACCTTCGCGCTCTTCGGCGCCTCTCCGGGAAGATCGAAAGGCTTGCCCTCAATGAACGCGTTGCAGGCGTCATGCGCGACGCTGTCGCGCATCTGACGCGGTGGGCTCTTCATGAAGTAGGAGGACGGACCCTCGAGCGGGCCGCCGATGCCGCGCTCGAGACCGAGCTTCGCGCAGCGCAACGCGTCGATGACGACACCGGCGCTATTCGAGGAATCCTGCACCGATAGTCTCAGCTCGATCTCAAGCGGCGCGTCGCCGAAGCCGCGCCCCTCCATGCGGATGAAGGCAACCTTGTTATCGCGCTGCCAGGGAATGTAGTCGGAGGGCCCGATGTGGATGTCTGCGTCGTCGAGCCGCTCGTCGAGCTGCGACTGCACGGATTCGGTCTTGGAAATCTTCTTCGACTTGAGGCGCTTGCGCTCCAGCATGTTGAGGAAGTCGGTATTGCCGGCTGTGTTGAGCTGGTAGGTGCGATCCACAGCCACGCCACGGTCGGCGAATAGGCGCGCGAGCGAACGGTGGACGATGGTCGCGCCGACCTGGCTCTTGATATCGTCGCCGACGATCGGCACCCCCGCATCCTCGAATTTCTTCGACCATTCCGGGTCGGACGCGAGGAACACGGGGATGCAGTTGACCAAGGCGACGCCCGCGTCGAGGCAGGCCTGCGCGTAATGCTTGGCGGCCTTGTCGGAGCCGACGGGCAGGTAGCACAGCAGCACCTCGGCGCCGGATTTGCGTAAGGCCTCGGCGATGTCGGTCGGCTCGAGATCCGCCGGACGGAAAGCCTCGTCGTCGCTATAATCCGCCATATGGGCGGCGATCCCGTCGAGCGGCGGCCCCATCTGCACCACGACGTTGGAGACGGGCAGCGAGCTCTGGAAGATGCGGGTGTTGTTCGGTTTGGCGAAGATCGCCTCCTCGAGCGGTCGGCCGACCTTGCGCTTGTCGACATCGAAAGCGGCGACGAACTCGACGTCGCAGGCCCGGTAGCCGCCGATCACCTGATGCATGACGCCATCGATCGCGGCGTTGCGGCGGTTGCGATAATATTCCACGCCTTGCACCAGCGCGCTGGCGCAATTGCCGACTCCGGCGATGGCGACCTTGATGTTCTTTTGCATTCGATCAGTGATCCCGACGGCGCCCGCTGACGGTGTGAACGGGGTCCGTCTTCATCCGCAGGCTTGTTGAAAACGTGAAGTATATAGGACTGGATTGCGCCAGCAAAGCGTCGGATTTCACGAAAGTGCGACCGTAGATTGGACGTCGTGTTATCCGTAACGGAGTCACGTGGCTTCGGGCGCGTCACATGCCGAACGCAGGCGCCCGGCTGTTGCCGCGCTTGAGATTGCGATACCGCGCAAGCGCCCAAAGCGGAAAAAACTTCGAATAGCCGTGGTAACGCAAATAGAACACGCGCGGAAAACCGGTCGCCGTGTGGAACGGCTCGTTCCAGAAGCCGTCCTCGCCTTGCGTCGAGGCGAGATAGGCGACCCCGCGCGCGACGGCGGGACGGTCGGCTTCGCCCGCGGCCATGAGCCCGAGCACGGCCCAGGCCGTCTGAGAGGCCGCACTGGGCGCAGGTTCATAGTCTTTGTAGTTGAGCTTGTAGCTGCTTGCGTTTTCTCCCCAGCCGCCGTCCGAATTCTGAATCCGCTCAAGCCACGTGACGGCGCGTCGCATGGGCTCGGATTGCGGGTCCTGGCCGGCGATCGACAGCGCGCATACGGACGACCAGGTTCCGTAAATGTAGTTCATGCCCCAGCGGCCGAACCAGCTTCCGTCCTTCTCCTGATCGGCCAGGAGTGCCTCGATGCCGCGCTTGAGAACCGGGCTCGTCTCGCGCGTCTCTCCGAGCTGAGCGAGCATCGAAACGCAGCGCGCCGTGACGTCAGCGGTCGGCGGGTCGAGCAGTGCGCCATGATCAGCGAACGGAATGTGATTGAGATAGGAGTAGGTGTTGTCGGCGTCGAAGGCGGCCCATGCGCCGTTCTTGCTTTGCAAGCCCTCGATCCATTCACGCGCCCGGGCGATGGCTTGCGAATGGGCGTCGGAAGCTTTGGTCAGGCCGCCGCGGTCCGCGCGGTCCATCGCCATCGCCACAACCGCAGTGTCATCGAGATCGGGATAGTGCGGATTGGCGTATTGGAACGCCCATCCGCCAGGCCGGACGTTGGGACGCTGCACCGCCCAGTCGCCCTTGACGTCGAGCACCTGGAGCGGCGCCACCCAGTCGAGGCCCGTTCGCGCCGCCCACGCGCTCGCCTCGTCGCCTGACTCCATTAGCGCGTGGGCCACGAGCGCGGTGTCCCAAACGGGCGACAAGCAGGGTTGGCAATAGGCCTCGTCCTCGCCGACCACGAGCAGCTTCTCGATCGACCGCCGCGCGGCGGTGAGATGCGGATGGTCGGGCCTATAACCAAGCGCATCGTACATCAATACGGCGTTCGCCATGGCGGGATAGATTGCGCCTAGACCATCCTCGCCGTTCAGCCGCTCGGTCACGAAACGCGCCGCAGCGTTGAGAGCGCGCCGGCGAAGGGAGGCGGGAAAGAAGGGCTCGGCGCGCTTGAGCAGCCAATCGATCGTACCGAAGAACTTGACCGCCGCCCAACGCTGATGCGCCCCGGTCGGCCATTTCCGCACAGTCTCGGGCGGGGCGACGAACAGCTCCGGAATCGCGACGCCGCGAGGATTGGCCGCGCGCGGCTTGAGGGCCTGCAATACCAGCAGCGGGACCATCACCGTGCGCGCCCAATAGGAGACTTTGTCGATATGGAAGGGAAACCAGCGCGGCAAAAGCATGATCTCGACCGGCATGGTCGGCACTCCGCGCCACGGAATCGCGCCGTACAACGCAAGCAGGAACCGGGTGAAGACGTTGCTCCTGGCCGCGCCGCCATAAGCGAGGATGGCGTCGCGGGCATGCGCCATGTGCGGCGATTCGATATCCTCGCCGATCATCTTGAGAGCAAAATAGGCCTTCACGCTGGCGCTCATGTCGAAGGGACCTGCGTGAACGAGCGGCCACCCTCCATGATTGCCCTGAATGCGGCGAAGGTAGACGGCGATGAGGCGCTCGAGCTTAAGATCGGGCGCTTCGCCGCGGAAGTGCCTCAAGAGCACATATTCGGCCGGAATCGTCGCATCGGCCTCGAGCTCGAAGCACCAATGGCCATCCGCGTGCTGACGGGCGAGCAGCGCCTTCGACGCGCGCGAGATGTGACGCTCCAGCGCCTCCGCTGACGGCGCGACCTGAGATTGATCGAAAGCGATGTTCATGTCGAAACACTCATGGCACGGCGCCGCGGCGCATCAGCGCCCGATGCCGTTATGATCGAAGCGGCCTTATAGCCCGAACGCACCGCGCCTTCGATGGTGGCTGGCAGGCCCGTCTGTATCCAATCGCCGGCGAGCAGGACATTCGACCATTGCGTGCGCGAATCCGGCCGTTTGGCGTTCTGCGCCGGGGTCGCGGCGAAGGTCGCGCGCTTTTCCTTGACGATCTGCCAGGGCGGCACATCGGGCGGGAGACCGGTGAGCACAGCCGCCTCCCGCCAGATATCGGCCGCGAGCGCGTCGCGCGGTCTGTCGATGAGGCGGTCAGCGTTGCTAATGGTGACCGAGAGCCGATCTGGGAAAGCGAACAGCCATTCGATCTCAGCGTTCACGACGCCGACGATCGTCGGCTGGCCGCGAGGCGGCTTGACATGGAAATGAACATTGAGAATGGCACGAAATTCGTCCGGCGCCGCGAGGCCCGGAAGGAGTTCCTTCGCGATCCATGGTGGCGCGCTGACGATCACAGAATTGTCCGTGCTAAGTTCCTGCTGCGTCCGATCAAAGACGAGCGCAACGGCGCGTTTCGCCTCGAACTGGATCGCCCGGAGGCGGTCGCCGAATCGAACAGGAAAGCCTCGCGCGTCGAGAAAAGCCAGCGCCGGATCAATGAAGCTCAGGCCAAGCCCATGGGCCGCAAAGAGCGGATGGCACGCCTTTCCCCCCGCGGCGAGAGTCTCCCGCAGAAGAGCCGCCGTGAGCGCGGCGGAGCTTTCCGGAGGATCGGTGTTGAGCGCCGAGGTCAGGAGAGGGCGCCAGAGCCGCTCGTAGAGCGGTCCCTCACACCGCATCGCCTCTCCGACAGTCGCGCGCCACCCCTTCACGAACACGCCGAGCGGAGAGAGATATTCCCCAAACGCGGCGCCTGGAACGCGCTTCTTGCGATCGAACAGCCACCAGGGGATTCGGCCTTCGCTGAGATCGAGCCGCCAGCGCTCGCCGCTCTTCAAGTCCGCGAAGTCGAAGACTGCAGCGCCGGGATCATGCAACGTCCCACGCGCTCCGATTCGATCGAGATAGTCCAGCGCCTCGTGATTGCCTGACAGCAGTAGATGGTTGCCATTGTCGATGACGACCCCAAGCGTTGGATCAAGATAGGATCGGCAACGGCCGCCAGCAAAGGAGGCGGCCTCGTGCACGACGACCTTGCGCCCGCCGTCGAGGAGGCGCACGGCCGCGCTCAGGCCGGCAATGCCTGCCCCGATGACATGGACAACGCCAGCGCTCACAGGATGCCGTATCGCAGCAGCGCGCCAAGCAGACGCAGGCGGCTCGCCCTTGCGCGCCGCCGCGGCGGAGCAAAGCCTTCGTTCACCATCCTGTCGAGGATGGAGCCATAGGCGACGGCCATCAACCGTGGCGCTTTCACCGCAGCTCGCGGCGCCGCCGCCATGATGGAATGGGCCTTATCGAAATGCTCGCGAGCGCGCTCAGCCACCGCGACGCACGCCTGGGCCAGCTTTGGGTCCGCGGCGGCAGATAGTGGATCGTCCGTCGTCACCCCGGCGGCCATTAACGCCTCGCGCGGCAGGTAGAGCCGCCCCGCGCTTGCGTCCTCGTCGATGTCGCGCAGGATGTTAGTGAGCTGAAGCGCGCGGCCGAGATGATGAGCGAGGGCCACGCCGGGGTCGTCAGGCAAGCCAAAGATGCGCACCGAAAGCCGACCGACGGCGGAGGCCACCCGATCGCAGTAAAGGTCCAGCGTCGCCCAGTCGGGAGCGCGGATGTCCCGTTCGGCGTCCATCGCCATGCCGTCGATCACCGCTTCGAAGTCATCTTGGCTGAGACGATAGCTGCGGCTCGCCTCGTCGAGGACGGCGAGATGGCCAGGCGCCTGGCCCATGAACATCGCGGCAATGTCGGCGCGCCAACGCTCAAGCTCGGACAGGCGTTCAGCCGCGATCGCTGGCCCACGGTCATCCGCAATATCATCGACGGCGCGGCAGAAGTCGTACAGCGCCAACATCGCCTCACGCCGACGCTCCGGCAAGACGCGCATGGCGGCATAGAAGGAGGAACTGTGCGCCGCTGGCGCCGCCTGCGAGCTCATGCGGTCACCTTCGCCCGCCGCGTGCGCCCCACGCGCATCATTGCTAGGCCAAGGAACCGCGCCGCGCCGAGCCCGCCGACCCAAGCGAAACCGGCCTTGCCGAGGTGAACGCGCTCGCTCAACGGATCGCGGCTTTCGAGATCGCGCGCGAGACGTCGCGCGAGCGCATGGATCGCGGCGATCTCCGCGCCGAGGCGCACATCCCTGATCTGCGGGATCAGCGCCCCCCCAACCGTCACAAGATCGCTGGTGCGTCTCGCAAGCTCATGAAGCGCGCCGAGCAAAGGAGGCGACGCCTTTGGCGCGTCTAGCATCTCCACCGAGGCTCCATGCGCCGCGAGCATGTCAAACGGCAGATAGACACGGTTTAAGCGCCGATAATCATCAGCGCAGTCCTGCAGGTGATTGATGATCTGCAGCGCTGAGCACATGGCGTCGGACGCCGGCCACATGGAGGGATCCTCTCCATGCACGTCGAGAACGAAGCGGCCGACCGGCGCCGCCGACAGGGCGCAATAATCCATCAGCTCTGACCAATTTGAGTAGCGGTTCTTTCGCGCGTCTAGCCGGAAGGCCTTGAGCAGATCAAGCGCGTGCTTCGGGTGCAAGCCGGTCTCGGCCAGGGCGATGCGCAACGGCTCGGCGTGAGGATCGGACGGCCCGCGCCCGGTGAGCGCATCGTCGAGATCGTCGAGAAGCTTAAGCTTTGTCTCTGGCGACAAGGACGGGTGATCGGCGACATCGTCCGCGGCGCGAACGAAACGATAGAAGGCGAGGATCGGACCTCGCCGCTCCTCGCTGAGCAGCCACGAAGCGACCGGAAAATTCTCGTCACGGTGGCCCTTGCCGGAAAGGGCCTCGCTCACCGCCGTCATGCGCGGCCCGTCTCTCGCATCGGCGCCTGGATGCGTCCTTTCCAATAGCCGCCGCGTCCCCGCCAATATTGTAGCGCGGAGTCGAAGGTGAAGGCGACATAGGCTACGGCGATGGCCGGAAGGGCGAGAGCCCCGACAACGGGGCGTCCGTAGAGCCGCAGCGTCGGCATGAGCGAGATCGCCATCATCGCCCAAGCGAGCGCGCCGACCGCTTGCGCCGGACCGCGCGCAAATATGGCGAAGAGCGGCGGCGCCACATAGACGACCGCCATGCCCGCAATCGCGCCGGCGAGGCGCAGCGGCGAATAGCGCATTTCCGCATAGGCGGAGCGCGCCACCATCCGGCCGAAATCAGCGAAAGTCCGATAGCCGCGCAAACTATCGACGCTTTCGGTCAGCCCAACCCAGATCGGCCCCTGCCCTTTCATGAGCGCGCCCAAAGCGCAATCGTCGATCAAGGCGTTCCGCACAGCATCGAGACCACCTGCCCTGTGAAGCGCCTCGCGCCGCACGAGCATGCACCCGCCAGCCGCCGCAGCCGTGGCGCGCCGAGCATCGTTGACCCAGGCGAAGGGATAGAGCATCTGAAAGAAGAACACGAAAGCCGGCGCGAGCCAGCGCTCCGCGGCGCTCTTGCAGCGCAGCTTGACCATCAGCGACGTGAGCACGCTGCTCTTCCTGCGAGCGATTACGACGAGACGAGAAAGCACCTGTGGCGCATAGGCGATGTCGGCGTCGGTGAACAGGACGAATTCAGGCCTGGTCGCGCCGACCTCTACCTCGGCCAGGCCCTGACGCATCGCCGCCAGTTTGCCGGTCCAACCCGAAGGCGGCCCGTTTCCTATGACAACTGTGAGCCGGTTGACCGCGTTAGCGGAGCTCGCCGCCGCGGACGCGACAGCAGCTGTGCCATCCGTGCTCTGGTCGTCGACCACCATCACGGAGAGCTGGCCGGAATAATCCTGACGAAGGAGTGAGCCGACGCTTCGAGCGATGGTGTCGGCCTCGTCGCGAGCCGGAATGATCGCGACAATGCTAGGCCAAGCGTCCGGCTCCTGCGTTCGCGCAACGCCATTCGTCGCGGCCGCTGAATCGTCGCGCTCGCTGCACAGCCAAAACCATCCCCTGCCGAACAGAAGATAGGCCCATATGGCCAGCGGAATGAGGGAGCCGGCGATGACGATCATTTGAAATAGCCGTGGCTGCGAAACCAGGCGATCGCATCGGTAAGGCCTTCGTGATAGGGCCTTGAAGAATAGCCAAGCTCGCGCCGCGCCTTGGAATCGTTGAAGAACATGTGATGGCCCGCCATCCGCAAGCCGTCCATGGTGATGAAGGGCTCGACGCCGCGGAGGCTCGCCACCAGCTCCGCTCCATAGGCGAGTGGGTAGAGCATGGTTCGCGGCAGTTTCAGTTTGGGAGGCCGCCGTCCGACAATACGGGCGATATCGGCCAGCATGTCGGCGAGAAGGACATTGTCGCCGCCAAGGATATAGCGCTCGCCAATTTTGCCGCAGTCGAGGGCGGCGACATGGCCGGCCGCGACATCGTCGACATGCGCGAGGTTGAGCCCCGTGTCCACGAAGCCCGGCATCCGGCCGGCCGCCGCCTCGACAATGATGCGGCCGGTCGGAGTCGGCCGCACGTCGCGCGGACCAATTGGCGTCGAGGGGTTGACGATCACCGCCGGCAGCCCGTCGCGCCGGACCATGCCCTCGACGAGACGTTCGGCTGCGACCTTGCTGCGCTTGTACGCCCCGATTCCCTCGCCTTCGGCGAGAGGCTGATCCTCCGTCGAGGCGGCGCCGTCGGCAAGCTTCAAGGTCGCCACGCTGCTGGTGTAGACGATGCGCTCGACGCCGGCTCTCAGCGCCTCCTCCATGACGAGCCGTGTTCCCTCGACATTGTTGCGGCTGATCTCTTCCGGGTTTCGTGCCCAGAGCCGGTAATCCGCCGCCGCGTGAAAGAGGAATCGGACACCTTTCAGCGCCTGCGCCAACGAGGCGCGATCGCGGAGGTCGCCTTCGCACAGGGTGTCGGCGGGATTGAGATTGGCGCGAGGGCTCGATGCACGCACCAGCACGCGGACGTCATCGCCGCGGGCTCTAAGCGCCGCGGCAATCGCGGAGCCGAGAAAGCCACTCGCGCCTGTAACGAGGACGGTCGACGGACGCGCTTCGAGCGCGCTCCTGGCTCCGCAGCAATCGCGGCTGCCTCGCGGACCGGCTCGATGTCCGGCAAAGCAACGTTTTGTCCGCCTTCACGATCCATGCGTAAAGCTTACCAAATTGAGGC